>CP004371.1:1752500-2996250 GCA_000597885.1 Flammeovirgaceae bacterium 311
ATACCTCCAGGCCTTGTGCCCGAACGGGAGTGCAAACATAGCACTCCCCGGACATCATTTCAAAACCTCATGATTGATTATTTTCACCATATTGGTATGTATTTCTTATAAGAAATATATACAACTGGCAATAAAGCGCTTCAGCCTATACAAATTCAGCACGTAATTGAGCTGTCTTGCGCAGACGCTCGATCATTTGTATACTTTCTTCATGGTTCAGGGTTTGCTGCCCGTCACTGTGTGCCTGCTCCGGACGCTCATGCACTTCTACAATCACACCATCAGCACCTGCCATTACGGCGGCCAGGGCCATTGGCTCTACATAATGACGGATACCAATACCATGAGAAGGATCTACTACTACCGGTAAATGTGTTTTTTCCTTTAGAATAGGTACAGCATTCAGATCAAGGGTATTGCGGCTGGAACGCTCGTAGGTACGGATACCACGCTCACAAAGGATCAGGTTTTCGTTGCCGCCACTGAATACGTACTCTGCCGAGTAAAGCAGCTCTTCAATAGTGCCGCTGATGCCCCGCTTGATCATCACCGCCTTATCAATCTTACCCAGCTCATCGAGCAGGTTAAAGTTCTGGGTGTTGCGGGCGCCTACCTGGAATACATCCACATAGGGATACATTTCCTCGATCTGGGATACCTGCATTACCTCGGTAATGATTTTGATGCCTGCTTCCTGGGCCAGCTGGTACCACAGCTTCAGACCATCGATGCCCATACCACGGAAAGAGTATGGAGAGCTGCGGGGCTTGAATACACCCCCGCGCATAATGCGCACGCCGGTATCCTTCAGGTGCTGAATGGTCTGGCGGATCTGCTCCTCTCCTTCTATGGAACAAGGTCCCAGCATGATGGCCAGGTCTCCCTGTCCAATCGTTACGCCATCACCCAGATCAATTACCGTTGGCTTTACCTTCCATTTCGATGATACCAGTTTGTACTCATCAGATACCCTGTGTATATCGGCAATACCGGGCATGTTGGCAATCTGGCGAATATCAAAATCCGCTTTGCCGATGCCAATCAGGTAGTGGCCGTACTGGGTGCGGGCTTCGCTAAGTTTGTAGCCAATGCTCTTGGCTTTGTCTGTGATGGCAGCTTTTTGCTGTTCATCCACATCCTTTTGTAACTGAATGATCATGATTGTTCAGGCTGTTTATTAATTATTTTCTTTTATCGATTTTACGAACCGGATGATGTCATGCTCCAGGTTCTGGCTGCCGCTTAGCAGGTTAATAAAGGCACTGCCAATGATTGCTCCTTTGGCATAGCGTGAAGCAAGCTGGAAGGTGTCTCTGTCGGAAATACCAAAGCCAATAAGGCGCGGATTCTGCAGATTCATTCCATTAATGCGTTCGAAGTAACGGATCTGCTCTTCTGTGATGCCTTTTTTGGCACCGGTGATGGAGGCAGACGATACCATGTAAATAAAGCCGCTGCTGTTCTCATCAATCTCACGCACCCGCGCTTCGGAAGTTTGCGGAGAGATCAGGAAGATGTTGTGCAGGCCGTACTGCTGGAATACAGGCTGGTAAAACTCCCGGTACTCGTACATGGGCAGGTCGGGCAGAATAAGACCGTCGATCCCTGCTTCGGCACATTTCTGGCAAAAGCGCTCTACACCAAACTGCAGCACAGGATTAAAATAACCCATGAGTACAACGGGTACAGAAACCTCTTTTCGCAGCTCTTTCAGCTGCTCAAAAAGAAGCTTCATGGTCATGCCGGCATCGAGCGCCTTTTGGTTACTGGCCTGGATGGTAGGGCCATCGGCCACAGGATCGGAATAGGGCAGGCCAATTTCAATAATATCAGCCCCGCCTTTTTCCAGGGCTTTCAGTATCGGGAGGGTATCGTTTAGCTTAGGATACCCGGCTGTAAAATACACATTCAGGATGTTCTCCTTTTTTTCCTGAAAGAGGGTATCCAATCTGTTTTGTATGGCTGTTACGGGCATTGCTTAAATGTTTTATGGTATAGTAAGAAAGCGGCTGGTGTAGTCGGTGTGCACTCCAGGTCTCAACCAGATACCTGATACACGATACCTGAAGCCTGACACCTATCAATACCCTCCCCAGCGGATATAGGTCTCCAAGTCTTTATCGCCTCGGCCGCTAAGGTTTACTACTACTATATCTGTTGGCTGAAGCTGCATTTCTTTCAATGCTGCCAGTGCATGGGCAGATTCCACGGCAGGGATAATGCCTTCCCTTCTGGCCAGGTGAATACCGGCATCCATGGCATCGGCATCGGTAATGGCAATAAATTGGGCACGCTTGCTGTTGAACAGGTGCGCGTGGAGCGGACCAATACCCGGATAGTCTAATCCGGCAGAAATGCTGTAGGGCTCCACTACCTGGCCATCTTCGGTTTGCATCAGCAGGGTTTGGCTGCCATGCAACACGCCTGGCTTACCCAGTGCAGTGGTTGCCGCAGACTGGCCGCTGCTTACCCCCTTTCCTGCTGCTTCTACCGCAACCAGTTTCACTTCAGGCTCATCGAGGTAATGGTAAAAAGCACCGGCGGCATTGGAACCTCCACCCACACAGGCTACCACATGGGTAGGAAGCTCCGAACCTGTTTTTTCTTTTAGCTGCCAGCGGATCTCTTCGCTGATGATGGCCTGCAAACGGGTTACCATGTCGGGGTAAGGGTGCGGGCCTACTACACTGCCAATGATATAATGCGTTTCCTGTGGATTGTTGATCCAGTGGCGCATGGCTTCGTTGGTGGCATCCTTCAGGGTCTGGCTGCCGCTGGTAGCTGGCCGAACTTCGGCTCCCAGGATCTTCATGCGTTCTACATTGGGTTTCTGGCGCTCCATATCATGGCTGCCCATGTACACAATGCACTCAAGTCCCATCAGGGCGCATACCGTTGCAGTTGCTACACCGTGCTGGCCGGCGCCGGTTTCAGCAATAATCTTGTGCTTGCCCAGGCGCTTCGCCAAAAGAATCTGCCCAACAGTATTATTTACCTTGTGTGCGCCGGTGTGGCAGAGGTCTTCCCGCTTCAGGAATATCTGTGCCCCGAATTCTTCTGAAAGACGCTTGGCCGGATAAAGCGGTGTGGGTCTGCCTACATAATCGCGCAACAGCTGGTGATACTCCTGCTGAAACTCGGGGCTGTAGATGATCTCGAGGTAGCGCTCCCGCAGCTCTTCCACATTGGGATAGAGCATTTCGGGAATAAAGCTGCCGCCAAACTGGCCATAATAGCCCCTGTCGTTTACAGCAAAAGATGGTTTTATATTTTCAGTGTTCATAACTGTTTCTTGTTATCTGCTAAAAGTACCGGATGCTGTAACAGCTCCTGCAGGGCCGATATATTTTTAAGCCCTGGTGCTGTTTCAAACTTACTGTTCACATCCAGGGCATGGAGTGGCAGGTGCTGCAGCTGAGCCAATTGCTCCAGTGAGGTAACCTCTACCCCACCACTAAGGATAATGGGCACCTGCAGCGAATACCCCTCGATCAGTTGCCAGTTAAAAGCCCGGCCATTGCCTCCATATTGCTTCCCCTGGGTATCGAACAGAAAGTAATCTGCTACTTCGACGTATGGTTGGAGCTGATCAAGACTGAAGCCCTCTCCTACCCGAAATACTTTGATTACCTCCAGCCCTGCCTGCTGCAGCTGCCTGCAAAGGGCGGGCGATTCGTCCCCATGAAGCTGCACTGCCTGTAACCCGTAGCGACAGACCTGCGCTAAGACTTCTTCGGCAGGGGCATTTACAAATACCCCTACCTTTTTGATATGCTTAGGCAACTGCGCAAGGCTTTCCGGCTGCAGGCTATGCGGCATATAGCGGGGACTTTTCTCAAAAAAAATAAATCCCAGGTAATCCGGCTGCAGGGCAGCAACTGCCTGCAGGTTTTCCGGATCCTTCATGCCACACACCTTTACTTTCAGAGAACGCTCCATCACTAGCGGCTTAGCGAATCCTGCAGAGATTGTGCCTGCGCCTGCTTCTTTTTCTGCTGAAGCACCTCCAGGTCATGTACAAAACGGGCAGCGGCCTGCTCCGGACGGCTGTGCTGCATAAAGCTTTCGCCAATAAGGAAGCCGTTGTAGCCATGGTCACGCAATTCTACAATGGTAGCGGGGTTGGAGATACCGCTTTCGCTGATGCGCACAAAATCCTGCGGAATGTGCTGTGCCAGCTCTTTGGATACGGCCACATCAGTTACAAAGGTGTTTAGATTACGGTTGTTTACACCAATCAGATCTATCTCCGGATGCAGGTTCTGCTGCAGTTCTTCCAGGTTGTGTACCTCCATCAACACCTCCAGATCCAGCGTTTTGGCAAAAGCAGCCAGTTCTTTCAGCTTTGCAGGCTCAAGAATTGCCGCAATCAGCAGTATGGCATCGGCACCAATGGCTTTTGCTTCCACGATCTGGTACTCTTCCAGCACAAAATCCTTGCGCAGAATTGGGCAATAGTTGAATTTTCGGGCAACCGTCAGGTCTTCGTTTTTGCCGCCAAAGAACTTTCTGTCGGTAATCACGCTAAGTGCCGAAGCGCCCGCCTGCATATACCCAATAGAAGTACGCTCTACCGCTGCATAAGGGTTGATCACACCTTTGCTGGGCGACTGGCGCTTGAACTCGGCAATGATGCCTGACTTATCTTCACGCAGCACATACTTCTTTAAGCTTACGGTTTTACTGCCAAAATAAATGCTTTGCTCCAGCAATTTGATGGGGTACAGGCTGATACGCTCTGCTACTTCTGCCTGTTTGTGCTTTACGATCTCTTGGAGAATTGACATGGTCTGATATTGTTTTAGGTAAGTTTTAAGGTATGGGGTTTGAGGTATGAGGCTGTCCGCCACTGCGGTATGAGGGGATGTGATTTTCAACTTTTATTCGAAGCAGTTATTCACTCACCCACTCATGCACTCTTTTAACTCATCTGGACGGAGGTTTTTTGTTTATCGCCGATGAGGGTTCGGAATGCATCAAGCGCCTTGCCGGTGCGAAGGCTGGTTCTGGCCAGCTCTACACCTTCTGCGAGGCTGCATTCCTTGGCTACATGCAGCGCCATGCCTGCATTAGCAAGAACAGCCGATTCCTGGGCCTGGGTTCCTTCGCCCCTCAGCACCCGCTCAAAAATGGCAGCGGCTTCCTCTATGGTACCCCCGCCAAACAGTTGATCTTCTTTTAATTCAGGCAGGTAAAAGTCTTTGGGCTGCAAGAGCTGTTCGCTGCTGCTGCCGTATACTTTCACTGCGCCGGTAAGGCTTACCTCGTCGTAACCATCCAGCGCATGTACAATGGCATATTGTTTGTCTGTAGTCTGATAGAGGTAGGCATACAAACGTGCCAGCTCCAGGCTAAATACCCCCACCAGTTGCTTATGCGGATTAGCCGGGTTCACCATAGGCCCCAGCATGTTGAAGAAGGTCTTTACCCCCAGCTCCCGGCGGATAGGGCCTACATTTTTCATAGCCGGGTGAAAGAGCGGTGCATGCAGAAAACAAATATTTGCCTCATCCAGGCTCTTTTCCAGCACCTCTTTATCCTGGGTGAAATTATAGCCAAAGTGCTGCAGCAAATTACTGGAGCCACAGGCCGATGATACCCCATAGTTGCCATGCTTGGCTACCGTCTGACCAGCGCCCGCAACGACAAATGCACTAAGGGTGCTTATATTAAAGGTATCCTTGCCATCGCCCCCGGTACCGCAGAGGTCCATGGTATCATAGGCCGAAAGATCTACCGCCAGGCACTGCTCCAGCATGGCTTCCCGAAAACCCATCAGCTCATCAACGGTAATGTTGCGCATCAGGTATACGGTAATAAAAGCGGCAATCTGGCTGCCATTGTATACGCCCTGTGTTAGTTTAAGCAACACCTCACGGGCCGTTGCCCGGTCCAGTGTTTTATGTTCTATCAGCTGATTAAGTATGTCTTTCATAGTTGGGTATCGGGTATGAGATATCAGGCCGCTGCCGTATGTATCAGGTATGTTGTATATAATATATAGTATATTGACTGAAGCATTCTTTGTGTTGGAAGATGATGATCGCAGCGCCTAAACATTCACTCATTTATCATCTAGCCAATTCCGTAGCATTTCGGTTCCATGCTGGGTGAGAATGCTTTCGGGGTGAAACTGTACGCCTCTTATTCTGTACTCCCTATGACGCAGGGCCATTACAGCTCCGTTTTCGTCTACAGCAGTAATTTCCAGGCCCGTATCGGGCTTACAGGTATCGGCTACTACAGCCCAGCTATGGTAGCGGCCCACCTGAAAGCTCCGGGGTAATCCTTTAAATAGAGTATCCTCCTTTTGCAGCAGGCAGGTGGTGGCAACGCCATGATGCACCTGCGAGAGGTTATGGAGTTTTGCGCCAAAAGCCTCGCCCAGTGCCTGGTGCCCCAGGCACACACCAAAAATATCTTTCTGCTTTCCATACTCTTTAATAACCGCCGGCATCAGGCCTGCTTCATCAGGAATACCCGGTCCGGGAGAAAGCAGTATTTTGTCGTATGCTTCTACTTCTTCCAGTGTAAAAGCATCGTTGCGCACCACGCGAAGAGGCGCCCCCAGCGACTTTAAAATGTGCACCAGGTTATAGGTAAAGCTATCGTAGTTGTCTATGACTAATATCTCTGCCATGGCTTATTTAAGCGTTTGAGCCAGTTGTAAGGCTTTGCGAAGCGCAGCCAGTTTATTATGCACTTCCTGTAATTCTCCTTCGGTACTGCTTTTGGCCACAACACCGCCACCAGCCTGGTAGTGCAGCACACCATCTTTGCTAAGGAAAGAACGAATCATAATAGCATGATTGAATAAAGGTTTTCTGTCGCCACCGTTGAAGCCCATAAAGCCAATGGCACCACCATAATAGCTGCGCGGGCTGGGCTCCAGACGCTCAATGAGCTGCATGGCCATGTGTTTGGGAGCGCCGCTCAGGGTACCGGCCGGAAAAGTATCGGCTACCATCTGGACCGGGTTAATGCCTGCATCTAGCGTTCCCTGCACCATCGATACCAGGTGTATTACGTGTGAGTAGAACTGAATTTCCTTTAGTTTTTTTACTTCCACAGAATGGCCATGGCGGCTTAGGTCGTTGCGGGCAAGATCTACCAGCATTACGTGCTCAGCGTTTTCCTTTGGATCCTGGGCCAGCCTGCGTGCCAGCTCGGCATCGGCCTCGTCGTTGCCGGTGCGCCTGAAGGTACCTGCAATGGGAAATATCTGGGCTTTATCGCCTTTCATCACCAGCTGGGCCTCTGGAGAGGAGCCAAAGATGCGAAAGTTGCCATAATCAAAATAGAATAAGTATGGCGAGGGATTAATGCTGCGCAGGGCACGGTACACATTAAAATCGTCGCCTTTATAGGCTGTTTGAAAGCGACGGCTTAATACGATCTGAAATACATCGCCCCGCTGGCAGTGATCTATGCCTTTCTGAATTATCTCCAGAAACTCCGCATCTTCTATGTTGGTCTTTTCTTCACCGGTTGTCTCAAAGGTGTAAGAGGGTAGGTTTTTGTTTTGCAGTACCGATTCCAGCGTATCAAGCCCTCCGTTCAGCTGCTGCCCTTCCAGGCCGTGCTCAAAAAGGTAAAGCTCGTTGCGGAAATGATCGAGCACAATCACATAACGGAATACACTATACTGAATATCCGGAATCTTGTTTCCGGGCTGCAGGCTGATGTCTTCAAAATAACGGACTGCTTCGTAGCTCATGTAGCCAAACAAGCCTCCGGTTACAAAACGTGCATAAGGCTCCTCTGCCGAAAAGGCTGAAGAAAAATGGTAAAGTTTTTCGATTACCTGCTGGCGCTGGGCAACGGCTACCTGCCTGCGGCTGCCATCGGGGTAGGTAAGCTGAATCTCTTCATTTTGCACGATAAAGCTTGCCAGGGGTTCGCAGCAGATATAGCTAAAGCTATTATCGGCACTGTGGTAGTCGGAGCTTTCCAGCAGCAGCGGGTTGGCGTAACGATCCCGCAGTTTCAGGTAAATGCTTACCGGCGTATGGGTATCGGCCAGTAGCTTTTTGCTTTTGGTTACCAGGTTAAAAACTTTATTTTCTACAGCTTCCATAAGGGGTTTAGCCAGAATTTTAAAAATAAAAAAAGCCCACTGTGAACAGCGGGCTTTAAAGCTCTATGCGTAGGTACATACCGGCGCCGTTCACGTGCAAGATTTGCAAGTGTGCCACCACCAAGCCATATGTACTGATCTATTCTTCATTTCTATTGGCAAGTAAAACAGCCTTTATTATAAATGCAAGCGCCTGCCTTAAAATAATTTAAGAATTGGCTGGATTTCGAAAAGATCTTGTTTGACCGCTATACTAAAGTTTGCAGGAATCTCTGGGGATTTACATCTATTTGCAGAATGTATCCGGCAGCTCCCCGTCTTCACGCGGATGACAACAAGATTAACGACTAAGCGCTTTTCTTACCCTGCTCTGTAGCTTTGGTTTCTTTCATTTCCGAAGAGCTCTTCTGCTTATCTCTGGGACGCATGTTGCCATAGCTGCCTTTTGAAATTTTACCTTTTTTGGTTTTTTTATCTCCTCTGCCCATTTTTAAGTTTGTTGTGGTTAATTATTGTATTCAATTTACACATTGAGATATATACTCACAAGTGCCGGAATGGTTTTCGTTTACCAGATATTTACACGTTCGCTTTCTGGTCTCCACATGGGGTCTCCCTGTTTTATATCGAAAGCATCATAAAATGCCTGCAGGTTTACCAGCGGACCATTTGCCCGGTACATCGCTGGCGAGTGCGGATCGGTCAGTACCTGTGTACGCAAAAACTCAGGACGGTATTTAGTGCGCCAGATGGTAGCCCAGGAGATAAAGAACCGCTGCTCCGGGGTAAAGCCATCGATCAGGCCTGGATGTCCGTTTTCCTGCAGGTGGCGCTGCAGGCCATCGTAGGCAACATTGATACCACCCAGGTCGCCAATATTTTCGCCCAGTGTAAACTGGCCATTTACAAAAACGCTGTCCATGGGCTGATAAGCACTATACTGGTTTACCAGCTTTCCGGTACGGCTGTTGAACTGATCAAAGTCTTCTTTGCTCCACCAGTTCATCAGGTTGCCTTCCGCATCAAAGCGGCTGCCCTGGTCATCGAAGCCGTGTGAAATTTCATGTCCGATTACAGCTCCTATACCGCCATAATTCACAGCAGCATCGGCACGATAGTCGTAAAAGGGTGGCTGGAGAATACCTGCAGGGAACACAATTTCATTAAAAAGTGGATTATAGTAAGCATTCACTGTCTGTGGTGTCATCCCCCACTCTGTACGGTCAACCGGCTTACCTAGTTTATCCAGCTCCCGCTGAAAATTAAACTCATTACCGGCAATAACATTGCTCAGGTAGGAGGCATCATTGCCAGCGTTTACCTGCAGCCCGCTGTAATCGCGCCATTCGTCAGGATAACCGATCTTTACAGTAAAGGTGCCAAGCTTTTGCAGTGCTTTCTGCTTGGTAGAGTCCGACATCCACTCCAGGTTGCGGATACGATCGCCGAATGCAGCCTTAATGTTGTCTACCATTTCCTGTGCCTTTTCCTTGGCTTCCGGAGGGAATGTTTCATCCACATAGAGTTTACCAATGGCCTCGCCTACCATGTTATCGGCAGTACCAATCACACGTTTCCAGCGGGGGCTCATTTCCTGTACATCGCGCAGGTACTTGCTGTAAAAATCAAAATTTGCCTCTACTAACTGGTGGCTAAGGAATGAAGCTGCATCATCGATCAGGCGCCAGCTCAGATAGGTTTTCAGATCATCCAGCGAACGATCTTTTACCATCTTCTCGTAAGCCTCCATGTACTTGGGCTGCATTACAATAAGGCTATCCAGCTTAGGAGCACCCAAATCGGCCAGATATTTGGTCCAGTTTACAGAAGGCGTCATCTTGTTCAGCTGGTCAATGGACCTTTTATGATAAAGGTTGTAGGGATTCCGCTGTTCTTCCTTGGTAAGCATATTCTGCGCCAGCCGCGTTTCCATGGCCAGTACTGTTTCTGCTTTTTTTCCGGCATTTGTCTGGCCCATCATTTCAAACATGCGGGCAATATGCTTCTGGTACTCCTGGCGTATTTCTTTTGATTTAGCATCATCCTTTACATAGTAATCACGGTCAGGCAACCCTATGCCACCAGCACCCAGGTAAGCCGCCATTACCTTACTGTTTTTCAGGTCCGGGAATACCCCAAAGCCATAGAAAACATCTCCGCCCCTGCGGTCTTCGTAAGCCAGAAATTCCTGCAGCGACTGCTTGGATTTCAGCGCCTGTACTCTCTCCAGCATTGGCATCAGCGGCTGAATACCCTGCTGTTCTGCACGGGCAGAATCCATACCAATGCGGTAAAACTCGGCGGCTTTACGCTCGGCACTACCTTCGGCATACTGGTTGCTGGCGGCAGCTGTCTGCAGCACCCTTAGCACTGTATTATTATTTCGCTCCCGCAATTCCTGAAAGCTACCCCAGCGGCCCTGGTCACCTGGTATTTCAGTCTGATC
Organism: Flammeovirgaceae bacterium 311; assembly: GCA_000597885.1. NCBI lineage: Bacteria > Pseudomonadati > Bacteroidota > Cytophagia > Cytophagales > Flammeovirgaceae > Flammeovirgaceae bacterium 311. The sequence continues at coordinate 1,763,024 of CP004371.1, forward strand.
AATCCAGTTGCCGTTTACATAGCGAAAAAAATCTTCGCCAGGACTAACGGTGGTATCCATATAGGATAAATTAATACCTACTCCTTCAGGGAGGGTTGTCTCGGTAACTACCGGCTCCGGCTCTGCAGTGGCAGTAGTCTGGTCTGTGGCAGGCTGGGTAGCACAGGCTCCCGCCACACATACAGTTGCTGTAAATAGTAATCCTCTAAAAAATAAACTCATAGCTTTATTGTTGATGGTTAACGTGTGATGTTGTGCTTCTGCAGCAAATCTGTGCGCTGTTTAAATTATGATATTTAAAATGAAAACGCACTATTATACAAATAATGTAAACATCAGCCGCTATAGCAACCTTTAAGCTGGGGCTACTGTTTTCATTTGAAACCCTTATTATATGGCCACAGCAAGTTTACATCTCATTGCAGCACTACAACGCACCGCAGAAAAGCTAAGCAAGGGAGCCGCCTATCAATGGGGCCACATGGGCAACTGTAATTGCGGCCACCTGGCACAGGAGCTTACCCGCTATACAAAAGCAGAAATACACAAGCGTGCGCTGCTAAGCCGCAGCGGCGACTGGCATGAGCAGCTGATCGATTACTGCCCTACCAGCGGCATTCCCATGGATGATGTGATTGGTGAGTTACTGGCTGCCGGTCTGGACATTGAGGACCTGAAACACCTGGAGCGCCTTAGTGATCCTAAAATCTTAAAACGCCTGCCACAGCAGCTGCATTACCTGCGCCACAACTACAGGAATGATGTGGTAAAATACCTGCAAAGCTGGGCTGAGCTGCTGCAAGAAGAATGGCTGGCAAAAATGTCTGCACCAAAGATTTCTGCGCCGGCCTCCGGAAAAGCCACAGTTACAGTTTAAATTTAAAAATATACCTGAAGAGGGCATTTGCTTCTATAAAAGGCTGTAAAGTTAGATCAGGTGACAGGAATGGATTGCCGTTTCGGGGAACGCATAGCGCATTGTGGCTGTTAAATAACTGATATTCTTGTAAAATCGGAGGTGTACAAAGATTTTATCAAAATTTCATCTTAAAAGATATTGTACACCACAACATGTTGTGGTATATTTGCACTGGCGAATCGGCACGGCCAGCTCCCGTCGAACTCCCCCAGGACCGGAAGGTAGCAAGGGTAGACGGTCGTAGCGGCGCGATGTTCGATTCGCCTTTTTTATTTTTAGGGAGTTCTTCCCGAGATTTTTTTTAGCTTTGTAGCAAAACATCTAAACTCATGAAATTTTTTATTGACACTGCCAACCTGAACGAGATTCGCGAAGCTTACGATCTTGGCGTACTGGATGGTGTAACCACCAACCCTTCTCTGATGGCCAAAGAAGGTATTCGCGGCGAAGAAAATATCCGCAATCATTACAAAACCATCTGCGACATCGTAGATAACAATGTAAGTGCCGAGGTAATTGCCACTACCTTTGACGAGATAATGCGCGAAGGCCGTGAACTGGCTAAAATAGATGATAAAATTGTAGTAAAGGTGCCGATGATACGCGAGGGCGTAAAAGCCTTAAAGGCATTCACATCCGAAGGTATCCGCACCAACTGTACCCTGATATTTTCTGCCGGACAGGCCATATTAGCTGCTAAAGCAGGCGCTTCTTATGTATCGCCTTTCATTGGCCGCCTCGACGATGTATCTACCGATGGAATTGCCCTGATTGAGCAAATCGTACAGATCTATCAGAACTATGGTTTTGCCACCGAAGTACTTGCTGCTTCTGTACGCCACTCCATGCACCTGATCCAGTGTGCCGAAATTGGTGCCGATGTAGTTACCTGCCCGCTAAGCGTTATTACCGGCCTGCTGAACCACCCGCTTACCACCAGCGGTCTGGAGAAATTCCTGGCCGACCATAAAAAAGTAAACGGTTAAAAAGTACAGGGTATATGGTATATGGACGAAAGTCGCCTGCCAGTCATGGTATACCAGATACTTTCTGCTAAATACGTAAGACAAACAGGGCTGCCTTTTTTTGCAAGGGCAGCCTTTTTATATTTGTGCATGTACATTATCAAAGTAAAGGGCAAGGCCAAAATACCTGATTACATTCAGCTACGGGACAACAACTTTGTGCTGATTGCTTATTTCAGGGCCGACCGCCCGCTGGATAAACTGGAAAAGTACGGCCTTGCCGGAAAAGAAGAACAGCTCAGGGAACTGATCAGCCAGTTGCCTTTCGGTAAGCTGCAAAAGCTAGAACTATAACACTCCACCCTGCTCCTTATGACCTTCGCCACAGATTCTGTTGTACGTGTAAAAAATGCCTCTATTTACCAGGGAGAGCATTTGGTATTGCGGGATGTATCTTTCAGCATCAACAAGGGTGAGTTTGTTTATCTCATTGGCCGTACCGGAAGCGGTAAAACCTCTTTACTAAAGACACTGTATGCCGACCTGCCCCTGCCCCTGGGTGAGGCACAGGTAGCAGGTTACCAGGTACATAAAATCAAGAGCAGTGATGTACCCTACCTGCGGCGCAAGCTGGGTATTATTTTTCAGGATTTTCAGCTCTTCTTCGATCGTACGGTTGCAGAAAACCTGTTCTTTGTAATGCGCGCCACCGGCTGGAGCGAAAAAGGAAAAATGAAGCGACGCCTCTCCGAGGTACTGATGCAGGTAGGACTTGATTCTGCCGCTAATAAAATGCCCCACCAGCTAAGTGGTGGCGAACAGCAGCGCATTGTAATTGCCCGTGCCCTGATCAACGAACCCCTGATCCTGGTAGCCGACGAACCTACCGGTAACCTCGACCCTGATGTATCAGAAGGTATTTTTCAGCTGTTTCAGGAAATCAATAACAGTGGTACGGCCGTGCTCATGGCCACCCACAACCACCGCCTGCTAAGCGACCACCCCGGCCGTGTACTTAAATGCGAAAAAGGCAAGTTGCTGGATTCTGTGCATGATGTGTTCAGCTTCCGGAACGAGTTCTAGACTTTCACTTTAGTTTATCAGGCATAGGCTCGCCCAGACCTTTTTCCTTTGCCAGTCTTAGCATAAGCTGCCAGGCGGCTTCTTTCTGGTTGGGGATTTTGCCTTCCAGGATAGCTTCTTTAATGGCATCCTTGATCTCTCCCACCTCACGTGATGGTTTCAGCCCGAAGGTTTCCATGATTTCTTCGCCTGTTACGGGGGGCTGGAAGTTGCGCACCTGGTCTTTCTCTTCTACCTCCAGCAGCTTCTTTTCCACTTTATCAAAGTTGCGCAGGTAACGCTTTACCTTAATGTCGTCTTTGGAAGTAATATCAGCGCGGCAGAGCTTCATGAGGGGCTCCAGATCTTCTCCCGCATCGTACAGCAGACGGCGGATGGCAGAGTCTGTTACCACATCTTTTACCAGCGCAATGGGGCGCAGGTGCAATCTTACCAGCTTTTGCACAAATTTCATTTTGTGGTCCATGGGCAGCTTCATGCGTCTGAATATTTGGGGCGTCATGCGAGCACCCCTGTCTTCGTGACCATGAAAGGTCCAGCCCACCCGTGGGTCGAAGCGTTTGGTGGGGGGCTTGGCAATATCGTGCAAAATGGCCGCCCAGCGCAGCCATAGGTCGTCCGACATTTCTGCCACATTGTCGAGCACCTGCAGGGTGTGGTAGAAATTATCTTTGTGCGACTGCCCGTTCCGGCTCTCCACCCCCTGCAGTGCCGCCATCTCGGGGAAGAACTGTTGGAGCAGCTTTGCATGGAACAGCAGCTTGAACCCATAAGATGGCTTGGGCGACAGGATAATTTTGTTCAGTTCATCTGCAATACGTTCGGCAGAGATGATCTGCAGGCGATCGGCCTGCTGGATAATGGCATCGAAGGTATCTGGTGCAATATCGAAATTAAGCTGGGAGGCAAAACGAATAGCCCGCATCATGCGCAGCGGATCATCGGAAAAGGTGATCTGCGGATCGAGCGGTGTGCGAATTACTTTACGCTTCAGGTCTTTCAGGCCATCGAAGGGATCAATCAATTCTCCCCAGTTTTCCCTGTTCAGGCTAATGGCCATGGCATTGATGGTAAAGTCGCGGCGGTTCTGGTCATCTTCCAGCGTACCATCTTCCACCACCGGTTTGCGGCTGTCGCGGTTGTAGGATTCGCGGCGGGCTCCCACAAACTCTACCTCCCACTCACCAAGCTTTAGCATGGCCGTTCCGAAATTTTTGAAAACATTAACGCCAACACCAGCCTCCTTAGCTACTTTTTCGGCCAGGGCGATGCCACTACCCACACATACGATGTCGATATCTTTCGAGGGGCGCTTCAGAAGGTAATCCCGTACAAAGCCCCCTATTACAAAAGCAGGCAACTGCAATTGCTGTGCAGCCTTGCTTACGCGGCTAAATAACTCGTGTTCCTCCAGCAGTTCTCTACAATTCATCCCTTATGATCAGTATTTCAAAAATTTCACATCCCCCTGGGCGCTCAGCCGCATGATCCTCTCCGGGGCAAGCCGGCATTCAGCATCATTCGGCAAAGGTACAACATCCGGCATCGCCTGCCAACCCTCGGCAGAAGCAGAAAGACGTATGCATAACAAGCCGTGTCCCATTTTTTGCAGCAGGGGTTCAAGGCTTTTGCAGCGGTTTAGCATCACCCCAACGTTTCCCTGCTCATCTTTTACCTCCTTTGGCACTAATGATTTGGCGTTGTCGTACCAGATGAGCAGGGCCTTCTCGCTGCCCTCGGCAATTTCCCATGCCAGGTCCGAAAAATTCATTACATATTCATACAAATCATTCATCCTGCCAATCAGGATATAAGCCTCTTTGTCAGAAAAGGCAGCCACCTTCTCAAGGGGTGATTGCTGACGTGTGCTGGACAGCAGCCAGGTACCGGCTTTACCCTCTGTAACTAAAAACCCTCCCCCTTTCAGATGTTTAGCCAGCGTATCTAAATTTTGCATAAAAAAAGCCTCAACTTTGTTGAGGCTCAAGTTCGTTAAAAGGTTGGACAAGGTATAAACTTTTCCTTCCGTTTTACTTTTCTGGATTCGTGGGTAATAAAATTATAAACGATGGTTACCTCATGAGCACCCCCGGATACCGGGCCAAGCGATGAAATGGTAAAGTCGTAGCTGTAGCCTACATCAAACTGCGGCATGCGGATGCCAAAGAGAAAAGCCATTGCATCCTGGCGGTTGTATTCATACTCATTTTTTACCAGCGGCACACCCCTGTACCAGATACCGGCCATGATGGGATTATAATGAAAATGAAGGCCCATATCCAGCTGCTGAAAATTGCCCTGCTTTTTGTATATAAAAGAAGGTGCAATGCTGGATACTCTTGCTTTGGTCAGCAGACCATTGTACAGCTTGATGCGCACTCCGCCATGGGCAGTGTATTTGGCGGGCAGCCGGTCATCGCGCTCCAGCAGCGACTGGTTGGGCTCGTTGATATGGTATGCCGAAGCTCCAAACCAGGCAAGCTTGTTGTATACCAGCAAGCCGGTACCAAAATCCATATAACCAAAGCCCCTTACTTTCATCACATCCTGATCGTTGGTGGTGGGAATGGTCTGGTCGTTAAATCCAATCTGGTCGCCCATGGTAAGTTTACTCCAGTCGAGGCCGGTGTTGACATAGCCAAACTGCAGACCGGGAGAAATAACCCAGCCTTTTTTCAGCTGCACTTTATAAGAGTAGAAGCCGGAAGCACCTGTGCGTACGTATCCGCCGGTACCTGCCCTGTCCTGCAACACCATCAGCCCAAACCCACTGTTGAGCTTGCGCATGTTGTAATCGTAAGAAAAGGCGGTGGTGGTGTAGGCTTTAGGCAAAGCAGGCCACTGGTTCCGGTACACCACGTTTGCGCGGTGCATATCTGCCGTACCGGTAAAGCCCGGGTTCAGGTAAAGCGGAGCAGCATAAAACTGGGAGAACTGCGGATCCTGCGCCAGCAGCTCACCACACACCCTTATCAGGAACAACAATATAAGGTAAAGCTTTCTCATGCTGAATATCTTCTGCTTTTAGATTAGCGTATCAAGGTTACGTCACCTATTTCCTGCAGGGTTTTGCCATCGCTAAACTCTACATAAATTTTATAGGCGTATACATCTGATTTACACAGGCGGCCTTTGTAATAGCCATCCCATCCTTTTCTGCGGTCGGCAGATTCGAACAGCAGCTCGCCCCACCTGTTGTAAATGCGCATGTTGTATTTGGTAATACCACCATCCAGTACCGGGAAGAATACATCATTATTTCCTTCGTCGATGCCGCCGCCATTAGGCCCGCCGGGATCCGGCGTGAAGGCATTCGGGATTTTGATCTTACCACCCGCCTCTGCCGTTACAACCTCCGGCATATGCAGGGTATCGGCACAGCCCCATTCGTTGGAAGCAATCAGGGTAATGCTGTAAATACCGGGCTGTTGGTAGTAGTGTACCGGGTTTTTATCGGTATAGGTGGTGCCATCGCCAAAATCCCAGTGATAGGTAGTGGCATCTATGGAGAAGTTCGCTACATAGACAGGTTCTCCGGGAACGTTCACCACTGCATCACGCACACTGAAATCTGCTTTAGGCACACCGTATACAGTTACCATTTTCTTGGTCATGCTGTTGGTTTCGCCGGTACGGTTTCGGGCCGTAAGGGTAACCTCGTACTGACCAGGCGTAAAGTAGGTATATGAGGGGCTTTCTGCCGTAGAGAAACCTTTCCCATCTCCAAAGTCCCAGTAATAGCTGTTCGGATCGGTATACTGGCTCTGGTTGTTGAACTGTATGGGCAGTGGTGCGCAACCGGCTATCGGCACAGATTCAAAATCTACCACAGGTGCGGTATCGCCTACCTTTATTTCTTTGGTATAGGTAGCTGTACAGCGGCCGTTAGAGATGGTGAGTGTGATGATGTAGGTGCCGAAGGCATTGTAAGTTTTAGCCGCGGGGTCCACTTCTGTGCTGGTAGTGCCATCACCAAAATTCCACTGGTAGGTCCAGGCACTGGCATGTGGTGTGGTATTGCTGATGCTGACCACTGCGTTTGGCAGGTTTGGCCGGTCATCGTCTACCGTGAAATTAGGCTCCAGGTCAGGATAGACAGTGATGGCATGCACAGCGGTGGCAGAACAACCATTGCTATTCGTACCCCTATAAACCACTTCTATTTCCTGTACTGCATCGGTGTTGTTGTTAAACAGGTATTCTACCTCGGCAGAATTACGCACATCCAGTTGATCAGTGGTGCCCTTCAGGCGGTACCACCACTCATGGGTGCTCACGTTCTGCGACCTGTTGGCAAAAACAACCTTATCAGGCGAGCAAATCACTTCTTTATCTGGGTTTACACTTACCTGCAGAGTAGGATTTACCGTTACTGTCTGGCGGAATACTGATTTACAGCCATAAGCTGCGTTGGTAGCCGTTAGGGTAACTTCGTAGAACCTGCTGCGGTCAATTCTGTCGTTGGTAAAGGTGTGCTGAATTGTGGTTTCGGTGGTGGTAAGTTCTGGAGCCGTACCATCGCCCCAGTTCCATGTATATTCTACCCCTGCCTGAATGTTATTATTGGTAAAGGTAACTGTGGTAGGTCCGCAGGCTGCCGCATTCACATCCATATTAAAGCCTGCAGCAATACCAGGAAACACGGTAATATCGTGCTTTTGCTGGCTGCTGCAACCCTGAGGGCTGGTAGCCTTATAGAATACTTCAAATACCAGCGGGCTGCTTGTCTCGTTAGTCAGGAGCGGCACATCGGGTATGCGGTTAGTACTGCTGTATACCTCTGTTCCATTATCTTTTCTGACCACCCGCCAGCTGTGGGTGTCGGCATTCTGGCTGTTATTCTGGAAGCTTAGCTGCAGCGGACCACAGCCTTCGGTAACAGAGGGTGCTACATTGGCCATTACCTGTGGGTATACAATTACCTCTTCAGTAGTAGTAGCGTTACAGCCGGTGGTGGCATTGCTTGCCAGCAGGCGTACGGTAAACCTGCGCTGCACAGAAGTTGAGGTATTCTCAAATCTGTGGGTAATGCTTGCTTCTGTAGTGGTGGTTTCATCGGCACTGCCATCGCCCCATTGCCAGGTGTAGGTTACATCAGGCTGTATATTGGAATTGGTAAATGTCACCTCCAGCGGATTGCAGCCAACAGTTTTATCTTGACTGAAAGCAGCTGTTACAGCAGGATATACCGTAATGTTAAACTTCTGTTCGCTGGTACAGCTCTGGGCGCTGAACGCCTTATAGATTACCTCGTACACCAGATTGGTATTGGTGGTGTTGGTATTTGTAAGCTGCGGCAGGTCCGGAACACGGTCTGCAGACGTAAATACCACAGTACCATCACTCGTATTGACCACCTGCCAGCTGTGACTATCGGCATTCTGGCTGTTATTCTGAATGTTTACCTGCAGAGGACTGCAGCCCGCTGTTGCCGATGGCACCACACTTGCCTGCACCTGGGCATATACCACTACTTCTTTAATGATGGTGGCCCTACAGCCAGTGGTAGTGTTCTCTGCCAGCAGTTTAACCTTGTAGAGACGCTGAGCCGTGGTGGAGGTATTCTCGAATGTATGGGTAATCGTAGCAGCCGTAGTCGTTACTTCGTCGGCACTACCATCGCCCCACTGCCAGGTGTATTCCACCCCGGGCTGTACGTTTGTATTTGAAAAGGCAACCGTAAGCGGTCCGCAGGCAGCATCTTTATCCATGCTAAAGTCTGCCACCACCGTTGGATATACGGTGATGCTATGCTTCTGCTCGCTGCTGCAGGCATCTGCACTCTCTGCCCTGTAGCTTACTTCGTATACTATATCAGTGTCGCTGGTATTGGTAAGCTGGGGTATAACAGGTACACGATCTGTGGCCGTAAACACTTCCACACCTGTAAATTTATTGATGATTTTCCAGCTGTGCGAATCGGCATTTAAACTGTTGTTCCGGAAGCTTAGCTGCAGCGGACCACAGCCTTCGGTAGCAGAAGGAATAACATTGGCCTGCACCTGGGCAAACACCACCACCTCCTGGGTAAAGGTAGATACACAGCCAGATACAGTATGTGCTGCCAGCACCTTCACTGTATAACGGCGCTGTGTACTGGTAGAGGTGTTCTCGAATGTATGGGTAATCGTAGCAGCCGTAGTCGTTACTTCGTCGGCACTGCCATCGCCCCATTGCCAGGTATAATTTACATCGGGCTGGGGATTTAGATTTTTAAAGGTAACCTTTAGTGGCCCGCAACCCTGCACAACATCTGCAGTAATCTGTTGCTGAACCTGGGGATACACTGTGATCTCACGCGTTTTCTCATCGGTACATCCTGCTGCATTGGTGGCTACATATCGCACCTCATAGGTTACCGTGGTATTACCAGTATTGGTAAAGCTAAAGCTATTGAGGGTACTACCCTGTGCTTCGAAGGTAGTAGAACCGGGTTTACGAATAAACCAGCCACTGTCTGAGCCTGTATTTCCGCGTGAGCGGTTGGTAAAATTAACCTGCAGGGGAGCACAGCCAGTCTGTCGGTCGGCTTCAAAATCTGCCAGCACCCGTGGCGCTACCGAGATCTGTATAACAGAATCTACCGCACAACCATATGGAGTTCTGGTCGTGAGGCGAATCGGAAAGCTTAGGTTAGCGTTATAATCTGTATTGGTATAAGTTTTAGTAAGATTGGTATTGGCACTGGTGGTGCTGGTACCATCGCCCCACTCCCAGGTGTAGGTAGTGCCACTGGGGTTGGTGGAGTTGTTTTTTACATTAATAGTATAAGGCTCGCAAATGCTGGTACTGCCTATTACCTCAAACCAGGCTTTAGGTTCTGGATGAACGGTAACCACAATGCTGGAATCTGCCGTACAACCCTGTGCAGACCTAGTCTGAAGTGAAATACGATATTCCTTTTTAAGAGCTGTTTTATTCTGCAGCGCAATAAAGGTGAAGTTATCGGTAGAAGCAGGATTGAAAACTGCCGGTCCGTAAACTACCTCACTGGTGGTGAGGTCGGTTACCTGCCAGGTACGCTGGTCGCCCGTGATATTGGCTTTAGAGAGGCTTACCGTCAGCGGACCGCAGCCTTCTTTGTTGTCCACAGAGAAGTAAGGTCTTGGCATTGGGTAAACGGTAACCTGAGCCGGTACCGTCTGGTAGCGCACGCAGCCATCTGGCGCTATGGCTTTTAACCAAACCTGGTAGTTGCCTTCTTTTACAAAATCATAGGTAAAGCGAGTGGCGGCAGTACCGCTTTTTGGTACCAGTTCCATCTCTGGCGCACTGCCGTGGCGCATCATAACCGTATATTGAGTCCCTGCAGGCGCTGCGCCTGTCTGGTTCTCAAACTCCACCTCCAGCGGACTGCATCCTTTATCATTGCCTGATACAATCACCACCTTTACATCATCCAGCTCCTGCGGGATAATGGTTTCAGTTTTGGTAGCTGGCAGGCTTGGGCACTCATAATAATTTTCAGTGATCAGCGCCAGGTCCACATCATAGGCTGGCGCACCAATGGTGGGTCGCTTATATACCAGCTGGAAGTGATCATCATAGGTAACTGTTGCCAGGTTATGCGGATCAGGGAAAATCTTCCAGTGGAAATTACGGATGCCCGAAGGATCTGTCACTTTTACCTCCAGTACAGTTTCCTCACAGCTCTGGCTAAGCCTGGTAACTGTGTAGGCAGCCACCGGTACAGGATTTATCCTTAATTTTTCTTCGGCAGGCACTGTACACATACTGCCCTTTTCGGCATCCAGATGAACTGTATAGGTTAACGGTGCTGTAGTAGTGTTAACAGCAGTGTAACGCAGGGTATCAAAACCTGCCGTGCCTTTATTTTGCACCACTTGTTTTAGCTGTACGCCACCCTGCGAAATAGTCCAGATATAACGATCGGCATCAATGGCACGGGTTGCCCCATTGGTTACCAGCAGCAGCTCTGCAGGTGCACAGTTTGGCTGCAGCGGATCATAACCGGGTGCCAGGAAGCCTGCGATGGCGCCAGGTTTAACATCTAATTTTAACGTATCGCTGGCTACAGCACAATTATTAGGGGCATTTGCTGCAGCTTCCAGCCATACGGAGTAGGTTTTTACGGCATCCGTAGCATTGGTAAAACGCATGGTGCGCGTAGGGTCAGGCATTGGAGAGCGATTGGTAGTTGTATTATCACGTACTACCAGGGTGTAGGTAACGCCATCCGGGAAACTGCCCGCTGTATTGCCCGACAAGTTGGTGAATATGACAGGATCTGCCGGGCAGATGGGCTGTGTATAGTCATAGCTCAGCTTGGCTTTGGGTACCGGCTTCACCTGTACGGTTTGCACCAACATATCAGAACAACCTTTTTCAGTAGTAACCAGCAAAGCAACCTGGTATGCACCTGCTGCTGCATAGGTATGCTTAAAAGCACTTTTCCCTGTATAATCAGGGCTGAAGGTATTGCCATCGTAGTTTAGATCCCACTGCCAGGTTTTGATGGTATCCCCTTTAATGGAAACAGGCAGGCTTGATGCATTTGTAAAAGTTACCGGCAGGCCTTCGCACAGATCGGGAAAACTGAAAGCTGCTTTAGGTTTTGCGAGGACAACAACTTCGCTTTCTTTTGTATTACTACAACCTGTAATACGATCGGTTGCTGTTAACAACACCCGGTAAACACCAGGCTTGAGGATGTTCATGTCGTGCGTAGCCGTAGCAGCAAAACCGGCGTCAACATTTTGTTCTGCAAAGGCAGTACTATCGGGGCTGGTAGCTGCACTGTTTCGCTTGTATAAACTGAGCTGATACTTATAATTATTATTGCTGAACAGAGAAAACCCAAACTGCATGGGCACCGGGCTGTTTTCATGGCAAATTTCCTGGAACGAACCAGGCATTCCGTTAAGGCTGGGATCGATCTGCGGAGCTGCAGAAACATTAACAGTTAGTTTGGTTTCGCCCCAGCAGGCGTTAGAGGCTTCTTTATTTTTAATGCGCAGTTTAATCAGCTTCTGTCCTGCTGTTGGAAAACCTTCATTCCTGGTCCAGGATTTTATGTTTTTCTTTTCCTCGAGCAACTCTTTTCCATCTGCATCATTATAAATGAGCCAGTCGTACTGTACTTCGCCCACAGCAGATCCTGTAGCCTGTTTGCCTGTAAAGGTTATTTTTTCGCCAGGACAGAAATTTTCTTTATTGGTAGTGATTTCGGGTACCGGACGGGGTACTATTTTAATAATGGCTACATTCCTTACAGGCGCGTAGTCGCCTTCCATTGCATCGGCCGGACCACCCGCCACCACAGGATCGTCGTAAGGATTACAGGCGTTCCAGTTGCGCAGGGTAATTTCGAACATTTCGCCTACCTGGGCAGTGGCCGGTACCTTCACCAGGTAACTGGTATGGTCGGGGCCCAGCTGCCAGTCGGCATGGGCTTTGATATCGCCCCGGTAAGGGTATGGCTGAGGGGCACCATCTACCGCTACCCCGCTAATGCGTGGTCCGGGTGTTGTGCCGGTACCATATATAAACTGAGTCCAGCGGGCTGGCCAGTTGATGTTGTCTTTCTCATTTGGAGGAGTACAGTTCCATACCGATATATCATCGAAGGTTAAGCTGAACTCTTCTCCAGGACATACATAGTAAAATTGAGGATTGATGGCGATCTGTCCACCGTTAGCATCGTCGGTATCCCAAACCGTTACATTACTGGAGTACACCTGAGAGGCACAAACCGTTCCGCCTACTACCGGATTGGCTACTACTTCGTAGTTACACTTTTGTCCGCCTTTTGGATAAGTGTGTGTGATATCTTCTATTTCGTATCTCCAGGTACCATTACTTAACTGTACAGACGTGGGTGTATACATTTCCGGAGCACTGCCATCACCCCAAACCACACGGATTTGCATGTTGCTGAGCACATCTGGTCCGGCTGCCGAGGAAAATCTTGCTGCAACAGTTACTCCAACCGGAGCACATCGTTTATCAGGCACAATATCTCCGCCAGAAGCCGTAAAAATACTGCAATCCTGCGCCTGGACATGCCCAAGGCCTAAAACCAGCAGCATGATAAAAGAATGGAGTAGTATGGTAAACTTTTTCAATGCGCTTTCTCCTTTATATCTGATGATATGGCCCTATTCAGGCATTAACCAACAGGCTAAAGGTACTGCAGCTCTAAAAGTAAATTTGACAAAAAAGGGTACACACCTTACAGAGCTAATGTAAAGTCTTAAAAGATGAATAATTGAATTTTAGGGTTACAACATCAGTACTGGAAAAGTACTATATGAGGAAATAATCCACAACATGGATTAAGCAATACAAACAATCTCTTCTCCTGGTTGCCTGCATCAATATTCAGAGCAAATAAGTACAAGAACTTCGGGAGCAGGAAACAATTTACTAAAGCAGTTACAATAGAATTATCCGAAGGCATCAACCGTGAAAAACTCAAACCGCCCGCTCAGATAAAAAAAGAAAAGCCTGCTTACATTATTCCTTTATTAAGGCTACCTTTGTACCCCGTAAGTCGTGATTTTAAGTACGTGAATGTCATCAGCTAAATATATCTTCGTTACGGGCGGAGTAACTTCATCCTTAGGCAAGGGCATCATATCTGCATCCCTTGGCAAGTTACTTCAGGCCCGCGGCTTTCGGGTAACCATCCAGAAATTCGATCCCTACATCAACATCGATCCGGGCACGCTCAATCCTTATGAGCATGGCGAATGCTATGTAACAGAGGACGGTGCCGAAACCGATCTTGACCTTGGCCACTATGAACGCTTTCTGGACATCAGCACCTCACAGGCCAACAACATTACTACCGGTCGTATTTACCATAATGTGATCACTGCTGAGCGGCAGGGTAAATTTCTTGGTAAAACCGTTCAGGTAGTTCCTCATATTACCGACGAAATAAAAAGAAACGTATACCTGCTGGGCGAAACTGGCGAGTACGACTTTATCATCACCGAAATAGGTGGTTGCGTGGGTGACATTGAGTCTTTACCATTTATTGAAGCCGTACGACAGGTGAAGTGGGAGGTTGGCCAGAATAATTTTCTTGTTATTCATCTTACGCTGGTACCCTACCTTAAATCTGCCGGGGAGCTTAAAACCAAGCCTACCCAACACTCGGTAAAGCAGCTGCTGGAGGCGGGTATTCAGCCCGATATTCTGGTGTGCCGCTCTGAGCACCACCTGCCCAACGACATCCGTAAAAAGATGGCGCTGTTTTGCAACGTGAACATTAATTCCGTAATTGAGGCCCGCGATGCAGAAAGCATCTATGATGTGCCGCTACTCATGCTGAAGGAAAAGCTTGATGAACGGGTGCTTAGCAAGCTTAGAATGCCCCACAAGCAGGAACCTGCCATTGAGCACTGGAAAGAGTTTTTAGGTAAATTGAAAAACCCTACCAGCGATGCAAAAATAGGCCTGATCGGCAAATATGTAGAACTGCCGGATGCGTATAAGTCAATCATTGAATCTTTTACACACGCCGGTGCTTACAATGAGTGTAAGGTGCATCTAAAGCTCATTCATTCCGAAGAGGTTACAGCTGACAATGCGCAACATTTACTGGGAGAGCTGGATGGTATCCTGGTAGCGCCTGGTTTTGGCGACCGTGGTATTGACGGAAAGATCCAGACGGTGCGCTTTGCCCGTGAGAATAATATTCCGTTTCTGGGCATATGTCTGGGTATGCAGGTTGCTGTGGTGGAATTTGCGCGCAATGTGCTGGGACTGGAAGGTGCCAGCTCTACAGAAATGAATAAAGATACACCTCACCCTGTGATTGACCTGATGGAAGATCAGAAAAACATCCAGGAAATGGGGGGCACCATGCGTCTTGGCTCCTATACCTGCGACTTGCGCAAGGGTAGTAAAGCCGCACAGGCCTATGGAAAAACAAAGATTATTGAACGCCACCGCCACCGCTACGAATTCAATAACAAATATCTGAAAGACATTGAAGCTGCCGGCATGCTGGCCTCAGGCATCAATCCCGATACCGGGCTGGTGGAAATGATAGAGCTTAAAGACCACCCCTGGTTCGTAGGCGGGCAGTTCCACCCCGAGCTCAAGAGCAGGGTGCTGAATCCTCACCCACTCTTTATACGCTTTATAAAAGCGGCGCTGGAGTACAAGCAAAAAAAACAGAAGGACTAAGAACACGCAATAATGGATAAAGATAAAGTTACCGGCCTGGTGCTGATCAGTGTACTCTTTTTAGTGTACATGTTCTTCTTTGCACCAGAGCCTCCACAGCAAACTCCTCCCGCTCAAACCACTACTGCGCCGGCACAACAGGCCACCCCGGAAAATACTGCACTGGCTGAGCCAGAGCAGGTTCCTGACTCTGTACGGCAGGCACAGCTCACGCAGCGCTGGGGCGAATTTGCTGCCGGCATGCAGGGCGAAGCCCAGGAAGTAGTACTGGAAAATGAGGTGGTACGTATTGCCCTGAGCTCGCAGGGTGGCACTGTACAAAGTGTTTTGCTCAAGCAGTATTCCACCTTTTCACGCGAGCCGCTTTACCTGGTTGAGGAGGGAGATGCACAGTTTAGCCTGGAAGCTGCTACAGATCGCGGAGCCCTGAACCTCTATGATCTTTACTACACTGCCGAAAAAAGAAACAGCGAAGCCGGAGAACAGCTGGTCTTTAGCCTCTCCCTTGGCAATGGCGGCCAGGTGCAGCACATCTATACCCTGCCTGCAGATAGTTACCAGCTGCACTATGAGTTTAAAACCAGCGGGCTGAGCAATAATCTTTCCAGCCCCACCCTCAACTATCGCTGGCAGCAACGCCTCCATAATCTGGAACGCGAAATGGAGGATAGCCGTCAACGCAGTACCATCAAATACTACACTGCCGACGAAGATTTTGAAGAACTTGATAAGAACGTATCCGGTAAAGAAGAACTCCAGATAGAAGATGCCGTGAAATGGGTGGGCTTTAACCACAGGTTCTTTACCTCGGCCATTATTGCAGAAAAAAGTTTTAGCAGAGGCTATGTAGCCACTGAGGTTCCTGCAGGTGACACCACCTTTCTGAAGCATTCAGACATCCGCATGCAGCTGCCCGACAGCGTTGCCCTGGCCGGCGGACAGTTTACCTACTTCTTTGGCCCTAACAATTATTATTTGCTGAACAAAGTTGCCGATGGTTTTGGTAAAAATGTAGACCTGGGTTACTTTATTCTGCGTCCCATCAACAAGTGGCTCATTATTCCGGTGTTCCACTTCCTGGAGCAGTTTATCAGCAACTATGGTATTATTATTCTGCTGCTGGTAATCTTCATCAAAATGCTGCTCTTCCCGCTTACCTATAAATCTTATATAGGCATGGCCAAAATGCGGGTACTCAAGCCGCAGATCGATGAGCTGAAGGAGAAGCACGGCGAAGATCCGATGAAGATGCAGCAGGAGCAGATGAAGATGTATTCACAACTGGGCATTAACCCGATTAGCGGATGTATACCCATGCTGCTGCAAATGCCTATCCTGTTTGCCATGTTCTATTTTTTCCCGAATTCAATAGAACTTCGCCAGGAAAGCTTTCTTTGGGCAGAAGACCTTTCTACCTACGATAGTGTGCTGCAGCTACCCTTCTCCATACCCGCCTATGGCGACCATGTGAGCTTGTTTACGCTGCTCATGACCCTTTCTACCATTCTTTACACCTATCGCAACCAGCAAATGTCGGCGGCGGTACCAGGGCCTATGAAAACACTTAGCTACCTGATGCCGGTAACCTTTTTGTTCTTCCTGAACTCATTTCCTGCAGCTCTTACCTACTATTACTTTGTATCTAACATTGTAACCTTTGCTCAGCAAGACCTGATCAAACGCTTTGTTAACGATGATAAGATATTGCAGATCATTGAGCGTAACCGTCTGAAGAACAAAGACAAGAAGAAGGGAGGGTTTCAGGCCCGCCTGGAGCAAGCTTTAAGAGCAAGCCAGGAAGCACAGAAAAACAAGGAAACCGCTGCTGTTAAGCCTGTAAAAAAGTCTAAGAAGTAATGCTTTGCAGCGTCTGGGCAGATTGTACTGCCAATAAAAAAGGCCTCTGGAGATATCCAGAGGCCTTTTTTATTGTTGGAATAAATCTTGATTCTTAAAATCCAGGAAGACTCATGCTTATTTGAATCACCCACAATCTACCATCTCTCCTTTCATGCGCTGCCGGTAGAGTTTAAAATTCTCCTCATCATAGCAAACAAACCTGACCTCCTCTACATTATAAGCCTCCTCTTCTTCCAGCAGTGAACGAACAATGCCCAGAGCGATTTCAGCGGCCTGCTCTTTGGGGAAACCATACACGCCGGTGCTGATGTTTGGAAAAGCAACAGACTTTAGTAGTTTCTCATGCGCCAGGAACATACTATTGCGGTAGCAGTCTGCCAAAAGCCTGGATTCTCCCTTATCGCCACCTTCCCAAACCGGACCTGCCGTATGGATCACAAAGCGGGCAGGCAGTTTACCGGCGGTTGTCAGCACGGCTTCGCCGGTTTTAAGCTCGCCCTGCTTTTTTATAATCGCTTTACAGGCCTTTTGGATGGATGGTCCTCCAACCTTGTGGATTGCCCCGTCTACACCGCCACCTGCCTGCAGGCTTGTATTGGCAGCGTTTACAATAGCATCTGCTTTTTGCTTTGTGATATCTCCCTGTATTAGAACCAGACGCGCCATTAGAGTGTATTCAGTAGTTTATTTGATAAGCGGTTGCCATACACCCGCCGGTACTCCACCTTACGTTCGATGGCTTCAGTGAGCGGTGCAGCAAAATTATATTCAAGCATTATGTTTATATCTGTAAGTCCGCCGGGGCTAAAAATGTTGGTTTCCATGAGCTTTTTTCCTGCAATATCCAGCCCGCATAGAAATACACCATCCTGTACCAGCTTTGGGCGCACTTTTTCGGCCAGCTCACGAACCTCTGCAGTCATTTTTGCCTTCTTTATTTTGCCACCTGCAGACACATTGCTGCGCGCATCTCCGGAATCATTGAAACGGTGCATGGCAGCCACTTTTCCTTCCGATTCAAAGATTTGCCCGTTTAGCATAAACAGCCGTATATCGCCTTCTGCAGCCTCTGGCAAATACTCCTGCACAATAATATAACCATCGCGCAGGTTGGCTTCTATCATGGAATTAAGGTTGGCCTCGTTTTTTTCATTCACCAGAAAAACACCCTGTCCGCCGGAACCCTGCAGCGGCTTCATCACAACGCCCCTTTTCTTCTGCTGCTGATAAAAATCTTTAATCTCTTTAGGATCGCGGGAGATAACAGTTCTGGGGCGTACATCTTCCGGGAACTGCTGGAAGTACATTTTATTTACGCTATCGGAGAGCGTAAAAGGATCGTTCAGCACAATCACACCTTCCTGGGTGGCAACCTGACCAAATACGGCTCCTGCCGTTTGGGCCCATTGCTGACCCTGCTGTTTTGATGGATCGTTTCGAACAAATATCACATCAAGATCAGTTGCAGAAACTGTTACCGAGTCTGCTTTTTTCTTGATGTCTCCGATGATGTCCTGCATATATTCTTCCTGAGTTTTATAACTCTTCTTTGAAGCTATATGTGCATGAGCCCCCATATGGCCATCGGCATGGTAAGCCATGGCACGAACATCTGTCAGGAACACTTCATGCCCCTTATTATGCATATGATGAGCCATAAGAACTGTGGTGTTGCGCTCGTACTCGGTAGCAACATCGTCTAGAACGAAAAGTATTTTCATAGTTAAAAAAAATTTCCTGACTCTAATTAAGCATAGACAGTACGTCTGTCTTAGTATGCAGTCGCCTTAACCTCTCCATACTTTCCGGATTACTGAAATACCGGGGCACAATGGGTGCTTTCTTAAGTATTTTCCGTTGTATGAGCTCATCGATAATGGGCAAATAATCCTGACGGATCTTTCCGATCAGGAGTGGCTGTAATTCATTGCCCTGAGCGAGATGATCCAGAAGGTGTAGTAATCCCCTTAAATATACGGCATCTTTGGTCATGCCCCCTCCCCGATACACCCGCTCCGTGATTCCATAAGCGGTATAGGCTGTAAAACCTTTATCACGATGTAACACCCGAAAGGTTTCCGAAAAGTTAGCATTATCGAGCATGCAGTCTACCGCCACCACCCTACCGGCAAGTGTTCTGAGGCGACTGAGCGTAAGGCCACCTACCAGGTATTCGGCCAGTACTGCCAGTCCCTCCTGTAAATCTTCGTAACCGGGTGAGCCTACATACATTTGCTGCAGGGGCTGAGCCTTGCCATTGTAATAGGTAAGCACATGTGTGCCTACTTCGTGCTGAATAAGGGCTTCTGCACGCCTGCGGGTGGTGGTAAAGCCTTTGCCTACCAGCAGCTGCCCCCTGGAGACCATCAGGCCGGTAATATCTTTTCGGATGGTAACCGTTGCATCTAAAGACTGATACTGTTCCTGCATCCAGGCAATTTCCTCCCTGGCCATTTTAACAAACTCCTCTGTAAAGATCTTTTCTGTTGCTGCAGGTTCTTCCTCATCATCATTATCAGATCCATCATTTGGCTGATAGTCCAGAATCTGATTGGCTTTTAGCAGCAGTTCGTCTTCCACGCCACCGAATACCTGTATGCTGGACAGGTGAAAATCTTTTGTATTCCGTTCTTCCAGCATGTTGAGCATACGGTCTATCTCCCGCCGTTTATCCCTGAATATAAATGCCAGGGTAGGATCGTCCAGCTCTTCGATAGGCACCTGATAAAGCCTCCTCTTCAATAATTCCGGATCTACCGGAATAAGCCTGTACAAAAAGGTGGGAGCCTGGTTAAAGCCTCCCTTCCTGAACTCCTCCCAGGCTTCGTTATGGTTTACCACAGAGGTCAGGAGTAAAAAATCAAAGGTATTGCCTATTTTAACCAGCTCCTGGTCTATTTTCCAGGCCAGGTCGCTTACCTTCTGCCGCCCCAGGCTGTGATAGTGCGTTACCTCCATGCGTGTTTGTACCCGCACAAAGTCAAAGAAAAACTTGCGCAGGGCTATAGACAGTTCTTTTCTGAACTGCCTGTAAATCATGGGATAGAGTCTTTTGGATTCCTGATTCCGGTAAAACGGGTTCAGCTGCATACCCAGGGCACGGATGGTTTCTTCCTTAAGCATGTGCCGGGGCAACAGCGGCATATGAGGCTCCGGAAACTGATCAGTTGTTTTTACCTGCTGTAAAATGGAAATGGGAAACTGATAAAGCTCTTTTTGTAAAGTGCTCAGGAACTGTTCATTGGTATCATCGGCACTTACCAGTACAAAACCTTTCTGCTCCTGCGACTGCCAGATTTCCAGCATCAGAAATGCCCCAAAGCGCTTTTGCATACTCTCGGCAAGTTCACACAAAAAATCCTTTATCAGCGTAATATCTTCTTCCTGCAGGTATAAGTAGGCTGGCTGTGTAGATAAAAGCGTAGACTCTGGTGTTTTTTTCTCTCCCCTGGGAAAGCGATAAAGGCATATAAAGGGAACCGGTCGGTCAAGGTGTATTAAACTACCTCCGGGCAACTCTTCATGAACTCCCTCGTCGTTCTTTATCTTTTGTATTATATGCTGTATCTGTTCGCTTACTTGTTCTATCATTATTTATTGGCTTACTAAACAATAACCTGGCACGTTCCACAACCTCGGCTTCTGTACTTTTCAGGGCTTTGCCCAACTGCTCTAAATGGGCCTGATCTACTTCGTTGGTCCATTCATCCATAAAGGTCTTCTTGAATTCAATTGAAATTGCGCAGGCATTGCTGCCAAATCGATCATGAACCCAATGCATGAAGTGGCCTCCTTCAAATTTTACGTTTTCACGTATATCAGGTTCCTCTCCTGCTGCAAATGCTCTTTTAAAATTGCTTGTGAAGGCATTTAACACCGGTCTCCACTGCTCTACATTCATATTTCCAAGGCCAATGTTGATCTCCGGGTTTTTATCAGCATCTGCCGGTTTCGACTGTGGCCCGCCTCTTCTATGGTTGTAGGTATGCAGATCATAAATAATTAGAAAGCCATGCCGGTTTATGATATCGGCAAAATATTTCTCTACAGCACTGTAGAACAGATCGTAGTTCTTCAGAGACTCATCCACTTCATCTCTGGGCAGTGATTCGCGCCATACATGCAGGCCCCAGGCATCTTCGGGTTTTAGATATACTGCTTTGTTGCGTGCCCTGTTCAGATCGGTTTCGAAACGGGAGTAGTTTGCAATTATATGATCAGGAAAAAGAGCGGCCAGTCTGCCTGTATGAGGGTCTTCTTCCCGTAGTCTTTGCTTTGCTGATAATCCTATATATGCATTTAAAACCGGGCGTATCAGGTGCCCTTCGTGAATAGCTGTAGCTACTAAAGGACCTTCTCCACCTGCAACATCAAAAAATGGTTTACTCATAACTAAAGATGGTAGGTATAGTAGTAAAACTACTGTAATCCACTTTAGTTAGTTTAAGGATGATAATTGTCGCTCTCGTCTATGTTTTTCTGTACTTTCCATTGCCACTCATCTAAGTTAAGCGCAATTAAACGGGCCTGATTTAGATTTTTTCTATAAACACAGCCAGCATCGAGGCTTATGTGAAGCGATTCTTTATTTGCCAGGCTGGCTTCAATTACAGCAAGATCTGTTGGCGAATGGCCGTGCAGCAGTTTTCTGCCAGCAGTTTTCTGGAGGTCTACCTTATAATCCCTGATGTTTACCAGCTTTTCACTGATGGTAAATGGATTTTCCTCTTCAAAATCAAAACCGGCATGCACCAGGAGCCAGTCCTCCAGTGAAAAGTACCACTCCAGCTGCTCAAAAAAGTTAATATAGTGCTGGGGTAAATCGGCGGGATGATCTATTTCAAAATTATTCAGCAGGGTAAAGCCTCCTTTTTCACGGAACGTGGTGAGGCTGGTAGTGCCATTGAGCACATTAAGCACCTCCTGCTCATGATTGCCTCTGAGGAGGTGCAGCTGATATCCCCCCTCGCGTAAGCCCATCAGGTAGTCCAGCACCTGTTTGCTGAAAGGACCTTTGCTGATATAATCACCAAGCAGGTATAAATGGTCGTGTCTGGTTAACGCTACCTGCTGCTCCAGTAAAGCCTTTAAGGAATGGTAGCAGCCATGGATGTCGGTTACCAGCCAGCGACTCATCCATCTATGGCTATGCGTGAAACTTTAGGCTGCTGTAGCTGTTCTGTTTCGTGCTGGGCAGCCTGGTTGCGGGCGGTTTCTTCTGCCAGCTGCAATTCTTCATAGCCACTAACCCCGCCCGACACTACAAACTTCATTACATCGGCACTAGGCAGAGCCAGCAGGGTAACTCGCTCTTTGGGCAGTATATAAAAATTACCTGAAAAGTTGTAGGAGTGTGGCAGGTATACAGCCACCATATCCGGCTGCCCCACAATATTCATATCTTCCTGGGTAAGAAACCCCATCTTGTAGAGATTACTACCCGGGTCCATTTCTACCAGTACTGGCTGATTGAATTTCTTTTTATCGCCTACAAATGCTGTGAGTAGATCTTTGATGCTGGAGTAGATCATGCCGATAAAGGGTACACTCATGATCAGATCTTCCATGAGCTCAAACACAGGTTTGGCGATAAAAGAGGAGGCCAGGTAGCCAATGCCAATGATAATGCCACTGATGATGATTAGGCCCAAACCTGGGAAATTAACAGGTATCAGGCTATCGATCCAGGCAAGCGTTACCACGATAATGTAAACTGTAAGCGCAATAGGGACCAGTATCACCAAGCCTCTTAAAAAATAATAGAGGATACGCTTAGTCGTAAATTTACTCATAACATTAAAAATCCTGTATAATAGGTGCAGGCCGGAGAAAGCAGGACCTTTTGCATCTGCAATTTCTATTACGCAAAAAGCATTCCTTTTGATGTACCTGGCAGAAAATTTATAAAAAAAGCCTTACCATTTCTGGTAAGGCCCTTTTATCTATAGAATCTTTATAAAATCTGTAGTTCTACCTATTCCTGCATGGTTACTGCATTATCCTGCCTTGGTACCACCAGTTCAGTTTGTTCTTTCACATCTGCACCGGGAATGGCCGTTTCATCTTCTGTTTCGTTGCCCAGTTTAATACCCATGAAAGACATAAACCCAAGACCCATCAGGCCAGTCAGGAGCATGGTAATGCCCAGACCTTTGAGACCATCAGGTACGTTTGAGTATTTAAGACGTTCACGAATAGCAGCCAGGGCAATAATGGCAATAAACCAGCCGATACCTGAGGCAAAACCAAATACGGTAGCTTCTGTAAGCGTATAATCACGCTGTACCATAAAGAGGGATGAACCCAGAATGGCACAGTTCACTGCTATAAGTGGGAGGAAGATACCAAGGGATCCGTACAGGGCAGGGGAGAATTTTTCAATCACCATCTCTACCAGCTGTACCATTGCTGCAATAATGGCAATGAACATGATGAACTGCAGAAAGCTAAGATCCACGTTTGCCAGATCTGCGCTGATCCAAGTGAGGGCCCCCTCCTGCAGTACGTAAGTCTGCAGCAGCCAGTTAGTAGGAACAGTAATGGTAAGAACGAAAATTACCGCCAGGCCAAGACCAAATGCAGTGTTTACTTTCTTTGATACCGCCAGGTAGGAACACATACCAAGAAAGTAGGCAAATACCATGTTCTCGATAAAAATTGCGCGTATGCCTAAGCTTATTAATTCCATAATTTTACTTTTCTACGTAACCGGTTTTAGATCTTTGCACCCAGATAATCAAACCCAGCACCATGAATGCACCTACTGGTGTAACCATCAGACCGTTATTTGGGAAGTTCAGCCCTATAGCACTGAATACTTCAAAACCATAAATAGCTCCTGCACCAAACAATTCGCGGAAGAAGGCTACTGCCAGGATAATCCAGGCATAACCAAAACCACTGCCTAAACCATCCAGAATTGAATCGTAAGGCTTATTACCCATGGCAAATGCTTCCAGGCGGCCCATGATGATACAGTTGGTAATAATCAGACCAATGAATACTGAAAGCTCTCTGGATACATCAAAGGCATATGCTTTCAGCACCTGGTCTACCAGGATTACCAGCGAAGCAACAATTGCCAGCTGTACGATAATCCGGATACGGTTAGGGATGATATTCCGCATAGCGGAAATGGTAAGGTTAGACATTACCACTACGACCAGTACCGCCATTGCCATAACGGTAGTAGGATACATCTGGCTGGTAACCGCCAGTGCAGAACAGATACCCAGTACCTGTACGGTAATTGGGTTATCGTCGTTCAGCGGGTCCGATATCAGCTTCCGCCGGCGTTTGGAAAATAATTCCTCTGCGGGCTTTTTAGCTACTTGTATATCTTGAGTTTCTGAAACTTGTGCACTCATAATCTACTACTGATTTGCTTGTTCGTCAATCAACTGAGTTTCATTCTCTTTGATCTCTTCGATCTGCTCTCCTTCTTCAATGGCTTCTTTGTCGGCAGTTTCAATGGTTTTAAAATAGCTAGAGTAGTACTTAAAGTACTTCAGCAGCATATCGTTAACGCCATTGGCCGTCATGGTAGCGCCAGACATGCCATCCACCTGGTAATCATCGTAGATGGAAGGGTCGCCTGTCTCAGATTTTACCATCTGGATAGAAACCAGCTGCCCCACATCGCTGTAGATCTTTTTACCAATGTAGCGGTTCTGCACCTCGCCATCGGTGATCCTGGCACCCAGACCAGGCGTTTCACCTTTGTGGTCAAAGCGCACACCCCGAATGGTTACCAGGTCTTTCTCCAGTGCGATAAAGCCCCATATACGATCCCAAAGTCCGTTTCCGAACACAGGTATAATATAGGCATCTACTTCGCCTTGTTCATTCATGAACTGGAACACCGGGAAAAGGCGCTGCTGTGCAGGTTTTTTGTATTCCTTACCAACATCGATCTGCTCTGCAATAACAGCGGTACCATCATCAAGCTGGCCAACCACATCGCCGTCAATGTCAACTACAAGAGATTCGATACGCTGTTCCCATATCTGGTTCACGTCGTCGCCTTCATTAATTTCCATTACGGCACTTAATATTTTAGTGCGTGTATCGAGCTTTACTGCCTTTTGCTGTGGTTCTCTTAAACCTACAGCGGCGAAGGCCAGCAAGCCACCGAGTACTATGGTTAGTACTGCGGCAAATCCTATTACATATGCATTAGACTGTCGCACGGGCAACTCCTCGTTTAATTCTTCTTTTCTTATTGGCTTCTACAACATAGTGGTCAATGAGCGGTGCCAATACGTTCATTAACAATACTGCCAGCATGATACCCTCCGGATAAGCCGGGTTGAATACCCTGATAATCACTGTTAATACCCCAATCAGGAAGCCATAGATCCATTTACCTGTTTCGGTATGGGCTGCAGACACCGGGTCGGTTACCATGAAAACAGCACCGAAAGCAAGTCCGCCAATCAGCAGGTGATAATAAGCCGGCATCTCCATAAAGGTATTTACAGCAAAAAGGTTATTGATTAACCCCATTACATAACAACCAATCACTGTGCTAAGCATCAGCTTCCAGCTACCAACACCTGTTAAGATCAGGATAAAAGCACCCACCAGGCACATCAGTACCGATGAGGCACCAATAGAATCGGGATAGGCACCCAGGAACAGGTTCCATGGTTCAAAGAAGCCGCCAATCTGGCCAAACCAGCTGGCATCCAGCGCAGCTGTTACAGCTTCGCCATCTATGTTTGCCTGCTGGGCTACGGCCAGCGGTGTAGCACCTGTGTAGCCTTCTACTGCTTTTTCATCGCCATAGTAGGTCCAAACATCACCAGAAATATCAGTAGGATAAGCAAAGTATAGGAATGCACGGGCTGTCATGGCAACGTTTAATACGTTCATACCAGTTCCGCCAAATACTTCTTTTGCGATAATAACTGAGAAAATAGTTGCCAATGCTACCTGCCACAGTGGAATGGTAACCGGCATAATGAGCGGGATAAGCATACCGGTTACCAGGAAGCCCTCGTTAATGGGGTGCTTGCGGACAACAGCAAATAAGCCCTCCACAAGACCACCGGCCACATATGCTACCAGCACGATAGGCAGTACCAGTCTTGCACCCAACAGTACAGAAGGCCAGAACTCCGGCTCCTCTCCTACTGCCAGAAAATGTTGATAGCCCATATTCCAGATACCAAACAGCAGGCAGGGTATCATGGCAACTACCACAGTCATCATGTAGCGCTTCAGGTTGTTCGCATCGCGAATTTGGGCTCCTCTCGGACCAGTTACATGGTTGGGGGTAAACATGAAAGTTTCACCTGCCTCGTAGAGGTAATAGAACTTCTCTAACTTACCGCCCTTTTCGAATAAAGGTTTTTGTTTATCTAGTAAATCGCGTAATGCTTTCATTAGCTATATTGCATTAAGGTAAGTCCTTCTCTCAAGATCGCCTGTACATCATGTTTAGATACATCTATAAATTCACACAGGGCCATATCTTCCTCAATCACCTCATAAATTCCAAGTGACTCCATGCCGTCGTAATCCTCTGCCATAATTGACTTGAGCAAAAACTCAGGCAGAATATCCATCGGAATCATATTATCGAAAGTACCAGTTTGTACCCATGCACGTTCTTCGCCCTGCAGGTTGGTATCGATCACATAGGGCTTGCTACGGTTCAGGAACGAGAGCAGGCCAAAGGCACGGTGGTAGCTGTACTTTTTGGGCGTAATGGTAAGCCATCCCAGGAACTCATAATGATCTCCTTCCGGAAGTACTGTTACCATATTATCAAAATAGCCCAGGTAACCATCTTTGCCAACGTTGGTACCGGTGAGTACGTTTCCGCTCACATAGCGTACATTACCCTGCTTTACCTTACCTGCCAGCAGCTTGCCAACATTGGCTCCGCCCCAGGTTTTGATGTATTGTGGGTCCAGAACTTCAGATCCTACCAATGCCACCAGTTTAGAGCTGTCGTAGCGGCCGTCAACCAGCAACTTACCAATCTGGGCAACACCAAAAGGGTTGATGGTCCAGACAATATCTCCCTTGTTGATCGGATCGATATGATGAATTTGCACACCAACGTTACCTGCAGGATGTTTTCCGCTAAATCTGTGGAGGGTAGCACCTTTCACACTTGTGAAAACAGGAGAAACCTCTGCATCGGCATTTAAGCCAATATGCACAGGGCCATCTGTTAACTTTTTGAGAAGGTCAATACCTGCCTGGAAGTAACGCTCCTGCCCTCTTAGCAGAAAATCGTAATCCGGTGCAAGGGGGTGGGAATCAAAAGAAGAGATGAAAATGGCTTTAGGCGTTACATCCGGGCTGGCAATAATGCCGTAAGGACGTTGTACCAGATTGGGCCATACACCACTTTTGGTAAGCAGTTCCACCACCTCTTCGCGCTGCAGATTCGCTACATCGTTGGATGACAATTTAGGAAACTCTTCGTATGCCACCGTGCGATCTGCCAGAATGCGGATTTCAAGAAGTTTGCGTTTGGCACCCCTTACTACTTCTGCCACTTCTCCACTTACAGGCGCAACAAACTGCACCTTCGGATTAGCTTTATCATAGAGTATGGGAGTACCCGCCTTAACGGTATCTCCTTCTTTAACAAGGACTTTTGGCCGCTGAATTCCGTGAAAATCGGTGGGTTTGATTGCGAAGGTTTCGGGCATCAACTCACCGGCAACTTTGAGTTCTGCACGGCCGGCCAGGTTGATGGTAAAGCCTTTTCTCAGCTTAATGACTTTCGACATTTTATACTTATTAACCCGTAAAACGCTGCAAAAATAGTAAAAAAAGCGACAATAAAAACATGATTCCCATCATAAATGGTAGCCAAAAGCACATTAAAAATCAGGCTTCTGCTTCCTGCTGCTGGTAGATGCTTTCAATATAGCCGGCTACACGTTCCATTAACCACATTGGGGTTGATGTTGCACCGCATATGCCCACACTCCTGGCCTTTTCCAGCCAGGCCGGGTCTATTTCTGACTCGTTCTCGATGAAATAACTATTTTCATTAAACTGTTTGCAAACAGCATAAAGCGCTTTACCATTAGAACTTTTACGTCCGCTTACAAACAATATCACATCGTGCTGCTGCGAGAACCTGGTTAGCTGGGGCTCACGGTTGCTTACCTGCCGGCATATGCTGTCGTTGGCATTAAAATCAAGCAGTGTTAATGCAGCGCCTCCCCTGGCCTCCTGCATGCGCTGCTCTATCAGTTCTTTAATCTGGTAAAAACCTTTTGTACTTTTTGTAGTCTGGCTGAAAAGGGTAACGGGACGGCTAAAATCAACCCCCTCCAGATCTTCCGGGCTGGTCACCACCAGGGCCTGGCCATAGGTCTGGCCCGTTAAGCCTATTACCTCTGCATGTCCTTTCTGTCCGTAAATAAGGATCTGCCCTTCTACCTCCTGCATTTTATCGTAGGCATGTTTTACACGGTTTTGCAGCTTAAGCACCACCGGGCAGGAAGCATCGATCAGCTCCAGGTTATTTTCCAGGGCCAGCTGGTAAGTTTCCGGCGGCTCGCCATGTGCCCGTATCAGCACCTTACAGTCACGCAGGTTTTGCAGCTCCTCCCGGCTTATTACGCGTAAGCCTTTATCATACAGACGCTTTACTTCCATATCGTTGTGCACAATATCGCCCAGACAGTAAAGTGTTCCATCCTGGGGCATTTCGTCTTCTGCCATTTGTATGGCAAATTCTACCCCAAAACAGTAACCTGAATTTTTATCGATTGTAACCTTCATGAGTTATTCTGTAATTCTTCCTGGTTAATTATTTCACGCGCCATGTGCAGGATCATATTCACCTGTTCATCCATGGTGGTGTGCGTTGTATCGATCACGTAGGCATCTTCGGCTTTGCGCAGGGGGCTTTCTGTACGGGTTGTATCAATATGATCCCGCTTGGCCAGGTTATCCCTGATGGCATTGAGCTCTACCATCTGTTTTTTCTCCAGCAGTTCCCGCTGGCGCCTGGCAGCACGCTCTTCAAAATCGGCGGTCATAAATATTTTCAGTTCGGCATCGGGAAAAACAGTGGTGCCGATATCACGGCCATCCATCACCAGCCCTTTTTTCTTGCCCATTTTTCGCTGTAATTCAACCATACAATGCCTTACACGGGGCAGGGCACTTACCTCGCTCACACGCTCCGAAACTGCCATGCCCCTAATCTCCTTTTCAACGTTTAAGCCATTAAGATAGGTTTCATTGGCGGCGTTTTTTGCATTGTAGTGAAATTCAATGCCGATTTTCTTGAGTGCATCCTCTACGGCCCTGGGGTTGGTCGGATTTACAAAGTGCTGAAGAAAATAGTGAGTTACAGCCCGGTACATGGCCCCGGTATCGATATATGCATAATTAAGCTGAGCTGCTACCTGCTTGGCCGTAGAACTTTTTCCACAGGCAGAGTAGCCGTCAATAGCAATGACAATTTTCTTCATCAGATTATGGTTTATGGCTCTCCATGCCTCAACAATCTTTTACCGGGCATGGTATAGGGCCACGTTTTGGCTGCTGACGGGCTTTTTTTGAACTTTGACACCCGCCAAAGAACAATGAAAGCGCCAAAATCATGTAAACGAAAATTCTAAACCCTTTTCTCAAAATCAAGATGAGCGTTAAATTGTTGCAAATATAAAAATTACTTTACAGCAGAATTGATTCCTGCGACTTTTTCTGAAATGACTCAAACTTCACACACACTGGAAGGACAACTGGTTGACTGTACACAACGGCAAATACGCCCGGTTCGTCTGCATCTGCAAAATAGAAGGATCTTTAAAATAGAAAATATTGCCGATGCCCCTCAAAAATATTTTCTGCCGCCCTTTGTAGACGCTCATGTACATATTGAAAGTTCCATGCTGACCCCTGCCGAATTTGCCCGCCTTGCCGTTGTGCATGGCACAGGCGCAACCGTATCGGACCCGCACGAAATAGGAAATGTACTGGGCGTGGCAGGGGTGCAATATATGGTGAACAATGGTGACCGGGTACCTTTTTACTTTTGCTTTGGTGCCCCCTCCTGCGTGCCGGCCACACCTTTCGAAACAGCAGGCGCAAGCATTAATGCGCAGGAAATAGAAGCGCTGCTGCAGCAGGACGCTATTGGCTATCTGGCTGAAATGATGAACTGGCCGGGCGTGCTCAGCCAGGATGCTGAAGTAATGGAGAAAATAGCCATTGCCCACCGCCTTGGCAAACCAGTGGATGGCCACGCCCCCGGGCTCAGAGGCAAACAGGCAGAGCAGTATGCCGCTGCCGGCATCAGTACCGACCATGAATCGTTTACTGCCCAGGAAGCCCTGGACAAGCTGGGCGCCGGTATGAAAATCCTGATCAGGGAGGGTAGTGCCGCCCGTAACTTTGATGCCCTGGCTCCCCTGCTGCACGAGCACTGGCAAAATATGATGTTCTGCTCCGATGACAAGCACCCTGACAGCCTGGTGGAGGGGCACATTAACGAGCTGGCCAGGCGGGCTGTAGCCCAGGGAGTAGATTTGTATAAGGTTATTCAGGTGGCCTGCCTCAATCCTGTTGCGCATTACCGTTTGCCTATGGGACAACTGCGCGAGGGCGATTCCGCAGATTTTATAGTAGTGAACAGCCTGCAGGAGTTCAGGGTGGAGCAAACCTGGCTTCAGGGAGCACTGGTAGCTCAGGAAGGCAAGTCGCTCCTGCCCCACCTTCCATCAGAAACCCCTAATAAATTTGCCGCCAGGCCAGTCAAGGCAGCTGCGCTTGCGCTGGCAGCACAGTCCTCTACCATACAGGTAATACGCGCACTCGATGGCCAGCTGATTACCGAATCTTTTACACAGCCTGCCAGAATACATGCAGGCATGGCCGTGGCAGACCCTGAACAGGACATCCTTAAACTGGTGGTACTGAACCGCTATGTAGATGCTCCCCCTGCTGTTGCCTTCATTCAGGGTTTTGGGCTCCATAAGGGTGCAATAGCCTCGAGTGTTGCCCACGACAGCCACAACCTGATTGCCGTGGGAGTGGATGATGAATCCCTTGCAAGAGCCCTCAACCTGCTGATTGAGCAGCGGGGTGGTATTGCTGCCGTCCACGCCGCCATTGAAGATGTACTCCCCCTGCCCATTGCCGGCTTAATGTCTGCCTCAGATGGCTATGAGGTTGCAGAAAAGTACAGCCGCATAGACAGGCTGGCAAAAGAAATGGGTAGCAGCCTGGGCTCCCCTTTTATGACCCTTAGCTTTATGGCGTTGCTGGTGATTCCGTCCCTAAAGCTTAGCGACAGGGGTTTATTCAATGGAGAAAAGTTTACATTCAGCCCCGTGTTTTCATGATAAGCTGCAAGTGGACATCAAAAAAGGCTACCTGGATCAACAGGCAGCCTTTTTTTTGAAATACAATCAGTCGTTAACTGTACCGTTATCTTGACCTGACAATAATGCCGTCTGGATTTCCGTCTGGATCACCTATTACCGTTCCATCGGTAGTAAACGCACCAAGCAACAATACCCCGGCGGCATGTGGTGCAGCCATAGAAGTACCACTGATGGTGTTGTATCCGCCATCTTTCCAGGTAGAGTTGATGCTTACACCCGGAGCACAGTAATCAACCGGTGGGTTTCCAAAGTTAGAGAAAGAAGCCCAGCGATTGTCGCTATTCATGGCAGAAATGGTATATACATTGGTTCCATTTGCACGTGCCGGTGAATGGTTGTTGGCATTATCTGTTTCGTTTCCAGCTGCCAGTACAAATTTTACGCCTTTAGCAGCTGCATTTACTACAGCCAGGTCAAGGGCATCAGATACAGGACCACCCAGGCTCATATTAGCAACATCGCCGCTCTTTCCGTTAGCGGCTACAAAGTCTACGCCTGCTATTACGCCGGAATAAGAGCCACTGCCCCTGGAATCGAGTACTTTGATGGGCACTACAGTAGCATTGTAAGCAACACCTACAACTCCAATAGAATTATCTTTCGCAGCAATTGTACCTGCTACGTGTGTACCATGGCCGTTTCCATCATCTGGTGAGCCGCCATCTCTGCCGGAAGTAAAAGCATTGAATCCACGAGAGGCATCCACATTTAGATCTGGGTGATCAAGATCAATTCCCGAATCAATTACCCAGGCAGTTTTGCCGGTGCCATCTGCTGCACCACCAACACGGGTTATACCCCAAGGCGTAGCCTGGGTGGTAGAGCCTCCGCCACCACCAGGACCTTTGCCCGCAGGCGGTGCCAGCATGATAATTCTGTCCTGCTCAATAGAAGCCACACCAGGATCTTTTCTTAGCCTTGCAACAGTAGCTTCATCTAATTTAGCAGCAAAGCCATAAATAGAGCTGCCGTATACTTCCCCGAGCATATCTTCGCTCAACCGTGCATTTGCAAACATGGAAAGTACTGCAGATTTTACAGCAGCTTTTCGTGTTTCATAATCACCTGAAAGCTGTATCCTTCCATTGATAGCATCTTCTTTCAACACCACGATGTACTGACCCTCGATCACCGCCGATTGATTAGACTCTACCAAGTCTGTGCTTACCGACTCTAGATCAGCATCCTGCTGGCAGGAAGATAGTCCCATAACAGCTGCCAGTAACACCGCAGCACCACCTCTTAAGTAATTGTTTTGCATAAACTAAAATTGATTAGAATTAGAAAAACTGAAAAAAATCAACCTAATAAATGCTCTTAAAACGATCATTTATTTGGCATTATTTATCATACATATCCCAATCAAGCTATTTAGAAGTAAAATATCAAATATAATTACGTGTTATTTTAAAAAATTAAAATAACATTTTATACTTGAAATTGAGGGGATAATTGAACGGATCAGCTACAGCAAAGTTCTGTTTTTCAGGATATTATTTTATAAGATTTGTAAAAACACATACATGCGGTGCAGCAATAAATATCATAGGAACGAAAGAGCAGGCATGTACAAACTGCTGAAGGTATTGCTTAAAACCGAATAAAAAGGTGGACTGTGTTTAGGCTTATAGGCTAAAGGGAAAGCAATAACCAAGGCCTGGTGTAAGGTAAACATGCAATGTAAATAGGATCACCCTGTAATATTGTTTTCCCTGGAGCAGATATCGTTCCAGGTAAATTAAGCGCTGTCAGGCCCGAAAATTGCGCTATTTTTCCGTTAGTATAAGAACGATTGTTAAAATCAGCTAGTCATCGTATAATTGAATACTTCGTACAAACATTAATTTTTTAAAAAATGGAACAAGCAAATAAAGGTAGGATTGAAGAATTCATGAAAGATCTGGGCCATAAACTGGATCTGTTTATAGATAAGGCCCGTCAGGGTGCCGAAGAAGCCAAGTTGTCTGAAAAAATGGATGAATTTAAGCAAACTACGGAAAAGCTCGAAAATGAGCTGCACGAGTTTGTGAAAGACGATGAGAAATGGCGGGAGGTACAAACGCACATCAAAGGTGCGCTTTTCGAGCTAAGAAAGGCTTTTGAGACCACTTTTGCGCGCAAACAATCTGCTGGAGCTGATCCGACTGCAGATAATGTACAGTATACCAATCCGGCAAATCCAGAAAACCTGCCTCAGCAAAATAATTTTGAGGGCAGGAATATTTAATAGCTAATAATTAAAGCGTTCTGCTTTCCTGTAGCTCATAGCCCTTATCGGCAAGTACTTCAAAAGCCTGTTCTGCATTAAGGAGCAGGCTTTTTGCATCGTATTCAAAATCCGAACCGTTGATGTACATCAGAGTTTTATCCATGATGGCATCAATGATCTCATCTTTATTATCCCAGGCTACTGCCGGGCAACCCAGGCTTCTACCCAAACGGCCGGCTTCCGCTATAGCTTTGCTAACATAGTCGGCACCATGCATTACAATGCCCCGCTCCCGGGCCCTGTTATTAATGCCCTGTTCCAGGCCATCCAGCCGCAGCGCTCTGCCAAATTTACCGACATAGGTTTCACCGGTAATGTAAAATCCCAGGCTGGTGGTATTTGAGTTCATCTCATTGGAGAAATTGGAGGCATATAAATTACCACTATTGCGGCCATGGGCCACCAACTCATGAAAGAGCAACTTTTTTGTATTCAGATCTATTACCCACAAACGCTCCTGGGTAGAAGGCAGGCTATAGTCAATGATGGTTAACACCTGTTTCTCTCCCAGTTTTTGCTGTTGCTGCAGGTTCAGAAACCCGATCATCGCCATACGAAAGGTGTTATAGTCAGGTTTATCTGCTTTGGCAAAGTCAATGTTATTATAGTACTGAAGAATGCTTTGTTCAGCCATCATCCGTTTTAACTCAGTACCGTAATGCTCTGTATTATCAACCACGTCTGTATCGCTACTGAACACATCCATGGATTTGAATGATAAAAAAGAGGTTGTTATAAGGGTTAATAAACGTTTCTGCATATAGTATTATTCGATAGAGGCAGTGCTAATGTTACAAAAAAAGCCGGTTAATAAACCGGCTCACTATATCTACACTAAATTATTCGTAGCTGAATTTCATATACTTGAGGCCAGCAGAAAATCTATTGCACCAGCTTCCTGAAGGAAAACAGAATTGCTTAAGTACTCCTGAGAAGGATGGTAGATAAACAGACAGGTGCGGTCTGCTACTGTATTAATTACCTGGTCAGAGATTTCACGCGATACAGCCGGGCAACCGAAACTGCGGCCTAAACGGCCCAGGCTTTTGGTGATCGATGTATTTACATAATCGGCACCGTGCATCACAATGGCTCTGGCCATGGCTTTGTCGTTAAAACCTGCCTCCTGTCCTGACAGCCTAAGGCTAAGGCCGTGCTTACCAAAATAGGTATTAGCGGTTACGTAAAAACCCAGGCTGCTCTGGTTAGATTCCGGTATGTTGGAAAAAGCATCTGCCATATTGTGGCCACTGTTCTTACCATGTGCCACCAGGTCGTGAAAAAGTAATTTCCTGTTTTTCAGGTCCAGCACCCACATTCTTTTTTCAACAGAGGGTATGCTGAAATCGATAAGGGTTAGTATTCCTTTAGCTGAAAGTTTATCCTGACGAAGCAGGTTTAAATAACCCACCATTCCTTTGCGGAATACATCGTAAGAGGGTTTGGCATTTTTGCCGTAGTCTATCCCGTTGTATAACTGATTGAACCGCTCTTCTGCCAACAGTAATTTTGCATCACTGTCTGCGGTTTTATCTGCTTCGGATGCCGAAGCAAGAAGTTTTTCATTTTCAGGAGTTGAACTGGTTACCACACCGCTGCCTGCCAGAGCGGCCATGGAAAAAAAGATAAAAATCAGGGATAATACTCTTAGCCTCATGTACACTTATTTTATATTCTACATCTATTGCTGCCTCACCGCAAATCTTGTTTGCTGCTTCACTGCAAATTCATTATTGCAGCCTCTACTTATAGAACATTCAGCTACTGCACATAGTTCGGTAAAATGCAATTTTAATCATTGTTTTATCCAATACCTGCACACTTCTCTGCCGTAGCTTCTAATCTTAACGTTTCAAGTCCGTTTTCGTGCCCGCCCCACAAAATTTATGTAAAAAACTTTACGCGCTGAAGGTCTGCCAGGCTTGCACCTGTAAACCCGGTCTTTCTTATTTTGTTTGTGGATTGATATAGTTCAATAAAGCACTATTAGCGCTTAAATGAAGCATTTTTCATTTAAATACTCTTATACACTATTTTCAGGCATGTTCTTTTAGAGCGATCATCTGCTAAATAGTTTTGTTTACAGCAATAGTATCTACCTTTGCACCATGAATTTGCTATCAGTAGAAAACCTTTCTAAACAATACAATCAGCGACAGCTGTTTCAGGATATTACCTTTGGGATTGGCCAGGGACAAAAAGTGGCCCTTATTGGCCGGAATGGCACCGGTAAAAGCACCCTTATCAAGATTCTGGCAAGCACCGAATCTCCCGATGCAGGGCAGGTAGTGTACAGAAGCGGTGTGCAGGTAGGCTATTTGCCCCAGCACCCTAAATTTATCCCCGGCCATTCTGTTCGTGAAGCGCTTTTTGATAGCAGCAACCCTGCCCTGTCGCTGGTAGCAGAATATGAGTACCTGCTGGAAGCCATCAGTGAAAAACCAGAGCTAAGCGATCGCTTCCAGGTGGTAATGTCTGAAATAGACAGCCAGAACCTCTGGGATTATGAAAGCAGTGTAAAGCAAATTCTGGGTAAGCTGGATATTCATGATCTGCAACAACCTATCGATTCCATGAGCGGCGGCCAGCGCCGGCGGGTAGCACTTGCCAAAACCCTGCTGGAGCGCCCACACTTCCTGTTGCTCGATGAGCCTACCAACCACCTGGACCTGCCCGCTATTGAATGGCTGGAGGATTACCTTAGCAAAGCACAGCTAAGCCTGCTGATGGTTACCCACGACCGCTATTTTATGGAGCAGGTAACCAACGAGGTGCTGGAGCTCTCTGGCGCTAAGCTTTTTGGTTACCACGGCAGCTACAGCTACTACCTGGAGAAAAAAGCCGAACGACAGGAACAACAGCAGGCCGAAGTAGACAAGGCCCGTAACCTGATGCGCAAAGAGCTGGACTGGGTGCGCCGCCAGCCCAAAGCCCGGGGCACCAAAGCTAAATACCGCCTCGATGCCTTTGAAGAGCTAAAGGAAAAAGCGGGTCAGAAAATTGGCGAGAAAGATATACAGCTGCAAACCATTGGCCGCCGTCTGGGTGGTAAGGTGCTGGAGCTTGAAAACATCAGCAAGAGCTATGGCGACAAGAAGCTGTTTGAACCCTTTAGCTATAAGTTTTTAAGAGGCGATAAAATTGGACTGATTGGTCCGAATGGTGCGGGTAAAAGTACCTTCCTGAATATTATTACCGGCACTGTAAAGCCTGATACCGGTACTGTAGATACAGGCCAGACCCTGCAGGTGGGCTATTACCGGCAGGAGGAGCAGATCTTTGACCCCAACATGCGGGTAATAGAAGTGGTGAAAGAGGTAGCCGAGGTCATCCCTATGGCAGATGGCCGCACCCTTACCGCCGGGCAGCTGCTGCTGGAGTTTGGCTTTAACGGCGACCAGCAGTATACGCTGGTGGGCAAATTAAGCGGGGGCGAAAAGCGCAGGCTGCAAATGCTGCGCATCCTGATGCAGAACCCCAACTTCCTGATCCTCGACGAGCCTACCAACGACCTGGACATCAGCACCCTGAACGTGCTGGAAGATTTCCTGGCTAACTACGGCGGTTGCCTGATCATCGTATCGCACGACCGTTACTTTATGGACCGCCTGGTAGATCACCTTTTTGTATTTGGCGAAGGCCAGATCCGCGACTTCCCGGGTAACTACACCGACTGGCGCGAGGCCAAGGAGGAGGAAGATGCAGAAGCCGCCAAACCACAGCCTAAAGCTGCACCCGTTAAGCAGGTGGAGGCACCGGTTGTATCAAAGCCAGTTATTGAAAAGCGCAAGCTAAGTTATAAGGAGCAAAAAGAGTTTGAGCAGCTGGAAAAACAAATTGCCCAGCTTAATAAAAAGAAAGAAGAGCTGGTGCTGAGGAT
Source organism: Flammeovirgaceae bacterium 311 (assembly GCA_000597885.1). Lineage (NCBI taxonomy): Bacteria > Pseudomonadati > Bacteroidota > Cytophagia > Cytophagales > Flammeovirgaceae > Flammeovirgaceae bacterium 311. The sequence goes on from CP004371.1 coordinate 1,800,531, forward strand.
GAACGCCGGCGGCGGTCACGAGGAGCTTATGGCTATGGGCCAGGAGCTGGAAAACATTAATGAACAGCTCGACGAAAAAGAAATGCGCTGGCTGGAGCTAAGTGAGCTGGCGTAACGAACAATCTTTATAATATGGGGCCGCAGCTGCAGAATATAATAAATTCTGTGTCTGCGGCCCTGTAACCTTCTGCCCCTATTGTGGTTTAACAGCATAGAGCACCTGCTTTGCCATGATTGCTGTAATTACACTCATACTTATTCTTTCATTTTCCTTCCTGATCACTAAAGTTGCCACCATTGCGCTTATGCATACGGGGCTTAGCCGACAGTCGGCACAATTCCAGGCACGATCTATATTTACAGGTGTTGGCTATGCCACCAAAGAATCTGAAAACATTGTAAACCACCCCCTGCGCCGCCGGATCGTAATGGTTTTGATGCTGCTTGGAAATGCTGGTATTGTATCGGTGGTAGCCACCCTGGTATTGACTTTTTTAGGAAAAGAAGAAGGCGATCTCCCCCTCCTTCTGCGGCTGGCACTGCTTGTGCTGGGGGTAGTGCTGCTGTGGCTGATATTTTCAAGCAAGTGGTTTAACCGGGTGCTAAGCCGCATCATCAACTGGGCACTCCACCGCTACACCGATTTATCTGTGCAGGATTATGCCGGCATTCTGCACCTGGGTGGCGAATATAAAATAGCAGAGGTATTTGTGAAGAAAAAGCACTGGATGGCAAATTGTACCCTCGCCCAGCTCGCACTTTCTAAAGAGGGTGTTTATATTCTGGGCGTTACCCGGCAGGATGGCAGCTACCTGGGGGTACCCGGGCATGATACCTCCATTCTTACCGGCGATACAGTGATTGTATACGGACGCAGTTCTGTCATCAAAAACTTATTGCATAGGCGTAAAGACGAACGGGCGAAGCTGGAGCATCTGAAAGGCATGCAGAAACATGAGGTGGCTAAAACAATAGAACGTGAGGTGGATCAGCAAAAGGTAGAGAAACAGCAGGAGAGTAACGAGCAGTAAGCACACCATATCTTTTATGCTGCACCAGCAGGTAGGGTGATTGAGCGAAGCTAAACTTTAAACACTACAGTGCGTTTAACCTCCTACCAAAACATAAAAGAAATGATTAAACAGTTAAGCAGAGTCTCATCTCTCCTGTTACAGAACATTCAGCTAAAAATCATGCTCATGGCCTGCATACTGGTTGCAAACCTCAAAGCACTGGCCCAGGATGGAGAGCTGGACATTGACATCAGTGTAAATGAACCGGAATGGTATGAGAACATCTGGATCTGGATTGGGCTTGCCGTATTCATCATCATTATCGTTGCCATTGTGAGTGCAGGCCGAAAAAAATAATGTCTTAAAAGACGACTATCAGATCAAGGTCAGTCACTGTACCAGCTGTATATGCAGCTGTGCAAGCTTTTCCTGAGGATTCAGGCACAGACCCGGGTGCACGGGCGATGTTTGTACTACGGTGCTTCGGGTAGCGGTGAGCCAGCGAAAGCGCGATGCGATGGGCAGCCTGCCAATAGTGCCTCCCTCTGTGCCTCCGCTGCAGATACGCACAAAAGCCTGCAGCCGCTCCTCCAGCTCATCAATATCCAGCTGGTCGGAAAAAGCCCTGAGCCGCTCCTCGTTCAGCTCGTATTGGGTCTGCAGAAAGCCCTGCGAGGAGCAGTAAACGATGATGCCCACATTCATGAATTCCTGCCGTTCCACACAAGGCACAACACGAATAATAGCGTACTCAAATAAGTGCTTCTCTTGCATGCTGTGCTTCCTTGACAAAAATTTGGGTGTTGGCTAATCGGGTTTTCAGGTACTGGCTGTAAGCCTGCCGGTGTGCATCAGCAGTTTCAAAAGGCGAATCCTTCACCAGCCATTCATCGGGGATCAAAGATACGATAGAATCTATCAAATCTGGTGTAAGAATAGTACGAAAGGCTGCATCTGCCTCCTCCAGTGCTGTGGCCTGTGACAGGAGCACATGATCCTTGATCTGCACAAAGGGGCGCATGGCCTGCTTCTCCAGCTCCTGCCAGGAGTGATGAAAATAGAAAGAAGCACCATGGTCAATCAGCCACAGCTCCTTATGCCACATCAGCATATTGGTATTACGGGCGGTGCGGTCTACATTGGTAATCAGGCAGTCGAACCACACCAGCTGCGATGCAGTTTTTTCATCAACCCGGTTCACCAACGCATCAAACGTAATGGCACCTGTAAGATAATGAAGCGCCAGGTTCATTCCCTCACTGGCACGCAGCAGGTCCTGGATCTCCTCATCCGGCTCGGTGCGGCCAAAGGCTTCATCGAGCTGGGCGAAGACAAGCTCGGGCACTCTAAAACCCAGTGCACGGGCAATTTCTCCCCCCAGCAGCTCTGCAATCAGGGCTTTAGCCCCCTGCCCTGCTCCCCGGAACTTCAGCACATATAAAAAATCATCGTCGGCCTCTACAATTGCCGGCAGGGAACCACCCTCCCGCAGGGGCGTTACGTAACGGGTTACCTGCACAGACCTTAGCTCCGGATCGTACTTCATGCCCTAAATCTCTGTAAAACAACGCAAGCAAGCGAACAATTTCTCTACTTTCCGCGCGCTACATCCTGATATCCATAATCTTTTTATTCTTGCGGCTATCCTCCGCCATGAAGCCCATTACGTGGCTTTCTATGGATTCATCGATGGTGGAGGTGAGGATTGCCGGATCCTGCTGCGCCACCGCCTGTACAAAATCACGCACCAACAGCCAGTCGCCACCTCCATGGCCGCTGTTTTTATAACCTTCCACATCTTCGGCCTGCGGAATAAATTTAACAGATTCGCGGGTACGGAAGTCGGTGATCACCAGCTCCTTCATATCACCCACCATATCGCCCATGGACCCCATTACGCGGGTACGTCGGCCATGATAAGAGGTAAAGGCTTCCATGGAAAAATTCGCTGTAACCCCATCGGCAAACATAATGCTGGTAATGTAGTGGTCGGGCTGATCATTATCCATGCGGTACACACAGCGGCCATAGTTGGTGGTCCGTAATCGTTCCATGATCACTGCGCTGTGCTTTGATTTATCCTCGGGCAGGTCCAGCACCTTGGTTCGGTGCCGCCGGTCGTGGTACTCTTTTATGGCAGAATACGGGCACTCCCGCTCCACCCGGCAACCATCCGTACAGCGCTCTGTGCTTCCCGGAGGTGCATTCTCCAGCTTGAACCACTTCAGGTCGCCCATGGCCACTATTTGCCGGCTGGGTTTGTTGATTACCCATTTGATAATATCCAGGTCGTGGCAGGACTTTGCCAGGATAATGGGCGTTGTTTCCTTGGAGTTGTGCCAGTTGCCCCGCACATAGGAGTGGGCCATATGAGTGTGCTCAATGGGCTCAAAATGCTGTACGCTGATGATCTCTCCGATGGCTCCCTGTGCCACCAGCTCTTTCATCTTAACAAAATAAGGCGCATAGCGAAGCACATGGCATACAGCCACGATCCTGCCTGTTTTTTTCGCCAGGGCCAGGATATCGCGGCACTCCTGCTCAGTGGGTGCAATGGGTTTTTCGAGCAGAATATCGTAGCCCATGGTGAGGGCCTTTATGCAGGGCGCGTAGTGCATCTGATCCGGGGTGGATATCACAATGGCATCTGCAAACTTTGGCCGGTCAAACACCCGCTCCCAGGTATCGAAGCGATTGGCCTTCAGTATGTTATGCTTCTCGGCATATTTATTATTGCGGTACGGAATAGGCTCTGCCACCCCCACAATCTTGAGCTGATCCGGAAAAGCCGCTGCAAAATTTCCATACACCGTACCTCTATTTCCGGCACCCAGTGTAATGGCGGTAACAGGCTTTGCCATGGGCTTGTGCAGCGGATTAGGCTGTATTTTATATCCGTAGCGGTTCTCTCCTAACCTGGCAAGCGCATCGGTGCTGATAACGGCGGCACCCAGGCCCAAACCCAACGATTTTAATAAACTTCTGCGATTCATAAATAATGCTTTTATGCCCTGCTAAGGCTGTACTTTTCATATGGTGCTGCGGATGGCGGTTATTGAAGCCGGTACCTGCTTTTGATCAGCTCGTGGTATTTGCGGTACATTTCACTAGCCACTTCAACAGCTTCGCCCTGAGGCTGATCGGGATATGTTTCATTGCTATTTACCCACTCCCACTCCCACTCTTTTATTTTTTTATCAAATGCTTTCTGATCTATTTCCTGCCCCCTCTCCAGCTGGCTCTCCACATACTCAAAATATTGCTGCCAGCGCTTTTTGTAATAGCCGGTTAGCAGGCCCGACCATTGCCGGTTGGCATACTCGCTTAACTTACTGTTCTTATCTCCCCAGAGGGTGATGAGGTTGCGGGCATTTTTTTCATACAGCTGCTTTTCCGCTTCGTTTGTAGCCCAGCTTTTAGCTGCATTAAGCCACCTGCCCAGTAACAAATCTTCCTGTGTAGCCACCAGCCGGTCCATATCATCTATCAGGGTAATAAATTCAGCACTATGTTTCCTGAAAGCCCTCAGATCTTTATGTTCATAGTCCCGGGCAAACTGCTGCTGAATGTTGGTGGCATAGTTGGCCATTACCTGCCGGGTCAGGTCAACCAGGTCAAACTGGTAGCCTTCACTGTTCTGAAGATCTGCAGAGGCCGCCATCAGGTGGTCCCAGGCTGTTACCAGCTCCAGGGGTTCATAGGTGAACTTAGTGGTAACACCTCCGGTATTTCTGCTAAAGGTAGGGCGTCCGGCTACAATAGATTCCGGGCCACCGTTGGTTACGCTGTCTGCGTACACGGTGTGGCGCAGTATCTGCCATGCTTTTTCTGCCTGCTCATGCTTTTTGCCATAGCGGCGATGTGCATACTGCTTTAGCCACGTATCCAGCTCAATAGGCTCTTCTCTCCAGGCGTTTTCCATCATCAGGTCATACATCACCGGGTTATGCTCTATTGCCTCCGGCGTAAGGCCTATCCCTACCATCTTTCCTCTATCGGGATGATGCAGCGCCTGTGCAGGTGCAGTGGCCACCCGGTCCATCAACCCATACATGTTTACATTGCCCCCGAAATTGTGGAGCATGTTCCAGATCCAGGGCTTGCCATAATAGGCATTGGTCTTTTGCCACATGGGATTTTTTTCGCTCCACAGGTCCAGTATGATCATTTTATCATCGGGAACTGCACCCAGCATGGCCCTGGTCTGGCCAGGTTGCCAGAAATCTCTTGAAAAGTGAAACAGCCAGCCCTGCATGATCCAGGTAGCTTCCGGGTCGGCAGCTGCCATGGACTGATATACCTTTTGCCCAACATTACTGAGGAAGGTAGAATCACTGGAAGGCGGCTCGTTTTCATTGAAAGTATCCGAGGTGTAGAAATGGTCGGTGCCATAGGTCCTGATCTCTTCTTCAATGAATTTTTTCCCGATCTCTACAAACATGGGATCATCAGGATCCAGCAGGTAAACATCAGGAAACATACCGTCCCAATTGGTTTTCTTCAGGCTGGCATTCGGGAATTTATCTTTGAAGGCAGGGGGCACATGGCCTGTAAAAGCAGGCAAAATGGGCGTCATGCCCAGGCCTCTTTCCCGTTCCAGTATTTGCTTCTGCAGCGCCTCGTGGCTTTCCATCCAGCTAATGGGTAAGGGGCCGCCCCAGCCGTCGAGGTTACCCATCCAGAACCAGCTGAAGTAGGCAGGGCCGCTGAAAAAGGTTTCAAGGTCTTTGTCTGTGAGCCCCATGCTTTTGTACACGCGCCGGTGAATGCTGTTCTGCCCGGTTACCGCCAGCGGCATGTTGATCCCATTCAGTGCCATCCAGTCAATCTCCCACTGCCAGCGCTCCCAGTCCCACCAGCTCATGGTGTAGTTAAAGGTGCAGTAATTCAGGTAGTAGCGGTATTTGTAAGGGCTGGTTTTCCTGACTTTCTCCGGCACTTCCGGCATTGGATTGGGTATGTTCAGGTTACTGCCGTTCCAGGTAATGCTGCTGTTGGTGTAGTATTTAAGGTAATGGTTTAAGGCACTGGCCACGGATACACCATTATTGCCCCTTAAAATAATTTTCCCCTCCCGGCTCTCAATTTCATAGACATCCTTCTCCCCTTCTTCCGGAATAAATTCTACCACAAAATTATCTGCATGTTCAGGCACTACCCGCCTGATCAGGGCATCAACCGCTTTCGAACCCTCATCATCTGCAGGAGCAGATGTAGGCGTAGCTGCAGCATCTGCTGTACCGGCTGGCTGTTCTGTACAGTAAAACAGCAGCAATAGTGAGAGCATCAGCAAAGCTGTACCGATACTTTTAAATTTTATGAATTCAGCAAATTTCATTCTGGTGCAGTGTTTTGTACGGAGCCTGAAATCCATATTAAGAGCAGCAGGCCCGCAGGTTAATTATTCCTTCTGAACTCCTCTACCAGCTCCTTGGCCTTTGCAAGCGGATCCTCGTAAGGAGCTGCTGTACTCATGCCGGGCGTGTTGATCCAGTTTTCCTCCCAGGCATCTATATCCTTGCCCTGTTCGAACAGGTGCTGGCGAATGCGCGGGATGTAATAATCCCGGATAAGCCCACTCCAGATTCTGGCGGCATAATCTTCCTGAAAGCCGCCCCAGGTGGTGATGAGCCGTTTCGCGTTTGCTTCATAATAATCCTTTTCCTCCCGGGTGCTGCCATGCGATCGGGCAAAATGGATCCAGGGCTCCAGCCGGTTGGTAGGATGCGACTCCAGCAGGCGATCAATATTTTGCAGAATGCTGATGGCTTTTTCGCCTGCTTCTTTTTTCAAGGCTTCATTGTTGGCTGCTTTTGCCGCCAGGGCCTGCTGATAATATTCATCTGCTTTGATGCCCAGGTAGTGCATGGCCAGTTCTATAGCATCGTTCCTGTAAAGCTCACTCCCTTTCAATTCCTCTGAACTGTCCAGGAAATTTTCAATACCCCGCAGAAAGAGCGGATCTGAATGCACGCTTCCTTTCCTTCTGGTATCGGGCACCACCAGCTGCCACACAAACCTTGGATAGGGAGAAAAGCTGCTGTACACCGATTGCCGAAGCTGATCCCAGGCAGTTTCCATCTTTTCGGGATAGGCACCATAGCGGGCGCGGCTATAGCTCTCCATCCACTCGTCCAGGTCTATCTTTTCTTTTGCCCAGCCCATGTCTGCCAGGAGCTCATAGACTACTTCGTTGTTTTCTATGCCTTCCGGGGCTGAGCCAAAACCAATCAGATTTTCGCTGTAGGGAGAATTGAGCGCATCTATGGCACCTGAGGCATACATGGATAGCACTCCCGTATAAGGTGTTTTGCCCCCGAAATTGGGCACATAGCTGTACACCCACTGTTTGCCGTAGTAACCCTCATGCTCCTCCCAAACGAGTGGAATATCCCATACCAGGCTGGGGTATTCGTTGGCCAGGTCCAGGATCACCATCTTATCATCAGGCACCCGCGACATCATTGCCTGCAAAGTCTTTTTGTCCCAGAACTCATGCTGCCAGCCAAAAGTCCAGCCCTGGGTTACCCAAACCGCATCCGGATTTCCTGCCACGATTGATTTGTAGATGGACTCCCCGTAACCAGCCAGCAATTCATACTTTTTTTCAGGGTCGTCTTTGGGAACAGGCACATCCATTTCGTTAAAGCTGTCGGAGAGGTAAAACTTATTTTCGCCAAATTCCTTTTCCCACTCCTCTACAAAAAGCTTTCCGATCTTTTCAAAAAAGGGCGAATCGGGAGGCAATACGTACGCATTATATTCCTGAGGGAATCCACCCCACTTCAGGGCATTTACTTTTAACTCCGGGTGTTTTTCTTTGAAGCCTTCGGGCACAAAACCTGCAAATGCCGGGGCAATGGGTCCGAATCCCAGTTCATGCATGCGGTCCAGTATTTTATGCTGCAGTGCCAGCTGATCTTCATGCCAGCCATCGGGAATGGGGCCATCCCATTTATTGAGGTTGCCCATGCGGTGCCAGGGCAGGTGTGCCGGACCGGTAAAAAATTCCCTGATTTCGTTGTTGCTTAGCCCCAGCTGCTTCCAGACGCGCTCTGCAATTGCTTCGCTACCCACTACGGCCAACGGCATGTTTACGCCGTGTAGTGCCATCCAGTCTATTTCCTTTTCCCAGCGCTCCCAATCCCAGTAAGGGGTGGTGTATCCGTAGGTAACCACATTTAAAAAATAGCGGTATTTGTAGGGCGAAGCGGCATGCTCAAGTGAATAGTCGGGCCATTGGGCAGGGAGGTTTAAATGCTCTCCACTCCAGCTAACCATGCTGTTGGTGGCTTTTTTCAGGTACTGGTAAAAACCAAAGGTAAGGGCTACTGTACTGCTGCCCCGCACGGTGAGTTTTCCCCCACTAGCTTCGATCTCATAAGTATCCAGGCCCCCATCTGCAGGGATCATTTCCAGCTGAATCTCTTCTGCCCTGTTTCCAATTAAGCGCTCAATTACCCCACGGGCAGCGATAATGGCACCACTTTCAGTTTCGGTGGCAGTATTCGTTTGCTCACCCTCTGTCTGTGCAGGGTTTGTACATGAAAATGCGCAGAAAAGAAAGAACAGTAATGACAGGTAGTGCTTTTGCATAAGCATAATATTTAAGATCTGCTTTGTTCAGATGGCCGGAGACGTTTCCCCCTTCCATCGCTAAGCTCGTTTTTTATGTCCAAGTACTGCATAATACCAGATGAACAGGTAACAGGGAATCAGCACCCAGTAAGCCTGCTGCGGATCCCACAGGTCTGCCAGAAAACCATAAACCAGTGGAATAACAGCGCCACCGGCTATACCCATGATCAGGAGAGAAGAACCTACTTTTGTAAAGCGACCCAGGTCTGCCAGTGCCAGGGGCCATATGGCCGGAAATATCAGGGCATTTGCCAGGCCCAGCAGTGCAATAAACAGTACAGATACATAGCCCCAGGTAAAAATTGCCACCACTGTAAAGGCCACCCCTGCCACAGCCGAAATCATCATTGCCCGCTCCTGGGAGATGTATTTAGGCATGGCTACAATACCAATCAGGTAGCCCACCACCATGGCCAGCAGCGTACAGGTGGCAAAGAATTTTGCGGTAGAAAGCTCGATGTTCTGGGCGGCGCCGTAGGCAATAATAGTATCTACTGCCATGACCTCTACGCCTACATACAAAAACATGGTGAAGGCCCCCATCAGCAAATGCGGAAATCCAAAGATGCTCTTTTTGGTGCTTATTGTGCCTGCCGCTGCTTTGTCTTCCTCTTCTGTATCTACCTCTGGCAACGAAGAAAAATAGATAATGACCGACAGCACCACCAGTACCCCGGCAATCACTAAATAAGGAACAATCACACGCGTAGCCAGAGCATCCAGCTCCTGAGCCTGCTGGCTGGCACTCATGCTACCCAGCCGCTCTACCAGTACATCGGTATTTTTCAGGGCAATAGCCCCCAGAACAATTGGTGCCAGTGCCCCGGCTACCTTGTTGCATATCCCCATAATGCTGATGCGCCTGGCAGCACTCTCCCGCGGCCCCAGAATGGTGATATAGGGATTTGCGGCTGTTTGGAGTAGTGCTAATCCGGTACCCTGTACAAACAGGCCCAGCAGAAAGATAATATAAGTACGTGAAAGTGCGGCAGGTATAAATATCAGCGATCCCACCGCCATGATGAGTAAACCCAGGGGCATTCCTTTTTTGAAGCCGGTAACCTTTAATATCCAGGCCGAAGGAATGGCCATAACCAGATAGGAAATATAGAAGGCGAATGCCACCAGGTAGGATTCAAAATTATTGAGCTGGCAGGCGATTTTCAAATAAGGTATAAGAACTGCATTTAGCCAGGTTATAAATCCAAAAATGAAGAACAGTGTTCCGATGATCAGCATGGGCCGGGTATAGTCCGTTTTCGGCGGTGCTTCCTTTGCTTCTACTTCTGCTATGGCCGGGGTCTGTTCCATATACTTGATATCAAAAAAAGAAAAAAATATCCTTGCCACATCAAGAATGTTAATTTTTTTTATATAAACAAATACTTACATTAAAATTTAGCATAAGTATCGTTAATTATACGATAAATTAACTTATTTATAAGAGATGTACTTATCCTGTATCAATTATGAAGAGCGATTGACTTAGTGATAGAAATGTTAGCGGGTTAATTAACCGGTTATAACTATTATAGTATCTTCTCAGCCTGGAAACCTTTGCAGCAGTAAGACCAACTGTTGTGGACATTTCAGAACTGAAGAAAGGGCGATCAGTCCCTCCTGTTATGCAGGTAACTATACAAACATTTTGCTACCTACCTTACCTGATAAACTTCTCATCTTAAAAAGTGCTGCAGCACCTAAAATAGAAGCACTTTCTATTTCGGAGCACTCCAGCACCAGCTGCTCCTTTACCAGTTTAAAAGGAAATGAGCTAATGCTCTCTTCCATTGCTTCTTTGAAAAAAGAATAGCCCTTACACACAGATCCTCCCAGAAAAATAGCTTCCGGCGAAAGTGCGAACAGCATCAGTTTAAGTGCATTTCCCAGGTGATGGCCAAACTGATTGAATATATCCAGGGCTTCTGCATCTCCCCCTTCAGCACGCTTCTGAAGCACTTTACCCGATACGCCAAACTTCTTAGTAAAAAACTTTCCCGAGCAGTAATCTTCTACAGTCTGGTCCAGGTATGGAATGCCCCCAAACTCTCCGGCGCTGGAATAAGCACCTGTATATAGCTTGTTATCGATAATGATCCCGGTGCCAATACCGGTGCCTAGAGTAACCCCCACAAAATTCTCCAGGTCCCTGCCCTTGCCGTAGATCTTTACACCGGCCACAAATGAATTAGCATCATTGGCAACATATACAGGCTTTTTAAAATAGTCCTCCAGGTGCTTTTTAAGATGCACCTCCTTCCAGGAAGGGATGTTCTGTACATCGAGCACAATACCATTCTTTTCATCTACCAGGCCTGGCACTCCAATGCCAATGCCGGCAACCTCTGCATCCATCAGCTGTTTTATGCCCTCGGTTACTTTGCCTAAAATTTCTGCTTTGGGGGCTTGCGAGGGTGTTGATAATTTTAGCTCTTCAAGAACCTTTCCATTCTTCACCACCCCCAGATGGACCTTTGTACCGCCTATGTCTATGCCTATTACCTTTCGAGCTTCCATAAAAATAATTAAAAAATAATACCTTCTCCAGAAATGCTACAGCCCCGAACGAGCTGTTAAAACTTCCACCTCACAAAAGCTTCCATGGCTTCATAATCGGCCAGGCCCAGCTTATGGTAATTTTTGGCTGTTTCACGATTGCGTTCCCGGGCTCTTACCCAGAATTCTCTTTCATCATCACCCGGAAAAACAGGTCTGTCTTTCTGAGACTGGTGCTGGAAAATAGCTATGTTTTTCCGTTCCACCTCCTGCGGAGAAAGTGGTACGGCCATTTCTATCTCATGCGTTTTAAATTCCTGCCAGGCACCTCTGTACAGCCAGAACCAGCAGTCTTTGGTCCATTCATCTGTTTGGCGCAGCCGTGTAAGGGCCTCCAGCACTATTCTAAAACAAACAATGTGGGTACCATGCGGATCGGCAAAATCGCCGGCAGCAAACACCTGGTGGGGCTTTACCTGCTGCAGGAGTTCCATGGTGAGCTGCACATCTTTTTCCGTTACCGGATTCTTTACCGTTTTACCCGTTTCATAAAATGGCAGGGCCATAAAATGAATATTCTTATCGGGCAGGCCTGCATAGCGGGCACCCGCATAGGCCTCTGTTTTGCGGATAAAACCTTTTACATTTCTGATCACCGGCAGGTCAACCTGGTTAGGTTGCTTCTTTTTGAAGAAATCCCGCATTTCTTCATATACCGAGCAAAGGTGCTCCACATCATCGCCAATACTCCTGTTGAAGTCAATGGCAAACTCCAGATAGCGCAGCACATCAGTATCCCAAACTGCTGTATTTCCGGAGGTTTGGTAGGCCACATGCACCTCATGCCCCTGGTCTACCAGGCGGATAAAGGTGCCGCCCATGGAGATCACATCATCATCGGGATGGGGAGAAAAAATAACTGCCCGTTTTTTTGGCGGATCTGCCCGTTCGGGGCGCTGGGTATCATCGGCATTGGGTTTGCCACCGGGCCAGCCGGTGATGGTATGCTGCAGCTTGTTGAATACATGTATGTTGATGTTGTAAGCCGGCCCTTTTTCGGTTGCCAGCTGCGCCATGCCATGGTTGTTGTAGTCTTCGTCAGTTAACTTAAGAATGGGTTTGCTCACTGTATCCGACAGCCAGATAACAGCCTTTTTAATCAGCATTTCATCCCACACACAATCTTTTACCAGCCAGGGGGTATCAAAGCGTGTTAGCTCCGAGGCAGCATCTGTATCCAGTATAAATTCCACATTATCGGATAGCTGCAGGTAGGTAGCCGGAACTTCTCCGGAAATTTCTCCCTCTACTGCTTTTCTGATGATGGGAGCCTTCTTTTTACTCCAGGCCATCAGAATAATTTCACGCGCCTTAAAAATGGTCCCAATGCCCATGGTGATGGCTTTGGTAGGTACGTTTTCCTTTCCGCCAAAATCCCTGGAGGCATCCCTTCTGGTAAGGTCATCGAGGGTAACCAGGCGTGTACCTGAATTTGGAGCCGAGCCAGGTTCGTTAAAGCCTATGTGGCCGGTACGGCCAATGCCCAGGATCTGCAGGTCCAGCCCGCCCATCTCACCAATCCTATGTTCGTATTCCAGACAATAAGATGCTATGTCCTTTTTATCAAGGGTGCCGTCGGGTATATGGATGTTCTCTCTGCTGATATCGATGTGGTCGAACAGGTTTTCATGCATAAAGGTAACATAGCTCTGCTTGGCAGTGGGCTGCATGGGATAGTATTCGTCCAGATTGAAGGTGACTACATTCTGAAAGCTAAGCCCTTCCTCCCGGTGCAGGCGAACCAGCTCGGCATACACCTCTACAGGGGTTGCACCTGTAGCCAGGCCTAGTACTGTTTTTTTGCCCTGCTGCTGCTTGCTGCGGATCAGCGCAGCAATGCGTTGTGCTACCTTTTTAGAAGCAATATGCTCATCAGGGTATACTGTAACAGGTAATTTCTCGAAGCGGGTCTCTTCTAATAAGTTTAATCGAGACATATTCTTTACTATTTAAAAATTCTATACCAGACTGCTGCTTTTGTTAATAGTCAATCACATCTTCAAAAATATTTTCCATCACCACCGCCACAGAGCCCAGGATACCGGCATTCTGACCTAGTTTCGACAGGGCTAGGGTTGTCTTTTCTCTTATCTGCGCCATGCAGTAAATATTAATAGAGTGCTGAATAGGCGTTGTAATGTACTGCTTGGCTTCTGCTATCCTGCCTCCCAGTATGATCAGCTCCGGATTATAGAGCTGAATCAGGATGGCAATTCCTTTTCCTAAATTCAACCCGATCTGCGACAGGATATTGATGGCATACTGGTCTCCGCGGTTAGCGGCATCAATTACCAGCTGTGGCTCAATACTATCAATTTCCTGGTCGGACAATTCGTTCAGAAGAGAATTCTGGCCCGACTTGATTCCTTCCTTGGCCAAACGGGCAAGTGCAATGCCGGAAGCGACAGTTTCCAGGCAACCCCTTTTTCCGCAGTAACAGAGGGCACCATCGTTTACAAAAGGGATATGGCCGATTTCGCCGGAAAAACCAGTAATGCCGCTCTGCAGATTTCCATCCAGAATAACCCCTAAGCCTATGCCCCAGTCTAGCGAAAGCACTAATACATCCTTTTTACCGTGGGCCAGACCAAATCTGTACTCTGCCAATGCTGAGGCTTTCACATCATTTTCTATGTGAACGGGTTTTTTGAATCTGTTTTCCAGCAGCTGTTGCAGTGAGTCAGTGCCCGGCTCGGTTTGCATATAGGTATAATTGTTCCCTTCCTTCGATGCCACCAGACCAGGCATATTCAACCCAACACCCATCAGCTTTGCTGAATCTATACCCGAACTGTCGATCAGCTCCTGCGCATGCTTGTAGAGCAACTCGTGGGCTCCTATACCATCAGAGACCCGAACAGGATATGTTTTGATCCCGGTAATATTATTATTGTTGTTATCGAAGATTGCCATTCTGGTTTTAAACCTGCCCATGGCTATGCTGAGTACAAAAAGTGAATTATCGCGCAGGCCATAGAGATCAGGCTTTCGTCCACCCTCTGATTTTGCCCTGCCCTGCTTTTCTACCAGGTCTTCAGACATTAATTCATTGAGCAGACTCATGGAGGTAGGTGAACTCATGCCTATTACATTACACAAATCAGAATTTGTTTTGGCGCCCTTAACATAAAGATGCTTGATAATCTTAATCTTTTGTGTGTGCTTTTTCCGCTCAACGTTATTGAGCTTGTCTAAATAAGACTCACCTTTTATTATCGTACTCATGCTTACCCAGCTTGGATATAATTAATTAATCAAGATTTTTATTTTAAAGGCTACACCTTTTATAAATATTTTATAAAAGTAAAAAATCTTAACCTAACCCTAACATTAACACTACATATATTCTTTAGTAAGCAGTTAAATTTGATTACTGGAATAAACATGTCTTTTCTGATCGGGCTTTTCATGTATCAGGCACTGCACTATTAAATGTTAACCTCCTTAGAATATGTTTGATGTTAAAATCAAGATCTTAATTGCTTAATTAATTGTATAGCAAACACTTATACAGCCGTTTCAGTTTAGCTACCTTTGAGCAGTACAATCTTTCCATCTACACTGGTAGCCACTACTCCTGCTCCATGCTTTAGGGGTTTCACGGTATTCACCATATCTTCACTTAGCTGATAAATCCATTTTACCTTCTTCTCTTTTACATCCACTGCATACACCCGCCCGTAAGTAGTTCCAAAGAAGAAGGTAGACCCATCATCAAAAGCAGGGGCAGAATAAGAAAAGTCCCTGCCAAATTCACCGGATATTTTAAAGATGACTGCCGGCTCTTCCTTTTTGGTGCTCCAGGCTACAATGGTATCCTGCATGGTTTTTGCTACCAGCCAGCTCTGGCTGTTTTTTCCTCCCAGGGATTCTCGTACCCTAAACTGATCGCTAACATAGGTCTGCTCCCCCGTTTTCAGGTCGAACTCCCGTAGCTTTTCATCGGGAGCCACCATGTATACTTTGCCATTCTGAATTACAGGTTCACTCATGGCTGGTGAGTAGTAACGGCTGTAATCGTTGTTTTTCCACTCCCAGGCGAGGGTGCCATCTTTGGTATTTAAAGCATAAAGGGTTTTATTCCAGGTGCCAAAAATTACTTTTCCATCCCCAACGGCAGGCTTGCCTGGCGGAAACCCGGCTAAGCCTTCATAGGTCCAGATTACTTTTCCCGTAGCCAGGTCAATGGCCCTGAATTTCAGGTCGCTGCTGCCAATATACACCAGCTTTTCGTGAATGGCCGGCGATGCCAGCACAGGAGCGCCTGTTTTAAGCTTCCAGATCAGCGAACCATTTTCAGCATTCAGGCAGTAAACCATGCTATCGGCAGCGCCAAACACCACCCTGTTACCCGCCACTTCGGCAGATGAATAAATAGACTGCCCGGCCTTAAATTGCCAGTTTACGCTTGCATTTTGGATATCCAAAGATTTAAACTCACCCAGCAGGTTACCGATCAGCACATTATTTTTCCACAGGGCGGGGGTTGCAACAATATTGCCGCTATCCTGGTAGGTCCAGGCTGCTTTAACTACTTTGTGCTCCTCCCTAATTGGCACCGAACCCGATTCAGGTGCCGCAATGCGGGGTCTTTCGGTATTTCCTCTTAAGCGCAGGGAGGCCCAGCGGGGATTTTCAGCTTTACCTACATCCACCATCTTTACAAAAGCAGAGTCTGGCGTCATTACTACCGTATTATAAGCAAAGGTTCCTTTCCGGGATTGTGCTGTTCTGGTCATAATGCCGGTAATACCTCCGAAATCGAATACTTTGTTCACATGCCCATGCCCCACGAAGATGGCCACTGTGTTTAGTTTCCGGAGTTTTTCAATCAGCTCATAGTAGTTGCTCATCCCCGCATCCAGGGGATAGTGGGTCAGGAACACTACCCGCTGGTCGCTGGGAGTTACCGCTACCAGGCTATCGAGCCACCGCATCTGGTCCAGCGGAACATAGCCCCTGGACATACGCCCGTAAGGCCCTGTACTGACACCAATAAAGCGTACACCCCCGATATCGGCTAAAAACTTCTGATCCTGCCAATGCACATTGTAGGTTAAACCGCCACTGTCTGACCAGCCCGTATCATGATTTCCCGGCACAATGTAGTAGGGTTTTGTGAGGCCCTCCATCAGTCTTTTGGCCTCTCCCAGCTCGCCTGCCGTACCAAAATCACTAACATCTCCTGCATGGAGCACAAAATCTATGTCAGGATTTTGGTTGATATCCTCCACAATGGCCGCCAGGCCCGTATCGTTGCCCTTCTTGCCAATATGTGTATCTGTTACAACCGCAAACTTCAGGGTATCCCCCGCCTGGTTCTGCTGCTGAAAGCTAAAGCTTAAGCAGGGTACAGACAAAAGTGCAAAAAATACAAATGCGATGTTCCTCATTTACTTATTGTTCAATATTGATCTCTGCCACAATGGGTAAATGATCAGAAGCGTATGATTCATTGATTACCATCTGGCTGGCTACCTTGAACTTATCCGCAGGATGGCTGAAGGCAATGTAATCGATTGTTCTGTTGGGGTTTATAACCGGAATGGTAGGATCGCAGCTCATGCAGGTCCTGGTAAAATGCTTGTCCAGCACCTGGATCACCTCAGAGTCTGGGGTAGCATTGAAATCCCCGGCAATAATGAACGGCAGCTTTTCCGAAGCAGCGATTTCAGCAATTTTATTGATTTGCAGCCGCCGGTTAATGGGCTCCCGCTGTGCATCCAGATGTGTGCTGCCAAACCGTATATCAGCACCATTGGGCAGCCTTACTTTGGCAGTTGCCAGAATGCGGGGCTCCCCCCGGGTACCCTCTTGTGTGGGCAACCTGTTTACCTGCGTTTCAGACAAAGGATATTTAGACAAGATAGCTACACCATACTCGCCACCGGTATAATCAATGGCTTTACCAAAAAAGTAATGCATCCCCAGTCTTTTAGCCAGTTCCTCAGCCTGATTGAAGGCACCCGATCTTTCGGTGTTTACGTCTACCTCCTGCAGGGCCACCAAGTCCGGATTTTGTGCTCTGATGACTTCGGCAATGGCATCAAGATCTATGAAACCTGGCTTAGAGGGCGGATTGGCATGGTGAATGTTGTATGCCATCACTTTGATGGTAGTTACCATTTCTGTGCTGTTGGCAGTGGTACTGCCAACAGCTGCCTGTGAATTACTCACTGGTCTGTTACAGGCAAGGACCAGCAAAATGATGCATGGTAATAACAAGACTGATCGAAAGTTATTCATCATCAAATGTTAAAGTTTTCTGGAATTACATGGCACGGCCGGTGTTTTTAACGTTTTGCCCCTTCATAGGCCAGTAAGAATCTGCAGGGCCACTGTTTTCCACGGCTATTTTGAAAAGCTTGATGACTGTATCATCCTTTGCTTCTATGTAGATTGTTCCATCGCTGGCAATTGTTGGGGAGTTTACCACATTATCTCCCAGCTCAAACTCTTTTTCCAGCTCACCTTCTGCATTGAGGATCAGCATTCTGCCATCTGAGGTGCCTACGTAGATGTTGCCGTTTACATCAACTGCAGGCACACTTTCCCTTATATCGGCATTATAGGTCCAGTTAATGGATCCGTCGGCCGGGTTAAGGGAAACGAGCCCGCCCACAGAACCTGTATATAAAACACCCTGCGGACCAATTACTACCCCGGAGTTAGAGGGATCATTTACCTCTACAGACCATTTCAGGGAACCGGTTTCTCCCTCATCTGTTACTGCGGCAACATGTGTTTTGGTGGTAAAATAAATAGTACCATCGGCATCCATGGATAGTGAGGGTCCATGAACACCAGCGTCCAGTCCTACCGGCATCTCCCATTTTTCACTACCGTCCTCGGCATTGATGGCCCAAATCTGGCCGGTACTGGTATTCAGGAAGTAGACGGTGCTCTCATCAGCACTAATTACCGGAGCTGCATAGAATGCACCAACACCGGTAATTTCCCAGCGTTTTTCACCCTCAGGGCTCCAGGAGAAAACACCTCCATTGGCACCCTGTGCTCTTGATCCATGGTAGGTATTGCCATGAGAATCGATGGCGGGCGTGTTATTGGAAACATCGGTGCCAATACCACCTGCCCAAAGTATGGTGCCATCGGCAGCATTCAGCTTTGTAATGGCATTGTCGTCTACCCAGGCATTTATGTAGATGTGCCCATCCGGTCCGATGGAAGGCGCATTGGGAAGATCTCCGCCAATGGCGTTAGATGCCCATTTCAATACGGCATTTTCGCCCTCATCCATAACAGCAACCACACTACTTTCTGCACCTGCCCGGGATTCTACATAATAAATTGTACCATCTTCGCCAATTACCGGAGCGCTGGAGCCATCGTTGATGTTGGCAACGGCATTATTGCTGGTAAACTCCCAGACGATAGCGGCAGGGAATTCTGCTTTCGTAACGGTTACAGGCCTGGAGATCTTAAAAACATTTTGTGCGGCATCTGTTACTTCCAGGGTAACTTCATAAGTACCGGGGGTTTCATAGATAAAAGTCGGCGACTGCTCAACGGAAAGGGTTGAATCTTCATCACCAAAGTGCCAGTTCCAGGTGGTGATCTCACTGGATCCCTCCACCACACCAGCTGTAAATACTACTACATCTCCCTCTACAGGTGCCGCTGGTGAAAAAGTAAAGTTTGCACGGGGCGTTATTAGCGTCTGCTGTGTATCATCATCATCATCACAGGCAACAATGGCTATGCTCATGAGGGTACACAAGATCAGTATCTTTCTTATTTTCATAATTTAGTGGTTTAGAAATTGATATGGTCAGTCAGTGGTTTCATTGTATCGCTGGTTTATCATTCCAGTATGTTAATTTCAGCTACTATGGGAAGATGGTCCGAAGCCTGCTTTTCATTCACTACCCGATGAGTTTCTACACTAAATTTTCTTTCAGGATGATGAAAAGCAATGTAATCGATGGTTCTGACAGGATTGTTTGCTGAACTGGTAGGAGGGCAAAGCCTGCAGCTGAGTGTAAAATGGCTGTCGAGAATATTAATGACCTCCGAATCCGGTACTGCATTGAAATCTCCCGCAATGATAAAGGGAAGCGCCTCGTTCCTGGCAGCTTCCACAATTTTCCCGATCTGTAAGAGTCGGTTATCATCATTGCTCTGAGCATCGAGGTGGGTACTGCCAAAGCGAATGCTTGTGCCACCCGGCAGTGTGACCTTCGCTGTGGCCAGTACTCTGGGTTCACCATTGGTTCCGGCTTTGGTAGGTAACCTGAGTACCACTGTTTCTGATAAAGGGTATTTTGAAAGTATGGCAACACCGTAATCGCCTCCCTGGTGATCAATGGCTTTGCCGAAGAAGTAATGCATTCCGAGTTTTTCGGCAATCTCTTCCGCCTGGTGAAAGGGGCCGGATCTTTCGGTGTTAACATCTACCTCCTGCAGGGCCACCAGGTCAGGATTCTGTGCCCTGATTACCGCTGCAATGGCATCGATATCGATCTCATTGGGCCTGGCAGGCGGGTTTGCATGATGGATGTTGTAAGACATTACCCGCACTGTTTCCAACACTATTTCTTCATCAGGTTCTATCGGCTGGGGGTCATCTTCCGCATCGGAAGATGAACAGGCAGAAAGCAGAAGCATCAGAATGGTACTTATCGGAATAATGTATGTTGTGGAAAATCTATTCATGATTTACTTTTAAATACCCTGTGCTGTACGGCAGCTTCTGAATCATTCAATCCATTGCAGGCTAAGCCGGCTATGGTGTTTCTTAATTAATCAGGGCTGTGTTTTTTACATTTCGTCCCTTCATGGGCCATGGAGAATCTGCCGGACCGCTGTTTTCCACCAGGATTTTATACAGCTTAATAGCCAGCATGTCTGTAGCCTCAACGTAAATAGTACCATCCTCTGTAATGGTAGGAGAATTCACCACATTATCGCCTAACTCCAGCTCTTTCAGCAATTCACCCTCGGGGCTCACAATCAACAGGAGCCCATCAACAGTACCCACGTAGATGTTTCCATTTACATCAACCGCGGGTACACTTTCCCTTATTTCGGCAGAATAGGCCCAGTTAAGGCTGCCGTCGGCAGGATTCAGCGACAACAAGCCACCCACAGAACCTGTATAGAGATCGCCGTTTGGCCCAATAACCACTCCGGAGTTAGAAGCATCATTCACTTCTACAGACCATTTCACAGATCCGCTTTCTCCTTCATCTGTTACGGCAGCAACATAAGTACTGGTGGTATAGTAAATTGTGCCATCGGCATCCATCGATAGAGAAGAACCATGAATACCAGAGCCTACTCCCACGGGTGCCTCCCACTTTGGAGTACCATCTTCAGCATTCACGGCCCATATCTGGCCGTCGTTGGTATTCAGGAAGTATACAGTACTTTCATCAGCACTGATAACAGGCGCTGCATAGAATGCACCTACGCCGGTAATCTCCCACCGCTTTTCACCATCAGGACTCCAGGAGAAAACGCCTCCATTCGCACCCTGTGCTCTTGATCCATGGTAGGTATTGCCCTGGGAATCTACGGCGGGTGTGTTATTAGAAACATCGGTGCCAATGCCTCCACTCCACATAATTGTTCCGTCGGCAGCATTCAGCTTAGAGATCGCCAGGTCGTCAACCCAGGCATTGATGAAGATGTGCCCGTCGGGTCCGATGGAAGGCGCATTGGGAAGCTCTCCTCCAAAAGCATTGGATACCCATTTTAATGCGGCACTCTCGCCCTCATCTGTAACAGCCACTACACTGCTACCCGAGCCTGCCCTGGATTCTACATAATATATCGTACCATCATCGCCAATTACCGGAGCACTGGAACCATCATTGATGTTTGATACAGCATTATTGCTGGTGAAAGACCAGGCAATGGTGGCAGGAAATTCATCTGGCGGTGGCGGCGTAACGGTTACCATCCTGGCAACTTCCATGGAGTTTCCGGCTGCATTCATTACCCTTAGTACTACTTCGTACTCTCCGGCAGCTGCGTAGGTAAAGTAAGGATTTCTTTTGGTAGAGGTGGTGCCCTCAGGATCGCCAAACGACCAGTGCCAGGAGACAATGTCACCGGAGCTGTCGTCAGGATCGGCATAAAAGAGAATTTCTTCTCCCTCCCTTGGCACCGTTGGCGTATAGGCAAAATCTGCACGGGGAAGCTCGATGTTTCCTACATCTTCATCTTCATCGCAGCCCGAAAAAGCAATGCTTAGGATGGCGTATAAGATTAGTAATTTTCCTATTTTCATAATGATATGGTTTAGCTAGGTAGTACTTCAGTAGTTCTGACTATTGATGTTCATTTTCTGCCTCGCAATACAGCATGGGTCTGGCTTTCTTTATGATGCTTAAGTTTATATTCCGCTTTTCCAAAGCTGGCCTTCTCCATGCATGCACATGTTTTATTTAGTTTATTGTAAATTCTGCTACCACAGGCAAATGATCTGAGGGGTAAGACTCAAAAATGGTTTTATGCGATACTACACCCACATCGCTACCCTTGCTGTACATGATAAAATCGATAGCACTTTGCGGGTTACGGGCAGGAAAAGTGGGCGAACAGTTATGCCTGCAGCTACGGGTAAAATAGTTATCAAAAAAATCAACCGTTGCTGTTTGCGGCACTGCATTGAAATCTCCTGCCAGAATCACCGGAAGCTCTTCTTTCTGTAGTATTCTTCTAAGCCTGTCGCCCTGGTAGAGCCTGTTCTCTTCACTGCGGTGGTCCAGGTGGGTACCTGCAAAAACAACTTCCTGTCCATTGGGCAACGCTATTTTTACCACTGCCAGTGCACGGGTTTCTCCACCCACCGATGGATGAGCCGGCAGTTCATAGCCCATTGAATCCATAATGGGATACCTGGACAAAATAGCTTCGCCATAGGCTCCACCGCCAAACACATCCATTGCTTTTACATAGTAGGCATACATATTGGTGAGTTCTCCCAGCGCCTTTGCCTGATGGATATCCTGGCCCGAACGTTTGGTATACACATCCACCTCCTGCAGTGCTACCAGGTCAGGGTCTGCCTCATTGATTACACGCGCAATGGCAGGCAGGTCTCTTTTCTCTCCTGCAGAAGGCGGATTGCCCAGACGAATGTTGTAGGTCATCACACGCAGATCAGGTTCTTCTGAAACGGCGGCAGTATCCTGCACCACTTTTTGTACCTCATCCAGTTCATTCTCTGAACTACAGGCGCAAAAAAGCATTGCAAGAACCGCCAGTATCAAGGTAGAGACCTCTTTCATATTCATTAACCTAAGCGACTTAAAGCGCTGTAAAATCCATTGTGTGTCCTCACTCAAGCTGTATGGGCACTCCTCCCTGGAGGTAAAAACCAGAGGGGCCTGTATATGCTGTTACTTACCAGCCCGGGTTCTGTCCCAGTTCCGGGTTACGCTCCAGCTGTGGCAGGGGCACCGGCCATAAATAATTACGTGCCGGATCGAAGGTTCTGCCTGATGATACGATTATAAAGCCTTCATCATCTGTGCGCAGCGCAGACAGGTTCAGATGTTCCGGAAGCCAGTTAACATTTGTACCCTTCACATCCTGGGCTAACAATTCTCCTTTTCTCCATCTGATAATATCGAAGTAGCGCTGACCTTCCAGAGCAAGCTCTACCCGCCGTTCCCGATGAATTTCCTCCCGCACATCAAGCCCGTTCGCAGCCAGTTCTGCCAGGTTCATATGCTTCATGCCCACCCGGTCGCGCAAAAGATTAATTGTCATATCCAGATCTGCCTGGGTGAGCGTTCCCTGCTCCAAACGTGCTTCTGCATAGGTGAGCAGAATCTCGGCATAGCGTAATAAGATGATGTCATTCACATCGCGACCCACCTCCGGTACTGTAGAAAGCTCTACATACTTGGTAAAATAGTAGCCGGTAATGGTGGTTGCACCTCTTCTGTCGGATTGAAACTTAGGCACCCACAATGTGTCCGGATGATCGTTGGAAGTCTCGTTATCTGCATGTCTTAAACTGCTGTCTAAACGTCCTCCCCAGCGGGAGCCTGGCTCCAGAATTGTTTGTGTCATGCGCGGGTCGCGGTTCTCAAACACCTCCTCATAGGTATCAACATCGTAGAGAGGAGATTTTTCAATGGGCAGCCCGTCGATCATCAGGTAGCTGTCGACCAAAGATTTAGTTGGATTCCAGCGCACCACCTGGTCGGGCACCTGAATTTCGCGGCTAAGGTTGTGATCTGTTATACCGGTTAATGAAAGGCGGGCAATGATGGTTTCGCGGTTGTTGCCCCCCGAAAGATTGCCTGCGTATGTAAACAGCTCCTTATAACTAGTATTGGGGTCTCCGTTGCTGTACAGTTCATAGATACCCATATCCATCACCGCTTTTGCAGCCTGCTCTGCCTCTGCCCATCTCTGGTTGTAGAGGGCTATTCTTGCTTTCAGGCCCAGGGCTGCAGCCTTGTTCATGCGCCCCCTGTCTGCTCCAGTTGGAATTTCAGCCGGCAGGTGCTGTGCCGCCAGCTCCAGGTCCTCCATCAGGAAATTAATTACTTCTTCCCTGGGGTTACGGGGTCCATACAGTTCATCAATGGTGAGCGTAGTGGTAACAAGAGGAACATCTCCCCAGAAGTTGGTCAGGTAGCTGTAGGCCAGAGCCCTGATTACTCTTACCTCTGCGGCCAGTTGCTCTTTTCTGGCAGGAGCTACATCTGCTCTATCGTAATTCTCCAGAAAGGCATTAGCCTGTCGCACAGCCGTATACTGGCTACGCCATTCATTATTTAAAGTACTAAGATCATTTCCAAAGTTACCACTCCCGATTAACTGATAAGAGGTTGTAGAAGGCCATATGGTGTTGTCTCCCATATTTTCCATATCCACAGTATTCTTTTCCTTTACATTACCATAAATCGCATTTACGGCAAGCACCAGATGTTCTTCCGTTTCCCAGAAGGTTTCATTCGTAATTACATCCAGCGGCGCCCGGTCCAGAAATTCATCCTCACAAGAGCCCAATAACAATGCGCATAACAGCAGGCTATATTTTATTTTTGTATTCATGACAGATGGTTATTTAAAGTTGACATTCAGGCCAAGCACAAAAGTCTTTACCTGTGGATAAAAATTACCATTGCTCACAGGAGATTCAGGGTCATAGCCATAGAAATAATCTGTGAAGGTGAACAGGTTATCTGCAGAGAAATAAATCCTTAGATTACTCATGCGGGCACGCTCTGTTAAGCGAGTCGGTAGGGTATAACCCAGCTGCACATTTTTTACCCTTAAATAAGAGGCATCTTCCAGCCAGTAAGTGGAAAGGCGCTGGTTAAAATTCTGCTGATAGGCCAAGCGCGGATAGCTGGCATCGGTGTTTTCAGGAGTCCATCGGTCCAGGTGAATGGTTTGCGGGAAGCTACTTTCTGAATCAAAGGCATGCCGTGCTGAGCCATACAGATATCCATCTACTTCTCCTACTCCCTGTAAAAACAGATTAAAATCAAAACCCCTCCAGGCCACATCGCCCCTAAAGCCAAAGGTATATCTTGGTATGGGACTACCAATCACTTGCCGGTCATCATCAAGTGTTATCACTCCATCACCATTCAGGTCTCTATAAATGATATCACCAGGGGCAACAGGATCACTAACGATATGGGGAAAATCTGCTACAAAAGTGCCTGTTTCCGGATTGTAGGAGAAATCTTCTTCCTGCGCCAGGCGCTCAGCTACCAGCCCATAAAAAGCTCCCAGCGGATACCCTACCAGTCTTACCTGATCATCAACTACCGGCTCAGATCCTCCCAACCCCACCAGTTCATTTTTAACATCAGAAACATTAAAGCTGAGGCCATAAGAAAAATCACCTCTCTGATCATTCCAGCCAGCCTGTAACTCCCATCCTATGTTTTCTACCCTTCCGGCATTCTGGTAAGGATAGTTATTGCCCACACCCATAACATCGGGAAGCGGAAGTATTGCCAAAATATCATTTGTTGCATTCTCAAAATAATCAGCAGTGATCTGAAGCCGATTGTTCAGAAATGCCAGGTCAACACCAATATTTTTTTTAATGGATGCTTCCCATGTCAGTATTTCATTGGCAAAAACCTCCTGTCTATAACCAATAGTATTTGTATAGCCAATAGGCATGGTTCCTACAGGTCCTAAAATATCCATATAGGCCCAGTCGCGAATTCTGTCGTTCCCCTGGGTACCGTAGGATGCCCTGAATTTGCCGTATTCAATTACATTGCGTAAGCCAGCAAAAAACGATTCTTCTGTAAAGGCCCATCCCAGTGAAGCAGAGGAAAATAAATCCCAGCGCACATCTTTGGCAAAGCGGGTGGAGCCATCGTACCTGAAGTTTGCCTCTGCCAAATATTTATTTCTAAAAGCATAGTTAACCCTGCCAAACAGGGAGCGCAGTGCATTCTGGTCAGCACTGCCGCTGTTAAGCTGATCTTCTGTACCAAGGTTGATGTGCCCTACGGATTGAGAAGCCAGGTTAGTTCTAGTTGCTGTAAAGCTGTCGCCAATAGTTTCTTCCTGCGAAGCCCCTAACAAGAGTGTTAATTCATGGGTGTCATTAAAATTCCTGTTGTATTCGGCAGTTCCAATAAAAGCCTGATAGATTGAGGTATAATCCCGCACATCTATCTTGTTGGGGTAGTTATTTCTGTAGATCAGTGCTCCGTCTTCGGGGCTGTAATAGTTAACGGTGCGGGAGAAAATACTTCTCTTTGAGTTGGACCTCACTATTCCGTACTGCCCTCTAAGTTTAAACCCCTTAAAAAGGTCAAGGGTAGCACTAAAGTTGCCCGTCACTTCCTGTGATGCAAAATCATTGGTACCACCATCTGTCGCAATTGCCACCGGGTTGCGTTGCCCACCCAGGTAGCCCCAGTCTCCGGTAGTAAAGCGCACCGGCACCAGGGGCAAGATAGAATGTGCAGAATATATAACACCAGTTCCTGAAGATGAGCCAGAATAATCCCGATCAATGTATCCCATGTTTGTGGATAATTCCAGACGATCCAGCAGGTTAGTGTTCAGCTTAACCCGGATGTTGTGCCGCTTTGCCTTGAAATTATCTCCTGTTACCAGTCCGCCCTCCTTCAAAAAGCCATAAGAGAGGTAGTAGTTAAACTCATCTTTTGCCCCATTGATGCTTACATTGTGGTTTTGCTGGGGGGCATAATCCTTATAGATCTCTTCTATCCAGTTAGTATTGGCAAAATAGTTTGGATCAGAGCCGCTTCTGGCAATCTCTATGTCTTCCTGTGTATAGGTAGGGTTTCGGCCTGCATTGATCATAGATTCATTCAGGAGCTCCATATATTCCGGGGATCCCAGGAATTCGGGCAATGCCGTTGGTGTCTGAACGCCATAATAGCCATTATAAGAAACAGTGGTTTTGCCGGTTCCTTTCTTTGTAGTGATCAGGATTACACCGTTTGCACCACGTACCCCATAGATGGAGGAAGATGCAGCATCTTTCAACACGGAGATACTTTCTATATCATTGGGATTGAGAATGTCCATGTCTCCGCCGGGAATACCATCAATTACAACAAGCGGCTGGGAATTTCCCCAGGTGCCGATGCCCCTGATGCGGATGGTACCGGCATTATTGCCCGGCACGCCTGATGTTCCTGTAACGGTTACACCTGGCAGTAAGCCCTGAATGGCATTGTTGATATTGGTTACGGGCCTGCTCTCAATAGCCTCTGCCTGTACCTGCGCCACAGCCCCTGTCAGGTTTGCTTTTTTCTGGGTGCCATAGCCTACTACAACTACCTCATCCAGTATTTCAGAGTCTTCCCTTAGCGTAATGTTCAGGTTCCGCTGGTTGCCCAGTGCTACTTCCTGCTCTTTATATCCTACATAGGAAAATACAAGTACAGGTTCTCCAACGCCTTCCACATCCAGGGCAAATCTGCCATCCATGTCGGTGACAGTTCCAATAGTGGTTCCTTTCAACAAAATGGAAACACCCGGAAGCGACTCCCCTTCAGCATTACTAACCAGGCCTCTTACAAGGTCTTCTTCCGATAAATTATTACTTGTCATCGGGTTGGTGACGGCGGTTTCAAGCCGCTCTGCAAAGCCCCTTTGCGGAGCTGTACAGAGCAGGATCAACAACAGTAAAGCACATCTGATCAGATAGCCTTTTCTGTTTTTTAACAGTAAATTTTCAGTCATATAAAACATGAGCTTTTGGTGGTTACTTTGTTCCTGCTTTAAAAAATGCCATTCTAAAAATCTATCTATTCCTGAAAATGAGCGGGTTTTATAAATCAGCCGCTTGCTGAATCCCGTCATTTCAAAAAATATCTCTGGCAAGTTCACCCAATTATGCTTTGGTAGTAGTACCTAAAGACCCAGATGGAACTCTAAAGCTGCCTCTGGTGATCAGTACTGATTCTTAGCTCTTGAATGCTCCTGATCCCTGTAGGGCAACCCCCTGATTCTGTATCATTTCCTAAGTCCATCTCCCTGACGCATCCCCTACTCAGGCGGCACCTCCATTTGGGCTAACCACATCCCCTCTGTCAGAAAGAAATATTTACTGCATGTTCATCATTTCTACTACTTTAAAAATTGCCCCTACCTCACGCTTATTGTATGGTACCTGTAGCGGCATCAGCGCAAAATTTGCTGGTCCTTAAAAGTTTAAATCTCTATTTGCCATGCAATCATGGCTTCAATAAGAAAATATTTTTTATTAATTACAATACTTATCTAAAATTTTATGATAAGATTAACGAATTAACAACGTTTTATTAACTAAGTTTTCTTGTTCATTAATTTATTTACTATTATTAGCGCCAGGTGGTAGCGTTCCGCTTTTTTAGCACAGCTACAGTGCTGTTAACAAGAAGCCGGACATTGGAATAAGGGGAGGATGGTAAAGGGATTTAAAACCACAACCGGCAGAAATGCTTTAATTATCAGATAAATCCATCGATGGTACAAGGGCCCCTGCTTTTCGTTATCCTCATTTCAGGAGTAGCATTCATTGTGCTGGCAACGGCAAAATTTAAACTGCACCCATTCCTGGGCCTGCTGATTGCAGCTTTTGGTGTGGGCATTGCTGCCGGTGTGCCACTTAACGAAGTGGTACAGGCCATCAACGGGGGGTTCGGAGACCTGATGAGCTACATTGGGATTGTAATTGTAGCAGGCACCATTATCGGAAAGATCCTGGATAAGTCAGGCGCAGCATTACGCATGGCCGAAACCGTGTTAAGGGTGGTTGGAGAATCAAGGCCGCAGCTGGCCATGTCGTTGATTGGGGCTATTGTAAGTATACCGGTCTTTTGCGATTCTGCTTATATAATCTTATCCAGCCTGAACAAAGCCCTGGCAAAACGCGCAAAAGTATCGCTGGCTTCCATGTCGGTTGCCCTGGCAACAGGCCTATATGCCACCCACACCCTTGTACCCCCTACCCCCGGACCCATCGCCGCCGCCGGTAATATTGGTGCCAGCCAGTATTTAGGCACTATTATCCTGATAGGTTTTACAGTTGCCATACCTGTGATCATGGCAGGTTACTTTTGGGCAACAAGGGTGGCAGATAAAATAAAAATAAAAGGCGAAGAGGCAGAGGGCCTCAGTTACAGTGAAGTAACAAAATCGTTTGGTGTGCTGCCTTCAGCAGCAAAGGCTTTTACACCCATCCTCCTTCCCATCGTGCTGATCGGAACGGGTTCTATCATTAACTATATTCAATGGACAGGTAAATCAGCCGATATTCTTCTTTTTCTCGGCACACCGGCAGTCGCACTTTTAATTGGCATATTTTCAGCCTTTCCCCTACTGCCAAAGTGGAATAAGGAAACTTTAACCGGCTGGGTGGGAGAAGGCCTGCAGGATGCCGCCATTATTTTGCTGCTAACAGGAGCCGGCGGAGCTTTTGGGGCTGTGATAAGGGTAACGCCCGTGGCAGAGGTTATCCAGGGTTTTGCCGGGGAGGAGGCTATGAATGGGGCATTTATGCTGTTAATTCCTTTTTTTGTAGCTGCTGCACTCAAAACGGCACAGGGTTCCTCTACCGCAGCGCTGGTAATTACCTCCGCCCTTATTTCCCCCATGCTCACAGAGGCAGGGATTGTCGGCGCCGTTCCGCTGGCACTGGTAGTGATGGCAATAGGCGCCGGAGCAATGGCCGTTAGCCATGTGAATGACAGCTATTTTTGGGTGGTAACGCAATTTAGCGGCCTTAAAGTAGCCGATGCCTACAAAGCCCAGACCATGGCAACCCTGGTACAGGGTGTGACAGCCATTGTAGCCACCATGCTTCTATGGGTAATACTGGTGTAGTAGCTGAACATTGAAAGGTATTTCCAAGCTTCTTTCTTCTCCATCAAACCAACATGGGCAACTTCTAATCCATCCCTATACCCTGGCCAGCACCTTATGAATCAGGGGCTCTACCACTTCATCCGGGGCTTGGGAAAATTCGTTGGAGATGCGGTTAGCTAAAATCGCATTTACACTTAGCACCTCGTGGCCCAGAATTTTGCCCATGGCATAGTAGCCTGCCGTTTCCATCTCAAAATTTGTAAGTCTTTTCCCGCCTTCGAACCTGAAGTGGCTAAGCGCCTCCACCAGGTTGGGAAGCCGCAGCGTTGCCCGTACCTGCCGCCCCTGGGGAGCATAAAAGCCCGGGCTGGTTAAGGTATTGCCCCTGATCATATCATAGCCAATTTTCTGCAGCAGTAGCTGTGAGCCACGCACCACATAAGGCTTGAAGGGCAGCTGTGCCTCTGTAAAAATAGCATCCTGCAGGTGGAGCTCATCCGGGCTGCTGTTCAGGTTGTAAAAAAACATCAGGGTGTCCAGGCCTATGGCATAATCGCTTACCAGGTGTGCTCCAACAGGAATATCAGCTTGTAAACTGCCGCTGGTGCCAAGCCGGATGATGTTCAGTGCATGATGATCTTCTTTCACTACCCTGTTTTTCAGATCTACATTTACCAGGGCATCCAGCTCCATCATCAAGATTTCTATATTGTCGGTACCCATGCCCGTGCTCATGACTGTAAGCCGCTTTCCTTTGTAGTATCCCGTATGGGTTACAAATTCACGTTTAGATTTGGTGAACTCCACTCTATCAAAATATTTGGTGATGCGTGGTACCCGCTCCGGATCGCCAACTGTGATGATGGTATCGGCTATGGAATCTGGATGCAAACCGAGGTGGTAAACGCTGTTATCAGGATTAAGAACAAGCTCGGAATTGGGAATGCGGTTCATACCAAATAAGGGGGGTAAGAAAAAAGTGCTACCTGGGGTAGCACTAAGATAGATGTTTCTGGGTGTTTTTCAGTCCGTGGTAAGGATCATAGCCGTTCATTTCTTTGGCGTAATACCCTGTACCATCATAAGCTCTTTTTTCAGGATGCTCCTTGCAGGCGGGCGAGCAGGCTCCTTCCATTTCCCAGCCACATGCCTCGCACATGGGTGCATGCAGGTTGCAAACAGGGTTGGCACAGTTAACCATCCGGGCACTGTGCTTGCCGCACACGCAGCATTTTGACACCACACTGGGGTTCTTTTTATTGATGTCTGTTACCACCCGGCCATCAAACACATAGCAGCGGCCTTCAAAATCTTCACCATCAGTTTCCAGACCATATTTGATTATACCGCCATGCAGCTGATAAACATTATCGAAGCCCTGCTCCAGCAGGTAGGCACTGGCTTTCTCGCATTTAATGCCCCCGGTGCAATAGGTAACAATCTTTTTACCTTTAAACTGCTCCAGGTCTTTTACCTTTTCCGGAAAGTCCCTGAAGTTTTCAATATCAAAAGTAACGGCACCCTTAAAATGACCCAGGCTGTGCTCGTAGTTAGAACGCACATCCACAATCACCACATCATCAGAATTCTTGATTTCCTTAAACTCCTGCGGCGACAGGTGAACACCGGTACGTACATTAGGGTCGATATGGGTAAGGCCGCTGTGTACAATCTCGGGCTTTACCCGCACATGGAGCTTCTGGAATGCATGATCTTCGTATGCTTCCATTTTAAAGTCGGTGTGTGCAAAGCGGGGATCACCCTTTACATACGCCATGTAGCGTTTACAATCTTCTCGTAAGCCGCTCACGGTGCCATTCAGGCCTTCCGGCGCAATAATGATGCGCCCCTTCAGGTTGTTCTCCAAACAGAACTTATGATGCTCAAACCTGTACTGCTCGGGGTCTTCAATTTTAGCATAGCAGTAGTAGAGCAAAACCTGGTATTTCTTCTCGTTTGTCATAGCCTTTTCCTGTTTCAGGCAGGATGGTTACAATAATGATAGATGAATAAGTAAATTTAGATACAGTAGTAACAGCCGAGGCTACTGCCCCATTCCCAGTTTTACTGAATATTTTTTATTTTTTAATTACCTGTGCCGGATTGCCGAATACGGTCTGGCTGGCTTCTACCGGAGCTACCACCACAGAACCGGCGCCAATACGGGCACCTTTGCCAATTGTAATACCCGACACCACCACGGCTCCGGTACCGATAAAGGCACCATCTTCGATGGTAACGCCGCTGCCAACAATTGCCCCGGCGCCAATCTGCACAAAATCGCCAATCTTCACACTAAAGTCTATCAAGGCACCGCTGTGCAGCAGGCACTGGCTGCCCAGGCCGCTGCCTGCTCCGATGCGAACCCCCTGGTTAATAAAGTTGCCATACCCGATGTGGGCAGACTGGGCGATGATGGCATCAGGATGAATGGCATTGGCAGGCTGCACCTTGCGCTCCTCCTTCAGCATTTTCACCAGGCTTTTGCGCAGCCGGTTATCGTCTGTGGCAACAAATGCTTCGCACTTTTTGCCTATCAGCCTCAGGAAACTATCGTCGTCGGTACTGCCCAGTACTGTAACAGTATCGATTTCCTTGCCCTGCTGGTCTTTCTCATCCGAGAGAAATCCATACACAGCTACACCATTTTTTTCAAATATCTCGAGGGCAGCGCGGCCTAAACCGCCAGTGCCAAATATGATTACGGGATTTTCCATTGCGCCGCAAAGTTACAGCTAAATATGCAAGCTTTCAACTCCTGTCGTCCTCATTCCACTTGAGCGGAAATAACCAGTAGAGCAGTAAAAAAATAGCAAAGGGCAGATAAGCAGTACGATACCTGAGCAGAGAACCAAAATTTGGCGAAGCAATGGCCATGGCTACCGCCAGCACCACCACATAAAGCACCAGTCCCATGGCCGCCAGCGGTATGTTATGCCGTGGCAGCCGGTACAGCTTATAAAAAGCTACAATCAGCAACACCAGTATCAGTAAATTTTCTGCACCGGCCATCAGGGGCAGCAGCTCCAGCCGGAGCGGCACCAGCGGCAGAGGCATCAGCAATCCACCTGCCAGGGCTTTGGGGGTATAGTAGAGCACGCTCCACACTGTTGGCTCCAGTTTGCGAAAGCGGAGCTGCATGTCTTCATCTGAAAGATCAGTCATCACCTCATAATTATCTACCAGCACCCCCAATAGCCTGTCCGGGTTAAGGTTGGCATGTAACTGCGAAAGCAGCAGCCCCACCACCAGCAGCCCCGCCACTGAAGCGATGATCACCAGCGGGCGGGAAAGTTTGATCTTGATTAAAATACCTGCCAGCACCAGCCCCACCAGCACAGCAAAAAGCGGAAGCGCAAAATAGTATTTGATACGCCAGAGGATCCAGGCACCAAAGAGTGCTATGGCCCATTGCAAAATGCTGCTTCTGCCCTTCCCTGTTATATAAGGAAGCAGCGTTGCTACCAGAACAGCGATGGCAGGCACCACCAGGGCTTCTTTGGTAATGCTGCCAGACCACAAAAGCATGGAAGGCCAGAAGATAAAAGCGGCCGCCGCTGCCAGTGCACTCCCTGCATACTGAACTGAAAGGCGCTTTGCCAGCCAGAACAGCCCCACAAACGAGAGGAAAGACAGCCAGGCCGATGCCAGCCATATGTTACTGCCGGAAAGGATGTAAACAGGGCTGATCATTTTTATAAAATGATGCGATCGGGTATATCCCTGGAACTCATGCGGCACATACAGCAGATTCATGCCCCGTATTTCAGAAAAATAAAAACGGGGCTGCTCCCAAAAGAGCTGCGCCATTTCGGTGGCACCGGCATGGTAGCCTAAAATATCGCCATAGCCGTAGTAAAACTGATAGAGAGCCAGCAGCCCCCATCCGCAGAGAATCTTTAAAAAAAGTCCCGGCCAGAAAAAGCTGGCAACAGGAGTATCATGCCACCGCCTGTAAAGCCCCCAGCTCCCGAGGCCCAGCAGCAGCAGATTAAGCAGGAGTACCATCATTTTTTAGAATAGCCAGGCCGATGCTGCACTGGAGGCATTTTTTAGGGGTACAGTATTCATTAAAAAGCTCCAGCAGCGCCTGGGTATCGGCAGCGGTAGCAGCGGGCATATCCAGCTTTTTCCAGTAGCGGATTATCTGATTATCTTCTTTTGGCAAGGCCTGCAGCAGGGCTACGGCATCATCAATATGTTGCTGCTGATCGGTATAGCGACCGTAAGCTACCTTTAGTGGCGCTGCTACATTGATCAGCAAATTTTCTGCACTGCTGCTGCCCAGGCGATGTACCGCTTCCTTACTCTCCCGCCCAAAGTAATAGTGGGTTTTCCAGTAATCAGAAGGAATAGCCTGCAGCTCATCCAGTAACTCTTTAGCACTACTGTGCAGCATGAAAGAGAAAAGCCTGGGCTGGCGTTTCAGCAAGCCTGCCAGCTGTGCCAGGCGCAGGCTTGGAAAGTTAGCCGGACGCAGCCTGAAAAACAGCCACTGACTGGGGTTCAGCACCTTATCTTCCAGGCGCCACTTATGCTGCAGCAACTGCCATTCCCGCTGCAGGACCATTACCCAGGGATGTGTTTCTGCAGACCCCAGCAGACCCGATACGCCAAAAAGCAATGCCTCCAGCTGCTGGATGCTCCCGGAATGTTTCAGCAGTACTTTATGCGGGAGCCGGCGGCTCAGGATAGTAAAAGGCTCAGCATTCTTTTTAAAGCCAAACCCCCTGGCCAGGAACTGCCAGGCAGTTTCATCCCAGTCGCCACCGTTCTGCTGCAGGAGCCGAAGTACATCACCGGCTTTTCGCTCCAGCCGCTGCATAAGGGTTCGATCCAGCATGGAAAGTCGCGTAAGAGAGGACACCTGCCCGATTTGTGGTTCGCAGGGAATGGCATGTAAACTATTCAGGAGCTGCTCATAGCGCTCGTACACCCCTGTGTGAATTCTCCCCTCCAGGGCTGCTACCGGTACCGGGGTGCCATCGAGCCTGCTGGCAGCAGCGCCATCGTCTGTCAACACCACGTGCAGTACCACAGCATTGTAGGCCGGATCGAGCTGGTGATTGTGCTGATGCCAGCCACTGGATTTTAGGTGCAGCTCCACATCGCCATGCCACTGCAGAGCTCCGATTTTCAGGCGGGCGCCTTTAAAGTCGGGGCCTGCATCCCTGTTGAGCCTTCCGGGATTGTAAACCTCTATGGTGTCGTCGGCAGCAGTAGTCCAGCCCTTTTTATCAAAATAGCCTAATAACCATACCAGCTGTATAAAGGCTTCCTGCATTACTCTTGCGGCAAATACTTATCGAGGTAGTGGCTCATATGTTCCTGCATCCGCTTAGCCTCTGCCGCAGCGGCTTCTGCAAAATCCTCGCCATCGGAGGCATACAGAATGCTCCGGCTGGCATTTACCAGGAGTCCGCAGCTCCTGTTCATGCCCCATTTCGATACCTCTTCCAGGCTACCTCCCTGTGCACCAATCCCGGGCACTAAAAGAAAATGATCCGGAGCAAGCCTTCGGACATTTTCCAGCTCGGTGGTCTGGGTGGCCCCTACTACATACATTAACTGATCTGCCGTAGCCCACTCCTGTGAGGTGCGTATCACGCGCTCATAGAGTAGCTCTTCTTCCTCCTCATCCACTTTAAGCACCTGAAAATCCTGGCTGCCAGAGTTGGAGGTAAGCGCCAGCAATACCACCCATTTATCTTTGAAGTTAAAAAAGGGCATTACACTATCGGCACCCATATAGGGCGCTACGGTGATTGCATCGGCGCGCATATCATCAAAAAAAGCTTTAGCGTACATTTTAGAAGTATTGCCAATATCACCCCGTTTGGCATCGGCAATGGAAAAATGACTGCGGGGAATCAGCTCCAGGGTCTGGCGTAAAGTATCCCAGCCTGCTGCCCCCATTCCCTCATAAAAAGCAGTATTTGGCTTATAGGCCACACAATAGGGTGCCGTAGCTTCAATAATGCGCCTATTAAATTCCAGTACTGGATTATCGTGCTTCAAGAGGTGTTTGGGCAATTTGGCGAGGTCGGTATCTAGGCCAACACAGAGGTAGGAACGTTTTTCCTGTATCGCTTCAAAAAGGTCCTGGTAGGTCATGCCTTAAAAATAGTAATTTGTTGCTGGTTGTTTGTACCTGCACCTTAATTTTTGGCTAAAGCCCTTATTTTAAAAAGAAAAAACCACCGTCTTTTGGAAACGGTGGCTTTTCTCCTGATCAGGTGCCCCATGGGCAGTCCGGATCAGGAAATAAATAAGGGTAATGATGCTGGTGCAAACTCCCGCAGTGGGTAAAAACCCACTGCGGCAGATCAGCCTGAAATCAATAATTACGCATGTCTACTTCCGTTACACCAGGGTATTTACTTTTATTAAAGTTGAATGTACCATCGGCAATGGCTGTATTAGGCTGAAAATTTTTAATATCGAAGAGGTATCGATTTCCGTTTTTCTCATAAATGGTAAAATTCGAGAAAGTCAGGTCCTGCTTATCGATTACCAGCTGAATCTTAAAATAATTGGTATCAGAAGCTTTTTCCGGAACCAGTTCAATTACATGGTGGGGTTTGCCGTTTACCTTGATCTCCTCTTTGTACATGTACTTAAAGCCTTTGCGATACAGGTTGTGGATGTTCGAGGGGTTTACATTCTCTCCTACCACATTATCGAACTTATCGATGTACACTTCTTTAGTATCTGGCTGATAAGTCCAGACCGTTTGCCCGTCAGAAATAATCTCCTGGCCGTTCATCTTTAAACGAAACTGCTTTCCTTTTGCAGTGATCTCGCCCTTGGTTTCGGCGCTAGTGCCTACGGCATCGTTGTTCAGTGTATAGACAAAGTCGGCTTTAAAGCCGCTCAGGTTCTCATATTTTTCACTGGCCTTGTCTAAAATCCCTAGTGCTTTTTGGTCGTATTGCGCATTTGCAGTGAGCAACGACACAAAGCACATCAGTACAAAAGCTAATAAGTTCTTCATTGTTATCAATACTTTGTATGCTTGTTGGAAATACTATTCAATAATTGTTCCAAAGCGTACTCATCTTGAATTAAAACTTCACGCGCCTTGCTTCCTTCAAAGGCGCCAACAATTCCGGCAGCCTCCAGCTGGTCAATTAAGCGGCCTGCACGGTTGTAACCAAGCTTTAGCTTACGCTGAATCAGCGAGGTACTTCCCTGCTGGTGCATCACAATCAGGCGAGCCGCATCATCAAACAGCGCATCGCGGTCTGAGAGGTCAACATCGCCTGCCTTGGCATCCTCACCATCGCCGTAGAATTCAGGCAGCAGGTAAGCCGAATCGTAACCGCGCTGGGCGCCAATGTACTCGCAGATATCCTCTACCTCGGGGGTATCTACAAACGGACACTGCATACGAATAATATCAGAACCCATGGAAAGCAGCATATCGCCATGCCCTACCAGCTGCTCGGCTCCGCCGGCATCCAGAATGGTACGGGAGTCGATCTTAGAAGTTACCCTAAACGACAAACGGGCCGGGAAGTTGGCTTTGATGATACCCGTGATAACGTTTACCGACGGACGCTGTGTGGCCACCACCAGGTGAATACCAATGGCACGGGCCAGCTGGGCCAGGCGGGCAATCGGGGTTTCCACCTCTTTGCCTGCTGTCATCATCAGATCAGCTAACTCGTCAATGACCAGCACAATATAGGGCAGGAAGCGGTGTCCGTTTTCAGGATTGAGCCTGCGCTGCACAAACTTAGCGTTATACTCCTTCAGGTTACGGCAGCCTGCATCTTTCAGCAGGTCGTAGCGATTGTCCATTTCAATACAAAGCGAGTTCAGGGTGTTTACCACCTTGCTTGTATCAGTAATGATCGCCTCTTCGGTATCAGGCAGCTTGGCCAGGAAGTGTCGCTCAATTTTATTGAAAAGGGTGAGCTCCACCTTCTTAGGGTCTACCAGTACCAGCTTGAGCTGCGAAGGGTGCTTTTTGTACAGCAGCGATGCCAGGAGCACATTCAAACCAACAGATTTACCCTGACCGGTGGCACCTGCGATCAGCAGGTGGGGCATTTTGGCCAGGTCAGTGATAAAGGCTTCGTTCGAGATGGTTTTGCCCAGCGCAATCGGCAGCTCCATGGTACCCTTCATGAACTTTTCGTTGGTGATCATGGAGTGCATGGAAACCATTTCACGATTCTTATTCGGCACTTCTATACCAATGGTACCTTTGCCTGGTATTGGCGCAATGATACGAATACCCAGGGCGGCAAGGCTTAGGGCAATATCATCTTCCAGGTTTTTGATCTTGGAAATCTTTACCCCCGGCTCCGGCACAATCTCATAGAGAGTAACTGTTGGGCCAATGGTTGCCTTAATGCTATTGATACCAATCTTGAAATTGGTCAGCGTTTCTACAATTTTATCCTTATTAGCCCGGAGCTCATCTTCGCTTACCTTTACCTTGCCACTCTCATATTCATTGAGCAGGTCTACGGGTGGGTATTGGTAGGTGCCCAGGTCCAGGGTTGGGTCGTAATTTTCCTGGTTCAGTACTTTTTGTACTTCTTCTTCCTCATCTATTACTTCAAAGCCAAGATCGGCTGCCGGAGCCATGCTTGCAGCTTTTGCTGCAGGGGCAGGTGCGGGTGTGGTTCTGTCGTCCACTTCAAAAGAAGGCCCGGCTGCAGCAGGAGCTGGTTGTTCGTAAGAGCGCTTAACCGTCCAGGTGCGCAGTTCCTCCTCTTCTTCTTTAGGATCCGGCTCGAATGGTAGCTCCTCGTCAGGTGTGCTATCCCTGGAGGGAGGCCAGCTGCCATCTTCCTCTTCTTCCGGCATTGCTTCTTCCTGCTCTTCCTCCAGTACAGGATCTGCTGCATCTGCGGGTTTTGATTCCCAGAAATTAAGCAGATTGGTGATGTTTAACGTATAGATGCCAAACACAACCAGGGCAAAGGCCAGCAAGAGTATGGTGCCCCAGCCCAGAAAATCGTGGAACATACGGGCCAGCTCATAGCCAATACCTCCACTGAGAAAGCCCCAGGAGGTAACCGAATCGGTCTGAAACAGGAGGTAACCTAAAAAGGTGCCAACCCAGAAGATGGAGAAAAAGCTGTATTTAAAGACTTCGCCGAGAGGCAGCAGCTGCCGCCTGAAAACGATCTGATATCCCCACAAAAAAAGCATGGGGGGTAAGAGCAAAGCCCCGATACCGAACCACCTGAACATGAAGTAGTATCCGAACACGGCACCGAACAGACCCAGCCAGTTCTCTACCTCTGCGCCAGATTCACGCAAGGCAGCATCATCATAAAGTGCTTCTACCACACTCTGATCTGCCCTGCCTGTAAAAAGGTAAGATAGAAAGGCTGTAAAGAGGTAAACAGCGGCTATTATCAGGAAGACACCGAAAGCCAGTTGCAAACGCCGGTCGTGCACAAACGCAAGGTTCAGCTTCCAACGCCATGCTTTCTTCACTTTTTCCTTCTCTTTCGGCTGTTTAAAGGTATTGCCCTTGGCGATATTCTTGGCCATACTACTGTGATTTGCAGAACAACAAAAGTAATTAAAAAGCGGAAGAAAAGAAGGTTTTTTTTGGGTATGAGGAATTGGATGTGAGGTATGGGGAGGTCCGCCGCTGCGGTATGAGGGGCTGGTGGATCAGCGGTCGGTCCTGTGGCCCTAATTACTATCTATTGTTGCTGTCTTTTTGGTTTTTAAAATAATCAGGTCGTAATAACGATACCTGGACCTGCGCAAGCCTCCTGATCTTCATATTGCAGCGGCGGATCGCCCCATACCTCATACCTCACATCTCATACCTCAACAACGCCTCATTAATCCTTCTGACCAGCGCCGGACCTTCGTAAATAAAGCCTGTATATAACTGGATTAGCGATGCACCTGCCTCCAGTTTTTCCAGAGCATCTTCAGGAGAAAAGATCCCTCCTACCCCGATAATGGGAACCTTACCGCCGGATTGTCTGTGCAGGTAACGGATCACTTCTGTGGATCGCTGTGTGAGTGGCTTACCACTAAGCCCTCCGGCTCCCATTGTCTCCACTTCAGTACCAGGCGTGTGCAGGCCGGAGCGGGATATGGTGGTGTTGGTGGCTATCAGGCCCGCCAAGCGGGTTTCTGCTGCCAGTGCCACAATATCATCGAGCTGGGCATTATTCAGGTCAGGGGCAATCTTCAGCAGGATAGGTTTGGGTTTGGATTTCCGGGCGTTCTGATCCTGTAGCGCCAGGATTAGGCGCTGCAGTGGTTCTCGCTCCTGCAGTGCCCTCAGATTAGGTGTGTTGGGTGAGCTTACATTCACCACAAAATAATCTACTACTTCGTAAAGTGCCTCAAAGCAAATCCGGTAATCCTTTTCAGCTTCTTCGTTTGGGGTATCTTTGTTCTTGCCAATATTTCCACCAATAATGGTTCTGTGCTTACTTTGCCGCAATCGTTCGGCTGCAGCCTCTACCCCCTCATTATTAAAGCCCATGCGGTTGATGAGTCCTTTATCGGTAGGCAGGCGAAAGAGGCGGGGCTGGGGATTCCCTGCCTGTGGCCGGGGTGTCAGGGTGCCAATCTCTATAAACCCAAAGCCAAAGTGTGACAGCTCGTCTACCAGCAGCGCATTTTTATCCAGGCCGGCGGCCAGGCCTACCGGGTTTGGAAACTTTAGTCCAAACAGCTCCCGCTCCAGCCGCTTATCCGTAACTCTAAACTGGCTTTCGGCAATAGCTGCGGCTCCCGGCAGGTGCATCAGCGTCTTCAGGCTATTAAACGTGAGATGGTGAGCCCTTTCGGCAGGCAGCCGAAACAGCAGCGGACGAACTAGAGTGGTATACACAGGCGAATAGGTTTGCCTGCAAATATAGTATTTGGTATTGAGTAGTGGGTAGTGCGTAAAGAGTTTTACTGCATCGGCAGCCACTCACTCATTCAAAAATCCTACGACCTAATCCACTGCAGCGCTTCCTCTTTTTCTTTCAGGGAAAAGTAACGGACATCAGCCTTGGTGAAGGGCTTCATCACCTGGGTGAGGGATTCCTGCCATTGCTTTTCGCCAACCATGGCCAGCTTGCTTAGATCATTGGCATGTTCAAAGGAAAAGCTAAAGTCTATAAAAGCACCCTGCATGCTCCATCCTTTAAAATCCTGCATTTCAAAATACCAGCGTACATTTTTCCAGTCTTCCAGGGTCTTTTCCATGACAGGCAACAGCTGGTCGTAATCCTCCCGGGTGAGCTTATCGCTCACAAAGGTTTTGATGAGATTTCCGGTTTTTTCTTTTTCTATTCTGATCATGTTAAGAGAACACAGATCACTCCATTTGGTTGAGTCGCTTAGCCAAATTCTTGGGTAAAATGGATGATAGGTATACCGGTATTCTGTAATTACTGTTATTGTGGAAAAATTAAGAGCCCCGCCAAAGTAGGGCTCTTGTTTAGCGAATAGATTAGTAATGTTGTATAAAGAGCTGCTCGCTGACGATACCTGCAGAATAAATCAGGTGGACATAATAGAGTCCGTTTGGAAGGTGCTTAGAGTAAGTTTCGCTAGTAAGTCGGGCTACCAGAACTGTCCTATGCCGTAGCAGACGTACTTGGAGAGTTTCTGTAGTTGTAACCGGCTGTGTTTTCATTGGCTATAGCCCCAGCTGTATAAACCTATGTTAATGTTAACAGGTCCGTAGCTACAGCTGCACATTATAGAGTACCCCGGATTAAAATCCGGGGCTAATTATGGCTGCCTTAAAACATGCTGAATCGGAGACGAATGGAATTTGCTGCTCCTTCACTTAGCCCAGGGTTTCAACCCTGGGTTCGTACGAAAAAAATTCAACCATCCTCCCCTAGCTCCGCGGATGGTAATCCTGAATTACCTGCTTGAGGTAATCCCGATCCAGGTGAGTGTAGATTTCGGTAGTAGTGATGCTCTCGTGGCCCAGCATTTCCTGCACGGCACGCAGGTCTGCGCCGCCTTCTATCAGGTGGGTGGCAAAAGAGTGGCGGAAGGTGTGCGGACTAATACTTTTCTTCAGGCCTATATCTTCTGCCAGCTGTTTGATAAAGTTAAATACTGTGATGCGGCTGATCTTGCCGCCCCTGCGGTTCAGGAACACAAAAGGCTCTGCTCCTTTTTGTACGTTGAGGTGAACACGCACCCGCTCCAGGTAGAGGCGCAGGTGCTTGAGGGCATCGCGGCCAACAGGCACCAGCCGTTCCTTGTTGCCCTTGCCGATGATGCGCAGAAAGCCCAAGTCGAAATAAACATGGGCCATTTTAAGATCGGTAAGCTCACTTACACGCAGGCCGCTGCTGTAGAGCACCTCCAGCATGGCCCGGTTACGCTGCCCCTCGGGTGTGCTCATGTCAATGGCCGAGAGCAGCTGGTCAATCTCCAGTACGCTTAGCGTATCGGGTAGCTTACGCCCCAGCTTGGGTCCCTCCAGGGTGGCGGTGGGATCGTGGGTGATTACATCTTCCAGCATCAGGAATTTGTAAAAAGATTTGATACCGGAAAGCAGCCGTGCCTGTGAGTGGGGCGTCATGCCCATGCTGTTTACCCACTCCAGGAAATTCTGCAGGTGTACCTCATCAACAGACTGGGGCGTGTGTGCCTCACTGTATTGCACCAGCTTGCTGATGTCGTTCAGGTAAGCCTGTACCGTATTTTTAGAAAGTGAGCGCTCCAGCTTCAGATACCCCTCAAACTGCCGCACAAATGGTTGCCATTGAGCTGTCATATGGACAAAAATACAATAAAAGAATCCGCTTCCTGCTGATTTAGGGGGATAGAATTTTGCAATGGACCCAGATATTGTAAATTTGACCTGCCATGAACATCCATATCCTGAACGGCCCTAACCTGAACCTGCTGGGAAAGCGGGAGCCGCATATTTACGGATCTCTCACTTTTGAGGATTACCTGCAACAACTCCAGGAGCAGTTTAGCACCCACACCCTGCATTACTTCCAGTCGAACCACGAGGGGGCGCTGCTCGATAAACTGCATGAGTGGGGCTTTGGCTCAGATGGCATCATCTTCAACGCTGGCGGCTACACCCACACCTCTGTTGCCCTGTCCGATGCGGTGAGCGGGATCA
This sequence comes from Flammeovirgaceae bacterium 311, assembly GCA_000597885.1. NCBI lineage: Bacteria > Pseudomonadati > Bacteroidota > Cytophagia > Cytophagales > Flammeovirgaceae > Flammeovirgaceae bacterium 311. The sequence continues at coordinate 1,843,110 of CP004371.1, forward strand.
AGGCACCGGTTGTAGAAGTGCACATCAGCCGGGTGCATGCCCGGGAGGCTTTCAGGCACCACAGCTACCTAAGCCCTGTTTGTGCAGGCACCATTACCGGTCTGGGGCTTAGCGGTTATGCCCTGGCCATACAATACCTTCTGGATTACCACAAGCGATGATCTCCTTTTACCCCGGACCCTCAAAAGTATGGGATAGCCTGCCCCACTACATGCAGGAAGCCTGGGAATCAGGCATCCTGAGCAGCAATCACCGCAGCCCCCGCTTTGCTCAGCTCTGGCAGGGGCTGGTCGATACCCTGCACCAAAAACTGGAGATACCCGAGAGCTACAGCATTTTGCCAGCCTCTTCTGCTACGGAATGCTGGGAAATTATTGCTCAGTCGCTGCTGGGACCCGATGGCAACAGCCTGCACCTCTACAATGGTGCATTCGGAGAAAAATGGCAGGAATATACCCATCGGTTAACGAGCGCAGCTACAAGACTAACTTTTCAGCCCAACGAGCTGCCCGACCTGGCCTCGCTGCAGACGGAGGGCTACCAGCTGCTGGCGCTCACCCACAACGAAACCTCCAACGGCACGGCCCTGCCCGACAGCTTTATGCACCAGCTCCGCATGCAGCACCCGGCACCGCTCATTGCAGCAGATGCCACCTCCAGCATGGGGGGTATAGCCCTACCCTGGGGCGCTGCCGATGTCTGGTTTGCTTCTGTACAAAAATGTTTTGGTTTACCGGCAGGCCTGGCGATCATGGTGTGCTCTCCCCGAGCCGTAGCGGCGGCAGAGAGGCTGGGAGAACGGGAGCATTATAACAGTATGCTGTTTATGCTGGAGAATGCCCGCAAGCACCAGACCACCCATACCCCCAATGTGCTGAACCTGTACCTGCTACAGCGCAGTCTAGCCGAAAGGCACACCCAGGCGGCTGTACATCGTGATCTGGTGGCACGCCAGCAGCAGTGGCTCGAGTTTCTGCGCCTGCAGGACCATTTTGAGCCCCTCATCAACAACCCGGTGCTGCAATCCACCACGGTGCTGTGCATGCAGGGAGCACCTAATGATATTGCATCATTCAAAGCAGAGGCTATGGCGGAGGGTTTTTACATCGGCAACGGCTATGGCCCCTGGAAAAATAATACTTTCCGGATCGCAAACTTCCCGGCTATTACCACTGCTGAGATAGAGCAATTGCAGGGATTTTTTGAACGCTGGTTAACACGTTAAAAATTCTGCCAAATATTATTTGGCGCCCCTTCTTTTCCCTAGCTTTGCGGCATGTTTAATTTCAAGGAAATCTTTTCTGTATCCCTGATCCTGTTCTCTATCATTGATATAGTAGGATCAGTTCCCGTTATCATAGATCTGCGTAAAAAGGTAGGTCATATCCAGTCAGAAAAAGCCACCATTGTGGCAGGCATCATCATGATCCTTTTTCTGTTTCTGGGCGAATCCATTCTGAAGCTTTTTGGCCTGGATGTTCAATCCTTTGCCCTGGCGGGTGCCCTTATCATTTTCCTGATCGGCATGGAAATGATCCTGAATGTGCAGCTGTTCAAAGCCGATGTAGCCGATAGCTCCAGCTCCTCCATCGTTCCCCTGGCTTTTCCCCTTATTGCAGGTGCAGGCACCATGACCACCCTGGTGTCGCTGCGCTCGGAGTATGAGCTGTATAATATTCTTATAGGCATCGTGATCAATCTGGCCTTTGTGTATCTGGTACTGAAAACCAGTGGCTGGCTGGAGCGCAAACTGGGCGCAGCCGGCTTTAACATCATCCGTAAAGTTTTTGGCATCATCCTTTTGGCCATTGCCATGAAAATCATCAAAAGTAACCTTGTTTCCTGGGGTGTAATAGACGTATCGTAATGCAGGTAGTGATGTATACAGATGGAGCCGCAAAAGGAAATCCAGGGCCCGGCGGCTACGGAACAGTACTTATCTTCGGCCCCTACAGAAAAGAACTAAGCGAAGGTTACCGCCTCACCACCAACAACCGCATGGAGCTGCTGGCGGTAATCAAGGGGCTGGAGGCCATGAAGAAACAAGGGCTGAACATCCTGATCTACTCAGACAGCAAATATGTGGTTGATTCCGTTACCAAGGGCTGGATCTGGAACTGGATGAAAACCAGCTTCAAGGGAAAGAAAAACGAAGACCTCTGGCGCCGCTACATCACAGCTGCCAAACCGCACCAGGTAAAATTTCAGTGGGTAAAAGGCCATGCCGGCAATCCGGAAAACGAGCGCTGCGACCAGCTGGCCGTTATTGCCAGCCAGACACCACCCCTGCTCATCGATGATGGATATGAGGCAGGGAATTAATAACCTTTAATTCTCCATTACGATATACTGTAGTACATACCTGCGCTGATAAATGCGTTAAACCATTTAGCAGCTGGCGGGTTAACTCTTAAACCTAATTTTTTCGACAATGACACCAGGAGAAGATCTAGTACACCTGCAAAATATAGCTCAAAATATCCTTGAAATCGAAGGCTACCTGCAAGAGGTAGATGATTATGATAATTTCACGACCGATGAGGCGGACCGAGCTATGATTTACGACCTGCTGGGCCAGATTGGCGTAGCAGCCTCCTTACTTTCCGATGATTTTAAAAATCAGTATGAAGAGATTGATTTTCGGGTACTGGAGAGCTTGAGAAATGCTGCCTACAATGAGGAAATGGAAATCTACCATCACCCGGTATGGCACATCATCAGCAAAGACCTGCCCTACATCCGCGAAAAGATCTTTGATGTTAAAACCAAATTAGAGGAACAGATGGATATTGAAGGTGGTAACACCATATAGTATGTACCTCATACATTTGAAAGGCAGCTTTACAGGCTGCCTTTCTTTTTTGCTATTTTGCGGGCACAATGGGAAATAGCTGGTTTCAGTTTAAACAGTTCCGGGTGGAGCAGGCGCATGCTCCCCTTAAGGTAGGAACCGATGCATGCATTTTAGGCGCATGGTCCCATCACGATGCTCCCCTCAGCATTTTAGACATTGGCACCGGAACCGGCCTGCTCGCACTGATGCTTGCCCAGCGCTACCAGGCTCCCATAGATGCACTGGAGCCAGACGTTACAGCAGCTATGCAGGCCGCCGAGAATTTCAGCAACAGCTCGTGGAATGCCATTATTCAGCTGCACCGCCTCTCCCTGCAGGAGTTCTACCCTGGCCATCTCTATGATCTGATCGTATGTAATCCTCCTTTTTACGCCGACCACCTGAAATCTGAAAACAAGAGCAGGAATATGGCACTGCACCAGGAAGCACTTAGCTTTGAGGCCCTGGCTGCCAACAGCAGCAGATTACTGTCAGAAGCTGGCAAGCTGTTTGTACTCCTGCCGCCACGGCAGGCACAGGAATTTGAGCTTCAGGCTGTGGAACAAGGGCTGCATGTACAGCAACGGCTGCTGGTCAGCGACAGGCCGCAGCTGCCGGTACATAGAACTGTCTTTAGCTTTGCGAAAACGTCGCCGCAGAAAGAACAGACCACCCATCTTACCATCAGAGACAGCAACGGAGATTATTCACAGAGATTCAGACAGCTGATGCAACAATACTACCTTATTTTTTAGCCGCCGACACACTCACTTCTTTCTCGAGGAAAGTAACGCCGAGCTCACGCAGCTCTTCTAAAACAGGTTTATATAAATCAGGGGTTACAGGGGTGCAGACCCCTCTCCTCTCTATTTTTCCCTCTACCAGCAGCCTAACGGCAATGGCAAGCGGCCAGCCAACTGTTTTCGCCATGGCCGTATGCAGCTGATCATCGCCCAGGCTTACCAGCGACGCATACAGTCTTTTTTGTACATCCCCTTCTTCCCAGTCAAAAATATGCTGCATCACCACCATATCCTTATCCTCAGCCTGCAGCTTCCATTTTTCTTCCAGCACTGCCTGGAGTACCTGTGCCGGGCTGGCATTGCTTAGGGGCACCGGCTCATCAGAAAACAGGCCCAGCCACTCCACTCTTTCAAAGATGCCGCTCTGCGGACTAAGCTCCATCATGCGGCAAAACTTCTCTTCTATTGATAAAGAAGGGTCGTAGGATAGAAAGGAATTTGTAAAATCACGCAGCGTCATCTTTTCCAGTCCTTCCATTTTAAAGCTGTCGTCCGTTAGCCCCAGCTGCACAAGAGTTGCCCAGGCATCACAGTACCCCCGTTTTCGCAGGGTACCGCGCAGCATGGTCGGAATACTTTCTATACCATATACAGAGAGGTAACTTAGGGAATCCCGGTTAGGATAACCTTCGAAGGGAGCATATCCTTCTATTTCAATTTGCTCCAGCCGGCCAAACAGGCGGTGGTAGGGTATGTATTTGTATTCGCCATTGCGCAGGTACCGGGCTGTGGTGCCCTGCCCCGCCAGCACCACATTACGGGGATTCCAGGTAAATTTATATCCCCAGGGGTTGGTATCCGATTCCGGGGCAATAAGGCCGCCGGTGTAGGAACGGAATGCTTTCAGCTTTCCGCCTGCTGCTTTGATACGATCTATGGCTTCCATGGCAGTCATATGATCGATGCCCGGGTCCAGTCCGCACTCTTTGAGGATCAGGATACCAGCCGCCCGGGCCTGCTCATCCAGCGCCTTTATCTCGTCAGATACATAGGAGGCAGAAAGCATGTGCTTCTTATGGCGAATGCAGGATTTTGCCACCAGGGGGTGAAAAGCAGCCGGCACCATGCTCACCACCACATCGGCTCTGCTGATGTTGCCGTTTAGCTCTGCTTCATTGAAAATATCGAAGCTGATGGCCGTTACCTTCTCATTTGCGGCTCCCCTTTTTTGCTGTGCCAGCGCGGCATCGGCATCAGCTATGGTTAGGTGCAGGTCTTTATCCTGTATGTATTTTTTCAGATAATCAAGGAGCGCTGTGGCAGAGCGACCAGCGCCAATAACAAGAATATTTTTCATGGCTGCCGAAAAACGGTTAGTTGGTTCAAAGTAGCTAATTCGGGTATTTCTCTCAATGCTTTATTCTAAAAGTAGAAAGTACTATCTTGTTTACCCATTTCTAAAGCAAAAGGCTAATATGCCTAAAATAATTACAAATAAGCTGGAGTTTACCCTTTATAACTCCCTCGAAGAACTCAACCAGCAGGACCGGGAACTGATGCTGATGGCCAGAAACGCCTGCAACACGGCTTATGCACCTTACTCCCATTTCAGTGTTGGGGCTGCCCTGCTCCTGGCCGATGGCCAGCTTGTTTCCGGTAGTAATCAGGAGAATGCCGCTTACCCCAGCGGCCTTTGTGCAGAACGGGTGGCCTTTTTTTCCTGTGCTGTACTGCATCCTGACAAACCTATCTTGAAAGTAGCCGTAACTGCCACCCAGGCAGGCAGCGGCATTTTCCAGACAGCCTCGCCCTGTGGCGGCTGCCGCCAGGTAATGCTGGAGTATGAGCATAAACAGCAGCAACCAATCGAGATACTGCTGCAGTGGGGTGAGCAGCAAATTATTAAGGCTGTTTCCATTGCCGATTTGCTGCCTTTTTCGTTCACCATGGAATCACTTTTTTCAAACAAATAATTCTTCACTGTTTTTTCACGGGTGCCTTCCAGGCTGCTCGTCCTGCTTTTTATTCGCAGCAAGTCAACAGGCAAACAATTTTTATTCCTGCCATAGCAGCTAATCTTACATAAGGCTGCTAATCAAAAATCTAGATATTAACCCCTTTTATTACAGCCCTTCCTGTAGCAGGAATTTATTCGCTAATATTATCAGAGAATTAAACACTTTCAGGATAAGCGGAAAAGCACTTAAGCTGAATGAAGACCTAAAACAAGGTTAATAAAATCAGGAAAAGGCTTTTACAATTGAGAGGCACCAGGTGTTTACCAGTCTTGTAATAGAATAAAATAAAGACAGCTAGAAAAAACCAGGGTAAGTGCTTTTAAAAACTTACTACACCTACCCTGAAATGGCCAGGCAGTATGCGCGATATCGAGATAGCAGAATTAAGAAACCTTACCCAGGTTATTAAAGATACATACAACTATGACTTTACGAACTACGCCATGTCGTCATTCAAGCGGCGTATTCAGCGGGTTATGGATGTCTTTAAGATGAACTCCGTACAGGAGCTCATTAACCGCCTGAAGGAGGACCGATCATTCTTCCATGATTTTGTTTCAGAAATCACGGTAAACGTAACCGAAATGTTCCGCGACCCTTCCTTCTGGCGGGTGGCACGTGATCATATTATCCCCAATGTATTGCTCAATGCTGACACCATCAGCATCTGGCATGCCGGCTGCAGCAGTGGCGAAGAAGTGTTTAGCATGGCCGTTATGCTGAAAGAGATGGGAATTCTGGAGAAATCCAAAATCATTGCCACCGATCTTGATCCTGAAATATTGGAAAAAGCGCGTGGTGGAGTGTACTCGCTCAAGAACATGGAGCTGAACGAGAAAAACTACATCCGCTACCAGGGTACCGGCAAGTTAACCGATTACTATACCGTGCGCGATGGCAAAGCTTATATGGATAAGTCGCTGGTTGCGAATGTATCCTGGCGGCAGCATAATCTGGTAAATGGCCCTGTTTTTAACAAGTTCGACCTGGTACTGTGCCGCAACGTGATGATCTACTTTAACCAGACCCTGCAGAACGAGGTCTTAAAAAGGCTGCACGAAAGCTTGTTCAAGTACGGGTACCTGATCATAGGCTCAAAAGAATCCCTCATCTGGTGCGAGATAGCCAACAAATTTATTGTGGTGAACAACGAGGAGAAGATTTACAAGAAGATTAAGGATTAACAAGCGCCGGACAGAACGAGCGGTATGACGAAATTCAGTCTACATAACCGATATAAAGCCATTGTGATTGGTGGATCTGCCGGGAGCTTTCAGGGTATTACCAAAATCCTGTCCTCTATTCCGGAAGATTTTAACCTGCCCATCATCATGTGCCTGCATCGGCTCAAGCATGTACGCAATGGCTTTACGGAGGCCCTCTCGATCAAGAGCAAAAAGCCTGTGATCGAACCTTACGATAAAGAAAATATCAAGAAGGGAATGGTATACCTGGCTCCGGCCAACTACCACCTCTGCCTTGAATTAGGGAATTCATTTTCGCTCTCAACAGAGGATATGGTGAATAATTCAAGGCCTGCCATCGATATCACCCTGGATTCGGCAGCCTATGTGTACAAAGACAAGCTGGTGGGTATTCTGCTTTCAGGTGCCAATAAAGATGGTGCAATGGGGATGAAACGCATTAAAGAGCGTGGGGGCCTCACCATTGTGCAGGAGCCGGGTGAATGTATGATAGACACCATGCCAACAGCTGCGCTGGAGGCAACCACGATAGACCATGTGCTGAAGGTTGATGAGATCATCAGATTTTTAAATGAACTGGATAAACTCTACAAGTAATAAGAGATGAATAAAATAGCCAACACCTTTGCGATCGGGGCAAGCATGCTTTTTGTACTGGGTGGGTTTGCCACTGCCTGGTTCCTAATTGCGATGCCAGACTATTTGATGGCATCTTCCAAGGAGATCGATCTGGCAGTGGTAGCCGAATTAAAGCCCCTGCACGTACAAATATTAATCCTTACCCTCTCTACCCTCATGATTGGCCTCGTGGCTCTTATTGCACAGGCTGTCTCCTTCAAGAACAGAGATGCCAATGTGGTGTATGTGGAGAAGGTAAAAAGCAGCCAGCAGCATACTGCAAAGCTTAGTGAAGACGATACCGAAAGCCACGATGTAAGTGCCATGAGTGAGGAGCTGCTTACTGCCATTCGTGAAGCAGCCGCCAAAAACGATCATCCGGACAAAAAGCTGGAGCAGGCGCTTCGGGTGGTGTGCAGCCAGCTGCAGGCCAGCCAGGGTGCGGTATATGTAAGCGTTCAGCAGCAGCATAGCCGTTTGCTGGAACTGCGCGCCGGATATGCCCTTATGAAGCCCGATAGCCAGGTAATTCGCTTCGAATACGGAGAAGGCCTACCCGGACAGGTGGCAAAAGAAGGGCAGTCTGTAAATCTTAGCAAGGTGCCCGATGGCTATATCAAAGTACTAAGCGGCCTGGGCAGCGCTTCACCAAAACATTTACTGCTGGTGCCGGTAAGGGCTGGCGAATCAATAGCCGGTGTGGTGGAAATTGCGTCCTTCACCCCGCTTACAAAATCGCAGGAAGAGCTGGTAAAACAGTCTTTTGAAATCATGGGGAAAATTATTGACGAAAGCAGCCAGCACGCAGCAACAGTTCAATCCCTACACGAAGAAGACAGCCCCATAAATGAACTCATTAAATGATAAGCAATTCCTACCCCATAAAAATTTAGGCGTATGATCAGGAGATTTAGCATAGGAAACAAAATAACCCTGCTGGTACTGGTAGTAGTGTTGCTTAGTGTGCTGGCGGTAAGCTTTATTACCTACCGCTTTGCCAATAACTCACTGCGCGAACGGTATCTGGAAACCCTTACTGCAGTGAACACCTTCAAGGCCGAAAAAATATCGGATCACCTGCAGCAGGTTTCCGCAGGCCTGAAAGGAGCACAGCAGCAGGCTGCTCTGCAGGAGGCACTGAACCAGCTCTCATCAGGAGTTACCAGCGATGATACAGTCACAACGTTAGAAGATGTACTTAGCCCGATATTAACTCCCCTGCAGGAAGTGAATGGCTGGGAAAACCTGATTGTGCTGGATACAGAGGGCAGAATACTTTATGCCACCAGCGAAGCCAGGCTCTCCAGCCCGGTAGGCAGCATGTTCGAAAATGCCGATGCACGCATCATGGAAGAAGCAGGTAAAGACATATTCTTCAGCAACATTTATCAGTCAGGGAAGGAAAGCAGCAGCTACAATATGCTGGCAGCTGCCCCTCTGACAGACGCAAACGGGCGGCAGGTTGCCCTTTTGCTCGCAGAGCTGAACATGGCACCCATTTATGCCATTGTTGCGGATACCACCAGCCTTGGCCAGACCGGAGAAACAGTACTGGGCATGCTCCACAACAATGTGAATGTACTGTATCTAAGCCCACTGCGCAACGATGCCGCTGCTCCACTGCAAAAAAGCATAATGCTTGAGCAGAAGGAAGATCTGGCACTCCAGAATGCAGTTAAGGGTGAATCGGGTGCAGAAGTAAACCCCGACTACCGCAACCAGGAAACACTGGCAGTACGCAGCAATATACCGGAAACTAAATGGGGAATTGTTACTAAAATAGACCTTGCAGAAATGCATGAGCAAACTGCAGGTTTGCTAAGCATTTACATGCTGGCAGCCGGTGCCATCCTGGTAGTCTGCCTCATGATCTCCATTCTTTTCTCCAGCGTGTTAATTAACCCGCTGCATAACCTAAAGGCTACACTACAGCTCCTGAACCAGGGAATTCTGCCAGAGAGCGTGCCGGTAAAAAGCAACGACGAAATTGGTGAAATGGCCCACACCGTAGGCAACGTGGTGGCAGCCCTTAAAAACACCGCCAACTTTGCCCATAAAATTGGTGAAGGCCACTTTGAGGCTGATTTTAAACCGCTAAGTGACCAGGACTCCCTGGGTACTGCCCTGATCAGCATGCGCGATAGCATTCAGGAATCTGAAGCCCGCGACCGCGAGCGCACCTGGATTGTAACAGGTGTGGCAGAAATAGGTGAGATCCTGCGTCTGCACAACAACCTGGAAGCGCTGGGCGATGCGGTGGTCTCTTACGTAACCCGTAAAATTGGCGGCATACAGGGTGCTTTTTATGTGGTGAACGATGATGACCAGGAAAATACTTTCATAGAACTAAAGGCCAGCTACGCCTACAACAAAAAGAAATACCTGAAAGGCCGCTACCGCTTTGCCGAAGGCCTGGTGGGACAGGCAGCCATTGAGCAGGATACCCTCCTGCGTACCGAAATCCCCTACGACTACCTTAGCATTACCTCCGGCCTCTTAGGCGAGCAGCGCCCGGACTGTATACTGATCGTTCCGCTCATTACTAACGAGCAGGTGTATGGGGTGATGGAGTTTGCCGGCCTTGGCAAATTCTCTCCCAGAAACGTAAAGTTCGTGCAGGAGATCAGCCTGATCATAGCCCGTACGGTCTTTAACATCAAAGTAAACGAACGTACGCACCGCCTGCTGGAAGAATCGCAGAAAATGAGCCACGAGTTGCAGATGCAGCAGGAAGTGCTGCGCCAGAATGCCGAAGAAATGGAGGCAACACAGGAAGAGCTGAAACGCACCAACTTCCGCCTGGAAGAGCAGATCGATGAGGTAAACCGCACCCAGAAAAGGATGCAGCTCCTGCTGGAAAATGCTTCCGAGGTAATCACCATTTACGAGGAAGACGGCATTGTACGCTACATCTCGCCATCGGTAGAAAAAATCCTGGGTTACTCGCAGGATGAGATGATCTCACGCAGAGACCTGGTGTACGTACACCCTGATAACGTAGACAGCTTCGAGGATATGTTTGCGCAAATGCTCGAGCACCCCAACGAGCAGGTTACCGTACAGTTCCAGTTCCGCCGCAAAGACGAGGAGTACATCTGGCTGGAAGCCACCGGTACCAACCTCATGACCGACCCGGCCATACAGGGAATTCTGGTGAACACGCGCGATATTACTGAGCGCCGCCGTGCCGAGCAGGAGCAGCGCATGCGCAGCCAGATGCAGGCCCTTTCTGAAAACTCACCAGACCTGATCACCCGCGTAAACACCAAAAACGAATTCTTCTATACCAACCCGATCATCAAGATCTATACCGACAACCACCCCGATCAGCTCATGAACAAGAACCTGACCGAGGCTGGTTTGCATGAAAAGATCGTACAGCAGTGGCTGGAAATTCTGCAGGACGTACGCCTGAGCAATTCGAAAGTCTCTACCGAGATGGAATTCCCGACCAAACAGCTGGGCGACCGGGTGATGCAGGTGAACGCCATTCCGGAGTTCAACGATCTGCAGGAGCTGGAGTCTGTGCTGGTGGTATCGCACGATATCACAGACCGCAAGCTGATAGAAATGGAGATCCAGGCCAAGAACAAGAAAATCAACGACTCCATTAACTATGCCCAGCGCATTCAGGGAGCCATTTTGCCAGATAACGGGCTTATTCGCCGCCTGATGCCGGATTCGTTCATCCTCTACAAACCGCGCGATGTGGTTAGTGGTGACTTCCCCTGGTTCATGCAGGTTGGAGACGATATCTTCCTGGCAGCGGTAGACTGTACCGGCCACGGTGTACCAGGTGCACTGATCTCACTGATCGGTTACTTCCTGCTCAACGATATTGTACGCAGCCGAAAAATCACCGATCCGGGCTTAATCCTGGATGCACTGGACGAAGGCGTTACCCAAACCCTGCGCCAGGATGAAGAAGACTCCAAGACGAAAGACGGAATGGACATCTCGCTTTGTAAGATCAACCTCAAAAAACGCACATTAGAATACGCCGGTGCACACCGTCCGCTCTATTACCTGAGCAACGGAGAGCTTGAGGAGATCAAAGGAAACCGCTTCCCGATTGGTGGTGGCAAGTTTAAAAACCAGACAAACTTTACCAACACTGCCCTGAACCTGAAGCCCGGAGATGCCGTTTATTTCTGCTCTGACGGGTTTCCTGACCAGTTCGGCGGCGCAGACAACCGCAAGTTCGGACCCAAGCGCCTGCGCGATATGATCATGGAACAGAAGCTTAGCAGCATGCCCGTTCAGATGACAGTCTTTGACGAAGAGTGGGAAAAGTGGAAAGGAGACCAAAAACAAACTGATGACATGTTGTTGATTGGTATACGCTTTTAACCGCTAAAGAATCGTATAAAAAAAGTTTAATTTTACTGCCCTCACAGGCATAAAGTACAACCATAAATTCCTGTAAAGTGCTATGAAATACATCTATGAACTGCATAAAACAATGCTTGCAAGGAATCTGATCCTCGTGTACGAGGGCGAGTTCACCCAGGAAATTACCAAGTCTGTGCTGGCAATGGCCGAGCGCAACATGGACTCCATGGGCGAAGAATCCGGCATCAAGCGCAAGGTGTTTAATGTAATGGTAGAATGCTTGCAAAACATTGTAAAGCATAGCGAAGACCTGAACAAACAAATGGTTCAGAAGTCTACCGCAATCTTTATGATCGGCAAGCAGGACAGTGCCTACATCATCACCTCCGGCAACCCCATCAAAAATGAAGATGTAGAGAACCTGAAAGGCAAGCTCGACCAGATCAATGGTCTGGACAAGGATGGTCTGAAGCAGCTCTACAAAGACATTATTAAGAGCACCAGCTTATCTGATAAAGGTGGCGCCGGCCTTGGCTTTGTTGATATGGCCCGCAAATCGGGCAGCCCCCTGGAATATGATTTTGAAAGGCTGGATGATCAGTACTCCTTCTTTTCACTTCGCACTAAAATAGCTAAAGAATAGACTCCCTAACCTTAAAAATCTAGTAACACCATGCAGATTATAAATCTAGAAGGAACGGAGGACACTCCAAAAATCATACTGGACAAAACCAACGGCATCTTTGAAGTCTCAGGCCGCTCGCTGCCAGAAGACTCTGCCGAGTTTTACCAGCCGGTACTGGATTGGCTCGACGAATACAAGTCAAGCCCAAATCCATCCACAGAATTTGTTTTCAAACTGGAATACTTTAATACAGCATCATCCAAGCTGATTCTGGACCTGCTTTCGCAGCTGGAAGAAGTAGAAGGTGTAACCGTACACTGGTACTACCACGAAGACGACGAAGACATGCAGGAAGCCGGTGAGGAGTTCTCTGAACTGGTTGAAGTACCCTTCGAATTCAGCACCTATTAAAAAAGGGAACCGGAACATACCGGTTCCTCTCCATGTGTAAAAGCACAGTCGGATATACCACACCTCAAGATTAGTATTGCACAATGAGTGAGGAAATACTCAAGGCCCTTACCCAGTTATTTGCCATCATCACCAAACAGGATGGTGGCGCTACCGAAGTAGAGCGCAATTTCGTAATTGGCTTTTTCCAGCAGGAGCTGGACCAGGATTCCGTACGCGAATACCTGGAGCTTTACGATAAATTTGTAGGCTATAACCAGGAGGAAGAACCTGAAGAGGAAGCTGAAGAGGAAAAACAGAAGAAGGTACGCAAGCTGACTTCCGTACGCGACTCTGTGAAAACCCTCGCCATTTGCAAGAAAATCAACAAAACACTTACCCAGAAACAACGGGTGGTGGTCCTGATCAAGATCCTGGAGCTGGTGGCTTCTGATAAGAATTTCACCCCCCAGCGCATGGAGATCATCGATACGGTTTCTACGGTATTCCGCTTTAAAAAGCAGGAGTACAAGCTGATTGAAAGCTTTGTGCTGGCGGCCAACAGCCAGTCGGTGAACTACGAGGATATCCTGATTGTAGGCAACGGCCTGCAGGAGATCCTGGCCGAAACAGGCATTAGCCCTGCAGCCGGCGAAGCAGAAGATCAGAAGAAACATGTGTACACTGAACTGCACGGAGAGCTGATCTTCATGAAAGTTCTCAGTGTAGATATGTACTTTGTAAAGTACCTGGGGCATGAGGAGGTGGTACTGAATGGCTTTATCATGAAGCCGGAACAGGTATATCTGTATTCGCATGGCAGCACCATTAAAACACCTAAAGGTGCTGCCCTGTACTATAGCGATATTACCAGTCACTTTAATTACGACGGTGTACAGGCAAAGCTCTCGTACAACGCTGTAGATGTAGAGTACCGCTTTGCCAATGGTGATCTGGGCCTGCGCGACATCAACGTTAGCGAAGGCCCCGGTAACCTCATTGGCATTATGGGCGCCAGTGGTGCGGGTAAAACCACCCTGCTGAACGTGCTGGCCGGTATTGAAAAACCAACCGGTGGCAAGATCCTGATAAACGATCTGGACCTTACCACCGACAAGGAAAAGCTGCAGGGCGTTATTGGCTATGTATCTCAGGATGACCTGCTGATTGAAGAGCTAACCGTTTATGAAAATCTCTACTTTAACGCCAAACTCTGCTTTGCAGGCATGGCAAAAGAAGAGCTGCATAAACGGGTAATCCAGGTGCTGGAGAACCTGGGCCTTGAGCAGCGCAAAGACCTGCGGGTGGGTTCCGTACTGGATAAAACCATTAGCGGTGGCCAGCGAAAAAGGCTTAACATTGCCCTGGAGCTGATCCGGGAGCCTTCTATCCTGTTTGTGGATGAGCCCACCTCCGGCCTCTCCTCGCGCGATTCAGAAAATGTGATTGACCTGCTGAAGGAGCTTTCGCTGAAAGGCAAGCTGATCTTCGTGGTGATACACCAGCCTTCGTCAGACATCTACAAGATGTTCGACAAGATGTACATCATGGATACCGGTGGTTTCCCGGTATTCTATGGCAACCCGGTGGCAGCCGTCACCTACTTTAAAAAAGCAACCAACCAGGTAGATGGCGACCGCGGCCAGTGCCCTACCTGTAGCAATGTGAACCCCGAGCAGGTGTTCAACATTATAGAAGCCCGTGTGGTAGACGAGTATGGCCAGTTGACCAACAAACGGAAAGTCACGCCTACCCAGTGGCACCAGCATTTCCAGGCCAAATTTAAGCTGGAGAAAGTGAGCGACGTGCAGGAGGAGCCTCCGCGCAACCTTAACATTCCCTCCCGCCTGAAGCAGGCTGTAATTTTCACCACCCGCGATACTCTGGCAAAAATCAATAATAAGCAGTACCTCCTGATTAACCTGCTGGAGGCGCCGCTGCTGGCCCTTATTCTGTCGTTCATCATCCGCTATCATACCGGTGGCCACTATGTTTTCCGCTTTAACGAGAACATACCTGCCTTTTTAATGATGGCCATCGTGGTTTCGCTCTTCATGGGCTTAACCGTTAGTGCCGAAGAAATTATCAGGGACCGCAAGATCCTGAAGCGCGAGAGCTTCCTGAACCTTAGCTGGAACAGCTACCTGATGAGCAAGCTGGCGATACTCTTTACCCTTTCCGGCATACAGGCCTTTTGCTTTGTGCTGATCGGCAACCTGGTGCTGGGCATCGATGGCATGCTCCTGCCCTTCTGGCTGGTGCTGTTCTCGGTAAGCTGCTTTGCCAATGTGTTGGGGCTTAACATCAGCTCTGCTTTCAATTCTGCGGTAACAGTGTACATTCTGATACCACTGCTGCTCATTCCGCAGATGATCTTAAGCGGTTTGCTCTTTCCTTTTGATAAGCTCAACAACACCATCAGCAACCGGGGTAAAGTACCGGTGGTGGCCGATGTAATGGCCTCCCGCTGGGCTTACGAAGCCATGGCCACCTACCAGTACAAGAACAACCCATTTGCCATTTATAGCTTCCCGGTAGAATCCGATGCCCGCATGGCCGATTATAAATCGAATTACTGGGTGGACAAGCTGAAAGAAGCGCTGCTCTATGTAGAAGACAACAGGCTTGATGCCTCCGACAGCATTCAGCTAAAAGTAAGAGACAAGTTTAGTCTGATCAGGAATGAAATTAGCAAAGAGCCGCTGCAGGCGGGGCTGGAAGGCCTTAACCTGGCACAGCTGGAGCCTGCTGCTTTAACAGATCAGCACCTTACTGCACTGGAAGAATACCTGAACAAGGTGCGTGCGCATTATATTGAGCAATACCAGCTGGCAGAAACAAAGCTGGAAAACCTGACAGCACTGCGCAAACAACATGAACCAGGCTTTGAAGTTAATATTTACAAAGACCGTTATTACAACGAGTCGATGACCGACCTGCTCCGCAACCTGGGTTCCGAAGACCGCATTCTGGAGCAAAACGAAGAGCTGGTACAGCTGATTGACCCGATTTACCAGGTACCAAATAATCCAAAACATGCATTTGATTACAGGGCTCATTTCTTTGCTCCGCAAAAGCACTTTTTGGGATTCTATTTCGATACCTACTTCTTCAATATTATAGTTATCTGGCTTATGAGCGCATCTTTATACCTGGCATTGTATACAGAGGCACTACGGAAGTTTCTAAAGTTATTTAGTCGTTAATTTCAATTTTAATGAGATTGTACTTATAAAGTACATCCCGGTTGACAATAGAGATTGATATTATAAATTTGTTACAATTTGCAGTACCCAATCATGAAAAAATTATCGCTGTTTTCTCTGATGCTACTGGCCCTGTGGTCTTGCGATACAAGTAAGCCAACCGCAGATATATACCAGGCAGCATTGGATAGTACCCGGCTGGCACAGCCCCAGATATCCAACGAGGTAGTCCACGACATCCTTCAACAGATCCCCTCACCGTTAGAAATTTCGGTCTTGCTGAAGGAAACCGGCACCCGTTACAACCAGTCCATGCTGAACAACCCCAAAGGCGTAAGCAGGTACAACACCAGCTACCAAAAAGCCATCAATTTGGGTGTTTATGGCACAGACCTGGGCTATACCAACATCTACGAGCAGAATCAGGATGCCATCTTTTACCTGAACTCCATTAAGCAGCTGGCCGACGAACTAAGCATAGGCCAGTTCTTTGATTTTGGCACCATTAAGCGCCTTGCTACCAACAGCAGCAATCTGGATTCGCTGCTGTACCTCACTACCAAGAACTTTAACAACATTAACGGATTCCTGCAGGAGCAAAACCGCTCTAACTTAAGCATTCTGATCCTGACCGGCGGCTGGCTGGAAGCCCTCCATATAACCGCACAGGTAGCGCAAAGCAATCCCGATAATAAGATTTTAATTGAGCGTATTGGCGAGCAGAAGATGATTCTGGACAACATTATGCTGCTGCTAAGCTTTTACAGCGAGAGCAATGCCAACATGGCACAGTACTTGCAGATGTTCCAACCGTTAGCACAGGCATACGAAAAAGTTCAGATCATTAATACTTACGCAGAGCCCACCTTTGTGGAAGTAAATGGTATGCTGGTGGTAAAAGACAACAGCACCAGCGAAGTAAAGATCTCTACCGAGAACCTCAAGGAAATAACAGCTACTACTCAAGCAATACGTAACAAAATCATTAACTAGAATGGATATGAAAAGGATTTTCGCAACGTTTGGCTTTCTGGCATTCATTCTGTTAGCAGCCAATACAGCCTCAGCTCAATGCGGCGCCTCAGATATGGCGGATAACTGCATTACTCAGATGAGTGATGGCTTTAACTTTGTGAAAAGTTTTCCGATTGATGGAGATAAAGGAGCCAGAAACAAGATTGAATACTCTTATGTATTTGCCAAAGGCACCGAATACGCTATCAATATATGCACTGGAAGTGAAAGCCCCGACGGGATTATTGTAAGCCTCTACGACTCAAATCGCAGACAGGTAACTACAAACCAGGCAAACGGCAAACTTTTTAAAGGGGTGGTGTATAACTGCAACTCAACCGGTATTTATTATATTACCTTTACCTTTAAAGAATCTACCGAGCATTGCGGCGGTAGTGTACTGGGCTTTAGAAGATGATAAAAATCTACTAATAACAAGGGCAGGATCTACCATCCTGCCCTTTTTTGTTTTATTTGCGCTTCTATGAAACAGCATTCGCTCCGGTTTAGCTTTGAAGCCCGGTACTGCACACTGGGAGCACCCGGTAATACGGCCTGGCTGGTATGCCATGGCTATGGCCAGCTCGCCCCTTATTTCATCAGAAATTTTAGTGCACTGGCAGATTTGGGACATTATATAGTGGCCCCCGAGGGCCTGTCGCGCTTCTATTTGCAGGACCACAAGGGCAGAGTGGGTGCCAGCTGGATGACGCGTGAGGAGCGCCTGAACGATATTGACAATTATCTCCGCTACCTGGATGCGGTAGCTGAAGATTCAGGCCTGGTTCAGGCCTCTGAAATAAATCTGCTGGGATTTTCGCAGGGGGTAGCCACCATTAGCCGCTGGGCCATGCATACCACACTGGCTTACCAAAAGCTGGTGTTGTGGGCCGGGGTATTTCCACCAGACCTGCCCCTGGACCTCAGCAGCCGCTGCCTGCAGCAGGTGCGACTCTACCAGGTGTGGGGAGAGCAGGATCCTTTCCTGAATCGGGAAGAAACTGAAAAACAGGCAGCTAACTTACGTGCCCTTAAGCCCGCGCATTTCCGGGAGCTAAGCTTTAAGGGTGAGCACAGCCTGCATACTCCTAGCCTGCTGGAAATTGTAGCAGAAACAGACTGAACGGCACAGGAGCGCCGTCTGACTGTTCCCTGCTTCGGGATTTACAATCTTTAGCTGAACATCTCAAGTTGTAACGTTAATTCAGTACTGCAACCGCTTAAATTACAAAAAGCGAAAAAATGGTACGTTAGGTTGAGCTACTGCCCTAAGCTTCTTTACTTTGAGAATGTATAACTCCACATGCGAGCGTATCTAGTTCTACTTTTCCTGATAGTAACAGCTGCTCCTGCCTGGGCACAGCCGGCAGCCTTCTGGATGGAGGGAACCGTGCATGGCTATGAGTGGGAGCCTGGCAGAGGAGGCTTTCTTAAAAAAAGCAAACCTGCTGTATTCAAAGGAACGCTGGAAGGGGTTCGGTTAAGCCTGTATCAGCAGGAGCAGCTGGTAGAAGAAGTGATGACCGACGAAAAAGGTAATTACAGCATCCCCCTGGATTTTAATAAGCTCTACACCCTGGTTATTACAAAAGAAGGATACAATAAAAATACCCTCCTGATAGATACCCGTGCATTACCAAAAGAGGTGCAGCATGGTGGATATCGCTTTACCGGCGCCGAGTTTGTGATGAACAGCTTTAAAAAAGGCGAAAACAAAGACTTGGACAGATCGCTGGGGCGCCTGTATTTTAGCCCCTCCCACCAGCAATTTAATATTGCACAAACCGAAAGCAAATCTTCCGGAGGATCCTCAAACAGTTCCGGCACAGCTGATGCCGCCTCAGAGTTGCTCGACAGAGCCTTAGAGAGAAATAATGCCGCTATCGCGGATTATAAGCCTGAAAAGGTGCAGCAAACACCGCAAAACCGCTCTACACAACTGCCCGTTACACCGCCACCTGCCACAGCGCCCCAAACAGCCGACGAGCAACCTGATACCAGACAAACAAAACTTACGATATCACGGGCGATCAACCTGGGCCCAACCCTGGAAAACGGCACCTCCAGTTCTGGATTAATCTCTTCAAAAGAGGAAGCACTACAAAAAGCAAGGGAGCAGCTCGCCATAGATAAGCTGCGGCAGCAAACTAAATTCGACAGCCTGGAGATCCTTAAGCGGGAAGCACAGATACAGGCGGCTGAACAGGAAATACAAAATGCCCGCCTGCTGATCCAAACCCAGCAGGATAAGCTGCAGGCCCAGCGCAACTCTCTTATACTGCTGGTGCTCCTGTTAATGCTGCTCATGGGTTTCCTGTACCTGGTGTATACCTATTATCAGAGCAAGCAGCTTAATAATACATTGCTGGAACAAAAAAACAAGCAGATCACAGACAGCATCAACTATGCGCAGCGCATACAGCAGTCTATTCTGGTTGGAGAAAAAGCTTTAAAAAGCCACCTCTCCGACTCTTTTGTATTATCACAGCCACGCGATATTGTCAGTGGCGATTTCTACTTCTTCCACCCCCATCCGGATGGCTACCTGGTGGCAGTAGCAGATTGTACCGGACATGGAGTGCCCGGCGCTTTTATGTCGCTGATCGGCCACAGGCTGCTGCGGGAAATAATTGCAGAAAAGGGCGTGACCGACCCTGCCCAGATACTGGATCAGCTGGATACCAAGGTTCAGCAGGTGCTGCAGGGCGAAAAAGAAGGAGAAATTCTGCAGGATGGCATGGATATTTCAATATGCCTGATCGATTCCAACAACAGCACCATTACCTTCGCTGCAGCCATGAACCCCGCTTATATCATAGACGGCACTACCTTACAGGTGCTCCAGGCAGATATCAACTCAATAGGCGGCAAGGTGCTGAGAAACGACCGCAAGCGAAAATTCACAAACAAAGCCATGGCCTACTCAAAAGGCAGCATGCTGTATCTTTTCTCCGATGGCTATATGGACCAGTTTGGTGAACAACAGGATCAGAAATTCAATACCCGCCGGTTTAAGGATATGCTTATGCAGATGCAGTCTATGGCTGCAGAAGAGCAAAAGGAAATTGCCAATCAAACGCTACAGACCTGGCAGGGTAAGATCCGTCAAACCGATGATATTCTGCTGCTGGGCATCCGGCTGCCTTAAGCCTGCTTACTGTATTGCCTACAGGCTGTAGGCCTGCATGGAAAAAGGCAGGTCTATCAGGCTTTCCATTTCGCGGCCCTTCATTTCCATTAACTCATCGTCCTGGTTGTAGCTCCAGATTACCTGCACTTCCTTCCCTTCTTTTCGGTGCAGTTCTTCAAGCTTCAGCAAAATCATGAGAATTTGCTTTACCGAGCTTGAATTAAAGTATTCCAGTTCTATGGTTAAGACTGTAACGGCAGGCTCTGCTGTATCAGCATAGCGATCCACCCAATCTATCAGTGGCTTGTAAAAGGATTCGGCATTTTCGGGTAGGGAGCGTCCTGCAACGGAGAGGGTGCCATTCAGATCAAATTTTACAGCGGGGGTATCTGGTTTACGTTCCAGATGCAAAGGTCTAAGCATAACTCTAATTTCGGGTCAGATTGCGGTACTCAAGGTAAAGAATGAATGGTGATCATCTACCGTTACAAAACTAAAATCAAATGCACCGGAACTGTAGCGTCCGGTTTCTATCAGTCCCAGGCCTGCGCCTCCTTTGGTGCTGACATGGGTATTTCTTAATTCCTGTTTATACAAATGCTGCAGACCACCTTTATCCAGAGCATTAATTTGTAAAAGATGCTGCCGCAAAGTGGGTATTTTATCCTGCGCAACAAAGTTGCCGGCACAGAGCATATAGTTACCTGCTTTTTTGCAAATAGTTAACACCCCTTCCTGGCGTCCGTGCCAGGCTGCACCGTGCTTCATGATGTTCTGAAACAACTCTACCAGCACATACAATACTGCCTTTTGCTTAAACATATCCGGCCCCTGGCGGTACATATTATGTTCAATCATCTCCAGCACCGGCAGCATGGAGTCCTGGGAAAAGTCGCTCTTATAGAGCAGCAGAATTTCGTCCTGCTGCAGGCTGTTATATAACTGCTTTGTTACCGGCAGAGAAGCAGCAGGCTGTTGCCTAAGCTTCTCGTCCTGCATGTTCAACTGAAAGAAAAAGAGTGAGTGTGCCTCGTCCCTGCGTTCAAAATCGAACTGAAACTGCTGGCCCGAACGGCGCGCCATTTCTATCAACCCCAGCCCCGCTCCACCCTTATCAGAGTATTCACCTCCGGGCAGTATATCAAGATACATTTTTTTAAGCTCGCCGCTATCCAGACGGCTTAAATTACCAAGCTTAGCCTGCAGGGGGGCTACTTTTTCGTTCCGAACCAGGTTTACAGAAGCAACAGCATACTTTTGGTTATGATGCCGCACCATAAACATAGGCGAAGCGTGCTGTAAGCCATTTACTCCATGCGGTTGTTCCTGGTGCCGAATCACATTCTGGAAACACTCGGCTATCAGAAACCCTATTTTACGGTTCGACTTGCCGCCTCCTGCCTCACTGAGCCTTCTGTCGTTCAGGGCAATCAGTTTTTCTGTAATGTTGTCACTAACGTCACCCAGGTAAAACAGGCTAAGGCTATCTTCCTCAAGTGCCTGATAGAGCTCATACACTTTAAATACCAGCATAGCTTTTTTTTTGCCTTTCCTGTTTTATGAAATTGGCTTACTCACTAAAAATAGTATTATTTATTGATAAACATACACAGAAACAAAAAATAATCTGGATTTCCCATGTTATTATCAGGCCTGCTCCTCTCTTCTTACCACTGTGGCGCTTGCCTGATCGGTAGGCAGCAGCACTAAATCACTGATATTCACATGGGCAGGTAGCTGCAATGCAAATAAAATTACGTTGGCCACATCTTCACCCTTCAGGGGTGTCAGTCCTTTGTATACCTGCGATGCGCGTTCGTCATCACCCTTGAATCTCACCACAGAGAATTCTGTTTCTACCAGCCCGGGGTTGATGGCTGTTACCTTGATGCCATACGGGTTCAGGTCCAGGAGCATGCCTTTGTTAATGGCATCTACGGCATATTTGGAGGCACAGTATACATTGCCCTTTGGATATACCTCTTTACCCGCTATAGAGCCAATGTTGATAATATGCCCCTGCCTGCGGCTGGTCATCTGCGGAATGATGGCTTTGCTCACATACAGCAGGCCTTTTACATTGATGTCCAGCATGGCATCCCAATCGTCGGGATTACCCTCCTGGATGGGGTCGAAACCATGGGCATTGCCGGCATTGTTGATGAGTACATCAATGCTGGAGAAACCGGCAGGCAAAACATCAACAGCACGCTGAACTGCCTCGCGGTCTCTTACATCGAACGCCAGCGCATGTACCTCGGTAAGGGCACCCAGCTCCATGCTTATCTGCTCCAGCCGGTCTTTGCGGCGGCCGGTTATAATTAACCTGAAACCATTTTGTGCTAAAAGTCTGGCTGTGGCCAGGCCAATGCCTGAGGTGGCACCGGTTATTAAAACTGTTCTGTTGTTCATATCTGCGGTTTGCTTAAAAACAGCAAGATAAAAAGTGGAAGGCATAAAAATAAAAAACTCCGGAGCTTGTGCCGGAGTTTTTAAATAAAATGTCAATATCTTATACTAGCTCCGGCTAGTTAAATACCAGATAGATGCCAATCATCTGGGTACCCATCCTGTCGAATGAACGGCCCAACTGATTGTTTCTGCTGTCCAGTACATCTACTAAGCCATAGGAGTAACGGATCTCCGGAGAGAATTTGAAAAGCGGGAAAAAGAAATCAGCACCAAAGCCAATATCGGCAGTTGTATTATTACCATTCAGGCGAAGGCCATTTTCCTGGTTCTCTTCCTTTTGTTTTTTACCGGTTACGTCGATGATCTGGGTAACACCCCCTGTAATAAACATCCGGTGATTCCCTCTTCTCATGGATTTGTATTTGAACGAAAGGGGTACATCTACCGTGGTAAAATCTGCCAGTGCATCCCGTACCGATTCATCATTGGCCGTGGTGGTATGAAAAGAAAGCTTATAATCATAGAAAGCTACCTTTGGCATCAGGCGCACATCCAGGTACTGCGCCACCTTAAAGTTGGTAAGGAAGCCAATGGAAAACCCGAAAGGGCTAGCTGTTGTGATGTTGAGGGTATCATTCAAAGATGGAGCTGCAAAATCTTTTGAAAATTTTGGGCGCAGGCTCGAGGTATGTCCTCCCAGCAAAAATCCAAAGGAAATAAAGCGTGTT
Source organism: Flammeovirgaceae bacterium 311 (assembly GCA_000597885.1). Lineage (NCBI taxonomy): Bacteria > Pseudomonadati > Bacteroidota > Cytophagia > Cytophagales > Flammeovirgaceae > Flammeovirgaceae bacterium 311. The sequence continues at coordinate 1,866,364 of CP004371.1, forward strand.
TCTCCGTAAGAGAGGTTCTCCTGGTTCATGTTCACGGTTTCCTGCGCCGTGGCAGTATGGGTGAACAGTGCCAGCAATAACAGCAACCCTACTTGGAGGCTACGTAAATTGCGCTTACGCCAAAGGTTAAAGATTTCCATTCTGTATTTGTATATCCTGTTTCTTCCAAAATCTTCAAAAAGTCTGTACCGTCTGGAAATGCCTGCACAGACTCCGGTAGGTAGGTGTAGGCTGATTGATCTTTCGAAATCATTTTGCCAATACGTGGCAAAATATGTTTAAAATAGAAGTTAAACAATTGCTTGAGCGGGAAAGTACGCATGCGCGAAAATTCAAGGATGGTCACAACACCTCCTGGCTTCAGCACCCTGTTCATTTCCCTCAGGCCTTTCTGCAGATCTTCGAAGTTGCGTACACCAAATGCAACGATCACAGCATCGAACATATTATCTTCAAAGGGCAGGTTCTCTGAATCTCCCTGAATCATTTCGATCCTGTTCTCCAGCCCCTGTTTCTTTATTTTCTGGCGCCCCACCTCCAGCATGCCGGCCGATATATCGACACCTGTGATTTTATCTGGCGCCAGCACCAGGGCTTCCATGGCAAAATCGCCGGTTCCGGTGGCTACATCCAGCAGGAGCTGGGGGTGCGGCTTCCGGGCTTTCAGCATTCTGATGGCCTCTTTGCGCCACAATACATCAATGCCAAGGCTTAGCAGGTGGTTCAGCAGATCGTAACGGGGGCTGATGTTGTCGAACATATTCGCCACCTGGTCTTTTTTGCCTTTATTCTGGTCTTTATAGGGTAGTACTGTCATCTTAAATTTTTGAATAAGCAGCCGGATAATGCTTTTTTCTCCAACTGCGCATCAAAATTAAAAAACACGGGCTAAATACCCGTGTTTTCCAGAAAAGCTTTCCAGAATCTTATTGAGTAGCTACAGCACCACCCTTGCGAATGATTTTAAATTCCACACGTCTGTTCAGCATTCTGCCTTCTTTTTCGTCGTCGTTAGAGGCAATTGGCCTTTCTGCTCCGTAGCCCCTGGCACTTACGCGTGATTTGCTGATGCCCTTCTGCACCACATAATCTACCACTGCCTGGGCACGGCGCAGCGAAAGCTGCTTGTTATACGCCTTACTGCCCACATTATCAGTATGGCCGGATATTTCCATTACCAGGTCAGGGTTTTCATTGAGCATACGCTCCAGCTTATTCAACTCGTCGTAAGATGCTTTCTGGAAGGTAGCCTGGTTAAAATCGAAGTAAATATTCCTTAGTACTGAAGTAAAGCCTGTTTGCAGGCGGTTCAGTTCTATATTTCTGCTGATCTCCTGTGGCTCTGCCGTTGCGGCAGGTATGGTAATCTTAAAGTTCTTGAACATGTAGCCGTCTTTCTCTACGCTTAGCACCATTTGCACAGGCTGCTTTTGGGTGGTGGTAAAGGTGTACTCACCGGGCCCCTTGGCAGATTTACCCGCCAGCTGGTTATCAGATAAGCGGCGCAGGTTTACATTGGCCTCCAGGGGCAGATCAGTTTCATCGTCGATAATACGGATGCTTAAGGTCACAGGCATCAGCACTGGCGCTGGTGCAGCTGCTTTTGGCGCTTCTGCAATTTTTTGTTCCTGCACAGGCTCCTCCTTTTTAGGTTCAGGCTTCGGCGCTGGTTTATTATTTTCCGGCTCTTTTTTAGGCTGTGGCTGGTTTTGTGCTAGCACTGGTTTTTCTTCACCATCAGGGAAAAAGTTAACCATATATATATCTGTATAGCCCTGGCCGTCGTCCCTTACAGAAGCATAATATCCGCGTTTGCCATCTTTGGTGGCCACAAAGAACACGTCCTCGTCGGGGGTGTTGATGGGATAGCCCAGGTTTACAGGCTCTGTCCACTGGCTGGCGGTGCTATCGTAAACACTTTTAAAGATATCGTAACCGCCCATGCCTTTGCGGCCACGGGTACTGAAGTAAAGGGTTTTACCGTCGTAGTGAATAAAGGGGCTTTCGTCATCGAACTCTGTATTGATGTTAGGCCCTAAGTTTTCGGAGCGGCTCCATTTACCGTTTTTATCTTTTTTGCTCATGTAAATATCCAGACCACCCAAACCACCTGGTCTGTTGCTGCTGAAGAACATCAGATTCCCATCCTTTGAAACAGAAATGGATTTCTCGGCAAAGCTGGAATTAATAAAATCGCTTAATGGCTGCGGATAAGCCCAGCTGCCGTCCTTTTCTTTGGTTGAAAAGAAGATGTCTCCTCCATTATCGTAACGATAAAGGTAGAGCGTATTACCATCTGCAGTAAGTGCCAGGTTACTGTTATGGTACTTATCATTGATGGGTTCTTTGATGTTTTTGGCCCTTGTCCACTCTCCATTTACCTTCTCGGAATAAAATACATCCTCGAAGTAGAAGTTATCAGAATCCACGTTTTCGTTTAGGTTATCCTCCTGTCGGCGGGTAGTAAAGATCAGGATCGTTTCGTCCTCATTTAGTACCGGGGCATAGTCGGGCCATATAGAATTTACTTTTTCCGAAATATTTACGATTGCGTAATGTTTTGGATTTTTTGCGTATTCCAGGCCATTCCTGCACTCCTCTATTCTACGCTCTACATCTCTTAGCTGAATTTTATCCTGACCCCTGTAATTTACGTCTGAGAGTGTTTTCTGCTTATACTGATTATAGTATTTAAGCGCTTCCTCGTAATTAAGGCCATACTGAAAGCCCCTGCCAATAGAATAGAGCAGGTCGTAGCGAAATTTCGGATCCTGCTGATACACCCGCAGGAAGTACTTTGCAGAACGATCTTTATTTACCGACTCCAGGTAGGTCTGCCCTGTCATGTAATTGGCCCAGATGTTATTAGGGTCCAGGTTGGCAGCCATTTCGAACTGCTCCCGGGCCTGCACAACTACTTTTGTACTTTTTAAGATCTCCTGTCCAATTTCATAAAATTGTTCAGCTAGCTCTACGCTATCTGCCTTGGTGGCTGCCATTTGTGCGTGCGCTACTCCACCGCTTACGCTAAGCAGAATAATGAGCAGACAAGCACCCAAATATCTTTTTATCATTGGTTTACGGGGTATTCCTTCTGAACTTCCAGACTAATGAGCAAGTAATTTAAGCTGCTTTCCCTAAATAATCCAAAAACAATTCCGGCCGGGGCTTTTTCAGTATGTAAGACATCCTGCATTTTTGCACTTTTATCATAGAAGTGGCAATATGTTCGGCCACTGGCTGTAATAAAAAGGCATAAGTTCCCCACTTGCTGCAGGCAATAAGAAATCGTAAATTGCACCCAATGCACAACCTCAACGCTCAATTTATTATCAGCAGCCCAACTGTTGCCGGTTGCCCACCTCCTACCATGCCGGAGTACGCCTTTATCGGACGCTCCAATGTTGGCAAATCTTCGCTGATTAACATGCTGGTAGGGCACAGCAAGCTGGCAAAAACCTCAGGTACCCCCGGGAAAACACAGCTCATCAATCATTTTTTGATAGAACAACAATGGTATCTGGTAGATTTGCCCGGCTACGGCTTTGCAAAAGTAAGCAAAACGCAGCGTGCCAGCTGGACTAAGATGATAAAAGATTATCTGGAGCAGCGCCAGAATCTGTTGTGCCTTTTTGTGCTGCTGGATGTACGCCTGGAGCCCCAGAAAATAGACCTGGAGTTTATGCAGTGGTTAGGAAAAAATGGCCTGCCCTTTGCTATGGTATTTACCAAAGCTGATAAACTTTCCGGATCGAAGGTAGACCAGCACGTAGCGGCTTACAAGCGTACGATGTTAAAATCTTGGGAGGAGCTCCCCCCCTACTTTGTAACCTCTGCAGAATCCGGACTTGGCCGGGAAGATCTGGTAGAATTTATTCGCCAGCTGAATAGAGATTTCAAGAATTAGCCGTAATATGGCAACCCTTTTTAAGTGACTGCATATAATAAGAGGAATAAACTTTAGGTATGGAATTAAAAGAAATTGCATCAATTGCCGGAAAAGGCGGTCTTTACCGCATTGTAAAACCAACCCGCAGTGGCGTAATCGTAGAATCGATCGACAATAAAAAACAGCGACTGGTCGTAAATGCAAACCAGCGGGTGTCTGTGTTAAAAGAAATATCCATATACACCACTACTGCCGATGGTACAGAGCCTCTGCAGAATATCCTGGTTAAAATTAACAGCGAATTTGGTGACGATCCGGGTGTTGACAGCAACTCTTCTCCTGAAGAGCTAAGAGCTTTTTTGCAGCACATCTTACCCGATTATGACAAGGAACGGGTATACCCTTCTGACATTAAAAAGCTGGTAAGCTGGTACAAGGTTTTGCTGGAGAACGCCCCGGAAACCCTGCAACCCGGCAATGAAACGGAAGACGCACCTGAGGCTGAAGCTGAAACGGAAGAAAACCCTGCCGCCGAAAAGCCTGAAAAAGAAGAGAAAGAGAAAAAGAGCAAATCTGCCAAGGCTCCAAAAGCAGAAAAAGAAGAGAAGTAACAAACAAGCACAACAAAGCATAGAAAAAGGCTGCTCTAACCAGAGACAGCCTTTTTAATTTACAACCTAAAACAAAGCTTACTAACTTACTTTTTATAAAGTATCTACAGCTGTGCGCTGCAGTTCGTGTTGTCTGATAATAGTACCGGCCATCTCCACCATTTTTTTGGAGCCGATAAAGAGCGGCGTACGCTCATGCAGTTTACCCGGCGCCAGCTCCATAATACGCTGATCCCCGTTTGTTGCACGGCCACCAGCCTGCTCTGCAATAAAGGCCAGTGCATTGCACTCATAGATCAGCCTTAGCTTTCCTTCCGGAGCCTTCACTGAACCAGGGTACATGTAAATGCCGCCTTTCATTAGGTTCCGGTGAAAATCTGCCACCAGCGAACCTATGTACCTGCCACTGAACTCATTCGCTTTACAGTATTCGATGTATTCTTTTACACCTGCATCGAAGCTGTTGTAGCTACCTTCGTTCACAGAAAATATTTTTCCGTCTTCCGGCGATTTAATATTCTGGTGCGAAAGGAAAAACTCACCCATGGAAGACTCGTAGGTAAAGCCATTCACACCATAACCTGTTGTATACACCAGTATGCTGGAGGTGCCATACAGCAGGTAACCTGCAGCCACCTGCTCTACCCCCCTTTGCAGTACATCTGCATCGGTAATGGGGCTGCCGGTATCTGATTTACGGCGGTATATTGAAAAAATGGTTCCAATTGAAACATTTACATCAATATTAGAGGAGCCATCGAGCGGGTCCATGGCCACTACATATTTACCGTTGGGATTATCCAGGTCTATAATCCCTTCTTCTTCTTCCGAAATGATGGCACAAACCTCACCCCCATTGCGCAATGCACGGATAAAGCGAATATTGGCAACCACATCCAGCTTCTGCTGTTCCTCACCCTGTACATTTGTGGCACCAAAAGCACCAGCCAGGTTAATCAGGCCGCAGCGGGTAATTTCACGGTTAATAATCTTACCAGCCAGGGCTATATCCCGCAACAACTGAGAAAGCTCACCAGTGGCATAGGGAAAATCATCTTGTTTTCTTTTAATAAATCGATCTAATGTTGTACCAACAGGTAAACCAAGATTTTCCTTTGTCATAAAAAAATAATTAGTAATAATTACACAGGAAAAAAGTTGTGTGAACTGACCATATCGTAAAGTTAGCACTAATTTTTTTTTCTTCGCAAACGTTTGCATAAAAATTTTCCAGCATCTTTTCAAGAGTGCTAAATTCATGACGGTGGTGCTATATAGTAAACTTTGAAAGGGTGCATGTAGTTTTAGGCTGTAAATTCAAGGATCATCCATTTCTAATACAAAGGGTTTGCTGCATATTGCACGCTGCCGTTATCAGTTAACAGAAAAATGAAAGTTTTCAAATTTGGAGGCGCCTCTGTGAAAGATGCCGAAGGCGTTAAAAATGTTGCCGGTATCATAAAAACCCATATCGAAGAACCACTGCTGGTGGTAGTTTCGGCCATGGGTAAAACCACCGATGCCCTGGAAAAATTACTGGAGCTTAGCCTGGGGCATACCTCTTATACCGAAAAAATTAACGAGCTCTACGAGTATCACCTGCAGGTGGTTAAGGGTTTGTTTGAAGATATTCATCATGAGGTACACTTTTTCCTGGCGCAGCGTTTTCAGTCGCTTACGCGAGCATTGCAAAAAGCCCGCCGACTGCCCTATAACCAGGTATACGATGAGGTAGTAGCGCACGGAGAGCTTATATCATCCGGTATTCTGCAGGCTTACCTGGCTAAGCTGGAGGTTAGCTGCCGCTGGATCGATGCCCGTGATTACATCAGTACCAATAACCTGCACCGCGAGGCCCAGGTTAACTGGCCCCTGACAGGCAGCAAAGTAAACCGGGAGCTGATTCCGGTGCTGGAGGAAGCAGTGATCATTACCCAGGGTTTTATAGGCCGCAGCTCCGATGGTCACACCACTACCCTGGGTCGTGAGGGCTCCGACTTTTCGGCGGCTATTTTTGCCAGCTGCCTGAATGCCGCATCGGTTACCATCTGGAAAGATGTGCCCGGTGTGCTCAATGCTGACCCCAGGCTTATTGAAGATACCGTCCTGTATTCAGAATTAAACTATTACGATGCTGCCGAAATGACTTACTTTGGTGCATCCGTCATCCACCCAAAAACCATTAAACCACTGGCCAACCAGCAGATTCCGCTGCTGGTACGCTCCTTTACACAACCAGATAAGCCTGGCACCCGCATCTTCGAAGAAGGTGCCTACCAGCCGGTACCCGCCATTATCTTCAAGAAAAATCAAACCCTTATTACTTTTCATATCAGGGATTATTCTTTTATTACCGAACGAAACCTTAGCAGCATTTTCTTTATGCTGGATATGATGCATATTAAAATTAACGTGATGCAGAACTCAGCTACCTCGGTTTCTATTTGTGTAGATGGTAACACCAGTAAAAACGATGCGTTAATTAATAACCTCTCCAGCGAATATGAAATACGCTACAACACCGGCCTTACCCTGATTACCATTAAAAACTATAACGATACCACCATAGCAGAAATGAGCAGTGAAAAGGAGTTGCTGCTGGAACAAAGAACCCGCCATACCTATCAGATTGTGGTGCGTTGATTAAACAAAACTGCTCTGGTTACAATATAATATATACTGATACTGACCTGGTGAATGCCAGACCACACCTTAATACTTATGACGCGATACGAGGAACTTTGTAAAGCATACGCCAAAAACCTAACTGACTTCAGAACTTATAAGGAGACCTGTTACAGGTTTGCCCTCACCCTTATGGAAGAGCTGAAGCAGGAGTTTAATATTCCGAATGATCGCCTGAAATTACGCTCTAAAGACGATCCCAAGGAGGTGACCGAGAATATGCTGGAAGCCATGGACATGCAGAAAGATACCTTCTGGCATATTCGCTTCTCCATAACGGTTTGTGCCGATATGGATGAGCAGCTGAAGGAAAGCATGAGTTTTGAGATCAGTATTAAAAGAGTAGCCGCTTATTTTATACTGGCCATTCCCAACGAGCGGGAGTTTACCATCGCAGAGATAGATAATGGGAAATATGATTTCAGTGATTTCTTTGAATACCTGTTCCACTCCCTGAAAACGTTTTATGAGCAGGAACTGGAACGTTTTCTGGTTACTACTCCTAATGCTAAAAAGGAGCAATCGCCTATCGGCTTTAGATTTGATGTAATCGACTAGATGTGAACGGCCACGGGAAGAATAAAAAAAAGACCGGTTTCAGCTAATGGCTGAAACCGGTCTTTTTTATCTGTTATAATTATAATTCCAGTAATACTAACGTTTGTTTCGCTTGCTTACTTTTTCGGCTCTTTGAAGGGCATAATAAGCATTGGCCACCCCGCCGGTGCTGGAAAGCTTCTTAAAACGGGTCTCGGCTTCTTTGCTGCCCGGATCTTCACCAGGTCTGTTTACCCGGCCTTTGGTATAGCGAACCGAAGATTTCATGATAATATCTCTTACCTGCTGAGCCGACAGATCCGGGTAATAGGCCATTACCAGGGCTGCAATTCCACTTACTACTGGTGCCGCCATACTGGTACCGCTCAGGCTTCTGTATTCAGAATCGGGCACGGTAGAGTACAGGTCTACACCGGGTGCAAATATATCCACAGTTTTACGTCCGTAGTTTGAGAAGGTTCCTACAAAAGTATTTCCGCTTCCCCAGGCAGAGGCTCCTACCTCCAGCCAGTTATCGGCAACGCCTTTGGTACCCAGGTAGCGCTTGGTGGGATAGTTATTTTCAGTATCGATGTTCTTGCCATCGTTACCAGCTGCGTGTACCAGCAGCACCCCTTTATCGCTGGCATAACGTACGGCTTCATCTACCACTGCTTTATCCGGAGAATAGGCTTTACCAAAGCTCATGTTGATCACCCTGGCCCCGTTGTCAACTGCATAGCGAATGGCATTGGCAATATCCTTGTCGCGTTCATCGCCATTAGGCACCGCCCGTAGCACCATTATTTTCACCGGGGCAGCTACTCCTTCAACACCAATTTCATTCTGACGGTTGGCTGCAACAATACCAGCTACGTGGGTGCCATGCTCGGCATCCGGGCCTTCTACAAGCGCATTGCCATAAGAGCGTTCCTGCAAATTGTTGTAGTTATCCCCTACAATATGACGGGGGTCAAAATCCGGGTTCAGGTTGTATTTCAGGTAACGGCTCAGGTAATCATTGTATTCCTCTATCTGCTCATCGGTAAGGTTGTTGCTAAGCGCAAATCCTACAATACCTCTGGCAACACGCAACTCATCCGTCTGAGGATCAAACTCATCCAGATCTTCCATCCTGATGTCGTCCTTGCCCAGGGCTGCTCTTAGTTGTGCTCTTGCCGCTGAGTACTGCTCGTAAAACTGAAGGAAAGAAGACCCCTGCTCTTCATACTCAGCACGTTCTGCCTCGTATTCCTGCTTGATCTGCTGGTAAAGGGCAAACTCATGCTTATCTGCTACCTCTTCGGCAGTTTTTCCTTCGTATTTGTCATGATACTGCTTGTAAAGCCTGGTAAGCTCAAATGTATCGTAATTAACATGCTCCCCATTGGGGCCTCCAATAAAATTCCAGCCATTGATATCATCTACATAGCCATTGTTGTCATCGTCTATGCCATTGCCGGCAACTTCTTTTGTGTTTACCCAGATTTTATCCTTCAGGTCCTCATGCTCTATGTCAATTCCGGAATCAATAACGGCAACAATAACTTCTGTGGGAGTTTTTTGGGAGAGCAGTTCTCTGTAAGCCCTTTCGGTACTCACCCCCGGCACCCGGTCAGTTTGCGGATCCATGTTAAACCAGTTCTCAGGAGCCTGGCTCAGTGTATCGGCCAGGGTAAAATTTTTCTTTCGCTGTGCATCTACAGGAGCACCCACCAGCATCATCAACAGTAATGCAAGCAGGGCTACAGAATAGTTTTTTTTCATGTAATACAAGTGTTAAGCGCTGTTAGCTTTGAAACGCTAAATAAAGTGTGTTTAGACAAAGAACAAACGTAGAGCTACTAAAAATCCGTATCAAACTGATTTCCATATTCCTCTATTCTGTTGATTTATCTGTTGGTTTATTTATAACGTTGTTTTTTACATTTTGGTCATGCCCTCCCAATGCAATTATGCTGCTTTCTGATCCGGTGGGCAAAAATTTCCGGAAGCAGCTGAATTTTCTGGTCAGCGGTAACGCCTGAGTGTTTGTTGTACACCGCTTAGGTAGCCGGCACCAAAAAGGTTTACATGCACCAGCAGGGGGTAAAGGTTGTAAATATCAAACCGTTCCTGGTAGCCCTTTTCCATGGGCTTTGCTTCCTGATAGGCACTATAGAAGGCGGCATCGAAACCACCAAACAACTTTGTAAAGGCAAGTTCTGCTTCTCTGTGACCATAGTACACAGCCGGGTCAATGATCCAGGCAGCGCCTTCGGGTCCTGCCATTACATTGCCACTCCACAAATCGCCGTGCAGCAGTGCAGGTGGTTCTGTTTGCAGCAGCTCCTGCAGGCGGGGATACAGCCGGCGAAACTGTTCCAGAAAGGCTTTATCTACCTGCTGGTTGTAGTAGGCCAGTCCCAGTTGTGGCTCCAGGCGGCGCTTTATAAAAAATTCAAGCCAGTCTGTCAGCGGCTCGTTGTTCTGGGGCAGTCGCCCTATGTAGTTATTGTGGCTAAGGCCATAGGTATCTGCCGAACAGCTGTGCAATTGTGCCAGCCCCTGCCCCAGCCGCTGCCAGTAATCTTTGCGGTGGGGACGGCTGTCCAGGTACTCCAGCAACAGAAAATACCTCCCTTCTACCACTCCCAGCCCTATAACCTCAGGTACTGGCAGGGCTTTCGCTTCCCGCAGTAACGCCAGGCCTTTTGCTTCGGCCTCAAACATTTCAGCTTCGGCGGTATCATTCCACTTAATAAAAAACTCCCCTCCACTGGTTTTCAAATATATGGTTTGGTTAATGCAGCCCCCGCCCTTCATTTGCATATCCAGCAGTTGGAGCTCCTGACCGGTGGCGATAAAGAGGGCCTGCTCAAGAAACTGGTTGGGGCTATCGAACATGGGACGGCAGCTTGTGCTTACGAACCACAAAACTGATAAAGTTTTCAATGGTGCGGTCAAGGATATCAAACACCTCCTGGAATCCCTCTTCTCCCCCATAATAAGGATCGGGTACGGCCAGATTTGGGGTTAAGGGATCACGGGGGTTATCTGCCAGGGGATCAATATTGGTATAAGGCTGGTTTTCATTAGCGGTATTATGGGGCTGGGCACCGGGTTCAAAATCGCGCATCAGGTAAATGCGGCCACCCAGTGCTACATCAGCTTCGGCCAGGGTGTTTAGTATTTCCATGTTCTCAGCATCCATAGCCAGTACATAATGATAGTACTGTAAATCAGGTGTAGTTACCTGGCGGGCCGAGTGAGCTATTTTGATCCCCATTCGTTCAACGGTACTGATGGTGCGTCTGTCAGCAGGGCCGCCCACATGGTAATCGCCAGTACCGGCAGAGTCTGCCTCAAAATAATCCGCTAATCCCTTTTCTGCAATTTTATGATGAAAGATGGCTTCTGCCATGGGTGACCGGCATATGTTGCCCAGGCACACAAACAGTACTTTTATTTTATCCATGAATTGATCTGGATTTGGTTAAAAAATTTATTCCATACAAGCATAACCTGCAAAAGCACCTGTAGTTTAGCTGTTTTACAATCGTTAAGACAAAGGCAAACCTATTCAGACTGCAGTAAGAGCCGTATTTTGCAGGTGACCGGGGCAGCAGTTAATCGGTAAGCGAAAACTATATAAAAAAAGGAAATTCCACTTTCAGCAGATATTTTCTTTATTTTTTAAAGTGATAAACAACCTCTAATACAGGTACTTAGCAATCAAAAGATGCTGCTTTAAAAAAAATTTAAATTATTTTATTTAACAGGGGTTACCTCTGGTGGGGCTTACGGTATAAAGAAGTACATAACACACTTATTCATACACCTGTTTAACATCTATTAAGCATTAAGCCTCTCTTAGTTTTAAGAGAGGTTTTCTTTTTTACTTCCCGCCCATTTTATTCATCTTAGGCCCTGAATTAAATTTTTCGCCTACGCCACATGCAAGCAGAATTCATTACCGTTACGCCCCAATACCGCAAACACATTGCCCTCATTGCCCTGAACCGCCCAAAGGAGCTCAACGCCCTTAATCTGCAGCTGATGGGTGAGTTACGCGATGCCCTGACTACGCTGGACGAAGACGACTCCGTGCGTGTAATAGTGCTAACCGGAAACGAACGGGCCTTTGCAGCAGGTGCAGACATTAAGCAGATGGCCGGCAAAGGAGCCATTGACATGGCAAAAGTTGATCAGTTCAGCACCTGGGATAAGATTAAGCGCACCAAAAAGCCCCTGATAGCAGCTGTATCGGGCTTTGCCCTGGGAGGTGGCTGCGAGCTGGCCATGACCTGCGATATGATCGTAGCCTCAGAAACTGCCCAGTTTGGCCAACCCGAAATAAAAATTGGCGTGATGCCCGGTGCCGGCGGTACCCAGCGGCTCACCCGCGCCATCGGCAAAGCAAGGGCAATGGAACTGGTGTTAACAGGCAAATTCATTTCCGCCCAGGAAGCCCTAAGCTGGGGTCTGGTAAACCGGGTAGTGCCGGTAGAGTTGTACCTGCAAAGCGCTATGGAGCTGGCAGAGGAAATCGCACAGATGTCGCCCATTGCTACCCAGATGGCTAAAGAATCCGTAAACCATGCCTATGAAAGCAGCCTTAGCGAAGGACTCTATTTCGAGCGCAAAAACTTTTACCTCCTTTTTGCCTCCGAAGATCAGAAAGAAGGCATGAATGCCTTTATCGAAAAACGCCAGCCGGATTTTAAAGGGAGATAATGTACTAATTGATCAGTGTGACGGTTCGCCGCTGCGACTAACGTGCTAATTGTGGGGCAGTGGGAGAATTGATCTGCTGTTGATGGTATCATTCAGCGGCCTTTGTAGCGTCGTTGTACCACAACGACGTGGTAGCGTTGAAAACTACCCGATGATGCGCATAGATTAATCAGAAACAACACCGGATCTTAAGCAGGATTATATTTAATAAGAAACTGGCTACCTCCTTGTACCACCTCGATGCATGCATCGACGAAACAGGGTCTCGGTATAAAATTACCCGCAGCAGACTACTTCTCCCACTGCCCCAGTTAGCACATTGGTACATTACGTAATTTGCACATTAAACTACTCTTGCATTCCTCCCCCGCCTCTCCTACCTTTGCAGCCGGATTTTTACAGTACTGAAATTTTGGGACCGGCGCTGCTGGTTCTTTTGCACAATAACAACCTAACAATTCATCAGTTTTATGGCATCATTAGTTGGAAAAAAAGCTCCACTATTTAGCGCTCCTGCTGTTATTAACGGCGAAGAAATCGTAGACAACTTCTCTCTTGACCAGTTCATTGGCAAGAAGTACGTGGTGTTCTACTTCTATCCGAAAGATTTTACATTTGTTTGTCCAACTGAAATTCATGCTTTCCAGGAAAAACTGGCTCAGTTTGAGCAGCGTGATGTGGCGATTGTAGGCTGCTCCTGCGACACTGAAGAAAGCCACCTGGCCTGGCTGAACGTACCGAAAGAACATGGCGGTATCCAGGGTGTAACCTACCCTATCGTTGCTGACTCTGCCAAAACCATTGCCCATAACTTTGGTGTACTGGCCGGCGACTGGAACTACGACGAGGAAGGTAACCTGCAGTTCGAAGGCAAGCCTGTTGCATACCGCGGCAGTTTCCTGATCGATCTGGAAGGTGTTGTCCGTCATGCCACCATCAACGATCTGCCACTGGGCCGCAACATCGACGAAATGATCCGTCTGGTAGATGCCCTGCGTCACGTTGAGAAATTTGGCGAGGTATGCCCTGCTAACTGGGAAGAAGGCAAACAGGCCATGAACGCTACCCGCCAGGGTGTAGCCGAGTACCTGTCGAACAACTGATTTGTACTTAATGCCCAGCTCCGGAAGAGTTTCTCTTTCGGGAACAGCGCATAAACTATAGAGAGAGCCGGCCCCAAAGCCGGCTTTTTTCGTTAAATTTGGCCCATGATGCTCCAGAAGTGGCTTTACACCCTTGGCCTTGGCGGCTACCGCACAGTTTTAAAGCTGGCTGCTCCGCTGCACCCTAAAGCAAAAAAAATGCTGGAAGGGCGGCAACAGCTGCCGGAACGCATCCGTACAGCCATGCTGGGTAATACAGCCCCGGTGGTGTGGTTTCACTGTGCCTCCCTGGGAGAGTTTGAACAGGGCCGACCGGTTATGGAAGCCCTGCGCCGGGAGTTTCCGGAGTATAAAATATTCCTGACTTTCTTTTCACCCTCAGGCTACGAAATCAGGAAAGACTACAACGGGGCCGACTGGATCTTTTACCTGCCACTGGATTCTGCCGGCAATGCCAGCCAGCTGCTGGAAGCAGTTAATCCAAGCCTGGCTGTATTTGTTAAATACGAGTTCTGGTACTACTACCTGCAGGAGCTCCATAAGCGGAACACACCTACCCTGCTAATCTCCGCCATCTTCCGCTCTAACCAGTTATTTTTCAGGCCTCATGGAAGCTTTTACCGGCAAATGCTCGATTATTTCAGCCAGTTGTTCGTGCAGAATGAGGAGTCGGCCAGGCTGCTGAAGGAAATTGGGGTGCAGCATGTAAGCATAGCAGGTGATACTCGTTTTGACAGGGTACTCACCATTAGCCGGCAGGCCAAAGCTGTTCCCCTGGCAAAGGCTTTTGCAGCTGATAAACCAGTAATGGTTGTTGGCAGCAGCTGGCCGGCCGATATAGAGGTACTGGCGCCCCTGGTGCAGCAGTATCGGGGAAGGGTAAAGTTTATCATAGCACCCCATGAGATGGGCGAAAGCGGGCTGCAGCATACTGAAAAGATGTTTGCAGCTACAACAGTGCGCTACACCAACACCACTCCTGCAGAGGCCGCAACGGCAGAAGTACTGCTGATCGATACCATTGGTCTCCTTTCGTCGCTCTATGCATTGGGCACCTGGGCTTATGTAGGCGGTAGTTTTGGTAAAGGCCTCCATAATACGCTCGAGGCTGCCGTTTGGGGCATCCCGGTATTCTTCGGAAATCGCAATTACCTCAAATTTGCCGAAGCCAGAGAACTTATTGACGTGGAAGCTGCCTATGCAATTGCAGATTCTGCAGAACTCTTGGCTATTTTTGGCGTTTTGTTTGATAATGAGCAGAAGCGAAAAGCTGCCGGCGAGGCTGCTGCCCGCTATGTGGCAGCGCAGGCGGGTGCCACCGAAAAAATCATTCAGTATTGCAAAAGTATACTATGAGCGAATTACTACGCGGCAGGGTTATTAAATCAACAGGCCTTTGGTATGAGGTAGAAGACGAGCAGGGTCAGCGCTGGACGGCAAGGCTGCGTGGCAAATTCAAGATAAAAGACCTGAATGTAACCAATCCCCTTGCCGTTGGCGATTGGGTAAAACTGGAGCCGCTCGAAGAAGCCGGCGGTGATGAGCAGGCTGTTATCACAGATATTGAGCCCCGCCAGAACTACCTTATCCGCCGCAGCATTCACAACAAGCATAAATCACACATCCTTGCAGCCAACCTCGATCAGGCTGTGCTGATCGCCACCCTGGCTCAGCCCCGTACCTCCCTGGGTTTTATCGACCGCTTCCTGGTATCGGCAGAGGCTTACCGCATTCCCGCTGTGATTGTATTCAATAAAAAAGACCTGCTCAAAGAAAAGGGGCACGCCTACCTGCAGGAGCTCATGGCCATATACGAGCCACTCGGCTATACCTGCATTGCTATTTCGGCCAAAGAGCAAAGCGGCATCGATACCTTTAACCAGCTGCTGGAAGGTAAGCTTAGCCTGCTCTCCGGCCACAGTGGTGTTGGTAAAAGTACCCTGCTCAATAAAATATCGCCGGAAGCAAACCAGAAAACGGCCGAAATCAGCTCATTTGCCAATAAAGGAACCCACACCACCACCTTTGCGGAAATGTTTCAGGTGAGCAGTACTACCTGGGTAATTGATACTCCCGGTATTAAGGAGCTGGGCCTGGCCGACATGGAAGACGATCCGCTGGACCATTATTTTCCTGAAATGAGGGCGCTAATGGGCGAGTGCCGTTTTAACAACTGCACCCATACCCACGAACCCGACTGTGCTGTTATGGATGCCGTTGAAGCAGGCAAGATTGCTCCCTCCCGCTACGACAGCTATATCGGTATGCTGGGAGAAGAAGAAAATCACAGATAATTTCACCTTTTAATTAGCAGTCCGTTCAAACCTTCCACTGCTGCACCCGTTATCCTGATAGTAGCACTTTTCCCATATACTATCAGAATAACATAGTTTTTTCAGCTAAAAGGTTTGTATGAAAACAATTCTACCTCACCATCGCTGCAATTTTTTAGCCTGGGCTATATTATTGTTTACCGGAATATTGATCTCTAATCCGGTGTTTAGCCAGCAAAGTAGCCGTCGCCTCGTTAACAAAGGCAGCAACGGAGCCCCCTTCGGATTTTTTGAATATCTGCCAGCTACTTACTCCTCCACCAGCGAAAAAAAACCACTTATCATTTACCTGCACGGTGCCGGGGAGATTGGCAATGGCACCAGCGACCTCACTAAAATGAGACAGCGGGCCCTGCCCAAGCTGTTACAAAACGGCAAAGAAATTGGCTTTGTAGTAATTGCACCACAGGCCTCGAGCTGGTGGCATTACCACGACCTGATGCCCATGCTGAACTGGATCAAACAAAACTATAACATAGATCCTGAACGCATCTATTTAACAGGTATCAGCATGGGCGGTACCAAAGCCTGGGATTTTGCAGGCGACCATCCCGAACAGTTCGCTGCTGTTAGTCCCCTTGGCGCCGATGCCCGTAACCAGGATGTCTGCCGCCTAAGCAACGTACCGGTGTGGGCCTTTCATGGCGCTTACGACAATGTATATCCTGCCAGCTCCATGACTGCAGCCATTAATATGCTGAATAAAAATTGTAATCCTGTTGCCAGCCCTGCCGCAAAAGGAACAGTATACAGCAACCGGGGCCACGATGATCTATGGGACTATGTGTATAACGGCACCTATGGCGACGACCTTTATAAATGGATGCTGCAATATCGTAAAACCGGCACATCCACACCTCCTGCCAACAAGGCGCCGGTGGCCAATGCAGGACCCGATCTTAATATACAACTGCCTGCAAATTCTGTTACCATCAATGGTTCCGGATCAGACGCTGACGGCAGCGTTAGCACCTACTGGTGGACCAAGATAAGCGGCCCTGCCGCCAAGCTTAGCCGGACCACTTCTGCCTCCATGTATGCCTACGAGCTGGTAGCGGGCACTTATGAATTTGAGTTGAAGGTAACCGACAATGATGGTGCCGTCGCCAGGGACCGTATGAAGCTTACCGTACGGGAAGCTGATGAAACCAATCCTCCTGCAGCAACAGCAGGGCTAAACTATAAATATTACGAAGGCGACTGGAGCATGCTGCCAAACTTTGGCTCGCTAAGTCCTAAAAAAACCGGTACAGTGGCTAACTTCAGCCTGTTGCCCAAAAGCAGGGGTAGCCAGTTTGCCTTTGTGTTCGATGGCTACATCAAAATAGCAACCGCCGGCACCTATACTTTTTACACCCAAAGTGACGATGGAAGCAAACTGTATATCAACGGAAAGGAAATAGTTAATAATGACGGATTACACTCCCTGCGGGAGAGATCAGGATCTGTGTACTTAACGGCAGGTTCCCATCCTATCAGGGTAACTTACTTTGAGCGCTACGGTAGTGTGGAAACCCTGAATGTACTGTATAAGGGACCCGGGATCAGCAAGCAAAAAATTCCGGCAGATGTGCTTGGCACAAGCGGCAGTTCAACGCCTACACCACCTCCTTCAGCAACTGCCGGCCTCAATTACAAATATTATGAAGGTAGCTGGAGCGTACTGCCTGATTTCAGCAAGTTACAGGCTAAGAGAACAGGTACAGTAAGCAATTTCAGCCTGGCGCCCAGAAAAGCAAACAACCTCTATGGCTTTGTTTTTGAAGGTTACGTAAAGATATCAACCGCCGGCACCTATACTTTTTACACCCAAAGTGACGACGGTAGCAAACTGTATATTAATGGAAATCAGATCGTAAACAATGATGGTGCACATCCGCTAAGGGAACGCTCCGGAACTGTAACACTGGCAGCAGGCTCCTACCCGATCAAAGTTACCTACTTTGACCGCTACGGATCTGATGATTTGCTGATTGTAAAATACAGCGGTCCGGGCCTTAGCAAAAGAGTAATACCTGATGCTGTGCTTAGCACCGGCAGCGGCACCAACACAAGCAGTGTAACGGCTCTTATGGCGGAAGCAGCAGATGATGAAGCTGCGCCTGAAGGGACAGAACCAGAACCAGAGATAAATGAGGCAGCAAACTTTACAGAAACGCTGCAGCTGCTGAACAACCCCGTATCTGATGGCAGGCTGCTGATTTCAGGAAGCAGCACTGAAATACTGGAAGAAGGCGAGGTACTGATATATGATATCGCTGGCAGAAAATACAACTCTTTAGTGGTACAGGGAGCCTCGGCGAATACCTGGGAAGTAAGCACCCGGCACCTGCATCGCGGCATTTATGTGCTGTTACTCAAACAAACCGATGGCCGGGAACAGCGGCTGCGCTTTATACAGCGATAACACAGCATAATTTTCGAAGACTCAATCATAACTGTGTTCTACTAAAAGGTTCCTGCTGAAAAGAGCAGGAACCTTTCTTTTTTATACATGCTGATTAATAGCACTAATACATTTTCAGCATCATTGCCAGCAATCTATCTTCCCAGCTAACCGGCCATACTTCCCTTTTTAACGCTAACATTTGCGTACCTATATCCCTGTGCCGGTGCCTGATGGCCTGGCGGATCTCATAGCTTAGTCTTTTCCCCAGGGCTCTGTTCTCTTCCGGCGTCTGGTTCAGCGATTTTGCCTTGTGGCAAATGGCCAGTGTACTTGCTAATTGCAGGGTTTCTGCTTCGTACTGCCTCACCGACCAGGATCTGGGCAGCACCCGTTTTTTCACCAGTATCTGATCGGCATAAAGGTACTTCCAGTGCCGGGCAGAACGTACCCAGAAATCAAAATCCTCATAAGCCAGCCGCTCATCATATCCGCCTAGGGCATCCAGCACCGAGCGGCGCATCATCATGGTAGGCGTGCAGATAAAATAACGCTCCAACACCTCCCGGTACACCCAGCCCTGGGGCACCGACTGCAGTAAATTTCCCTGCACAGAGCGTCTGTAGTGCGGTTTCAGTAAACTGCCATCGGCATTCATATACCAGGCATCGGTAAAATGTACACCCCAGGCTTCTCCTGCCTCTTCCATGTCCTGCACGCCCACGGCAACCCGCTGCGGAAGCAGCACATCATCGGCAGCCAGATCAATCACATACGCTCCCCTGGCCAGGGCAAGCCCCTTGTTAAAAGCCCTGCAGTTGCCCAGGTTTTCTGTTAAGGAAATAAAGGGAACCTGCGGCTTATCCCGCAACCACTCCCTGATCACCTCCTGGCTGCCATCACTGCTGGCATCATCTACCACAATCAGTTCCAGGTGTGGGTAAGCCTGCTGCCAGGCTGCATCCAAACTTTCCTGCACCCAGGGTGCATGGTTATGGCAAAGGCAAAGAATGGTAACTAGGGGTTGCTTCATAAGTAAGGTCATAGGCAAAGAATGGAAGGTTACACCCGAAAGACTCCGGTTACGTGAATACCTGAAGCCAAAGAAAAAGCACCATTAACATCAGCACACAAATTTATCAGCCTTTAACGTGTGTAAAAAAAATTTCCTGACTGTTGTTCTTTATGCTCTTCTGCCTGTATTTGCCACGCCTGGTTACAAGGCTTAAAGCCCCATTCTTTCAGCGCTGTTCTTACCTTTTCCACACTTTCAGGATGATTTTCAGGAAACTGCTCCACGATCAGGCTTATTTTTTTACCGGAGGCCATCAGCTCCCTGCTGCCTGCTAATACCATCCATTCTGCTCCCTCCACATCCACTTTCATCAATATATGTCTGTAATCACCCCAGATGCCCCTGTAATTATCCAGCATCTCAGTTTCAACAGTAGTGTCGAAAACCAGGGATTGCGGCTCATTTATCAGACTGCCAATACCGGGATTTTGCTTTCCATATCCATCAGTATAATTTTCTGATGGTGTAAAAAAAGGGGCTACTCCTTTTTCCTGGCTAAGGGCTTTCTGTATTAGTGTATACTCTATCTCATTGATCAGCATATTAGCACGCTGCTGATGGCAGGCAGCCGCATTTGGCTCAAAAGAAAGAACAGCAGCCCCGGGATTCTTTTTTTTTACATATAAACTAAACTGGCCCAGCTGTGACCCAACATCAATAAACAGAAACTCCTTTTCACGGCTGTACTGGTCAATGGCCAGCAGTATTTCTTCTTCAAAACATCCGTTTTCCCTGATGATAAAATCAATAAAGTTATTGCAGTTTAACAGCAGGCGCAGGCCAAGCCGCCTGCTGGTATAAAGCTGCCAGCCTTTTGCTTTACGTGCCCGAAAATGGATATAATAGTTGTAGAACCATGCATATACCCGCTTTAGAATAGCTAACATGCTTAATAAAGAGCAGATGTTTATCAATAATAGTTTGCTACCGAATTCGATAGTAAATTGTGAATATAAAGATTTTGCAGGCTCAGGCTATAAAACAGAACATAATCAATTAAAATATACTGCCGGTTTAGCCTCTGAATCACTTTTTACCATACTTGCAGCATAATTGTAACAGGCGCTATGTGCTGCATCAATATTTTTGCAGGATTATCGCCCGCAGATAGTGCTGCATTTGCCCTGCTAAGAACATATTAATATGATACATGTAGTTACGGTACATTGGCAATCTGATCAGTGGATTGATCTGCAGCTGTACTACTTACAAAAATATTTACCACAACCCTTTCGGGTATATGCATTCCTGAATGGTGTTGACAAACAACACTATGAAAAGTTCTTCTATGTATGCGATGAGCCTGTTGATGAACATGCTGTTAAACTGAATTTGCTTACACATATGGTAGCGCCGCAGGCAAATGCTGCAGATATTCTTATTTTCCTTGATGGCGATGCATTTCCCATCGCTCCCCTGCAGCATTTAATAGAACAGGTTTTTCCAACCTATCCTCTGGCTGCAATTGTGCGTAAAGAAAACCTGCAGGATCCCCAGCCTCATCCCAGTTTTTGTATTACAACAGTAGGATTCTGGCAGCAAATCAGGGGCGACTGGAAGCGAGGCTATTGCTGGAAAGATAGTGCAGGACAGCTGATTTCTGATGTAGGAGGCAATCTGTATAAACAGTTGCTGGATCTTAACATTGACTGGCTGCGCCTCTACCGGACCCATTCGTTGGGTACGCACCCGGTCTGGTATGGCATTTACCACCAGCTCATTTACCACCATGGCGCCGGGTTCAGGCCTCCTGCAGAACGGGTAGACCTGATGAACAAATCTGTGCTCTCCAAAGCACTCTGGTGGGCCTCCAGTAAAAGTCGTAGTTTAGATGCCGTGATAGACCGCTTATGGCACAAAACAATGGCCTGGGAAATTGCAAAGCACCAGGAACCAGAACATGATGCCATGTTTGTAAAAATACAGCAAAACAAAGATCATTTTTTCAAACTGTATTAACCTCTGATTTCCTGTTTAACAATGCCTGCAGCTTTTATGGCACATCGTGAACCTGAATCTCTATCCCTATAGAACATGAATGTGTTCTTTATACCTTCCTGGTACCCTTCTGCAGATGAAAATATTGCCGGAATCTTTCATCAGGAGCTTATTCATGCAATGGCGGCAAAGTACCCCATGCTGAACCTGGGCGTTAGCCTGTGGGGCCAGAAATCAGAAACAAACCTGCTTTGGGCAAAAGACCATTTTAAAAACATCATCAAGCTTATCCGGTTTCCGACAGAGCCTCCCCATGAGCATAAGGTGCTGGATAATTTACGGGAATACCACTTTCCTGCCTTAACCTGGAGCGATAAGTTCCTGAAAGGAAATATCAGGGGCATTGTTAAAGCCAGTGAAGAAAACCTTAAAAAGTTTGAGGCAGCATTTGGAAAAACCACCCTCATACATGCACAGGTTGCTTTTCCTGCAGGCTACATTGCCATGCATCTGGCAGAGAGCTATAGACTACCCTTTATCATTACCGAGCAAATGAGCCCTTTTCCCTTTGGCTGTTACTACACCCGCAGGCAGCAAATTATGGACAAGGTGCTTCTGCCCATGCAAAAAGCTGATGCAGTAGTGGCTATCAGCCCGCATGCTGCCGCAGACATTCAACAAAAAACAGGCGTGAAGCCCGTTGTTATTCCAAATTTAGTAGACGAAAACCTGTTTACCCCTAACCACAGGGAGCAGCCCCAGATTAATGCGCAGGAACAAACTATTTTCACTTTCTTCACGCTTGGCAGAATGGTGCCTCAAAAAGGCATTCCTGACCTGTTAAAGGCTATCTCCATTATGAGCAATAACAAGGTACGCTTTAGAATAGGAGGTAATGGTGCGCAGCTACAGGAGTACCAGCAATTAGCCAAAGAGTTGCGGGCAGACAGCCAAATAGAATGGTTAGGAGAACTATCTCGGGAAGAAGCAGCTGAAGAGTTTAGAAACTGCCATGCTTTTGTGCTGCCCAGTGTACATGAATCTATGGGGGTAGTATATGCCGAAGCACTGGCCAGTGGTAAACCCGTAATAGCAACCCGCTGTGGCGGCCCTGAATTTATTGTAAAGGAGCATAATGGTTTGTTGGTTGATGTGCATGCCCCCGACCAGCTGGCAGGTGCAATGAAGTACCTGATGGCGCACTACAGCAGCTACAACCCTACCATCATCAGGGATGATTTTATGGCTCGCTTCTCCGGCACAGCCATCAGCAGGCAAATCTACAGCTTATACAAAGCAGTAGTTTCGGGCCATCAGGAAAGCCTGTATGTTTAAGGCTTTCATAAATATTCATTAATTTCGCACCCCAATTTATTCTGCAATTTATGCCCTATTTGCTGTTAGGCATCCTTTTTAATGTTGCTATTTTCCTGATATTCAGGGGGTATGCGCGCTATGGCGTAAATACCTTACCGGCCATTGTGGTAAACTATTTTGTTTGTGTTATCACCGGCCTGGTTTTTCTGGGAGGCCTCAGTAACCTTCGGCTTATTACCCTTGATAGTCCCTGGCTGTTACTGGCTTTTCTGCTGGGGGCACTCTTTATAGGCACCTTCTATATGATAGCCCTTACTACCCAGCGGCTTAGTGTAACCGTGTCTTCCATTGCCGCTAAAATGTCGCTGGCGCTGCCGGTGGTATTCAGTATGTTTGTGCTGCAGATTGAGAGCAAAGAGTTTACATTCTGGAATTACCTGGGCATTGCCCTGGCATTTGTAGCCATTTACCTAAGCTCCTGGAAGCCACAGGTGGAAAAAAAAGCACCACTGCCCGGCAATAAGCTTTTACTGCTGCTCCCCCTGGGCGTGTTTTTATGCAGCGGCATTATCGATACCACCATTAACTATACCTCATACCACTACTTAACACCCAGGGAGGAAGGTATTTTCCCGCTGGTGATCTTTATTATTGCAGCAGTCCTGGGGCTTATGCTACAGTTGTTCAGAAAACAGCCAACCGGTCGTAAGGAGTTTTTAGGAGGTATTGCCCTGGGGGTTCCCAATTATTTCAGCATCTATTTTATTGTAAAAGGACTGGCCGATTTTGGCAATAACGGAGCTTTCTTTTACCCCCTGCTCAACATCAGTATTATTCTGGGTTCATCGCTGGCTGCAGTACTGTTCTTTAAAGAAAAGCTCCTGCCCCTTAACCACCTGGGCCTGCTGCTGTCAGTTTTGGCCATATTTTTGTTATCTTATCAGGAAATCTTAAGTGCCTTATAAGTTGATCCGTACTGCCTCCATCCTACTGCTGCTCCTTGTCGTTTGTTGTCCACTCCTGCTCCGGGGGCAGTCATATACCTTATATGGCGATCCGCAGGGATTGGAACATGTGGAGCGCATCACTTACCTGATCTATGATGCCCGGCACCAGCAGGTAGACCAGGAGCTGCAGCTTTTAAAACAGAAGGTGCCGGCCACACACCCTGTGCACCCGCTTCTGAAAGCCCTGAACCTCTACTGGATGGATGCACCCATGCACCTGGCCTCTCCGCATTATAAAGAATTCATACAGCTGCTGCACCAAACCAACAGACAGGCCGAGGCTTACCTGGACAAAGACATTGATAAATCAGTGAGTATTTTCGCTGCCCTAACAGCAAACAGCCTGCTTACCCGCTACCATGCTGAAACAGGTGATTATATGGCAGCCCTGAAACAGGCCAGGCCAACTTATGCCTATATGAAGCAGGGCTTTGAGCTGAAAGATGAGTATAAGGAATTTTATTTTCCTACCGGCCTCTATAATTACTACAGGGTAAAATACCCCGAACTGCATCCCGTCTACAAATCCTTTATGTGGATGTTCCAGGATGGTAATAAAACCCTTGGCCTGCAACAGATGGAGTATTCTGTGCGCAACAATGTATTTACAAAAGCAGAAGCAGCGGTATTTCTGGTGCACCTCTACCTTTATTATGAGAACCAGCCACAGAAGGCCCTGCAAAACATACAGATACTCTATAAGCAGTTTCCCAACAACCGTTTTATACGCCTACAGCTGGCCGAATCGCTTCTGGCGGCCAGGCAATATGCAGCAGCTGCTCCGCATGTGGCTTACCTCTTACAACAGTCTGATGCTTATTACCGGGCAGCAGGCGAGCTTTTTATGGGTATCCTGCAGGAAAAACACTATCGGAATTATCAGCAGGCTTTAAGCCTGTATAATACTGCACTCACTACCGCAGCGCCGCTCAACTACATAGCCGATACCTACAGAAGCATGGCCCATGCAGGTATTGCCCGCTATCATGAAGCACAAAACCAGAAAGAGAAAGCCAAAGCTGCCTGGCAGGAGGCGCTCAAACTGGCCCAGTATGAGTATCCCGTAAAACAGGAAGCCAAAGCCCACCTGAAGTAATGCAGGCGACAGACACGTACCGCACCCTTGCCCGTACCTCCGAAGGCCTTTACAAAGAAAAAGGCAGCAAGTTTATTGGCAGGGCTTACCCGGTACGCAGCGAAGATGAAATCAAAGAAATTCTGGAGGCACTGAAGAAAGAATATTTCGATGCCCGCCACCACTGCTATGCATGGATCCTGGAGCCCGGCGGGGACCGCTACCGCGCTAATGATGGCGGCGAGCCTAACCATTCGGCTGGCGATCCTATCCTGGGGCAAATCCGCTCTCTGGAACTAACCAATACCCTGGTGGTGGTAATTCGCTATTTTGGCGGCACCAAGCTGGGGGTAAGCGGCCTGATACAGGCATACAAAACTGCCGCAGCCGAAGCCCTTGCCGCCAATGAGATCAGGGAAGAAATAGTGAAGAAGGCACTAAAGCTACAGTATGGCTACGAGCTTACCAACGAAGTCATGAGGCTGGTGAGTGAGTTTGAGATGGAAGTAGTGCATCAGGAATTCACTGACAGATGCGCTCTGGAGGTGCTTGTTCGCAAAAGCCAGCACCCCGAAGCCCTGGAAAAAGCCCGGCAGATTTTAGGAGTGGAGGTTCAGGAGTGAATGTGCTAATGAGATAATGTGCTAATAACTGGCAACCATATGGAGTCAGCAATCAGCTTCGCTCCTGGGTCTATTTATTATACCACATATGATATAGCCAATACTAACTACCCAATACCAAATACTATCACCTAAAAGCTATCACGTTCACCAAAGGATCTGCCGTTTGGCCTGAACTTTGGTTTTGCCGGAGCAGGCATCTGGAAAAGGTGTTCTCCGGGCTGGATATAACCCCAGCGTTCCAGCTTTTCATAGAGCTGCAGACATACCCAGGCATCGGTGGCGGCATAATAGATCTGGCTCTTGCTTAGGGTATCGCGCTCCCAGTTAGAGGTTTGCTGGCTTTTACTGATCCGGATACCCATGATGATGGCAGAAAGACTGCGCACACCAATGTTTTTAATACCGGCTGCCTGGGCTACCTGATTCAGTTCTATAATGCCACCTGGCTTAAAACTCGCCAGCTTTTGCAATTCCCGTAAATCATCCAGGATAGAAATCCCGGCCTTGATAACGGTTGGTGTTTCAAAAAGGGCTCTTAAGCCCGAGGAAAAGCCTGTTTTGTTTGTTCTGATCAGGTATACCAATCCCGGGGTGGCTATCTGCACCAGTGATATCGGATAATACTCACCTTTGCGGAACGAAGGCCGGCTTTCGGTATCGAAGCCCAGCACCGGCTGACGGCGAAGATCAACCAGCGCTTCTGCCAGCTCCTCCTCCGTCGTCACCACCTCTACCTTACCTTCATAGCGAATAAGGGGCAGTTCGTTTATCTCTTCTTTTGTAACCTCTTGCTTAAACATTTACTAAAGTATCTGTTTTTTCAGGCGTTTGGTTTGAAATTCGGGTCAGTTTTATGTTCATATAGCCATAGGCAATGGTCATAAGCGGGCTTATGATATTGAAAAAGCAAAAGGGCAGATACACCAGCGTAGCCACACCCAAAACCGACGACTGCGTAAGACCGCAGGTATTCCAGGGCACCAGCACAGAGGTAACCGTGCCGCTGTCTTCCAGCGTGCGGCTTAAATTTTCAGGACAAAGGCCCCGCTTTCTGTAGGTGTCGGCAAACATACGCCCCGGCACCACAATGGCCAGGTACTGATCTGATGCAGTTAGGTTAAAGAAAATACAGGTAACGGCAGTAGAAGCTATCAGGGAACCGGTTGAGGTAGCCCAGGATATAATGCCCTCAGTAATACGCTGCAAGGAGCCTGTGCTTTCCATTACGCCGCCAAAAACCATGGCACACACAATGAGCCAGATGGTATTGAGCATACCCGACATACCACCAGTGGTCAGCAGCTCGTCCACTATCTCATTACCGGCTGGAATGCTGATTTCCGTATACATTGATTTCATCAGGGCTACATAGCCGCCCAGCCAGGGATCGTTCATTTCTCCCGATACCAGGGCAACCACTTCCGGCTGAAAGATAAAGGCAAAAACACCACCCAGCAGTGTGCCTGCCAACAAGGCCGGCAGAGCCGGTACTTTGCCCACAATCATGGCAATAACGGCTGCCGGCACCAGAAACAACCAGCCACTGATGTTAAAGCGTTGTTCTATGGCTTGCTGTACAATGCCAACATTCGCAGTTGCACCGCCCGTATCGTTGGTCAAACCTATTACCAGAAATATTATAAGTGTAATGATGATGGAGGGTATAGTCGTCCACATCATATAACGAATGTGCGTGAAAAGATCGGTACCGGCCACTGCAGGGGCCAGGTTGGTGGTATCACTTAGAGGCGACATTTTATCGCCAAAATAAGCGCCCGAAATAATAGCACCTGCAATCAGGCCTTCTGATAAGCCCAGGGCTTTGCCAATACCCAGCAGGGCAATGCCGATGGTTGCTACGGTAGACCAGGACGAACCTGTTGCCAGGGCCACCACCGCACTTACAAAACAGGCCGCAAAAAGAAATATAGTAGGGTTGAGTACTTTAAGACCGTAGTAGATCATGGCTGGGACAATACCGCTTAGCAGCCAGGTACCCGCCAGTGAACCGATCAGCAATAGAATAAGTATGGCAGAGAGGGCTGTAGAGATGCTGCGCACGATACCATCCTGCATTTCATCATAGGTATAGCCCAGCCTAACCCCTATAATACCTGCAACAGCAGCCGCAAAAAGAAGCGCCAGCTGGTTAGACCCATCCAGAGCACCATCGCCAAAAATCAGCACATTAAGTGCCAGCAGACATATCAGCAGAAGAATAGGAATCAGCGCCTCAAACAGGCGTGGTTTACGCTTGGTAACCTTCATTGTAATAAGAAAACGATAGGCGTTAAACTTCTAATATACGCCTTAATCGTACAAAGCCGAAAAACTTAAAGAAAAAGAAGCCGGAAACAGAAAAAACCAGCACAGGAAATAAGGGTTTAACAGCTGCTAATCTTTGAATGTAACTTTAAAAAAAAGAATACAGCCGGCCAGGATCAGGGTAATGCCGTTCGCCAGGATAATGGGTAAGTCACGCACCAGCACACCATACACCAGCCACAGCATAACGCCCAGCACAAAAAAGAGAAACATGCCCAACGATATGTCTTTAGCAGAACGGCTTCGCCAGGTTTTAATAACCTGCGGTAAAAAGGCAATTGTTGTACAAAAACCGGCAACCAACCCAATAACTTTCACTATATCCATAGCCGCAAATAAAAGAAGAAGGACAGAAAGCGCCAACTCTGCCCTTTCTGCCCTTCTTTTCAGTTTATCTATTTAGGTATTAAGAGAACATGATAAGGTCTATAATCCAGCTGACAAGCGCAATAAGCACTGCCAGTATCAGGGATGGTGTAAAACCTTTGGTCTCAAATCCTCTATGAAGTTTATCTACAATTTCAATGATGATGGCATTGACGATAATCCTGATGATAAACCCAAGTCCTGTAAAGAAAAAGAGGCCCAGGGTGGCTATGTTCAGGATCAGTGTAAGCAGCCAGCCAATCAGGAAGCTGAAGATACCTATCAGTATAGCAACCCAGATGGCAGTGCTGAAGCTCCGTACATGTACCGTGCTCATTGCCCTTGAGGCTATCAAAAGTACCAAGGCATCTACAACCAGATGCACTAACATTCTAATCATGGTTAAAAAAATTTTTTAGTTGAAATCTTTTCATTAACGAGAAAAGAAGCTTTTGTGTTTAAGGAGAGAAACCTTTAGTCTACAAGGAGCAAAGCGGCCAGCCTTTCTGCAAGCCTGCTGCCAATGGCAACGCCCATACCGCCTAACCGCACCCCTACTACAATTCTGCTGCTTTGCCGATGCACCACTGGCTCTTTAATAGGGCCAAAAGCCATTATGCCCGACCAGCGCTGTTCTACTGCAACAGACCTGCCAGGCATGATCACCTCCTGCAACAGCTGGTCCAGTGCCTGCTGTATGCTGTTGTTCAGGCTTAGCACTGTGGTGGTTTCTGATTTGAAATCCAGGTTGCGGCCACCGCCCAGCATAACACGGTTGCCAATGTTTCGGAAATAGTAGTAGCCTTCTTCCAGGTGAAAGGTGCCCCTGAAGGGCAGATCAGCTACAGGAGCTGTGAGCAGTACCTGCCCCCTGCCCGGCTGCAGTTCCAGCTCAGGCAAAAACTGTGGCGCAAAGGCATTGGTACAAATGGCTACTTTTTCTGCTCTGAAGGGCACCTCACTTTTTCGGGCAGGGTCCAGCGCCACCACTGCAACGCCTGCAGCATCTTCGGCTATGTGCTCAACCTGTACCCCTGTTAGTACCTCTACCCCTGCCGCCCGTGCATAGCCTGCCAGCGCCTGCATAAGCTCGCCGGTATGCACCTGCCCCTCCAGCGGACTATAAATAAGCGTTTGTACCCGCTGCTGCGAAAACCCAAAGGCAGCGAGCTGCTCCTGGCGCTCCCTGAATACCGACTGCCTGAATAATGGGAACAGCCACTCATTTACAGCATCCAGCTGTTGCAGGCAATCCTTTTCTTTTTCACGAATCAGCTCATAGCCTCCCCACTGATGGTAGCCAATGCGGCTGTCGCCCAGGCGATGGCGCAGTTTCTGCAGGCCCCGCCAGCGCTCTTCCACCAGCTGCAGGGCTCTGTCGTCGCCCATAGCCTGCCGGTCTGCCAGCAGCTCCGTTAAACTGCCAAAGCAGGCAAAGCCTGCATTGCGGGTACTGGCCCCAGAGGGGAAAAGTCCCCGCTCAAGCACCAGCACCCTAGCCGATGGGCGTTTTTCTTTTAGTTCTATTGCTGTAGAGAGTCCGGTTATACCGCCTCCCACCACTATATAATCAGCTTTTATAAAGCTTTCCTGCTCCCAGAAACTTAACATGCCTTAAAGTTAAAGCGCTTATTCCAGGCTGCCAAAGCATATTACTGCAAACGTTATAGTAGCTATTCCGGATTTTTTTTATATTAGGCATAGAAGCAATTTTTTAAACAAACCTCTTCCCTACATGACCGATCCCGTCAGTTTACTGAACAAAGCAAAAAAGTCCCGTTTTTACCTGTGGATCCTCAACCAGGTACTAAGCCGCATGATTCCTTTTAACCTGCCCCATAAATTCGAGATACTGGAGATCAGCGACCTCCACATAAAAACAATGCTTCCATACCGCAGAAAAAACAAAAACCACATAGGAGGGCTGCATGCCTGCGCCCTTGCAACACTATCAGAGTACAGTACTGGTGTGCTCTTGTTATCCGGCCTAAATCCCAAGGAGTATCGCATTATCCTCAAGAACCTGGACATAGCTTTTTTTTACCAGGGAAAGATGGATGCCTTCGCAACCTGGCGCATCAATCCTGAATATATTCAGGAGTCGGTACTGGAGCCACTTAAGTCTGCAGAGTCTGTAGTGCTTCCCTGCGAGATCAAGATCCATGACAAGCAGGGCAACCATCTGTCTACCGCCCGGGTATTCTGGCAAATCAAGCCCTGGGCAAAAGTAAAAACCGGAAAAGCCCAACTCGAAAAAGCCGCTTAATTTTATGCGAAAAATCGATGCTTTATTAAGTGAATATGGTGAGAGCCACCGCAATTCACTCAACAAAACCATTCACTGGATTTGCGTACCCCTGATTTTTTTCAGCATTGTTTGCCTGCTCTGGTCCATTCCGGCTGGTCCGCTGAATAATCTATTTACCGGCAGTGCTGCTGCATTTGCCAACTGGGCAACCCTGTTGCTGCTCATTACGCTGGTGTATTACCTGGTGCTGTCACCGCCCTTGTTTATAGGCATGCTGCTATTTGGGGCAATATGTCTGTTTGGGGCCTGGCAGTTGGAGCAGGCCGCTTTTGCCCCACTCTGGGTTATAGCGCTGGTTATCTTTATAGTAGCCTGGATCGGGCAGTTCTACGGGCATAAAGTAGAAGGCAAGAAACCAAGCTTTCTGAAAGACGTACAGTTTTTGCTCATCGGCCCCGCCTGGCTCATGCACTTTATCTTCAGGAAGCTGGGCATCGGGTATTGATTTTTTCCTGCAGCCATGCAACCAATCCCCTCCGGCCTGCATCTAACAGTAAACAATCCCCTTATACCATGAAAACTTTTTTAACCCTGTTCCTGGCCCTATGTATCAGCCTGCCTTTGCTGGCACAAAACACTGAAAACCGTTCACATACCGGCTTTACCAAATTATCAGTAGCGGTACCTGCAGATGTGCGCCTAACCAAAGGTCCTTTTAAGGTGCAGCTGGAGGGCGATGACCTGGATGAGATTATCACCGAGGTGAAAGGAGACCAGCTGGTCATCAAGCGTAAAAATGATAAATGGAACTTCTTTGGCAACAACTCTGACAGTGTGGAGATCCATATCAGCATGCCCGCTCTGGAAGGAGTTTCCCTAAGCGGCTCCGGCAAGCTGGAAAGCAATGACCAGTTCTCTGCCAGTCATATGAAGCTGCATGTGAGCGGCTCCGGCAGGGTACGTCTCAATGTTGCAGCCGAAAAGCTGGAGACCCATATTTCCGGCTCCGGTAACATTGAAACCAGGGGCACTGCCAATACCTTAGATGCCCATATCAGCGGTTCCGGTAAAGTGAATGCACAGGAGCTGCGCGCCGGCGAGGCGGAGGTACACATAAGCGGTAGTGGTAACTGCTCTGTACATGCCGATAATAAACTGGATGCCCACATCAGCGGCAGCGGAAATGTTAATTACACAGGCAGCCCTGCCACTGTAAATGCCCGCACCAGCGGCAGCGGAAAAATCATCAAAAGGGGTTAATCCTTTACAGGCTTGTTGCAGGAAACAGCAGCTGTTTTATTCAACGCCCTCAAGCATCACCAGGGCTACCTGCAGCAGCTGGTAAAAAACACACCTCCTTCTATCACACCTCATGAGCTGCGCCGTCTCTTATTACCCATAGGAGCGGCGCAGCTTGATTTTTATACGGGCCCCCTGGCTGTAGATGTACTTGTTCAGGAGGTAAAGCGATTACTCCTTCGGCAGGAACTACTGGCTCCGGAAGCTTATACTGCCTGGATTAGCGGCAATAATGGCTATCGCCTCATCAGCCTTTCCGACCACTCCAGCTGGGTGCTGCGGGTAGGCCGCCTGAAAAACCAGTGGGTACACCTGCACCCGGCACGTTACTCCCTGCACACCAGGCGCATTAAAGCCCACAGCCTTAAAACTGCCCTGGCATACGCCATTTTATACCCTCAGCAGGCTGCTGTAAGCCCACCCAAACTGGTAATTGTAAATCAGGTGCGACAAGCTTTTGATTTACCACCCCTGGCAGCCCGGCAGCTTCAGCAAGGGCTGGGGGAAGTACTTCAGCTGCTGCTTTAGCAGCAAAGTATTGTAGCGGCAAACCTACAGAGCCTGTTAAACGTCTGTAAAAGTGTATCAGCAGAAAAATTTAAGTATGAACATTGCCATTATATCTGCCAGTATCCGGGAGGGGCGCGAAACACATAAAGTATCTGAGGAACTGTGCAGACGCCTGCGGAAGCAGGAGAATATTAATCCAAGCCTGATTGATCTGAAGGAATATGCGCTTCCGCTTTTTGAGGCGCTCTACAGCGAAGAAAATGCCTCAGAGGCTACAAGTAAACTACGCCGGTACCTGCACGAGGCCGATGCCATGATTTTTGTATCTCCGGAATATAATGGCAGCTATACGGCAGCCCTTAAAAACATGACCGATGGTTTCAGCAAAGCCCATTTCTCCGGAAAACCAATTGGGGTGGTGAGTGTATCTTCCGGCTCACTTGGGGGTATGCGGGCGGCACAGCTCATGCAGCAGCTGGTGCTGGCCTTAAGGGGCTACCCCATTCCGCAAATGTTGCTGGTGCCCGATGTAGATCAGAAATTTTCTGATGAGGGAGAGCTGCTTGATCAGGCCTTCGGTAAAAATATCGCACTCTTTCTGGAACAATTCCTTTGGTTTACAGAAGCCATCACTGCTAAAAAGCAGCAGGAAAAGGAGCTGATTTCCTGATTTAGTACAGCGGCCTGGCGCCACAAAGCCAGGCTTTATTAATACGGCACCCTAAATCCACTCTACCCTTAGCACATCGGCCCTGATACCGGCTTCCTTAAAATAGCGGAGCCAGTACAGCTGCTGTGGCGATAGCGCATCTGTGGGTGATTTAACCTCCACAAAGCGATAGTCTTTTTTCGACCACATGAACAGGTCGGGAAAACCACGCCCATACTCCTTCAGGTTTTGGGCCATGTTCAGCAATACCTGGTACAGGGCCTCCAGCGGCAGCTTTTTACAGGCACCTTCCAGCAGGGGCAGGGTATTCTCATGCCAGCCCACCAGGGGGTTGCCAATGCCCCACTTCTGGTCATAGGTTTGGCGCAGGTGCTTCAGCAGGGCTTTGCGTTTCCCCAGCTCTTCCACACGTTTCTTCAGCTGCTCCTGCCTGCGGTCCAGAAACTGCGGCAAATACAGATCGGCCGGAAAGCGCTGCAGCGGACTGTGGTATACCGGCACATCCTGATCGAAAATCACATCCCAGAACAGGAGTCCAAATAAACTCCTGAAAAGATAGTTCTCGCTGTACATGACCTCATATCCCTTATCGGCAAAGTAACGGATCACTCCTTTTTCCACATAGTAGCGGTACTCTTCCGATATCTGCACCGATTCTGCTTTTTTAAGCAGCTCGGTTGTGCTTCTTACTGCTTTTTTAACCGCCAGCTTCCTGCAGAAATCCTGTGCAAAAATAGATTCTTCTGCATTATAGGGCAATGCCTCTATTTGTTTACACAGCTGCATGGCTTCCTGCACATCTCCTCTTTTATGCAGCAGCCGAATCTGGCGCTCACGCGAGGGCGGCTGCTGGCTGTAGCGGTATACCTCCAGGGCCCAGTCGGGCTGCTGAAGCCTTTCCAGGAGCCTGGCGGTTTTAAGAGTAAGCCTGTCGAAAGTAGGCCTGGCTTCCTCTCCCAGCTGTGATCCCCGACCTGCAATATGCATATACCAGGCATAGAGAGGTTCTGCTACAGGTTCTTCCCTTAGCTCCCTGAACTGCTGATACACACCGGAGATCCAGAATTTGTCTTCTATTTCTTTCCTGCTGCTGAATTTCGGGACTAGCTTGTCTGCATCCAGTACCTCGTATTGCACATACCCAAGGTCGCGGATCACAAATTCCGACATTTCGCCGTGCAGATGGCCAAAGAACAGGAACTTCAGCAGTTCGTACTCCTCCAGATATCGCTGAATCACTACTGTTTCGAGGGCAAGAACGGCTTCTAAGATACCATCATGATCAAGCTCCTCCAGCATCTTCCGGAGCAAATCTTCTTTCTTCAGCGGGCTCAGGCCTTTTACGGCTGGTTGCAGCAGCTTCCAGATGCTGCAAAGCTCCTGTTTGTTGAAGATATGCAGTACATGCGCAAGCTCTGTTTTGAGGCTTCCATCCAAGAGCAGGCAAAAGCCGGCCGATGTCAGCTCCTGCAGCGGAGCATCCAGTGCGCCAATTTCAGGATAATTCAACTTGTTTAACCTGAAGAACTGTCCTTTACGATTGGCAAAGCGCAGAAAAAGGCAGCGGCCTTCTTCGTGCAAAGCCCTGAAGCGGGCAATAAAACTTTTTTCGTCCTCCTGCAAAAGGTGGCCGTATTTTTCCTCAACGAACTCCAGCAGGGAGTAAAAATTGTCGAGGTAGTATTTTGGTGGTAATTCCGTTACCGGCTGCGCAGTCCATCCCATCGTTAGCCTAAAGTTAAGAAAATGAGGATTATAAACAGGAGGCTTGCGGTGATTTATTCTATTTATCGAGCAGGTGATTACCTGGAATGAAAAAACGCTCGTGTAGCTTCCAGGTACTTTTTTTTGTACTGCCTGTCTTTCCGAGCCACCGAAGCCCGGGAGGTACGATAAGATCCCGGCGGAGAGGCAATCTGGCATCTATGCGTGTAGAAGTCAGATTGCTTCTTCCGCTGTGCTCCATCGCAAAGACACTGCTAGTAAATAATAACGGCCTTAGAAAAATTTATAAGGCCGTTATTTTAATAATATAGTGCTTTCCTGAGTATAGGATGAAACTATCGGGCCAGACGGCTCAGGCGTTCTTCCAGGTAGTTAATTCTGTTGGTCAGAAAATCAATCTTCATGCGCAGTTCCTGCATGCCTTCATGATCTGCAGCGGCCGCATAAGGTTGCTGAACGGCATAGGTTTGTGGCTGCGCTACCGGCATTGGCGCAGTAGCCTGCTGTACCGGCTGCGGCGCTGCCTGCTCTGCCTGTGCTTCTGCCTGCGGCTGGGCATCTTCCAAAGACTGAACTTCGGCTGTGGTTTGCTCTTCAGCAGCGGATTTAGCCTGCTTTTCTTTTTCCTTTTGCTGCTGGGGCACTGCCACACCAGCTTTTTGGGCCAGCTGATCAACCGTTACACCAAGTTCTGACAGCAGTACGCTCATAAACTGCGGCGTTGGCGATTGTTTTCCGCTTAAGGTTTTGTTCAGCCTGTACATCGAAAAGCCGGTAGCCTTTGCTATTTCTTCAGGAGATTTATCAGATTTGCGTATCAGCTTACGCACCTGGCGGCCCACTTTTGGCCAGTGCTCATCGCTCGTCATCACCTGAAAGCCAGGATGTTCCTGTGTAGCAGACAAGGTTGGACGTCCCTTCCCGTTCTGCAACCAGGCCGGATTGATAAATCCGTCATAAGCTTCTAAAATTTTTTGAATGGTGCCTTTACGAGGCTTTTTATCTTCAGTATACAAATTACGTAATGTGCCATATGCAATACCAACTTCTTTTGCAAAGCGGTTTGCACTGACTTTCAGGATATCATCCTGAAAATACTGAATACGATCATTAACTTTGGAGAGATCGCTAGAATTATTACTCATTATTTTGGGTATGGTTAGAACAAAAAGAAATTCTAATTAAAAAATTAATACTATATAATTAAACAAAAGAAAGGATACCTGCTAATATTAGCAAAATATTTTTTGATTTTTTTCAACTTATCAACTAACAACAGATTATGTGCTTTTTTTAGTTGCTTTTATGTAAATCAGGAATAGAAAAAGCTTATCTATTTTTATAAAGCTGCGTATTAATGAAGGCTGTGATTTGTTGAAGTGATGCCGAAAAACTCTCCCAGCACAGTATAGTTAATTTTGTATGATGCTATATTTAAAAGATATTGAAGGCTCTCATTAAAAACCCTTGGCTTGATCTGCTACTGCAGTTAAAGGCCCGGGGAGCGTGGCCATGCACCGGAGAAGCAAACCAGCATGCACAAAAGCAGGGAACGTGACAACAGCAAACATGGCCACCAATATTAAACAGAACTTATAGAGGTCTGTAACTTATTAAACAAATTCATGGAACAAATTCAGGATTTTTATCAGAGTCTGGCACCTATTTTTCAAAACATGATTCTTATTAGTGCCGCTATTTTTGGAGGATTGTTAGTAAAGTATATCATCTTTAATAGTCTGCGATTTACTTTCAGAAACCATAAAGATGCTATATTAATACACTCTTTACTTAGCAGGTGTAGTAGTGTATTAAGTTTTCTGATACCGCTTATTATACTTTCAATCACCTTACCACTGATGGATACTACGCCAAAAGAACACAGGTTTTTGGAAAAAACACTTGAGGTGCTAATGATTATAGGTTTTGCCTGGCTGGCGATTAAAGTAATCTATGTTGCCCAGGATTATATCAATGAGAACTTCGATATAGATAAAGAAAACAATTTTCTGGCCCGAAAAGTACGAACACAGGTACAGTTTATCAGAAAACTGCTCATCATCGGTGTTGTTATCATTACCTTATCTATATTATTACTAAGCTTTGAAAGTGTAAGAACCATTGGTGCCGGTTTGTTAACATCTGCCGGTGTTACAGGCATTATTATTGGCTTTGCTGCACAAAAATCAATTGCAAACCTGATTGCCGGTTTCCAGATTGCATTTACACAGCCCATCAGAATCGATGATGTTGTAATTGTTGAGAGTGAATTTGGCCGTATTGAAGAAATAACCCTCACCTATGTGGTAATTCGTTTGTGGGACCTGCGGCGGCTGGTGGTGCCTATTAACTATTTTATAGAAAAACCATTCCAGAACTGGACCCGTCAGTCGACCGAATTGCTGGGAACGGTATTCCTCTACACCGACTATTTTGTGCCGCTTAAAGAGATTAGGGCGGAGCTTAGACGCCTGTGCGAAGCGAGCCCCCACTGGGACAAAAAAGTGTGTGTGCTGCAGGTAACGGATACCACAGAAACCGCTGTACAACTACGTGTACTGGTAAGTGCACTTAACTCCGGTAATGCCTGGGAGCTGCGGGTTTACCTGCGGGAAAAATTAGTGGAATTTATCAGGGAGCAATATCCTGAAAGCCTGCCCCTTACCCGTGCAGAGTTGCGTACTGAAAATGGAAAGGATTTTCAGGAAGAGGCGCTCCTGCAGCTACAAAAAAGTAAAAGTCGATCTGATGACAGGTAGGCTGCAGGAATTAGTTTAGATTTAGGATTGATTTGCGCAAAATACTGCAGAACTAAATTGGTGAAAGCAGGCCCTGGAAACTGTACGATATATTTTTTTTCCAGCATTAAAGTACCGGCACCTGTCTCCAACAATGAAGCAAAAGAACAGCTAGTAATAACACTGATATATATACTGATCAAAAGTAAATGGTATACGGAAAAGAGCGGCTGAAACAGGGCTGGCGTAAAAAGCTTTACATCATCATCTTTGAATCTGATACGAAAGCCGGCAAGGCCTTTGACGTAGTGCTCCTGGTACTGATTCTGCTAAGCATCCTTACGGTAGTACTGGAAAGTGTGGAATCTATTCAGGACCATTACGGCCCGTTTTTGGTTGCGGTGGAATGGTTTTTTACAATCTGCTTTACCATAGAATATATGCTGCGCATTATATGTGCCGGTTACACCTGGCGGTACGTTTTCAGCTTTTACGGCATGGTAGATCTCTTGTCTATTTTACCAACCTATATCAACTTGCTTTATAGCGGTAGCCGTTTTTTACTGGTAATCAGAGGCCTGCGCTTACTGCGAATTTTCAGAGTTTTAAAATTAAGCAGGTATCTTGGAGAAGCAGAAACCCTGCAGCGTGCCCTGCGCAACAGTATTTATAAAATTATTGTCTTTATAGGTGCCGTAATAACGGTAGTAATCATTGTAGGCACCATGATGTACCTGATAGAGGGTCCTGAAAATGGATTTCACAACATTCCGGTAAGTATTTACTGGGCTATTGTTACCATCACTACCGTAGGTTTTGGAGACATAACACCTCACACAACCGCGGGCCAGCTGCTGGCTACTATTCTGATGTTGCTCGGTTATGGCATTATTGCCGTACCAACAGGGATTGTTTCTTCTGAATTAACCAAAGCCGACAGAAATGACAGTCAACGGGCAAAAGCCTGCATGAGTTGTACACCAGATGACCATCCTGCCGATGCCACCTACTGCCGTTTTTGCGGGGTTCAGCTACACCGTCCGGAAATTAATAAAGGCAAATAAAGTTGAACAATTTCTTGTTATCCCTGCACTGCTTTCCCTAAATTTATGGTAAGTATTTTGGCAGCTCTTTCTCCCTGTTTCTACCTGTGTTTACGCTCAACCGCATCGGCATTCTGCTGGTCCTTTCCTTCTTTTTTTCTTCCGGCTCATCCTTTGGTCAACAGGCATTGCCCTATGCCCGCAGCATCATCGACACCCTCTCGGCCCCCGGCATGCACGGCCGTGGCTATGTTGCCGATGGCCATGTAAAAGCAGCACAGTTTATCGCAGGCGAATTCGGCAAGCTAAAGCTTCAGTCATTTGGGAATGGCTATTTTCAGGAGTTTCCCATTTCGGTTAATACTTTTCCCGAAGAGGTTACACTGAAAGCCGGCGACCGGGTACTGGAGCCCGGCCAGGATTTCCTGGTATCGCCCTGCTCCCAAAGTATCAGCGGCCGTTATGAGCTGATGCCGCTCTCCGCTGCTGCCATCAAAGATCCGCAGGTATTGCTCACCCAGCTGCAGGAAGCACGTAATCGTGTGCTCTTAATCGATAAAACAGGCTTTAGCCATGCCCCTAAAGAAGATAAACAGCGGCTGGAAGATGTGCTTGCATTTTTACGCGGGTTTAAAAATAATCCTGCAGTAGCCGTTATTGTGCTTACAGATGAAAAGCTCACCTGGCATGTGGCGCAGCAGCCCTGCGAGCGGCCGCAGCTGATCGTGAACAAAGCAGCAGCCCCTGACAGCTTTCGTTTTGTAGAGCTGGAGATCCAGAGCAAGTTTATTCCCAGGCTTACCACCCAGAATGTAGTGGGCCTTTTGGCCGGTAAAAATCCCGGCAAAGGCTTGGTGGTTTACAGCGCACACTACGATCACCTGGGTCGCCTGGGCCGCAATACCTTTTTTCCCGGTGCCAACGACAACGCCAGCGGAGTGGCCATGCTGCTAAGCCTTGCAAAACATTTTGCCCAGCCACAACACAAGCCCGAATACGATATGCTGTTTATTGCTTTCGGAGCCGAAGAAGCCGGCCTGCTGGGATCCCGCTATTTTGTGCAAAACCCATTGGTACCCCTGGAAAACATCCACTTTATGCTTAACCTGGATATTACCGGCACTGGTGAAGAGGGTATTAAAGTAGTGAACGGCAGTGTGTATAAAGAGCATTTTGAATTACTGCAGTCACTGAACAGGGAGAAAGAGCTGCTCAGGCAGGTCTCTCCCCGTGGCGAAGCATGCAACAGCGACCACTGCCCATTCTATGAGCAGGGGGTTCCTTCTTTCTTTATCTACACACTGGGAGGCATACAGGCTTACCACGATATATACGACCGCAGTGAAACCCTGCCCCTGACAGAGTTCGAAGACCTGCACAGGCTGCTGATTGAATTCACTAAAAAACTTGAGTTGATATATTAAAGGAAGGATCGTTGATCTTTTGATAGGCCTTTGGCAGAAAAGTGATCAGGTCGGAAGCAATGATGGCCTCCTCCCCTAAATCCCTGGCTGCCAGATCTGCCGCAAGCCCGTGCAGGAACACCCCCAGCACGGCTGCATCAAAAGGCTCGTAGCCCTGGCCCAGCATCCCTGCCAGAATTCCCGTTAATACATCGCCGGTACCACCGGTTGCCAGTCCCGGGTTACCTGTGCTGTTAAAATATACCTTTCCATCAGGGGCAGAAATACTTGAGTGAGGACCTTTCAGCACCATGACCACCCCATGCCGGCGGCTGAACTCTTTCTGCTTGTCGAGGCGCTCGTAATCGTGCTGCCAGCTGCCCACCAGGCGTTCAAACTCTTTGGGGTGCGGGGTGAGTATGGCTTTGCGGGGCAGGTGCTCCAACAGCTCAGGGTAGCGGGCCAGCAGATTCAGGGCATCTGCATCCAGCACCATGGGCACCTTTACCCTGTGCAGCATTTCTTTAAAGGCGTCACGGGTTTGTTCGGAGGTTCCCAGGCCCGGCCCAACGCCCAGCACATCAAAGCCATCCAGATCGGGTGCCGTACTGAATTCTTCATCGCTCTTATCTACCAGCGCCATTGCCTCCGGCACAGTAGATTGTATGATCACATAACCGCTGGAGGGCACGTGCACGGTCAGGAGGCCGGCGCCACTGCGCAGGCAGGCCTTTGCACACAGTACCCCTGCGCCCATTTTGCCTTTGCTGCCTGCTATCAGTAATATTTTACCATAGTCGCCCTTGTGCGACCATTTATCGCGCTTGCGGTAGATTTCTGCAATGGTACTGGTATCGGTAAAGCAGTATTCGGTTTTTACATGCTCCAGGTAATTTCTGCTAAGGCCTATGTTTACAAACTTCCAGTGGTGCAGATGTTTGCCGCTGCCCGGCAGCATAAAGGCTAGCTTGGGCACCTCAAAGGTAATTACCATGTCGGCGCACACCACAGGAGAATCTGCCTCAATGGGCTTATCCAGGTAAATGCCACTGGGCACATCTACCGACACCACCTCTGCCCCACTATGATTAATCACCTTCACCACCTCGGCCAGCAGTCCTGTAATAGGCCTGCTTAATCCGGAGCCCAGCAGGGCATCGATTATAATGGCCCCTGAGGGGAATTCAGGCAGCTGCCCTGCCTCCTGCACCTGCTGCAGGGTCTGAAATTTTTCCAGCCGTTCTTTATTCGTGGTGAAATCAGGCTTTGCTTTCTCCGGATCGCCTACCACAAAGGCCGAAACTTTGTACTGCTGGCTAATAAGCATGCGGGCAATGGCCATTCCATCTCCCCCATTGTTACCGGTGCCACATATCACAAATACAGGACGCTTCTCATCGTACAATTTCACAAAGGCCCGCACAAAGGCGGCAGAGGCACGCTCCATCAGCTCAAGCGACTCTATTTTCTCCTCTTCAATGGTAATGCGGTCTGCTTCTCTGATCTGCTCGGCGGTAAGTATTTTAAGGGACATTGGGGTGGTATTTGGCTAATAAACTCGCTGGCTGTTAATTGTTCACAGGAGTAAATTACATTTATAGCAAGTAATAAGTTGAGATGTTTGATTAGCTGCTATTATAAGCGCATGTATGCCCCCTGAGCTTCGGTGCATGCAAGAAAAATTGAATGCGCATGAAAGCCCTAACCAGGAACCCTTCAACTTATCCTATTCAATAAAAAGGCTGCTGGCACACTGAACCACGTCGATGCATGCATCGACGCTACGAATGGAGCCACAAAGTTACTAACGTTGTTTTTGAGTACTCACCTGTCCACCTCTCCCAAAATAAAATCTATGGAGCCGATGATGGCGATGAGGTCGGCGATCATAACGCCTTTGCTGATCTCGGGCAGCACCGACAGGTTGACAAAGCAGGTGCTGCGGGCTTTGCAGCGGTAGGGCACATCTGCCCTGCCATCGGCTCTGAAGAAAAAGCCCAGCTCACCACGGGGCGTTTCACCCCTGATGTAATAATCGCCTTTGGGAGGGCGTACTTTTTTGGGCACAGCAGCTTTGGGATCAAAGTCCCTTGTTCTTTTCAGGTCGGTGGTAAGGCGCTGCAGGCACTGCTCGGCTATGTACACCGACTGGTGACACTCCTGCACCCGCACCCAACTGCGGTCCCAGCAATCACCCAGCGCACCCACCATGCCTTTGCCTACGGGCACCTCAAAATCAAGTTCGGGGTAAACGCTGTAGCCATCGATACGGCGCAGGTCATAGGCCAGCCCGGAGCCGCGGAGCATGGGGCCGGTTACACCATAATTAATGGCCAGGTCGAGGGGCAGCACCCCTATGCCGGCAGTACGGTCTATAAATATCTTGTTCTCCATCACCAGCTCCTCCAGTTCCTTCAGCTTTGGTTTCAGGTAACGGAGAAATTCAGCACAGCGCTCCTCAAAACCAACAGGGAGATCATAGTACAAGCCCCCTATCCAGATGTAGTTGTACAGCATGCGGGCACCGCATACCCACTCCAGCAGGCGCAGAATATGTTCGCGGTCGCGCATCAGCCATAAAAATGGGGTAAAAGCGCCTATATCCATGGCATAGGAACCAACCGCAATAAAGTGCGAGGCAATCCGGTTCAGCTCGGCCACCAGCACCCGTATATATTCTACCCTTGCCGGAATTTTATCTG
Organism: Flammeovirgaceae bacterium 311; assembly: GCA_000597885.1. NCBI lineage: Bacteria > Pseudomonadati > Bacteroidota > Cytophagia > Cytophagales > Flammeovirgaceae > Flammeovirgaceae bacterium 311. The sequence continues at coordinate 1,908,691 of CP004371.1, forward strand.
ATATCCCCAGCATCTTTTCCACCCCCAGGCACCAGATGTGCTCATTGTTCATGGCCGCTACATAATCAAGTCGGTCTACAAAGGGAATGGTTTGCTGATAGGTAAGGTTCTCGGCATGTTTTTCGAAGCAGCGGTGCAGGTAGCCAAGGTGGGGCACCACATCTACCACGATCTCGCCATCGGTAATCACCTCCAGCCGCAACACACCATGGGTAGAGGGGTGCTGCGGACCAATGTTGATGAGCATATGCCCCGGTGGCAGCTCTTCAGGTTTGTACCTGGTAGGCTCTGAATTTTTAAAATGTTCAGGCTTGTACTGATATTGAACGGGATTGGCCATACAGCCCCTAAGATACAAATAGATTCCGGAGCATGGAATAAAGCTGTTAAATAAGGGCTGGTGTATTGTATTGATGATGTAAGCCTCCTGGCTTACTTTACCTTATTCCCGCTTCGCTTACAACATTACTAAAGCTTCCCGTCTTACTCATATATGTCAGAATACAGAAAAACTTATGAAGGAGGTCTGTTCTTTATAACCTGCACAGTGGTAGACTGGCTGGATGTATTCACCCGTACTGAATACGCGGATGAACTCCTGAACAACCTCAAATACTGCCAGCAGCACAAAGGGCTTGAGCTGTTTGCTTATGTGGTGATGCCGAATCATATTCATATGGTTGCCTCAAGAGCAGCTGGACAGATGGGTGATCTGCTGCGCGACTTCAAAAGCTTTACTGCAAAAAGAATTATATTGCAGATCAGGGACAACCCCCAGGAAAGCAGGAAGGAATGGCTGCTACAGCAGTTCAGCTATCATGGCAGGCACCAGCAGCATCATAAGGAATATCTGTTCTGGCAAAAAACCAATTACCCGGTAGACATAACAGATGCTGGGATGCTGGAGCAGAAGATTGAATACATCCATCAGAACCCCGTTCGTGCAGGCTATGTCGATGAACCGCAGCATTGGCGGTATAGCAGTGCTTATCCGCTCTCGGCTGTTAAGGTACTGGATACTTGAGCTTAGGAGATTAATTTGTAAGCCAGGAGGCTTACAGAAAGGTGCCACCCGCCAGGAGGCGGGGCGGCAGGAAACTTTATACGCCTGCTGACTATAGTTGTATCACTACCAGCTCACCACCGCCCGCCTCCTGGCGGGTGGTAACTTCCCCTAAGCCTCCTGTCTTACCGCACTTCCTGCTACACCCCCGGCTGCCAACCGGCAAATGTAATGCTACAACCCTAACAGTGAATAGCCCGCAAGGCCCATCAGCGCCAGGAGGACCCCTAAACCGGCGCAGGACCAGTAGGGTATTGAGGTTTTCTTTTCAATTTGCCTGAAAGCAAGCTGGTAGTGCTGCAGATGGCTGAATCCCTGGTTGTCGACAGAGTGATTGCATGACTGGCAGACTGCTACACCTATTTTCCCCAGGGGGAAACTTGGAATTCCGGAAATATGAAAATATTTGGCAAATACCTTCATCTTCACCGAATTCTCTCCACCACACTTCGAGCAGCACAGCTGCTCCGCCTGATACATCCCAAGAGAGGTTGCTTCAATTCCGTAAAACATCATATTCAGCCGTTTAGCAGAGTAGACCTATATACTCTTACTATCCGAAATTTAGCAAGTCTTTGAGTTTGAAGCGATAAGATGTAATTAAACCTGATAAAGGAAAAAAATGCTGCTTTTTAGCACATACAGATCATGAAATCTTACAGCTGCTCCTGCTGCTGTTGCGCATCGGAAATGGGGCAGCGAGTTAAGAAATCCCCTGTACTGCTGCTGGTAATGCTTTTCAGCAGAAGAAAATTCGGATCAGTTAATTCAAGGAATAGCACCACCAGGCTATTTCTTACCTGCAAGAATCAGGGGCCTATTTGGATCTGTTTTAGAAATGGTGTAAAGCCTGCAGCCTATTGTTTTTCTCCAGCTCCATCGCCCAATCGTTCCTGTCCATAGCGTACCCAGATGCCGTGATAATATTCCTGCTCACGGTAATCTCTGCGCAGGGGGTGGCCCACCCAATCGGCAGGCAGCAGGATCCTGCGCAGGTCGGGGTGGCCGGTAAAGTGAATACCCACCAGGTCGTAGATCTCCCGCTCATGCCAGTCGGCGGTGCGCCAGATGCTGCTCACGCTCGGAACTACGGGCAGGGCTTTCCCCGGCCCATTCCGGGGCACCACTACTTTGAGCATCAGGTGCAGGTGGTAAGGAATGGAGTAGAGGTTGTAGACTACTTCCATGGTGCCTGCTTCAGGACCATTATCCACTCCCGTGATACAGCTTAATAAATCAAAATAAGTCTGCTCTCCTTCATACAAAAAGCGGCAGACTACATCAATGGCATCAGGGGCAATCAGCACTGCCGGCGGCATGCCGTTTTCATCAGTACCCAATACTACCGCCTGACCAAATTGATCCTGCAGCAGCTTTACAAGATCAGCATAGGAGGTTGAGGTACTCATGCAGCAAGTCCTTTCTTTTTGGCAATCAGCTTCTCGAGGGCTTCGGGGGTCATCAGGGTTTCTTTCCTGATCTTTTCCTGCAGCTTCAGGATGCCACCGATCAAGGTCTCGGGGCGGGGCGGACAACCCGGTACATACACATCTACCGGCACAATCCTGTCCACCCCCTTCACCACATGGTATCCATACTGCCAGTATGGTCCGCCGCAGTTGGAGCAGCTGCCCATGGAGATCACATAGCGTGGCTCCGGCATTTGCTCGTAGAGGCGGCGCAGGCGATCGGCCATTTTAAAAGTAACCGTACCCGCAACGATCATCACATCACTCTGGCGCGGGCTGGGACGGGGGAAAACTCCTATCCTGTCGAGGTCGTAGCCTGAGGTAAAGGCACCCATCATTTCGATGGCACAGCAGGCAATGCCAAAGCCCATCGGCCAAAGGCTGCTAAGCCTGGCCCAGTTCACCAGGTCATCTACGCGGCTGATCATCACACCACCCTGTCCAAACTTCTGATCCAGTAATCCCATTGCTGTTACTCCTTCTGCTTATGTTGCTGCACCCTGCTGCCTTGTGCAGCTACTGCTTTGTTAATTTGTTTATAAAGTCCCTGCGGCACCGGAGAGCCCTGCTGCTTCACGTAGGGCTCCGGCTTTACCCAGTCCAGGAGTCCTTTTGCCCAGACCCAGCCTAAACCCAGGGCCAGAACGGCAACAAAGATCGCCATTTCAATAAAAGCAAACCAGCCCCAGAGTCCGTCTGTTGCTTCGATCAGTTCTTTTTTTCCAAAAACGATTGCCCAGGGAAAAAGAAACACCAGTTCCACATCAAATAAAATAAAAACCAGTGCCACGATATAAAACCGCACATTAAACTGTCCCCAGGCACTTCCTACCGGCTCCTCGCCCGACTCATAGGTGGCCAGCTTCTCTACATTAGGCCTGCTGGGACGAATAATCCAGGCTGTAACCAGCGCACCAGCCACAAAAACAATTCCACAGATCAGGTACAGCAGAATTTCACCAAATGACGAAACAGCAGGGTTCAGCAAGGAGGTTTAGGTTTGGTATGTCTCAAAGATAGGAAATAGTGAGTTAGTGAGGGAGTGATTTGGAGATTTAGCGGTCCGCCGCTGTGGTGAGTGATAGGTCGGCTCATGTAAAATAGGTCTGCTACAGGCAGCTATTACCTGGAGACCCCTGTAGCGTCGATGCATGCATTGACGTGGTGGAGGGATCTGGGAATCTTTCTATCACATGATAATCTTATAGAAAACCACTGCATTTTTGTCTTATTTTTCTGGAATAGAATACAGGTTTCTTCTTACCGCCACCACGCCGATGCGTGCATCGGCGCTACAGGACGTCGATGCATAGATATCACCATCTCAGCAATAAACCGTGCAGCAACCCCCATTAGCAGATTAGTCGCAGCGGCTACGCGCTCCGGGCTAACCGTCATATTGAATAATTAGCACATTAGCGTTTCCCCCACTCCCACTTGTCCAGCAGCAGCTGATAGCGGGGGCCAAAACCGTCGCCATATTCTGCGGGGTACTGGATCAGAAAATAAAAGTACCGCCCCTCTTTTTCTCCCATCAGGATCCTGCTTACCTGCTTGGGGTTATTGCCTGAATAGTAGCAGCCCCACTGCCACTCCCATTCATTGTCGCAGGGGTCTACTGAAGCGGAACCAAGAGCAGTATAAGCAGTTTTCTGGGCTCTGGAACGATTGGTGCCTTCGGGAAAAGTAAAGAACAGGATCCTGGCCATGTAGAAGCTGAACTGTATGGCACCTCCTTCGCCGGAGCTGATGGTTTCTGCTTCCATCTCCGGTGGCAGATAAGTACGGAACTGCAGGGGCCAGTTTTCAGGGGAGCGGTAAAGGCTAAGTGTTACAGCCTCGGGCATGCCTTCTATCAGCAGGGTATCCTGGATACTATCTGGCACCGACGCTACAGTCGCAGGTACGGGCTGATCAGCGGTATGCGGTTGTTGCCTGTCATTGTGTTGTTCACCGCAGGATAACATAAGCACCAGCATACTAAAAATGATGGGTGTAGGCTTCATGCCTTGAATATAGTTTAAAAAACAAATTGAGTTATCCTGAATTTATGTGAAACTAAGATTTATAATTAAAATGGCCTCTTGAGATCTCCAGAGGCCATTTTAATTAGCAGTACAGTCTTTGCGAACGTAGCGAAGCGGAGTGCGGCAATCCGGCTTCTATGCGTGTAGATGCCAGATTGCTTCGTCGTGCCTCCTCGCAAATGGAGTCTCTAGAATAAAAAGGCTCTGGATGTTCTTCCAGAGCCTTTTTTAAAATCATAGCCCATACAAAATTTGGTATGATTCATGTTTATTGACAGTACAGCATTTGCGAGCATAGCCCTTAGAAAAAAAACTGCTCCGAAAACTAATTCAGAGCAGTTAATAGTCGCAAAGCCTAATCTGACATACGGATAAATCGTACTCGCCCGATTCAATATTCTCCTTTAAAAATTATCCAAATACCCGTTCAAAGTCTTACTGGGGCGCATGGCTTTTTCTACTTTGTCGGTATCGGGGTGGAAATAGCCGCCAATTTCAACACGATTGCCCTGCACCTCAACAAGCTCCTGCACAATCTTTTCCTCGTTTTCGGTCATTTGCTGGGCCAGCTCCTTAAATTTATCCCTTAGCTCCGCATTTTTGCTTTGCGCGGCCAGGGCCTGTGCCCAGTAGAGGGCCAGGTAAAAATGGCTGCCCCGGTTGTCGATTCCGCCCAATTTACGGGAGGGCGACTTATCCTCATCCAGGAATTTGCCGTTCGCCCCGTTCAGGGTTTCTGCCAGCACCTCCAGTTTCTCATTCCCGGTTTTCTGCGCCATATCCTCCAGTGAAACCGCAAGAGCCAGGAATTCGCCCAGAGAATCCCAGCGCAGGTAGTTTTCTTCTACAAACTGCTGCACATGTTTAGGCGCAGATCCACCTGCGCCAGTTTCGAACAGGCCACCGCCCGCCAGCAGCGGAACAATCGAGAGCATTTTGGCACTGGTACCCAGCTCCAGGATTGGGAACAGGTCAGTCAGGTAATCACGTAATACGTTGCCCGTAACAGAAATGGTGTCCTTACCCGCTTTGGCTCTTTCGCAGGTATAGCGAATGGCTTCTACCGGCGACATGATCTGAATATCCAGCCCCTGGGTATCGTGGTCCTGCAGGTAGCGTTCCACTTTCCGGATCAGGTTTTGATCGTGTGCCCTGTTGGAGTCCAGCCAGAAGATGGCAGGTGTGTTGGTGATTCTGGCCCTGGTTACCGCCAGCTTCACCCAGTCCTGGATCGCCACGTCTTTGGTCTGGCACATCCGGAAGATATCTCCCTCCTCCACTTTCTGCTCAAGCAACACATTTCCGGAAGCATCTACTACGCGCACAGTACCACTGCCCCCCATTTCGAAGGTTTTGTCGTGCGAGCCGTACTCTTCTGCCTTCTGCGCCATCAGGCCAATGTTTGGCACCGTACCCATGGTGGTTACATCAAAAGCCCCGTTTTCTTTGTGGAATTTAATGATCTCCTGGTAGATCCCGGCATAGCTGCGGTCGGGAATGATGGCTTTGGTGTCGTAAAGTTTACCGTCAGGTCCCCACATTTTACCGGATTCGCGAATGGCCGCCGGCATGGACGCATCAATGATCACATCGCTTGGCACGTGCAGGTTGGTAATCCCTTTGTCTGAATTCACCATCGCCAGCTCCGGACGATCCTGGTAGACCGCCTGGATGTCCTTTTCTATTTCCTGCTGCTGTTCCTGCGGCAGACTTTTGATCTTGGCATAGAGATCGCCCAGGCCATTGTTAGGGTCTACGCCCAGCTCTTTGAAGGTTGCGCCATGCTTTTCAAACACGGGCTTAAAGTACACGGTAACGGCATGCCCGAACATAATAGGGTCCGATACCTTCATCATGGTGGCCTTCAGGTGGAGCGAAAGGAGCACGCCCATTTCTTTCGCCTCCCTGATTTCCTTATCCAGGAACGAACGCAGGGCTTTTCTGCTCATCACTGATGCATCGATCACCTCCCCTGCTTTCAGCGGAGTCTTTTCTTTCAGGGTCTTTGTACTACCATCGGCAGCAACAAACTCAATCTTTACATCGCCAGCCTTCTCCACCACAACAGATTTTTCACTGCCGTAAAAATCGCCTTCAGTCATGTGCGCTACGTGCGACTTAGAATCAGAAGACCACTTGCCCATCTTGTGCGGGTTCTTTTTGGCATATTCCTTTACCGGCGCCGCCACCCTGCGGTCGGAGTTACCCTCACGCAGCACCGGGTTTACGGCACTGCCCAGCACTTTGGCATAGCGTGCTTTTATTTCTTTTTCGGCGTCGTTCTGCGGATCAGACGGGTAATCAGGAATATTAAAGCCCTGCGCCTGCAGTTCCCTGATAGCAGCTGTTAGCTGTGGAATAGAAGCGCTGATGTTTGGGAGTTTGATGATGTTGGCTTCCGGTGTTTTCGCCAGCTCACCCAGATAGGCCAGGTCATCCTCCTGCTTCTGCTCCTGGGTCAGATTTTCCGGGAAGCTGGCAATGATTCTGCCGGCAAGGGAAATATCCCTGGTTTCAACACTAATGCCTGCAGTTTTTGTAAAAGTATTTACAATTGGCAATAGGGAGTATGTTGCTAAGGCAGGCGCCTCATCTGTTTTGGTGTAAATGATTCTTGGTGCTTGTGTTGCCATTTTATAATTGATTTTACTTTATGATGTTCTCCTTCTGTTGTGCTTTGGAAGGATTCATGCTACTGTATTTAAAAAATTTAATGCTGCTCTTTAGCTGCTTATTTATTATTTGCCTATCTACCGTCCATTAGTAAAGCTAGTGCCTTAAACTCTGCGGTTACTGGATGTACACTAAGAAAGCTACCTGCACAAGAATGACCGAAAGCTGTGGGGTAATTGCTTATTTTGTTGTTGACTCTGTCGTTTTACATTCATCTGCTTATCTACCACAGGAGCTTGATGTTTTGATATTTATGAAAATTACCATCCTTCGAGATAATCATTAATTTCTCAAATTTTGCCTGTGCAATAATGATCCGGTCAATAGGATCTCTATGCTGATCCTCAAGATCCATAGTTTCCAAAATATGCTCAAAGGCAATAGGGAGTAGGGAGTAATTCAATGTAACTCTTAGCCAGGTGTATAGACAATTCCTGAAAGTCGAACTGCAGGTCCAGCTTGCCTAATTTAATTTTAATTGCCATCTCCCATAGGGAGGCTATACTAATGAAGCACCTGTTCTGCGGGTCAGCAATGGCCTTTCTAGCTTTTATGGAAAGCTGTTCATCTCCGTTCAGGAACCAAAGGAGTACATGAGTATCGAGCAGGTACGAATTATCCACTACATATAATCCTTAAAATCTTCCATTGGATCATCAAAGTCCTCTGCCATTTTGATTTTACCTTTTAAGCTACCAAAAGTTCTGGGCTTTTTGCCGGGTCCTTTTTTGTTCTTTGTTTGAAGGAACTCAACAAAGTCAAGCACCTCCTTTTTTAGGTTTTCAGGGAGAGCACTGATCTTGTTATATAGGCTTACATTGTTCATATACCAATTTAACTATTTAATGCATTCCCCGGTTCTGCCATGCTGCTTTTTCGCCTGCCCCTAACTATCCGCTACCACGTCCTTGTACTACTCCAACGCGCAGACCTAACCAAGATAAGCAACTGCCACTACGGGGAAAGCAGTGTATAATTAATGCGCTCCAGAAAACGCTCCCACAGCGCCCCCTACTCACTCCCTCACCGCATCGGCTATGCGCCCCGGGCGGAACGTTCCCTCACCAATTCACTCCCCTAATAGCTCTCCTCCTCACTCGGAAAGCTCTTTGCTTTTACATCGTTGATATAGCGGACTACCGCATCATTGATGATGGTGTTGAGGTCGGCGTACTGGCGCAGGAACCTTGGTTTAAAATCCTGGGTGATGCCCAGCATATCGTGTACCACCAGCACCTGTCCGTCCACATCGGGGCCGGCACCTATGCCTATAACAGGAATCTTCAGCTTTTGTGCGACCGATTGCGCAAGTGAGGCCGGAATTTTCTCCAGCACCAGGGCAAAACAGCCGCATTCTTCCAGCATAATGGCATCCTCTATCAGCCGCTCGGCCTCTCCCTGTTCTTTGGCACGTACACTGTAGGTTCCAAACTTGTAGATAGACTGCGGGGTGAGGCCCAGGTGACCCATGACCGGTACCCCGGCACTAAGAATCCGCACCACCGATTCCTGGATTTCCCTGCCGCCTTCTACCTTCACGGCATGAGCGCCGCTTTCCTTCATGATGCGGATGGCTGATTTCAGGGCCTCCGTACTATTGGCCTGGTAGCTGCCAAAGGGAATATCCACCACCACCAGTGCCCGCTCCACAGCCTTCACCACCCCGCTGGCATGCCAGATCATATGGTCCAGGGTAATGGGCAGCGTGGTATCATTGCCGGCCATTACGTTAGAGGCCGAATCGCCTACCAACAGCACATCGGTACCGGCGGCATCAAGAATACGCGCCATGGAATAATCGTAGGCCGTCAGCATGGAGATCTTCTCTCCCCTGCTTTTCATTTCCTGTAGCTGGTGGGTGGTGATTTTACGGATGCTTGACTTATGTACTGACATGGCTGAAAAATATAGTCTACACAAATAAAGCCGGAGGTTTTGGCAAATCCAAACGTTCAGAGTTGGTGAGGGGGTGATTTAGTGAGGGAGTGAGTTGGGAGTACCGGAAAATCACCAAATCACCGCTATGGCGGACGCGCCCCGGGTGAACTGTTCCCGCACTCCCGCATTAACCAAATTAATGTGAGTTATGGATGCTAGCAAAGGTTGATAGAGGTAGGAGATCCCCCTTGGAGAAGGGGGCTGGGGGATTGAATAAAAGGTATAAAGAGCAGATAAATTATTTAACAGCTAACAGTGATAGGAAAAGCATCAGAGCGGAGCTTTGTCAGCAGTTCAATCCCCCTACCCCCTTCTCCATGGGGGATTATCGTAACTTTTATCATACGTACTTGAGTGGAGAATCAAATACTGGAAAAAGAATTAGATGTCGCGCAGTGTTACCCTTAGCTCACGTTGAGTTATTCGGCTGGCTCGTTTAAGCGGTTCGGCAAACGGACTGTAAAGCGGGTTCCTACATTTTCTTCAGACTCCATGGTAATCGTGCCGTTGAGCTTCTCCAGCACATTCTTTACGATATAAAGGCCGAGGCCGGAGCCTTCACTGCTTTCGGATGCCCGCACAAACATATCGAAGATATAATCCTGTTTAGAGAGCGGAATACCCTCTCCGTTGTCTTCTACAATAAAAACCGCCTCTGTATTATTTACCGCTACATCGATGTGGATGTAGGAACGCTCACGTTCGTAACTGCGGTATTTAATGGCGTTGGAGATCAGGTTGTTCAGGATGATGCGGATGCGGGTAATATCTGATTTAAACGTGATCGGCTGAATCACCTTTGTTACGATCTCCAGGTTTTTGGTATCCGATACATGGTAGAAGTTGGCGAAGGAGTAATTGATTTCATTCATCAGGTTTACCTCTACATGGGCATCGTTCACACGGTTGTTGCGGCTCATGCTAAGGAGGTCCTGCACCAGGTTATCGAGGCGTTTGATGCTGCCCTCGATCATGTCTACGCAGTTCTGCTTTGCCTTTTCGTTATCCTCAATGCGCAGCAGGTTAATCAGTCCCAGGATAGACCGCAGCGGCGAGCGCAGGTCGTGTGAGGCGTGGTACACAAAGTTATCGAGCTCAAAATTTACTTTCTGGAGCTCCAGCAGAGTTTGCTTAGTTTCGGTAATATCTTTCAGCACACACTCCACCATGCCCTCTTCCGCATAATAGCAAGCCGAGAGCGAGATCCACAGTGAGCGCTCATCACAGGTGCGCACCTGCATCTCATGGTTTTCAACCAGCCGGTGCTCGCGCAGCAGTTTCAGCGCATTCAGGCGTTCATCGTCATTTATGAAAATATCCGTGAGGGAAATACCGGGGCCGGGGGCAATGCCAATCAGCTTCCAGGCCTTTCCATTAGCCTCCAGGATCTCACCGCTGATGATATCCGCCCGCAGCATGGCCACCAGTGAATTATCAAACAGGTTTCCATGCCTTTGCTCACTTTTCATAAATGCTTGTTCCGCCATCTTACATTCTTTATAGCGCTTTTTATACCAGATCCACTGCAAACAGACTGCCTTTTACCCAATCATAACTCCTGCTTTATGTCTGGCTCCATAAGGAATTGCAACAGCTGTACAGCGCATGTACTGCTACATGAAAAGGCAGCTGCTGTCCTTAAATGAAAGAGAACAGGTCCATGCTGTTAGCCACAATCCGGCATAGTATTTCTGCAGCTTAAAAATACAGCTAAAGCTACTTCAAGCGCATTGAATATGGGTCAGGATATTGCAATGTAATATTTTGGATTATTTAAATACAGAAAGGGATGCAACAAAATTTACATCCCTTTATAAAAATTAATAATCACATGATAAACAGCATATTACAAGCCATTACTTAAACAAGCACTATAAATAAAGCCGAATTTTTAGCTGCCAGTTCGCTGCAAGGCTTTGGGGAAAAGTAGCGTTTAAGGGGGCAATTTCTCTTACTGGAGGTAAACTGCCATTTTTTCGGCCGACAGCTGCACCTCGATATGGTCTGAAAGTGTGGTGGCCAGCTCGTAGCCGGTGTACTTGGCCTGCACGGGAAAGGTGGTATGGCTGCGGTTCACCAGCACAGCAATTTCCAGCTTGCGGACAGGCTGCTGCAGAAAGGGCTTGAGGCTGTAGGCCAGGGTACGGCCGGTGTTGAGCACGTCGTCTGTGAGGATCACAGTCTTATTGGCCAGTGAATCCGGTGCCCCATGCAGCAGCACCTCTGTTTGGGAGGGGGTGAATTTATTCAGTTCCAGTCGCATCAGCGAAACCTGCAGCGGACTGATCTGCCGGAGCACCTCCTGCAGCATAAGGGCAAAGTTCCACCCCTGCCCTTCAATACCGGCCAGCCAGAGCTCCTGCTCCTCAAAATTATTCTCGTAAATCTCAAAGGCAATTCTCCGTACCTTCTGCTGTATTTCTGTTTCCTGGAGTATGAGGGACATGGGTATTAATGTGCTAATTGGTTAATGTGCTAATGTGCTAATTTGGCGGACCGCCCGGGGCGCGTAGTCAATGCGGCTAATTGGGCATGCTAACTTTAGTTCAGGGCCAGATATATACATGTTGCGAGCCTGAGCGGACCCCGGACTGAAGTCCGGGGCTAACTACGGCTGCCTTGGGGCAAAGTTCTTTTGGAGATAGCATGTTGCTGCTCGTATTTAGCCCAGGGTTTTAACCCTGGGTACATCATCTTCAAGCGACACCACTGACCATTTTTAGATGCAGCTAATTTGACTTAGCCTATATACAATATACTACATACCCCATACCAACATCAGCCTCCCCTCCCCCAAATAAAAAAAGTCTTTACCGTAAAGCAAAGACTTTTTAATGTGATTTAGCCCTTACAGGGGCAGCGGCATACTTTTCTTTTCCTTGAAGGTAGAAAGGATCACCATCGATTGCAGGTTGTCCACAACGGGTATTTCGCTTACCTTCTCCAGCATCAGGCGCTGGTAAGAGGTAATGTCTTTGGCAATCACCCGCAGGATAAAATCGCCGGTGCCGGTAACGTGGTGGCATTCGATGATCTCATCGATACCGCGGATGGCCGACAGAAACACCTCGATATTTTCTTTATTATGCCCTTTGAGGCCTACATGCACAAAGGTAGAAACCCCCAGGCCTATTTTCGCAGGATCTAATTTTGCGTGGTAGCTTTCAATAATGCCTGTTTGCTCCAGCTTTTTCACCCTTTCCAGCGTTGGTGCCGGCGACAGTCCTACTTCCTTGGAAAGCTGTGCATTTGTGATCTTCGCATTAATTTGCAGTATCTCCAGAATCTTGCGGTCGATCTGATCGAGCTTGTAATTCATGTTACTATGGTTAACAACACAAAATTAGCGTTAATCCCCAAACCTGCTACAGATTATTTTGTTTTTATTTTGTTTGCAGATAGATATCGGAAGATGGTTTGGCAGCTGTCAATGCAAAGGCCTTTTCATAGACTTGTGCAATGTGCCTCCTACCCCTATACTTAATCGCAAGTTCTTTATAATCAGATTTTGATACAGCCTCTACCACTTTCCTCATTTCTTTCAGCGCTGTTTGCACACTCTTCATTGTAAATAAAACTCCCCCTTTACCGGCCGCTATAATTTCAGTTTCATCACCAACACCTTCACTTAACATTACAGGCAGGCCAGCCGCCCAATATTCCCCAATTTTAATAGGCGATAAATATTTCTTTGAGGGTGAAGGACGGTACAGCGCATAAGCGAAATCTGCAGCATGGAGGTACAGGGGGATCTCATGATGAGGTTTACCATCCACAAAAAACTCATTCTCCTGAAAACCAACATCCATAAGTTTTTTCCGAATTTCTTCAGCTGGCTGGGGACTCAAAATGATCAAATGAAAATTTGGAATAAGCTGCCTGGATAATCTGAATATCTCAAAGGCTTCCTCATCATAATATAAGCCTCCAAACTTGCCAACATAAATTCCACAGACAGCCTGATCTGCTAATCCCAATGCAGCTCTTACTTGCCGTCTGGTTGTTTCTCTGAACCCAAAGTAGTCGACATCGACTGTACATGGCAATGTCATAAGTTTCTCCTCTGGCACCGCTTTGCTGATAAGTACAGATCGATACCCCTCAGCCACAGGCATAATCGCTGTAGCTGTTCTGAGTTGCGCCGACTCTCCAAAGTGTTCAATCAGGTAACGCAGATCCCACTTAGGCCAAACACCAGATTCCAGCATATAAGCAGCATGAGGTTCAAAGGATTCTACCCAGTATGGGATTTTTGTATATAGATGAACAAGATGACCAAGTATGCCTGCAGGAGCACCCCTACAAATCAAAAGATCAATATGCTCTTGTGCGATAATTGTATTAAGCTTCTTCGGGAATAAGATGAAATCATTAACCTTATTAAGAATAACATTTTGTTGGGGAGGACTGTGCAGCGGTATATGTGAAACCTTCGGTAGCTGAATAGAAAATGCAGGTAGTGTTGACTCCCGCTCAATAGAGCAGTAGAAGATCCTGTCCACAAAAGGGAATGCAGCCAATACCTGCAAATGCGGATATATGGTTGACACTGAAAGCCCTTCATTCGCACTCCAATATCCCAGAAAAAGAATTTTCATGGTAACGATATCAATGCATTGCAAGCTTTCAGGTACTGGCTTTTGCTTAGATATGAGAGCGCCATGATTTTCTTTATTTTCATCTTGAGATTGAATACAGGAATAAAACCTGATTCAGGCATTGACTTGACAGAAGCATATAATATCCTGTATCCTTTGGCCAAACCATCCAAGTTAGACATAGCGGAAGAAGAACTCTTCCTGTAATACAACACACAGCTATTTGTAGCTTTATAATATCCTCCCTTTCTGGCTGCTTCTATATAAAAAAGCAGATCTTCTCCATGAGTCATGCCTTCCTTGAATGAGATATCATTTACAATATCAGCTTTCAACATCCAGGAGGGTCCAAAGAAACAATCTGGATTCAGTTGAATAAGCTGATCAAATACCTGACCCTCCCAGCTATGGTATTTATGATATAACACTTTATCAAGATTTCTGTCTCTTACTTCAACCATTCCATCTGCAAATGACAAATAAGGGTGTTCCAAAAACAAACTTACTCTATCAAGAATACTGTCAAACGGATACTCATCATCAGCATCAAGAAAACATATAAAATTACCTGTCGCATATGATAAACCTAAATTTCTAGCTGCAGAGACGCCTCTATTAGCCTGTTCATGGTATCTGATACGAGTGTCAGTATAATTTAAAACACATTGCCGAGTAGTATCTGTACTACCATCATTTATTATAATTAATTCCCAATGCGTGTAAGACTGATATATAACAGAATTGATTGCCTTTTCAATGTAATTACTTGCATTGTAGGCGGGCATAATGATAGAAACAAGCAATTGTTTACTCACTTTTGAAGCCCCATTTTGATACATCAAAATCATAAACTTTACTAAATTTCAACATATCATCTTTTAAAGCCTGATATATATATTCTCGTTCTATATCTGATAATCTTCTATTCTGTTCAGGAAATTTAAGCCTCATCAATTTTGCCCCTAGAAGTTTTATCGGTTTCGGAATGTAAGGCAGTATTTTATTATACCTAGACCGATATTCATTTATAACCCTATTCTCATTAGCTGTCTCATTTGAAACAATAAATTTGTCAGGCATAAAATTTTTAGTTAATCCAATAAATTCAAATACATCGTAGAGCACCTGTTTAGGATGAGTTTTTAAATTATCAAAATCTAATAATAACAAATTTTCGCTAGGGAAATATATTCTAAACTGCTCAAGCTGTAAAAAATAATTACTAAGGTTCACCAAGTGTGAAGAATCAATCTTTATTTTAATAGAACCTTTCCTGACCATGAAATTGTAGTGTGATTCAATGCGATCGAAAGGATTTCTAACTATATAGATAAATTTAGGATTGATACCATATTCAAAAATTTTCCTAGCAACGTTAGGCTCCATCGGATATTTTGTATAGCCAGTTGATGCTTCTAAAACATATTTATGCTTATTAGCATTAAAATTAAAAAGTTTATCATAAACTTCTACATGATATCTATGCCCCTGATGTTCTGAAAAGAACTCTGGTTCTTTTGTTAAAGCGGGGCAAACCTGTGGGATAATTTTTAAATAATCAAATAAAGAACTAGTCCCGCACTTCATTGCACCAATGATCATTATATATGCATCTGAAGGAATTCTAGTCATTTTAAAAAAATTGATTGATAAAAAGGATTATATAATTATTATGACCTTTTAGCAATATCTAGGCCACAAAGGAATATTAGTAGGTAAAATTCTATACAAAAGAAGATAAGAATGTTGATCAACAGTTATTCTCTTTCTGCCAAAGACATGCTTAACTCTCCCGCTTCCCCAGCCAATAAAAATAAATTCTTATCAGAGAGATTTTGTAAGTTTTCAATTTGTTGTATCACCGCGGAAGGAGATAAATTATTTTGATAGTACGAGAAAAGATTATTAGTAAAATCAGTAGTGTGAATCTCTCCTGAGAGTATCATATTTATTTTTGAAATAAAATCATATTCATTCCCATCAAATGAAATGCATTCCACTAAGTGTTGAAGTTCTGGATTTAATAATTTATTATACTGCAGAACAGGAATTGTACCTGTATAAATGCACTCTATCAAGTTGTGGCAAAAAGGCATTCTTAATCCTACTGGACATAAACCAAAATCTGAATTGGAAAGGAACGATATATATTCTTTTTTATCCAGCCAAAAATTACTGATATCTATTATACATATTGGTTTATCAGTACTATAAAGTTCATTTTTTGTTTTTGGAAAATGCACATATTGGCTGAATTTACTCATTAAAATTTCAACCAATACCACTCTACTTAGATATACCTCATCAAAACATTTTATATTTTTGTAAATACCACTTAAATTACCAGCAAAAACTAATTTAAATTTTCTGGTAATTACCTTTTCTAAATTTAAAGAGTCTAACTCTTTAAAATAAAACATAGGGTGCAAGCTAAATGGGACTTTATAGTTGTTACTCAGCAATTCTTCACTAATCGGATAATAATAGTTTGGTTTTAATGAAAGTCTGTTGTTATTTAAAAAAATAGTATCGGAGAAAATTTGGCTCTGATTCTTTTTGCTCCATAGAACAATCGAAACATATTTATTATAGGAAAGATCAAACCAATATTTATTTAAAATTGACCAAAATTCCCTATTAAGCACAATCCTAACATTGTAACCATTTTTTACAAAAAAAAGGATTAGACTAACGAGATATCTACTATAATCAGTTCTGATTAAAAAAGTCACTTTCTTCCTCCCCTCCCTTCTATTATAAAAAATATTTCTAACAAATCTTATAAAAGCCATTGTTTTTAGAAAAATGAAAAATAAATATTCAATAAGCTTATTTTTCATTTCTAATCTGTATTAGTTCTTGAATTTTTCTGATTTGCTCTGTATAAGTATTGTCTGCTGCAAAAGCCTTTCTTTTAGCAGCAGACAACTCACTAGAGGCGGAACCAATATTATCAATTACCCAACTAAATATTTTTAGAAAATCCTCCATGGATTTAGACATATAAAGCAAATCTTTATCAGCATACTCTTCGGTCCAGGTTGCGACAACTGGTTTACCTGAGGCTAGATATTCCATTATTTTATGTGGGCTAGCCTGATCATCGTAATTATCTTCCTTATATGACACAAGTAACAAATCAGCTGCTAACAAATAATACATAATTAGATCGGCAGGCACAGGTGGCATAAAATATGTGTTAGGCAGACTCTTTATTTCGTCTTTTGCCGAGCTGGTAATAATAGATGTTGATAGATTACTTCTACCTTCAGGGCCAAGGAATAGAAAGTCTATATTTGCATGAGATCGTATTACAGTCAATAACTTTTCCCAATCCAAGAACTGCATAGAAAGATTCCCTACATATAAAGCTTTTATTAAATTATTTCCTGGCAATTTGATCTGTCTATCTATGCCATTACCGAATTCATTCAGCCTCACTCCATGATGTATCTTATGAGTATTGATATTGAAGGGTAGTAATTTAGCTTTGATTAGTTCAGTGGTACAGAGGCAAATGTCTGCTGTTTTTGCTGCTGATTCTGTTTGAAAGTCTTGATTCAAATCAACAATGTGTAGAATTTTAATTACAGAAGCAGGTAAGGCAGAAAAGTCATAAAAAACTGAAGTATCAAAAGACCAAACAATATCAAAGTGCTTACAACTCAAGTGCTCTAACTTCTGATATCTATTAGCGATAAAATGTTTTTGAAGAAAATTTGGGTAATATCGCATCCCTTTTGGAAATCCGGGATAATTTAAAATAGATAAGTTATCAAACTTTGTTGATTCAATCGTATACCCTTTAGAAGGCGGATTAAGAAAATACACATAGTTACCTTGTGCAGCTAGTTCAGTGGCATAATGGTGCTTTGAAACAAAATACTCGCCCCAGGCCTCTGGAGAAATGATTAAAATATTTTTACCTATTAGCTTCATTACAAAGTTCCTCCAAATAAGTATAATATTTCTCACCTACCGCTTTTGAACTAAATCTTGCCTTTGCATAATCAGCTATGGCAAGATTTTGATATTTAGAGTAGTTCTTCACTTCTTCAATTATAGCCTCAGCCCAACTTTGTCCTTGATTTATCAATCTTCCATTTGAAGAGTTAATAAATTCTGCAACAGCTGCCAAATTAGTCATTATCACAGGTGTACCACACATAAGGGCTTCTGCACAAACAACCGAAAAAGTTTCATAATCTGCAGAATGAATAAAGAGAAGGCAATTTTGCATTTCTTTTGCCACATCTTCTTTTTCTAATTTACCAAGTAAACTAATATTTCCAAGTAGATTATATTCTTCAACATAAGCAATGATTTCATCCCATAAAGGCCCATATCCTGCTATACGTAATTGAGCATGTGGATAAACCTTTAACACCTCTCTAAATGCATTTAAAATAACAAATGGCTTTTTTATAGTACGCCAATAATTGATCATAAAAAAAACCAACTTGTCCTTTTCTTTTTCTTTGTAGTAAAACAGTTGCTCATTAACTACATTAGGCACTACTGTGCAAGAGTGGTCAAAACATCCAGAAAACGTCTTTATGTCATTGCACAATGCTTTTGAAACAGTAATTATAGGTAATTCAGAAGAGAAAATTTTTTTGATTCTGTCTAACTTTGTTGTCGTTTCAGGTAAATTAAAATTGTAATGATATGCAGTCCAATGCTCAGTAACAACAATTGGAACTTTGATTATCTTCTTGAGAATGTTTATATGAGTAAGTAATGGATATGCTATATGAACATTAATTAGGTTATACCTACTATTGATCTTATACTTAATTAGTACCCACACTAAAGTTTTTAAGTATAAGAATTCAATGATCCGCCATACTTTTATTTTCGTTAATATAATGTAAGCTTCTTCTGTAGGGCTTATTCTATACTTTACTAGTCTAAATACTGTATCTGGATTATATCTGATTTCAATATGTACCGTATCATTATGGCAATATTGCTGTAATGCAGAAATATGTTCCTGTATAAAAAGTGCTTCTTTATTTTCCCAACGATTAGGATACCAGTTTGCTATGTGCAATACTCTCATTTTCAACCAATTTCAGGATAAACTCGAAATAATCCTTTGTTACTTTTTCCCATGTAAATTCTTTCTGGGCATAGTGATAGCTTTTCTCCCTCAGGTCTAGAGTTAGTTCTTGATCATTTAGAACATTCTTCAAAGCCAAATATAATCGTTCTACTGTTATGTCAGCTACTAGAACTCCACGTTCAGAATCAATAGCTTCACTTACTCCTCCTACGTCTGAGGCTACCACAAGCAACTTGCAAAACATGGCTTCAACCACAACCATGGGAAAAGCCTCAGTGGTCAGAGAAGGAAGACACAAAATAGTATGCTGATTGAATACTGCAGGCAATTCTGTATCATGTTCTAAATAGCCAAGACATATAACCCTCCCTTGCTCTATATTTTTAATCTTCTGAAAGAGCGACTTTTCAAAAGGAGTTTGTAATTCTGTTTTACCATAATGGCCTGCACCTACTATAGTTAATGTCAAACCTGGAAAATCTTGTAGCAATAACTGAAATGCATCTATCAATAAATGAACACCTTTTCCCTCAACTAATCTACCCACATATAAAAGCGAAGATTTCTTGATTTCTGATGCAGGTTTAAATAAGCTAGGATTTACACCATTATAAATGACTTTGGTTTTATTATAGAGAGAATCACTCAGTGGCCTATATTTTTGAGCTACTTTTTCACTACATGAAATTACTGCATCAATGGCTCTGTCTAATTCAATAATATATCTTTCACTAAAAAAGTGGATCCTTTCATTATGAACATGAAGAATTATTATACCATTAAACCCAAGTTTACGCAACACTACAGCATACTCCGGCCTATTTTGTATATGTACAACTTTGCAGTCTCTAATCAATTTATAATGAGACAAACAATAAAGATATATTTTGAAAGAGGGTGATATTTTAGTGAATTTTCCTAGCAGTGAATATATACCCCTAGCGGGGGTTATGATATCTAATGTTCGTTCAAAATCATTTTTAGTATTTTTTACTAAGATCTTGTATTTAATATCTATACTGATATTCCGGCTTATAACTTCATATACCCACCTTACTACTGGTCCTCCCTCTATAGCGCTAAAAACCGATTCCTCAGGAAGCAACATGGCTATCTTAAACATCTAGTGGATAATTATAAATTTTTAAATACTTTTGAGTACGTGTTGAAATATAGGAAATCTCTTCTCTAGTAAGCTCTGACTTCCACTTGTTTACTTCATTTGAAGTAATAGGATTATTAAGCTTTTTATGATGAGGTTTTATATCATCGCCTAATAATATTTTTTTATCTTCAAAGAACTGTTCAGTGAAATTCATCTCCAGGTAAATGGAAATCAGTTCAAGCGTACTTTTGGGATCATTAACTAAATCCTCATACTTTACCTCTAAAAGGGAAAGTCGCTTTTTATATTTAAAAACTTCTTTTACTGACCAGACCCATCTATTTACTGCGTACTCTAGTGATTCATTTAAAGTGCTTTTTCTAGAATTAACAACAGCTCTGCTGTCTCTAACTAGATGTATAATCTTAGCGCCTGGGAATAAAGTTTTTAGCCATTCAAGCCTTAGAACCAGGTATGGTGTTTTATCTCCTATCAATGTAGCATTTGGACTGTTAAGCATTTGATGATATTTATAAACACCTAAAATAAGATTTTGAAGTGTTCTTTCACTCTCCTGAATATTTAGAAGATATCCTTTTAGTGCCTCCGAATCCAAATTCCAATATCTAAAGTCATTGCTGGTATAAACCAGAGCAACAATACTATTTACTATCACATACCAGCCTTTTTTCCTATGCTGGAAATATTGCTGGCTTGCCTGAACAATAAAATCACCTGTCTCTGGTGGTATGTGAACTACTCCAGAATTCATCAAAAGCTTTCTAAGTAAGGTCGTCCCACTTCGGCCACAGGAAACAATAAAAAAAAAGTTTAATGGTCTTGAGGCTTTTTTGGAAAAATAAGCCCTTTGAACAATAAACTTCTCATTCAATTTATTATAATAATATTTCACATTCCTCATCTTATTCCGGCCTTACTCACTACAAACTTTTTCAATATGTAGAGAAAATCCTTATAAAAAGATTTCTCCTGTACTGGATTGTAAAAAAGAATGCTACCCATCGTTTTCAAGGAATGCAAATATTTTCCGTGATAACTAAACCATAAGGCTAGTTTTTTTTGAGGTAACTTTTGATCGAAAATATATTTTTCAATTTGTTTTACTTTATTTAAACCTTTATCTGAAAACAAATCTTCTCCAGTACTAATTTCGTGCCTTAGTATTTCTTTTACGATATAGGTAGATGCTAATTTCCTAAGGTTAGTATTCCTATATGATGTAAATGAATCGGGATTGTTTCTATAATAAAAATGAATCTCTGGTAAATTGATCAATTTATGTCGCAGCGCAATCTTTGCACACCAATAATAATCATCACTCCCAATTCTATCAAAATACTCTTCCAGCAGCCCCACATCCTCTACTACTTCTTTTTTTACCATTATTGAAGTTGGCCAAAAAGAAAAATCCTCAGGCAATTTATCTCTGATAGATTGATAATTTGTTGGATAAGATGATACATTGGAAAGGTATTCTCCAGTACTACTAATCCTTTGATATTGTACACCACATGCTCCTAATTCTCTATCAGCTGCAAAAGCAGCTAATTGTTTCTCTAATTTGAATCGAGAATAAACATCATCTGCATCCTGAAAAGCAATATAATCACCCTTTGCCAGCCTCATCAGCCTATTTCGGGATCTCAAAAATCCTATATTAATCTCATTGTTAAAGATTTTAATCCGGTCATCCTTATATCCTTCTATAACATGTTTTGTATTATCAGTGGATTTATCATCTAAAATGATTAATTCAAAATTTTCATAAGTCTGGTTTAGAACACTTTCTATAGCCTCTTTGATAAACCTTTCAGTATTATAAGCAGGAAGCAAGACAGAAACCAGAGGCTTGTATTCACTAACTTTTAACATTTCTATTCTTATATAGATTCTTATAAAGGATGAGAATTTTCGTCAGCTACCCAATGATAGTTTAAGAAATATCTATTTGTGCCACTATTAAACTGATAGCCTAAAAGCCTGTATGCCAATGAATCAAAAATTCGAATAGAAAAGGTTTGTAGATTTTTTCTGCTATTCAACTGTATTTGAATGTATAGATACAGCCACCAAAAGTAATACTCATGTTCTGGTAACAACTCCATAGTTTTGATTTTAACAAAAGTTTTCAAAGCTAAAGAATCTTTATGATTCAGATAAAGCTTTAAGGATGATCTGAAATAGTTCCCTGCATAACATCTTTTCATTTCTTTTGTAAGCGGTAGCCCTTTACCTATTATCTCCATAAAAACCCTATCTAACAAGCTAACTCTATTCAGAATCTTATTTTTTTCTAACCATGAGTTACTAATTGTATGTTCATGTCGCCTATAATATACATCGCTTTTGCGAATGTCCGCTACAACCACATAGTTCAGTTTATTAATGAGTGCACGTATATGCAACTCCCAATCCTGAGCAGATAATGCCTCTTCATCAAATCCGCCAAGCTTGATGAATGAAGATTTTTTCCAAATGGGGCCACTGGTTTGCCATGGAGTATCAAAATCCATAAACCTAGTTAAATCATCCCTGTCAGCAACAGGTTTATTCCAGTATATATCTAAATCTCCGACATGATGATGGAACAGCTTTGTAGGATAAACAATAAAATCAGCTTCAGGATGCTGTGAAAATTTGTTCAATCTCCTTTTAAGACAATAATCTGCTAACATATCATCGGAGTCAAGGAAGAGTAAATATTCACCTAATGCGTTAGTAGCACCAATATTTCTACAAGTTGGCGCGCCTTTAGGCCCCCTATTTCTTTCTAATAATTTAATTCTGCTATCTTTCTTAGCATATTTAATAACAACCTCCTTTGTACCATCTGTAGATCCATCATCTACTACCAATGTCTCCCAATTTGAATACGTTTGTCTCAATAAGGAATTTAGACATTCAGAAATGAAATGTATTCTGTTATAAACAGGTACTATTATTGAAACAAGTTGAATACTCACTTATATAAATTGATTGCAATTCTATTAAAAGATTATATATGTCATTTATCACATTTCATATAATATTTGTTATAATGTCCTTCCACATCCTATCAACGGTGACTTCAACTATAGCTATATTATCTTCTAATTTACCATTAACTTCATAATTATTTAATTGTGCAAGAGCCTTCTCAAATGATGTATTTACATCTAATATTCCATTTTTTATTCCATAAAGATCCATAAGTTCTTTGTACTTGTGCGACCAACTGGTACAATAAGTTTGTACACCTTGATTTAACCCACTTGCTACTCCATGATATCTTGAAGAAATTAACAACTTAAAATGTTTTATACATGCCTTGATTTCGAGCGCATTTAAACCATTTAATACTGGAAGTTCAACATTAGTTTTATTCTTAATTTCATTAATGATAGCAAAATCATCACTTCCTTCATGATTCAAGAGTATTATCTTTTCTCCATTTGCTAGATAATGAGATATAAGCGCAATTAAAAAAGGTATATATTTAGTCTTTATCTCATCTGGTGTATGAGTTAACATTTTTGAATTAGGAATAATGCAAATAGCGTCTTTTGCTAACAAATAATTTGACAAGGAAATATCAGGCTTTAGCAAATTTGTAAAATCGGGTGATATAGAAATTTTTTGGTTTTCGCCAAAAACTTCTTCTAAATACTTATATGATATTCTATCTCGTGCATAAATTTTATCTGCATATTCAAATACTATTTTTATTCGTTGGAGAGACAACGGCTTATTAAAAGGCCCAAATGCCTGAGGCATAAACACAATCTTAGCACCATGATTTTTTAACTTTTTATAATATCGCTTTAATTCAAGATTATTCTCTGTACTATACAGATATTCCCACTGGTCTCCAAACTGAAAACCTCCGGCATCCAATACAGCATTTATCTTATTCTCTTTTATTAAACCATATTGTTCAAATCTATATTGATCAAATAACTTCTCAAACGGAATATTCAATCTTTGTAAATTAACTTTTTGAAAGAGTCCAGCTTTTCTAATACTTTCTGCCCTACCTATACCTCTTCCAGCAACAAATATAGGATTAAGGTTTTTCTCCTTACCTAATCGATCCATTATCGAAAAAAGCATGAGTTCTGCTCCTTTGTTTACAAAACCAGCTTTGTCAATTTGTATATACATTTAACGTAAAAACTAGACTTAAAAAAACAATTTCTTTCACTTATGTAGTATAATGATTCGGCTCTGGTCTAAAATGTATGATAGTTTCTATTTTGTAAAATCAGCTTCATTTGTAGCTCATGGTTTCGTTGCTTTTTAGAGAAACAGGTGGTTTTTCTAACCAGCCTTCTATTTCTCGCCCTAAGGCTGGTATTTACCCCCTTAATGTGTTTAGTTCCTAATTTTCCAATCAGATGCTTTTCAGCGGGTAGCTCAGCAGAGAAGGCTTTCCAGTCATCGGTATAGAATAGTTGAATGTTAAGTTCATCAAGCTGCTTATAGAGCCGTTCTACTGTTTTTATACTTCTGTCTTCCTACTGCCAAGCCAGCACCTCATCAGTGTTAGGGGCATAAGCGTAAAGGAGCCATTGCTTGTTCTTTTTTGCTGCCTACAAAGCTATAAAGCTCATCTATCTGCACCAGGTCATAGCTGCTTTGCTAATGCTTGAAGCTAAGCTGACTGGCCTTTTCTTCCAAAATCCTGATGCTGGTCTTACGATGTACTCCAGCAATAAACTCAATGTCTCTAAGCCCACAGTTCTTGTTGAGCATCTTAATCACAAACCTTTTTACCTCTAGTGAGCAACCTTTATAGGTGTATTCCCTTTGAAACTGTTTTCTACATTTGGAGCATCGCAGCGGCGAACCGCAGAAAATTCTGCCTACCATTCCGCTTTCGCCCATTTTTCCATACCTTACTACTTTGGCAATAGGGGCAGATGATTTGGATATTTAAGTCGCACATAACCTCCTCAACATCCCCCTATTGCTTTTTATTCAACTCTCATACATTCTCTACCACTGCCGGCAGGAATTATAATTTTAATATACTTGAGATACGTACTGATTATGCAACATCATCCAAGTAAATTTTCAACATTATAAAATTCAATAATTCTGTCTATTCTTTCCAACCGTGAGGATCGCCTAGTTTATGCTTTCCAACATACGGCTGCAAATCCCAATACATAGGGGCATTATTTAATTTTTCATCCTTTGATTTCAAAATGCACAAGCCGACAGCTCCAAGATCCATGGCATGTGAAAATTCTTTTCTCTTGCTAAGAATGTCCCATGCATCACGCATATCATATGACCAAGAAATATCGTCAAATAGAACAACAGCTCCAGGGCTTAAAAAAGGAATTAGTTTATTTAGATAATGAATGGTAGCGATTTTTTCATGGTGTCCATCTATATAAGCCAAATCAATTTTTTTATTTAGAGAAGGAAGTTCTTGATGGAGTGCATCATCAAAAAGAGCATTGACAACCTTAACGTTTTTGTGTGATTTCAGACTCTCCTTAGCAATATTAGCCAAGGCCTCTGATCCTTCCACTGTGATGAATTTATCCATACTAGGCGCTGAAGAAATATAGAGAGATGATATCCCTGCACAAGTACCGAGTTCAATACCTATCGATGATTTAAATTCTCTTGCAATCAAATAAAGGGCAGTAGCCCATTTTTGATTTTTTCCTGTCGCGGCTACACGTTCCATTGTGAATTCTAAAACTTCACCTGGTTGAGGTCTAGCACCAGCACTAGTGTCACTGCCCGCACTTGAAGGTTTAGGAGAGT
This sequence comes from Flammeovirgaceae bacterium 311, assembly GCA_000597885.1. Lineage (NCBI taxonomy): Bacteria > Pseudomonadati > Bacteroidota > Cytophagia > Cytophagales > Flammeovirgaceae > Flammeovirgaceae bacterium 311. The sequence goes on from CP004371.1 coordinate 1,934,410, forward strand.
ACCATATCGGTACTTTTTTGTCGCCCCCTTTTGCTATTTCATTTCGACGAGTTTCAGCAAGTACAGCAACAGCTTTTGCCTGATCATCTATCTCACCATTAATCAAAAAAGCTAATACAGGTTTCATCTGCGTGGGTAATCCTAGACTGAATATGTATGAAATATCCTTTTTACTTGAATTATCTACTGCAGAATTAAAAAATTTATTGAATAGTTTTTTAAACATTACCCTTTGTCTTTAATTATACATTAGTAAGTTAGTAACAAGAAGTTGATACTAGATAAAATACTTTAAAATTAATTTATTTTTCAAATTCTTAATATAAATCAATCTTTTCCAGTTCTGTCAATATTCTCTAATTTAATGAAGCAACAGCTCATTTTCTTTAATTGCAAGTCATTAGTTTTATTAGTTTATACCCTTAGAATTAGAACATTTTATGAACTCCATCTACAGACTTCTTTTGAGAAAATGGAATCTTTCCTTCTTCTAAAGGAAATCCAATTGAGATAAACATTATACAACGCTCATGGGGCGATAAACTTAAAAACTTATCTAATTTCTTTTCTCTTTCTTCTATATCTGGCCAATTAATTGGACAGGATGATAATCCTAGAGTTTCAAGTGCAAACATAAAACTCATGGCTGCCAAACCTCCATCTATATAAATAACATGCCTATCCCTCTCATCAAAATATGCAGTTAAGTCACCGATCAAAATAGCAATCATAGGAATATTATGAGCAAATGAAGTCGCCCCCATTGGCAAAAAACCAGCCATCTTTAGTTTTTCAGGATCATCGATAAAAATAAATCTAAACGGCTGCCTGTTACATGCACTAGGCGAGTATAAAGCAGCAGTAATTGCTTGCTTTATCAGTACATGTGGAACTTTTACCTGCTCATACCAACGCACTGAACGTCTTTGCTGACAGAGTCTTAAAAATTCCTCAAACTCAATATTACTTTTTACACTAGTTTTTCGTTCATATGGCAGATAAGGAGATGTTGAAATGAAAGAATTAAGAGGTAAATTACTATTACATTGATTATATCTTTCTTTAGCTCTTTCTATGACATCATGGGATTCTACAACACTAAAATACTCTTGAAGTACATCTTTTGCCCATTTGATGGTATCAACTTCACTAGAACCTGCAGATACTTTTTCGTAAGCAGATATAGTTTCTTCAATATAATCAAGAGCAAAAATATTCTTCAATGGAATTGAAATTAGACCTTTCTCAATTCTATGAATATTACGACGAAGTGTAGCATCATCAGATGTGCTACCTTGTTCTTTTTTCAAATGAATTAGCTTACCCCTTAATACACTATAGTGCTCTCTATCAAATTTATCACTAAATAAAAAATAGTAAAAAGAACTTTTACGTGGAGATTGCGAAGCCCAAGTCAAGATCTTATCATTTTCAAAAATTTGTTTTTTGAGCTTGTTATATCTCCAAAGTAAACTTTGTTTTATATCTAAAAAGAGTCCCATATACTATACGACAGCCCAATTTTGTTCTACTAACACTTTAGAACCTTCAGGATTTGGTACTCTACCATTTCCGTAAAAATCCCCACTTTCAACTATCAACTTCATTGCATTTTCTATTCTTTGATATGGCTGACCATTTAGATGCAATGAGATATTGATATAATATGAACCCGCCACCAAAGGAAACCTTGGGATTGTACAGATAACCTCTCCATGTGATTCAGTTATAAATGTATCAAACCCACCATAGATTGAACCCAAATGGAGAATTTTTTCACCGTAACTATTATAAATTCCAATATGTAGTGCACATTTCAGACCTAATTCCTTTGCCTTATATTCAAAAGAAAAAGTAACATCTTTTCCAGACATTACTTCTCTATCATAAGCTCCAGAAGAAATTACATTTGCAGATTCAATCCATACAAGAAAAGTTGATTTAACAAACTTATTTTTATAAAATAATGAATTATTATTCTGATTTAATGATAAATATTTACCTACAATTTCAGAAATTTCTCCATCAGTGTTTAAGCCACCGTTTGATAATAAAATCCCTCTTGTACATAATGCTTGAATTGATGCCATATTATGGCTTACAAAAATCACAGTCCTTCCTCCACCTTGTGCTACATCTTGCATTTTACCAACTGCCTTTTTTTGAAACTCGGCATCCCCAACTGCCAAAACCTCATCAACAATTAAAATTTCAGGTTCTAAATGAGCGGCAACTGCAAATCCAAGCCTTACTCTCATACCTGATGAATACCGCTTTACCGGAGTATCTATATAGCGTTCTGTACCGGAAAAATCAATTATTTCATCTAACCTAGAACGAATCTCAGCTTTGGTCATGCCCATTATAGAACCATTCAGGAAAATATTTTCCCGCCCTGTCAGTTCCTCATGAAAGCCTGTGCCTACCTCCAGCAATGAAGCAATTCTTCCTTTTGACCTAATTCTTCCAGTAGTTGGGGAAGTGACCCGGGAGAGTAATTTAAGAAGAGTAGACTTACCAGCACCATTTTTACCGATGATCCCCAGTACCTCACCTCTCTTTACCTCAAAATTAATATCCCTAATCGCCCATACGTAATCGCTATTACCCTTAGTAGCCCGGTCATTGACCTCACCCACTTTCAGGTAGGGATCTTCCAGACCTCTTACTTTATGCCACCAGCGGTTTAGGTCATGAGAAAGTGTACCAGTTCCTAACTCTCCTAACCTATACTGTTTGGATAGATTCTCAACCTTTATGACAGTATCAGACATGCTTAAATCTAATCAAATTGCTTTTGTACCTTGACTTCCGTTTAGTTAGTAACAGAAATTCTCATACAGTATCCATAAATGTACGTTGTACTTTATTGAATATAATTAACCCTAAAAAGAAAATCACCACTGTAAAAGCAGTTGAATAGCCTATATACCCCCAGGAAAAAGTGCCCTGGCTTATAAAAGCAAAACGGAAAGTTTCAATAATACCTGATACTGGATTAGCCAATATAATCAACTTATATTTTTCAGGAAGAGAAGATATGGGATAAATAACTGGAGAGGCGTACATCGCTAATTGAACACCAAAAGCAACCAAAAACTGCAGGTCACGGTATTTAGTAGTCATAGATGATATAATCATACCACCTCCCAAACCCATCAGCGCCATCAAAGCCACCAGGTATGGCACCAACAGAATATAAAGATTAGGCCGTATATCTGCACCCTGCACATAGTAATAACCTAATAATAGGAGGAACAGTAGAAACTGAACACCAAATTTCAAAAGGTTTGATATTACTACAGATAAAGGAGTTATAAATCTCGGGAAATATACTTTACCAAAAATATTAGCATTTTTAGTAAAAGTAGTTGAAGTATCAGTGAGACAGGTTGAAAAATAATTCCAACCGATAATACCTGCCAAATAAAATAGTGCGGGAGGAATACCCTCTGTGGTAATACCCGCTACATTACTAAAAACGAAGGTAAAGATAATAGTAGTGAACACAGGTTGAATAAAAAACCAGATAGGCCCTAAAATGGTTTGCTTGAAAGTTGCAACAAAATCCCTTTTAACAAACATTTGAAGCAGGTCGCGATATTGCCACACTTCCTTTAGTTGCAAATCAAATAGTGAGGTACTTGGCTGAATATCAAGCGTCCATCCCTCATCTCCATCTTCCTTTTCAGCCTGTTTTGCTGGATACTCCAGCAAGGCTTTATCGTCCTGCATGTTGGTGGTTCTTTTTTTCCAATTTCAAATTTAGTGCTTTCTTCAAAATAAATAACACTATAGCAAAAAGTATTGGATGAACAGCCTTGTTGCAAGCTGAGTATGAGGAATCAACATTTCTTAGTTTGCAATGAATTGTTATCCGACCTCACATATGACTTTTAATAAAAGAAGCAACATATGGAAATGCTTATGCTGTTTCTTTCATTTATACTCATGTAGCTTGCTTCTTCCCTATAATTTCAGGAGTAACAACAATATAATTTTTAGATATTCATCCCCGCCCCAACAGTCTCATGCTTAAAATAATGAATCAGAATTCACGAACCTGTTGAGCGGTTGCAGTTGTAGCTGTCTAAGAAAAGAGGTCCTGTAGTGTGCAGCTAATATGGCAAATTTAATTGATTTCCAGGTTAAGAAATTCATTTATCCTTCACCAATAGCACCCCTCTTCGACCACCATGAAATTATCAGGATAGTCTATCTGAAGTGGTTTTATCCAATGTTTGTTGAACAGCTTACTGATGGTTTCATGGCTTTCCCAGCGAGCTCCCCTGATGCCAAACAGTATTTGCAGAGCGCCACCCATATGCACAGCTTGCTTCCCCATGAGCTTTACAAAACTGGCTAATGGCATTCCATAGGCACCACAACCCATCAATGCTATATCAAACTTTTCCTTGGCTACTGCTTCCTTCATATACTCCAGGGCCTCAAACCAATCCTTGAAGTTCACTTTGTTATGGGCAATGCTTTGTACGGCCTTGATGATTGTTAGATCGAACTGGGGCAATATTCTTTTATCAGAAAAAAGCAGTGCTCTTTTCTGATACTGGTGCCTGATACTCTCTTCGAAGGGATGAATCACCAACACTTTTTTCCCTTCCAGCACCTGGCTCCAGGGACGGGGGTGGTAATAAGGTTCCAGGTCCCGCAGCCTCACCTTCTTTGCATTTTTCAACTCCTCCTTAAATAGATTTTCCTCTGCACGCCAGGAACCAAGGATATCTATTTGCTCCATTTCCGCCAGCATCAATTCGCTAAACTTCTCAAAATTTCTGACGTTGGGAGGGAAAAAGCCTGCGTTACGGGGCATATCTTCAAAGGTAAACCTGCTCCATCCAATCGAATCTATCTCTCCCTTGATATATTTTAAGCTGTTTTCAAAATTTGGCTGTGTCAGGTACTCATACACACACTGTATCTCTACAGCACCAAAGCGACTGATCATGGCAGGTTTATCAGACGACAAGGTTTTCATAATTAAATCTGAAGCTTCCTGACCTGCGAAGTCCATAATCGGAAGATGGGTAGTAGTACTCCCTTGAGGTGCTAATAAGGCATTTGCTTTTCTAATAATATTAAGTATGCTTGTTATACCTCTATTCATGCAGTAGAGATTTACGCCCAATGATTGAACGAAATGAGTTATTCCTGATTTTTTTTCAGAAGTGCCTGTTCACCAATATAAACGAAAGCTGCCAGGTAATTAAAAGACTGATTCACTGCGCTATAATTTAGCCTGGCGTACAGGTAATTTATATGTTTTCCCAAAAAACCATGTGAAATGATATTTTATAACTCAATCACTTCTGCTGAAAATTAATCGTTCAGGTTCTGCGGTCCATTGCACAACTTGTGGTGGATACTCTTGCAAATGTTCATGAGTATGCTGACTATTACGGTCAAATTTTTCAACTCTGGCGTTATTACAAATTCTATCCAGACAGATGTTGATGTTTACATTATAGCGCATCTCAAGAACAGTTTATTTTCAGGCTTAGCTCAAAATTTGTTGTTCTTATTTTTGTAAACATTTAAGGCCCCTATTTTGATAAGAAAAACAAAATCATCTTCTAAGCTGGCACCGAAAAAGCTCGGCGGTATCCCCTCCTTATCTATGTAATATTTAAATTGTCCGCTTTGTACATGCTTATGCAAAGATGCATAACTAAAAACTTTTTTTGCAAATAAGCCTTGTTCTCCAAACACAACTTCGTCTTGGGGAAAAAGCGCATTGAACGGAAATCTTAATCTTAGACTTCTTTCAGGGCTGTAAAAATAATCTTCGCCTATTTCCGCTTCTAAGAAAGCAATAATTCCATTTTCTGCAGATTCTTTTTCACCTGGCAAAATAATTCCGGCGATCATTTCAGAAGCTGCTACAAAATCTTTATGATATCGGTATACATGTAACATCATAACTGATGTACTATATATTAACACCACCCATGTTGATAATGCTATGGCTAGTTTTCTCACCCCACTACTTTTGATTTTGGTTGTAACATAACCAAACATGATCAATGAAATAGTAAACCAGTCTAACAGATAATGCTCCGCGGATCCCTGCTTCAATGCTGTGATAATAGAAAAAGTTAATACTGTTACTGACAGGAATAAGAGGAACTGGTATACAACATCTTTCTTCAAAGCATTGAAAGTAGCAGCAGATACAACAATTGAAGATATAATGAGAAAGCCATATAAAGAAATTGAGTTATTTAAAAACTTTAAGTGAAAATTCTCAAGACTTACTCCATTATTAACTCCCCTCACGATATTATCGAATAAAAAATTACTGTGATAGTCTAACAGAAAAAAGACCACTGAACAGGACAATATTCCGGCAATGAATCCGGCAGAAAAAAATAGCGTTACTTTTATTTTACCTGATACAATAAAGAATGCTGCTATTCCCAATAAAATAATAATCCCATTTTGCTTTGAGAAAAAGGCAAATGCACATATGCATCCACCGATAACTACATACTTAAGCTCACCCGTCTTTAAAAACTTTACAGTCTGGTTTATAGCTAACAGCAAAAAGAGTGTTACCAATACATCAGGCCTGCTTAGATGAAACCATGGATAGGTAACAATCAGGAATAAAAGGCAGAGGGATAAGGAAAATTGTTTATCCGTATAATATTCTTTAACCAATAAAGTATAGAGGAGATAAACCAACGTCAGGCTCAACAACAAAGATACCGTTCTTGCTACTATTCTGATTTCGTAAAATTCTCTTCCGATATCAAAATCATAAATGGATAATGCACTGTCGATCAGGACATAGTATAAAGGTGAATACTGTGTGACCGAATATGGTGCATTGGCAGGATCCTGATATAGACCTTTATTATCTTTTAAAATTTGCTGAATTGAAAAAATTACATTACTCTCAACACCCCTGATATCTTCCGGGTTGAAGAGGACAATAGAAGAAAATATGATAAATACACCAGCCAATAGGAGGGTGTATATTTTAGCAGCACCCTCTATCACTATAAAATTCTTTGATTGTTATCATAGTGTAAATAACCCAATTTTTTAGTGCAGCCAAATACCTAAAAAAAAGAATGCAACCTATATATATAGATTGCATTCTGTATAAAGAAATTCAATACAGCAACTACAGAATTACTTTTAAATAATCATTCCCGCACCAACCGTCTCATTCGTAAACTGATCGATCAGGATCAGGGAACCAGTCGCGCGGTTGCGGTTGTAGCTGTCGAAGAAAAGTGGTTCTGTGGTGCGCAGGCTGATGCGGCCAATTTCATTGAGTCCCAGGCTTAGATCATCTTCGATCTTGTGCAGGGTGTTGATGTTTACCTTATACCGTATCTCCTTGATGATGCACTTGCAGCTTTTGGTGGTGTGGATCAGGATATACTTGCCTTTGGGCTGCAGGGGCTTCTGGTTCAGCCAGCAGATCATCAGCTCGATGTCCTGCTCGGTTTTAGGCTGGTTGTTGGGCTTCACCAGCATATCGCCACGGCTGATATCGATGTCATCCTCCAGGGTCATGGTCACCGACATCGGCGCAAAAGCTTCTTCCAGCGGTCCGTTAAGGGTATCGATGCTCTGGATCCTGGAGGTAAAGCCGGATGGGAGCGCCATCACCTCATCGCCGGGCTTGAACACGCCGCCTGCAATACGGCCGGCATAGCCACGGTAATCGTGGTGCTTGTCGGACTGCGGGCGGATCACGTACTGCACCGGGAAGCGGCTGTCGACATGGTTGTGGTCTGAACTGATGTTCACCGTCTCCAGTGTATAGAGCAGCGTAGCGCCTTTGAACCAGGGCATGTTCTCCGTCTTCTCCACCACGTTATCGCCTTTCAGGGCACTGATGGGAATGTAACGAATATCGGCAATATTCAGGCGTGAGCTGAATTCTGAAAAATCATCCTTGATCTTCTGGAATACGTCCTCGCTGTAATCAACCAGGTCCATTTTATTAACCGCCAGCACCAGATGCTTGATCTGCAGCAGGGAGGCAATAAAGGCATGGCGGCGGGTTTGCTCCACAACACCATGGCGGGCATCTACCAGCACAATCGCCAGGTTAGCCGTAGAGGCGCCCGTTACCATGTTGCGGGTGTACTGGATATGGCCGGGGGTATCGGCAATGATGAACTTGCGGCGCGGGGTGGCAAAATAACGGTAGGCCACATCGATGGTAATGCCCTGCTCCCGCTCGGCACGGAGGCCATCAGTGAGTAGTGAAAGGTCTACATATTCGGAGCCGCGCTGCTTGCTGCTCCTTTCAATGGCTTCGATCTGGTCTTCAAAAATAGCCTTGCTGTCCAGGAGCAGGCGGCCAATCAGCGTACTTTTCCCGTCATCGACACTACCGGCAGTAGTAAAGCGGAGCAGGTCCATGTTCAGGTAACGATCGGTATCTATGGTGGGGTTTGATAGTTGTTGCATTGTTGTTTGGGTATGGGGTTTGAGCTATGAGGTATGAGGCGGTCCGCCGCTACAGTATGAGGTACGAGAACTATATAGTCAGGAGCCGGCATTTATAGCAGGCTCATACCGCTGCGGCGGACCGTCTCACACCTCACAGCTGATACCTGTTAAAAATATCCCTGGCGTTTACGGTCTTCCATGGCGGCTTCGCTGCGGCGGTCGTCGGCACGGCCGCCGCGTTCGGTTACGCGGGCAGATGCTACTTCCTGGATGATTTTTTCCAGGGTGTCAGCATCTGATTCCACAGCGCCGGTGCAGGTGGCATCGCCTACCGTACGGAAGCGGATGGTACGGGTTTCGTACTCCTCACCGTTCAGCAGGGAGATGTAGGGGTTCTCGGCCAGCAATACGCCGCTGCGGTTTACTACTTTGCGCTGGTGAGAGAAATAGATCTGCGGCAGCTCCAGGCCTTCCTGGGCAATGTACTGCCAAACGTCCATTTCCGTCCAGTTACTAATGGGGAACACCCGGAAATGCTCGCCCATGTTTTTGCGTCCGTTGAACAGGTTCCAGAGTTCGGGGCGCTGGTTTTTGGGGTCCCACTGCCCAAACTCATCGCGGTGCGAGAAGAAGCGCTCTTTGGCTCGGGCTTTTTCCTCATCGCGGCGTGCACCGCCAAAGGCAGCATCGAAGCCGAACTCTTCTATCTTGTCCAGCAGGGTAATGGTCTGCAGGCCATTGCGGCTGGGGTTGGGTCCTTTTTCATCCTGGGCTTTGCCCTGGCGAATGGATTCTTCCACGCTGCCCACAATCAGCTCCACGCCCAGCTTTTCCACCAGCTTATCGCGGAAAGCGATGGTTTCGGGGAAGTTGTGGCCGGTATCGATGTGCATGAGGGGGAAAGGCATTTTTGCCGGCCAGAAGGCTTTTTCCGCCAGGCGGGTTAATACGATCGAATCTTTTCCACCGGAAAAAAGGAGCACCGGGCGCTCGAACTGTGCGGCTACTTCGCGCATCACATAGATCGCTTCTGCTTCCAGCTGTTTCAGGTGACTTAGGTTGTAAGATGCCATGCCTCTTAAATTAATCTTGAGCTTTTACTCGTTGTATCAGTTTAGAATATAGGAGCTCCACGCAGGCTTCTTCGCTTTCTTCTTCCGAGTTCAGCAGCAGCCAGGGGTTTTGAGGTTCTTCAAAAGGAGCATCCAGTCCTGTAAAATTTTTTATTTCGCCCCGCAGGGCTTTGGCATAAAGTCCTTTTACATCCCGCTTGGCGCAGGCATCAAAGGAACATTTCACGAAGACTTCCAGAAAATCGGCCTCCCCAATGATGCTCCTGGCCCTTTCCCGCACCTCGGCGGTAGGGCTGATAAAGGAGCAAATGGTGATGATGCCGCAATTCAGGAACAGTTTGGCCGTTTCGGCAGAGCGGCGCAGGTTTTCGCGGCGGTCTTCTTCCGAAAAGCTAAGGTTGCTGTTCAGGCCACTGCGCAGGTTGTCGCCATCCAGTAACTGTGTGAGGTAGCCTTCCTGGTGCAAACGTTTTTCCAGTGCCTGGGCAATGGTGCTTTTGCCCGATCCGGACAAGCCTACCATCCAGATAACGGCAGCGCGTTGGTTAAGCAAGTGTTCTTTTTGACGACGGTCTAGAATCCTGTCAAAGATTGGGTGAATATTCTCCACGAAAAAATTATTTCTGAACCAGCTGCAAAACTAAATATATTTTGCCATAAATCTACAGCCCCGCTATCAGGAATATCCGGAGCACCCCCAATAAGCGAAACGACCCTATAGCAAACGGTGCGCGTATGGGTAGGGTTTCGGTTTTTAGGGAAAGATTTTTTTTTGATCACGATGCTTCCTTTAACAACGTCACATGAGTCATTCCGAATTTTATTTAGGGTAATTCTTTAACAAAAAAGGCTCTGGAAGAACATCCAGAGCCTTTTTTGTATTCTAGGGTCTGTATTTGCGAGCCACCGAGGCCCGGGAGGCACGACGAATCGGACCGCCGAAGCGGGGGCCGCCCCGCACTCCGCTTCGCTAGGTCGGGACGCGTAGTCTCGCAAAGGCTGTACTGCTAATAAAAACGGCCTCTGCAGATCTGCAGAGGCCGTTTTTATAGATATCTTAGTTACTAGAAAATTCAGGATGACTCAAGTCTGTCATCTCTACCGCAGAAAGCCTGGTTCAACTTATTATATTCAACTAACTCCCGCGATCTCAATAGTTTTTACCTGCCTTGAAACTGGTTTAAAAAGGCTGTAGACATCAATACCATTCGTATAGTGATCTGTTTGCGCTGCCACTCTCCGCCACGTCGTTATAATATAACGACGCTACAGGGCCTCCTGCTCCGGCCACCCCACCCCACAACCTCCACCCCCACCTCTACGTACTAAAGCCGGACATATTCTGCAGACTTTCTGCCCATACCTCATACCTCATACCCCATACCTCCTTATATTTGCAATCTCTACTAACCAATCATATACCTAAAACATAAACCCATTTTTTATGCAGACTACCCTCAGCCAGGACGATATCCAGTACCTGATCGATGCAGCCGTGAAGGCCGGTGAAGAAATCCTGACCGTTTACCACGACACAGCCCTCTTTAATGCGGTGGATTATAAAGCTGATGACTCCCCCCTCACCATGGCCGACCAGCGTTCTCATGTTGTGATTGATGCCAGGCTGAAAAACCGCTTCCCGCAGATTCCTATTCTATCAGAAGAAGGCAAGCAAACGTCTTATGCGGACCGTCAGCACTGGACGAGCTGCTGGCTGGTAGACCCGCTGGACGGTACCAAGGAGTTCATCAAGCGCAATGGAGAGTTTACCGTGAACATTGCCCTGATCGAAGACCACAAGCCCGTATTTGGTGTGATCTACATTCCTGTAAAAGAAACCCTCTACTGGGGCGGTGCTGCTTATGGTGCCTTCAAACAGAAAAAAGGAGCAGAAGCCCAGAAGCTGCAGGTGAACAATAAAACCGAAAACCTAACCGCCCTCCGCAGCCGCTCCCATAGCGGTGACGAGGATAGTGCCGTACTTGCACAATACCCAATTACTGACTTTGTAGATTCTGGCAGCTCCATTAAGTTTTGCATGGTAGCCGATGGCACTGCCGATATTTATTACCGCGGCAAACCCACCATGGAATGGGATACCGCTGCCGGGCAGGCCATTGTGGAAGGTGCCGGCGGGCAGGTACTGATGGGCGATGTACCCATGCACTACAACAGGGAAAACCTGCTGAACGGAAGTTTTATGTGTAAGGGGTTTTAGTAGGCGCACCCCGGACTGAAGTCCGGGGCTAAATGACGAGCAACTAACTACATTTAGCGTTACCACAAAAGGATAGATGCCCGGCCCATAATTAGCCCCGGACTTCAGTCCGGGGTTCACCTTCATTATCCAGACCACATGAACATCCTATTTATAGTACCCTACCCAGAAGGAGAAGCACCCTCGCAACGTTTTCGTTTTGAGCAGTACTTTGGGGTTCTGAAAGAAGAAGGCCACCACTACACCGTGGCCTCTTTTATAGACCTGGATACCTGGAAAATTCTTTACAAATCCGGCAATGGAACAAAAAAAGCTTTGGGGATTGCCAGGGGATTCTGGAACAGGTTGCTGCTGCTCCCCAGCCTTGCCAAATACGAATGGGTATTCATACACCGTGAAGCAGCGCCGCTGGGGCCTCCCCTTTTTGAATGGCTGATCACGAAAGTGTTCAGAAAAAAGGTAATCTATGATTTTGATGATGCCATCTGGCTGCCCAATACCTCTGAACAAAACAAGCTGGCTGCCGGCTTAAAATGGCACCACAAGGTGGCTTCCATCTGCCGCTGGAGCACCCGGGTGAGCTGCGGCAATGCCTATCTGGCAAATTGGGCGAGGCAGTACAACAGCCAGGTAGTGCTGAATCCCACCACCATCGATACAGTGCACCTGCACAACCGGCTGAAGGAGCACCGGGAAGGACCTGTTACCCTGGGCTGGACCGGTACCCACAGCACCGGGAAATACCTGAAGCCGCTTCAACCCCTGCTGAACAGGCTGGCGCAAAAATATCCCCTGGTAAATTTCCTGGTTATTTCCAACCAGGCACCCGAGCTGGAGGTACCCCGGCTGGAGTTTCGGAAGTGGCGTAAAGAAACAGAAGCCGAAGATTTGTTGCGTATGGACATCGGCCTCATGCCACTGACAGCCGATCAATGGTCGGAAGGTAAGTGTGGTTTTAAGGCACTGCAGTACATGGCTCTGGGAATACCTGCTGTGATTTCACCTGTCGGTGTAAACAACATCATCATTCAGCATGGAGAAAATGGTTTTTTAGCTGATACCCCTGATGAGTGGGAAGCGTACCTTAGCCAGTTAATAGAGCAGGTTCAGCTGCGTAGTGGGATGGGGCTGTTAGCCCGAAATACAGTAGAAGAGGCTTTTTCAGTTTCTGCCAACCGTACCACTTTTCTGCGCCTTTTTACCAGCACACGCTTGCCATGAGGCTTTAGCAGCACAAGCAGGGCAATCAGGTAAAAAGGAAGCATCGGAATTTTGTACCGCACCAGTGAGCCGAAATTATAAGTGGAAACCCCAACGGCAAAGGAAAAAGCAATGGCAAAAATAAGGCAAAAAAGCACGGTAGGATCGTCTTTTATGCCCCTGAAGAAACCATACAATCCTCTTTTATACACCACGTACAGGGTGAACAATAGGAGGAAAAGACTTTCCAGCGCAGACAACAGCATCACCACGTTCTTTACCTCCCAAACATAGGGCCTGAACAGGGTAACATTGATGGCAGGCAGGGCCTTGCGTATCATACCGGCTGTACTATAATCAAAGTCGCCAAGCGTATATACCGACCCTCCCTGCTGTTCACTCACATAGGTGAGCCACCTGGCGGTTGCTTCAGCGGTGTAGGATATACGGTCTAAAGAATAGCGGTGATTACCTTCGCCAATCTTTTGGGTACCATAAAAGCCCAGAACCCCTGCCAGCAGCATTAAAACCGGCGTTACAACATAGCGTACAAATGTATTTTTAATATTTTTTGAATATTGTAGAAACACCCAGAGCACCAGGGCTGGAAACAAGCTGATGATGATGTATATTTTAATCATATATACCACATAGAAAGAGATCAGCAACATGATCACCAATGGAAATGACATTTTTCTTTCTATGAACAGCTGGTGTACGCAATAAACCGCCCAACCCACTGCGCCAAGTGTAACCGTGTCCTTAAGATAGCCGGAGCCCCAGAAAAAAACCGAGGGAACAAAAAGGATTGAATAAGCCAGGTATTTGTTGAGGTGTGGGTACAACCTGTAAAAGGTACGATACAAATTCCAAAGCCCGCTATAGCTTACGCTGGCAAATATGCAGGCAATAACCGTGTAGGTATTAAAGGTAAAAAGAGAAACAACTGCAGCAAGCTTTATGACAAAATAGGATGATGCATCATAAAAAAATGCAATTCTGGAAGCATAAGCATATAATTCCGCTGTTTCCGGATCGTACCGCTCTGTTGCAAACAGCAGTTTTACCCCCAGCACAGGGCTTTCCATAAAAGCCTGATAGATCCTGGTGGAATCTTTATAAAAGTTAAAGGTATCACCACCGCTATAGTAGAACTGGTACACCAGCCCCACAGCAATAGCCCCAATGATCTTAACTGTATAACCCGGAATAAAATGTTTAGCCGTATGCTTATTGGTAACCCTGGGCTTTATGTAATAAGCCAGGCCATAGAAAACAAGCAGGTACAGGGGTGTTAGTATAAGATCAATCCAGGTCATGTGCTAGGGCTTATGCTTAAGCTATAGATGTAGAATGATGCAAGCACAATCCTTACAGATAGCATCAGGAGCAAACTTATAGAATTTACATCTCTTTTAACCGCTCCCTTGCCTTGGAATGTGCGGAGTGGCTGCGGCTGCCGTATTTTTTTACTTCTTTGTAGTAGCGCTTGGCCTGGCGCTCGTCGCCGTCTTCCTTGGCCATGTCGCCCAGGGCCAGGAGGCTGTAGAGCAGGTAGCCGGAGTCGAGGTCGTTGGTGCTTTTGGCAAACTCGATGACGCGTACAAAGTACTTGCGGGCATCGTTGTGCTTGTTGAGCACATCGTACATCTGGCCCAGGTAAAAGGCAGCATAGCGTCCGCTGATGGACTCGTAGCCGGGCATCTGGTTATCGATCTTGTCCAGGATGCTTTTGGAGGTCTCTTCCAGCTTGGTGTACTGGCCCGTGGTATAGAGCATGCGGGCGTAGTAGCGGTGGAAATAGGGGTTATCGGGATAGGTCCTGTGCAGGTATTCCGACAGGCGCAGGGCCTCGTAGGGTTTGTTCTCGTCCAGGGCCAGGATGCGCATCAGGAAATACTGGGCCTCGGTACGGGTGTAGAAAGCGTTGTTGGCTACCTCCTTGAGCTGCTGCATCCCCAGGGATTTGTCGCCACTGGGCATGAACATCAGCACAGGCTTCAGCAGGGGGTAGTTTTCTGGTACCCACTCGGCATAGTAGTTATAAAGGGCATCGCCAAAGAGAAACTCCGAGCCAAGCGCTTTTTTCTCCCCTTTCATGTCCAGGTATTCCAGTGATTTTTTGCCGGAAGAAGCAGCTTTGCGCCAGCTTTTGCGCTCTGAATGCAGGCGGCTTTTAAAGGCCCAGGCACCGGAGAGGAAAAACTTGGCTTCTGCATTCGACTCGTCTGCACTTAGCATACGCTCGGCAAGGTAGATGGTGCTGTCCATGTACTGGGTGAAGCGCTCATCGTAACGCTCGTTCTCTACATTGGGCATAATTTTCCACCACTGGCTAAGGCCCATCAGGAAGTAGGGCAGCGGGTGGGTGGGGTATTTTTGCTTGATCCAGCGAAACTGCTGCTCGGCTTTTGCAAATTTAAAATTGTACATCTGGTTGATGGCATCGGCGGTTTCCATCTGGAGGGTCATGTCCATCAGGAGCAGCTTTTGCTCATCTGCAGATAACTCCGGCGCCTCTACCAATTGGGTATCAGTGGAGGCCGTCTGCCCATAAGCAGCCAGGTTCAGGAAGACCAACAGTAAGAGAATGAGGTGTTTCATAGTGGAGTTATCGCAAATACCGTGCACAATGTAATTATAATCAAAAAAGGCCTAGACTAGTTCTCCTATGTGATATTTACTGTGTTTTTATATGATTTCGCATGAACCTTTTAGAGGGTAGTTAGATGATCCTCGTAGAAAGCCTGCTACTCCAAACGATAATCCCCTCCCGGGAGGGGCTGGGGTGGGTGGGTTGCCGAAGCGGTTGGTTGTTGTCGCAATGTTGAGCGGTGATAACAATGATGATTCAGATCTTCTATATTGAATGCTTATGATTAATATAGTTTAAACACACTCCTTCCGGCACTAAAATCCCACCGCTACGGCAACCAACCTACAAGTATGCAACCCACCCACCCCTACCCCTCCAGGGAGGGGAATATCGTACCAGTTGGTAATTTTCAGTTTTTCAATAGTCGCCGCTGAAGTGGCTGAAACATAAATTGTCATCTTAGGCGTACCCCGGGTTGAAACCCGGGGCTAACTAGTAGCGCAGTAATTATCTATTTTTAATTGTATGATTCTATAGAGACCTTTTATTTAGCCCCGGGTTTCAACCCGGGGTACCCTTGCATTTATCCCCACCCCCCACGAACCAAAAAAAACAATTACTTTTTCTGAATAAATAGAATATTTTTGCAGCGGGTTGTACAAGCCTTTAACATTAATTAACGAATTCAGTAACGGCAAGAGGCATAGGAAGCGCTATCTTCACCGTTCTTTAGCCATTGATCATCCATTACTGCCGGGATACAGCTTCCCGGAAGTTCCTGCAGGGCAGGTAAAAATTAAAATATGCAGCAGTTTAAGCGTTTGAATGATTTGGTTGGCTGGGGGATCTTTCTCCTGGCTTTGGTGGTATATGGCCTTACCGTAGAACCTACCGCCAGTTACTGGGATGTAGGGGAATTTATTGCCGCTTCCTACAAGCTGGAAGTGCCCCACCCTCCCGGAGCGCCTTTCTTTCTCCTGATTGGCCGGATGTTCTCGCTCTTTGCCCCTGATGTTGAATCAGTAGCCGTTTTCGTGAACTGGGTCAGTGTGATCAGCAGCGCCTTTACCATTATGTTCCTCTACTGGAGCATTGTGTTACTGGCCCGCAAAATGGTGAATGCGCCCCTGGGTGCCGAAACCTCCCGCCAGTCGGTGCTGATGATCGGCAGCGGTATTATCGGTGCACTTGCTTATACTTTTTCTGATTCTTTCTGGTTTTCGGCAGTAGAGGCCGAGGTATATGCCATGTCGTCTTTCTTCATGGCCATTGTGGTATGGGCCATGCTTAAGTGGGAGCTGCTGGACGATCCGCGCCTCTCGAACCGCTGGCTGATCCTGATCGCCTACATCATGGGCCTCTCCATCGGTGTCCACCTGCTGAACCTGGTGGCAGTGCCGGCCCTCGCGCTCATTTACTACCATAAGCGCTATGCCAAATACACCATGGTGGGGGTGCTGCTGGCCATGTTTATCGGTCTGGTGATTGTGGGCGTGGTGATGGTGGGTATTATTCCCGGCCTGCCGTCCATTGCCGGCTCTTTCGAGATCTTCTTTGTGAACAGCCTGGGCATGCCTTTTGGCTCCGGAGCTATTTTCTTTGTGCTCCTGTTCCTGGGTCTGGTGATATTTGGTGTGATGTGGAGCGAGCGCAAAAAAATGGTAGGCCTGAATACAGCCCTGCTGGCGCTGGTGTTTATCCTGATTGGCTACTCCAGCTATACGCTGGTGGTGATCCGGAGTAACTTTAACCCGCCCATCGACGAGAACAATCCTGAAAACCTGATTGCCTTTGTGTCTTACCTGAAAAGGGAGCAATATGGCGATCGTCCGCTCCTGTATGGCCAGTATTTTGATGCAGAGCTGGAGCGCTACGACCGCGGCGATCCTGTTTACCGGAAGGGAGCTGATAAATATGAAATTGCCAGCTATAAGCCTGTACCGGTCTATGGCCAGAATACACGGATGACGATCCTGCCGCGTGCCTACAGCACCTCTCCGCAGCATCAGCAGCTATACCGGCAGCGCATGGGCCTGCAGCCGCACGAAAAACCCGGCTTTGGCGATAACCTTGCCTATATGTTCGATTACCAGATGGGGCATATGTACTGGCGCTACTTCCTCTGGAATTTTGTAGGCCGCCAGGGCGATTATAAAGATGCCGGGGTGCTCACTCCTTTCAACAGCAGCACCGAGAACATGCCCGAGCACCTGGCAAATAACGAAGCCCGGAACAACTTCTGGATGCTTCCGCTGATTTTAGGAGTCCTGGGCGCTTTTTACCACTTCTCCAGGGATAAAAGGGGATTTGGATTTGTGTTGCTCTTATTCTTCCTCTCCGGGCTGGCGCTGATCCTCTACCTGAACTCCCCTCCTATTGAACCGCGTGAGCGTGACTATATTTATGTGGGATCGTTCTATGCCTTCGCCATGTGGATTGGCTTTGGCGTGATGGCCATTGCAGAGCTGTTCGAAAAAGCCTTTAAGAAGAATCAGATTGCCGCTCCGGCACTGGCAACGGGCCTTTGCCTGCTGGTGCCCGGCATTATGGCGGCAGAGGGCTGGGACGACCACGACCGCTCCGACCGCTACTTCTCGGTAGATTCTGCCAAGAACTTCCTGGCTTCGCTGGCACCTAACGCCATTCTCTTTACCGGGGGTGATAACGATACTTTCCCGCTCTGGTACGCCCAGGAGGTAGAAGGCTACAGAACAGATGTTCGGGTCATCGTACTTACCTACTTCAACACCGACTGGTACATCGACCAGATGAAGATGAAGATGAATGAATCCGAACCGCTGCCCATCAGCCTAAGCAAGGAAAACTACAAGCAGGGTGGCCTGAACGATGTGGTGTATTTCTATGAGAATAAAAACCTGAAGGGTGCCCTGCCGCTGGAGCAGTATATCAAGCTGGTGCGCGACGGCCACCCGGCCATCCGCCTGGCAACGCCCTCAGACGAGGTGAATACCATTCCTTCGCGTACGCTCTCGCTGAACATTGACCGCCAGAAGCTGCTCGGCCAGGGCATTATTCCGGCAGACAAAGAAGAGCTGCTGGTGGATAAGATGGAGTTTAAGATGACCGGCAATGCCCTGGAGAAAAAAGACCTGATGCTGCTAGACCTGCTGGTGACCAACAACTGGGAGCGCCCCGTTTACTTCAACAACACTTCGCTGCAGAGCATCAGCTTTGACCTGTCGGAGTATGTGGTACACGAAGGCACCACCTACCGCCTGCTGCCCATCCGCAACCCGAACCCGCAGTCTGAAATGGTGAATACGGATGTGATGTACAACAACATGATGAATGAGTTCTTCTGGCGTGAGCTGGATAACGAAGAGGTATATTATACCGAAGACTACCGTAATTTCGTGCTGAACCACCGCGCCTCCTTCAATACCCTGGCCGGAGCGCTGCTGGACGAAGGCCGAAATGAAATGGCCCTGAAAGCCCTGCACAAGAGCCTGGAAGTAATGCCCGACAGGGCTATTCCATACGACTATGCCACCGCCCTCACCGTGCAGCTGCTGCTGGAGGCCGGTGATGTAGAGCGTGCCGTAGAAATTGGTGATATTATGGCGCAGCGGGCCGATAAATTCCTTACCTACCTGGAGCAGACTAACAAGGACATTGGCAATCAGCGCCAGATCAACCTGGTAATCCTGAACCAGCTCTCAAGAGCCATGGCCGGCGCCGGCAGAGAAGCCGAAGCCCAGCGCTATCAGCAGCTCCTGGGCAAACACTACCAGCTGATGCAGATGGGGAGGTAGATGGTGTTGTTGGAATATGTAGAATTGAAATAGATAAAAACAGCCCCGGTGAATCTATCGGGGCTGTTTTTTTATTTGATGGTGTTAAATGAAGATTGTTCCGTAGACCTAGGTGGTTAGCAAGCTACACCCCCACCTATACAACATTGTTTGTATCTAGTTTGCAGCGGCCCCTGTAGCGTCGATGCACGCATCGACGTGGTGGCAGACAGGCAG
Source organism: Flammeovirgaceae bacterium 311 (assembly GCA_000597885.1). Lineage (NCBI taxonomy): Bacteria > Pseudomonadati > Bacteroidota > Cytophagia > Cytophagales > Flammeovirgaceae > Flammeovirgaceae bacterium 311. The sequence goes on from CP004371.1 coordinate 1,953,919, forward strand.
TGCAGATCTGTTCTATTCAAGCAGTATTTGATAGCCAGTGATACTTTTTGCTGTATTTAGTGATAAGTTGATATCCTATGTTATTCATTATTTCCTTATCTGCTGATTCTCTACCACGTCGATGCATGCATCGACGCTACAGAGGCCGCTGCAGAATATATGCACCCATTGAAGACATTATCTTTTCGCTAAGAAAAGGCCCCTGGAAGAATTTTCTCATCGCCAGTGCTGAATGATAAACCTAACCTGACTTTAACTTAGGCTGATCAACCTTTCACTCATTTCACCCCCACCAGAAACAAATCCAGACTACTCTCCGGATCCTGGCTGATGAGGTAGTCTTCGTGGCTTAGCTCCTGTACCAGCCCCTGGTTTTGCTTGTTAAGCTTGTTGCGGTTCAGGCGGTTCATAATTTCGTAGGGTACCTTCAGGATACCCGAGGGCAGGCGGTGCTGCAGGTTTAAAATATCCCAGCGGGTAATGCGGGCCACCGACTCCTTGTTTTGGGCATAATAGGTCATGACCTTTTCATTACCGCTGATCCCCAGCATCTCCACCTCTTTAAAAATGCTGGCCGATAGCCGGGTGAGCTCATCGGCCTTGTATTCCCGGATATGCCAGGGATTGCGGGTAAGGGTGAGGTCTATGTTGGGGGTGGTGAGATAGAGCTTTCCGCCGGGTTTGAGAATGCGGTGCAGCTCTTCTAGGAAAAGGGTATCATCTACAATGTGCTCGATTACCTGGAAACAAAGCACAACATCAAAAGTATTGTCGGCCAGGGGAATGGGCGGTATCAGGGTTTCAATGAACTCTACGTTTTTATAACCCTTTGCCCGTTTCTTGGCAATGGCCGTGCTTTTATCCAGGGCAATGTAGCGGCTGCTTTTTGGCGCCAGCAGTTCAATGCCCCGGCCGTCGCCACAGCCAATTTCTGCCACAACACCCCCTATCTTGTCCTCAACATACAAATAGGGCTTTAACAAACGTTGATGTATAGGGTTATCCGACTGTATGGTTTCTGAAGTAACTTCTGTTTTAAAAAGAGCCATGAGTACAATAAAGGTTAATCCTTTTTTCTTATTTTGAAATTTCTTGTAGCACAGGTGTAAACTTTACAACTTGTTGCAATTTACACCTTGTGCCGTACGTGCACAATGTGCCATATATGCACCTGTGTGGTATGTGCGCTAAGGTACGGGATAATTTTTGATCAGTAAACAAAGCTTTTGTGGCTGGCTGCAAACGCCAGGCCCTCTTTTTCAATATGAAACATAGGTATTACCTGCATTTGTTTTTAGGGCTGCTGATTTGCAGCAACATTGGATTTGCCCAGGATCTTACTACAGCAAACCTAAGCTGGAAGTACCAGCCCGATGCACCGCTGCAGCTGGCCTGGGATCTTTACCAGCCGGTGGGCCAGCAGCCTGTGCTGATGCTGCAGCTGCAGCTGGGGCAGCCCTCCAGAACCAGCGCCTTAAGTGGCTATGTGCACTACCGCGACAGCCTGAACAATTCTGTATCGCTGCACCGGGAGGCCCTGTTCAGCTCTGTAAACAAAGGAGAAGCCACCCACCGCTTTCAGCATGCTATAGACACTACGAGGGGGGCAGCATGGCTGGTGGTAGAGCTCCAGCACCAGCATAACAGCGACAGCCTGCGCAGCTACTGGTATACCCTCAACATTCCTGCACTGCTGCACTTTGGCGCTCCCTCCTTTTTCCTGCAGCAACAGGATGCGCCGCTGGTAATGCCGTACGCCCTGGTGAATGAAACTTTTGCACCGCAATTTGCAGGCGCTACTGCCGCAGACAGCCTGATTATGTTTGTGTATGACCTTAATTTTCCGCCAGCCTCCACGCCCATGACAACGGCGCCCAATGCAGGCAGCAACAGAATGGAGATCAGCCGCCGGCAGAAAATAGCGGCACAGCAAGCCGTGGAACCACAAAGTGAAGGCTTTTATTTTCTGCAGGCCGATACCCTTAGCCTGAAGGGAAAAGGCATACGGGCCGAGAACAAATATTTTCCACGAACACGTACCATACCTGCTTTTGCAGGACCCATCCGCTACCTGAGCACCAACGAAGAGTGGACCGAGCTGGAGCGTGAAAATTTCAGCAAGCAGGCCCTGGATCGCTTCTGGCTGCGCATGACACAGTCGGAAGACAGGGCCCGCAAGATCATCCGAAGTTATTACCGCCGTGTAACGCAGGCCAACCGTATGTTTACCACCTTCAAAGAAGGCTGGAAAACCGATATGGGCATGATCTATGTCCTATATGGTCCGCCGGATGTGGTATACCAGCGGCCCGATGGCGAACACTGGCAGTACAGGGCCAAGGCCGATATTCCGGAAATAAACTTTACCTTTGTGCGCGCTGTAAATCCTTTCGACCCCAGGTACTACCAGCTGGTCAGGAACAGGGAATATGCGCGAACGCACTTTCAAACCGTAAGCAGATGGAGAAGAGGCCAAATTTTGCCTTAAGCACAGAGTTAGTAAACGACCAGGACCTGATTTTTGGCACACGTGCCGTACTGGAAGCCATACGTGCCGGCAGGGAAATAGAAAACCTGCTGGTACAGCGCGACCTGAACAACGACCTGATCAGGGAGCTAAAGGCCGAAGCTGCTGCGAACGAGATTACCTACCACAAGGTGCCGGTAGAAAAGCTGAACCGAATCACCAAAAAAAATCACCAGGGGGTTATCTGTTTCCTCTCCCCCATTCGCTACGCCCCCATACAGGAGGTTTTGGCTCATACCTTTGAGCTGGGCAGAATGCCGCTGGTGGTGGTACTGGACCGGGTAACAGATGTACGTAATTTCGGGGCCATTGCCCGCACGGCCGAATGCCTGGGTGCCGATGCCATTGTGATTCCCAGCCGTGGCAGTGCCCGCATCAATGCCGATGCCATGAAGACCTCTGCCGGCGCCCTTAATTACCTGCCTGTTTGCCGGGAAGACAACCTGAAAGATACGCTGCGTTTCTTAAAAGACAGTGGCCTGCAGGTGGTAGCCTGCACTGAAAAGGCCGCCTCTCCCATTGCTGAAAGTGATCTGATCGGCCCTGTAGCCCTGCTGATGGGCTCCGAAGAAGATGGTATTTCCGGAGAATACCTGAAGCTGGCCGACACAAGAGCCCTGGTGCCCATGCTGGGCCAGGTAGGCTCCCTCAACGTATCGGTAGCAACGGCTATCTGTTTGTACGAGGTGGTGCGGCAAAGGGGGCAAAAATAAACCCCGGGTCTCGCCAGACCGGATTTAAATCCGGGGCTAATAAACGATAGAGCGCTGCTGAATTCCTTATTTCAACTTGAAATAACAGCCAAAAACAACAGATTTATTAGCCCCGGACTTTAGTCCGGGGTCCGGGATCGCAAGCCCTACAAATATTTCTCCCCCTTCTGGGTCTTTACCTCATTCACATATTCCCGGAAACGGGCTTCATCGTCTTTTTTGCAGATGAGGATAACATCGTCGCACTGGGCTACCAGGTAGCCCTGCAGGCCCTGTACCACCACCAGATGATCCTGGTCTGATTTGATCATGCAGTCATTGGCTTCAAAGAGAATGGCATTGGCATCTACCGCATTATTTTTTTCGTCCTTGTTGCGGATCTCATGCAGAGAAGCCCATGAGCCCAGGTCGGACCACCCAAAATCGGCCAGCACCACATATACATTTTCAGCCTTCTCCATAATGCCGTAGTCAATGGAGATGTTCTTGCTCTGAGAATAGGCCGAGCGGATAAAATCTTCTTCCTTAGGGCTGTAATAGCATTCGGGGCAATCATCAAAAATCTCTGCCAGCTCAGGCAGGTGCTTTTCGTAAGCACCCACAATAGCATTGGCGCTCCAGATAAAGATGCCTGCATTCCAGACAAAATCACCGCTGTCCAGGAAAGTCTTTGCCAGCTCCAACTGCGGTTTCTCGGTAAAAGTCTTTACTTTTTTGAAAGTGGCTCCGGGCTCTTTGATGTACTGAATATAGCCATAACCCGTCTCAGGGCGGTTAGGACGAATGCCCAGTGTAATCAGCTTATCACCTTTCTCTGCTTCCTGCAGGGCTTTTTGCACGGTTTGGATAAATTCAGATTCATGAAAGATGGCATGGTCTGAAGGGGCTACCACCATGGCTGCTTTGGGGTTCTTCTGCCTTATCTTGTAGGCAGCATAGGCAACACAGGGCGCCGTATTCCGGCGTACGGGCTCGGCCAGGATCTGATCGTCCGAAAGCTCGGGCAGCTGCTCTTTTACCAGTGATACATAGGTGGTGTTGGTAACGATGTAAATGTTTTCCACAGGACATACATCCCTGAAACGGTTTGCTGTCATTTGCAGCAGAGACTGGCCGGTATTGAGCACATCCAGGAACTGCTTGGGCTGGCTGTTGCGGCTGTAAGGCCAGAAACGGCTACCAATGCCGCCGGCCATGATCACTACGTAATAGTTGGGGTTCATATTATATAATGCCTTCTTTGATAAGATTGTGAATGTGTACAAAGCCGACCACTTCCCGGGCCTCATCTTCTGTTACTACCACCAGCTGGCTGATATTGTTTTCCTGCATCAGCTGCAGGGCTTTAACGGCATAATCAGAAGGAAAAATAGTTTTTGGTCCCGGAGACATCAGGTCTATTGCCTTCAGTCCCCGCAGGTCATCATACTTCTGCAGCATACGCCGCAAATCGCCATCGGTGATGATCCCCTGCAGCTGACGGTCTGCAGATATTACTGCTGCTGCACCTAAGCGTTTACCTGAAATTTCTACGATAGTATCCTTCAGGCTGTCTTCCTCGAATACCACGGGCAGTTCATTTTCTTTATAGATATCGCTGACCTTCAGATACAATTGTTTGCCCAGCGATCCGCCGGGATGCAGGCGTGCAAAATCCTGGCTGGTAAAGCCACGGGCTTCCAGCAGGCATACAGCCAGCGCATCGCCCAGGGCCATTTGCACGGTGGTGCTGGTGGTAGGTGCCAGGTTATTGGGGCAGGCTTCCTGATCAATGGATGCATTCAGTATAAAATCAGCCTGCCTGGCCAGGTAGGAATTTGTATTGCAAACCATGGCCGCCATCAGGGCACCCGTTCTTTTCAGGAGCGGCACCAGCACTTTTATTTCCGGCGTACTTCCGCTTTTGGAAAGGCAAATGACCAGATCCTCTTTTTGCACCATGCCCAGATCGCCATGAATGGCATCGGCAGCATGCATAAATAAAGCCGGTGTACCCGTAGAATTAAGGGTGGCAACGATTTTATTGGCTACTATGGCACTTTTTCCGATGCCCGTAATCACTACCCTGCCCTTCAGGTCCAGAATAGCATGCACACAGGCTTCGAAGCTGCCATCGATGTATTCGCTAATCTGCTGTAGTGCAGCAGATTCCTGCCGCAATACTTTTTGTGCAATCTGCGTTAAATTCTTAGCTTTTAGCAAAGCGGATGCATTTTTCTTTTAAATTGCAAATATAGAAAAAAACGTGGCTTAACCTTAGAAAGAGTAGCGTACGATGTTAGTGGACCAAAAGGATGTCTTGAAAGAAAGGTTAAAGGAAGTATTCGGTTACGATCAGTTCAGAGGAAATCAGGAGGCTATCATGCAGAATGTGATGGATGGCCACAACACCTTTGTGATCATGCCAACAGGCGCAGGTAAATCTTTATGTTACCAGCTGCCCGCACTTGTACAAAAGGGAACGGCAATTGTCATTTCCCCCCTGATTGCCCTGATGAAAAACCAGGTAGATCAGCTGAATGCCCATGGCGTACAGGCACACTTCCTGAATTCTACCTTAAGCAAGGCAGAAATAAATAAGGTAAAAAGAGAAACCCTGGCCGGCAAAACCAAGCTGCTGTATGTAGCGCCGGAATCTCTTACAAAAGACGAAAACATAGATTTTCTTACAAAGGCAGATATTTCCTTTGTTGCGATCGATGAGGCACACTGTATCTCGGAGTGGGGGCATGATTTCCGCCCGGAGTACCGCCGTATCCGCACCATTATCAGCAGGCTGGGCAACCTGCCCGTCATAGCCCTCACCGCCACTGCCACCCCAAAGGTGCAGCAGGATATCCAGAAAAACCTGGAGATGGGCGATGCGGATGTGTTCATGTCTTCCTTCAACCGCAAAAACCTCTACTACGAGGTGCGGCCAAAGAAACATACCAAAAAACAGCTGGTAAAGTTTGTAAGTCAGCACAAAGGCAAATCGGGCATTGTATACTGCCTTAGCCGTAAAAAGGTAGAGGAAATTGCCGAGCTGCTGCGGGTAAACGGCTTTAAGGCTGCGCCCTACCATGCTGGTCTGGACCCTGCCGTGCGCATCAAGAACCAGGACGATTTCCTGAACGAGGAAACCGACATTATTGTAGCGACCATTGCCTTTGGCATGGGCATCGACAAACCTGATGTGCGCTTTGTGGTGCACTACGATACGCCCAAGTCGCTGGAGGGCTACTACCAGGAAACTGGCCGTGGCGGCCGCGATGGCCTCGACGGGCACTGCCTGATGTTCTACAGCTATAACGACATCATGAAGCTGGAGAAGTTCAACAAGGACAAACCAGTGACTGAACGCGACAATGCCAAGATCCTGCTGCAGGAGATGGCTTCCTATGCCGAATCATCCGTATGCCGGCGCAGGCAGCTGCTGCACTATTTTGGTGAATCTTTCGGCAAAGACTGCGGCTTTTGCGATAACTGCCTGAACCCACGCGAGCGTTACGAGGCGAAAGAGCACCTCCTGCTGGCCCTGCAGGCCGTAGACCAGACCGAACAGCGCTTTGCCCTGCAGCACCTGGCCGAGGTAATTCACGGTACCGAAAATCAATATGTGGTGAGCTACAGCCACAATACACTGCCTGTCTGGGCAAAAGGAAACACCTATCCGCTCGATTTCTGGAAATCGGTTATCCGCCAGGCCCTGCTCTATGAGTTCCTGGAGAAGGATATTGAAAACATTGGCATTCTGAAGATCACGCCAAAGGGTGCCGAATACCTTATCAATCCTGTTTCTGTAACCTTTACAAAGGACCATAACTACAGCACAGACGAGGTAGAGGAAGAAAACGAGAAAGAGGCGCCGGTGGCACAGCGTGCTTATGATGAAGCCCTGTTCAGCCTGCTGAAAGACCTGCGTAAAAAGCTGGCCAAGCAGAAAAACCTGCCTCCTTACGTGATCTTCCAGGATCCGTCTCTGGAAGAAATGGCCACTGTTTACCCCACCAGTACCGATGCCTTGAGCCAGATTCAGGGTGTGGGCATGGGAAAGGTGAGCAAGTTTGGCAAACCTTTCATAGAGGCTATCAAGAAATATGTTGAAGACAACGAAATAGAGCCTGCTACCGATATGGTGGTAAAAACCTCCGGTACACGCTCAAAAACCAAGATCTTCGTAATTCAGCAGATTGACCGCAAAATTGACCTGAAGGAAATTGCAGAGGCGCAAAACCTAAGCATGGACGAGCTGCTCTCCGAGATTGAGCACATCTGCTACTCAGGCACCAGGCTTAATCTTGATTACTACCTCGATGATTATATTGATGAGGAGCGTCAGGATGAGGTGTATGAGTATTTTATGGGTGCCGAATCGGATAGTCTGCGGCTTGCCCTGGATGAGCTGGGCAGCAACGACTATACCGAAGAAGAGCTCCGCCTGATGCGGGTAAAGTTTCTGTCGGAGAATGCGAATTAGAGGGGTATGAAGGGGTATGAGGTTTCAGGTATGAGGTATGAGCATCACACCTGATGTAAACATTCCATTTGCCGGGCCACGCAGGCTTGCGCCAGAGATAGTTCTTGTAGCATTAGTCTTTAGTCTAGCCTCTAACTTCTAACATCTCACTTCTAAACCAAATATACTTCATACCATAATCAGGCTCTCCCTTTCAAGAGAGCCTGTTTTATTTTAAATTTCGCATTCTTTTAACCTTCGACCTGTTCAGATATGAATATTCTTGTGATTGGATCGGGCGGCCGTGAGCATGCCATGGCCTGGAAAATGAGCCAGAGCCCCCGCTGCTCCAAACTTTTTGTAGCGCCGGGCAATGCCGGTACCGCTCAGCTGGCAACCAACCTGCCCATTGGTGTTGAAGATTTTGAAGGCATTAAAAAAGCAGTGCTCGAGCATGCCATTGAGCTGGTGGTCGTGGGGCCCGAGGCGCCCCTGGTGGCTGGCATCCGCGATTTCTTTGAGCAGGACGATCAGCTGAAAAAGATAGCCATTATTGGTCCAGGCAAGCATGGTGCCCAGCTGGAGGGTAGCAAGGACTTCTCGAAAACCTTTATGCTGCGCCACCGCATCCCCACAGCCGATGCCCGCACTTTCGATAAACAGTCGCTGGACGAAGGGCTGGAGTACCTGCAGGACATGACCCTGCCTGTGGTACTGAAAGCTGATGGACTGGCAGCAGGCAAAGGGGTGATAATCTGCCCCACCATTGGAGAAGCTGAAAATGTGCTGAAAGAAATGCTGGTGGATGAGAAGTTTGGCGACGCCAGCCAAAAAGTTTTGGTTGAGGAGTTTCTGGAGGGCACGGAACTTTCTGTTTTTGTGTTAACGGATGGAGAACATTATGTCATTCTGCCGGAAGCCAAGGATTACAAACGCATTGGCGAGGGCGATACAGGGCCCAATACCGGTGGTATGGGTGCCGTTTCGCCGGTAAGCATTGCCGACCGTGATTTTATGGAAATGGTGGAAGAGCGGGTGGTAAAACGCACTATTGCGGGCCTGCAGCAGGACAGGATCCCTTTTCAGGGTTTTCTGTTCATAGGGCTGATGAAGATGAAAGGTGAGCCTTACGTGATTGAATATAATGTGCGGATGGGCGATCCTGAAACTGAGGCCGTACTGCCCCGGGTAGAAAACGACCTGGTAGAGCTGTTTATGGCTACTGCCAAGGGCAGGCTAAACGAGCTGGTGCTGAAAACAGCCCCCTTTGCAACGGCCACCGTGGTAATGGCTGCTGGCGGGTACCCCGATGCCTACGAAAAGGGTAAGGAAATATCCGGCCTTCCGTCTGAAGCATCCGACCATGCGCATGTATTTCATGCCGGCACCCGGGAGCAGGAGGGAAAGGTGGTAAGCAATGGCGGCAGGGTGCTAGCCGTAACCGGACAGGGACCTACGCTGAAGGAAGCATTGGACAATGTTTACAGCCAGGTAGAAAACATCAGGTGGGAAAAAAGCTATTTCCGCCGCGATATTGGGCAGGATGTATTGGTTTAATAGGCCAATTTTGCTTAATATAGGCAGAATGCTTGTTCTACTTTTCTGCTAAGTAGCAGATATATTTAAATGTAGGGAAGAATAATATGGGATGTATATCATGCAAAACCCCAGGCAGTGATGGAAGCAGCGTATCGGGTTGTAATAACAACGGCGCCTGCAGCACTGGTGGTTGCAATAAAATGAATGTATTCGACTGGCTATCCAACATGGACATGCCGGTTGTAGATAAATTTGAGATCGCAGAGGTACGTTTTAAAAACGGACGCAAGGAATTTTTCCGCAATATAAACGGCATAGAGCTTACCACCGGCGACCCCGTAGTGGTAGATGTGCCTAATGGGCACCACATTGGGCATGTTTCGCTTCAGGGCGAGCTGGTGCGCCTGCAAATGCAAAAGAAAAAGGTAAAGAACGACGATAATATTCGCGCCATTTACCGCATTGCAACTCCTAAGGATCTGGAAAAATACGAAGAACTCCAGAACAAGGAGATGCCTATTATGTACCGCACCCGCGAGATCATCAGGGATTTAAACCTGCAGATGAAGCTTACGGATATTGAGTACCAGGCCGACGGCACCAAGGCTACCTTCTTCTATTCGGCAGATGACCGGGTAGATTTCCGGCAGCTGATCAAGGTGCTGGCCTCTGAATTCAGGCTGCGGGTAGAAATGCGCCAGATCTCCCTCCGGCAGGAAGCCGGACGCCTGGGTGGTATTGGCTCCTGCGGCCGCGAGCTGTGCTGCTCCACCTGGCTCACAGATTTTAAGAGCGTAAGTACCACGGCTGCCCGTTATCAGAACCTCTCCCTGAATCCCAGCAAGCTAAGCGGCCAGTGCGGCAGGCTTAAGTGCTGCCTCAACTACGAGCTGGAGACTTATATGGAAGCGCTGGAAGATATACCAGCTGTGAACCAACCTCTGGTGACAGAAAAAGGAGAAGCTTACCTGCAAAAAACAGATATTTTCCGAAAGATGATGTGGTTTGGCTATTCCAACGAAGACCAGTGGCACCCGGTAGCAGCCTCCCGTGTTCAGCATATCCTGGAGCTCAATGCCAAAGGCATCAATCCGGCTAACCTCCTGGAGGATAAACTGCCGGAGCTGGAAGATGGTCCGAAAGTACTTAACCAGGACCTGGCACTGATGGATCAGCGTTTCCAGAACAAAGCTGCCAAAACCAAAAAGAAACGCCGCAAGAAACCTAGAAGCAACAAAGGAGATGATAAACAATCTTAAGGCGGCATTTGCCGGCCTTTCGCTTTTGCTCGTGCTGAATGCATGCGATGAACAACGGGTGTTTGAACGTAACATAGATATAAAGGACTATGCCTGGCATAAAGACTCGGTGGTACACCTGCAGGTGCCCATCGAAGATGCTGATATTCCCTACAACATCTATTACAATGTGCGCAACGCCCTCTCCTATCCGGCCCAGAACCTGTACCTTCAGATAGAAATTGCAGATACAACCGGAACTGTGATTACTTCAGACCTGAACAACATAGAGTTGTTTAACCGGCAGACGGGTAAACCCTATGGCGAAGGACTAGGCGATATATTCGACCATCAGATCCCAGTATACCAGGAATTCAAATTTCCCTATCCAGGTGTTTATGATGTCAGGATTCAGCACCGTATGCGTGAGAGCGACAGGAGGGTAATGCAGGGTAATTTCCTGCCCTACATCATGTCGGTAGGCATCCGGGTAGAAAAAGCCGGTGCTCAGGGAGAAGGGCAACAGTAAAGCATACAGTTAAAAATAGAAAAGCCTGTTTATTCCATAAAGGAGTGAGCAGGCTTTTTTTTGTATTAGTTGATGTCAAGAATGTTTAGCCAGCAGAATTCAAAGCATCAATATCTGTGTAATCCCCCTGGAGAACTGATCCTACCCCATATCTTTTTCAGTAGCTCATATTATGTTTAGTAGCCCGTCTTGTAGCGTCGATACATGCATCGACGTGGTAGAAAAAAGGCAGGAAGGGAATATTGAATCGCTATAGGAATCTGTTTCTCTTTTAGAACCACGTCGATGCGTGCATCGACGCTACGGGGGACACTGCCAGCATTAACCATCAGTGAAAAAAAGATATGGGATAAAATCAGTTGGCAAAAGGGAATCGTCCCGTTTTAAAACTTTCTTAAAAAGACATTCTATAAATTATGTCTAGCTAATCCCCCCGCTGCAAATAAATTAGCCTGCGGGTTTCGTTGCCTACTAATATTGAAGTGTTGTTCAGGAAGAGAATGGCCTCGCTCTGGCCTGCCCGTGGAACGCGGATGCAGCCTAGGGGCTGCTGTAAATAAGCATCCGGGGCCTCTACGGCAAAAAGGTAAACCTTGCCATAGGTCAGCAGGGCTACCGTTCCTCCATCGGGACTAATATCTGCCGCCGTCACCAGGTCTTTTACAAATACTGACTCCAATAATTCTGCGGCATAGTCGCCGGGCTGGTCTGGTACAGTGTAACGCCTCACCCACCCATCGCCCCTGGATTTGGTAAACAGATGAAGCCTGCCTGCATGCCAGAAAAAAGCCTCGCAATCATAATTCATCTCCTCCTTTGGGGGAGGAAAGCTTTGCTGATCTGACCAGTGGAAATTGATGGTGTCTATGTGGTTGCTTTCCGGATGGAGCTTGAAGATTTTCAGGTTTCGGCGCTTGTTGAGGTTATTACCAAAATCACCGATATAGATGTTGCCGGTACTATCGCGCGCCAGGTCTTCCCAGTCTATATTGCGCAGGGGCAGGGATAGCGTGTCGAGCAGTTGCCCGTCGGCTCCGATACGATAAAGGGCTGCAGGGCCTCCACTATCCAGTATGGTCCAGAAGCTGCCATCGCCGGCAAGTGCAAGTCCGGAACTTTCTGCCAGTACTTTAGGCATACGTGCATAGGCACGCGATTCATAACTTTTCGAGTATTCCTGCTGCGGCGGGCAACAGGGAATCAGCATGGCCCTTAGGCTTAGCAGCAGCGCAATGAACTTTGCATTAAACATCCAGATTATTTAAAAACCGGTGCACCCTTTCTAAAAATTTTTGCCTGTTCACCCAAAAATCGCGACTGTAAAACCGCTGCCACGGCCAGTTGTTATGATCCAGCAGCTGATAGTTGTACACATGGCTCTCCTTCACGGTAAGGGCATGGTAGTACTGCAGGTCGTCGGTTAAGAGCAAACCTGCATAGTTATGGTGATGCAAAGCCGTAAGATCTGCAAAAGGCTGCCGCTCTGCCACGCTAAATTCCGGATGATCCATATTTTGCATGATACGCTCTTTCAGCAACCACTGCAGCCCTGTTTTCGGGAGCTGACGCGGCTGTGGCCAGAACCCTCCTTGGGAGATGCGGTGGGCATAGCTTAGATAGGCTTTGAAGAGTTTAGGACCCTCGTTTTTCGCTTCGCTTACCTCCAGCTCATCAGGTAAAATGCTGCTCACCACATAAATCATTTCACGGGCGCGGGTGATGGCTACGTTCAGCCTGTTTTCGCCATGCACCTGGCTTAGGCTGCCAAACTGCATCAGCATACGTCCTTTTGCATCGGGGGCATACCCTACAGAAAACACAATAATGTCGCGCTCGTCGCCCTGTACGTTTTCTATGTTCTTCACAAAGAGCGATCCGGGCAGCAGAATGCCCCTGTCAGATGCCTGCTCCTCCAGCTTATCCTGAATGAGCTGCTGCTGGCGTGCATTGAAGGTAACCACACCAATGCTTTTGGGCTCGTACCAGGGAACGCCCCCTTCGCCTGCCTGCATTTCCTTTTCTTTTTCTGTGCTCACCAGCTCCAGCACCAGCGCTACTACGGCTGCTGCCTCCTGCTGATTTTGCTGTTGCTCCCATATGCCCTGTGTTTTGATGTAGCGGATAGCAGGCTGCTGATCGTTAACACGGCGGCGGTCGGGCACCATCTCCAGCCGCTGATGATAGAAGTGTTTGTTGGAGAAATAAATAAGCTCCGGCGCACGGCTGCGGTAATGCCCCTGCAGGTGTACCTCCGGCAGGTAGCGGTGCGCCAGGTCCAGCAGGGACTCTACCTCTGCATCGGGCTGATCTTCCTCTTCAATATCCTCCCACCTGATCTGGTACAGGTCATTGGGCTGCAGCTGCTGGCTATCGCCACTAATGAGCACCTGCCGGCCACGGAAAATAGCGGGTAAGCCTTTTTCAACGAAACACTGGGATGCCTCATCGAAAATAACCAGATCGAATATCGGCACCATGGGGAACACGGCCGATACTGCTTCCGGTGATGCCATCCAGCAGGGCAACAGTTTAAAGGCTTCGTCGCCGTGCTGTTCCAGCAGTTTCCGGATAGGCCATATCTTGCGCTTTTTACTTACCTGGTGCTTTAAATCGCGGTAGGTAACCTGGTTGTTGAGCCTGTTGAACTCCAGCGACTGGTAAGTTTGCTCCCGCACCCGCATGTGGAGTATCTGCTGGCTTAATGCTGATTTTTCGTCCAGGCATGCCCGCAGCTCTTCCTCCAGTTTTTGCAGCTGTCCGGTAGAGGCACTCCTCAGCTGCGGGTATTTGGCTTCGATGTGGTTGATCCAGGCCAGGCGCAGGCTGTTGAGAAAATATTCGCTTAGCTGCTCCTCTTTCAGGGCTGCAGGCGCCTCCCTGATTACTTTTTCCATCAGCTGCAGCTCCTGGGCATGCATGGATTCCCGCAGGCGGTCAAATTCTGCAATCAGATCGAAATCTTCCTGCAGGCTCTCCGTCATCTGGCGGGCCTTGCTTTCGGAGCCCAGCAGCTTGTCAATCTGGCCGGGAGTAAGGTACTGCTGCCATTGCTCCCGCCGGGCTTTGATCTGCGCCAGCAGCGCCAGCAATGCTTCGGCCGATTGTTTAAGCTCCGGATAGCTTAGCCTGCGGAGGTTAAAATAATGATCAAAATTACGGATGCTGTATAGTTGCTGCAGTGCCCTGATGGATTTATGCTGCAGGCTGAACCATTTCTGAAAATCCTGCTTCCTGTAAGTCTGAGGTATATCTTTCAGCCATGCTACCGACCGCAGCTGGGATAAGTTGTGTTCCAGGTTCAGGCGGTTGTCTACCTTTTGCATCAGCACCGATACATCTTTGCTGCCATTACTCAGGCGGTTGGCTTCCATAACCTGCTCTACTTCTGCATGTTCCCTGGAGAAGTACTTCCACTGCACAAACTTAACAACGCTGCGCTGTGCTTCTCTTCTGCTCTGGAGCACATCCTGAAAATAACCAAGCTTTTCCACTGTTAAACTTAACTCGGGACCTTCGCCTTCAAAGCAGTGCATCAGGCTTTTTTCAATCTCATGCAGCTGTTCCCCATCAATAGCATTGCGGCGAAAGTCCATCAGGTGCTGCACTTTGCTGTATACCTCCGGATCTTCCAGCTGCTGCAGGAGTTCCAGGATTTCAGGCTCACGCAGCAGTAAATACTCTGCTGTTTCGTAGGTAATATCGTGCTGCAGGTGCCTGCTGATCTGCTCGGTAAGCTTGTGGCTGAACTCCTGTATTTGTTTGATGTAGGAGAGCATTTGCTGCTGATCTGCAGGCCCCAGGCTGGCAAATGATTTACGCTCCTGCCAGGGATGATTTCCTTTCCTGAACAGGGCGGAAAGATGCAGGTAATTGCGCAGGCGCCGCACAAAACCAGCTGCCCCTCCCACTTTGAATGGATAGTGACGAAACTCCTGCCTGAGCTCCAGGGGTGTCTCTTCGTGTTCTGTAGTGAGGTACAGCTCCTTTACGGATATGCCGCATTCGGTATCATCAAAAAGCACTTCCTTAAACGCCTGGAGCTCCTCCTTTAGCTGTTCCGACCGCCGGCTTACCTGCTGAAAGTGGCGCTCCATCTGGATGGAATCCAGCCCGTAATTGGCATTGCGGTACTCCCCCACCCTGTCTACCTGCCGGGCCAGCTGCTCATAGATCTTTCTTCGATCCCATTTAAAATCGTGCACCAGTGCTACAAAATCGGCTACCTGCTTGCGGTCCAGGCGGTTGTACACCACATCCAGGGCAGCTTTTTTCTGTGAGACCAATAAAACGCGCTTGCCTTTAGCAATAAAATCGGAGATCAGGTTGGCAATGAGCTGCGATTTACCCGTTCCGGGAGGGCCCTCTACCACCAGAGAGGCCCCTGCCTTTACTGCCCTGATGGCTGTTTCCTGGCTGGCATCCAGCTCAAAGGGCGTATTAAGGCTTTCCTCCCGCACCTGCTTTCCCAGTGCTACAAGCGGGTAAGGCTCCTGTGCCGGGTTGGGCAGCTCGGTCAGCATGCGCTGCTGCATCAGCTCCTCCAGGCTGCTGAAAGGCTGCTGATCGATCAGGAAATTATAATCGGGTACTATGTAAGAGCCTGCCTGCGGAAAAATTCCCAGCACTGCCTGCGGCAGCAGCTGCAGTTCGCCCGACTTTACAGACTCCTGCAGCGCAGCCGCCGACAGGTTTTCGAACGGCTGTACCTGGTCTGAAAAAAAGGCTTCTGTAAACTGCAGGGCTACCGGCGGTTCTTTAAATAATTTATAGAGCTTGGTTCGGAACAGCCTGCTGTCGGCCTCCCAGTCGCTGAAATTTTTATCGAACAGCTTTTCAGGAATTTTAATACCATTGTAATGGGCATAGGCCAGCAGCAAGCTTTGATTCAGGCTTACGTTTACATCCTTCCGCAGCACCAGCTTCCATTGCTGTGCCTCTTCCCGGATATCTACCGGGAAAAAAAGAAGAGGGCAACGAACCGGCGTGCCATCGGCAAAACTGCCTGTTACAAACGGCCAGCCTACATAGAGATCCTGGGCGCCGCGTTCTTCTGCAATAAACCTGGTGGTACGCTGGAGCTGCCTGAGGCGGCGGCTGGCGGTATTTACGGCATCATCGCGCGGATCGGCCAGGGGGGCAATCACAGAATCTTTACTTGCCAGCAGATTCTCTATCACCACAAAGGCCGATTGGTTGGGGTACAGGAAGTTAAGCTCCCACAGGTCCAGAAAATGGCCGGAAATCAGCCTTCGCAGCAATATGGAACGGTTACTGCCGGTTAGGTTCGTGAGCCGGCGCAGGTATAACTTAAGCAGCTGTTGCATATCCTAAATATGAGAGCCGGTTGCAGACCGGACAAAGCGTAATATAGCAAATTTACCACAGGCAGCAGTTTTTTCAGGCAGCAGCCACAGGGCTGCTGTTAAAACCTCAGGTAAGGTTTTAGTTTGTTTACAAAGCTTTCGTCAAGGGTATGAATGTTGAGAATATCACTTGCCTGCCGGTAAGGCCCATGCTGCGAGCGGTAAGCCACCAGCCATTCAGCCTGTTTGCGGTTGATGTACGGATGGCGGGCCAGCCGGGATGCATCGGCCGTATTGATTTCCAGGTATTGCGGTTCCGAATCAGGAGGCAGGTAAGCACGCGCCAGCAAAGCATCTGCGGCTTCCGGTGGCAGGCCCCAGACTTCTCTTACCTGCTCTGCCTCTACAAATCCGCCCAGGGCCTCCCTGAATTTTAAGATTCTGCCGCTTAGCACCGGCCCTATGCCCCTCACGGATAATAACTGCATGGAATCTGCCTTATTCAGGTCGAAGTTTGCCGCAGCCGGTGCTGGTTTAGGGTATGGTACAGCTGGTGTATTTTCACCTCCTCTGGCTGCTGTACTCCTGTTAGCAGCAGGGGGTGCCGGCTGTTCCGGCAGCTGCATCCAGGGCTCCAGGCTGAGGTACAGTTCCCGGGGCAATCCGTATAATTTTTGCAGGTCTTCCTTTTTCCTGAACCTGCCTCCTTTTGAGCGATAATTTTCCAGGCGCCTGGCCAGTGCCGGCGTAAAGCCCAGCCTCAGCAGCGAATCGTAAGAAACTGTATTGGGGTTAAAGGGGAATAGCTCCTGTGGCTGCGGAGCTTCTTCTGCTGCAAGCCCGGGTTGCCGGTAAACTACGGCCGTATCTGCTGCTTCCAGCACCCGAACCAGGCTATCGAGCTGCCGCTGGTCTGCCAGAGGCTCATAAGGCGCCACCGGCAGGATTCTGTATATAAACCAGGCAGCATACACCAGTATCAGCAAAATGGCCAGTACAGAAAAGCCCTTTGCTTCGCCACGGGTAAAGCCAAAGAAATTGCGGATATACCGCAACCAGCGTTGCCACATATATTGATGGGGTGTAAAACAGCAAAAGGCGGAATAACCGCCTTTTGCCTATCTATTAAATTTCATCGTTCTCTTCATAACTATCCGGTTCGGGCCGCTTAGGTGCCCTTAGTACTTTTATAAAAAAGTAGGCTGTGATCACAGTAACCGACACCTGTACCAGAATCATGGTTATTAATGCACTCGTTGTCATAGCTTACATCCTCCCGCTTAATCTTCTGTCGCTTGTTGCCTTGTGTACCAGCAGGCTTAAAAACACAAAGAGTAACACCAGCAATATACGCGACATGTCAATGTAAAAAATATTATTGATAAAATCACCCTGGGCAATGGCAGTTCCGGCTGTTACAGCGCTACCCTCCTGTACCAGTAACTGTTCACCTTCCTCAAATGTATAGGTTTTTACCACCATTAATGAATCGAAGGTAGTAACATCGCCCAGGCGGCTTTCTGTGATGGAAAGTGGCAGCGCCCTGCCGGTATCATCCCGGTAAAACTGCTCCCGCCTTACAATATCCACACTTGTTTTCTCACCGTCTGCGCTGCGGATGTTGGCTACCTCTCCTTCTACTTCAGACTCGAACTTATCAGCAAAGTAACTGCGGTTCACCACTACGCCTTTATTCTGAATTTTACCGATAATACTGCTGGCATCCAGCTCCCAGTTACCTGACAGTGCAGCAGACCAGTTGTTGTCTTTAGGCGTAATTAAAGCACCTAAAAATACCACCAGAATAATAAAGGGTGTTACATACTTAATAATAGGTTTGAAGAAAGTTGGGATGCGAATATCTGCGCCGCTGTTCAGCTCTACCCAGGCTTTGTCGATGCCAAAGCGCCAGCTGAAGATAATGCTTTCTGCCAGCGCAAAAATTACAAGCGATACCGTTCCGGCCCAGTAATCGTATTCATCAAAAACGCCCTTGTTGAAGAAAAATACGGTAGGCAGGCCCATGAGCAGCACCAGGCCACCAAATGACCAGGCAGACTTGTTGCGCCCCCACTTGAACTCATCTTCCATAAAGCCCATCCAGGGAGTACCCATGGCCAGTGAGGAAGTGATGCCTGCAAAGAAGAGCAGACCAAACCAGAATAGACCTGCCAGGGTAGACAGCAAAGGTCCCCACTGATCGAAGAGGTAAGGCATGGTCTGGAAGGCCATGGAGAAACCTGCATTTTCGCGCACCCAGTCGAGGCCCAGGTAGCCCACTGCAATGGGTATCACAATGGAAGCACCCAGCACTACCTCTACAAAGCCGTTCATCCAGCCGGCACTCATGGCATTAAGAGCAATATCGTCTTTAGGCCTTACGTAGGAGGCATAGCATTGTATGGTACCCATGCCCACCGACAGGGTAAAGAAAATCTGGCCGGCTGCTGCGAGCCATACTTTAGGATCGGTTAGCGATGTGAACTGCGGCTCCCACAGGAAGTTAAGACCCAGGAAAGAGTTACAATCCTCGCAACCCTCCGGCGCACCACTGCTGCCCAGGGTAATGCCCCTTACTGCCAGGAAAGCACCAAAGATAATCAGCATGGGCACCCCGAATTTAGCCACCACCTCCACACCGCCGCTTAAGCCGCGGGATAGAATCCAGGTGTTCAGCAGCAGGCAGATTACATAAAACACAACAGCTTCGTAGGGAATGCCCGTAGTACTCACGCCAATGGTTACATAATCGCCAAAGAATTGTGCCACCTGGCCCTGGTTCATTCCAGAGAAAGTCTGGCTAAGCGAATGGTACACATAAGAGAGGGTCCAGGATTCTATATAACAGTAGTATGCGGCAACCGCTATGTTGGTAAAAATACCAAACACGCCAAAGTACTTCCAGAAGCGCAGACGCGTCATGTTATCCAGGATGAAAGGCGTTGAGTGATTGCCAAAACGGCCGCCATAACGGCCCATGGTCCACTCGATCCAGAGCAGGGGGATGCCCATCAACAAGAAACAGATAATGTAGGGAATGATAAAGGCGCCGCCGCCATTCTGTACTGCCTGTACCGGAAATCGCAGGAAGTTACCCAGACCTACGGCATTTCCGGCCATTGCCAGGATTAGCCCGACCCGGGTTCCCCATGATTCTGTGTTATTGCTCATGCAGGTAATTTTATTCGCAAAATGTAAAGAATTTTATTGGGAGTCTTGCAGAAGCAAGACCGAGCTATGCAAAAGCATAACTACGGAAAAGCCGAAAATAAGGGCTTAATTGCCATATATCAAAACATTCTGCTTCAATCTTCTTGCCGTCTGAAATGGAAACAGTCCTGATAAAAAACACTGAATGGCCGTAAAAATGGGAGTAAAGACTATTCTGTTAAACATTTGGAGCAAGTTACATGATAATATATCATATAATCGCACCGGTGCCGAACCTTCTGAAACCCCATATTTGTTTATTTTTTGGCGACAGCAGCTACTTGTTTATAACAATTCTAAATAGCAATATCATGATCATTGTCATTTAATATGAATCATTTCTGCTGTAATTTTGGTCTTGAAACTGAAGATGATGCAAACAGGATTTAAAGTATTAAGTCTTTCCCATAAGAAGGCTCCCGTAGAGATACGCGAACTTGTTTCTCTTTCCGAAGAAAATTGCCGTGCGCTGTTGCTGCAGTTACGCGAGGTGCTTGACATTTCAGAAGCCCTGGTGGTCTCTACCTGCAACCGTACCGAAATATATTATGCTGCCGCACAAGACTTCAGCCAGGAGCTTGTGGGTCTGATTGGTGTACAAAAAGGCATTCTGAAAACTGAGACCATTCGTCATTACTTTACCAGTATAAACGAAACCGAAGATGCTGTACGCCACCTGTTCAGGGTTTCCATGGGGCTGGAATCGCAGGTGGTAGGCGATTTACAGATCAGCCATCAGATTAAATGTGCGTACCAGTGGACTGCCGATGCCGACATGGCCGGCCCCTACCTGCACCGCCTGCTGCATGCTATTTTCTTCACCAATAAAAAAGTGGTGCAGCAAACAGCTTACCGCGATGGTGCCGCCTCAGTATCCTATGCCGCTGCCGAGCTGGTAGAGGAGCTAACAGCAAATCTTATAGATCCGCATGTACTGCTGGTAGGACTGGGCGAAATTGGTGCTGATGTTTGCCGCCACCTGAGCAAGCAGCCAAACCTGCACCTGATGATCAGCAACAGAACCATTGGCAAAGCAGAGGCGCTGGCCGCCGAATGTGGTGCCAGGGTAATCTCTTTTGAAGAGGTAGAAGGGGCCATCTGTGATGCCAACGTGGTTATTTCGTCTGTAGCCATGCCTGCGCCCTTTATCACCCATGCTTCCCTGCAGCGTAACGAACGGCTTGCCTATCAGATTTACATAGACCTTTCTGTTCCGCGCAGCATAGAGGCTTCTGTAGACGAGCTACCCGGGGTACTGCTCTATAATGTAGACAACATTCAGAACCTGGCCTCTGCTGCACTGGACCGCCGCATTGCTGCCATACCACAGGTAGAAGCCCTGATTGAAGAAGCCATTGCAGAGTTTGATGACTGGAGCCGCGATATGGTGGTATCTCCTACCATCCAGAAATTAAAAAATGCGCTTGAGCAAATACGGCAGGAAGAAATTACCCGTTACCTCAAAAACAGCAGCAACCAGGAAGCCCAGCTGGTGGATAAAATAACCAAAAGCATGATGCAGAAAATTATTAAGCTGCCGGTGCTTCAGTTAAAAGCTGCCTGTAAACGTGGAGAAGCCGAAACCCTAATTGATGTGCTCAACGACCTCTTTAACCTTGAGGAGCGTGCTAAAGAACATCAGTCCTGATCTATTCCGGCTACCGGTACACACTATCTCTACAACGCATCGTTAAAATACAGGTACGGTAGTATGCCCAAACAAATTTTATTTGCCCCTTTTTCGGGCCTTCTAGTAATATTACTCCTTTTTGTAGCCTACATTCCGGCAGCTTTCAGCTCCCAGGCAATGCAGGCTGCTTCGCCGTTTGTTATACACAAGGAAGGCAATAAATATGGGCTGGTGAATGAACGTGGCAAGCAGGTGCTGCCTGCCCGTTACGACAGCCTGCAGTACACCCCCCACAACGAGTATTTTATCGCATACCTGCGCACCAATGGTAAAAAGCAGCAGGCGGGTCTGATCAATGCTAAGGGAAAAGAACTGATCCCCATCCGCTATACCGAAATAAAACCCCTGTCGGTTAGCCGCTATGCGGTTACCGATACTGAAAAAAAAATAGCGGTATTTGATGATGCCGGTATTGCTAAAACAGCTTTTCAGTTTGATGAGATCACTGCTTTTCGCGGTAAACTGGCCCGCTTTTACCAGCAGGGCAAAGCAGGCATTGTGGATACCGATGGCCGCATCAGGCTAAAGCCAGAGTATCAGGACATCATCATCCATAACGATCAGGCTGTAGATGTGGTGCCGGTTAGAAAATGGACCATTACAGATGGAAATAACAAGCAGCAAAACACCCTGCTCTACGACAGCATCAGGCCACTGGGCGAAGACCGCTGGGCCGTTACCACCCGCTTTTATGATTCTGTAGGCCGCTCTACCACCATGACGGCGCTCAGTGATGCCAGTGGCAATATCCTGGTGTCCTACAAACCTATGCACATCGATCTTTTCAAAAATGGTGTGGCAAGGGTAAAAGAAGGTGCACATTTTGGATTGATCGACCTGAAAGGCAATTATGTATTACCTGCCGAATGGGACTCACTGGCTGTGGTGCAGAGCGTTGTAGTCGCTGGTATGCGTTTAACGGCAAACTGGTACTGGCACCTGTTTAACCTGCAGGGCAAAAAACTTAGCCGCCATACCTACCAGCGCATTGTACCGGTTGCAGCAGGTCCGCTGCCTGCCAAAAAAGATAACCGCTGGGGATATATCGATCAGAACGGCTCCGAAACACTTATCTGCCGATATGATACCACCTTTGCCTTTACCGGCGAACTGGCAAGGGTTCGTTACAATGGCCAGGAAGGGGTAATCAACAAAGAAGGGCTTTGGCAAATCAGGCCCATGGCCGAAAATATTACCATCCTGAGCCCCTCCCGCTTCCTGGCTCGTTTAAAGGGAGGCTACCAGCTCCTGAACGAAACGGGAGAGGTGCTCTTTGAAACAGCCGAGGTGCTTAAACCCATTGTAGGTGGCATTGTAGAAATTACCGCTGACCGCCGCTGGGGACTTATTGATCTGAATGGCAGGAGGCTTAGCTTTCCTATTTACGACTGGATTTCAGATTTACAGGAGGGGCTTGCCTTTATTGCCACCCTGGAGGGACGGAAAGGCATATTAAGTCCTGATGGCAAACAGTATATTGCCGCCGGCCCTACTACCTGGGAGCAGCTCTACAGCATGCATGAGGGATTTATAGGCGCACACATTGGCCGCCAGCAGGGGTTTGTAGATACCAATGGCAAGCTTAGAATTGCCAACCGCTACGATACCGTTGCCTTTTTCTCCGATGGCATGGCTGCCGTTTCCATCCGCGGCAAATGGGGCTATGTTGATAAAATTGAACGCCTGCGTGTGCAGCCGCTTTATGACCTGGTACTGCCCTACCAGAATGGAAATGCAGTAGTGCAACTCTCCTCCCGCCAGGGCATTATCGATAAAAAAGGCCAGCTGGTGTTACCCCTGGAATATGATAAAATCACCCGCCTTACCAACGGCCGCTTTCTCCTGAAACAGGGCAATCTGATTGGGCTTGCAGATGCACAGGGTAACCGTATCATCAGCCCTAAGTACGATGCCGTACAGGACCTGCAAAACGGTTACCTACTGGTAAGCCGAAACGGCAAGAAAGGCCTGGTAACGGTAGATGGCGTAGGTACCATCCCAATGGTGTACGATGTACTGATTCACGATGCTGAAAACAACCAGTACCTGTGCACCCATCAGCGTGAAGGCATTCAGCGGGTAACGCTACAATAAAGACACTGATCAGGGTCCAGCAGGGGCATTAACCTTTATTCCCCGGTCCTGATGCCTGCCTGCTATTCCCTTTTTCTTTATCAGCCAGGCCGGGCAAGGGCACAAATTTGTAACTTGCAGCGTTATAGTGGCTGAAATCTGATTATTTACATGAAGCAATCCCTGTTTCTGCTGATATGCACCCTGGCTGTAGCTTTCTGTTCTACGGCAGCAGCACAGCAACGCATTACCACCTACCATGATTCTGCCAGATCTATTGTAAAAGCTGTCTACTTTATCCAGGATGGCGATAGCAGCCGCATCCATGGTCCGTACAAAGCCTTTCACGCCGATGGTGCCCTGGCAACCAAAGGTGCCTTCAAAGAAGGAAAAAAAGTAGGTGTGTTTGAGCAGTACTATCCAGAGGGCCAGCTGCAGCGTGCCATTCCTTTTAAAGACGGGCTCCGCAATGGCGAAGTGCTGATCTACGATCCGTATGGTGCAGTAATTCAGCGGGCATTCTATAAAAACGATTCGCTGCATGGCGAGCTGGTGCAATATTATCCTGACGGCAAAATTCACAGCCAGAGCGAGTTTAAATGGGGAATGCCTGATGGAAAGGTAACAGAGTATTACGAAGATGGTACCCTGAAACAGGAGATCCTGTATAAAAAAGGTCAGCAAAATGGGGTATCAAAAAACTACTATCCCGACGGCACCTTAAAATCCGAAGCCGTTTACCGCAACGGACAACAGAGCGGCTATTTCCGCACCTACCATGCTAATGGCCGCCTGGATACAGAAACCACCAATGAAGGCGGCAAAAAGATTGGCAGCTTTAAGCAATTCTCTGCCGAAGGGGTGCAGCTGGTAGAAGGCCAGTACCTGCAGGGGCTGCTGCACGGCCCCAACAGGGGCTGGCACGAGAATGGTGATATCAGGCATATTTTTCAGTATGAGAAAGGGAAAAAAGTAGGCACCAACTACACCTACTACCCGGATAGCGTGCTTGAAAGCAAACTGGTGGTTGGTAAAGACGGCAGCAGCCAGGAAGAAGTTTACTGGCCCAACGGCAAAGCAAGGGCAAAGAAAATGTACCTGGCAGAGCAGCCGGAAGGCAGCTGGAAATACTTTGATCAGCAGGGAATGCTGGAAAAAGAAGAGATTTACAGTGGTGGCAAGCTTAATGGTGTAGTGACCACCTACCACCCAAATGGTAAAATCAGGAGCACCCTCACCTACCTGAATGGACTCCCCACTGGAGAAGAAAAAGAGTTTTATGCCAGCGGACAGCAAAAAGCACTGTATACTTATAAAAGCGGCAAGCGTTTTGGCACCTACAAAGAATGGACCGAGAGCGGACAGTTAAAGACTGAAGGCCAGCTGAAAGGCGATCTTAAGATTGGCAAATGGACTTTCTTCGATGATAAGGGCAAACCCCTTAAAAAAGCAGAGTACCTGAACGGAGAGCTGGTAAAAGAGCAAAAGCTGTAGAGGCACATAATGCATCCGGAATTTTGCTAATCTAAATTAAGTATAAAGACAGCCCCGGAAGTGTATCCGGGGCTGTCTTTATACTTAATGCAGCCTGTCTTAAAATCAGGACTGGCTTTGTGTTAGGTCAGATGCTGATCTTTCTTTTCCTCCCCAGCACCTCCCAGGTTTCGGTGGCGCTGCCCCTTTCTACTACATAAGCTTCGGCGTAGAGGTTTACCGTTGGGCAGATATGGTAGGGCACGCCATATAAAACATCTCCTACCTGAAGCGCCTCCCAGTCCTGTACCTTTAGCACCCCATGCTCTTCGCTCTGGCTAAGCAGTTCATAGTTTTCCAGGTTCAGAAATCTTACCCGCTTATCGATGGGATTTTCTGCTGCAATGGCTTTATGGCCCAGGTCTATGGTAACAATTCCTTTTTCAGGTTTTGAGATGATGCGTGTAAACACCAGTGCCGCAAATTTAAACTTCTGCTCCTGCAGTTTATCGCCATAGCCCCAGTCCCACAGTACACAGGTACCCGGGCTGCAGTAGGCTTCCTCCCGGAGCAGGTGCGAGGTAAAAGCAGGGGTACCGCCGGCTACCACAATGGGTTTAGGCAGACCGCTGTTTTCGATCGCCTCTACCAAGCGCTCTACGGCCCTGAAATCTTTATCGATATTGCTTTTCCGGATGTTAAAATCTGTATCCCGCCAATGGCCATCGTAAACGTGCAGCCCGTGTAGGTGCAGGTTGGGCAGCTGGTGCAGCTGCTGGTAAAGCGGCAGGATCTCTTCGTTGAGGGGATGCCCCGAACGGTTCATGCCATTGTTAACATCCAGCAGCACATGGGCCACCAGCCCGGCCCGGGCAAAAGCCTGCTGGTGCGCCTCTGCTGTTGCCGCATTATCCAGCAGGGAGGCCATAAATACCTGAGGGTACTGCTGCCGCAGCCGGACCAGCCTTTCTATTTTGGGACCCACCAGCTGGTGTGCCAGGATCAGGTAAGCCCCCCCTGCCTGGCAGACCATTTCTGCTTCGGCAATGGTGGCACATTTAAAACGGCTTATCCCTGAGACCATCAGCATTTTTACAATGCCGGGCATTTTATTTGTTTTTACATGCACCATCAACCGCTCTGTGCTGCCGGCCATACGGATCATCAGCTCGATATTATGCTGCACCCGCTCTTTATAGATCAGGAGGGCAGGTGAATCAAGACTAATTTCATTTTCTAAGGTATACCAGCTTTGTTGCATAGCTTGCCAGGTATTAAATGATTAAAAGGCATAAGTTAAGGAATCGGGCGAAAAAGCTACAACTTTAAGAAATATGCTTATGGAACAGCAGGGATAGAATGCCAGCTACAGCTTTAAGCCTCAGCTATAATTTTACCGGCAAACCCGCTTCTATCTAAAACCACACTTCCACATTAGCATATTAATAAATACCTTTGCCCCTATGCAGGCACTGAAAGAAACTAATTTTAGCTTCCCGGGCCAGACGGGCTTCTATCGTGGAAAAGTACGCGATGTTTATTTTTTTGATGATCAGATGGCAGTTATTACTACCGACCGCATCTCTGCCTTTGATGTAGTGCTGCCCCGGGCTATACCGCACAAAGGCGCTGTGCTGAACAGCATTGCCGCTTACTTTTTGCGCGGCACTGCCGACCTGGTGCCTAACTGGCTCTATAGCACCCCCCACCCCATGGTGAGCATAGGCCGCCGCTGTATGGCCTATCCTGTAGAAATGGTGGTGCGCGGCTATCTCTCTGGCCATGCCTGGCGCCAGTACCGTGAGGGGCATCGTCTCCTGTGTGGTGTGGCACTGCCAGAGAGCCTGCAGGAGAGCGATAAATTACCGCAGCCCATCATTACCCCTACAACAAAAGCCCACGAAGGGCATGATGAGGACATAAGCCGTGAAGAGATTATAAGCCGGGGCCTGGTACCAGAGGCAGAATATAAGCAGCTGGAGGCCTATGCCTTAGCCCTTTTTGCCCGCGGCACTCAGATGGCTGCCGAAAAAAACCTGATCCTGGTAGATACCAAATATGAATTTGGCAGAACGGAAGAAGGAAAAATTTTACTGATCGATGAGGTGCATACTCCCGATAGCAGCCGCTACTTTTACCGCGAGGGATATGAAGAACGTCAGCAGAAAAATGAGCCCCAGCGGCAACTTAGTAAGGAATTTGTTCGTCAGTGGTTAATTACCGAAGGCTTTCAGGGAAAAGACGGGCAGCAGGTGCCCGCCATGACCGATGAAATTGTGCAGCATATATCTGCACGTTACCTCGAACTTTATGAAAAGATAACCGGTTTACCATTTACTAAACCCACGGAATCAGTTTCGCTGGAGGCCTCTCTGGAAGCTGCTGTCCGCAAAAACATAATCCGCCATATATAGTTGTTTTTACTAACTTTGCGCTAAACTTTTTTGGAGAATGAAATATTCTATTGACAAGCAGGAGCGATACAGCCTGGTTACTTTGCATGAAGAAAAACTAGACACCACTTTGGCTCCCAAATTAAAATCTGAACTGATTACCCTGCATGCAGAGGGCGTAAAAAATATAGTCCTGGATGTTTCAGAAGTGAAATACATTGACTCCAGCGGCCTTAGCTCTCTTTTGGTTGGCAACCGCATTCTTACAGAGGATGGTGGCATATTTGTGATTGCTTCTCCTACAGAACATGTACAGAAGCTTATCAAGATATCGCAGCTGGATAATGTACTGAATATCCTGCCCTCGCGGGAGGAAGCCATTGATGCCGTTTTCATGAATGAAATTGAAAACGATCTTAACAGCGGCGAAAATTTGAACTAATTGGCCTTTCAGGTTAAAATACTGGGGTCTAACTCTGCCACACCTGCCCATAACAGGAACCAGACCTCACAACTACTGATCGCAGAAAACGAGTACTACCTGATCGATTGTGGAGAAGGTACCCAGATGCAGCTCATACGCTACCGGATACGCTTCCATAAAATCAGCTGTATCTTTATCAGCCATTTGCACGGCGATCATTACCTGGGACTAATGGGCCTGCTGCTCACCATGCACCTGCAGGGGCGCGAACATGAATTACATGTTTTTGGCCCTGCAGGCCTGGATGAGATTATTACCATACAGTTAAAGCACAGCGGTACTGTGCTGAGCTATAAGGTCCACTTTACAACCGTGGATCCTGCCAATCCTAACCTTATTTTTGAAAGTAAACTGCTAAGGGTACACTCCATCCCCCTGGTGCACCGCATTCCCTGTGCCGGATTTATTTTCAGTGAAAAGCCCAAATCGCGCCGTTTTAACAAAGCAAAGCTGCAGGAGGATATGACGGGCGACGATATTACACTACTCAAACAGGGCCAGGATATATACACCGCCGATGGGGCGCTACGCTACCGCTGTATTGACTATACCCTGCCGCCACGCCGCTCCCGCTCCTATGCCTATTGCTCAGATACCCGTTATGAGCCCGGTATTATTCCGCTCATCAAAGGGGTGGATGTACTATACCATGAGTCTACCTTTACCCAGGAATTTGAAGAAAGGGCTGCCGCAACCCACCACTCTACAGCCCGGCAGGCTGCCCTGATTGCCCGGGAGGCTAACGCCAGCAAGCTGCTGCTGGGCCATTATTCTGTACGTTATAAAGACCTGACGCCCCTGCTGGCCGAAGCCCGCCAGGTGTTTTATAATTCCCAACTTGCGCTGGAAGGAGAAACCATCGATATTGGGGAGGAATGAAAACGCCTGAACTTCCGCTTAAGGGCAATGGACTCCTGAAACGCCATCAGCTTTACATTGTACTTTCTGCACTTTTCCTGACTAACGCCCTGCTTGCCGAGCTGTTAGGGGTGAAAATATTTTCCCTGGAAGCTACCATTGGTATTGAACCCGCCCGCATACCGCTGCTGCCGGGGTATATCATGGATTTTAACCTGACTGCCGGGGTAATCATCTGGCCAGTGGTTTTTATTACCACCGATCTTATTAATGAATATTTTGGCAAAGCAGGTGTTAAGCGCATCAGCTATATTACGGCAACGCTTATTGTATATGCCTTTGCCATTATATGGCTGGTAACTCAGCTAAAGCCGGCTCCTTTCTGGCAGGAGGTAAACAGCCTTGATCCTGAAGGCAGGCCCTTCAACATCAACTTTGCTTATTCGCTGATTTTTCAGCAGGGCCTGGGCATTATTGTGGGTTCTATCACTGCTTTTTTAATTGGTCAGCTGATAGATGCCTGGGTATTTCAGAAGTTAAGAAAGCTTACGAATTCCCGTTATTTATGGCTAAGGGCTACCGGCTCTACCGTTGTTTCACAGCTTATTGACAGCTTTGTAGTGATCTATATTGCTTTTTACCTGTTTGGCAACTGGCCAATGGAACAGATCATTAGTGTATCCCTGCTGAATTATATCTATAAATTTATAGTAGCCGTGCTGTTAACACCATTGCTTTATCCTGCCCACAGGATGATTGACCGTTTTCTGCAAAGCGGATCTCCCGTTGAACAGCAGATTTCTGCATAGATGGCTGCTTTCCTACAGATTACACAAATTATCTGCTGATTTACTGTGAAGAGCTGCTTCTGCGAAGGTTATCGCACAGAATAGCAGTGGCGATGGCAACATTGAGCGATTCTGCTCCACCCCAGGCAGGTATGGTAATACGGCCCGCTAATTTAGAGCCCAGTTCCTGGGAAATTCCATGCGATTCGCTGCCCATGAGCAGGTAACCTGCTTCGGGAAATGCAAATGTATGCACCGAAGCACCCTGAAGATCTGCTCCGTAAACGGGTTTATTCTCCCCCTCCAGAAAATGCAACAAGTTTGTATAATGGGCACTTACCCGTGTAAAAGATCCCTTGGAGGCTGCAATAACTTTTGGATTATAAAAATCTACTGTAGTTTCGGAACAGATTAATTTCCGGATACCATACCAGTCTGCTATGCGAATAATTGTGCCTAAGTTACCGGGATCGCCTACATCGTCGAGCAAAAGTGCCCATTCACCCGCTTCTGCCTTCAGGAGCTGTTCTTCCTGCATGTGCACTACTGCCAGCGCGGCATCGTTAGTTTGCAGGGTACCCAGTGCGGTAATCTCGGCAGCGCCGGCTTCAGCTATCTCAAAATCAGCAGACTTCAGGAAAGACAGGTGCTCCTGCAGAAACATTGGAGTAGCTACAAGCGTTTTTATGCTGTAGCCGGATTGTATAAGTTCCAGCACGCTTTTTACCCCTTCAACCAAAAATAGATTTTCTTTTTTACGGTATTTTTTTTGGTGAAGAGAGCGAATTAAACTGCTTAGTTTTTTTGATATCATGACACGAAAATATTGTTTCTTACGGGCATTTGTCCGCATATCTGTTTTTTTCTTTACGCTGGTTATTTTACAGGGCTGCCTGGGCATAAAGCATCTGGAAGAAAACGAATACCTGCTCTACAATCAGCAAATTGAAGGAAATGATAAGGTCAGCGCGGAAGAACTAAATGATTTTTTCCGGCAGGAAGCCAATGTGCGCACCCCGCTTATACCCTGGGCTCCTTATGTAAGCATTTATTACCTGGGCGAAAAATTTTACAATCCTGATAAGTTACGCCGCAAACGGGAAGAAACAGAAGAGAAATATAATAGAAGAATAGCCGAAGCACAGGAAGAAGGAAGGGATACACGGGTAGCCAGGCTGCAAAGCAAAAAAGAATCAAGAATTGAACGGATTAACCGTAACCTGGAAGATGGCAATATGCTGATGCGTATTGGTGAACCGGTGGCAGTATACGACAGCTCCCTAGCCGGACAAAGTGCCGACCAGATGAGACAATACCTGCACAACAATGGCTTCTTTAATGCAGAAACCAGCTACTCTGCCGATACCAGTGGCCGTAAGGTTACGGTAACCTATCAGGTAGAGGAACAAACAGGCTATACCATAGACACTGCCTGGATACAGATCAGCGACCAGAGGATCAGGAATTTGCTTAGCAACAACAGCGATCAAAGCTATATTGTAAAGGGCGAGCGCTACCAGCAGTCCAATCTTGCCGCTGAACGCAACAGAATCAGTGATCTGCTACGCGACAACGGCTATTATGAATTTAGCCAGCAGTATGTGGAATTTAATGTTGATTCTACCCTGGAGGAACATAGTGTATCCATTGTAACAGAAATTTTAAGGCCTGCCACACGTGGGTACCATAAGCAGTTTACCATAGATTCCGTCGTTTTTGTAACAGACGCTACCGTTCGGGGAGATTTTGCAGGCAGAACCTCACAGGAAGTAAATGGCATCAGCTACCGTTTCTTTGAAGACAAATATTCTAAAAGGGTGCTGGACAACAGGGTATTTTTACGTCCCGACAGCCTTTACAGCAGGTCAAGAACCCTGGAAACGCAAAAGCAGCTTTCTAACCTTGATAATTTCAGGTTCATCAACATTAATTATGATACCAGCGGCGGCAGGTTTATCAGTTATATCTATGCCAATCCGCTTAAGCGCTTCCAGATGAGCCAGGAGCTTGGCTTTACCTACAGCGTAGGCATACCGGGCCCATTTTATACCACTACCTGGACCATGCGAAATGTTTTTGGAGGCCTGGAGAACCTGGAGTTTAATGCAAGGGCTGCAGTAGAAGGTATCCCCTCTCCGGTAAATCCCTCTGCTTCTTTCAGAAGCACTCAGTTTGGTGGTAACCTGTCCCTGATCTTTCCGCAGTTTCTGTTCCCGCTCGGTAGCCGCCAGCGAAACAGGTTTGGCCACTACAACCCAAAAACACGCTTGCTGGTTGGTGCCAACTTTACTGACCGGCAGGTTTTCAGACGGAATACTTTTAATACCTCGCTTAACTATACCTGGCAAACAGAAAGGCTACGCAGAGAAAACAGTTATAACCGTCTGTATACCTTTGTACCAATGGATATTAATATTATCCGCTCCAGCTTTAACCCACCCAATCCGGAAGACAACGAATTTTACCAGCAACTTCTGGACTGGCGCGACCAGGGCAACCCTTATATCTATTCATTCAACAACTCCTTCGTGAGCAGTATGTATGCTTTTGTTGTATTCAACAAAAACAACTACGGTACCTATACGCAGGAATCGCGCTACATTCGCCCCTATGTTGAGAGTGGCGGTACTACCCAGAACCTGATCAACTTTAGTTTTTTACGGGAAGCACATGCAGAAGGGCAAAGTGGGCTTGCCACCTACAGGTTTTTAAAATTCAGCAACGACTACCGTAAGTATAACCCCCTAAGCAGAAATACCTCCCTTGCCTGGCGGATAAATGCCGGGGTGGCCATACCCTATGGCGATGGCAATATTGATATGGAAGGGAATGAAACGAAACCTACCCTGCCTTACGAAAAATTCTATTTTTCTGGTGGCAGTAACAGCATCAGGGCATTCAGACCCAGGCGTTTAGGACCCGGCGTGTATACCCCCAGCCCTTCACAGCAGGTGAGCGGAAATACCTACACCAACCTGATTGAGCAACCTGGCGAAGTATTATTTGAAGCGAGCATAGAGCATCGTCATAACATCTTCGGTTTTTTGAATGGTGCCATCTTTTTAGATGCCGGTAATGTGTGGCGCCTACAGAAAATAGACGCACTGCCAGGCAGCCAGTTTAAGATTGATGAATTTTACCGCCAGATTGCACTTGGTACCGGTTACGGGTTTAGGCTGGATTTTTCATTCCTGATCATCAGGCTGGACCTTGGACTTAAGCTGTTTAACCCACAGAGTGTAAAAACACTGGATGATGGCTCCTACGACTACAGTGCCGGCTGGATCTTTGACAGCAATTATGGATCTAGACCCCAAGGAGGCAGCTTCTGGGATCAGGATCCCATTATTCTGAATATCGGTATTGGCTATCCTTTCTGATTCGAGCATATGCACAACCGTTTAGTTTAAATTTAATTTACCCCATTTCAAAATCCCTGGCAGGCAATATCCCTTTCAGGGATTTAATTTATTCAATATAATATTACAAGATTCAGGTAAGCTGGTGCTAAACTCCTGCAGAAGGCTATTAAACTAAAAGCTGTTTAGTATTTTTAGCGCTGATTATTTGAATCTTTATATGGATAATTTTAATGTAACTCTTATTGCCGATAACCTCTGGGAGCTGGCCCGGCTATACATTCCTAAATTTGTACTGGCCGTTCTTACCCTGGTAATTGGTCTTTGGCTTGCAAGCAAGTTCACAGCAATGGTACGCCGAGCCTTAACTGCACGCAATATCGATCCCTCCCTTACGCCTTTCTTAACCAGCATTATCAAAATAGCGCTGGTAATAATGGTGCTGATCAGCGTTGCCAGCATGGTAGGCATAGAAACTACCTCTTTTGTAGCGGTGCTGGGTGCTGCGGGCCTGGCGATAGGCTTAGCCCTGCAGGGAAGCTTGTCTAATTTTGCCGGCGGAGTCCTGATCCTGTTCCTGAAACCATTCCGGGTAGGCGATGTAATAGAAGCCCAGGGTGTTACTGCTTCCGTCACAGAGATCCAGATTTTCCATACTTACCTTAGAACTTTCGATTTCAAGGTGATCATCCTGCCGAACGGTAACCTGGCCAACGATAAAATCATTAATTACTCCCGTGAAAAAACCCGAATTGTAGAGTGGGTCTTTGGTATTAGCTATTCAGATAATATTGATCAGGCAAAAAATATAATACAGGAAGTGGTATTTAACGATCCTCGGGTGCTGAATGTTGACAACCCTTATATTAATGTACTGGCGCTGGCCGATAGTTCGGTGAACATTAGGGTAAGAGCAGAGGTGCTGCAGGAAAATTACTGGCAGTTCTTTTTTGATATGAATGAGCAGGTGAAAAAGGCTTTCGATGCACAGGGTGTTACCATTCCTTTCCCACAACGCGATGTGCATTTACATCAGCCAAAAGTTAAACTTCAGTAGATAAAAAAAGCTGCCATACATGGGTATAGCAGCTTTTTGATATTTAAATTAAATTATCAGTTAGTCTTCGATATCAAAGCGGATTGGCATGATCATCATCATTTTTTCCGGCTCACCTTCCTGGTTTTCAGCCTGCCATCTGCCTGAAGTAGTATTAACAGCTCTTAAGCTTTCCTGCTTAAGGGCTTCCACTATTCTCTCTTTATCTTCGCCCTTGAATTCAATAAGATCTTCATTTGCAATCTCATCCTGAACTCCCTCCTGGGCTTTGTCAGTGAGTTTCATCATGCTCATCAGGGTGCCATCTTCTTTGGTCTGACGGATAATACCATCAATCACTTCAGCACTTTCTATTTCACCCTTTTCGTCTACTACAAACTGTACCAGTACAGTACCTTCCATTTTGGCATCCTTCATTTCTTCCGGAAGCCTCATTTCTTCTTCAATCTCCTCTACCAGTTCGCTGTAGTTAACATCAGGACGAGCTGTTACAAAAGAGGCATTGGCATTGGAAATCTGGATATTAGCTCTGGCATCAGAAATCAGCGCTCTTTCCTCTTCGGTTAGCTGATCTTCAGGAAATGCGTACACTTCATAGACAACAACTGCAGTCTCGGGCAGTGTATTCAGGTCCTGATCTGTTACTCTGTTCGATTCTACCATGCTCCTATTGGTAGTACCTGTGGTAGCCATATTCTGGTTATCCAGGTTCACATTTGCATCATCTCTTCTGTTAACATCATCAGTTGTACCTACACCCTGAGTGTTTGACATCCTGTCTGCATTACGCATGGTTTCAGAAGCAGTATCTTCGCCTGTCGCATTCATATTATCATATGTATTTGCGCTTCCGGCATCAGATACATTTTGCCTGTTCATGCTCTCAGAAGACTGCATGTTGGTATTATTCATTCCCTGATTAGCACCAGATTGCTGGCTACCAGTGGTTGTACCATACTGGTTACTTTGCATACCGCGTTCTTCCGCAGAAAGGCTGGCCAGCGATTCTTCAATAGCCTGGTTCACCTCAGAGAATTTCTGAATATGCCTGTCAATACTTGTTGAGGTACCTCCACCACTCATGGCATTAACGCTCCGCTGATTTGTAGAAGTAGAAGCTGTAGTGCCTGTACTTTGCTGAGTACCAGCTGTTGAAGTACCAGTACTATACTGTGTACCTGCAGTGGTAGATGTAGTTGCATCATCCTGTGCACTTACGGTTGTGCTGGTATTGATATTATCCTGGTTATCCTGCGTACCTGCAGCGGTAGTGGTTCCAGTAGTACCTGTGGTTGTGGTGCCAGTAATAGCTGTACCTTCGGTTCCTGTGGTAGTTGTAATACCTGTAGTTGATTCTGTTCCACTCATGGAAGCAGATTCATCGGCGGCATATTCACCTTCCACTACCGGGCGGTTAACATCCTGACGGTCTACACCAGTATTATATTCTGAATCTGTAGTTTCTACATCATTAGTAGCTACATCATCACTTCTTCTATCTTCACTAGTAGCACAAGCACCCATTACTAGCATACCAGACACTGCTAATGTGCTTGCCCAGTATTTCATCCAGTTTTTAACTATAGGCTTGTTCATATTGTAAATCTATTTGATTAAAAAATATTTTATATAAAAACTAATTCTAGTCCATTTACGAAAGTTAGTAGGTAAGGTTATAGACTTTGCAAAAATATTGTGAAGAAGCAACAGATAAATTTTGATTTGTAGAACTATTCCACACTCCTATTTATATTATGCTTCTTATTTCCCCAAGTTCCCCAATGAATATTATAATTTTCACATATATGGTTTAGATATCACTGAAAAGGTAATCATAGCCCCAGTATTTTATCAGGAAAAGGTTTTCTCTTTGGAAACAGCCTGAGCTTTTTATGTGGCATCCCCATCGTCCGGGTTCATGGTAACAAGTAAAATTGTCTTCTGTAGCTGGTAAGATCAGAGAGTTAAAAAGAAATTACATACTTTTCGCTATTACTGAATAGAAAGAAGCATAATGAATAATTTTTATGAGCTGGAGAAAGAGGGATATTGAATAGTGCAGACTTAAATCAGTAATCTTCTCACCCTCAAATCAGAATATGCGCTTCCAGTGCAGTCACTCTTAAGTTGATTGTTTGCTACTCCTTTGAAAGCAAGATATGATTCTATTTTTATAGACTGCTCCAGGTATACAGGTACAAAAGAGAAAAACCTCCGGCCTTCAAGTAATTTGTATTCTTGAAGGCCGGAGGTTTTCGAAGTTTCAAATCTTACCAGCATGAGTTATGCCGATATTATAGCAGCTGCTCAACCAGGAATATTTTATTCCATTGTATAATCATTGGAAACACCCTGCTCATATTCCATAGAAGCAAGGCTTGAACGAATTGCCTGGTTTACATCTGGATGCTGATCTAACAGCCTGTTTATATTTACTGAAGATGCGGACATGCTGCCGTTGTTCCAGTTTGAAGATGCTGTACTACTGCTTGCATTTGTATTATTAGCAGCACTCATATCCTGGTCTACAGTAGTTGTTTCTGTTGTTGCAACTCTATCTTCTGCATATTCATCAGTTTCAACTTCTCTGTTCACCATTTCCGTTTCAGGAGCGTACACCTCATCAGTTGTATTCTGATCGCTACCACATGCACCCAAAAGCATCATCCCAGATATTGCGAAAGTGCCGGCTACATATTTTGTCCAATTTTTTAATGTATACTTTTTCATACTCTAATGTGTTTTAGTTAAAATTTACTAACGGTTCTTAATTAATTTTACGCAATACATTAGAGCAGGTTGTATGTAGCTGAAATTTAGATCTTTATAAAAGATAAGGATAAACAAATCATTTGATTATTGGTTGTTTATTGATAGTCTTCATCCCGCACACAGCAGCATTGCTCCAACCGCCAAAGATTACAAAACACTATTCTTTTCTGAAGCCGGAAATTTATCAGGCTATACTTTTTTTACCGGAGCAGAGCGCAGTAATACAAAAAGGCATAGAAACCCTTACTGCTAAAAAAAAGTTAGTGATAAACAGCTGATTATAAAATATTAATAAAGCTGATTGTACAACAATAGAGCATGGCAAAGGTGAATAAATTGCTGCATCTTCACTACAATCCGTATATAAATCCATAAGATTAACCAGCGGCAGCAGTGCAGAAAGCTTTGCACCGGAAAGCCTGCTGAAAACCTCTTATGATGCTACTGTACATTTGTGCATTAGTATTTGTGCATTAGTAGTTTCATAGAACTGCAGCCATTATTATATACATTTGCTTACCTGTTGCCACTTACCCGCCAGATGGTATTACTGGCATCATCAGAAACCAGCATACTGCCATCTGCCAGTATTTCAATATCTACCGGTCTTCCGTATACCTCTCCACTTGCCATATCAGCAATAAAGCCAGTCAGAAAATCTTCCGGCGCACCGGCCGGCCTGCCATTCTCAAAAGGAATAAACACCACCCGGTATCCATTTAGCTCAGAGCGGTTCCAGGAGCCATGCTGACCAACAAAAGCCCCTTTGTGATATCTTTCTGGAAAAGCCTGATGATCATAAAAAGCAAGCCCCAAAGAGGAAGTATGCGCACCCAGGGCCACATCCGGAACCAGTGTACGGGCCACCAGCCCGGGCTCCTGCCCCTTCATGCGGGGGTCTGGCTGCGGACCAAAATAGGCATAGGGCCAGCCATAGAAACCACCTTCTTTCACGCTGGTTACATAATCCGGCACCAGGTTATCACCCAGCTCATCCCGCTCGTTTACAGCCGTCCAAAGTACATTGCTAACCGGCTCCCAGGCCATGGGAACAGGGTTACGCAGGCCTGCTGCATAAACACGCTCGCCACTGCCATCGGGGTTGATCTCCAGAATGTTGGCCCTGCGTACCTCCTCTTCCATTCCGTACTCCCCGTTATTACTGGCGGAACCAACAGATACATATATTTTGGTGCCATCGGCACTGGCAAGCAGGTTGCGGGTCCAGTGATGGTTATAACCTCCTGCAGGCAGGTCCAGAATCTTCTCTCCACTGCCGCTGATGCTGGTTTCTCCCTGCTGGTAAGGATAGCGCAGTACGCCATCAGTATTGGCAACATAAAAATAGTTATTGAGCACCAGCATACCGTAAGGCTGGTTCAGGCCAGACATAAATACACGCTGCAGTTCTGGCTTGCCGTCACTGTTATCATCACGGATAATGGTGATGCGGTTGGCACTCTTCTCCTCATCGTCTGACTCCGCAATAAAAATATCGCCATTGGGTGCTACGTAAATATTACGGGGATGCTCCAGTCCATCGGCAAATTTAGTTACCGTAAAACCTGCCGGTGCCTTGGGTGTATTATTATCTGACCAGCCAATTACCTTACTTTTTTTAGTATTTGATGCGGTTTTATAAGGTAGCGGCAGTGTATCTGCCGTTACCTGCAGGCCATAGGTGGCCAGTGAGTCTTCCCTGGCCATAGCATCGCTAACAGAAGCTCCGCCTGCACTTTCATTTATTCTGGAGGAGCAGGCTTCTGCACCTAGCAGCAGCACTAAAAGTGCGCAGCTGTTTAAAAATATTTTCATGATTGATTTTTTCTAATGATTGATCCCGGTGATGTTCAAACAGCAATTCAAACCGGCTTGTGCAAAAAATGTTGCCAGATGCAACATATTCGCTCCTAAAAAAAATTGACTGCCCGCTATTTTCCGGGCACACTTACCCCTGGCAGATGCACAGGCTCCTATCCCCTGCTCAGGCTACAGGCATAGTGCTTCACTGAATAATATGCTAAGAAATGCTAACCCTTTTTCCTGTGCGGGCCGCCTCATAAATTGCCATGAGTATTTTTACATCCCGCATGCCCATTTCGCCGGGCACCCGGCTTTGCTTATTGTCCAGCACACACTCGGCAAATCCATCCATCTGCAGTGCCTGCTGGTTTACCTGCGGATAATCCATAGCGCCTTCGCTGGTTGTCCCTGAAATACCGGAGTAACCATAGGCCGGCTCCAGCTTCCACCATCCCTTTTCAGCTTCGGTATACAGCCGGCTGGCCCTGTCGTTATAGCTGCTGCTGCAATCTGCAACAGCACCTCCCGGAAACTCCATCTGCCAGCTGATGGATTGCTCTACCTCACTGAAATACTCTGGCCGTGTAACCTCTCCAAACCTGGCTGTAACAGCAACAGGATCTTTACCCATGGTATAACACGCCCCCTGCACACAGTACACACCCATATCCATAAGCGGCCCACCTCCGCCCAGCTCCTGATCAAGCCTCCACACATCGGGATTGCCGCTAATGACAAAGCTGTTCGATGATTCTATGCGTTTTACAGGTCCATAAAGCTCCTGCTGGCCCAGTTCCATCACCCGCTGGTTATGCGGCTCAAAATGCAGCCGGTATCCTATCGAAAGTTTAACACCATTTTGATTACAGGCATCGATCATACGCCGGCAATCTTCTACAGAAGTAGCCATAGGCTTTTCACAAATCACATGCTTACCTGCCTCGGCTGCCCTGATGGTGTATTCTGCATGCATGCCATTGGGCAGCACGATGTAAATAATGTCTATATCCTTATTATCGGCTATTCTGTCGAAATTTTCATAATTGTAAACGTTTCCATCAGGTATGTTATATTTACTTTTCCACTCACTAACTTTTGATGGAGTACCAGTTACAATACCTGCCAGGTAGCATTTTTCCGTTTCCTGCAGGGCAGGCGCCAGCTGGCCTCTGCTGTAGCCGCCCAATCCCACCAGCGCTATGCCCAGCTTTCTTTTCGGCCCGGCCTGCACGCCTGCACCGGCATTCTGCTCGCCGGCTTCTTTCCGTTCCGACTGACAGGAGAATAGAGAAAAGGGCGAAAGACCTAAGCCAGCAGTGCCAAGCACCATGGAAATATTCCTGATGAAGTGTCTTCTTTCAGGGAGTTGAGGGGAGGATGGTTTTTTCATGAATCAACAGCCTTGGATTATTAGGATTGACTATCAGGTTATATAAACAAGAACTGGCAAAAAGGTTAACATAAAATAAGCAGCATACTACTGCAGCCTCATGTGCAAAAGTACCTTAGCCACACTTTTAACTCCTTCAGCTACAAAACTTCCCGCTGCAAAAACCAAAAAGGCCCGATGCAAAACATCGGGCCTTTTTAAACCAACCAACTCTCAACTTAAACTCAATAATCTTTTAAACCCACCAGTAAAAAATAACGCCTGGTGGGATCCTCTTCACATATAATATCGAACCCTAAACATTCACAACTAATAACATCTACATCAAATATTTTAAGAGAATAAATAGCCTGAATACAACTTATTATTCTTACAAATTATAATCACAGTTATCTTTCTATCAATAGGCAGGCAAAAGTTTACCGCCTGATTGATGACTTAAAATAACGACATAAAATTTTAACAAGCAATAGTGCGTTGGTTCGTTTTTAAGGCTATTACCGCAGAATACGTTTGAAATCTGAAAGAAGTGGGTAAATATTTAAGCATTTATTTAAAGATATTATTAAATATTTTTAAATAAGGGTGTTTTTTTTTGATAAATTAAAAGCCATAGAAAGTCTTTGTCCTGTTCCACATCAAATTTTAATCAGCTTATAAGGAAAACCTTTTTCTGTATAGCAGGATAGGACCTGTCAAATTCTATCATTACAAATTGATGAAAATGGAAACTTCTAATTGAGTTATATAACCCATATTTCCCACGCTATACCCGGTACTCTGCCACTATAATGTTACTTACTATACTTAAAATGCCTGTTGAATTGGAGGTGTGCATGCAACAAAAAAAGTGCACTGGCAATACTGCAACGCACTCCTGATTTTAGATAATTAAGTATGGATTTGCAGGCATAGGCTCACAAGAGCTGCAGTATCAGCGTGCTGCAACTCCCAGATCCGAGCCGAAAAGATTAATCATTGAAATGATAAAGAAAGGAGATTACGCCTGTGTATGCCGGCTTTTTTACATCTTTTATCTCCATGGTAACCCCTAACTGAGCTTTGGTGATCCCTCTAAGGTTTTTAACTGAAAGAACTTTTACCCGCAGCCTCACCGGACTGTTTACCACAACGGCCTGGTTAAAACGCAGGCTCTCTATCTCATAGTTTACCTGCATCTTGATGTTTTCTACTGAAACAACCTGACTCCAGAAGTAAGGCAGGAGCGAAACAGTCAGGTAACCATGGGCAATGGTATTTCCGAAAGGAGACTCTGATTTTGCACGTTCGGCATCCAGGTGTATCCATTGATGGTCTATGGTAGCCTCGGCAAAAAGGTTTATTTGCTCCTGTGTAATAATATGATAATCAGTTACGCCTAATTCTGTTCCTTCGTACTGAGCGAATTCTTCGAAGCTCCTGATAATAGCTTTAGTCATGAGTTAGAAAAGTAGGTTGCATAAGTATAGTCCGGCAGTTTTCTATTAAAAAACTGGTTTAAAGAGGACTTACAAAGGTAAGTTCAATTTCTTACTTGATAAAGAGAAAATGCAGGCAAATCAGTAAGCTGAAAGCCTGTATCCGTGAGTTTGGTGTTTAATCATAAATCCGGAACAACAAAAATCCACAGGTCTGGCTATCCGGGTTCAAGGATGGCGTTAAACCTGCAGCAATTATTGATAATATTGCCAGGGCCAGATCAGCCGGCACTTATGCCATCAGAAACAAGCTTAGGATTTGAGCCATATCTATTTTGCCCTGCCTCACCCTCGGCAAACAGCAACCACAGGCCGTAAAAGGGAACTATTACCCACCAGCCGGATTTACCCAGGTCATGACATCTTTTAGCGCCCTGAGCTAGTGTAAACCACATCATGGGGATCAGTAGCACCAGCAGCACCATAATGATGGCAGGCTCATTAGATTCAGTAAACAATTCTATTGATACCCTGAAGATCAGCATAATAATAAAGCTGATGCAGTATTCTGTTCTTCGGATACGGCCATCAAAGGAGAATGTATTTTTAAACATACATAAGCTGGTTAAGCACTTTAACTAATTTATGCAGGCAAAATAGGCCTTAAAGGGTAAGAGATAAAGGGTATGTAATATTAAATAACAATAAGCATACATTCAATCATTCACATATTATCCCCATATTACTATAAAAGCCCAGCTGTTTATTGCACTTTATAAAGGCTACCAATCTCTTTATCACCGGCAGCAAAGCTTTCTGGTTTTATAATTTTTTATCTACTTAAAAAGCTGTTATGCTCACAAACATCAGCTTATATCAAGGGTAAAAGACTTCCATAAAATCTTCCGGATGCCTGCCTGGCAAAGCAACAAAAATCGCCAACAATAGGGCCTTTCTCTGGTTCCTATGCTATGAATATGTCTGCTGCAATACTTGCTTTTCTGGTGATGCTGAACCCATTCGCCCTCTTTCTGTATCTGAAGCCACTCATGAAGGACCTGACAGACAGAGAGTTTCTTTCGGTTTTATTCAGAGCCAGCCTGATCTCCTTTTTTATCTACCTGACTTTTGTACTCTTTGGCAACTTTATCTTCGAAAGAATTTTCCGGATCTCATTTGAATCTTTCAGAATATTCGGGGGAATCATTCTTTTTTCGCTGGCCTATATGTTTATTGTGCGGGGCAAAAAAGCTTTTATTCAAACCAAAGGTGATCTGGACGATATGGCCTCTGAAATTGCCCTGCCTTTTATGGTAGGCGCCGGCACCATCTCTATTTCAATTTTACTGGGCGAACAACTCCCCATGCCTTATGGCGTGCTGGCCCTCGTCATCATCATGACGATCAACTTTCTGATCGTTATTGGCTTAAAGGAGATGCGCAGCCGTATTAAATTCCATAAGTTAAGGGTTGCCTTCGACAAGAATATGGAGATCCTGCTGCGCATCAATGGTTTTTTTGTAGGCGCCATTGGCATAGACATGATCACCACCGGCATCAGGAACATGTTTCTGCAGTAAAAGGCCAATTATGTAGTGATTAACAGGCTAATTGAAAAGATTCTTGTTTACAAACACACCACTGCTCAGCCAGCTTTTAATGCGGTTCTACTCAGGCATTGGCTTTGTTCTGACAGGATGAAATCCCAATGAAAGTCCAACCCGGATGCCCCAGCTAACTTTAGCAGCATCAGCATAAGTTGGGTATCTCAGATGCGTATCAGGATCCCGATTGTCCCACTTCAGTTCACCCCACTGCCAGCCGCCATGCAGGCCCATAAAATAATCAGAGTAGAGTCTGCTGCCTTTGTAACTTTTTATTCCCCAAAGCGGACCAGCATTTACAGAATGGCTCATATACCACTGCCCTTCCCAATCAGCATCATGAGGAGAACCATGTTCCGTATTTTTAAATATCAGGTAACTGCCATAGTAAAAATGCTTGCCAGTTATTCCTCTCCAGGGGTAGTAACGTTTGTATTCAAGGGCAGCTATCTTTTCTATATTGAACTCATTGTAAATATTTCCCTCGATAGGAACGCCATTAAAACCAGCCTGTAGACCAAAAGAGTGTTGCCTGAAAGGCAACTCGACTCCCGCCCCAAATGAAACTATTAGATACCTTGCCTGTACAGAGAAATTTAGAGAATCGCTGCGGTAGCCCTCAATCTGCTGTGCATTCAGTGGCTGTATAAAAAGGAGAAAAAAGCTTAAGCAGATGAGTGTACGCTGCAATTGAACCTTATTTATCTTTTTAAGTAACAAAACAACCATAACATTTCCTATATCTCCGATACCACTATATCAGGAATATAAAATATTATTGTCTAAGGTTTCAGGAAACCTACCCAAACTCTGGTAAAAAAATTTCCCGCAATACCTACAGACTTATCTTTTTCTGCCAGCAGTTAATATTTCTTGCTGAATTTAAATAAGATTTAAAAAAAGCAGCCTTAGTATAACCAGGGCTGCTCCTACTGAACAGTCTATATATAGATAAAGAAATTTCTTTAGTTTTTAGGTCTCACCTTACCGGAGCCACTGATCCTGGAAGTAATGTGTGGGTTGCCTTTGTAAGTAACATCCCCTGAGCCGCTTACGCGTACGTCAAGCTCATCTGTTACCCAAAGCATGCTGTTACCGGAACCGGATACATGCACTTCGGCAGTGTGACTTAGCAGATCAAAGGCGTGTACATCTCCACTACCTGAGATGTGGATGTTGTGCCAGCCGGCATTGCCACTGTAATAAGTCTTGCCAGATCCTGAAATGTGGGTTCTTAGCTCATCGGTTTCCACCGCAAGGTCTGCCTCTCCGGAGCCTGAAATATGTACCGTCAGTGATTCGGCTTCAATGGTATTTT
Organism: Flammeovirgaceae bacterium 311; assembly: GCA_000597885.1. Taxonomy (NCBI): domain Bacteria; kingdom Pseudomonadati; phylum Bacteroidota; class Cytophagia; order Cytophagales; family Flammeovirgaceae; species Flammeovirgaceae bacterium 311. The sequence goes on from CP004371.1 coordinate 1,997,896, forward strand.
CACCAATAACATCTCCCGAGCCGCTGATAGAAATGCTGCTGATGTCTGGCGTGGTGAGGTAAATTGTAATAGGCTCATGCCTGCGAACGTTCCTGTCGAATTTAATTTTAAGGTTGCCGCCGCGCACATAAGTCTCGATATTATCCAATACATTTTCCTGAGCCCTTAAGCGGACCTCTTCTTTTGGCCCCTGCTGCAGGTATATAGTAGCGGGAACAGAAAGCGAAATTTCATGATAATCCGAGATTGAGCGGTTTTCTTCTACAACGGGTCCGGATCCTCTGATGCTGCCCCTAAAATCATCTTCGCAGGCAGTAAATACAGACAGACTGAGCAGGCTAAGAACGGTAATCGCAATTCGTGCAGTTTTCATATTAAGTAAGAGTGAAGGTGTTTGTTTTCTCTTTTCTATAGATAAAACACCTACCCCCCTGCTTACCCTACCCTGCCGCTGAAAAAAAAATCATCAGCAGCTAAGTTTATATGGACTGATAGGCAGCAGTCTTCTGCAGAATTTTAAATTCAGCGGAAAACACTAATTGACTTTCCCTGAAACACCTGGCGCCTTGTAGCGCCTGGAGGCATCATCGATTACTAATACCCAGTCCTGCCCTTCTTTTGGTGGCTCAAAAGACTGTATTGTTTTGCTCCACATAACTTTATGCCGGCTGGATTCCCCAGTTCTGGGATTATACCACCATACATTTTTAGTGCCTCCGGAAATTTTGCCCAAATCAATACTTACTACCTTGTTCTGGGGCAGGTATACCATGGCATAGGTACCTTTCTGATCGCGGGTGGCATAGAGCAGGTCCTGGTAATTGCTGCCTTTGTCTGATACAATCAGGCTCTGATCTGCTATCCGTGTAAAGTAGGGACGGGAAAGCATCAGGTTTTTCAGGTGCTGCATTTGTAAGGCCGCGGGTGCCTGCAGCGCTTCCCGCCAGTGAATGCTTGTATCTGCCTTGCTGATCATGGGTTGCCGGCTTTCATCGGCAAACTGCCATACATGGTGGTGCCCGTAGGTAACCCCGCACGCCCCCGCAAACACACCTCTGTATATTCGCGCCCGCACATCGTAATCGTTAAAGTAGCCTCGCTCCTCGCGGGTCCACTTTCCGTCCCAGAAATTAACGGGATGGTCTTCGTAGCAAGGTTCCATGTCGAGGGTTGGCTTTTGGGGCTTCAGGGCAAGGTCTCGCCGCACCCACTCCCAGGCGGGCGTTTCGCGGTCACCATGGCCTGACTGAAATGCATTCATATCCAGCCAATCTTCTGTGTGAATATGCTGGGAGCTGGAGTTAGGACCTCCCGATGGATGGTAGGTCATAAAAGCTTCTTTCCCCACCACACTTTCAATCCCTTTGGCCATAGCACGCCATACAGCCAGATCGTTATATTCCTTTTCCTCACCCTCTCTGCTGGAGGTATATATCACAGGGCGGTCGCCTCCAATAATCCATACCACATTCCAGTAACTGCCAAAACGTTTGGCAATTGAAACGCCAAATTTTTCTGCATTCTCGGGATTAAATACAATAGGCCCTTCTCCCCATAAATGGGCTACTTTATCGCCCCAGGTAGGCAAAAGCCCTACGTACAGGCCTTTTTCTGCCGCTTTATTAATGATGTAAGCAACATGGTCCCAATAATCATACTGTTGCCTGTCGGCAAAATCGGCACCGGGGGTAATGGCCAGCCTGGCAGGATCTTCGTCGATCAGCGGCAGATCTCCATAACGGTTTGGCACTCTAAGCCCGTTGATCTCTGCCAACGCCACCGCCTGTATGATGTTGTACCCCTGTAATCTTCTGGTCTCCAGGTACGCTTCAGCCTCTTTGCGTGTGAGCCTGTGAAACAGCTCCCAGGCTGTATCGCCCAGCCAGAAAAAAGGTGTTCTATCGTTATTGATTAAAAAACGGTTGTTTTCGCTGGTTTTAATTTGTGCCGTTCCTACACTACACAGTAACCAACAGATCAGGAAAGGGATAAAGTACCTGCGTATCATTCAAAAGCTTTTTGGTAAGATAAGCTTTTTTAATTGAATAACTCCAAGTTGGCCAGACTGATTTTTGCCTCCACAAAATTACTACCAGATAGCCAGCTATTTAAATTTCAGCATTATGTTCAGCAGCTGCCTGCTAGTCATTCCAGATCCCGTTTACTTCAGTCAGAATAACTGGCTTCTCGTCTGTAATGAGTATGGTATGTTCATGCTGGGCAACATAGCTGCCATCTTTGGCAACCAGGGTCCAGCCATCGTCCTGTTCATGGGCATAGGCGGCGGCAGTAGAGATGAAGGTTTCTACAGCTACCACTGAATTTGTCTTGAAAATATTTTTATTGGAGCTGTCGTAAAAACATGGAATTTCACGTGGCGATTCGTGTAGGCTTCGGCCTATGCCATGCCCTACCAGGTTTCTGATTACGGTATAGCCTGCTTCTTTGGCTTCTGACTCAATAAGCCTGCCAATATCGGCAATTCTGACTCCCCCTTTGATCTGCTGAATTGCCTTGTAGAGGATTTGCTTTGAGGCATCCACCAGCGGTTTGTGTTTGTTCAGATCTTCACCCAGTACAAAAGAACCCCCATTATCGGCCCAGTAGCCATTCAGTTCTGCAGATACATCAATGTTAACCAAGTCTCCTTCTTTCAGGATATTTTTATGAGAGGGTATGCCATGTGCAATTTCATTATTGAGACTGATGCAGGTCCAGCCGGGAAAGCCATAAGTAAGTTTTGGCGCAGAGTTAGCTCCCAGCTCTTTAAGTATTTTACCTCCGTATGCATCGAGCTCTTTTGTACTCATGCCAGGGGCTGCATGTTCTCTCATTTTTTTGAGGGTAAGTCCTACAACCTCACTGATCTTCATCATGGCCTGCAGCTCTGCATCTGATGTTATCGACATAGCATTACTCTTTTGATCCAAGAACACAACCACGATAAAAAGAAATTGGCCGGCAGATGTAAGCTTTTTGTTACCCTGCAGGCCAATTTTATTTCAGCTATGTTTTTACAAAAAGTACCGGAAAAGCATTTTCACTTAGTAGTACCGTCCTAATTGCTCTACAATAGCCTTTTTCATTTCATGGGGATCGATAGTACCTTGTTTGGCATAAACTTTTTCACCATTGGGCTTAATGAGTATGGTGTAGGGCAGCGCCCCCTGCCAGTCGGGATCAATGGCTTCGATCAGTGCATATTTATCATCCTCTGAAAACAGATAATTGGTAGTGGCTGCTGCATTTTTGTCATTTAAAAATTTCAGCACTTTATCTTTTTTATCCGGCTTGTCGGCACTAACGGTGATAAGCTCAAATTCACGGCCACCATACATGCGGCTCATATCTACAAAATCAGGAAACTCGCTTACACAAGGCCCGCACCAGGTTGCCCAAACATTAATCAGCCGCAGGTTTTCGCTCTTGCTGGTTACCAGCCTTCGGATGGCCTCCCTGTCAATCATCTCAACGCTTGCTTCTTCCTCAGCCCATTTTTCTTCGGTTTTTTGATTATCCTCCCGCTTGCCCGACCATTTAACCGAACAGCCAAAAGTTTTGGTAGTGGGTTCCGGCACTGCCTTTCCTGCCAGTACTGCATCCAGTGCGCTGCGGAGGTCTTCTGAATTTGCAGAGCCTGGTTTTTCTGAAACATCAAGCCTGCCCGCGTATTGCAACTTTCGGTCCTGATCGAACACAAAGGCATGCGGAGTTGCCACAGGCCCATAAGCAGCCGACATTGCCTGAGTTTCACCATCATAGAGGTAGGGAAAATTATAACCTTTGTCTTTTGCACGTTGCTGCATTTCTTCAAAGGTATCGTTCATATCGCTGTAGCCCAGTTCATCAAGGCGCACTGCCAGCGGATCATTTGGCGAAACTGCCACTAATGCCACACCTTTATGCTGGTAATCATTAGCCAGCTGAATCATACGATCTTCGTAGGCCTGTGCCGTGGGGCAATGGTTACAGGTAAAAATAATGGCCAGCGCCTTTTTATCTTTAAAATCTTTTAAGCTGTAGGTTTTACCATCTATGCCTGGCAAATTAAAATCCGGAGCGGTGCTGCCGATAGCAAGTGTCTGTACATCTTCTGAATGAATAAGGCGTGCAGGTGTTGCAGCTTCTGCAGCCACTCGTGCTTCTGCAGCCTGTGCATCGGTCTGTTGTTGTTCTCCCGACTGGCCGCATCCTGCATATACGGCAGACAAGACACAGAATAAAAATATTTTTTTCATATTGAAAAATGGGGGTTTCCAGTATCAAAATAGCATTTAATGCTTTAACATAAAAGTATACAGGTTTTTACAGGCTTTAGCAGAAGATAAGCATCCCCCTCTGCATTAACTGCCACCCTAAGTTACAATCAGTCGGGCGTATTACCAGGATACCTGTCAAACAGCTGCTCCATTGCTTCGTTGATCCTTTTTTCCAGCCTGCGCTGATTATCTGTAATAATGCCTGTTGCCACGCCTTCCCAGATTCTTTCACGACGTTCAGCATCAATGATATCTATTGAGACGGTGCCTTGTTCGTACCTGCGCACCACTCTTTCTTCTGCCTCCCACCGGTATCGGCGCTGGCCAATATAAATGGGAGCCTCCCGGATATCCGTTTGCCTGGTTTGCACTTTTTGTTCCACCACAATACCTATGTTAACCCATAAATCAGGATCGGGGGCCATGTTATACCCCAGCGCCTCCATTTCGCGGGCAATGGCATTTTTGAGCAGCCCTATTTCCTGGCTGTTGGCATCGGCCATGGTTTCATTTTTCAGGGTTACATCCAGAAAATTGAAGGTTTTATAGGCAGTATAATCCACACCAGGCTGTTGCAGGGCAGAAACAACCTCTACAGGCGCCGAAGTACAGGCACCAAGTATCAACATTAAAAAAACCCCGGCACCTTTCAAAAAATTAGCAGGCTTCATCTTCATGGCTTAAATTTCAATAAAAATAACTGCCAACAGGCTTTGTAAGTTGGAACCCGGCGGGGCATTAAGAGTTTTGAAACAGCAGCCTGCTAATTTTCAGGGACAGCGCCGGAACCTGCCTCTTGTTTGCCATAAAGTGTGTAAAGCCGCTGAAAAACTTCTGCATCCCAGGCAAGATCAAGCTTTTGTGCAAAGAGTGCCCTGCTGCTCAGTATTCTATCCAGGTCTTCCATGCCCAGGATTTTTATGCGCCAGGATGAGTACAGCAATTTTCATTTAGCACCCTTAACCCTCATTTTCAGGCCATACACGGCATCCATAGCGGTAATAAAAAGCATTTGCCTGTTTTTGCCGCCAAAGGTAATATTGGCTGTCCAGTCTGCATCAATGGGGATATGAGCAATTTGCTCGCCTTTCCTGTTAAATACAGTTACTCCCTTTCCGGTGAGGTAAAGGTTTCCTTTTTCGTCAAGGGTCATGCCGTCAGAGCCCATAGAGGCAAAAAGGGTTTTATTGCTAAGCGCTCCCTGCTCTCCTATGTCGTAGCTGTAGGTCTTGCCAGCTCCAATATCGGCTACATATAATTTCTTGCCATCAGGGGTACCAATAATACCGTTTGGCTGTTTCAGCTCCTCATCTACCCTGATAAAGCTGCTCCGGTCAGGGCTTAGGTAATAGACATGCTGGCCATCCTGCTGCATGGCAGGATCACGTTCCCAATAATCGCGCTTGTAGAGGGGATCGGTGATGTACATACCTCCTCCGGGATGGATCCATACATCATTTGGTCCGTTCAGGAGTTTACCCTGGTAGTCCAAGAGAATAACAGTATGCTTGCCGTTTTTATCGAACGACCACAGCTGGTTGTGCTCATCGGCACAGCTGATCAGGTTTCCCTGCTGATCGAAATACATGCCATTGGAGCGGCCGGCCTGATCAGAAAAAACACTGAAGGCACCCGTAGCAGCAGTCCAGCGAATGATTTTGTTGTTGGGCTGATCGGTGAAATAAACATTTCCTTCCCCATCTGTCGCCGGGCCTTCTGTAAAAGAATAACCATCGCCAAGCTTTTCCACTTTAGCGCCTTTTGCTATGATCGACTCTTTATCTGTCATTTGTGCAGTACATGCCTGTGATGAAAAAATGATAAGTATGGTGCATGTTAAAAACAGATTTATCCTTCCTTGTTTCATTGAATGTGTTTTTTTTCTCATGATACAACATATTGCGCAATAACTCCAATCAATTTTATCGCTTCCGGGCTGCCGGCGTTTTATTAGTGCCTACTCTTGTAAGATGAAACAGATATGATTACTTTGATAAAGCATTGTTTTTCCAGACCAACCTTAATTTTTTGCAAGTACCATGCACCACCTTAAAAATCTGTTAGCCCTTAGCCTTTTGCTGATAAGCGTACTGCACGGCCATGCGCAAACGCAAGCTGCTGTACCCTCTGCCGAGGCACAAATCAAGGCTGCACTGCTGGCCGCCCCGGCCGATAAGCGTGAAGGTGCCGCTGTTTGGGGATATAATCCCAAAGGTGAATTAACACTGCTGCGAAAAGGCAGCAACGAAATGATTTGCCTGGCCGATGATCCCGCTAATGAAAACTTTTCAGTTTCCTGCTACCACAAAGATCTTGAACCTTTTATGGCACGGGGACGGGAGTTAAAAAAGAGCGGTAAAAACTTTCAGCAGATCTTTGATACACGGGAGCAGGAAGCAAAAAGTGGAAAGCTCCTCATGCCAAAGCAACCGGCCAGCCTGTTTGTGCTGAATGCACCAAAAGAAAATTTCAATGCGGCAACAGGTGAGGTAACAGACACCTACCTGCGTTATGTGGTGTACATTCCCTACGCTACAGCCGAAGGCACCGGACTGCCCCTTAAGCCGGAGGCTCCCGGTATGCCCTGGATTATGTATCCCGGCACCCATGGCGCCCACATCATGATCAACCCGCCCAAAAATTAAAGCGCTAAGGTATTTTCATACTATTCCCGGGAGCCCCTGGCAAGCAGCAACTCATGCATGACAGCTCATCATAAAATGAGCTATACATCACATCAGGCAGGGTATCAATTTACTATAAAACCAGCTGCTAAAATTCTAAGGGTGGTAAAAAGCCTTATTATCTGGTCTTTATTTTAGTGATGCAAACAGCACATCACCTGCTGATTAGCACCACAGGAAACTATATTGCGCAGGAATTTATTAAGCACTCCTTCAATGACATCTTCTATGCTCTCTGCAGATGCATGAGCAAGCGCACTGGAATGAGCAGTTGGTCATAAGGCTGAACTTTAGGCTTACGGCATCTACTCTTTAATACCCCAGCAATTCCTCCAGTTTGGCTGCCACCTTTTCTGCACTGGGGAGCATGGCTTTTTCGAGTGCTACATTCAGGGGTACGGCTGGTAGTGGCAGGGCACCCAGGGTCATTACCGGCGCATCGAGCTGCCTGAAGCAGTGGAAGCTTAGGCGGCCTGCCAGACTTTCGGCAAAGCTGTTGAGCAGCGGCTCTTCCGTGAGAATAAGTAGTTTGCCATGGCGCCCCACAAGTGCTGTACAGGCATCCCAGTCCAGTGGGTTCAGGCTGCGCAGGTCCAGGATTTCTACCTGCCCGGTAAAACTTTTACTGGCAGCCCTGGCCCAGTGCACACCCATGCCGTAGGTAATAATGCCGCAGGTATCACCTTCTGCTAACTTTTCTTCGCTAGCCTGCTGCACCACCCGGGCTTTGCCCAGGGGAATGATAAAGTTTTCGTCTGGCTCCGGATTTTTTGCTTCTTCGGTGCCTGGTACTTTTCCCCAGTACAAGCCTTTATGCTCCAGCATTATCACCGGGTTGGGATCATAATAGGCCGCTTTCATCAGACCTTTCATATCGGCAGCATTGCTGGGGTAGGCTACTTTGATGCCGCGTATATTCAGCAGCGTGCTTTCTATGCTACCGCTGTGGTAGGGCCCGCCACCGCCATAGGCACCAATGGGAACTCTGATGACTGCGGCTATTGGAAACTGCCCCCGGCTTAGGTAACAGCTTTTGCTAAGCTCCTCTACCAGCTGGTTCATGCCCGGCCATATGTAGTCGGCAAACTGTATTTCTACTATAGGCCTGCAGCCCACTGCCGACATGCCTACCGTGGAGCCTACAATATAGGCTTCCTGAATTGGGGTATTAAATACACGGTCTTTGCCATATTTATCGCCCAGGGTGGCTGCTTCCCGAAAAACACCACCCAGGCGTGCTCCTACATCCTGCCCATACAGCAGGGCTTCAGGGTGCTTACGCAGAATTTCATCGATGGCATGCAGGGCGGCATCTACCATTAAAACTTTTTCGGCTCCTGCAGGCGCCCTTTCCCCCTGCTCTTCCTGCACGGGTGTTGAGGCAAACTCATGCTCCATTACGGTTGCCGGCTCCGGATCAGGGGCCTGCACTGCCTCCTGAAAGGCATTCTCTACAGTTTCTGCTGCTTCGGACTCCAGCGCAAGCAGTTCTGCCTCCGTAAACAACTGCTCTTCCAGTAAAAAATCTTTAAGTTTGGGCAGCGGATCATTCTGCTGGTGCTGCTGCAGGTTGTGCTGTCCGCGGTAAAATTCTTTTCGCACCCCTGAGGTATGGTGCCCCAGCAGCGGGCAGCTTGCATGTACCAGCACGGGTGCACGTTCCTTTCTGGCATAGGAAAATGCTTTTTCCATGGCCAGGTAAGATGCCGTAAAATCAGAGCCATCTACCGTCATGCGCTCCATGCCCGGGAAACCAGCTGCATATTCGTAGGCGCTCATTACACGCATTTCTGCACCTGTAGCAGATATGCCCCAGTTATTATCCTGCACCAGGTAAATAACGGGCAGTTTTTTCAGCACTGCCATCTGGAATGCTTCGGCCACTTCGCCTTCTGTTACAGAACCATCTCCCAGTGAGCATAATACCACCGGTGCGCCCTGCTCTCCCTGCTGCTTTAACATATTCCGCCCCTCCAGGTAACGCAGCCCATGTGCCATTCCCGTAGATGGTATGGCCTGCATACCGGTGGCAGAACTCTGGTGGGGTATGGTAGGCATACCCTCCCGCTTTAGGCTTGGGTGAGAGTAATAGGTACGGCCGCCGCTAAAGGGATCATCGGCCTTTGCCAGCAGCTGCAGCATCAGCTCGTAAGGCTGCATGCCAATCCCCAGCAGCATGCTGTCGTCGCGGTAGTAAGGAGCGGCATAATCTATGGAAGTAAGCTGAAAAGCAGTAGCCAGCTGTATGGCTTCATGGCCGCGGGAGGTACTGTGTACATATTTGCTGCATACCTGCCTGCGCTCTTCGTACAGCGCTGCCATACGGCTTGCGATGCACATGAGCCGGTAGGCTTTTCTGTAAACTGCTTTATCCAGCATGGTTTGTATTTCTGTAGAAGTAGTTTCTTCTGACATAGAAAAATGGCGTTTCTTTACTTGCGAAGGTAACCAAAAATACGCAAAAGCGAACGAACGTTAGTAAAACTGAAAATAAGGAAAATCGTTGCCGTCTTAAAATAGTTTTAGCATAAAGCTTACCCCAATATTACATTTTGCCTGTATAAATAAATCTTAAACTTACTTTTACTATACACGAACTGCTGTGAACAATGTTTATGCGGCTTTGCCTCGTACTATTATTCTTTATACTGATAAGCTATCCTCTTGCTTCGCATGCACAAAAAGAAAGCGTCGCCATCAGGGTTGATTCTCTGCTTAACCTTTCCAATCAGGTTCGTCACCACGATGTTATTACTGCAATTGCATCTATTGAACTGGCCCAGACACTGGCGCTTGAACACCACCTCTACATGCATGCCTGCAGGGGATACAATCAGCTGGGCAGCCTATATCTTAATATTGGGTTTTACACTAAATCTCTAGAGAAGTTTCACAAGGCTTTAGCATTGAGCAGGGAAAAAAGCTGGATGGATCTGGAAGCCCAGGCACTTACCAACATTGGTAATGTTTACTATTTTGAAGACAGCCTCAGGCACGCCCTGAAATATTATGAGCAATCTCTCAGCCTGAGCATCCGCTCACATAATAAAAAGCTGGAAGCCCGAAACCTGGGCAATATTGGGATGGTCCATAGCTATCTAACCAATTATACAGAGGCAAAACAATACCTCAGCCATAGTTTAAGCCTTAGCCGTGAGCTTAAACTTATGGAGGGAACATGCCTGAACCTGCTGAACCTTGCAGGCCTTTACCACCTGCAGAACCAGCAGGATTCTGCCCGCTACTATTACAACAATGCACTGGAACTGGCCGAAAAACTGGGATTTGCCCAGGGCAAAATTTATGTGCAGATGGGGCTGGCTAAAGTATATGGAAAGCTGAATAATAATTCAGAGGCCAACAAGCTGCTTAAAGATGCATTAAGCCTTAGTAAACAGGAAACAGCCAATAATGCCACAAAAGAAATACTCACTCAGCTGGGAGAGCTGGAAGCTCGCAATGGCAACTTCAAACAGGCGCTTGTTTACCAGCGCGAGTACAGTAAACTAAGCGATAGTCTTAGCACCCTTGCCCAGCATACAGAACAGCAAAATTATTATAGTTTGCTGGAAGCAGAACGTAATATCAATGAGAATCGGCTCCTGAAAGCCAACGTAGCTGCCCGTGAACTTGAGCTACAGGCATCAATGGCCAATCATCAGAAACAACTTGCCCTTACATTTGCCGCTGTTTTTGCTGTAATCATGCTGATTTGCATCATGGCATTCCTCCTGTACCACTACCGGCAAAGCAAAAAGAACCACGACAGCTTACAGCATATGCATGCTGCCATACAGGCACAGGCGAAAGAGCTGGAGGAAGCTTATGAAAAAATCAGGCAGCACAACATTCAGCTGGAGGGCAGCATTGAAGAACGTACCAGGCAGCTTAACCAGCAAAACAGGCAACTTATTCAGTATGCCTTCTTTAACGCTCACAAGGTAAGAGGGCCTCTTGCAAGAATATTAGGCCTGGTGAACCTGCTCCCCAAAGCAGCGCATCAAACTGAATTTCAGTTTATTCTGGACCGCCTAAATGAGTCTGCCAATGAGCTGGACAAGGTAGTTCATGAAATTAACCTTATTCTTGAGAGCAAACCTGTTAGCCAGGATAATTATAATTAGTGTAAATTGGGCGCCATGATGCCCACAAAGGAATATATAGCTGAATGGTTCGCTGGTTTACAGGACCAGATCTGCCATGCGATCGAGGCTGCCGATGGCGGCAGTCGTTTTAAAGAAGATGCCTGGGAGCGCCCCGGTGGTGGCGGAGGCCGCAGCCGTGTTTTTGAGAACGGTGCCATTATTGAAAAGGGAGGTGTAAACTTCTCTGCCGTCTGGGGCAAAACCCCTGAGAAAATTCTGCAGGGCCTTAAGCTATCAGATGCTGAGTTTTATGCCACCGGCGTATCTATTGTACTGCACCCGCGTAGTCCTATGGTCCCCATCATCCACATGAATGTACGCTATTTTGAGATGAGCAACGGCCTCTGGTGGTTTGGCGGGGGCATTGATCTTACCCCCCACTATATTGAGCCTGCAGATGCACGCTGGTTCCATGAACAGCTAAAGCAGGTATGCAACAAACACAACAGCAGCTACTATCCCTCCTTTAAAAAGTGGGCCGATGATTATTTCTATATTCCTCATCGTGGAGAAACCCGCGGAATAGGGGGCATCTTCTTCGACAGGCAAACAGGCGAAGCACCTGACGCAAGGGAAAAGCTGTTTTACTTTGTACAGGATGTTGGCAAAGCCTTTGCACCCATATACACCCACCTGATGCAGAAGAACAAGGATATACCCTTTGGCGAAAATGAACAAGAGTGGCAGCGCCTGCGCCGGGGACGCTATGTTGAATTTAACCTGGTGTGGGATAAGGGCACTAAATTCGGACTGGATACCGAGGGCCGCACTGAAAGTATTCTCATGAGCATGCCTCCCCAGGCCAGCTGGGTGTACAACCATCGGCCTGAAAAAGGCAGCCCAGAAGAAGATACAATGCAGCTACTCAAAAAAGATATAGACTGGGTCGCTTAGACTGGGTCGCTTAGACTGGGTCGCATAGACTGGGTCACATAAACTGGGTCGCTTAACAAATGTGCTAATTATTCAATGTGCTAACCTGCCGGCAGGCAGGTGTGCTAAATGGGGGCGCAGTGCTTTTTCGAGGCAGCTGATAAAAAGATGTAGTAGTCATTTCAAAAGCATAGATGCTTATCTATTACTTTTACTTTAGCAGGAATGCTTTGGCGTGCCAATCAGGCGCTCTGCCTTATTCGGCTTAAGAATTATTTATCAATGATAGAACAGATAGATCAGTGGGACAAAAACCTGATGCTTTGGCTTAATAGCCTGCATTTGCCCTGGCTGGATACACTTATGCTCCTGGTAAGCCATAAATTTTTCTGGCTGCCACTTTATGCAGGCCTGGTGATCTGGCTGATCTGGAAAGAGAAATGGCAAACGGTATACCTACTGGTATCCATAGCACTGGTGGTAACTGTTGCCGACCGGTTTACCTCTGGTTTTATGAAACCATTCTTTGAGCGGCCCCGCCCCTGTCATGATCCCGAGATAGGACATCTGGTGCGCATTATAGGCGGTTGCGGAGGAAAATACGGGTTTGCTTCTTCGCACGCAGCAAATGTATTTGGACTAGCTGCTTTCTTCTGGACCTTGTTTGGCAGGTATCATAAATCTATGGCCCTGCTGTTCCTCTGGGCGGTACTGGTTTCTTACAGCCGTGTGTACCTGGGCGTGCACTACCCTACCGACATCAGCATAGGGGCAATAATAGGCATTATAAGCGGATGGGCAATATGCCGCCTGTGGCTGTGGGCGCAATTCAAGCTGCCTCCAGCCAAAGAATTATTAACAAGAAAAAGAAAAACAGCTTAGCCCTGAAAACGTAATCGGTAACGCTCAGGGTAATCGCTGGTACAGTGGCAAAGTTAATCTACCAGGCAGAAACAGCGGCTAATTAAGAACGCTCTCCCAGACGGGAATTTATCAGCATATCTGCAAACAGAATCAGCCCAAACCCAATCAGCAGGGTGTTTAAAAATACCTGGGTTGCTTTTACCGGCATGATACCGAATACATTGAGTGCTACTGCTAAAACAGCCACCACCAACAACAGAAACAGGCGCAAATGCTTATTCATGACTCAAAAAATTTCTTTATGTAATACAGATTGTAAGACCTTATAAAATTAATGAAAATTTTGAAATTTTCTTACATCTGTAAAAATTAATTTTTTATTAAACATAAAAGCCTCTCTAATCAGCAAAATCGCCCTCAGCTTTAAAATTTTAAGATAATTTTAATCCTACTCCTGGCTACTACCTACAGCAAAGGGATGAATTGTAAGCTAAAACCTTCATATTCAAAAATAAAATCACACATTCTTGCAATAAACCAAAGTACAGAAGCAGTTCGCCCGATTACAGTGATGTATGCCTAATCTCTTTTCTGATTCGCCAGGATCTTCTGCAGGTATTTGCCAATTACATCAAACTCCAGGTTAACCCGATGGCCAGGCTCCAGAAAGCCAAAAGTGGTGTGCTCATAGGTATAAGGGATAATGGCTACCCTAAAGGAATTGCGACCGCTGTTAAAGCAGGTAAGGCTCGTGCCATTGATACAGATCGAACCTTTTTCTACCGTTAGGTGCGGACTATCGGGGCTGTACTCAAAATCAAACAACCAGCTGCCACCCACAGATTCTTTTCCTACACATGTGCCGGTTTCATCAACATGGCCCTGCACAAAATGCCCGTCGAAACGGCCATTGGCAGGCATACAACGCTCCAGGTTTACATACTGCCCCTGCTGCAGCTTACCCAGGTTAGTTTTTTTAAGTGTTTCATCAATGGCAGTTACCTGATAGCGATCGCCAGAAACAGCTACAACCGTCAGGCAAACGCCATTGTGGGCTACGCTCTGGTCTACCTTCAGCTCAAGGGCGATACGGCTCTGAAACTCGAAGGTAATGTTGGTTCCATGGGGCCGGATATCCATTACCTGGCCCATATCTTCTATTATTCCGGTAAACATATAGAGCAAATGTAATCTTAAATTTTCAACAGCCAATCCTTACCGGAAGTTTAGACCCCCTGTACCATCGGCGGTTTAAAAAAGCTTTTCGCCCCCCTACTTTTACCCTATATTTGCAGCACAAATATGGTACAAGAAGACAGCTACAAACATAAGGGCATGCGCCGGGCCCTGGCAAAAATCCTCACCGATAAAGGCATTCGCGATCCGCGTGTACTCGATGCCATCATGCGCATCCCCAGGCATTTCTTTTTCGAAAAAGCATTTCTGGAACATGCCTACCAGGACAAAGCCTTTCCAATTGGAGAGGGACAGACCATATCACAGCCCTATACAGTGGCTTTTCAGACTGAGCTGCTGGCACTGCAGCCTGGCGATAAGGTGCTGGAGATTGGTACTGGGAGTGGTTACCAGTGCTGTGTGCTGCTCGAAATGGGCGTAAAAGTGTATACGATCGAGTACATCCAGAAACTGCACGAACGTGCCAAGGCCATGCTCACCTATATGGGCTATAAGGGTGCTGTGTATGTACACGGAGATGGCTCCAGGGGCCTTCCCAACTATGCCCCATATGATAAAATAATTGTAACCGCCGGCGCTCCTACCGTACCTACTGCCCTGCTGCAGCAATTACGCATCGGCGGCATATTGGTAATTCCAGTTGGCGACGAAAAGCAGCAAAAAATGCTGCGGCTCACGAAAGAAAGTGAGACTAAAATCAGAAAAGAAGAGTTTAGCGGGTTTAGCTTTGTAAAACTACGGGGCGCACAGGGCTGGGATGCCATGCAATAGCAATTAAAGGCACCCCACACCACCACTACTTTTAAAATTTATGAATAAAAAGAAAAAATTTTCGCGTGAATCGCTGGTAACCATGACGGAGCTGGTACTGCCAAACGATACCAATACCCTGAACAACCTGATGGGTGGACGCCTCATGCACTGGATGGACATCGTTTCGGCCATCTCGGCCCAGAAGCATAGCAACCGTGTAGTAGTAACCGCCTCTGCCGACAGCATTTCCTTTGGCCACCCTATACAATTAGGCAATGTGGTAACGCTTAAAGCACATGTTACCCGCTCCTTTAATTCTTCTATGGAAGTGCACATTATGGTTACCGCCGAGGATATACCTTCGGGAAGAAAGGTAGAAACCAACCAGGCTTTTTTTACCTTTGTAGCAGTAGACCAGAGCGGCAGGCCCATAGATGTACCCGAGGTTATAGCAGAGACAGAAGAAGAAAAAGAACTTTTTGAAAGTGCGCTGCGACGCCGGCAATTACGCCTGGTACTAGCAAAAAGAATGAAGCCTCAGGAGGCTACGGAACTGCGTTCTATTTTCTTTCCTGAAAATGCATCTTCCGAAGAAGCAGCAAATAAAAAATAACCTTTTACCCGCAGCAACAAATGCCTTTACAGCCCGAAAATAACAAGTACTACTGGCCCTTGCTGCTCACAGAAGATCTGTACCTACTGCCCGGTGAGATGGAGCAGCAACGGCAGGTGCAGGCATCTCTACAAGCACCAGCACCCCCTCCTGCTGTAGAGGAAGTACCACTGGCAAGCCCCCCCACCCAGGCAGCTCCAGCCTCTGAACAAAAGGATGTAACAGCTGACAGCCCGGCACCACAGCCCGACCTGATCTGGGGCTCCCTTAAGCGGGGCGTACTGGTGGTGGTAGACTATCCCGGCCATCCCCTCATCGACAGGCCCGATGGTTTATTTCTTGTTGAAGTACTAAAAGCTCTTGGCTTTGATTTTAAAGATGTTGCTACCCTTAACATTTCCCGCTGCAAGTCGGCTGCCGATTGGGCCTATGTAAAGCAGTTATCCTGGCAGCATGTGCTGGTATTTGACGCCAGCCATCCGGAGCTTCCATTTACCCGCGAAACAGGCCATTATGAGCTAAAAAAGTGGGAAAATCGAAATATTATACAAGCCGAAAAGCTATCCAGTATTCGTAGCGACGTGGCCGCCAAAAAGAAACTCTGGAACTTACTGAAGCAGCTGTTCGTTTAAGGTATAGACTAAACAGCCCGAAAATGAATTTACAGCAGCAAAGAATTATACAATTCTTCAAGCACATAGCCGGCCAAAAGTTTACCTGGTTTGCTTTTCTGATGGTGTGCCTCACGGTGATGGCCTTCAGCACCCGCCCCGATGAAGCACCTGCCGCTCAGGAAGATTTTATCGTTTCCTCTTCTTCAGCTACTGCTGACAACGCACTTACTCCCGAAGATTATCCGGAAAAAGACCTGCCTCAGATTGAAAGAATAGCCCTTGCCGATGAGCCAGCGGCTAATGTTAGTTTTGACATAATAGCAGAGAAAACAACTCCCGGAAAGCGGAAGTTTAAAGCCTCAAAAATGATTACTTACGCCCACACCCTGCTGGGTACCCCTTATATTTATGGCGGCACCTCCACTAAAGGCTTTGATTGTTCCGGCTATGTATACCATGTTTTTTCAAAATTCGGTCTTGAGTTAAATCGCTCCAGCAGCACCCAAAGCGAGCAGGGCGTTAGCGTACCGGTAGAGGAAGTGGTACCTGGTGATGTTCTCTTTTTTACAGGCACCAATCCAAGTATCAGAGACATTGGTCATGTGGGCATTGTAATCTCTGAACCCGGCGAGCCTGTCAGCTTTATTCATTCTTCTTCTAACGGTGGTGTTAAAATTAGTGAGCTGGAAGGTTATTACGATACGCGCTTCATGTTTGCCAAAAGAATGAATTAATTAGTTTTTTCTTATTTTGCATCAATAAGCCGAAATTGCCGGAACCGGAAGCATGCAAGTAGTACTCGATAGTGCAAATATTAATATATGCTATGACCCTGCCAGAAAACGCCTGTATCAGACCTGGAAAGGTTATTTATCAGTTGAAGAATTTATCATCGCAATTGATATAAGTCTTGAGTATTTCAGGAAGCACGATATAAACTCAATTCTTTCAGATACTACCGATCAGGCTGTACTGGCAAAAGAAGGCTCTGATTATGCTGCCAGGGTAACACAAGAAATGGTTAAGCTTGGACTTGAAAAAATAGCCTTTGTAATGCCCAAAAGCTTTTTTGCAAAATTAGCGGTAGAAGATTATACCAGGAATACCCATGGCCGCATGGTGGGCCATTTTTCCACCAGAGAAGAAGCAGATAACTGGCTGGACAAAATCAATTAAGTATTAAGAGGTGTCTGTTTACAGGCACCTCTCGTATTTATAAGAAATATAAATACAATCCGTTTTCTGTTCTGTATCCAGCTACCTGAAACCATGCGCTTCATCATTTTCTTTCTGCTTACAGCTTCTTCAATCTTATTCCCCCTGCAGGGCAATACCCAAACCACAGAAACAATTGCACAGCAGGAGGCCCGGGCACACTCCTCCCGCCTTTCTTTTACCCCCTCCCGGCAAACCAACAGCTACGATATGGTATACCAGCGGGCAGAATGGACAATAGATCCTGCCGTTCGCTATATCAGGGGTGCCATAACCTCGCATGTCAGGCCAACTTTAGGGGCAACAGAGCAGCTATGGATGGATCTGGATGATGCCCTGACCGTCGATTCGGTATACTATCATTCCCAAAAAGTATCTTTTCAGCATACTGCAGATGATCTGTTGCGCATAGATTTGCCTGTGGCAATTGCAGTTGATCTGCTGGATTCTGTTACTGTTTATTACCAGGGCACACCTCCTAATACCGGTTATGGTTCATTTGTGCAACGGACCCACGGTAATGCACCCATTATCTGGACACTCTCGGAGCCCTATGGAGCAAAAGACTGGTGGCCCTGCAAGCAATCGCTTATCGATAAAATAGATTCGATAGATATTATTGTACGAACCCCAGCCGTAAACCGTGCTGCAAGTAACGGAGTGCTGGTGAGTGAAACAGAACAGGGAAACGACAAAATTTACCACTGGCGGCACCGATATCCCATTGCCACCTACCTGGTAGCTGTAGCAGTAACCAACTATGTAGCCTTCAGCGATTTTGTGCCATTCGAAGAAAAATCAATTGAGGTACTCAATTATGCTTATCCGGAGTCAGAGGCAAGCTTCAGGCAGCAATCTAAAAATGTAGTTGGCATGATGCAGCTCTTCAGCAGGCTTTTTGGCCTCTACCCGTTTGCCAACGAAAAGTACGGCCACGCACAGTTTGGCTGGAGTGGTGGCATGGAGCACCAAACCATGAGCTTTATGGTTAACCTTAGCTATGACCTGATGGCACACGAATTAGCCCACCAGTGGTTTGGCAATAAAGTAACCTGTGGCAGCTGGCAGGATATCTGGGTAAATGAAGGCTTTGCCACTTACCTGACCGGTCTTACCAAAGAACACCTGGGCACCCCAGCAGAATGGTATAACTGGAAGCGTTCCAAAATACTGTCTGTTACCGCTTACCCGGGCGGATCGGTCTGGGTAAAAGATACCACCAGCATCGATGAGCTTTTTAGCGGAAGGCTTAGCTACAACAAAGGAGGCTATTTGCTGCACATGCTACGCGGCATCGTGGGCGATGAGGCTTTCTACAGGGGAATCAATAACTACCTGCAGGACCCGGCGCTGGCCTATGGTTTTGCCCGTGCCGATGATGTAAAGAGACATTTGGAAGCCGTAAGCGGCAAGGCGCTGACTGAATTCTTCAACGACTGGTACTATGGCGAAGGTTACCCCGTGTACAGTCTGATGTGGGATCAACCCGAAGGAGACCGCTTAAGCCTTACCTTTAGCCAGTCCTCTTCTGTTCCTGCCTCGGTTTTGTTCTTTGAGATGCCCGTACCTGTGCTTTTCAGAGATTCTTCGGGTACACAGGAGCTGGTTAAGGTCTTCGATCATCAGGAGCAGGACCAGACCTTTACTGAAGAAATACCTTTTAAAGTAGCCGAAGTTGTTTTTGATCCGGAATTATGGATACTGACACCCGCAGCAAAAGTGGAAAGGCGGGGCGATATGCTGGAGGCAAATTTAAAGCTGTACCCAAACCCTACCAACACAAAAATCACCCTTGAGGCCAGGCAGGAATTAACAATCAATGAGGTACGTCTGCTCGATATGCAGGGTAAGCAACTTAAGCTGCAAAATGCCAGGGGCAAAAGAAGTCTTGAAATAAGCACTAAAGGACTGGCAGCAGGCACCTACCTGCTCCGAATCAGCACGAACCAGGGCCTGGTAACCAAACGCTTTACAAAACAGTAAACACAGCACAACCAACTACTGACAGATAAAAAAAGCTTACGCTCTTTGCATTGCACAAAAAGCGTAAGCCTGCATTTCTTCTCTTTATCTTTAATCCCTGACTATTTCAGCTGCCCAGTTACTCACCGAATATCTCGGCAAGCTTATCTTCCAGTGCCTGTCCTCTGAGGTTACGGGCAATAATTCTGCCTTCCTTATCCAGCAGAACGGTTGCCGGTATGGCTGTAATATCATAGGTCTGTGCAGCTTCAGAATTAAAATAATTCAGGTCACTTACCTGGGTCCAGGTGAGGTTATCTTTTTCAATTGCTTTTACCCAGTCCTCTTTGTTGCGGTCAAGCGAAACACCAAAGATTTCAAAGCCTTTATCGTGGTACTTATTATATAATCTTACCACATTTGGGTTTTCGCGACGGCAAGGTCCGCACCAGGCTGCCCAAAAGTCAATCATCACTACGTTACCACGTAAATCAGACAGTTTCTTTACCTCCCCCTGCGGGTTAGGCAGTGAAATTTCAGGCGCCACCTGCCCCATGGTAGTGCTGCGCATCCGCTCAACCCCCTGGGCAAAATCTTTTACATACCTGCTGTTAGGTATATCCTGGCGTAAGCGGGTAGCCAGTGAATCAAGAAAAGCAAAATCTTCTTCGCGGTTAAGGTAATTAACACCATAAATGGCGGTAACAGAACTTTCCATGTTGCGAAGCTTGGCCTTGATATCTTCGCGCATCTCTTTCTCAATCTGCATATAGTTGTACCGGAGCTCTTCCATTCGGGTGGTGTTTCCCTGGTTCTGCGCCTCCAGGAACTGCTGCTCCAGTGCAGATACCTCCTGCTGGCGTTCCTGTACAATTTTATTGATTTCTTCCATGTAACGGGTATCGGTAGAACCTTCCACCCTGGCCGATCCCGGCCCGGTAGCCAGGTCGGCATTTACCAGCACATTCTCATTGTTGAGCACCAGCGTTACAAACTGCTGATTGTAAAGGTTAAGCCTGTAGAAGCCCGGTTCTGCTACTTTTACCTTCTCGCTAAAAGCCTTGTTGTCAATGGAAAAAGTATCTACAGGTACTACGTTGTTCTGCTGAATTTCTTCCAGAACCACATAGCCCTGTGCAGGAGCATTCTCAATTTTTCCGGTAATCAGCACCGAACCATCAGTGTTAGTGGCAATGCCGTTTCCATTTCCTTTTTTGGAACAGGCCACAGCTGCAAATGCCAGCAGCAGCATACCAATTTGACGCAGTTGAGTCATTACTTTATTTCTCTTTGATTTTCCTTTGGTGTTAAAAACACAAAGCTGCACAAAAACGTGCAGCTGCTACTCTTATTGTTCAAGGGCCTGCTGCAGCAGCTTACTGGCTACTTTAGGATCGGCCTTACCACGGCTCTTTTTCATTACCTCTCCCATAAACATACCTATAATTCCTTTTCTGCCACTGCGGTATTCTGCAACCTTTGCAGGGTTTGCTGCAATAACTGCTTCTATAATGGGCTGGAGCGCATCCTGCCTGCTTTCCTGTACCAGATTTTCGCGCTCGGCAACAGCCATTGGCATTAAGGCTGGATTCTGCAGCAGGAGCGGAAAAATCCGCTGAGAGGCTACAGAAAAACTCACCACTTCATCATCTACCAGCCTGATAAGTGCCGCAATCTGTGCAGGTGTCAGCGGGAAATGTTCTATCTCTAAAGAAAGCTCATTCATCGATGCCTTCACAGGGCCACTCATCCAGTTCGCGGCTGCCTTATAGTTTGTAGTATTTTGGCAGATTTCCTGGTAGTAAAGAGCCATGCCTTTGTTGTCGGTCAGCACCTGCGCATCGTAATCCGAAAGTCCCCATTCGGCTGTAAAACGCTGGTATAGTTCTCGCGGAAGCACTGGCATATCAGCTTCTATTTGCTGCAGCCATTCTTCAGAAATCACCAGTGGACTTAGGTCCGGCTCGGGGAAGTAGCGGTAATCATTTAACTCTTCCTTGGTACGCATGGCGGCGGTAGTGCCGGTGTTGGCATCGAAGGTACGCGTTTCAGAGACTACAGGCGCTCCCTTCTCCAGCAAACCAGCCTGACGGGCAATTTCAAACTCTATCGCACGCCTGACATTACTGAAAGAGTTCAGGTTCTTTACCTCAACCTTCCTTCCATAAACTGTAGTTCCTTTGGGCATCAGTGAAATATTTACGTCACAACGCAGGGAACCTTCTTCCATATTACCATCGCAGATATCGAGGTAACGCACCAGGCGGCGAACCTCTGTCATAAAAGCAGAGGCTTCGTCGGCACTCCGGAGCACTGGCTCGGTTACAATCTCTATCAGTGGGGTACCTGCCCGGTTAAAATCTACCAGCGTATAGGTTTCGCCTGCCAGGTGCATGCTTTTGCCGGCATCTTCCTCCAGGTGCACCCGGTTAAGCACTATGGCCCGCTCCCCTTCTGCCGTTCTAATCATCACCTCTCCGCCTTTGCAGATTGGCGTTCTGTCCTGGGTAAGCTGGTAGCCTTTTGGCAGATCGGGGTAGAAATAATTCTTGCGGTCGAAAATATTGTAGCGGCTTATTTGCGAATGGCAGGCAATACCCATCCGAATGGCATACGCTACTGCCCGCTTGTTAATACGCGGCAGCGTACCCGGATGCGCCAGTGTAATTACACTGATGTTTTGATTGGGAGACGCTCCGTATGGAGACGCTCCGTAGGTTACTGCATCTGATGCAAACATTTTGCTTTGGGTAAGCAACTGTGCATGCACCTCAAGGCCTATTACTACGGTATATTTGCTTTTTATATCTTCAGCCATTCATCAAGCATTGGAACAAAAGCGGCAGTCCGCTCCCGGTTTAATACAGAATAATCAATTCATTAAACATGCGCTAAGGGGAAGGCATCTTAACGATGAATGCCCCTCCCTTTCAAACGCTGATACCTGATTATGCATTTGCAAGCGCACGGGCTTTTTCTACCACTGCAGGCAGGCCGCTTATGTCTTTGCCACCGGCTGTTGCAAAAAAGGCCTGACCACCGCCGCCGCCTTTAATTTCTTTAGCAAGCTCCCGTACAACATTGCCTGCATTTAGGCCACGCTCCTGCACCAGTGCATCGGAAAACATAACGGCGATCTGAGGCTTTCCTTCAATATCGGCAGCAAGCACCAGGAACAGGCGTTCAAATTTTTGGCGAAGCTCAAAGGCAAGCTTACGCAGCACCTCTGCACTGGGCACCGCTACCTGCTGTACTATTACCTGCATGCCATTTACTTCTGCAGCACTTTGGGCAAGCTCGTTGCGCAGGCCAGAAGCCTTTTCCTGCTGCATCTCCTCCAGATTCTTTTGCAGGCGCTGGCGTTCCTCCAGCAGGCTTTGCACGGCACCTGTCAGGTCTTTGGGGCTCTTCAGCAGCTGGCGGAGTTCCTCGAGTTGCTGGTGCTGGTGGCGCACCCACTCTTCGGCAGTGCGTGCTGTAATGGCCTCTATACGGCGCACACCGGCCGATACCGAGCTTTCGGATATAATCTTGAACAAACCGATCTGACCCGTCGCAGGCACGTGGGTACCCCCGCAAAGCTCTACGGAATAAGCAGGATCGAAGGTAATAACCCGCACCGTATCGCCATATTTTTCGCCAAAGAGCGCCATGGCACCCCGGTCTCTTGCTTCTGCCAGCGGCACATCGGTATCGGTCTGCAGGGCTATGTTCTGGCGAACCCTTTCATTTACCAGGTCTTCTACCTTTTGCAGCTCTTCATCGGTTAATTTGGCAAAATGGCTGAAGTCGAAGCGAAGGCCTTTTTCATTGACCAGAGAACCACGCTGCTGCACATGCTCTCCCAGCACACGGCGCAGCGCTGCATGCAGCAGGTGGGTGGCGGTGTGGTTGTTCTGTGTCTGATAGCGCTTGTCGGTATCTACCAGGGCCTCAAAGGTAGCTTCCAGGTTATTAGGCAGATGCTCCACATAGTGCACAATGAGATCGTTCTCTTTTTTGGTATCTACAATCCGCACACGCTCCTTGCCATCACTGATATAGCCGGTATCACCCACCTGTCCGCCGCTTTCGGCATAAAAGGGCGTACGGTTCAGTACCAGCTGAAAACGGGTCTTGTTCTTTTCCTTTACCTGCCGGTAGCGTAAAATATGTGACTGAGTGCTTAGCGCATCATAGCCTACAAACTCTGTTGGTGTTTTGGAAGGATGTATGGTGATCCAGTCGCCGGTTTCGGAGGTGGCCGCCTGCTTGGAGCGCTGCTTTTGCTTCTCCATTTCTGTGGCAAAACCAGCTTCATCTACCGTTAGCCCTCTTTCGCGGGCAATCAGGGCCGTAAGGTCCAGGGGGAAACCAAAGGTATCGTACAGCTCAAAAGCTTCGGAGCCGCTGATGGCACGGGCACCAAGGCTGATCAGCTCATTCAGGCGACGCAGTCCAATATCGAGGGTACGCAGAAAAGAAGCTTCTTCTTCCTGTATTACACGCATGATGAATTCCTGCTGCTGCGGAAGCTCGGGGAAAAACTCGCCCATCTCGCTGCTAAGCACCGGCACCATCTTATAAAGGTAAGGCTCTTTCAGGTTCAGGAAGGTAAAGGCATAACGCACGGCACGGCGAAGAATACGGCGAATTACATAACCCGCCCCGGTATTGGAGGGAAGTTGTCCATCGGCCACGGCAAAGGCAATAGCACGGATATGGTCTACCATTACGCGCATGGCAATATCAGTTTCCTCGTCCTTACCATAAGCAATGCCGGAATCGGCACTCACCTGCTGAATCATGGGCTGGAAAACATCGGTATCGTAGTTGGAGGATTTACCCTGTATGGCCCGCACCAGTCGCTCAAATCCCATACCGGTATCCACATGGCTTTCGGGCAGTTGCTCCAGGCTGCCATCGGCCTTGCGGTTAAACTGCATAAACACCAGGTTCCAGATCTCAATAACCTGGGGGTGGTCGTTATTCACCAGCTGCTGACCGGGAACCTGATCAACCTCCGCCTGCGGACGCAGGTCTATATGTATTTCGGAGCAGGGACCGCAGGGGCCTGTATCGCCCATCTCCCAGAAGTTATCTTTTTTATTTCCGTACAAAATGCGGTCTTCCGGTACATAGGCCCTCCAGAACTGAAAAGCCTCTTCGTCGGGCTGCAGGTTTTCTTTGGCATCGCCCTCAAAAACAGAAACGTACAGCCTTTCCTTTGGCAGCTTGTAGTGCTCGGTGAGCAGCTCCCAGGCCCAGTGGATGGCTTCCTGTTTAAAATAATCGCCAAAGCTCCAGTTGCCCAGCATTTCGAACATGGTATGGTGGTAGGTATCAATGCCTACCTCCTCCAGATCATTGTGTTTTCCCGATACGCGCAGGCACTTTTGGGTGTCGGCAATGCGTGTAAAATCTGTCTTTTTATTACCCAGGAAAAAATCCTTGAACTGATTCATGCCCGAGTTTGTAAACAGAAGGGTTGGGTCATTCTTATTTACAATAGGGGCAGAAGGCACAATTCTATGCTTCTTTGATTCAAAAAACTGGAGAAAAGTACTTCTGATATGTTTAGCGTCCATCATAGCGTGTTATAAGAAGGTACCCCGGTTTGGTAAACTTTATTATATTGCGTTTTCAAGATCCAACCCGGAGCAGCTTAAGATTCGTCTTTGTTTCGTCTTTTAATTTAATAAGAACAAGCGCAAAATTATAAAAATATTGACCATACCCGGATGGCAAGGATAAAATATTACTACGACACCGAAACCTGCCGCTACGAGCGGATTGAGCGATCTCGTTGGGAAATGTTCCTCAACACCCTGGGCGTATTGATGGTAGCCTGTGTTATTGCTGTTGGCCTGGTGCTTTTTTACATGGAGTTTTTCGACTCGCCCAAAGAAGCCGTACTGCGCAAGGAAAATGAAGAACTACGGCTTTACCAGGAAATGGTTGAGAAAGACCTGGCCCAGTTTGCAGCCATGGTAGATGTGCTCCAGGATCGTGATGACAACGTTTACCGTATTATTTTCGAAGCAGAACCAATCCCCTCCACCATTCGCCAGGCAGGGGTGGGCGGTGCAGAACGTTACAAAAAGCTGCTGGAGAAAGGACTCTCCCGCGATGATCTGATCTTAAGCAACCTAAAGAAGATCGATCAGCTCAAGAAACAAATGTACATCCAAACCAAGTCGTACGACGAAATTGAGCGGATGGCCATGAACAAGGAGAAAATGTGGGCAAGCATTCCTGCCATACAGCCCCTCTCCAACAAAGAACTTAACCGCATGGCTTCAGGCTTTGGTATGCGGGTACACCCTATCTACAAAGTACGCCGAATGCATGCCGGCTGCGACTTTTCAGCACCGCGCGGCACGCCTATTTATGCTACCGGCGATGGTGTTGTGATCAAAAAAGAATCTAATTATGGTGGTTATGGCAATGAGCTGGAGATAGACCATGGCTATGGCTATATTACTAAATATGCGCACCTTGACAGCTTTAAGGCTAAAAAAGGACAGCGTGTAAAGCGTGGGGAAGTAATTGGGTATGTAGGTAACACGGGTGCCTCTACTGCTCCACACCTCCATTATGAAGTAATCAAAGACGGCAAAAAGGTAAACCCTATGAACTTCTTCTTCCAGGAGCTGAATGCCGACGAGTATGAAAAAATGCTTGAGCTTGCCTCAAGAGAAAACCAGTCTCTGGGTTAGTATTACCTTCTTTATATTAATATAATTCAGGCTGTGCAGTTTGCACAGCCTATTTTTTTGAAGGATTGTGAAGGGTGTAGCTAATTTGCTTTCCCGGGCTGATGCTAAATAATCAATAGCAGCAGTATTACTGCTCAGGATCGGGGGCGGATGTAGCGGATGGCTAATAAGATGATGCCTACAGTGATGATAATTTCCAGAATGGCCAGCCCCCAGATGCCCAGTAAATCTGCAAGAAAGATAAAGGCCAGGATTGCACTCATAACCAACACCAGCAGCATAAAAACTCTAATAAAATCACGCATCACAAAAGGTAAAAAAGTTGAATGGGAAACTCCCCTAGCGAAAAGGCTGTGCCTGTGGTCTGCCCACTAAAAATTCCTGGAATATATTGTTTGGTCTGCCCAGCAGGCTGATGTTGATCCCCCCGCCGGGACCTGGATAGTAAGCCAGGCGCAGCTGAAAAGTTTTGAAAACCAGGTTTTCATTTCTAACACGCAGTCCCAGCCCATATCCCTGCACACCCTGGCCCTTTAAACTTAAAGCAGGTGCAGAGTTTAAGACTGCATAATCGGCAAAGGCAAATCCGGCCAGCCGGAAACCCAATATCTGTACCGGGCTAAATGCAATTGTTTCTATAGTAAGGTTTAGCCTTTGGGTACCCCTTAGGTCTACACCACGCAAGCCCCGTATTTCCCGGGAGCTTACTGCCACAAATTCATAGTCGAACCGTTTATCACCGTAGAGGTAGTCGAGCGTGAGCAGCTGCCTGAATCTGTAGCGGCCGCTGGGCCACAAAGCGCTGGTCCAGCTTAGGCTACCTGACCGTACTCTGCGACTATCTTCCTGCTCCTCTGCACCGAAATACTGACCTACAGCCCCGCGCACATCGAGGTAACCAAATTTTTCGAAATAGGTACCCCAGGCTGCATTCACCTGGCCGTAATACATTAATTGCTCCTGCTCTTCTACACCTGCCGTAACATTTACCAGTGCTCCCAGCGGTACGTCTTCTGTACGTCCAAAACCAAAAATATAGGCATCTCTGCGGTATCTGCGGCGTACCCAGCCAGCACTACCCAGCCATAACTTACGATTGATGAAAAAATCGCTGTTGTAAAGCTCTCCTCCCGGCACCTCATGATTATAAATTCTCAATGCCCTGCCTGCCAAAACGATCGCCTCCCTTCCCTTTGGATGTGGCTTGGTATTGTTCAGCGGAATAGAATGACCCATCCAGGCGTCAAGCACATCATTGGCATGCCACACCAGGGTGTCTTTTTCCCTGTCGCGGTGTAGCACATAGCTCATTTGTTCCATCCTCTGCAGGTCAAGCCCGCCTGCCCAGCGGATGTCTGGCGTAAAGAACGGACGCTGCAGGCTAAAGCCACCTCCCCTGCGAACATCCGTATAGGCACCCATAACAGATGCATTAATGAAACTCCCGTTAACATTCTCCACCATATAGGTGCCCTCATAGCCAAACGCCGGGGTGCCGTCGCTACGGTATAAGATTTCGTTGGTGAAGCGGTGGCCAATGCCAAAAATATTATTGTTTTGTACGCCAACTGTATAGCTCGAAAAAGGAGCTCTGCCGGCACTAAAACTAAGAGGAAAAAAATCCTGTGTAACTACCTCTATGGCTACTGCATCAGGATTATCCGGCATTTCAGTTATTCTAATGCGGGCATCTCTGATGTAGGACAGGCTACGCAGCAGTCGTTCATTATCATATAGCACTTCTGCATTTACGCTTTCTCCTTCTTTGAACAGCAGGTTTTTATTGATTACCCAGTCCCTGGTTTGAAAATGAACAGCATTGCCCGTTCTTTTCAGCCAGTTTGTAGGTCTTGGCGTGGTATCGTTAACAGTGGGGCCAAACAAGGGTAATTTTTTTATGGTGAGCTGCTGAATCACCTTTCCTTCAAACTGCTGGAAATATTCCATATCCTTGTGCTGACTGGCTCGCTTTGCTCTACCCGCAGAAGGTTTGGTAAACAGCAGCTTGTGCAATTGTTTGGTAAATCTATTGCGATAAAATTTGGTTTTTAATTCATCATAAAACAGTTGAGTGCGCTGCAGGCTGGCTTCCTCGCTGGTATCGGTAAGCAGTAATACCAGCCGCGGTTCAAAACGCCTGATAGTATCTTCCTCAACAGGCAAAGGTCTCCCATCAGGTAAATGCAGGGCCATGCATGGGCAGCCAAGCATCAGCAAAAAAAAGGCTATAACGCCAAAAAATACAAATTTATGTTTACTATAATACATAGGAGCGCCTCTGCACTACTAAACGTATAATAGCCAAAAGGAGTTGAGTAGTTGCGGCCTAGAGAAAATCAACATCAATATTGAAAGGATATTTCATCAGGTACTGCAGGGCCACCTCAACTTTCATACCTTCAAAAAGTACCTTATATAGCAATTGGGTGATTGGCGCCCGCACCTTAAGATTTTCTGCCAGATTTTTCATGATCTGAACGGTATGAACACCCTCTGCTATTTCTTCCATAGAATTGAGGATTTCCTGCAGCGTTTCGCCCTGAGCCAGCCGGTAGCCTACTGTAAAATTACGACTGAGCTTACTGGTACAGGTAGCAACCAGGTCGCCCACCCCTGCAAGTCCAATAAAAGCATGCACATCGCCACCCAGGGCCCTGCCCAGGTAGATCATTTCTACCATGCCCCGGCTAATAAGCAGCGCCTGGGCATTAGAGCCCAGCCCAAGACCACTAATGGCGCCAGATGCAATGGCAATGATGTTCTTAAGTATTCCGCAGAGCTCTACCCCTACCAGGTCGGGGCTGCCGTATACCTGAAAGCGATCGGTTCGCAGCAGCCGGATGCCTTCATTGATCACCTCCTTAAAATGGCTGGCAACTACAGTGGCTGCAGGCTGCTTTTGAATAAGTTCTGTAGCCAGATTAGGCCCTGCCAGGCAGCCAATCCGCACCACCACACTTTCTTCGCGAATTACCTCGCTCATGGTACGTATACAGCTTCTGTCAATCTTGAGCCCGTTATCGCGTGGGTCAACCTCTTTTGGCATGCAAATATCCAGGCCTTTGGAACCATGGATCAGGATATGGTAGGGATGCAGGAAGGGTGCCAGGTCCTGCATCATGCTCCTGAAGTTGGCAGAGGGCACAATGGGAAAGATTACATTGCAGCGGCCGGCCAGCTCCTTTAAATCATTGGTAGCCCTGATGCGGTTATGTAAGGGTTTACCTTTGTACGAATCGTGCTGCAGTATATGCTCTACCGACTCCAGACGACGGGCATAGAGCAGCACTTCATTTTTTTCTGCCAGCATGTTTGCCATGGCCAGACCAAAACTACCCGCTCCAATAACACCTATTACCTTATCGCCTTTGCCCATTATTTGCCCTTGCTCAGATATGTTGTTCCAGTTCGTAGCCTACCAGGCGATTGTGGTAGTAGAAAAGTGTATTCATGTCTTCAGTTGTGATATTACCCTTTTTGTTGCGCTTAAGGGTACGCTTGCTGTGGTACATCCCTACGCTCCGAACGCCGTAAGCAATTACCTTATCCACATCGCCGGTAAGCTTAGGATCTACATGCACCTTGTTCTGATGATACAGATTTACCACTGCATCGCGCAAACGTTCAAAGGTTTCTTTAAAATCCTGATAAGGGATTACCAACTCATCGTCCGATAGCCGCAACAGGCTGAATAAATCCAGCTTTTCGTATTTTTTCTGCAGCATTTCAAAAGCAACGAAAGCAACCAGGTGGCTGGGAAACACCCTGTTAATGCGGTGGTATTCTTTCACGATGGCATCGCTCAGCATGCGGGTGTACTCCTGCTCCCGCTGCTTATCCTTGGTTACCACGCCATTTGAGACAAAGTAATCACGGGTATCAATTAATTTACCGTTGTTATCGTAAGAGTGACCCTCATCATCAACAAAGTTGCCAAGCAGGTCCATGCCCCGGCCAATAGAAACCGAAATATCGGAGCCCCTGGTGAAGAACTTCACCAGAAACTTCAGGATTTTGTAGGAATTGCTGTACTTATCAGATTCAACGTAATAACGCTCCTGCCCCTTGATCTTGAGGTATTCGTTGATCAGGCTTGGAGCTTCCAGCACAAAATTGTAATTGATGGATACCGGAACAACAAAGATCTTTTTGGCATCCTTGGCACTGTGCTTCTGGTACATTTCCCGCTGTGCCTCCATGGCGCTGCTCAGCAGGCCCAGCTTCAGGCGTTTTTCCAGTTTACCTGAACGGGAGCGTGTACCACCCGGAAAAAACAGGCTATGGCAACCCTGCTGGATAGCCAGGCTGCTATAGGTTTTAAGCGCCTCCAGGTAGATTACGTTTTTCTTACGCCTGTCTACTTTGTAAGCACCTAGGCTGTTCATAAAATAAGCAATTACGCCTATGTTAAACAGGTTGAGGCCTGCTCCATAAATAAAAGGAGGCAAACCTAGTACGTGTATCACCCAGCCAATAAGGATAGAATCAAGGTTGCTGAAGTGAGTTGGCACCATCACCACTACCCCCCGCTGTGCAAGGGATCTGATGTGGTCGGTTTCGCCTGCAATATGAAGTTTATCCTGCAGGGTATACTGATTGCTCCAGAGCGAACCAAAGCCTTTCACACGCGATGCATTGAGCAAACGTGAAAAGCCAAAGGTGATGGCCCTGCGGGCAAAACGATAAGAGCTATGCTGAAAACTTCCGGCAATTTCTTCGGCATAGCGATTGATAATGCTGCGGAGCAGCTCTTTTTCCTGCCCTGCTGTTTTCCCGTTTGTGTCGCTCGAAATATTTACCAGAATCCGCTGAACTTCCCCCCAGAACTGGGCATCATCTTCAGGATCTACTGCCCATGGGTTGCCCTTGATGCGTAGCTTTTCCCGGTGCAATGTGGTTTCCAGTTCTTCGACCAGGGCGGCCCTAGTGGGCTTGGCTTCCAGAATACGCTCTATGGAGGCTTCGGTAACTTCATCGATAAAGCTACGGCGGTTGCGGCTCAGTTGCATCACGGGCCAGTATTCGGCTCTGGCAATAAGCGGCTTATATGTCTTTTTGGTATACTCTATTGAGTCTGGCTTCGGCTGCATACAGCTTAAAAATATTTTTTAAGGGTAATGTCCAATTATGTGTAACCCTTAAGCAAAGTAGTTCGCAATTTAGCAGGCCTTTTATTCATAAAAAAATTCCATCTGCTCCAGCCCCCTTATATTCTTTATGATTTAACTACTGCGTTTATAATTGAAATAGAAGACGTTTTAATAAACCACTACAAAATTGAAATGTTAAGTGCTGATTAAGCGCTAATAATCCGGTCTGTTAAAACTGGCATCTCCTGCACTCGTAGAAATATACAATTTTTATAGAGTATTTTACCTATATCAGCATATTTTGTTCAATAATGCTGCTCCCCTCCGGCTCAGGCTGGCATCTTTTAATTGTATCCAAACCGGTATCCCTTCACTACAGGTAAAAATCAGTTTGAAGCCCTGATCTGCAGAGCGCTTGCCTAGGGCTTAACCCTCAGCTTAGCGGGCTTACTTCCTGCACCCTGATGGTGCCGCTTAGCCGGCCCTGCAGTTCCTGCCCCTCCAGGGACCACTGCAGCCGATTTCCCAGCCGCAAAGGATCAAAGGCAACCCATAAGGCACTACTCCCTGCATTTTGATACAAAGCCACCTCTTGCTGCAGGCACAGCCGGGGCTCAGCCAGGGTGATATTGCCCCTTAAATTGATCTGCTGCCATTCCTGTATTGACAGGCTGATACAATAGTTACCCAAAGGCTGCGGGTAACGCCTGATAAGCCTGTTGGCAAAGGCTAAAAAAACAGGAACCGGTTGTGCTACGCGCGATAGCAGGAAATCGGTATGATTACGCTGTTCATACACCACCAGGGCCATACTGCCTCTGTACCCCCACCAGACCCCCAGCAATCCTATGGCTGCACCGCTTAGTAAGCGATAAGGCATGGTAAAGGTATGCAGCAATGCCAGTAAGCACAAACTCGCCACAATTGCACCCCCAATGAGCGGCAGCCATAACTTTCTGTGCTCAAGCGACAATCGCTCTACATACTGCAGTGAAAATGCCCTGCTTTTACCTCTGTGTTTTATCTGAAGCGCATGCTCGCTTAGCAACGCCTGGTTAGCGGCGTCTCCCTCCCTAACCAGAGGGGTTCGGGCAATTAACTGGCTTACACGCTCCTGCTCTTTATATGGTTGTTGGTGGGCTTCCAAAACTAATCCCGGACTAGATGAGTATTTATACAAATATGAATAACGATTCTTCAAGTTTAACCGGTACATGAATTTTTTCTATTTCATTCTTGGGTCACTGATCATCATTTTTGTTGTAATTGACCTGATACTAACCACTTTTGCGCCCACAGGCTCTGGTGTGATTACCAATAAGCTGCGCAGATGGATGTGGAGCTTCTTTTTATTGGTTTCGGGCAGAAAAGGGAGCAGCTCTATCTTGAATTATGCCGGTCCGGTAACCGTGGTTACATGGTTATTTGGCTGGCTCATCCTGCTTTGGCTGGGCAATTCACTTCTTTATATTTCCGATTCCGATTCTGTTGTAGCAGAATCCAATATGCGCAATACCACCTGGCAGGAGAAAATGTATTTTACCAGCTACACCCTCTCTACCCTGGGCAGCGGGGAGTTTATACCCTATAAAACCGGGTGGCAGCTTTACAGCGGCTTTATCTCTTTTAGTGGTTTTATTATTGTAACCATCGCTATAACGTACCTGTACAGTGTGGTTACCAACGATATTTACAGAAGAAAAGTAAGCCTGCAGATTTACCACACCGGTGGTACACCGCAGGAAATTCTGCTGCGCTTTTGGGATGGAGAAGGATTTAACCGGCTGAAAGACGAATTAACTGCTCTTGCAGAACAAATACTGGAGGTTGCGCAGAACCACATGGCCTATCCGGTACTGCACAACTTTCATTCAACCCGCAGAGCGCAGAGCATGGAGTTGAACATTACCTGCCTGGACGAAGCACTGACTATTTTACTACTGTACAAACCAAAAGAGGTAAAGCCAAGCCTGCCGGAACTATATGCCCTGCGCAGTGCCATTACCTTTTACCTGCAGACACTCCAGAATGCCTTTATCACGCCTGCCAAGATAGGGCCACCTGCCCCGGATCTGGATCCCTTACTTGCAAACGATCTGCCCCTGCACGGAAGGCCATACCATGAATTAACCAATGATGGCATTGAGCTTCGCAGAAAATTACTTTGCGGCTTACTGAACAGCCAGGGCTGGAACTGGGATGCAATTGAACATTACCAGTCCACTGATCCGCTAGATAACTGGCTTACCACCATGCGGCGGCAACGTAAATATATATTTCCGGTCCCCAACAAGGATCAGGAAAAAAAAGAAGAGGAGGAACAGGTAAAAAAAGATTAACCTGCCTTTGTATTCTGCTCTTTTATCAGATCACGTATTTCCGTAAGCAGTTGTATGTCTTTAGGCGTTTTTACTTCAGGATTTTTAGGATCTTCTGCCTGGTTTTTCCAGCTGTTCAGAAGTTTAACAAAAAAAAATACAATGATGGCAATGATCAGAAAGTCTGTCATGGCCTGAATGAACTCTCCGTATTTCACAATAACGGCTTCTTCTACCACTTTACCTGTGGCATCTGCTTCTGCCGGCTTTAGTACCCACTGAAGGTGCTTGAAATCAAAATTTCCAACAATCATGCCCAGTGCAGGCATAATAACATACTGAACAAGTGAGTTAACAATTCTGGTAAATGCCGTACCGATAATGATACCAAATGCCAGATCTAACAGATTGCCTCTAACTGCAAATTCTTTAAAATCCTGCAGCAACGACTTTTTGGCCATAAGAAAAAACCTTTTGTACTGAATTCTTTAGCAGGAAACGCCGTAGTACAGCAGCAGCATTTCCCGATTTTAGCGGATATACAGCATTGGTAGCCAGTTCTTCTTCCGTAAAGCTTTTTGTACTTCCTTCAAAGTATCCCCAGGCAACACCTCCCAGCTCATTTTCAAAAATGACCACCCGCTCATTTCCATAGCGTCCTTTGTCTACCAGCAACTTGCCTCCTGCGGGCGAACTCGTAGCAGAAATGGCTGCAAGCGCTCTTTTATTGTAAGTGTCTGTCTGCTCATTTCCCTGGCAGGCCTTCAGGCAGCTTGCCGGTGCACAATCTGTATTTTTAAAATTGCTGTACCGCCTGCAAAGAAAAAACTGATTGAGCAGTAGTCCTAACTTTTCCTGTGCAAGTTTGCGTGAAGCAAAAGGTCCCCACACTCCCTCATCGCTGCGGGCTACGCCCAGGTACAAAAATCCGTCGCCCCCTTCCTGTGCTGTAATTTTCCAGCGCACAGGCGCAGCAGAAGCCGCCTTGTTATAAGCAGGCTTTTCTTTAAGAACTCTTTCATTTGCCAGCAGTATTGCCAGCAGCTGGCTGCCGGTTTCTTCAAACCAAACGTCTTTAATATGGGGCATGATTGTTTTACCTACTTTACCAGCTTTATTCTTAAGATAAGAAACAGCCCTGCGCCGCAGGTTGGTAGTGCCTTCTATAAATATGGGCTTATCCTCGGCATCCAGCAGGTAAAGTACGCCTGCACGCTGGGGCACATCCTCCAGCTTAATACTTTTAAGCTTTTTATTTAACTGATCGAAGGGGCTGCCGGCGCTCACGAATCCATTTACCTGTTCTGTGCCTGCCTGCCGGAACATGATCTCCAGTAATTTTACGGTAGCCTCAGCATCTCCGGCAGCACGGTGGCGGGCACTGATGGAGATGCCCACATCTTCGCATAAGCGGCCCAGGCTGTAGCTTAGCTTGCCTGGCAGAAAATGCCTACTTAGTTTCACAGTGCACAGGCGGTCCCGCTCAAAAGGCAGTCCCAGCCGGGCAAATTCCTGGCGTACAAAGTTATAATCGAACTGCACATTGTGGGCCACAAAGATACAATTGCGGGTTAACTGCTCTACCTGGGGGGCTATTTGCTCAAAAGCAGGAGCATCCTGCACCATTTCATCGGTAATGCCGGTTAACTGACTAATAAAAGGAGGAATAGGGATGCCGGGGTTCACCAATGAACTAAAACGCTCCAGTACCTGATGTCCATCATGTACAAATATGGCTATTTCGGTAATTCTGCTCCAGTGAATCCCTCCCCCGGTAGTTTCTATATCTATAATCGCATACATGCTCTGGCGAATTTAAGACAAAAACACAGTTTTATCCTAAAAAATTTAGCACCTCCCCTTTTCCTGTATAAAATTTTTAGCTTTCTCTTAGTACCCATAACTCCTTCCGGCAGCAGCAGAGCAGGTATAAGCCTTTTACAACAGGCACCTGCTCAGGCCTTACTCTTGGCTAAGAATTTTAAGCTGTACCAGTAAACATTTGAACCCTTAGCCTACTTAATTAAAAAAATACAAGGGATATGACACTACGGAATTTACTGGTGCCAACAGATTTTTCTGATCATGCCCAACCCTCTCTTGCCTATGCACTGCTGCTTGCTAAAAAATTTGGTGCTACCGTATATGTACTGAACAGCTATTATGTACCCATCAATACTATAGAAACCGACTATGTAGTAGACCAGGCCCTCTGGCTGGAGCAAAGCAGGCAGCGGGCGCTGGAAGAAATGAAGCTGCTGGAGGAGCGCTCCCTGCTAAATTCCGGGGTTCATTACGAATGCCTGGTGCACCCAGGCCCTGCCATGAATGACATCAACTACACCATCAAGGAAAATAAAATTGACCTGGTGGTGATGGGTACTTATAAAACCAATGAGATGGAAGGCTTTTTTAGCAATTTATATACCCAGGCCATTCGCCGTGCCAAAGCACCTGTTTTACTTATTCCTGAAGAGGCAAGCTTAACTTTACCAGCATCAATAGCCTTTGCCACAGACCTAAAGCCTCTTGAAAACCAGGAACCTGTTAAGAATTTAACAGCCATACTGTCAGATCTGGGTGTCTCTCTTACCCTCCTGCATGTACACCCGCCCGGAGAAACAATAAGCACTAAAAGAAGAGATAGACTCAGGAAGCTTCAGGATCAGTTTGCTGCTTTGAGGCCGCAGGTCAGATTGCTGGAGGCTGATGATGAGGAAGCAGGTATCCTGAATTTTACAGAAAGGGAAAAGCCTGACTGGCTAATGGCAGTTTCGCATCAATACGGT
Organism: Flammeovirgaceae bacterium 311; assembly: GCA_000597885.1. Taxonomy (NCBI): domain Bacteria; kingdom Pseudomonadati; phylum Bacteroidota; class Cytophagia; order Cytophagales; family Flammeovirgaceae; species Flammeovirgaceae bacterium 311. Next base: position 2,033,970 of record CP004371.1, read on the forward strand.
CTGCTGGAGGGAATTTTTCATAGCAGCCATACCAAAAAAATAGCCCGGCATTCAAAGGTACCTCTGCTCGTTTCTCACGAGTAGAGGTACACCTAATGCCGGGCTGGATTTATGTATTAGCTAGTTTGTTTAGGTTGCATCTGCATCCTGATCTTCCTGCTTACCCTTTGGTGAAACACTCTTCTGGCGGGTAGCCGGTACTTCAGAGGTACCCATTCTATCGGTACGTACATTAGGCGCTTTTTCTCCTTTGGTATTAGGATTGATGCTATCCCTCAGTTCACCGCTTTTTACCTCTGATTCGTTCACGTGCTTGTCTCTGCCTGTGTTACCCATATCTAAAAAATTTAAAGTTCAGTAATTCATTGTTCTTATAATCTAACTAGGAAAAAGGGGCCAGGGTTGCGCCGGTTCCTCATGAGCACCTCAGAATTATCCTTTTAAAAAATATACCTGATGGTATTCCATGGTATGATTTCATCATGCAGCGCCTGCCATTGACTAATATACTCCCGCTTGAGCGGTATCTGGTAACGCACCCCCTGGCTGCCATACTGGCTTTGCTTTGCTTCCTGTTTTTCAGGTTGCCACAACAAGGCTTCACTTTCCGCAAAGCCACGCTCCAGGTTCCGCTCATGTTGCCAGGGGTTATGGGTAAGAAAAATGCACTCCGCTGCCACCTCCTGTTGTAGTTCCGCAGGTACCGCCGCTGCTATTTCTTCAAATAACACCCTGTATTCCTGTAGCCAGCCTTCATAAACCACAATAGGAGAAAAGTTAAGGTGTACCTCGTAGCCTGCTCTGGAGAAAGCCTTGATGGCTGCAATTCTTTCTGTAATAGGTGTAGTTTTAGGCTCCAGTAGAGTACTAACTGACTGAGGCATCAGGCTAAACCTGATGCGAATCTTTTTTTGTGGCTGATAAGCCAGCATGGCTTCATTTACATATTTTGTAGCAAAGGTTGCTTTTGCCTTAGCATGATCCCTGAAAAAATCAAATACCCCGGGCCAGTTGTAATGCTTCCAGTGCAGACTAATATCGGTAGAGCAGCCAATATCGTAGGTCCAGTAAAGCTGATCTACCTGGTTAGCAGGCTTTGGAAAAGGAAGGGGCGCAAGGTGCTGCGCCAGTTTGTGTAAAATTTCATCGCTGTTATCATTGATAAATACAGTATCGTAGTTATAGCGCATAACGTAGCAATATGAATTACGACACCCACCCAAACAGCCGTAGATAAAATTTGGAGTAACAAAATCAGACGAACGATCATTAGATTTAATAGATAACGTTTTAGTCCGCTGATGTTTGATTGTAGGCATGTGTAATTTTTAACCATTAACTATAAACAAATATACATTTTTTGGGAGTTAAAAGTTCTATAAATGATCCTTGAACTGCTAATATCTCAACATATGCATCTTTTCTACTATGCAAAATATTTATGCCTGGTCTGGCCTGGGCCGCCCGTTAACTTATAAGTGGCTTAGCCACCGGCTGCTGTTTATCTCCCTGCTGTTTGCTTTTTTGGTAGCAGGCGGCATGTACCTCTACACCTACCAGGAGGGGGCTGGCAGCGCGGCTGCTTTCGGCCTCAGCATTGGCCTGGCGGTATTCTTCAGCTGGGCCATCACCCGTGAGCTGGATCCTGATTCAGGCTGGGCAGCTTTTCTGGCGATAGGCCTGGCTTCTGTAGCGCTGTGGTTCTGGCCCTACCCGCTTGTTAAACTATTATTTTTAATTTTAATGCTGCTGCGGCTCATGAACAGGAGCACGGGCATTGCGGCTAAAATTCCGGATGTTATATTGATTCTGGCATTAACCGGCTGGCTGCTTTGGGAAGAGCAACTGATTGCAGGCGTATTTGCCACACTGGCTCTCTGGAGCAATGGCAGGCTGCCCAACCCCCAGCATTCGCATAAATTCCTGGCGCTGGCAGTGGGATTGGCTACCATTCTGGCTTTTCTGCAATATCCTGCCCAAAGAATTCCCAATGAACTATCAATCTGGGTGAACATCAGCATTATTACAACCGCAACTGGCTTTGCCCTATATTCACGCCAGCTAAAGAGCATCAAAAGCACTGCTGATGCTACGGAACAGCCACTTTCACTGATCAGGTTACGGGCAGCACAGTTGGTAACACTGCTGGTGGTCACTGTTTTTTCACTTTGGTATGGCGACTGGTTCTTTAAGCAGGTGGTTACAATCTGGGCAACCTTTGCGGCAGTATTTCTGTACGCAGCATTTAATTACAGATCATCTTTCAAAAATCATCCGAACAAAAATATCAGATCATGACAAGCATTAAATCCCATTTCTCATTATTTTGACGCTTAAGCAGACAGTTCCGGCGCCGGTATCAAAAAGAGAAAGCCTGCCCCAGATTTTTATTTAAAAGCAGCTAAAGAATTAAACCTGCCGGCCCGCCGTTGTATAGTTTTTAAAGATTCTCTTGCAGGAATCACTGCCGGCCAGCGGGCAGGTATGCAACTAATTGGTTTAACAACAACCCATTACCGGCAGGAACTAGCTCAAACCGCTGTACGTTGGGTACATGATTCATTTGAAACAATTGACGAAAATTTGCTGAATATAATACTGGATGAAGCCCCTTAAACAATTTCTATTTACACTTCTGCTTTGCTTTACCAGCCTTTTTGCCGGGGCACAACAGGACGGCGCACTTCAAATTGCCAAACTCAAATACAGCGGCGGCGGCGACTGGTATGCCAATAAAACAGCCTTGCCTAACCTGGTTAATTTTGCTAACCAGCACCTGAACACCAGAATTTCGTTACGCGAAGCAGTGGTAGAGGCCGGCAGTCCGGAGTTGTTCTCCTACCCCTATGTGTACATGACCGGCCATGGAAATGTGGTTTTCAGCCAGCAGGAAGCGCAAAATCTGCGTACCTACCTGCTCTCCGGTGGCTTTTTGCATATAGATGATAACTATGGGCTTGATCAGTATGTACGCCTGGAAATGAAAAAGGTATTTCCGGAACTTGAGTTTGTAGAGCTGCCCTTTAACCACCCCATCTACCACCAGCAGTTTTCTTTCGCCAAAGGTTTGCCTAAAATTCACGAGCATGATGGCAATCCTGCACAGGGCTTCGGCTTGTTTTACGAAGGCAGGATGGTATGCTTCTACTCTTATGAATGTGACCTGGGCAATGGTTGGGAAGACCAGAGTGTGCACAACGACCCTGAAGAAAAACGCCAGCTGGCCCTAAGGATGGGTGCCAACATTCTCTCCTATGTATTTACCCGCGAATAATTTTTTTTTAAAAATTATTTACGAATTGTCACAAACCCTCCAGCATACTTGTCATAAGTATGGCGCCCCCTTCTACGCGGGCAACAAAACTGTTACAAAAGTTATTTAAATCTATTCAAAGTGATTATTATTCTATTCTTTATAGCGCACTGGTATCTGTCGCTGTTCTTCCAGACGTTCTTTCTGCATCGTTATGCAGCGCATAAAATGTACACCATGAGCCCTTTCTGGGAGCGTGCGTTTTATGTACTGACCTGGATCTTCCAGGGCTCCTCCTACCTGAGTCCGCGGGCATATGCAATTCTGCACAGAATGCACCATGCTTATTCAGATACGCCCAAAGACCCACATTCTCCCCATCATACTAAAAACGTTTTTACCATGATGTGGCATACCAAAGAGATCTTCAACGAGATCTACGAGCATACCACTAAGGTTGAAGAACGTTTTGAAAGGGATGTTCCGGACTGGCCAGCTTTTGACCGTTTTGCAGGAAGCCGCTGGAGCAGAATATCCTGGGGTATTCTATATGTAGCATTCTATGTGCTGTGCATCAGCGTATTTGAACTGCCAGGCACACACTGGGCCATGTACGCCCTGCTGCCGGTTCATTTCCTGATTGGTCCTGTACATGGTGCTATCGTAAACTGGAGTGGCCATAAATACGGCTATTCAAATTTCGATAACAACGATAAATCGAGAAATTCCCTGGTAGTCGATTTTCTGATGCTGGGTGAGCTGTTCCAGAATAATCACCACAAGCTGCCTAACCGGGCCAACTTTGGTGTTCGCTGGTACGAGGTAGACCCTATTTTCCCGGCAGTTAAAGTGCTTAGCTTTCTGAAGGTGATCAGGATGAAGCCTAAAACTATTTCAATGAAGAAGCAAAATCCTGTTTCAGAAGCAAAAGCTGCATAAGCAGCGCAAATGCAGGCGCTTTCAGACAGCTTGCAGATAAATATCAAAATAGAAATAGCCGGCCCAACAGCCGGCTATTTTTTTATTAAATGCAGGCAGCAGGTCAATAAGAAATCATTGTCTTGGCTTAACAAATTTATACTCTGCGGGTTGTACAACCATGCGGCAACCTATTGCCGCATTTCTAAATTTCATGGAAAGAATTTTTTATCAAATCCAATGACTATGAAAACGACTCTATATAAAAACCTGATAAATCGATTCTTTGGAATCTGCGCTGTAACAGGCCTGCTACTTTTTAGTGCCTGCGGCGATAGTGAGAGAACTACAACTACTAATACTGAAGATGCAGAATATGGATTTGGTGCTGATGTAGATGAAACCCGTCAGCCTTCGGTAGACGATAACATCAACACCACCAATCAGGACACTGCCCAGTTTGACAATACCCGCGATGCCATCAACCCTAACAGTGGCGGCGGGTCTGTTCCCAGGAACGATGGCGGCACCAATACCGATAACAACAATACCGGTGGCGGAAGGGGAGATAATAACCAGTAATAACGACTCCGGTACCTGATGAGACAGCTGATCTACCGGTATCTGTGTCATCCGGCGAATAGCGCAGGTGAACGATATCGTTCACCTGCTTTTTTTATGAATCAGCATTTCAGGAGCAACGCCTGCTGTACAACTTTCTAACCTGAACGGCATGCGCACACGCCTCCTGTGCCTTAACATGTACATGTAAGAGAATTATTCGTAAAAGAAATTCAGCTTAACCTGTATTTTATTAAGCATTATGTAGCACAAAAATATTTTATATCATGCAATATCTAATGTTTACAAAATGGGTCAAACGCATCGCAGGAGCATGCTCTGTAGCAGGCATGTTACTGTTTGCCTCCTGTACAAACGAAGGGAGAGAGCGATCCGACGCTACCTACTCCAATTCCAGGGCAGGAACGGATGTTACCACCACTGATACAGAGTATGAGCGTACCAGCAATACCAATACCGCAGCCACTTACAATACTCCTGATCGTACTCCAATGGAAGCAAAGGGACACACCCTGAGCGATAATGAATTTAACGAGGTCAGAGGAGAGTTGAGAGAAGTTAATCAGGCAATCAGAGAGGTACTTCGTCAGCACCCGGGCATAGTAGTGCGCTATTCAGATAATACCCGCAATGCCGACCATAATTATGGTGAATATGGTGTGTTTTACGATAATGTAACTGATAATAATGCTCGTACCCAGCTCAGAGAGCTGGAAACCCGCCGCCACCAGAGCCTGAACCAGATAAGGGGCAGAATGAACACTGAAACCAGTGCCTATATCGCTGCAGAAACAGATGCTGCTCCCAAACAAGGCTACGAGGAAATTTACAGGCATATCACCAGTAAAATAGCATATACCAACGATGCTAACGCAGCAGACCTTGAAGGAACCATGTTTGTGGAATTTATTGTAGATTCCAGGGGCAACGTATTAAACCCAAGGATCGTGCAGTCTCTGGATGCCGGCATGGAATCTGATGCCAACATGGAAAACCCTGCCCGGGTAACAGAACAGGAAAAAGATGTTGCCATTGAAGATATGGAGCAGCAGGTAATAGATGCTGTAAAATCAACCAGTGGTATGTGGGATCCGGCTACCATGGGTGGCGAGCCTGTTTCCGGAGAAGTTGTATTACCAATTCATTTCCAGCTGCAGAGAATAGGCTCTGAAAGAGAATAACCAGCCTGGAGCTGGTTTAAAGGCACACAAGCAAAAAAGCAGGTCTATGCCTGCTTTCTTGCTTTAAGGCAGTTACTGTTTAGAAGTGCTTGGGGTTTAAGATTTCTGCCATCAGCACCGCCTGTTTCATTCCCTGCCTGCTGTGCGCCAGCTTTCGTAATTGCGCTGCAAGTGGCGCCTGTGCTTTTTTGGTACTATAAGCTTTAAACCTTCTTTCTGTATCTCTGCCCCTGGACTTTGTTCTTTTCTTTGTTTTAGTTTTAGGTTTTAAGGCTTCTGCCTGGGCCCTGCTAAACATTTCGGCCCTGGCTTTGGCTGGAATTGACTCCTGAAGTGATTTAAGATGCTCGGTCTGCTGCATCTGCTCCAGGGCCTCGGCTTCCATATTACGGATTACAGGTTCATTGGAAGCCACAGGAATAAACTCATCATCTACCTGCTCCTGCATTTTTCCTACTTTCTCGGAAGCCCTGTTCTTTGCCCGCTGGGCAGCCTGGTCATAGCGCTCCAGCAGCTCCTCCAGCGATCCTGTCTCCTGATGATGAGGGGCCCTGGGGGCATCAGGCTGACGCATCTCAGGTTCATCATCAAAAATTGGCGGCGTACCACTTTGCTCTTTCCGCCGCTTTTTAAGTGCACCGAAAATAAGATAGATAATGCCAAAGATGATATAAATGATTACCTGCAGATCTTCCATAGCAGCAAATTACCAAAAACCTTTTAAATTTACCTGTTTGTTTACGGGATAAACCCATAAGGAGACTAAGGATTTAACCCGCACCTTGTAAACAAATACATTTGTAGGGAAGAAAGAGAGAAGATTTCATGAGGCTTACCCGCTTAGAGATAAAAGGCTTTAAAAGTTTTGGCGATAAAGTAGTCATTAATTTCGATGAAGGCATAACGGGTATCGTTGGCCCTAACGGATGCGGTAAGTCAAATGTGGTAGATGCCATTCGCTGGGTACTGGGCGAGCAAAAAACCAAAGCCCTGCGCAGCGATAAAATGGAGAACGTTATTTTTAACGGCACCAAAAACCGCAAGCCCAGCCAGATGGCCGATGTGTCGCTTACCTTCGACAATACCAAAAACCTCTTACCAACCGAATACTCTAAAGTAACTATTACCCGCCGCTACTACCGCAGTGGTGAGAGCGAGTATGAGCTGAACGGCATTCCCTGCCGGCTAAAAGATATCAATAACCTTTTTCTGGATACCGGTATTGCCTCCAACAGCTATGCCATCATTGAACTGAAAATGGTAGATGAGCTGCTCAACGACAAGGAAGGCTCCCGCCGCGCCCTGTTCGAAGAAGCTGCGGGCATCTCCAAGTTCAAAAAACGTAAAAAGGAAACCCTTAAAAAGCTTGAAGAAACCAATCTGGACCTGGAACGGGTAAAAGACCTGCTTTTTGAAATTGAGAAAAACCTGAAGGCGCTGGAGCGCCAGGCCAAACAGGCAGAGCGCTATTTTGCCCTTAAGGAAGACTATAAAAAACTAAGCCTGCGCCTGGGCCGGCTAACCATCAGCCAGTATACCGACAGGTTTCTGGGGCTGCACAGGCAGCTGCAGGATGAGCAGGACAGAAAAACAGCCCTGGATGCCCAATTGGCAGAAAAAGAAGCCCTTAGCGAGGAAGCCAAAAGCGGGCTCATTGGTCGCGAGAAGCTCTTAAGCAGCAGGCAGAAAACCCTGAATGAACATGTTGGAAAGATACGGCAGGTAGAAAGCGATAAAAAAATAAAAAACGAGCGCCTGCGCTACCTCAACGACAAACGCGACACCCTGCTGGAGCAACTGCAAAACGACCGGCAAAGCCACGAACGTGCCGCGTTCAGCATCAGCAGCCTTAGTGAGGAACGTGCGCTTGCCCAGGAGTTGGTAACAGAAGCCAAACTGCTGCTGGATGAATTAAAAGAAGCCTACGAAGAGCAAAAGAACATTACGAACAACCTGCGTGAGGAAGCAAATGGAGCCACAAATCAGCAGCGACAACTACAGGAACAGACCTTTAAGCTTAACAAATCGCTGGAGATCAAGCAGGTGCAATACTCCTCTCTGCGGCAGGAGCTGGAAAAAACAGAGATGGAGGGCAGCCAGCACAGCAGCAGCCTCTCACAATTTGAAGATAAACTGGCTGATGTGCAGGAAGAGGTAGTGGAGAAAGAAGAGCTGCTAAGGGATTTAAAAGAGGAAGAAGCCGACCTGCAGCAGCAAATGACTGCACTGGAGAACAACCTGCAGCAAAACCGGGACCAGCTGGCTGCCGACCGCCGCCAGCTCGATGCATGGCAAAACGAATACAGCCTCACCAAAAGCCTGGTAGATAACCTGGAAGGTTTTCCTGAGGCCATCCGCTATCTGAAGAAAAAAACAGACTGGGGCAAAAATGTACCCCTCCTCTCCGATATTATTGCCTGCCCGGAAGAATACAGGATTGCCGTAGAAACATACCTGGAGCCCTGGATGAACCACTATGTGGTGGACAACTGGCAGCAGGCGCTTGAAGCCACTGCCCTGCTGAACACTGCTGCCCGCGGACGCGCACAGTTTTTTGTACTCGATGCGTTTCCAAACGGATTGGCCTTGGAAGGATCGCCTGCACAGGAAAATACGCCTGCCGCAGGGGTGCCTACCGCAGGAGCGCCTGTCGGATGCATCCCTGCTCTGTCGGTGGTAGAAGCTGATGACAAATATGCTGCCCTAACCGCCCATCTGTTTACAGATACCTACATTACCCTCACCGACGATGCCTTTGATGTAAGCCGGGGCAATCAGTCCATCATCAGCAAAAGCGGCCGGCTGATCAAGCGCCGCTTCAGCCTCTTGGGTGGTTCTGTTGGCATGTTCGAGGGCAAGCGCATTGGCCGGGCCAAAAATCTGGAGAAGCTGCAGAAAAATATCCAGCAGCTGCAGGTAGAGGTAAGCAGGCTGGAGAAGCAGCAGCAGGAACAGCACACTGAGCTTGGCAGGTTAAAAAGCAGCACCCGCCGTCAGCAGATCGAAACTACAGGCCGGGAGCTGTCAATTCTGCAGCAGGAGCTGGTGCAGGTGCGTACCCGCCATGAGCAGCTGATGCAGCTGCTCAGCAACCAGGCTACCCGTCAGGACGATATGCGCCAGCAAATGGAGCTATTGCAGGAAGAAATCTCCGACATAGCCCCAGAGGCTACCACCGTAGCAGAAAGACTGCAGACGCTGGAAGCCCGCAGTATACAGCTGCAGGACGATCTAGGCCTGCAAAACGAAGCCCTGGCAGTAAAATCTTCCCGCTTCAACGAGCAGAATATTCTTTTTCACCGGCAGGAAAACAAGCTGAACTCACTGTTGCAGGAGATCGGCTTTAAGGAGCAATCGCTGCAGAGCAGTCAGGAGCGTATAAGCCGCAACAACAGCGCCCTTGCAGATACAGAGTCAGAGATTGAAGGCCTGATGCAGCGGGGCGAGCTGGGCGATGAGGAGCTTTTGGCCATGTATGCCGAAAAGGAATCTATTGAAGCTGGTGTAAACGAAGCAGAACGCAACTACTATGAGGTCCGTGGGCTGATCGATACCCTTGAAAAAGAAGCAAGAGAATTACAGCGCCGCCGCGAAAGCAGCCAGTCGCTGATCATGGAGCTGCAAAACCGACAGAATGAGTACAAACTGCAGCTCACCAGCATTAAAGAACGCCTCTCGATAGAATTTAATGTAGAAGCTGAAGAGTTGATGGAGCAGGCTGCAGAAGAAGAGCTACTCAGCGAGGCAGAGCTGCAGCAGGAAGTGCGTTCGGTGCGTGAGAAAATAGATAAGATCGGCCCCATCAACCCAATGGCCATGGAGGCTTACCAGGAAATTCTGGAACGCCATCAGTTTATCATAGCCCAGCGCGATGACCTGCTTGCCGCACAGGACTCCCTGATGGAAACCATGGGCCAGCTGGATTCCGCTGCAAAGGAAGCTTTCTTAAGCGCCTTTTACCAGATCAAAGAGCACTTCATCAAAGTGTTCCGCTCACTCTTTACCGAAGAAGATGACTGCGACCTGCGCCTGACCGACCCCGATAACCCTCTGGAAACCACCATCGATATTATTGCCAAACCCAAAGGCAAGCGGCCCCTCACCATCAACCAGTTATCCGGTGGTGAGAAGACGCTTACCGCCACCTCTCTCCTCTTCAGTATATACCTGCTGAAGCCGGCACCTTTCTGTATTTTCGATGAAGTAGATGCCCCGCTGGACGATGCCAACATTGACAAGTTCAACAACATCATCCGCAAATTTTCGCAGGAGTCTCAGTTCATCATCGTTACCCACAACAAACGCACCATGGCCAGCACCGACATCATGTACGGCGTTACCATGCTGGAGCAGGGTGTATCCCGGGTGGTACCTGTGGATTTGAGGGAGCTGGAGGTAGAGTATTAATGGGGTATGGGGTATCGGCTTGTCGGTGCTATAGCTGACTTCGTGGCCTCTTCAAGTTTAATAATTGATGGTAAAAGGTAAATGGAGGTTAAGCGAACAAGGCTCCTGCTCTTTAGTACTGTCCCACCGCTCATACCTCATACCTCATACAAACATTTTTATTACTGCAGGAGACATTCTTTTGGAAGAAATGGTAAATTCAGCACAGATTTAAGTTTAATATATTTTCTAAACAAAATCTGCTTTGCTCACTATGCAAGACAGAAGATATGCCTCAGATTTACGTAAGCTGCAGATAGAGTTGGTGCGGATGCAGCGTTGGGTACAGGAAACACATCAGCGGGTGCTGATCATCTTCGAGGGAAGGGATACAGCTGGTAAAGGAGGCGCAATCTTCCGTTTTACTCATTTTCTGAACCCCCGGGCCATGCGTATTGTAGCCCTGCCCAAACCAACCGAACTCGAAAAAGAGCAATGGTACTTTCAGCGTTACCTGAAGGAGCTGCCAAATGCCGGCGAGATTGTGTTCTTTGACCGCAGCTGGTACAACAGAGCCGTGGTGGAGCCAGTGATGGGCTTCTGTAGCGAGGGCCAGTACCAGCTGTTTCTCAAACAGGTTCCTCATGTAGAACAGATGCTTATTGAAGATGGCGTTAAGCTCATTAAGTTCTGGTTCAGCATTGATATTGAAGAACAAAAGCGCAGGCTTACCGAGCGGCAGATCAATCCGCTGAAGCAGTGGAAAATCAGTTCGGTAGATATGCAGGCCCAGCAAAAATGGCATGAATTTACCCGCTACAAGGAGCTGATGTTTGAAGCAACCCATACCCCCTACAGCCCCTGGGTAATCCTGAAAGGCAACGACAAGGCAAAAGCCAGGCTGGAATCGATTCGCTATGTACTGTCACAGATTAAGTTTCCGCAGCGGGGCCTCACGGGCGCCAACCTGGAGCCCGATCCTAGCATTATTCAGCAATATCAGCACATGCCTGCCAGCTATGTTGCCAATTTGCACATCCCTACAAAACCAGGCTTAGATGATTAACCAAAGTGCCTCCTCAGCAGGAGGAAACAAAGGTGTTCAGGCTAATCCAGTAGATCAGGCCTGATAAAATGACCTTGCCCGCTCAGTGGAAAGTCTGCAAAAGCACTAAAATCTTTATTTTACCCTTATTGAAAGGTTATTCGCTACTTTCAATTTTTTTGGGTGCATTTTTAATAGAAATTTGTCAGGTTGCGTTTAGCTTTTTAGATTCAACACCCGATTATGAAAAAGAATTATATCATCCTCTTCTTTACTGCCTGCATTTTACTGGCTTGTGCTCCCTCTCAGATTATTAAAACAAGCATGCGGGTAACAGTGCTCGACGAACTTGGCAATCCTGTAGAAGGCGCCAGTGTACTGCTCTATGGAAACGAAGCCGATTACCGTAGCTCCAAAAATCCGGCTGCGCCCAAGGCAGTTACCAACAACAAAGGCATTGCCAAAGTAAATGAGCTGGAGGCTAAATCTTATTTCATTGATGTTCGCAAGGGCGATAAAAACAACATTGGTGGTGGCATTCAGACAGATACGCTACAGACCAGCCGCATCAATAAAATCAATGTTATCATTGAATAAAGCTTTAATCGCATGACGCGAAATCATTTGCTGGCCGAGCTACGCCTGTACAAACCCTACAGCCAGCGCGAACAGGAACATTTAAGAAAAATTACCAGCTTGCTGGAACGTGAGGGTGATTGCTTTTTACGCAGCCGGGCCGACGGGCATTTCACAGCCTCTGCCTGGGTGGTTTCTCCAGACCTGCAGCAGGTGCTGCTGATGCACCACCGCAAGCTTGACAAGTGGCTGCAGCCGGGAGGTCATGCCGATGGCGACACCAACCTGCCGGGAGTAGCCCTGCGCGAAGCACACGAAGAAAGTGGCCTCACGAGCCTGCGCCTGCTCCGTACAGAAATTTTTGATGTTGATGTACATCCGATCCCAGCCAGAGGGGATGAAAAGGAGCATTACCATTATGATCTACGCTACCTCCTCACAGCTAATCCCAACGAAAAACTGCTTCCGAATGGCGAGAGCAAAGGTTTTGCCTGGGTATCAGTACATGAGGTAGAAAAGCTCACGGCTGCCAATCCCTCCATTCTGCGCATGGTGAACAAAACCCTGCAGCTGCCGGTAGTTGGTATATAGTTTTGCTAAAAAGGTGCACGCTGCAGAACAGCGTTTAGCGATACTTTTATTTATTAGAGAAGCGTGCTAATATTATATTTTGATAGATTGCACTGCTTTTCCAGCCCTACAACTCTAGCCTTTGGATATGCATAATTTCAAGTTTAGTAAAACAGTAGAGGTACGCTATAACGACCTCGACACCATGCGCCATGTAAACAATGCAGTGTACCACACTTATATTGAACATGCTCGCTCTGCTTACCTGACCGATGTATGCCAATGGGACTGGAACAGTATGAGCATAGTGCTTGCTAAAACTGATATAGACTACAGAAAGTCGATACACTATCACAACAAGCCCACCGTTTGGATACGCACCAGCAAAATGGGCCAGAGCTCCATTACACAGGAAGTGCTGGTTTGTGAAAAAGACCGCAGGGATTTAGTATTTGCAGAAGCAAGTGTTGTGCTGGTGCATATTGATTTTAAGACAGGCAGGCCTTTACCCCTACCCGATTATATTCGTAGCCGTATAAACAGCTACGAAAGTGTGAAAGTAGACAGATAAAAACATGGACCAGGAGCAGCTACATGCTCAGCAGGAACAACCATATGTTTCGATAGCCTACCCCGCAGATGGCGGCCCCATTTATGCCGAAACAAACCTTGAAAACACCATCGTTGAGCCCTGGAATGCGGTTTCTTCCTTGGCTATATTGCTCCCTGCCGTTTACTGGGCCATACGGATCCGCAATAACTACCGCAAGTATCCTTTCCTGACCATTTGCCTGCCCTTTCTGTTTCTGGGTGGCCTGGGCAGTACTATTTACCATGCCTTTCGCAGCCACCGCATCTGGCTGCTGCTGGATATTACACCTTCTGCCATATTAACCCTGCTGCTGTCGCTGTTTTTCTGGATGAAGGTACTGCCCCGAAAATGGATGGCAATTCCGCTGCTGCTGGTAGTCTTTCTGCTCCGGATGAATGTATGGCGGATTTTTCCTTCCCAAAACAGTATCAATATTTCCTATGCACTGTCTGGAATTGCATTTTTTGTGCCCATACTGCTTTTCCTGGCCCGTACCAGGTGGCAGGGCATCTGGTCTATCAGCCTGTCTATCGCATTTTTGCTGTTAAGCCTGCTGTTCCGGCAAATCGATCAGGATGCTGCATCCGTACTACCCATGGGCACACATTTTCTATGGCACTTTTTCAGCGGAGTCGGGGCTTATTTCCTGGGGCTTTACCTCTATCAATCCAGAAACAGGCAGATTATTTCTACTGCTTAAACAGCCTTTATTTCTCACAGGAATGATTAATTTCGGGACTTGTTTAGCTAAGCCTGCATGAAACCATTTCTGACCATTTTGCTGCTGGTACTTTCCAATACCTTTATGACCTTTGCCTGGTATGGGCACCTTAAGTTCAAGGAAATGAAATGGGCAGAAAGCCTAGGGCTTATTAGTATTATTCTCATCAGCTGGGGCATTGCCTTTTTTGAATACTGCTTTCAGGTACCTGCCAACAGGCTTGGCTTCAAGGGTACCGGGGGGCCATTCTCGCTGGTAGAGCTAAAAGTACTGCAGGAGGCAATCACGCTGGTGGTGTTTGTCATATTTACCACGATCTTTTTCCGCACCGAAAGCTTCAGGCTAAACCACCTGATTGGCTTTGCTTTTCTGATTCTGGCCGTTTATTTCATATTCAAGAAATGACAGAAGTAGCCTGTGCCATCATAGAACAGGGGGAGCAGGTGCTGGTAACCCAGCGCGGCTACCACAAGGCCGAAGCAGGTTTATGGGAATTTCCAGGTGGTAAATTAAACAAGGGCGAAAGTCCGCACGACTGCATTGTTCGGGAAATAGCAGAAGAGCTCCACCTGCAGGTAGCGCCCTACCAACTCCTGCAGGCGGTAGAGTACCATTATCCGGATAAAAGCATCAGACTGATTCCCCTGATCTGCAGGCTTACAGGAGGTAGGTTGACTTTAACCGAGCATGCTGCTTACCAATGGCTGGCGCCACAGGCACTGCATCCGCTTCAATGGTGTCCGCCCGATGTACCTGTGCTGGAGCAATATTTGCAGTGGCTTAGCCAGCAAAGCAAATAAGACTACATTCTGCTCTGCTGTTACACTCTTTTTTCCCAAGTGCACGTTCTATAGCATAAATCATAGTTTCATGTTGAAAAAATTTTCCCTGCTTCTGGCACTGCTCCTTACCAGCCTGGTATGCCACGCCCAGTGGCCCTTCAATAAAAACGAAGACGAAAAGGATAAGAGAGATAAAACTAAGGTATACCAGAGCAGCCGGGGCATCCTGCTGGGCTATGAACGTGGACGTATGGACATGGTACAGGTTGGCTACCACAGCAACTGGAAGAAAATAAGGCTTAAAAAACCGGTGATCAGGTCTACGGAAGCCTTTCTGGAATATGCTCCCTTCAATAACGTTCTAGGCCTTAAAGCTGCCTACTGGCAACGCCATGGCAGGTTAAAGTTCACCTATGGCGGGCATGTGGGTTATTTTACCGATTTTGATGAGGGCAGCGTAAGCATTGGCCCCTCTGCCGGTTTCCGCCTGCTGGGCTTTCACGGCCAGCTGGGCTACAACCTGTTTGTTAATCCGGAGGTAGATGCGAATAGGCTTTACCTCTCCGTTAGTTTTTTCATCCCCCAGCACACCAGGCTTCACACCAAAAAAGGAGACAAGGAAAAGACGATTTTAAAGTGGTAAAAAAACAGCCCCAGGTACTTACCCGGGGCTGTTTGGCATTTATGATGAAGAAGTTAAGGTTTATTTTCTTGCTTGGGTGAGATCTATGATACGTACTTCTACACGGCGGCCTTCCTGGGCATTCCCCTCTAGTCCGTCAGTGGCACCCAGGCCTTTGGCTACAATCCGGCGGCGACCTACTCCACGCTTGTTCAGGTAATCGAGCACAACGGTGGCTCGCTCGTTAGAAAGCTTCCGGTTATGATCGGCATTACCATCCTTAGAGGCATAGCCGCTGATCTCAACACCCAGCTGCTCATGCTGCTCAAACAGGCGAATGATATCCTGCAGGGTTTGCTCGTCTTTTTGCTTCAGCACTTTGCTGTCAACATCAAAATAAATTTTATATACCGGCTTAAGCATTTCCTGGCTATAGGCAGCTTTGGGTACTAGTTTCTGCTGCTGTGCCTGCTCAGTAACCCGGAAGGTTGGCAAGGTATAGATCACTTGTCCGCCTACGTTTTTAGCCTCCAGCCTGGTTTTGTCGTTCTCCTCGTAGAAGTAGACTGCCTCGGCATCTTCTACCATTTTGCCATTGGCCTTGCTGAAATCAACATTTTCGATGGGGTTAATAGTGAACATCAGGTCGAGCATATAGTCGTAGGCAGCTTTATCGCCGGCACCTATAATCGTTTCCATCATTTCATATACGTCTATGCTATCGCCTTTCACCATGTTACTTTCTTTGATCTTTTTCAGATCGTGGTGCAGGGGTTGTCCGGTATCATAGAAGGCATTCTGTACCTTTACCTCCTGGCCCACCACCACATCGAACTGCTTGATAGGGCGCAGGAAGATCTGCTGAAAGAGCTCGTAAAAATAATCCTGGTTCGGAATGTTTACATTGATGGAGTAAGGCAGGTAACCATCGGCTTTTACAATCAGGTCGTAGTTACGGCCCGGAGGAAGAATGATCAGGTAATTACCTGTTTTAGAATCGGGGTTGTATACATAATCCAGTTTATTACCTGTTTTCACATCTACCACAAAGATCTGGGTAGAGACTGGCTGCTCCCGCTCTCCTGCCAGAATACGGCCCTTGATCATGGTCAGGGCAATATTGCGGTCCTGATCAGGCATGTTAAAGGTATAAATATCCTGTTCCCCTTTTCCGCCCGATCTGTCGGAGGAGAAATAAGCGCGGCTGCCATCGGCAGTAAGGGTAAAGTAGCTTTCATTGGCAGCCGTATTGATGGGGTAGCCCAGGTTCTCGGGCTTCGCCCACTTACCGGCTACAAAAAAGGAGCGGAACACGTCATTACCACCAATGGATCCCCTGCCATTGGCAGTAAAGTAAAGCGTACGCCCGTCGGGGTGAATAAAAGGTGCGTCTTCGTCGGCATCGGTATTAACACCGGCCCCCAGGTTTACCGCCCTGCCCCAGCTGCCGTTTGGCTGTAATTCTGTTTTGTAGATATCGAGCCCGCCAAAACCACCCGGACGGTTGCTGGCAAAGTAAATAGTTTTACCATCGGGTGTAATGCTGGCAGTTGTTTCCAGGTAACGTGAGTTAAGATCGCCTTTAATTTCCAGTGGCTGGCCCCAGGTTTCGCCTTTGCGCTGCAACAGGTACAGGTTACCGCCGGTATTGTCCTGCAGGTATATGATCATCTTTTGGCCATCGGCCGACATCCCCGCTGTTCCGGAATTAAAACTGCTGATCTTGAGTGGTTGCGGGGCAGACCAGTTGCCGGCTTCCCGGGTCAGCAGCATAATCTGCTCTATGCTCTTCTGGCTGCTGCGGCTATCAGCAGGTTTTAGCTGGGTATAAGCCATTACAGATTCATCGGCACTTACCACAGGGTTGTATTCTGTAAACTCAGTGTTTACCCCGTTTTGAAGGGGGCGCAGGTTTACCTGTTTAGGGTTGGCCATAAACTCCAGGGCAAGCTGTGCGGTGGCTTTACGCTCCTTTGCAAGCTTTATTTTATCAGGTGTTTTACCGGCAAGCTTCTGATACTGCTCATATGCCAGCAGGGCTTCCTGTGGCTGGGCAGCGGTATGGTGGGCATCGCCCAGCGAGAGGTAGTATTCTGCAGGTAATTTATCTGCTCCGCTGCCCGCCTGCTGCAGTAAGGGGAGTGCTTTAAGCCGCTCGGCATACTGCTTGCTCTCCAGGTAACAGCGACCGGCTTTGTAGTGCAAATAGGGAGAGGACTCCCCGGCCTGCATGGCTTCCTGGTAATGCCTGAGGGCTTCGCTGTAATTGCCTATTTCAAAAAGTTTCTCAGCACGGTAGAGGGTTTGCGACTGTTGCTGTGCCCCTGCTCCTATGTGCAGCAGGCAGAGCAGTAAAGCTGCGCCCATTCCTTTTTTCAACATCTTGTTAAACCTGTAACGAATATGCATGCTTTTACACTTGTTTTTGCTTCTCCAGTGCATCCAGCCTGTATAATAAAGGTGGATGCGAATAGTGTACCCATACATACCAGGGATGCGGCAGCGGCTGGCTTAGGTTCAGCACCGACAGCTTTCGCAGCGCCTCCTGCAGAGGCTCGGCTCCATAGGTTTGTGCAGCGTAGGCATCGGCCTGGTACTCGTGTTTGCGGCTAAGGCTGTTCATGAACAGGCCCAGCAGCATGGAAATCGGCGAGTACAGCAAGCCAAACCCAATCAGGTTCAGGTGCAGCGGAAGCAGCCCGGCTTCTAGCGGGGTGCCGCCCAGCGGGGTGCCGCCCAAAGCCAGCGTGAGGGTTTCGCTCCCGATAAACCGGCTTAGCAAAAACAGCATCAGGCCCGACTGCAGCACAGACAACACAAATCCTTTCAGGATATGCCGCTTTTTGTAATGCCCTGCCTCGTGGGCAAGTACAGCCACAATTTCCTCCTCGGTATGTTTTTCAATGAGGGTATCGTAAAGAACAATCTTCTTTTGCTTCCCCAAACCTGCAAAAAAAGCATTTGCTTTACTGCTCCTTTTTGACCCATCTATTACATAGATATTTTTAAGAGGGAAATTTATCTTTTGGCTGTATGTTTCGAGCGCTGTTTTTAAGGCTCCTGCTGTTAAAGGGCGAAGTTTATTAAAGAGCGGAAGAATAAGGCTGGTGTAAAAAACATTTGCCCCCAGCATGAAAAGGATTAACACACCCCAGAAGTAGAGCCAGAAATTTTGTCCCAGCTCCAGCACCAGCCAAAGCAGCAGCGAGAGCAGTAAACCGCCAAGCAGGGCACCCAGCCCATAGCCCTTGAGCTTGTCGAGCCAGAAGGTGCGTACACTTGTTTTGTTGAAGCCCCAGCTCTCCTCAATCCGAAAGGTGCTGTACAACTGAAAAGGCAGGCTCAGTATATCAGCGGCCAGCATCAGCATACCAAAGTACAGGAGCGCCAGCAGAATGGGGTGCTGCGTCCACTCCCGCAGCTGTTCATCCAGCCAGCCAAAGCCACCGGTAAGCAGCATAACGAGCATCAGCACAAAGCTATAGGTAGCGGTAATAAAGCCAAAGCGTTTCCGCTCCTGCTGGTAGCGCACAGTTTCACTATATTTTTCTTCGGTAAGGATACCCGATAATTGTGGCAGGTAAGGCTTTTTGAGATAGGTATAATTGAGCCAGTCGAGCGCTGATTCAAGCAGGTAGCCAAGGGCGACCAGGCTGATCAGTATTATCTTTAAGGCGGTAGGAGATAAGCTCATGACAGCAAATTTGGCGTAATATTTAAAGGATTTAGCATAAAAAAAGACTGGCATAACCAGTCTTAGAATTCGGGACAAGGAATTTGCCTGACATTTCGGGGAGGTCTTTTGCTCTTGATCCAGTCGAAGGTGTAGGAAAGGCTTACCTCGTGGGCGCCGCCGGTGGCCATGCTAAGGCTGCTAAGGGTATAGTCGAAACTATAGCCAATGTTCATATTGCCTCTAACCAGGCCAATCAGCAGGATAGCCGATTCATTTTTATTGCGCACACCCTCTACTTCTGTTACAGGCAAGCCTCTGTACCACAAGCCTACCACCAGGGGCTCCCAGGTTAAATAGGCACCCACACTCAGCTGCTTAAACTCCCGTTGCATTTTAAATTCTGCAGTGGGGGTAATGCTGCGCTCCCGGCCATAACGGTCGTATTCATTCCTGATTTCGTCGGCTTTAAGGGCAATGCGGTAACCGCCATGAACAGAATATTTAACAGGCAGCCTTTCATCTCCATCCTCGTTAAAGCTGAAATAAGGTTCGTTCAGGTGGCTGGCCGATATACCGGCAAATAATCTTGGGGTATAGATCATACCGCCAAAGCTTAGGTCGAACTGGTAAAACGGATTCATGTCTGCCAGGTTCTCGCTGCTGGCACGTATGCCGTTAAAGCCGGTTCCGTTAAACTGATCGGCAAACTGCAGGTTGGAATAATCGAGCCTGCGCTCAATAACGCCAAGGCTGACGCCGGGCCTGAAAGTAATCTTTCTGGTGAGCGGCAACTGATAGGCATACTGTAAATGGGCGCTGGTGCTGGCCAGCCCTGCTATACCCTGACGGTCATGCATCAGCATGACCCCTACACCGCTGTTATAATCAGCAAAATAATTATCGAAATATGCCGTATAGGTTGTAAAAGTAGCATCAATGGAGGGCCACTGCTGCCTGAAATTTACCCCCACCCTGGCATTAGACAGATTACCTGTAAGCGCAGGATTTAGGTAAAGCGGATTGGCGTAATACTGTGAAAACTGTGGGTCCTGCGCCAGCAAAGCCGTACTGCACAGCATCATCAGCCCTGCAAGAACTAAGAAACTTTTATTCATATAATGCAAAGGAGCAAGTGATCGGTAGCTAATTTTTATAAAATAAATATATATTACTAAATTTTATACGTTTTTAATTCGCGTATTTAACGATATGCCATTAAATTTTATGCAAGATCCACAAAAGCATTTTTCTATGCGAGGCAGATACAGCATTTTTGTAAATTATAACGTTAATTGGTAACGGACTCATATCTTACATGAAACAATATAAGAATTTTCTGCCTCTGTGCTTTCGGCTCTTGTTGCTGATCGCGTTTGGGCAGCTACCCCTCTGCGCTGTAGGACAGGACCTTTCCGATACCCGTTGGTATTTTGGTAACTCTTCCCAATGGCTTAATTTTACAGGCGGCAGAGCAGATGTCAACACGGGTCAGCAAACTCCATACGGCAGTGCCGGTAGCGTGGTTGCCAGCGATTTCAGAACCGGCGACCTTATCTTTTATTCAGATGGTAACCAGCTGATAGGCCCCAGCAATACGCCTATTGCCACCCTGCCCGGCGACCCCACACTGCCACAACCCGTGCATGCCACACCAGTACCAGGTGTTGAAAACGCTTATAATATATTTGTGATCACCTCAGCCAGGGAGCTGCAGTGGGCTCGTTTTGATGCCACAAACCCAACAGCAACCTTAAATTTTCAGTCCCTGAACCTGGGCGGAACCGCCTCGGGTGTAATGGAAGTAGTAAGGGGCTCTAGTGGCGATGGCTATGTATATTGGGTAATTGTACCACTGCAGGGCAATGCTGCACGCTTTTCGCTGGTACGCATCAGTGGCAGCGGGGCGCCGGTAGCTACTGCAGTAACAGTGAGCAATGATGTGCCTGAATTTAACCCTATTTCACTGGCTTACTCCGAAGATACTGGCTTGCTGGCCGTAGGCAATGCTGCTTCCGGCGAAGACCAGGGGGTACTGATCTATTCTTTTGCGGCCGAGCCCGGGCAACCCGACCCCAGCCAGCTGGCAGAAGTTGGCGCCCTTACTGATGTAGATCCCGCTGCGGCTACCAATGGCTTAACCTGGGTAGGTGACTATCTCTTTATGTCTAAAACAACAGGAACCGGCGGCAACCTCTACCGTTACGACTTTGGCGATCTGGACCCTGCTGATCCTTTTACCTTCCCCACCACTGCACAAACAGTAACAGGCGCTGCTTTCAATCAGAATCTCGACTTACGTACCAGCCCAAATGGGGAGGCATACATGCTCTACCGCAACTCATCCGGAGGTGCCGCCCAGGTGGGGCGTATCACGAATCCTACCGGGAATAACCCTGGTTTTGCAAGCGCAGTAACGGGCACTACAAATTTTAACGGCACCCGCTTTTCACGCTCTGCATTCCCCTCCTTTGTACCAAACCCGCCCTTTGATTTTGATTACAGTGCAGCCTGTACCAAGGCGCCTATCTACTTTTACCCGAAGTTTGAGGGTGAAGGCCCCGAGCGGGTGGAGTGGCACATCAATGGCCAGAAAGAATCTGATGTGCTGCAGCCTTTCTTTACCTTCGACCAGGCAGGCAATATAACGGTTGAAATGAGGGCTTTCTATCCGGGCAGCGTACAAAAAATCGAGAAACAGATACAGATCACCGAAGCACCTGAACTCCAGATAGAGCAGGAATACATTATTTGTCCTAACGCAGATTCTGTTATCACCTTGAAGATCAATGATGCCCAGGGAAACGAAGTAACAGACCAGTATATCAGTAATATTACCTGGTACAAACCCCAGACAGTAAAAGAAGTAGGAAAAGATCCTGTAGAAACCGGGGTGAAAGAAATTACAGTAGCTACCTGGTTTGCCGATACGCTTGATGACGGCACCTATCCGGAAGCAGGCACCTACTATGTAGTGGTAAATACTGGCCAGTGCGAGTTATATGCAGCCTTTGAGGTAGTGGTGTATAATGATGAGTTTACAAAAGCCAATGTCTGGTACTTTGGGGATGGTGCCGGTATCAACTTCAATACCAACCCTCCTACTCCTATTGGCGACAGCCAGATGAGAGCGCCCGATGAAGCTTTTGAAGGCACTACCATTTCGGTAGATGGCAATTCTGAACCCCTCTTCTATACCAATGGTGAAACCCTCTGGACCCGCGACTCCGGTGATCCGGACGATGCCCATGACCGGGCTCCGAACGGAGATAATTTAGGCGGCAGCAGAAATGCCAGCCAAAACTCCCTGCTCATCCCCCACCCCAGCGATCCGTCGCTGCATTACCTGTTCACCATCTCCAACGAAGATGTGCCTTTCAACAAGGCCCTTCGTTATTCGGTTGCAGATTTAAAGGGCAATACCACCAATCCACCCACAGCGGTTGCTCCCGATGTGGAGCTGGCGCAGTCATCCCAGGAATATGTAAAGGCCCGCCTGCTTTTCCCTCAGGTGGCCGAAAAACTGGCGGGAACCTCCCGCACTGGCTGGATCATAACGCACGAGCTGAACAACAACCGTTTTATCAGCTACCCAATTACACAGGATGGTATTGGCTCGCCGGTATTTTCACTGGCAGGCAGCGTTATTACCGAACAACAGTCCAAAGGCTATATGGTGCTGGCGCCTAATGATAGCATGCTGGCGGTTGCCCTACCCGATGGAGCCGGGGGTGGCAATATTGAGATTTTCAAATTCGACTCCGGCACCGGCAGAGTAAGCGGCACAGGCCATGTAACCCTTCCGGTAGAAGGCAACGGAGCGCCTGTATATGGTGTAGCCTTTTCGCCAGACAGCAAACGCCTGTTCTATACCCTTAGCGGGCCGCAATCGCAGCTGTACCAGGTGAGCATTGATAGTGCTTTTACCCGAGCAGGCATCGAAGCAACACGCGTGCTGGTGGCCGAGGAAAATGAACAGTGGGGTGCGCTTCAGCTAAGCCCGCAGGGTGCGCTGTATGTTGCCCGTAATGGTGTAAATAACCTGGGCCTGGTGCAGAGCCCCTCCGACAGCCTTACGGCTGCCACAGCTGGTGATGCCTTCAGACTGGATGGTCTGGATGAGGTTCTGACCGGCACCAGCTTACTGGGACTGCCAAACCTGGCTGATAACATTGGCCGCCAGGTGCCGGATGCTACCGTGTTTGCCATGAATGTCTGCGCCGATCCAAATACCGGCGAAGGTGAAGTAGAGATCTATGGCACACGCCGCTACAACAATGAGCAGTATATTTTCAAGGTATTTCAGGCAAGCAACTTAAATACGGTATTCCAGCAAATGGGTCCGCAGCAGGATAGCCTGGCCGTATTTACGCTGCCTCCGGGAGATTATGTAGTGGAGCTTGAGCTGGAGGCATGCGATCTTACCTACCCAACAGACTACAATGGGGAGCCTAAGGTATTTGCCCTGTTCTCAGTTGGTGCCATACCCGAAGCCAACATCAAAAACGACGATGCTAACCCGGGAGAGATCATTACACTTTGCGATGAGCAGTCGATAACCCTGGAGGGTGAAGCGCTGATAGATGGTCAGCCACAAAATCCGGATCAATACTTCTTTACCTGGACCAACGAGCTGGATGGCATGGTGATGGGCAATTCTCCCAACCAGCAGGTAACAGAAGCCGGCTCCTACAGGCTGGACATCGTTAACCGGATTACCGGCTGCCCAGCTATACCAGTCTACATTCAGGTTACGGACTCCCGTCCGGAAGCAGACCTGGGCGATGACATTGAGCTATGCGTGGGCGAAGCGCTGCCAAGAACCGAGCTGGTAGCTACAGGGGCTCCGGCCAACTCTATCATCACGTGGCTGCGCTCTGTGAACGGTGGTCCGTTTAACAACCTGGGTAATACCACCTCCAGGCAAACCCTTAGTGATGTAAATACCAGCCAGCCCGGCACCTACCGCTACCTGGTAGAAGTAAGGCCCGGAGGCACAGGCGCTACCTGTATGAAAGCAGATACCCTTACCATTGCCATAACGACAGCTCCGGAGGTTACCCTTCGCCCTGCCAATAACGACTGCAGTGGCAGCACAGATCTGGTAGCACAGGCCAGGGGTGGCAGTGGTAATTACACCTACGAGTTTTTCATGGGTACTACCAGCATTGGCAGCAATACCACTGGCACCATCACGGTTACCGAAAGTGGAACCTATTCAGTGAGAGTTTCTGATGGCGCTGCTGATTGCCCGGGCACCTCAGATGAATTAGTAGTAGATGTGCTCAATGGCATACAGGACCTAACCATAGAGGTGCGCCCTGGCTGCCGCCTGGAAGGCGTAGAACCTGTAAATGAAATAACGGCTACTACCAGCTATATTGGTGATGTAACCTTTGAATGGTATCGTATTACCAATGGCAATGCCAGCAGGCTGAGCTTTAATGATGCAACCATCTATGTAGCCGATGGCACCTATCGGGTAGTGGCAAGGGCCGGCGAGGGCTGTAACGATGCAACCCAGACTGCAGAGAAAGAGGTACTCAGCATTCCATCGCCACGCTCCGTGATACAGCCACTCTATACCATCTGCGCCAGCATACCATCGCGCAGCAGCGTTACCATTGACCTGACTGGTTATACAGGCGTTACCTGGTACAACACTACCAATGGCCAGCGGGTACCCATCCATACCGCATCCACCCTTACTGTTTACGAACCAGGCACTTTCGAAGTAGAGGTAGAAGGCTGTACCGACCCGGCCAGGTTCAGGGTAGACATTGACTGTACACCGGTCATATTCGTGCCTAATACCATAAGGGTGGGCGGCCTGAACAATGTCTTCAAGATCCTGAACCCGGAAATGCTTGAAAACATTGGCGGATTTGAAATCCTGATCTACAACCGCTGGGGAGAAGTGATTTACCGCAGTACCGATCCTGCCTTTGAGTGGAGGGGAACAGGCCCTGATGGTAAAACAGTACCCATGAGCAATTATCCGTACCTGATCCTGTACCAGAATAAATACGGCGATGACCAGGGCACCAAGAAAATTTACGGAAGTGTTTTTGTGATGCATTAAATTGCAAATCAGGCAATAAGCAAAAGAAAAGCCGGCCCCGAGCCGGCTTTTTTTATGGCCTTACGTTCGCAGTATTTAACACTAGTTACAACCTATTCTCCAAATACTGTGTCTTTTGATTGTTCACCCCCCTCCGCACCCTCTATCTTATAGCTGCTGTTAGCATACCCTGCTGACCCTAAACTTCTGTTGCTTATGAAAAAAGCATGCTACTTCTGCATATGCCTCTACTTTATAACTATGGGCGGACTGATGGGACAACAAGCTCAAAACAGGCTGGTGAGTGGGGTGCTGCTTTCGCCGCAGGGCGAGCCTTTACCCGGTGTAAACATCATAATAAAAGGCACTACCAGGGGAACCGTTACAAACATGGAAGGCTGGTACAGCATAGAAGCACCACTTGGTGCCGTGTTGGTGTATTCATTTATTGGCTTTACCTTCTATGAGGTGACTGTAACTGAAAGAAATTCAGCAGCAGCCGGCAGTGCTGCCGACAATACACGTTCTGGCCCATTATCCGGAACTGCCGGGAGGAAAGCACAGAATCCCAGCGCCAATTATGCATCAGCACGGCCAAAAAGGAGAAAGGGGAACAGTAAAACTTTACAAGACTTAAATGCGCCCCATGCGGAAAGAGGGGTAGCCGTGCTTTCAGATTCTTCTGCTGCTTATGAGGTAAAAGGCCAGCATCCCGCTTATCAGGACCAGATGACTGGACCGTTGGCTAAAATTAAGTTCAACCGCAAAAATAAGAAATGGGTGCTGGTGCCCTCCTACTACGCCAGGCAGCAAATGCCCCGCCTGCGCCTGGAATTTACCACCGCCCTCAGCAGCAGTTTTGTGAACCGGCTGCCAAGGCTTCAGGATCAGTACGCCCAGGGCAGTGCTTCTGATGGAGCACTGGTTGCAGGCGGTCCGGAAAACGGGGAACTTTTCAGCTGGGGGCCACCCATAGCAGCACTCGCTTATGATGCCGATGGCAGGCTGGTGCCCCAGCAGCCCGGACTGCAGCCGGCAAAGGCTTTCAATGCCTATGATGCCTTTCGCCCCGGATTTGCTACCGACAATCGCCTGCAGCTGTTTACCGACCTGGATGGCTACACACTCAGAGCCGGCTATGCCAATAAATTTTCGGCCGGCATCTTACCGGCAAATGATTACCAGCGCCATACACTGGATCTTTCATTCAATACCCAATGGTATACAATTCAGCCAAGACTCTATATTTCCTACTCCGACACAAGAGAAAGAATGCCACTAAGAGGTGCAAATGCAGCCTCTGTGCTGGGAGGCCTCTATTCTACTCCGCCCTCTTTTGATCTGTTAAACGGAAACACCACGCCCAGGCCATGGAAGAATAGCGCTACCTACCAGTCAGCAGATGGCAGCCAGCGCAGTTTTGCACCGGGCCAGGCAGATCATCCCTACTGGCTGCTCCACCACATGCCAGACCGGCAGGAGCAGCAAAAGGCATTGTATGGACTGGAACTGCTGCACCGGAATTACAATGCGTTCGAGATACAGTACAACCTGGCGCTGGAGAAGGGAAGGGACCAGTCCGTTTTTGGCATACCACCTGCTGCGGCAGGGGCCACTCCTGCCCGCCTCAGCAGCAGAGCACTGAACACCACAGCCCTAAGCTCCAACCTGCTTGCTAATTATCGGCTAAACACATACAACAACAGCTGGAGTGCCGAGTTCTTTGCCGGTCACAACTTTACCTATCTGCAGGAAGAGCTGAACCGCCGGGACGGGGCAGAATTTGGCGCCGGAGACGCCTATGCCCTTGATGGAGCAATGGAACTGCAGCAGCTGCAGATCAGCCCCTACCGGCGAACCCATGAGGTTACTTCCAGGGGGTTGCTTTACTGGAACGGACCCTACAGCAGCAACTGGCGCCTGGCACAGCTCCTGCTCACCAACCGCATGTACTTCTCCAACACCCTTGCTCCTGACCAAAGCCAGTTTTTTTTACCGGCTGCAAATCTTAGCGTTAACCTGCACCAGCTGGAGCTGCTAAAATCCGGCCGCTTCATATCAGAATTAAAGGTGTATTCCTCCTATGCCAATACCATTCGGGAAGCCCCTCTCCTCTATAACCAGTGGCACTTTAATTCGCTCCGGTACAGCCCCGAAAACTACAGGCAGTATTATGAGCTGGAAGAACTTTGCAGCAACCCCGGGCTCTTACCCGAAAAGCAGCAAAAATGGGAGGCCGGCCTGGACAGCTGGATCCTGGACAGCAAACTAAGCATCAGTGCAAATTACTTCCTAAATATAACAGACCAGTTGCTGGTGCCGGTTTTCCGTGAGGGGCAATACCAGCTGGAAAACAGCGCCAAACTACAAACGCCTGGGCTGGAAGTAGCTCTGAAAACACGTGGATATTTTGATGGTGGCCAGTGGGAAATTGGTGCTACCTTTAGCCGCTCCCGCCCCACGATAAAAGAACTGTACCATGAGCAGGAAAGACTGCCTGTGGCCGGTTTCAGCACCATCTCTACCAACCTGGTGGAGGGCCAGCCCTATGGGGTGCTCTGGGGCAGCCGATTTAGCAGAAACGAAAGCGGACAGGTGATAATAGGCGAGGATGGTTTTCCGGTGGTAGACCCGCAAGGGGGCATTATTGGTAATCCCAATCCACACTGGCTGGGTGGGTTGTGGGGCAATGCCGACTGGAATGGATTTGGCTTCTCCTTTGTGCTGGATATAAAAAAAGGAGGCGATGTATGGAATGGCACCCAACAATTTTTAAACTATTGGGGACGTTCTGCCTATACGGCCGAACACAGAGGGGTTGAGGGCTATGTTTTTACAGGTGTGAACGAAGCTGGAGCGCCCAACCAGCAGCCGGTAGATTTTTACAACCCGGCAAATGGGCTTCAGGATAATCGATGGGTGCGTTATGGTGCAGCAGGCGTGGCAGAAGAAGCCGTAGAAGTAGCATCCTGGCTGCGACTGAACCAGCTACAGCTCTCTTGTGAATTGAGGAAGCAAACGGCAAAGGCACTGCGCCTGCAGCGGTTAAAGCTTTCACTGATTGCCAGAAACCTGTTTGTACTAACCAACTACAGCGGGGTAGATCCTGTCAGCAAGCTGTTTGGCTATCAGCAGGGCGCAGGGCTGGATCTGTTCAACCAGCCTAATGTAAAGAGTTACGGATTTTCGCTAACACTAAATCTATAAGCTATGAAAGCCTTTAAATACCGCGCTGCCCTGCCCCTGCTTTTCGTGCTGGGCCTGCTTTCACTAGATGCCCCTTATCTGGCAGACTCTTTTTTTGCAATGCTGAAGAGCCAGCTACAGCAATACAACAAGCAGCTGCCGGAAGAAAAGCTTTACCTGCAGCTGGACAAGCCCTTCTACAAACCGGGCGATGCCATCTGGTTTCAGTCCTACCTGCTGGATGCCAACAGTCACAAGCCCTCCACCATCAGTAATGTGGTGTATGTAGAGCTGATCAATCCCAGGGGCAATGTAGCGCAAAAGCTTACCCTGGCAGCAGATGGAGGCACTGCAAGCGGAGACTTTCAGCTGGAAGCCGCTGCGCCCGGTGGTTTATACAAGCTACGCGCCTATACCCAGTGGATGCAAAACTTTGGTGAAGAAACCTTCTTTACGAAAGAAATTCAGGTGCAGAAAATCATCAATCCCAAACTGCTCCTTAAGCTCGATTTTGAACGCGATGCCTACGGCCCGTCGGAACTGTTGGTGGCAACTCTAAAGGCACGTGACCTGGAGAATAATCCTATTGCCGAGCAGGAAATAAGCTATACCGTGCAGCTGGCCGGAAAGCAGCTACTAAGCAACAAGGTCAAGACCACTGCAGACGGTAGCCTGGACGTTAGTTTTCGCCTGCCCGATTCCCTTAGCACTTCCGATGGACTCCTGAACATAATGGTGCCCCACAAAGGCGTTACGGAATCCATCTCACGCTCCATTCCCATCATCCTGCAACACATAGACCTGCTGTTTTTCCCCGAAGGAGGCGATCTGGTAAATGGCATGCGCAGCAAAGTGGCTTTTAAAGCCCTCAATGAATGGGGCAAGCCCGCCGATGTTGAAGGGGTGGTGGTAGACGATTCGGGAAAAGAAGTTCAGTCTTTCAAAAGCTTTCACAAAGGCATGGGCGCCTTTATCTTCACACCCGAAAAAGGCAGAAAATACAGCGCTAAAGTGACTAAACCAGTTGCGCTGGCAAAACAGTATAAACTCCCTGAGGCCATGGCAAATGGCTGGGGGCTGTCAATCGAGTCCAAAGATGAAAAAAGCCTGCAGGTCTCCGTTTACAGTCCACTGCCAAAACCGCTTTACCTGGTGGGCCAGGTCAGGGGAGAAATCTACTATACCAAAGAAATTCTTCCCGTCAAAGGCACCAACAAGCTGGTAGTACCTCTGGATAGTTTCCCGATCGGGGTGGCACAGTTTACACTATTCGACCATCAGCGGCTGGAGCGCTGCGAGCGCCTGGTATTTGTAAACCAGCACCGAAAGCTCCATGTCGATATTACTGCGGATAAGGCCTACTACCAGCCCCGTGAAAAAGTAGAGCTGAACATCCGCACCTACGATGAGCATCAGCTGCCGCTCCCGGCCAGTCTTTCCCTGTCGGTGGTAGATGACAAGCTCATCAGCTTTGCCGACGATAAGCAGGACAACATTTTATCGCAGCTGCTGTTAAGCAGCGATGTACGCGGCAAAATAGAGGAACCTTCCTTTTACTTCGATACCGAAGAACCAAAAGCAACCGAAGCCCTTGATTACCTGCTGATGACCCAGGCCTGGCGCCGCTTTAACTGGCAACAGTTGCAGGAGCAAAACAATAGTATCAGCTTCTATCCTGAAAAGCTTGGCGCTGTTTCCGGCAGGGTCATCAACACCAAAACCAACAAACCCGTTGAAGCCACCATTACGCTGGTGGAGGTTACAAATAAGCGCAGGGCTGCCCAGTTGAAGACCAAGCCCGATGGGAGCTTTCTGTTCCTGAAGGTAGACCCTGCTGCCGCCGTGCAGCTTTTCGCCAACAGCAAAGGGGTAAAACAGGAAAACCTGCAGCTGGTGCTGGATAAAGATATTTCATCTAACTACGACTACCTTGCTGAAAGCGGTGTTATTCCTCCTGTAGAAGAATCATTTGCCATGTCAGCCTGAGGCTTTCCCCAGAATGCAGCAATGGCAGAAATCATTGAAGTACCGGATGAGGAAGAGATCGAGGATATAACTTTCTCTGATATGGAATCAGTGCCTGCCACCAGCCAGACGGTGGTGTTGCAGGAAGATGTAGAGCAGCTGTCTGAGGTAGTGGTGGTGGGTTATGGCACACAGGAGCGAAAAAGCTTAACCGGTGCTGTAACCTCTATTCAGAAAGCAGAAATTGCCAGTCTGCCCAGCCAGAGCATAGAGCAGGTACTGCAGGGAAGAGTGGCTGGGGTGCAGATTGCCCAGAATTCTTCCACACCCGGTGCCTCTGCAAACATCAGCATACGGGGTAGCAGCAGCATTGCCAATGGAGAACCACTCTATGTAATTGATGGCTTTCCGGTCCATACCGGCGGTGGCAGAACCCAGTCAGCCCTTGGACTTGTATCTCCCGACGATATCCGCAGCATCAGTGTGCTGAAATCAGCAGAGGCAACGGCCATTTACGGCGCACGTGCTTCTAATGGGGTGATCCTGATCAATACCAAATCCGGCAGGTATTACAGTGCAGGCTTCACCACCAGCTACCCTGACAACTATGCCAGCCTCTACATCGCCCCCCGCAAATTTTCTCCTGTACGTGAGTTTTACAGCCCTGAATATTCAGAAAAAGAAGCTGTAGAGAAGCGTACTGATTTCAGGGAAACTATTTACTGGAACCCACTGGTGCAAACCAGCCGCAAAGGCGAAGCCCGGGTAAGCTTTTATAATTCCGATGCCACCACCGCCTTTCGCGTTACTGCCGAGGGAGTTGCCGCCAACGGCTATGTGGGCCGTCAGGAGTGGGTGTACAGCACCACCCTGCCCCTAAGTGTGGAGGCAAAGATTCCTGCTTATCTCAGCTTCGAAGACAGGACCTCCATTCCCATTCAGCTCACCAACAATACCGACAGGGTGATAAGGGGTGAGTTACAGGTAACAGCACCTTCAGCCTTGAAACCACTTACCCCCTGGGATCCCCGGGTAGATGTGGCTCCCAACACAACTGCCACCTATTATTACGATGCCCTGGTACAGAACGAAGCGGGAAGTTTTGAGCTCCAGATCAATTTTGAAAATGAGGAATTCAGAGACCGGGTGGTGCAAACTATCGAGGTGTTGCCAAAAGGCTTTCCGGTAGAGGTTTCCTTTTCAGGCCAGGAGCTGGAAAAAGCATTTTCATTTCAGATCAAGGATCCGGTACCCGGCTCACTTAGTGCAGGTTTTACCGCTTACCCGAATGTGGTGGGCGATTTACTGGCTGGTATTGCTGGTATGCTGCGCCAGCCGCACGGCTGCTTTGAGCAGGTCTCCTCCAGCACCTACCCCAATGTGCTGGCCCTGCAGTTTATGCGCGAAACCAATGGTGCTGACCCTGCCGTTGAAAAAAAGGCCCTGGCCTACATCAGAGATGGCTATAAGCGCCTGGCTGCCTACGAAACCGCCCAGGGTGGCTTCGAGTGGTATGGCGATACCCCTCCGCATGAGGGACTCACCGCCTTTGGCCTGCTGGAGCTAACCGAAATGAAAAAGGTATGGGAGGGTGTAAGCACACCGCTGCTCAGCAGAACCAAACAATTTTTGCTCGACCGGCGCATGGGCGACGGCAACTTTAAGCAGGATAGGGGTAAATACGGTTTTTCCGGTGCCAGCAGGGAAGTAACCAACGCATATATCGTCTATGCCCTCTCAGCCTGCGGAGTAGACAAACCCATTCAGAAAGAATATGAGCTTGCCTACCAGGAGGCCCTGAAGAGTGGCGATGCTTACCGCCTTGCCCTCATGGCCAATGCTGCCTATCTGCTAAAAAAAGAAGATGGTGCAAAAATAATGATGCAGCGCCTTAGAAAGCAGCTTAAGGAGGAAGGCTTGGGCAAACTGAAGGCCGACCACTCCTTGGTGAGAAGCTATGGGAACTCCTTGCAGATAGAAACAGCCTCCCTGATTGCTTTGGCCATGATGAAGGAGGCGCAGCCCCAGCTCATGCAGCTTCAGGAAGCCATCAATTACCTGGTGGGCAGCAGATCCCACGGCTATTTTGGCTCCACCCAGGGCACCATATTGGCTTTAACAGCCCTGACAGAATTTGCAAAATTCTCCCGTAAAAGCCAGGATGATGGCCTGATTGCACTCTACCTGAATGGCAATGCCCTGGCCACCACCCGTTATGAAAGGGAGCAGCGGGAAGAAATTCTTCTGGCAAGCCTGGAGAATAAAATGGCTGTAGGCAACCAGAGCTTCAGGGTAGTATTCGACGACACCAGGGAGGCCCTGCCCTACTCCTTCAACGCCCGCTGGACCAGCTACACCCCTGCCTCCAGCAAAGCCTGTCTGGTAGACCTAAACACAAAGCTTTCTGCTGCCGAAGTTAAGCAGCATGAGACTATTCGTTTAACCACCACCCTCACGAATACATCTGCCAGTGGAATTCCGCAAACAGTTGCCATTGTAGGCATACCGTCAGGGCTTAGTGTGCAGCCCTGGCAGCTCAGGGAGTACCAGGAAAAAGGGCTCTTTGACTTCTACGAAGTGCAGGGCAATTTCGTGATCTTGTACTACCGCGAAATGGCCCCCAAAGACAAGCGGGTTATCTCTCTGGACCTGCGGGCCGAAATTCCCGGCACCTACCAGGCCTCTGCCTCCAGCGCCTATCTCTACTACACCAACGAGCATAAAGACTGGGAGGCGGGAGAAACGGTAAAGGTGTTAAAATGATCATAAGAGGGAGCTTCCGGTTCCCTTTTTTTGTGTCTGCACATAAGTAAAGCAATATTTCCGCTGCTTACTTACATTTCCGTTCAATCTGATATAATTATTGTTATTTTTATACTGTCAAACCTGTATAAACCACTCTAAATGCAGCGGCTTCTCCCTATTTTTCTAACATTTATGGCCTTGCTTCTGGCCGGCATTCCTCTTTTTGCCCAGGAAGCCTTTGCTCCCGAACATCGTTATTTCCAGGGGGAGGTAATTCGTAAAGTGAGTGTGGGCGCTGATGGTATCTGGGTAATCAAGGGAGAAGACAGCACAGGTTTGGCCCGGCTAGACTGGCAGGGAGCTACACATGATTATACAGCTACCCTTGGTTTACATCAGCCTTTGGCAGGTGTAGTAGGTAAGTATAAGGAAAGGGCATTTATCCTTACAAAGCAAAAACAGCTGTTTGCATTTGATAAGCAGGCGAGTATTCGTATAGCACAGGAACAGGGTATAGATGTTGAACGTGTCAATGATTTGTATGGCAGCCCCGGCTACACAAGAATTGCAACCGAAAAGGGTGTTTTTGAAACTTATGATGATAAAAAATTCAGCCAGGCAGCCAACACCTCCAGCCGGGAATATACAACAGTAAGTGCTAATGCCCAGCACTTTATAGATGTACATCCATATCATGTTCTTACAAGTAAATATTCTACCCTGCAGTACAACTTCAGCCCTATTACAGATGGTGAAACAAGAAACTACAGTACGTTCTCTGGATCATACAGTACCAGGTTCTATTCAGAAACTACTGTAGGCATGCCCAAAAATATATTAGCGAATGAGGTGAGGCGTACGGGCAGTCTGATTGATGTTGAAATTCTTTTAGGCACTAAAGATGGTCTGTATGTAAACAGAAAACAGCAGTGGATTGGTAACGGAGGCATATATAAGGAAAAATTGTACACTTACCTGATGGACACTACCATTTATGCACTGAAAAATTATAGAGACTATACATTTATCGGCAGTAACAAAGGACTTTACTATTATACAAGCTCTTTCAGAACTGAGTATGATGGCAAAATAACCCAGGTAGTACTCGATGATAGCTACATTATATATGATATCGCTGTTCAGGAAACTGAACAAATCATCTGGCTGGCAACCAACAAAGGACTCCTGAAAGTAGCGAACCATTACAAGCTTACCCGCAATTACCAGAATAACAGTATTTTATGGGCTAAATCTTTAGCAGGCAAGCTAAACAAACGCATAAACTCTACTATCACTGATCCTGCAGGTTTTGTCTATGTAACCGGCTATTTCAGCGGAATCCTTGAGTTTGATGGCAATACCATGTATGCTCAAAATGCCAAGGACTACTTTCTTGCCAAGCTAAGTGCTACAGGAGAGCTGGTATGGATACGTACCGCAGCAAATAACACCACAAATGGCAGTGCCATAAACGAAGAAGGACATCGCATAGGACTGGACAGCCAGTATAACATTTACACTACTGTACATCTGCAAAACCACTCCCCTGCTTCGGCTAATTATAGTTTTGGAAGCGGTGGTGAGTTAAATAATTCATCAACCACCAAAACCCTGCTACTAAAGTATTCAGCAGAGGGTGAATTGCTGCAGATGAAAGAACTTACAGGATTTACAGATTTTCGTGAAACGCAAATTGGGGTAGATCATCAGGATAACTTTTACTTCTCCTGTAAACTGGAGAGCACTAATCCTTACAACCTACCGGCAGGCAGAGCCGTGGTAAAATTCAATCCTGATGGGCAGCAAATCTGGGCCAGAAGCTTTCCTCTGGCGCTTGAAAAATTCAATCCAGGGAAAGAAGGTAAATTCTATCTAAGCGGCTATTTCAAAGAAGCCCTCACCGTTGGTACCATAACATTACAGTCTCCTGTACAGGATAATCTGGCAATTATTTCTTTTGACGAAAAGGGTGAGCCACTCTGGGGCAATATGGTCCGGAACTTTTCAGATTCCTATCGCAGCAGACCTTCCCCACATGAATGGGAGATACAGGCAGATGGCGGCGGCAATACTTATGTTGGAGGAACTACGGACGGTGCGGCCAAATTCGATGCATATGGGGTGAATGATATGAATGGAGGCGGGGCTTATTATTTTTTAGCTAAGCTGGATAGCGATGGAAAATACCTGTGGGCACAGCATTTTGGTGGAGCGAGAAGCAGATTAGCCTTCAAGGACCTGGTGGTGGATGAGCAGGGCAACGCTTATATCACAGGTCATGCAAAAGACTGGCTTCAGTTTGGTGGTAAGAAGATAGAAGCTGTTAATGATTACCGCATCCCTAAAATATACCTTGCAAAATTTGATTCATCAGGCAACAGCCAGTGGGCGCAAGCACTGCATGATGTACAGTTCGAAGGCACAGATGATCACTTCTTCAGCACCGGTAAGTCTCTCGCCCTAACACAGAACGGAGTATTGATATCCGCACGAATTGTTAATGACTTTGTACTCAATAATATATTGATAAACAAGCAGGCGGAAAGAGGTGCCTTCTATGCTGAAATCAGCGACACCTATACCCCAACTCCCTATAACCTTGTTAAGGGAAGATCTTTCATAGATAAAAATGGAAATAATATATTTGATGAGGGGGAAAATGCATTAGTAGATCAGGTGATCAAAGCCGACCCCGGCCCCTGCTATACAACAACAGATTACTCAGGTAATTATGAATTAAGGTTAGGCACTGGCCAGTACACCATTAACCAGCTCATTCCCAGGTATACCGATAAAAAAATCATTCAAAGTGCACCAGAAGGCCCCCACACAATAGTGCTCCATGAAGTTGGTACAGAAAAGTCTGGTGTTGATTTTGCAAATACCATTGATACGCTTGCCCGGCAGCCGGTACATGAAGAAGTGCTTCCACCCCAGGAACCTGCAAATCTTATTTTTGACTTTTCTTCCTCTACAAGCCGCAGATGTTTTGAGGGCACCTCTACCGTTGTAGTGTACAATACCGGCCGTGGCGATGCTGAAGATGTTATGGTTGTGGTAGAATATCCGGAGCATATAATTCCCAGTAGCAGTAGTCCGGCCTGGCTTAAGAAAGAAGGAAATATATTAACATTCAAGATTAACCGTCTGGAAGCCAACAGCTCTCAATACATCAGAATCAGGGATTATGTTAGTTGTGAGGATGAATCTATCAGGGGTATGGAACAGTGTATCAAGGCGTACCTTAATCACACGAATCCTACGGAGCCTGACCCTGACTGGGACAAGTCAGACATTGAACTAACTGCAGCATGCAAGGATAATGGCTTTGTACGGGTTAATATGAAGAATACCGGCGCCGGTAATATGGCCGATAGCGCAATTTTTAATATTTATTTAGATCAGGCAAAGGTACACACAGGCAAATACAAGCTTGCCAACGGAGAAAGCCTGATCCTGAACCTGCTTGCCAATGGGCAGCCATTGTTGTTTGAAGCCCTGCTGAGTCCACATCATCCCCTGAAGAAATCTGTTACTATTAATGTAGAGGGATGTAATACCGCTACCTTACCCATTATTGCGGGGAATATGGAACCTAACCTTCTACCAGAGACCCTCCGGGAAAGCATGCAAATGGTATGTATGGAAATCATAGACAGCTTTGACCCAAATGACAAACAGGTAGTGCCGGCTGGTATAACAGCGAACCATAATATTATGGGAGATGAGTTCCTGGAGTACACCATCCGTTTTCAGAACACAGGTACTGCCGCTGCCATCAATATCAGAATTACTGATAAACTGGACAGAAACCTTGACCTTAGTACCTTAAAGATCGGGGCAGCCTCTCACCCTATGACCTGGGAGGGAGAGACAATGGGCAGTATTGCATCCATTACCTGGCGATTCAATAACATCAACCTCCCCGACAGTAATGCCAATGAACCTGCATCACACGGTTTTGTAAAGTTCAGGATCAGGCCCAAACAGAGCTTGGAAAAGGGTACTATTATAAAAAACAAAGCAGACATTTACTTTGATTTCAATAGCCCTGTTACTACAAATGAAGTTTTCAATACCATTGGTTTGCCGGAGCTGGTACCAGGCAGGCGGGTGGTAATCCAGCCTTGCGATGCCCGTGTAAACCTAGCGGAAGAGCAAAACACTGAAGTTTTAGTATGTGGGGATGATCAATACCAGCTTTCCCGCCTGCTGCCTCCGGCAGGAAGCGGTCAATGGAAAGTTACCAGGGGCACTGCTATTGTAGAAGATCCCTTCAGCCACCAAACCCTGGCCAGCAATCTTAGCCTTGGCGAGAATGAGTTCAGCTGGGAGGTTACCTACTGCGACCAGGTAGTGAGCAGTAAAGTTACTGTTATCAGGGAGCAGCCCCTTGAACAGCCACAGGCCACACATCCTGCCTATATCTGCCAGGGAGAGCCCTACCCTGCCATTACTGCCACTGGCGAAGGTGTGGAGTGGTACCGGGATGAAGCCCTGACCCAGCTTGTCCTCAGGGGCAACACCTATCAGCCATTGGGGCAGCAGTCAGAAATGCTCTATGTGATCCAGAGAAACAAGCACTGCAGCAGTGCTCCTACCGTGGTACCGGTGGTGGTGCACCAGCAGCCGCTACCTCCTGTAGCCACACCGGTAGAAACTTGTGTAGATCTGGTGCCTCCTGTACTTACTGCACAGGGCAGCAACCTGCGCTGGTACGCTGATGCGGGTAAACAGCAATTGCTGGCAGAAGGTGAAAACTTTTCCCCTGCGGATATGGGCTCCCGCAGCTACTGGGTTACCCAAAGCAGCGAGTACTGTGAAAGTACACCTGCTGAAGTGCAATTTACAGCTAAACTATACGACCCAGCCAAAGCTAAAATAGCCAACGTAGTAACCCCCAATGGAGATGATAAGAACCAGCTCTACTATGTAAAAGACTTTGAAGGCAAGGAATGTATGGGTGAATTCATCTCTATTAAGATTTATAACCGCTGGGGCAGGCAGGTCTATGAAAGTAAAGCAGCAGATTTTAAATGGGATGCCAGCCAGCTTCCTACAGGTGTTTACTACTACCGCATGGATTATCAGCTAAATAAGTTCCAGGGTTCTATTCAGGTGCTAAGGTAATATTGTATAGAAACCATTTGTGCTGAAACAGGAGATGAAGCGAATTAACCATAGAAACCTTCTCTGTTATGCCATTTGCCTAA
The DNA here is from genome assembly GCA_000597885.1 of Flammeovirgaceae bacterium 311. NCBI lineage: Bacteria > Pseudomonadati > Bacteroidota > Cytophagia > Cytophagales > Flammeovirgaceae > Flammeovirgaceae bacterium 311. The sequence continues at coordinate 2,072,041 of CP004371.1, forward strand.
CAATATTACATGTTTCCACCTGATAATCTGATCATCGTTAACTTGCAAAATCCAACAACATATATGCAGAGGGTTTTTCTAATATGCCTGACATTCTTAACCACAATTCTGCTGAGCTTACCCTCTGTAGCACAGGAGGCATTTGTGCCCGAAGGGCTCTATTTCCAGGGAGAGGTAATTCGTAAGGTAAGTGTTGGTCATAATGCTGTATGGGTAGTAAAGGGGCAGGATAGCACAGGGGTAGGAAAGGTAGACCTGCAGGGTATAGAATATGATTATACCACCAGCATCAATACATCAGTACCCCTAGCCGGCATCGTGGGGAAGTATGGTGACAGTGCTATGATAGCCTCCACAAGCAATTATTTACTACAGTTTGATAAAGGAGTAATTACCCGGATAGATAAAGATCTTGGCGTAAAAGGCAACCGCATTACAGACATTACGGGAAACGAAAGTTTTACCTTTATTGCAACGGACTCTGGCTATCAGAAATCATACAACAATGCAAGCTTTGTTACGATGAGGTTTGTTGATCCCAAACCTCCCGTTCTCAGAATCTTCCATAACGAAAGAAAAGGACTATCAGCTTATGCTTACCAGGAACAGGTAGGCAGTTGTAGCGAATGGCCTAACAGCAACACCTTGAAGATTATAGTCCAGAGAGCATACGCCAATCAGGTTAATTCTGCATTATTCAATCCTGATGAAATTTCAGGTTTAAATGCCATCGCAGTAGCTGATGAATATATTCATTCTTATTCACCCACTTATATAGCTACCTTTTTTATTGGTAATACCTCCGGCTTAAAGGTTGGGTTGGGCGATTGTAAAAGCATAGTCAAAACGTTCCTTCAAGACACAACAGTATATGCTATAAAAAATTACAAGAGCTCAATGTTAATTGGTAGTGAAAAGGGTCTATTCTATTGCTCAGAAAAAGACCCTGACATGATGTATTCGGTTCAGTTGGGGGGAGCATACAAAATATACGATATCTCTGTGGATGAGGATAAAGATCTCGTATGGTTAGCGACTGACCAGGGACTTTACAAATTACATGGTGACAGCTATCAAACACCTCCACCTGCAAAAACAATTGAAGATATTGAATGGACCAGGCATATAGGAGGCTCTTTTTCAGATCTGGTAAAAGCCATGGTAACTGATGCATATGGCAATGTTTACATGACGGGCAGCTTCAGCGGGATGGCTAAATTCGGAGATTCAGTTTTGATAGCAAAAAATCAGCAAGATTATTTCCTGGTAAAGTATAATGCCAGTGGAGATATGCTATGGGTACGCTCGGCAACCCGTCTCAAAGAAACCGGCTACCCAAGTGTAGGATGTGGGCTGGCACTTACCGTAGATCACCTTGAAAATGTTTATGTGCTTACAACGCATTACATTGATTATGAAGAACAGCCCATAATTGGTCCTGATTTTGGTTATGGCGTAAAAGCGGCAGATCCAGCTGCTAAAAACAGTTATCTTGTTAAATATGATGTTAACGGCACACCACAATGGACTCAGCCTACAGCAATGTCATATCATACAAACACATCTTCTTATTTTTCTGGCCATCCACAGCTTAACTCAGACAAGAATGGTAATATATATCTGGCTTCAGCAGCAAATTTTACAAATCCTGATTACCATGTGAAGTTTGCTGTTTGGAAGTATAATCCGGACTTCAAGCTGGAATGGCTTAAAAAATTTCCTTTGCAGTTTACGACCATTACCCTGAAACCAGGTGGTGAATTTTACTTATATGGTAAATTTGGCCTATTCAGGGATACGCTCGTGGTTGACACTATTAAGCTGAGCAGGGAAGATGATGATAGTTTTGCCCTTGTCCATTTGGATAGTAGTGGAAAAGCGAAATGGGGAAAGGCATTTGGAAATTCCCATAGTCATGTAGAGAATCTAACTGGATTAGGCTTCGATGATTTCGGAAATACATATATATCAGGATCTTACAGCGTCGATATGCAGCTAGGGGAATGGGTGCATACAAACCGAAAACATGATTATGGTATTTTTCATGCGAAGCTTAATGCCAGCGGTGCATTTAGCTGGGTTAGATTTGGAGAAACGAAAGAGCATTTGCCGAATAATCAAATCTTAGTTGACTCATTGGGATTTTCTATCTTGACAGGTAAGTTTGAAAAGAGTCTTACGTTGAACAATTTAACGCTTGAAGCCAGTTCTGATCAGGAAGAAGTTTACCTGATAAAGTATGATCCAAGCGGAAACCTTAGCTGGGGTTATGCTATACCCGGTCTTACTTACGATCTCTATTCAATAAAAACAATTGCTAAAGGGCCTAAAAACTCCTTCTATATAGGCGGGGAGTTAATCAATAATATTAACCTGAATAATAGTCTATTAGCAGTAAAAGGTGTTTCAGATATTTTCCTGGCCAGGATCACTGATCCAACAAGCATATTTAGTATTAATGTAATCAGAGGCAAAAGTTTTTTTGACAAAGATAAGAATGGCGCGTATAATGAAGGAGATGAACCCATTGCTGATCTCATCGTTAAAGCAGAGCCCGGACCACTTTACACCAAAACAGATCATGAAGGTAACTATGTACTCTATCTGCCAAAAGGAGACTATACCATTGAACAAATAATTCCGAATTATAAGGGTAAAATCATCACGCCCATAGCTCCGGAGCAACCGTTTTCCATAAGCCTCACCACTGCAGGCATAGACTCAGCAGGTTTTGATTTTGTTAATGATGTTAAAGTTTCTCCTTTTCTCTCCGTAGATGTTACCTCTACCCGCTTCAGGCGATGCTTTACCCATACCACCAAAGTTGAATATTGTAACGAAGGATTTGCCAATGCTGAAAACGTGGAACTGGTGCTGGAGTACCCGGAGTTTGTGATTCCCATCGCAAGCAGCATTCCCTGGACCTCCAGAAACGGAAATACCTATACCTTCTCAATTGGGAGCATGCCTTCACAAAGCTGCAGAACCATTACCTTCAAAGATTCGGTTATTTGTGGCAATGAGTCTATCCGTGATCTTACCCAATGCATAAAGGGTTCCTTACGCTCTCTTAACACCACAGTTAATCCAGATCCTGAATGGGATAGATCTGACATAGTGCTTTCTGCCGAATGCAGGGACAATGGCTTCGTCAGGGTAGGCATCCACAATTCCGGGACAGGCCATATGGCCGACAGCGCCAGCTTCAGTATCTTTTTAAACCAGCAACAGGTTTATGGTGGCAAGTACAAACTCAAAGCTGGAGAAGACCTAAGCCTCAACCTACTGGCCAACGGCAAACCCCTGCACCTGGAGGCAAAGCTTACCCCTCATCACCCGGATAAAAGAGCGGTGTCTATTACCATACAAGGCTGCAACAGCAATGGCGAAGGCATCATTGATGGTGGCTATGTCAATCAATTCCCGCAAAACGACGAGGCAGAAACAATAGAACTGGTCTGCCTGCCCATCATCGACAGCTATGACCCCAATGACAAGCAGGTGGCACCAGCAGGTATCACCTCAACCAATAATATTGCTGAAGATAGCATGCTGGAGTACACCATCCGCTTCCAGAACACCGGAACCGATACTGCCTATACCGTAGTAGTGGTAGATCCGCTAAGCGAACACCTGGATATCTCCACCCTTAAAGTAGGCCTTAGCTCACACCCTGTAAAATGGGAGTTCAGCCAGGATAACCAGCCCTCCATTGTCTGGCGCTTTCCAAAAATTAACCTGCCCGACAGCACCACCAATGAGCGGGCATCGCATGGCTTTGTTAAATTTAAGATCAGGCCAAAACCAGATCTTCCCCTAGGTACAGTAATCTCTAACAAGGCGGAAATTTACTTTGACTACAACAGTCCTATTATTACCAATGAGGTCTTCAATACTATCGGCCTGCCAGAGCTGGTGCCGGGAGAGAAAGTGTTGGTTCAAAATTGTAATACAAAAATTAATCTGCTGCAGGAGGAGAATTTAGCGATAGTGTTATGTAGCGATGCAAGGAGCTATCAGCTTTCACGCCAGGTTCCTGTCGATGGCCGGGGTAACTGGAAAGTAACCAAAGGCAATGCTTTTTTACAAGATCCTCACAGTCACCAAACCCTCGCCAGCAATATCTCCTTTGGAGAGAATGAATTTAGCTGGGAGCTAACCTACTGCGATCATATTGTCATCAGCAAAGTTACAATTATCAGAGAACTGCCTCTCGAGAAGCCACAAATTACCCCTCCTGCTCCCATTTGCCAGGGAGAAGTCTATCCTGCTATTGGAACAACTGGCGAGGGTGTAGAATGGTACAGAGATGCAGCACTGACTAAGCTGGCACTGAAAGGCAATACTTATCAAGCCTCGGGTCAGCAGTCAGAAACCCTCTATGTGATCAGGCGCAGTCCAACCTGTAGCAGCCCCGTAGCTGTAGTGCAGGTGGTTGTCCAGCCTCAACCTTCACCTCCGGTAGCCTATGCTGCAGAGGCATGCGTGGAGCTAAAACAACCCCTGTTAACAGCACAGGGCAGCAACCTTCGCTGGTATGCTGATGCTACAAAACAGCAGCTCCTGGCAGAGGGAGAAAGCTTCTCCCCTGCTGATAAAAGCTCCCGCAGTTACTGGCTTACCCAAAGCAGCGAGTATTGCGAAAGTCAGCCGGTAGAGGTGCGCTTTACAGCCAAACACTTCGATCCTGCGAAGGCCTACATAGCCAATGTGGTAACTCCTAACGGTGATGATAAGAACCAGCTCTACTATGTAAAAGACTTTGAAGGCAAGGAATGTATGGGTGAATTTATCTCCATCAGGATCTACAACCGCTGGGGCAGGCAGGTCTACGAAAGTAAAGCAGCAGATTTTAAATGGGATGCCAGCCAGCTTCCTACAGGTGTTTACTACTACCGCATGGATTATCAGCTAAACAAGTTCCAGGGTTCTATTCAGGTATTACGATAGGCAATGAAGAAGGCATTACTGGTGTTGGCAGTGGCGATTTTAAGCTTTGCAGGTGCAGGAAGCCTGAAATGCTTTGGGCAGTCGCGGATCAATAACCTAATCTTTAACAGCACAGACCAGATCATTGGGCTTGACTTTACCAATACAGATGCTCCGGAAATTTTTTATACGGGTAAAAAAGCCAATGCGACCATTGGAGAGGGGATTGCCCATGCCGAGAATGAGCAGGGAGAGATTGTCTTCTGGGTAAACGCCAGCGGGGTCTATGATAAAAATAACAACCTGATGCCGGGATCGGCTGGCATTTTTGCCCACCCCTCCTCTACAGAAATTGTGATTTCTCCATTTCCCGATAATCCCACCAGCTACTACATCTTTTACAACAACCAGCTTTGCTCCAGTCTCTACTATTCAGTTGTAGATATGAGCTTAAGAAATGGCCTTGGTAATGTTGTAAAACTGAACACCCTGATTACGCCAGGAAAGATTTTCGCTGAGGGGCTGGAGGTGGTAAGGATTCCCTGCACCAGCAATTACTGGCTCCTTGCCAATGAGTGCGGCAGGGGACTTACGCGCTTCCTGGTGAATGAAGCGGGCATATCGGCCGGAGAACTGTTCCTGGCAAATACCATTAATACCGGCGGCAGGGGTGAGCTTGATTACTATAAGGGAAAGCTCGGCTATGCCATCACCTTCAGTAACCGCTGTCTGGTGGCAGATTTCAATCCGGAGACCGGCGTGGCCACTAACCTTAAAAACATTTCTTTTTCTGCCACAAACGGCACCTACGGATTGGAGTTTTCTCCCGATGCCAGCAAAGTATGGGTAACCGACCTTAGCAACCGTGATATCTTTGGCAACCTATCGGGCAATAACCTTTTTTCTTATGATCTTAGCACTGGCTTAACCAAAGCCTGGAGCATCAGCAATACAAACCCGGACTGCAGCGGCCAAATGGAAGGTCTGGGCCAGATAGAGCTTGGCAAAGACGGGCGCCTATACATCACCCAAATTGAAGGCTGCCAGGTTGTAGTGGTAGATCAACCTGATTCTGAAAATCCCAACATCCTAAAAATAGATGTAGCCACCAGGCTTTCAGCGGGTATTTCAGACCATATTCAGTCAGATTTTCTGGACGAAGATCTGCTGCTTAATCCTGTTGTTAAATCACAGGGCCCGCTGATGCTTTGTACAGATGCATCGGTTCTGCTTTATTTTGATGGCACTTCTGAAGGAAAGCAGCTTCAGTGGTTCCGCAATGGCAATGGCATACCCGGCGCCACTGCCCCTACTTTAGAGGTGCAGCAGGCCGGTGAATATTTTCTGCAGATTGCCAACCGGGCCGGTTGTGCCAGTGCAAGCAATATAATAGCGGTATCAGATGCCAGTATTCCTGCGCTTGATTTTCAACGGGAATACAACGTCTGCGAAAGCCCTCCCCTGGTGCTCAGCATCCCCCATGCCGGAGCGTATGCCGTAAGCTGGTCGAATGGCAGCGAAGGACCTGCTACCACCGTAACAGAAAGCGGCAGCTATGCCGTTACCTTCTCCAACGGCCATTGCGCCAGAACAGAACTGATAGAGGTGGTAATCCGGCAGAAAACGGCTTACAAAATTCCGAACATTATCATTCCAAACGGAGACTCCTGGAACGAATTCTTTGAAATCCGGGAACTGCAGGAGGCTGTAAGCCTGCAGATCTACAACCGCTGGGGAAAGCTCGTTTACACCTCTGCCGATTATCAAAACGACTGGCAGGGTCGGGACTTGTTGCAGGGTACTTATTATTATAAAATAACACCCAATACCGCCTGTGGCATAGAACAAACCGGCTGGGTACTGGTGATGAACGGATCGGCTACTGAAAAGTAATTGCCAACAAAACACTGAATTAGCACTATTCCTGTTGCCTCCCTTCCCTGCAGCAAGTATATTCGTGCATCATTTTGCAAGACCATGCTCATTATTATATCTCCTTCCAAAACACAGGATTTTGCTCCTCTGTCCCAGACCCCTGACTACACTGTACCGCAGTTTTTAGACGATAGTAGTAAGCTTGTTGCAGAGCTTCGCAAAAAGAAGCCGGCTGCTCTGGGCAAGCTTATGGACATCAGTGAGAACCTGGCCGGGCTGAACCATGAGCGTTTTCAGGAATGGCAAACACCCTTTACCCCGGAAAATGCCAAACCTGCCCTTTTTGCCTTTAAGGGAGATGTATACACCGGAATACCGGCAGAAGAATACAGCAGTGAAGAGCTGCAATATGCCCAGGAACACCTGCGCATTTTATCAGGCCTCTACGGACTGCTGCGGCCACTGGACCTGATGCAGCCCTACCGCCTGGAAATGAAAATAAAGCTGAAAAATAAACGGGGGGCCGATCTGTACAAATTCTGGGGCAAACGCCTCACAGATGGCCTGAACAATGCCCTACAGCAGCAAAAAGAAGCGGTGCTGGTAAACCTGGCCTCTAATGAATACTACAAAGCACTGCAGCCTAAAGATATCAAAGGCCGCATCATTACCCCGCAGTTTAAGGAATTCAAAAACGGCAAATACAGCATGGTGGCACTGTTTGCCAAGCGCGCCCGCGGCATGATGACCGACTATATACTGCGCAACCGCCTGGAAACGCCGGAGGCTATAAAAGGCTTTGACCGTGAAGGCTACAGCTTCAGCGAACCGCTGTCTGTTAGCGACGAGTGGGTGTTTGTAAGATAATCAGGAGTTCCAGAAGCATTACCAGAGCTGCTACACCACAAGAGATTCCGCTATGCTTCCGGTATAGCCAATATCGAGCTTGCTGAATATATTAGCAGGGTGCTTCAGTTCTATCTCATGCCTGCCTGCTTCAACACATTTCTGAAACCAGGGCTCGGGTGGCAGTATTTTACGGTGCACCCGCAGCCCGTGCAGTTTATACATTTCCTGTTTCCAGCTTACAAAATACCATTCCATAGAGGGCTGGTGGAAAGCGCGCAGGCTTCGTTTATCAAAAACAAAGCGCTCCACTCCCCCTCTTTCTATCAGCCCGGCACATTTTAAAAAAGAATCCTTGAAGGTGTGTATCGGGATATAGGAAGCCTGTGTCTGGCAAACCAATATTTTTTTTGAGCTATCTATATATACAGCTATGTATTCATTCCTGAATACTTCGGCCAGATGCTGCTCTAAGATCTCTTTTTGAAAAACAGACATAACATCTTTTAATTCAAGCCGGGCAAACAGATGGTAACACTGCAGCCCCTGTTTTCCTCGCTCTTTACTTCTATTTTGCCTCCAAGCTTATCTACAGCCATTTTAGACAAATAGAGGCCTAAGCCGCTACCTACTGATAATTCGCTGCCCCTGAAAAACATATCAAATACCCTGTGCTGTAAAGCCCTGGGAATCCCTGTACCATTATCGGATACTGTAATTTTTAACTGCTTATAATAGGGCTGCAGGCTAATTGAAACCTGGTGTTCTTTCTCTGAGATCCTGTACCTGAAGGCATTGTCCGTTATACTCTGCAGAATATTATCTAGCAGGTACTCATCAGAACGAAAAGCAGCACCGCTCCTGATGTTCAGCTCAAGTGCAGGAGAGCTGCTGCCAAACTGCTGCTTCAGTTTGCCAAGCACTTTATCCAGCAGCGCATTCAAATCAATTTCCTGCAGGCTCACCTGGCTTTGCCTGAAATCGGCAATGGTGGTAATGGTTCTGGTGAGGGATTCCAGCTTTCGCAGGGGCTGATGCAGCATCTGCATATACTCCCTGATCTCCTGATCTTCTATTCTGTTGCCTATGAGTGATAATAAACCAAAAGCTGTACAAACCGGCCCTTTAAAATCGTGGGAGGACCGATACAGCAGTGTATTCAGCTCATGATTGGCAATATATAAACTTTGCTGTACGCTTTCACGGTGCTGTGCTTCCTTCTCCAGCCTGGTTACAGCCTGTTTCAGCTCTGCGGTGCGCCTGTCAATGATCCGCTCCAGGTTTTTATTCTGATCGAATAATTCTTTCCTGGATACTTCAAGCTGTTCCTGTGCCTGCATCAGATAGGTTGTGGTGCGTGCAAGCATCTCTTCCTGAGCCTTTATATGCTCCTCAAGCACCTTTTTTTCCTGTTCTCTGTCTGTATCTGACATCAACACTTGCGGACTAAGCATCAAACTCGAACAATTATAGCTATAACAAGGAATTAACTGATAGAAAACTATCAACAAAAGTAGGTGATTATTTTTATAAATTATCTTCCGTTCCCAATGCTAATAACCATCATGTATGATTTTCCTGAACATCACCTGTAATATTTGCCCGGTGCAGCATTTGTAATCAGCCACAGCGTGTTATCATTAGCAGGAAATTTCAGCCATTGGTCTTTGGCCCCCGTTTAACAATTACAAATATTATTTTATTACTGTATCTCTATGCGTACTATTAAACTCATCCTGATACCGCTGGCCCTATTGTTTATCGTTGGTTTTGTGCTGTTCCTGGTAGCACAGATTGCTAACCTGGTACTACTGGCCGACCGATATAGCCCAATTTTTGGCGATATAGTACTCTATGGCTTAACAGGATTGATTTTTGGGCTGGTACTGGTACCACTCTACACTTACCTGACCTTACCAAAAGCCAAACTACCGCCACAAACAGATAACCCGGAAGAGATTGTTGCCTACAGAGCCTCTCTGGTGCGGCGGTACCAAAAAAATAAACTGCTGCAGCGGGAGAACCTGGCTATAGAAACTGAAAAAGACATTCCTGCTGCAGTAAATATGCTAAACCGCCATGCAGACAGGCTTATTCAGTATAATACCATCCGTACGTTTGCAGGGACTGCCATCTCTCAGAACGGTATGTTCGATAGCATGATCGTGCTCTACTTCGCTATCAATACAGTATACCGGGTAAGCCGCATCTACTGGCAGCGTACCAGCCTGCGGCAGCTCCTGAACCTCTACAGCCAGATAGGCATGATTGTAATAGGTGCCAAGCTGCTCGAGGATAACCTGGATCAATACCTGGAAGAGAATATTCAGGAATTTATCGATGAGCTGGCAAACCAGGGTGCTGAAACAACCGCCTCTGTGGGCGCGCGGGCTACCAAAATAATCCCGGGCCTGGGCAGTGTTGTGGAAAGTATTGTGCAGGGCACTTTTAACGGGCTTATGGTGCTGCGCATAGGGCTGATCACACAAAAATACTGTGGGGCCACTCATGCCATTAACAGAAAGGCTATCCGCAGGGAAAGCTTTATAGAGGCCAGAAAGCGCATCTTCAGCATTATTGCAGTGCCGCGCAAAGAGTTCTTTAGCCGCCTGAATATTTTTGGCAGCTGGTTTAAGAAAGAGCGGGGTACCAATCCTGCCTGAGCCCCGCACAAAAAGAAACCCCGGCTTTTTTAGCCGGGGTTTCCTCCTCTTCACACCCTTTTATCTCAGTAAAAGGAAATATTTTATTCCTGTCTGGCAGGTACATAGCAAGACTGCAACTGCTGTTCTTATTATCCTGACACAGCTTTGTGCCGGAAGGTTGGAATGCTAAGAAAAATATTTTTTTTATTTTAGAATAAATCTGATGCCTGCCGCTACCCCCATTTGTGTTGGCCTGCTGTTAAAGAGGCTGGTCTTCTTGTTGAAGTCCGAGATAGCATAGCGATAGGTAGGCTCCAGTGTGATAAGATAGTTAGGCCCTGCCCGGTAGAATAGCTGTGCGCCGAACAATGCATTAAAGTGAACGCGCTGAAAAGGAGAGTTTGATCCTGCTGTCAGGTTGTATTCACTAAGCCTGTTTTCCTCATCGTTGATCTGCCCCCCCAGGAAAAAATCAGAAGAAACACCTGTTCTTACAGCGAAGCCAACTGTTTTCTCAGCAAGCACATAGCTGATCATAACCGGCACACTAAAAAATGTATAGGTATTGAGCGCCTGTATGGGCATGGCGCTGCGTGAATTAGCATTTACTACCTGCAGTTTTTCATAATTAAAGTTGCTGTAGTAAAGTGGATAGCTTTTCTGATCACCGGGGTCTGTATAAGAACCTCCCAGGGTATTTACCTTATAATTTCCATATTGCAGACTGCTTTGCAGCATCCATTTAGGGCTTAGGCGATAACCTGCGTCCAGCTGAAAATCAATGGAAGGCAAACTTCTCTCCAGTTCATCCCAGGTAGCTACATTGGCTGCATATACTTCATTGCCTCCTTTTCCGGCAGGCGGACGTTCGGCCCATGCCGAGAGGTTAGACCGGCCTTCTGTTCTCATATTGGGGTCGAAGAAATTGCTTGCAATAGAAGCGCCCAGCCATATATCGCCATTGGAAAAGCTTGCTTTCCTGTCCTGGCTCTTGTGGCGGCTGGCCGCCACTACCCTAATGTCTCTGCGAAGTACACCCTCTTTTAATTTCAGTTTTGCTTCCAGTGCAGATATTTCGGGATCAATCAGCAAAACAGCCGGTTGTTCCTCTTCAGGAGCACTGGCATAAGCGGCTGTCTGGAAGCTGGCATAATCTATAATGGAAATAATAACAGGCCGGTAAGGTGTAAACAGGGCTGAATTTCCGGAAAAGAAGCCTGGCAAGCCCGCTTCTGCAGTTGCAGTGCCTGGTTCAATCCCATCGGAAGCAGCAGAGGCTGAAGATCGGGTATCTGCCTGTGGCTGAGAAGCTACCCCAGCAGCACCGGTCTGTATACGGGAAGAAGAATTTTGTGCCGCTACTCCGCCAGTTTTGCCGGGCGCAGTGCCATCAGCAAACCCTGTAGCAAGCGGTGCTGCAGTAGTCTGAGGAGTGTTTGTTTCAGAAAGCTGATTTTGCGGTTTTTCGAGCAACAGCCACCAGCCGGCCCAAAGACCTAAAAATAAAACAGATGCCGCAGCAAGCCACTGGTAAACAAACAGCTTGCGCTTATAGCGCCGCAGTTGCTGCTCCATCAGGGAGTTTTCCAGGCCTTGCCACACCTTTTTAGGTGGTGTGTGCTCAGAGCCTTCAAAAGCCTGTTGCCAGGCCTCCTCCCACTCTCCAAAATTATTGAATTCGTCGCCGCCCATAAACCCGTTTCTCCGATTCTGCCAACTGTTGTTGTAACAACTTTTTAGCCCGGGCATACTGAGATTTGCTTGTGCCTTCTGATACTCCCAGCATTTCTGCAATTTCTTTGTGCCCGTACCCTTCAATTGCATAGAGGTTAAAGATTACCCTGCAGCCCGAAGGCAGCTCCTGAATAAACTCCAACAACTCCTGATAACTAAAGCCTGAAAGTATATTTTCCTGGTCAGCTAAACCATGAAGGTTTTCTACATCTACCATGGGGTACATGTACAGCCGGCTGCGCTGGTGATTGAGTGCCGTATTTACTACAACACGTTTGATCCACTGCGCCAGCGATGCTTCTTCACGGTAAGTGTCCATTTTTCGATACACTTTCACAAATGCTTCCTGTAAGATATCCTCCGCCTCCAGCTGGCCCGATGCGTACCTGAGGCACACAACGTACATGCGGCCGGAATAACGGTCGTACAACGCCTGCTGCATTTTCAGGTCGTTACTGAGGCATCCCTCAACGATTTCCTTGTCGCTGTACATTAAGCATTTCTATGTTTAAGAGACACATCAGCGGGGCAAAAGGTTGAAAGGGAAAAACAAAAAGTACGTAAACAAACTATTCTGACTTTCAATACCATTCCTTTTATGGAAGTATATTACTGAAAATAAAGCAGATATGCAACAGCCGCTGCGTAAATGACTGGAGGAGCAATAAATAGGAAAAGCAACGTTCCGGCTACAGTAACCCTCCCTGGTTATGCACCAGACACCACCACTCCCATCCTCCATAAAAAAAAGCCACCCGAAGGTGGCTTAAGTCTTATCCAATGGCTTGTTCAAGGTCGGCCAGCAGGTCTTCTATATCTTCTATGCCAACACTAAGGCGTATGAGCGAGTCTTTAAGACCAATTCTGTCCCGGTCTTCTCGTGGTATGCTGGCATGCGTCATGCTGGCAGGGTGTCCGCATAAGGACTCTACCCCACCCAGCGACTCTGCCAGGGTAAAATATTCAAAGCGCTCCAGCACCCTGATGGCATCTTCCATTACGTCGCCCTTTAGCGTAAAGGAGATCATACCGCCAAAATCATTCATTTGTCTCTGGGCCACCTCGTGATTTGGGTGAGTAGGCAGCCCCGGCCAGTATACCCTGCCTACCTTCGGGTGCTGCTCCAGGTATTCGGCTACCTTTCTGCCGTTTTCGCAATGCCTTTGCATGCGTATGTGCAGGGTTTTAATGCCTCTTAACACCAGGAAACAATCCTGCGGACCCGGCACTGCGCCACAGGCATTCTGCAGAAACGACAGGCGCTCAAAAACAGCATCATCGTTCAGTACCAGGGCGCCCATCACCACATCAGAATGACCGCCAATGTATTTGGTAACGCTGTGCATCACGATATCGGCCCCCAGGTCGAGCGGCCGCTGCAGGTAGGGAGAGCAGAAGGTATTATCTACTGCCAGCAGCAGGTTATGCTCCTTGGCCAGTTTGGCGCACGCCTCAATGTCTATGATGTTCATCAGGGGGTTAGTGGGTGTTTCCACCCAGATCATTCGGGTATTGGCATTGATCTTTTCCCGAATGGCATCCATGTTCTGCATGGGCACAAAATGAAACTTCAGGCCAAAGTCTTCATACACCCGCTTGAAAATCCGGTACGAGCCGCCATACAGATCGTCGGTGCTGATGATCTCGTCGCCAGCCTTAAAAAGTTTCAGCAGGGTATCGATAGCCCCCAGGCCGGAAGAAAAGCACAGGCCCCACTTGCCATTTTCCAGGGCGGCCAGGCTTTTTTGCAGTGCTGTTCTGGTAGGGTTATGCGTTCTGGAATATTCATAGCCTTTATGTTTGCCCGGCGACTCCTGCGCGTAGGTAGAGGTCTGGTAAATGGGTGTCATGATGGAGCCGGTGGCTGGGTCTGGCTCTATGCCGGCATGTATGGCTTTCGTTCCGAATTTCATTCAGCTAAAATTTGATGGTTATCGTTTAAAAAACTGTATTCAAAGGTCGGAGTTTCAGATATCTTCTCCAAGTGCCCTCCAGCCTTTCGCCACTGCGCTGCTAAACCCTTACAGGCACTCCGCCCGGCTGCACCGACAGCAGCTTGTCCATTTCGGCACGGAGCTCTTCCGGAGTGCGGGTGTAGCCCGGCATCAGGCTGGGATGCCCGGGAAAAGTTTCCATATGCAGTGTTTGTGTGGGGAAGGCAAAGCGTACCCCCAGTGTCTCGGCCAGCTTCATGATCTGTAACAGCAGTTCATGCCTGCACTTTAACTCCTCCGACCAGCTGGGCACCTTAAAGAAAACATAGAAGAGTACATCCAGCGAATGGGCTCCCAGCTCATTTAAATGTACCTCGTAATAGTCTTTACGGGTATGAGGGTGCTGCTCCACAATACGCTTTAGTCCCTCCACAAACAGTTCTACCAGCTGCGGAGGCGTATCGTAGGTAAGGGCGAGCTTGGTGCTGAAGCGGCGGTATTGCCGCAGCCCGTGGTTATCTACTACGACATCGGCCAGCTTGGCATTGGGCACATAGGTAACCGAATTCCTGAAGGTTCGGATGCGGGTGGAGCGAAAACCCACCTCTTCTACCGTGCCATCAATTTCTCCGGAAGTAACCCAGTCGCCAATCTGAAATGGCTTATCGATAAAGATCATGAGGGAGCCGAAGAAGTTCTTGATGGTATCCTGTGCCGCCAGGGCGAAAGCAAGACCACCAATAGAAAGACCAGCCAGGAAGGCTGTTACATTAAAATCAAGGTTATCAAGAATAAAGAGTACACCAATAATTACCACAAATGTTCGCAGCGCTTTGCGCACCAGGGGCACCAGCTGATCATCGAGTGTATTTTCAGTTTTGTCTGAGAGGCGCTCCAGGTACACCCCTATCAGGTCTACCAGCCGGTAAAAAACCAGGGTGGCAAAGAAAGGCAGCATGGCCCTGATTGCCAGAAATACCCATTTGCTTAGCAGCACCGGCAGCTGTACCAGCGGCACCAGCACGCCCAGCAGCATAAACACAAACAAGAGTGAGGCGGGCCGCGCCACCGGCAGCACAAATCTGCTGGCCAGCTCGGCATAGCCCATCCGGTGCAACAAACCTGAAATGCCGCGCCGGAACAGAAAGGTGAACAGTTTGTGGAAGCTAAAGGCCAGTAATACGATCAGTAGTATGGTAATGTACTGCCAGAGATACATGCCAAAAAACTTTTTAGGCCCCAGCCTGGGCAGCAGGTCCAGCAGTTTATGAGCGCCAAAAGGGTAAACCTGCTTGTATAAATCATCTATGGCATTGGCTGTAGTCTCCGAGTAACGCCACAGCCCATCATTACCCCTCACCAGGTAAATTTGCGGATGGCGGGCAGTAAGTACGTACTTATGCTGGCCAGAAGCACTGTCCAGGTAGTTATTCTGCCGGGGCAGCTCCGCTATATCAATATAAATACCTTCACCATCCAGGATCTGCTTCAGGCGGATGGCCAGCTGCTCCTGTTCCGCTTTATCGCGGCCCTGGCTTCTGAATACATTAGCAGCCTGGGCGGGCTGATAATTACCTTCGCTTAAGAAGTAAAGATGAGTTTTTACAGCAAGATGGGGAGAACTTAGGTTGGCTTGGCTGAGGGGCTCTTCCTGTGCAGTTGCCAGTAATGCTGTAAAAAGCATTAGCAGCACCAACAGCGGTCTGAGTGTTTTCATACGGAATCTGAAAGTTTGCTTTCTGACAGCAAAAATACCGCTTCCCTACCGTAAATGAAACCTTAAACTGCTTTAGTTGCTCTGCTTAGGCCTTGAACATGCTTTAGGGGAAACCCGCCAGGATTTAGACTCTTTTGTGGCGCCAGAAAAAGAGCCGGAGCGAAACGCACCGGCTCTTTTGGTAAAACATAACGAACACTAAAGATTTTGGAGAAAGTCCAGTTTGAATATTTTGTAATGCGCCACACCCGGCTGGGCCGCATTAGGCTGGGCCGCACCCGGCTGACCTGCATTAGGACGCGCCCTTAGTACCACTTTGTAATTGCCGCCAGAGCGGGTAGTGAGCTGCCCGATAGCATATACCTGCCCGTCGGCAGAAGACCCCTGGTGCTTCACCATAAACTGCGAAGGAGGGTTTTGCCGCAGAAAATCAGCTACTTTACCGCTAGCCACCTGCTTTCGATAGGTGCCGTTCGCCCCGGGCTGCATTAGTTCTACTTCATCATCTAACAGTGCAGTAAGACTATTCATATCAGTCTGGATGATGGCAGCGCTGAATGCCTGCGCCACCGGATGATCCCGCTGGGCAGATACCGGCAACGCCAGGCAGATGAGCAGGACCGGAGCCACCATTAAGAATTTCTGAATCATGGCAGAGAGAAGTTGTTTCGGGACCAAGGTAGCAACAATCATCCTAATAAATCCTTTAATTTTATAATCGCTCTTACACCAAAGTTGCTTCTTTTAGAGCTAAAACTTACTCCATATACGCTAACCGTAAGACTAAGTTGCGTATCCTTCTCAACCCTATAGACACAGCGTTATTTTGACGAATTAATGACAGGAAGCATGTGCTGCTCCACAGCATTGCTATAGGCTTTCACTAATCTAAGAGAGTCGCCTGCACTACCCATTTGCAGGCCTATAGGGCAACAGCTGTTGAGTGGCTGTGTTTGCAGCAAATTTCCTCCTAAATCATACAAGTAGGTAAATTCCTGATCGGTATCTGTTACTGCTACCAGCGCTGCGGCTTCGCTAAAAGGAAAATACTGCACCTCCAGCTTACTGGCCCCCAGATAATCTTTTTCGAACAAATCATTTCCATTTTCATCCATCAGCCGCAGCCTGAAGCGATCCTGCTGTGCAATGAGAAAACGCTTGCCCCTGGCATCGGGCACCATGTAAAAGCGGGCCCTGGCATCGGGCCGGTATAATTGTTTTCTGCTGATGATACGTCCCTCCAGATCCCACTCCCAGAACAGCCCTGATGCCGTTACGGTAATAAAGCGGGTGCTTTTAAAATCAGAACCCTGCCGTATGTGCACAGGCCCCAGCAGGCTATCGCCTAGAGCAAAAGGAAAACCTTTCAGATACTCACCGCGACGGGTGAAAGCATGCACCTCTCCTTTCTTTTGAAAGGCATAAATAATATCTCTTGAACGCACCCTCAGGTGGCCCGGAGCAGCACTAAGACTCCCCTTCAGGGCCACAGGCTGCCAGCCTTCCAGGTTAATGCCATCCAAATCGTACATAAAAATATTGCCAGTGCCCGAGGCCAGCAAAAAACGGTAACGGCGGGTGCCATCGTAGTCTATCACAGAGGCCCAATCTATTTTTTCTGTATTGGGCAGCGAGAGCGGAAAAGGCTTCAGCAGCTGCAGGTTAGGCTGAAAGAGATAAGCACTATCCGGTGTGGTGATAAAATAATGCGGGCTGTTATTTTTTTGCGGGTCCAGCTCTGCCAGCTGCGACTGCCAGTACCCTCCCATCCTGGTGCTCCGCACAGTTTCGCCTGCATTGTTGAGCAGGTACAGTGCACGGGCAGAGTCCTGCACCAGCCAGTGCCCACTGCGCTGCTGCCTGTACGATACAGCAACAGGTGCATGCACCACCGGCGACTCCAGCCTGCTGCCTGCTTTTCTGACCAGCTGAATCTGCTCCAGCTGACGCTCTGGCCGTCTGTCGAGATGCAGAAACAGGTTTGTATAAAAAGCACCTTCTGCAGAAGAGAGCTGCAGCGAAAGCAGGTCAATTTGCCGGAGTGCCTGGTTGTGTTTGTCCCAGAACATTTTCCAGGGCCCTGCCAGACGCCTGTAGAGCATGGGCCAGAGGGTGGCGGTATTCAGGTAGAGGGCATAATTCTGTTCGGCATCCAGCCGCGACATAAAGTTGTTGAGCCTGACGGACCGCTGCCAGGTTTCTTCTGCCTCTATATCCAGCAGCATTTCCTTCAGCGCAGGGATGGAACTGCTGATCACCAGGTAATCTTCCACAATGGTGTAGTACGATGAGCCCCCGAAACCCAGGTAGGCACTCCCCAGCAGGGAGGCAGGAAATTCATCGTAAGGGAGCTCCTGCAGTTGCTGGCGCAGAAAAACTTCGCTGTACAAGGTATCCTGCAGAGCCACCCGTGCTGACATCTCCCTGAGCAGACCGGCCGCATTGCTGCTGTCGCTAAGGTGGAGCATCAGCAGGCGTTCCGGCCGGCCGGCTCCTGCTGTGGGTAGGGTAGCCAGACCTGCTTCATTGCCAATAATGGCTGCCAGCTGCCGGGCATCGGGGGCTTTTGCTTCCAGCACCTGCCAGCGCTCCCATTGTTCGGGTGCCTTGCGCTCCCAGTAGGTGCGCAGGCGCTGATGCCACTCCTGCGAATTGCTAAGGCCAACAAACACCAGGCTGGCAGCACGCAGGGGCACCAGAAAACTTAACCGCATGGGCTGCGGTTTTTGCCCGTGCAGTGCCCACAGAAAATCTGCCTCCTGGGGGTTATCCGGCTTAACAAAGCCGGTGAGCAACAGGCCGTTTTCTGCTGTAGCCGCCTCCAGCTGACTGTAATAAGGCAGGCGGGGCAGCAGCTCCTGTACCAGGCTGTCATCATGGGAAAAAACCCGAAGCAAGGCAGGCAGCTGCTGCAGGTTAATGGCAAGAGTACCCAGGGTTTCCATCGATGTTCCGCTGGTCTGCTGCATCCAGGCTGGCACCAGGGCCGTACTGGAGGCTGCTTTCTGACGAATAGCCCCCTCTACCAGAAAAGAAGTAAAGCTACCCACCAGAACACCCTCCTGAGCAAAAAAGCTGAAGGTGCGCCCCCCATTCAGGTCCCTGATCTCATACAGCTTCACGCCCTGGTACAGGCGTTCGTCCAGCCGGTAGTTAGCGGGGCTGTCTTCAATTTCCTTCCGGAGCTGCCTGAGCAGCCGCTGGTCTTTTTCGCCCTGCAGGGGCATTAAGAGCAGGTAATCGAAATTATTACGCTCTGTGATGTGCAGAGAAAACAGGAATTCACGGTTTTTAAGCGCCTCATACGAGGGCAGCAAACGCTTAAGCTCCTGTTCATACACATCGAAGCGCTGCATGCCCGGCATATCTTTCAGCAACTCACCAAAAGTATGCTGCTTCAGGTCTTCCCAGGCGGCCTCGGGCTGTGTGCTGGAATACAGCAGCACTGCATCTGAGGGCACCAGGGCGCGTAAGGGATAGTCTGTGCTTTGGAAATAGCGCTGGTATAACCAGTAGCCACCAGCGGCAAATAAAACTGTTGCCAGTACGGCAATAATGATGGCTTTGATATTCAAGGCAGAAACGGAATTGGGCTCTAATTTGTAAAAAAATCAGACGCCTTTCAAGCCTGATTTACGCGTGTGGCTTTTTCTCCATCGTCTTCCCTTTCCAGCTCACGTATTTCTATGGCTACTGCATTTTCTGAAGGGCGCACCTGGTAGCCTTTGCTCAGGTAATAGATCTTAGTAAAGATTGCGCCCAGCAAAATGATAACGGAAGAGTAAAAAACCCACAGCAAAAGGGCTGCCAGCGAGCCTGCTGCGCCATAGGTGGTGGTAATATCGGTACTGCTGATGATACGCCCTATGATAAATTTACCCAGGGTAAACAAGGCAGATGTAATGAGCGCCCCTACCCAGATAGGTTTCCAGGGGGAGCGGATATCGGGCAGAAATTTAAAGAGCAGCGCAAAAATAACTGTCATCAGCCCATAGGATACCAGGATATGGAGAAACCTGGTCAGATAAGGAGTAAGTCCCAGCAGGTCATTGCTAAATTCATCGGCAAACAGGGCAATAACAGACTCCAGCAGCAGGCTGGCCACCATTACAATACCCAGTACAAGAATGAGCAGCAGTGAAAACAGCCGGTCAATTGCAAATTTTACGGCACCTTTCCTGGGTTTTGGCTTTACATTCCAGATGCTGTTAAGCGCTTTTTTCACAAAGTTAAAAACAACAGTGGCTGTAAACAGCAACAGCAGCAGGCTTAAGATGCCACTTAGAGAAGTTAAGCCCCAGTCAAAGCCAGCCTCCAGTATGGATTGTATTTGCTGTGCACTTTCATTATTCACCTTTTCCTCTACCTGGGCAAAAACCTCATCAAGCACTCGTTTGGAGCCCATCAATGAGCTTGCGACCTTCACCACAAGAAAGAGAATAGAGGGCATGCTAAAAATGGTAAAAAAAGCAATGGCAGCGCTGTACACTATAGGGTCAGCAGCCGAAAAGCGATGGATAGTGTCTTTTATTACTTTTTTTGCTATGTAAAAAAATCTCTTTGTCATCCTCTTAAGTTTCTCTAGATTCTGATAAACAGGCAGATGTCTTTTGAAAAGAACTGCAAAGCGCAGACAAGGTTATTCCCATCCCCTTAATCAGGCTATATTCATCTGCTTACTGATAGCTGCACCAAAAAAAAACGGCTCCTGATCGGAGCCGTTTTTTTTGGTTATACTTTTTACTGACCTGGGAGTGACTGGCCTGATGGTGACTCTCCGGGTTGGGATTCGTATTTATCCCTGAACTTTCGGTAAAGTTCAATGTGGCGGCTGGTCAGGTTTAGCTTACGGCCATCGATGAAGGCCATGGTCACATTGTTCGTGCGCATATCCAGGGCATCGCCATCGGAAACGAACAAGGTTGCTCTTTTTCCCTGCTCAAGGGTACCGGCTTCGTCGTCAACACCCAGTATTCTGGCAGTATTGGAGGTGATCATCTTAAGGGCTTCTTCCCTGTCTATTCCATAGGCAGCAGCAGTCCCGGCAAAGAAAGGCAGGTTGCGGCTGCTCTTCAGGTCATCGTACAGCAGGCCTACCGTAATGCCTTCTTTCTGCAGCAGGGCCGGAAGTTTATAGGGCATGTCTACATCGTCTTCCGGCCTTTGGGGAAGCCGGTGCAGGTTAGCCACCAGTACCGGTATGTTGTTCTCCTTCAGAAAATCCTTTACATAAAGGGCATCTTCGGCTTCTACCACCACTATGTTTTTAACACCGTGCTTTTGGGCAGTTCTTACGGCCTCCACAATTTCCTTGGCATAATTAACGGTGATGTACAGGCGTTTGCTGCCATCGAACAGGCCTTTCATGGCTTCCAGCTTCAGGTTGGTTTCTTTTGGCTTGCCTCCCTGGCTGTAAGCTACGGCACTGCCCAGAAATGATTCGATATCGGCCTTATGCTGGTCGTAGTTTTTGTTCTTTTCGATAGGCCCCGGCTCTGCCCACCAGCCGGTGTGGCGGTATACGGAGGGCCAGTTCATCCAGATGCCATCATCAGCCTGCACCACGGCGTCTTCCCAGTTCCAGGCATCCAGCGCCACTACCGAAGAGGATCCGGAGATAAGACCACCGCGCGGAGCTACCTGCGCCATCAGAATGCCATTGGTACGAACGGTGGGTATCACTTCAGAATCGGTATTGTAGGCAATCAGGGCACGGACATTGGGGTTGAAATCGCCTACCTCTTCATCGTCGATGGTAGAACGAACGGCATCTACCTCGCGCAGGCCCAGGTTGGTATAGGGCAGGATAAAGCCCGGGTACACGTGCTTTCCTTCCACGGATACTACTTCGTAGCCTTCCAGCGCCAGGCGCACATTAGTGGCATCTACCACGTTCTCGATCTTCCCGTCCCTGATCAGGATCGCACTGTTCTGGATCACCTGTCCATTGCCCAGGTGGGCCACCCCATTCATCAGGGCAATGGGCTGTTGCTGGGCGGGTGCCGGCGCAGGGGCCTGTGCCTGGCTAAGCAGCGGCAGGCCCAGTAAGGCTGTATATAAGATTAGTTTTTTCATGTTAATTGCGTACAGATCTCCCTTTTCAGGGAGATGACGGTTAAAAATGATTAATGAGCCTCGTGCTGGCTTTGGTGTACATGGTTAAAGCCGCCCAGGTCTTCGCAATGCCACACCTTTTGCTGTTTTACAGCCACTGGTTTGGTAGCGCCGCCGTTTTTCTTTTCTTCCTGCATTTTCAGGATCAGGCGGGCCCGCTCCTGCTGTAGTTCGCGGCGCATCTGCTCATCGCACTCCAGGTCGTAATAGATCACGCCATCTACCATGGTCTTGAGAGGCTTGGCATAAATGGCCAGTGGGTTATCATTCCAGAGTACCAGGTCGGCATCTTTACCGGCTTTGATAGAGCCCATGCGGCCATCCAGGTGCAGCAGCTTAGCCGGGTTCAGTGTTACCATTTTCCAGGCGTCCTCTTCGGTCATGCCGCCGTATTTCACAGTTTTGGCGGCCTCCTGATTCAGGCGGCGGGCCATTTCGGCATCGTCGGAGTTGATGGCGGTTACCACGCCCTGGTTGTGCATGAGCGCGGCATTGTAGGGAATTGCCTCCTGCACCTCCATTTTGTACAGCCACCAGTCGGCAAAAGTAGAGGCACCCACGCCATGTTTGGCCATTTTATCGGCTACTTTATATCCCTCCAGAATGTGGGTAAAGGTATTGATGGTAAAGCCAAAATCTTCGGCCACCTTCATCAGCATATTGATTTCCGACTGCACATAGGAGTGGCTGGTGATGTAGCGCTCGCTGTTCAGGATCTGTACCAGGGTTTCCAGTTCCAGGTCTCTGCGCGGCGCAGTGGCGCTGGCTTTAGCTCTTCTGGAGAGGCCGTTGTAATCTTTCCAGGCCTGCTCATAGGCGCGGGCACGGGTAAAGGCATCTACCATTACCTGCTCCACGCCCATACGGGTTTGCGGAAAGCGCTCGGTATAATGCGGGCCCCAGTTTGCCTGCTTCACGTTCTCGCCCAGGGCAAACTTGATGTAGCCATCGGCACCCTGGATCTTCATCTCCTCCGGCGATTTTCCCCAGCGCAGCTTGATCAGGCCAGACTGGCCCCCTATCGGGTTGGCAGAGCCGTGCAGCAATTGTGCCGCCGTTACACCACCCGCCAGCTGGCGGTAAATGTTGATGTCTTCAGAATTGATCACATCGCCAATGCGCACCTCGGCCGTTACCGACTGCGAAGCTTCGTTCACGCCACCCTGTATGGCGATGTGGGAGTGCTCATCGATAATGCCGGATGTAAGATGCTTGCCAGTGCCGTCTATCACTTCGGCCCCTGTTGCAGTAAGGTTGTTACCAATCTGCCTGATCTTGCCCCCTTCTACCAGTACATCGGCATTTTGCATGATGCCTTCGGCCTCGTTCGTCCATACGGTGGCACCTTTAATCAGGTAGCGTCTGGCCTCAAGTGGTTTTACCTGCCCATAAGCCAGGAAAGGCTGTGGTATTTCGCCGGGCTTTGGCAGGGCTGCTGCAGGCTTTTTGTCCTCCTGCTTACGCTCCTTTGCCGGACCGGTGTAGCTAAGGGTAAAAGGCATTTCCTGCCCCTGCTCGTTACGGCCAAGACCTTTCCAGTTCCTGCCATCCCACCAGCCGCTAAGGCGCACCAGCCGGGTACGGCTGGTATCTTTTGGGGAGGGGTTAAAGGTGAGGTTAATCAGGTTCTCCCCTACCAGCGCATTCATGTCATGACCGGTGGTATCAGATTCCATCAGCCTGAACTTAACTTTATCGGCTGGTCCGCTGATTTCGATATTATAGGAGTTTTCCCCCAGGTTTAGCCTGTAGTTGCCCGCCAGCTCCTGTGCCGGCATGGCTTTCAGTTCATAGCGTTTGCCACTGATCCAGTTCTCATAAATCGTGGCATCATCTTCCAGCACATCGCCGGAGGTAATGATAAAGTTGGCCAGCATGTCCTTGCGCAGCGCCCCTACTTTATTGCCGGCACCTACCAGCTGGGCGGGGGTATACGTCAGTGCCTTAATGGCTGCCTGCTTATCCAGTCCGTGCTTTACTGCTTTGCGCAGGTTTTCCCAGAAGGCTTTTTTCTCCTTCAGGCCATCAGTGGTAAAGGCAAACTCGATCCCCTTCTGCTGCAGCAGCATGGGGTTATAGGGAGCCATTTCCCAATTTTTCATATCGGCCAGGCTCACGTTCATTTCATCGAGCGGGTCGCTTACATCATAAGCCTCGTGGAAGTTGAGGGGGATGATCAGCCGGGCAGCTGTTGCTTTAATGGCGTCCAGGCGCTGGTACTCATCGCCGGCACCCCGGATAATGTACTGCTGCCCGAATTCATCGCCTATTTTATCGGCACGCAGCACAGAGAGCATATCCTTTACCTCGAAGATCTGGGGCAGGCTTTGCAACTCCTGAAAAGCATTAAGGGAGCGATCTATAAAAGGTTTTTCCTGCTGGCTGGTATACCAGCGTGCATCCAGGTAGGTCTGGCGTATCAGGGCAATGGCGCCCATCAGCGAGCCCGGGTAATCCTGGCGGGAGGTGCCCTTGTCGAAAGACAGGTGCGCCGATGCCCTTGGGTTCAGGATCACCTTGTGTGCCTTATCATCGGCCAGGGTAACCAATGCGCCGGTACCGCGGGCAATGCCATCGTGGCGGTGGGTAAGCACAGTGCTAAAACCCAGCTCCCGCAAGGCTTTGGCTTCGCTTTCATTTACGTTGAATTCAGAAACCGCATCATACTCGGCTCTGATGGCCTCGTTCCAGGCATAGGCGCCGGGGGTATTGGTTTCCATTTGCGGTCCATCGGCACGGGTGGCTCTTTTCTTTTCCTCCACCGGAGGCAGGCCATAACTGGCGTACAGCTCCACCAGGCCCGGATAGATCCAGCGGCCTTTCAGATCCTGTACCGTAGTACCGGGGGGAATCATCATATTTTTCCCGACAGCCACCACTTTGCCATTTTCGATCAGCAGGGTGGCGTCTTCAATCGTGGTCTGGTAGTCCTGCACTACCGTTGCGTGTGTAAAGGCGTGTCGCTGGGGCCGGTTATCGCTCACCCCGTTCACGGGGAAGCCCTCCTGCGCCAGTACCGGCTGCAGTAGCAGTGCAGCGGCCGCCATTAGGGGTAATAAAATCCTCTTCATGTAGTCTGAACGTATATTTGAACGTTAATGGTGCCATAAGATATGGAAGAATTTCTTTAGAGCAGGGCTTGATTATTAATTTTAAGCTACAATGCTTAGAAGATGGCTTATGATCCAGAAGGGAAACCATATTATTTGTTGAAGCTGTCGCTTTTTTTCCTGCCTACACACTACGTCAAACCTCTGCCATTTCTTGTTCATCAGCAGCAGGTATATTATGTTAGTAAATGCAAATCATAGTAACTAAAACATCCAAACCATATGGCAGAAAAACGCGATAACAACTAAATAAATAGTTAGTACTGCGTTTATTTTGTAGTTGTGCTTAATACAAAATGGAAAAGATAGGTCTCCAGGCTAAAACGAAAGCTGAACCAGGTGTGGCGGAAAAGTACTGGTTCGAAAACGAGCATATAGGTTTGAGACGTACACTTTTTCATCGGGTACACATTCCTCTATCAGAATTCTCTTCGGGTTTAGATTATGAACCTCAACCAGTGAAAATTGAAATTGTAATGGAATGGCTCGATTTAAATTTGCCTGACCCTGACAATTTAGATGGTCTTAATCTGAAAAGTTCTCCTGAAGACCAAACAGAAGTATCGCTATATTTAGGAATGGCTCATAATCCATGTGACATTATAAAAATGAATTGGAAAAGAACGGCCGAGCATATTTATAACATTCATTGCGAGCTTTTTATTGATTTTGAATTCGAAGGAGTTGCCGAAAACGAGATCTTTAAATTTGAAACAGTAGTAAGGCTTGACCCGGAAATAAAAGAATAAATACTAAGCACAACAACAGAATAAAACAAGGGCTGTCAGAGCTCTTTGCCATTGAACTACAAAACAGATACTTTGCGTCGGATCATGAAGGGGCGGTCAGCAGCCCCTGCTTTATTCAATGGACGTTAGCCATAACCAAAATATCGCCACAATTAATAAACTTCTCAACTATGACAGGCGGCGTAGGATTTTCGAAACAAGGACATGACTCCTTTAAAAGCAATAGAAGGCTATTGAATAATAGGACTTCTATGAAGGATAATCCATATGCTGCAGCAGGTGTGGACGGTAACGGTGAACGTGACCCATCAATTACAATAGAATTAGAAGAATGGCGTGACGCAAAAAGGAAAAGAGAAAATAAACTAAGGCTACTAATACTGGGGTTACTAATACCGCTGGTAGCATTGATAGCTTTATTGACCGCCATTCTTTGAAGAGTATTAGATAATAAAAAATAAGGCTATGGCTAACAACAGAATAAAGCAATCGCCCCACAGCTCCGTTGCCATTGACCCTGCAAGGTGCTAACTTATCGTACTCTATGAACCGCAGGTTGACGGGCGCCTGCTTTATTCAACGGACGTTGGCAGTAATAAAATCATCATGGAAACAACGGACTTCCTAATAATTTATCTTCCTTCTTTGCTGTTCTTTATTGTATGGCTGACAATGCAACAAATAACGGGGAAGCATGACGGAAAGCTGTTTTTGTTGCTCTCAACACTGATTATATTGTTGTTAATAATAGGGTTCATAACATCGGCTTTATGGACGGAGATTACTCCAGTTGGTAATGCTTTATTATTTTCAAGCCCTTTATGGCTATTAGGACCAGCCTTAATATATTTTGGCAAAAAGGTGGAAGATCCATCAAAAAGAAGACTTATCGGAAGCTTAATGTTAATTCTATTGTCTCCATTAAGCAGTATCGGGTGTTTTTTCCTTTTACTATTAACTGGACAAGTAACAGGGACATAAATAAAAATATACTACTGCCAACAACAGAATAAAGCAAATGCCCCCAGCCCATTCAGCCATTGACAATGCGGAAAGCAACTTTTGCGTACATTCGGCAAAGGGCAGTGCAGGGCATCTGCTTTATTCAATGGACGTCAGTCTGTGCGAAAAGCACCGCTGTTAAAACTGTTGAATTTTCTTCAGTTTAACAACAGGTTTAGCTAAATTAAGGGATGCACCATCTGACGGGAAGAGATCGTAATCAGACTTTTTCAACTAGTCTGGAGGCATCCATATCAGCTGATAATCCAGTTAGGGTCATTGATGCTTTTGTAGATGCACTGCCCCTTTTGGAGATGGGTTTCAAGGGAGTGGAGCCCAAAGCTACGGGCAGACCCTCTTTTGATCCTGCTCATCTTTTGAAGCTCTACCTGTATGGCTACTACAACAGGATCAGATCAAGCAGAAAGCTGGAGACAGAATGCAGAAGGAATCTTGAAGTGCAGTGGCTGCTACAGGGGCTCTGTCCTGCCTATCATACCATCGCTGACTTCAGGAAAGAGCATCCCCAGCAGCTCAAGCAGGTCTTCAAGGCCTTTGTAGCTTTTCTTAATGATGCTCACCTGCTTAAGGGCAAATATGTAGCCATAGATGGCACAAAGATCAGAGCAGTGAATTCCAGAAAGAACAACTACAACCAAAAGAAGATAGAGCGCCAGCTTAGCTACATACAAGAAAAGATAGATGATTACTTGGATCTGTTGGAAGAGGAAGATCAAAAGGAAGCCCATGATGTCAAAGGCTCCAGGGCTGACATCGAAGTGGCTCTTAAGCACCTGGAGAAGCGAAAGCTCAAGTACGAGCAGATGGAAAAAGAGGTAGCGCAAAGTGATGACGGACAGGTATCTACTTCAGATAAAGAAAGCAGAGCCCTAATCCAGCACCATAATGTAGTGGAGGTAAGCTACAACAGCCAGGCAGCAGTCGATAGCAAACACTGCCTAATCATCCACTACCAGGCCCTCAACAAGAACGATTCTAAAGCACTAGCTCCTACAGCTCTTGCAGCTAAACAAGCACTAGGAAAGAAAAGAATCACTGTACTGGCTGACAAAGCCTATCATAGCGGAGAACAGCTAAGTGAGTGCCTGGACAATGGCATCATCACCATAGTGGCGTATAAAGAACCTGCCAGAGATCCTGTGCCAACTGCTGCTTATTATCTGGAGCAGTTCCATTATGATGAAAAGAAAGACCATTATATCTGTCCTAAAGGGGAAGTGCTTTCTAGCAATGGGTCCTGGTATGAGAAGCATAAGGTAAGCTTGGAAAAGAAAAATGCTTCTCCTTATATGGTCAAGCATTACAAGACCAAAGCCTGCCTTTGCTGTGCAGCCAAGGCGCTATGCACCATAAATAAGGCAGGAAGACTAATAGAACGCTCCGAGCATGCTGGAGTGATCAAAAGCAACAACCAGAGGGTAATGCGCCAAAAAGAAGTTTATCGTAAAAGACAAGCTATTGTAGAGCATCCTTTTGGTACCATCAAAAGAGCATGGGGCTACAGCTATACGCTGATGAAGGGACTGAAAAAAGTGGACGGAGAGCTGGGGCTTATCTTTACCTGCTACAACCTTAGGAGAGCTGTGTCCATCCTCTCGGTGCCTAAGCTGCTCAAACTACTGAAAAGCTACACCAAGTGGCCAGTGGCTGCTTTGTCTTCACTTACAGCGCTTTACCTGATGCTTTTTAGCTAACTTCTACTTTTTGGAGCGGATAATAGGCAACTTATGAAGCTGCGCTAGGAGTGGCTGAAAATGGGTCTAATAGGAAGCAAAAGCCCCTTTTTTCAAGAGAGAAGAGTTTTTGCACACTCTGACGTTATGTACAAGCAAATGAAACTCAACCTGTACATCATCATCATTATTGCATCAATAGCAAGTGTAGCTTTCTCTTGCGGCAGTTCAAGGAAAAACATATCTGAAATTGAGGCGGCTCACAATCTTAAAGAAAAAAAGCTCGGTAAGATAGGCTACTATATCTCCATACCTAAAGGATATAAAATAGTGGAGACTGAAGGCGTTGATTACTACGTGTACCAGTTTCAGCCAAAAGATATTACGACAAAAAACCTGCTAACCGGCGGACTCTATTATGGCGGATATCCAAGTAAGATAGAGCCTGAAGATAAGAGCTGTAAAACAAAAGTGATTGAAGCAGATCTACTTGATAAAGATGTCGATTGGCAGGTATTTGACTGTAATAATGCTTATTCAGTACAAACCATCATTGACATTGATGATTGGGCAAAATTTCATGCCTTTGGTAATGCACAATCACAAGAGGACGTGCAGACCCTAATTGAAATCTACTCTACATTAAGAAAGAAATAAAATAGCCTGTACATAACAACAGTTGCCAATAATATAACCATCCATTAACTGACATTAAGAAAGCAAACCATCGACATTTATGTTAAAAATAATAATTCTCAGCATTACCTATTGCGTTCTTCTTGTTATGACAGGGTGCAAAAAGGATGAAACAAAAGTTAACACACCAGAAATTGAAATCACATCAGATTTTCATTTTGAGGGGGAAATTGATGGCAAGCAAATTGTCTATCAAGACGAAGTGAATAATTCTGCTATCAATGCAACCTCTGGCTGCACTCTTGTGAGTGGGTGTGGCTGTTGTATTTCTAATCAATATACAGGACTTAGTACCCGTAAAAAGTATATTGAGTCAGATGGAGCAATTAAGCTCGAGTTTATACAAGTAGTGTTTAGTCAAGACTTTGGTCATGAACCAACAGGAAGTAACATTGATGATATGTTCAGAGTTGGAACGTACGACTTCAAAGAGCAGAATGGAGTAATTTTAAGATATCTTGATGCCAATGGACAACTTTGGGGATCTGACGCCGGAGAAAATGCTTCTGCTGTATTTGAAATTGAAGATGTAACAAGTGATGTAATTGCTTATAGTGAAGCTAATAACTTTCAGTTACATAAAATCATTGTGGCTAAAATTGACTGTACCCTATACCCCATTAATAATAACTTGAACCTACCAAAACCTAAAGATAAGATAGAGTTAAAGAATGGAGTTCTAAGAGTAAGAGCAAGTCTTCACTAATGACATTGCGCTTGTATTACAATTCACATCCTGAGAAATATTAAAAATATACTATTGGCAACAACAGAATAAAGCAAGCTCCCACTGAGCATTCAGCCATTGACAATGCTATTGTTAAACTTTGCGTCCGTTCGGCAAAGGCTGGTGAAGGTCGCCTGCTTTATTCATCGGACGTCAGAGTGTGCAAAAACTCTTCTCTCTTGAAAAAAGGGGCTTTTGCTTCCTATTAGACCCATTTTCAGCCACTCCTAGCGCAGCTTCATAAGTTGCCTATTATCCGCTCCAAAAAGTAGAAGTTAGCTAAAAAGCATCAGGTAAAGCGCTGTAAGTGAAGACAAAGCAGCCACTGGCCACTTGGTGTAGCTTTTCAGTAGTTTGAGCAGCTTAGGCACCGAGAGGATGGACACAGCTCTCCTAAGGTTGTAGCAGGTAAAGATAAGCCCCAGCTCTCCGTCCACTTTTTTCAGTCCCTTCATCAGCGTATAGCTGTAGCCCCATGCTCTTTTGATGGTACCAAAAGGATGCTCTACAATAGCTTGTCTTTTACGATAAACTTCTTTTTGGCGCATTACCCTCTGGTTGTTGCTTTTGATCACTCCAGCATGCTCGGAGCGTTCTATTAGTCTTCCTGCCTTATTTATGGTGCATAGCGCCTTGGCTGCACAGCAAAGGCAGGCTTTGGTCTTGTAATGCTTGACCATATAAGGAGAAGCATTTTTCTTTTCCAAGCTTACCTTATGCTTCTCATACCAGGACCCATTGCTAGAAAGCACTTCCCCTTTAGGACAGATATAATGGTCTTTCTTTTCATCATAATGGAACTGCTCCAGATAATAAGCAGCAGTTGGCACAGGATCTCTGGCAGGTTCTTTATACGCCACTATGGTGATGATGCCATTGTCCAGGCACTCACTTAGCTGTTCTCCGCTATGATAGGCTTTGTCAGCCAGTACAGTGATTCTTTTCTTTCCTAGTGCTTGTTTAGCTGCAAGAGCTGTAGGAGCTAGTGCTTTAGAATCGTTCTTGTTGAGGGCCTGGTAGTGGATGATTAGGCAGTGTTTGCTATCGACTGCTGCCTGGCTGTTGTAGCTTACCTCCACTACATTATGGTGCTGGATTAGGGCTCTGCTTTCTTTATCTGAAGTAGATACCTGTCCGTCATCACTTTGCGCTACCTCTTTTTCCATCTGCTCGTACTTGAGCTTTCGCTTCTCCAGGTGCTTAAGAGCCACTTCGATGTCAGCCCTGGAGCCTTTGACATCATGGGCTTCCTTTTGATCTTCCTCTTCCAACAGATCCAAGTAATCATCTATCTTTTCTTGTATGTAGCTAAGCTGGCGCTCTATCTTCTTTTGGTTGTAGTTGTTCTTTCTGGAATTCACTGCTCTGATCTTTGTGCCATCTATGGCTACATATTTGCCCTTAAGCAGGTGAGCATCATTAAGAAAAGCTACAAAGGCCTTGAAGACCTGCTTGAGCTGCTGGGGATGCTCTTTCCTGAAGTCAGCGATGGTATGATAGGCAGGACAGAGCCCCTGTAGCAGCCACTGCACTTCAAGATTCCTTCTGCATTCTGTCTCCAGCTTTCTGCTTGATCTGATCCTGTTGTAGTAGCCATACAGGTAGAGCTTCAAAAGATGAGCAGGATCAAAAGAGGGTCTGCCCGTAGCTTTGGGCTCCACTCCCTTGAAACCCATCTCCAAAAGGGGCAGTGCATCTACAAAAGCATCAATGACCCTAACTGGATTATCAGCTGATATGGATGCCTCCAGACTAGTTGAAAAAGTCTGATTACGATCTCTTCCCGTCAGATGGTGCATCCCTTAATTTAGCTAAACCTGTTGTTAAACTGAAGAAAATTCAACAGTTTTAACAGCGGTGCTTTTCGCACAGACTGACGTTGCCAGCAATTAAAATGAGACTTCTACCTTACTACATAATCATTCTTATACTGACCTTGGGATGTAGCAGGGACAATGGATATATCGCAGTTATCAAAGCCAATAATAAATTTGGCTACATTGATTCTAGAGGTAAAATAGTTATTGACACCATCTTTGAGCATGCGACGACCTTTAAAGACGGACTAGCAATAGCTCAGATTGGTGGAAAGGCAGGATACATAAATCAACAGGGGGATTTTACAATAAGTCCTAATTTTGACGATGCCATTTGGTTTTATGAACGCTTTGCAGCAGTAAGAAAAAATGAAAAGTGGGGCTTCATCAATACGCAAGGAGATTTGGTAATACCTTATTCCTATGATGAAGCATTCTCGTTTTCAGAAGGTTTAGCACAGGTAACTGTCGGTGACAGTTGTGGCTACATTGACTCAAAGGGCAATTGGGTGATTGCACCTAGCTTTAGTTCATGCTATGATTTTAAAAATGATAAAGCAGTTGTCTTCACTCAGGACTATCAGTATTTGTTCATCGATAAAGCAGGCAATCAACTTGATGAAGCAATACCATGTGACAGGCAAATACCAACCTGTCATCCGGGCCATTACAAAATAGGTGATAAAATAGGCCTGCTTAATGAAGCTGGGGACACACTGACTCTGCCATCTTTTGATGTAGTTGGTAAACTAAAAGAAGACCGTAGAATATTTAAGAATAATGGGAAGTGGGGCGTATTAGATACTGCTGGTAACATTATTGTTCCTGCACAATATGATGATTTGCACCATTTCAGTGAGGGCATTGCAGGCTTTGAAATCAATGGCAAATGGGGATTCATTGACAGCAAAGGAAATATTAAGATTCCAGCGCAGTACGATTATGTCGGAAGCTTTCAGAATGGACTAGTTAATGCAGAAATTGGAGGTAAACAAGGTTATCTTGATAAAGCAGGGAAAGTAGTAGTTGATTTTAGATTTCAGCCTCATAGAATTGTTGCTGCATTTGAAAAAATAAAATAAACTGCTGGCAACAACAGTAGCTGTTGCACAACTTCCTGAATGATAGGCTGTTTTTCTGTATTTTAACATCACCCACTTCTGATTTTGTTGCCAGTCCATAATCCTATCAGCATTAGCCAAAAAAGAGCAGCCACAGTAGCTTTAGGAGCTACCAGAGCGGCTGTTTTTCTTTTATTGGAGCAGAAGTTGAGCCATTTCTTCAAGTTATAGGCAGCAGCTGCCAGGAGCATCTTTTTATCTGCTGCCATGATACCCCTGGTGTTGATTTTCGACAGGCCCATGTAGTTGATTAAAATGCCGAAGACCGGCTCCACGGTGCTCTGCCGCTTCTTCTTCATCCACTCTGCATGTCTGGTGGAGAGTCTTTCTTTAGCTCGTTCATATTCTGCTCTGTAGTAGGTGATGTCGATTTTCTTTTCCTTCTGTTTTTCTCCCAGGCAGCTTTCTTTCAAGGGGCAGCCCTTGCAGTCACTTCTGGTGGTGAAGTACTGGCGCTGCAGGCTGTCTTGAGCCGAGAACTTTACTTTTCTAAAAGTGGCTTTCTTTCCCTGGGGGCAGATCCATACATCCTGCTCTTGATCATAGATAAAGCCATCAGGACCTCCTTTGTAGGTGCCATGCACTGGAATATAAGCCTGGATATTTAGCTTTTCCAGAAGGACATAGTTCTCGCCAGAGCAATAGGCTCCATCAGCTAAGACTGATTTTAAGCCAAGGTCAAAAGATAGGAGTCTTTGGGTGGTTTCTTCCACTACTCTGGGCAGGCACTGACTATCTTTTTGGTCAGAGAGATCAGCCTGTGCATGCACAATCACATGATGGGCAGTATCTACAGCTAACTGGTTGAAGTAGCAAAGTTGCCTTCTTTTGCCGGGCTTCACAGCTATTCTGGCATCAGGGTCAACTGGAGAATAGTGGGTCTTGTTGGAGGTAAAGCGGGCTTGTTTTAAGCTGCCCCCTGGAGTGGTAAGCTGCCGGGAGTGCCAGTGCTGTTGCCTGCTTTCTATCTGCTGGAGCTCTTGTTTTGAAGCAGTGACTGTCTGCTGCTCTTTGCTGGCCTTATTCTTTTTTGCCTTGCGTCTGGCAGTAACCATAACAGGGCGGGCTTTCTTTAGCTCCTGCTGGAGTTCTTCCTTTGACACCTTTAGCTCCAGGGAATCCATGGAAGCATTGGCTTTGACAAAGGCAGAATCTACTGCTACTGTGGCACCAGATACCATGCCCGCACCCACACAGAGGGAAAGGATGTGGTTAAAGATCCTTTCGAAAACTTGCCGGGGCAGCAGCATTCTTGTTCTGCAAAGCGTAGAGTGGCAGGGAAGCTCTTCTCCCAGATTGTAGCCCAGAAAGTAAAGCAGGTCTAATCTTAAGCTGCACATCTCCAGCAGCTTTCTATCGGAATCAATATTCTCCAGATGCGCAATCAGACAGAGCTTGAAAAAAACTGTTGCATCTATGCTCTTCTGGCCGCAGCTGCCATAGTAGATCTTTGTTGACTCAAAGAGATAATCAAGCTCAAGCAACTGCTTTAGCCGGTAATAGAGGTTGTGCTTGGGGATGTGGTCAGATAAACAAAACTCAAGCACAACCCGATCACGATATATATGCCGCCCCTGCATTGCCTTAAAAGTTTGTCCTTTATCTCTACTACAACTATCTTGTAAGAGTTGTGCAACAGCCTCAACAGAATAAAGCAAGGGCTGTGGTAGCTCTTTGTCATTGAAACACAAAACCTCTAACTTATCGTCCATGTAGATGCAGCGGTGAACAGCCCCTGCTTTATTCAATGGACGTCAGAGTGTGCAAAAACTCTTCTCTCTTGAAAAAAGGGGCTTTTGCTTCCTATTAGACCCATTTTCAGCCACTCCTAGCGCAGCTTCATAAGTTGCCTATTATCCGCTCCAAAAAGTAGAAGTTAGCTAAAAAGCATCAGGTAAAGCGCTGTAAGTGAAGACAAAGCAGCCACTGGCCACTTGGTGTAGCTTTTCAGTAGTTTGAGCAGCTTAGGCACCGAGAGGATGGACACAGCTCTCCTAAGGTTGTAGCAGGTAAAGATAAGCCCCAGCTCTCCGTCCACTTTTTTCAGTCCCTTCATCAGCGTATAGCTGTAGCCCCATGCTCTTTTGATGGTACCAAAAGGATGCTCTACAATAGCTTGTCTTTTACGATAAACTTCTTTTTGGCGCATTACCCTCTGGTTGTTGCTTTTGATCACTCCAGCATGCTCGGAGCGTTCTATTAGTCTTCCTGCCTTATTTATGGTGCATAGCGCCTTGGCTGCACAGCAAAGGCAGGCTTTGGTCTTGTAATGCTTGACCATATAAGGAGAAGCATTTTTCTTTTCCAAGCTTACCTTATGCTTCTCATACCAGGACCCATTGCTAGAAAGCACTTCCCCTTTAGGACAGATATAATGGTCTTTCTTTTCATCATAATGGAACTGCTCCAGATAATAAGCAGCAGTTGGCACAGGATCTCTGGCAGGTTCTTTATACGCCACTATGGTGATGATGCCATTGTCCAGGCACTCACTTAGCTGTTCTCCGCTATGATAGGCTTTGTCAGCCAGTACAGTGATTCTTTTCTTTCCTAGTGCTTGTTTAGCTGCAAGAGCTGTAGGAGCTAGTGCTTTAGAATCGTTCTTGTTGAGGGCCTGGTAGTGGATGATTAGGCAGTGTTTGCTATCGACTGCTGCCTGGCTGTTGTAGCTTACCTCCACTACATTATGGTGCTGGATTAGGGCTCTGCTTTCTTTATCTGAAGTAGATACCTGTCCGTCATCACTTTGCGCTACCTCTTTTTCCATCTGCTCGTACTTGAGCTTTCGCTTCTCCAGGTGCTTAAGAGCCACTTCGATGTCAGCCCTGGAGCCTTTGACATCATGGGCTTCCTTTTGATCTTCCTCTTCCAACAGATCCAAGTAATCATCTATCTTTTCTTGTATGTAGCTAAGCTGGCGCTCTATCTTCTTTTGGTTGTAGTTGTTCTTTCTGGAATTCACTGCTCTGATCTTTGTGCCATCTATGGCTACATATTTGCCCTTAAGCAGGTGAGCATCATTAAGAAAAGCTACAAAGGCCTTGAAGACCTGCTTGAGCTGCTGGGGATGCTCTTTCCTGAAGTCAGCGATGGTATGATAGGCAGGACAGAGCCCCTGTAGCAGCCACTGCACTTCAAGATTCCTTCTGCATTCTGTCTCCAGCTTTCTGCTTGATCTGATCCTGTTGTAGTAGCCATACAGGTAGAGCTTCAAAAGATGAGCAGGATCAAAAGAGGGTCTGCCCGTAGCTTTGGGCTCCACTCCCTTGAAACCCATCTCCAAAAGGGGCAGTGCATCTACAAAAGCATCAATGACCCTAACTGGATTATCAGCTGATATGGATGCCTCCAGACTAGTTGAAAAAGTCTGATTACGATCTCTTCCCGTCAGATGGTGCATCCCTTAATTTAGCTAAACCTGTTGTTAAACTGAAGAAAATTCAACAGTTTTAACAGCGGTGCTTTTCGCACAGACTGACGTCCATTGAATAAAGCAGATGCCCTGCACTGCCCTTTGCCGAATGTACGCAAAAGTTGCTTTCCGCATTGTCAATGGCTGAATGGGCTGGGGGCATTTGCTTTATTCTGTTGTTGGCAGTAGTATATTTTTATTTATGTCCCTGTTACTTGTCCAGTTAATAGTAAAAGGAAAAAACACCCGATACTGCTTAATGGAGACAATAGAATTAACATTAAGCTTCCGATAAGTCTTCTTTTTGATGGATCTTCCACCTTTTTGCCAAAATATATTAAGGCTGGTCCTAATAGCCATAAAGGGCTTGAAAATAATAAAGCATTACCAACTGGAGTAATCTCCGTCCATAAAGCCGATGTTATGAACCCTATTATTAACAACAATATAATCAGTGTTGAGAGCAACAAAAACAGCTTTCCGTCATGCTTCCCCGTTATTTGTTGCATTGTCAGCCATACAATAAAGAACAGCAAAGAAGGAAGATAAATTATTAGGAAGTCCGTTGTTTCCATGATGATTTTATTACTGCCAACGTCCATTGAATAAAGCAGCCGACCATTCACAGGGCTCAACTGAGCGTACGCAAAAATAGACTTTTGCATTGTCAATGGCTGAATGCTGCGGGGCGGTTGCTTTATTCTGTTGTTAGGTGCTGATTATTTATTTTTTATTTTCCAGTCTTCCCAATAATTATTGCAGATACTTTTCAGCTCATCGATCTTGATTTCATTCATTTCTTGATCGAATATTTTTATGGCTTCACAAGCTAGATAGAGATTCCCTCCGCAATAATTATATTTTGGGTCAGCTTGATTGAATGATATCTCTACTGAACTATCTTTAACATCTGCATAGAGAATTTCCAGTTCAGCTTCAAATATTTCTCCAAGGCTATTTTTAAAATGCTTATTATTTTCTGAGGGATCAGTCCAGGGGTCAAACTCTAATCTATATATTTTGTACAGAATAAGATTAAAATACTCGTAATCAGCATTTAATCTTTCTGCTAAATACAAGCAGTCAATTTTTAAAGTCAAGATATCATTATCTCCTGTCCAACCGACTATGCTTCCGTCGTGAAACAAAGAAAATACTTCCGCTATGTCGCCTAATGTTGCCACTGATTTCATTTGCACCTAACGTCAGAGTGTGCAAAAACTCTTTTCTGCTTAAAAAAGAGGCTTTATCTTTCATGCAGGGCCTTTTTCAGCCCTTCTCAGGCTGCCTTCAGAAGTTGCCTATTAACCAGCTTAAAAATAGAAAGTTGCTTAAAATGCTTTTGGTAAAGTGCTGTAAGTGAGGGAAAAGCAGCTGCCAGCCACTTTTTATTAGTTTTTAACAGTTTTAGCAGCCCTTCCACCCCCAAAATGGACATAGCTCTCCTGAAGTTGTAGCAAGTGAAGATCAGAGCCAGTTCACCGTCCACTTTTTTGAGCCCCTTCATCAGCGTATAGGTGTAGCCCCAGCTTCTTTTGATAGTACCAAAAGGGTGCTCTACGATTGCCTGTCGTTTGGGTAAGCTTCTTTTTGCTTTAAGAGCCTTTCATTGTTGGCCTGGATGGCAGCAGCATGCTCGGAGCGTACAATGAGCCGGCCTGCTTTATTAGCTGTACACAGGGCTTTAACTGAACAGGCAAGACAGGCTTTGCTCTTGTAGTGTTTGGCCAGATTGGGAGTAGCGTTTTTGCGATAGCTGCTGGGCTTGTTCATCTCATACCAGGAGCCATTGGTAGTGAGCACTTCTCCTTTAGGACAGAGGTAGTGGTCCTTCTTTGGATTGTAGATGAACTTCTCCAGGTAATAAGCTTGGGCAGGCACTGGATCACGGGCGGGCTCTCTGTAGGCGACAATGGTAATGATGCCATTCTTGAGACACTGTCCTATTTGCTCACCGTTATGATAGCCCTTGTCGGCCAGTACAGTGATTCTTTTCTTTGCCAGCACCTGCTTTGCGGCTATGGCTACTGTAGCCAGGGCTTTGGCATCATTACAGTTTGTAGCATCAAAGTAAACCAGCAGGCTGTGCTTACTGTCGACTGCTGCCTGACAGTTGTAGCTTACCTCCACTACATTGTGGTGCTGGATCAGGGCTCTGCTCTCTTTATCTGAAGTAGATACCTGCCCGTCATCGCTTTGCTCTACCTGCTCTTCTATTTGCTCATATTTTAGCTTTCGTTGCTCCAGTTGTTTAAGGGACTGCTTGATGTCAGCCCTGGAGCAGCTGACATCCTTGCTTCCTTTAGATCTTTCCCTTCCAGTTGTTCCAGATACTCATCGATCTTTTGCTGGATATAGTTCAGCTGGCGGTCGATCTTCTTTTGGTTGTAGTTGTTCTTTCTGGAGTTCTGCGCCCGGAGCTTGGTGCCGTCGATAGCCACATACTTACCTTTCAAAAGATGGGCTTCCTTTAGGAAAGCAACAAAGGCTTTAAATACCTGCCTTAGCTGGGCGGGATGCTCTTTTCGGAAATCAGCAATGGTATGGTAGGCAGGGCAGAGTCCCTGCAAAAGCCACTGTAATTCCAGATTCCTTCTGCACTCCTGCTCTAGCATTCTGGAGGAGCGGATCCGGTTATAGTAGCCATAGAGGTAGAGCTTCAAAAGGTGAGCTGGGTCAAAAGAAGGCCTTCCTGTTGCTTTAGGAAGTACTCCCTTAAAACCCATCTCCAATAGGGGCAGTGCATCTACAAAAGCATCAATGACCCTAACTGGATTATCTGCTCCAATGGATGCCTCCAGACTCGTTGAAAAAGTCTGATGTCTGTCTTTTCCCATCAGATGGTGCATCTCTTAATTTAGCTAAACCTGTTGTTAAACTGAAGAAAATTCAACAGTTTTAACAGCGGTGCTTTTCGCACAGACTGACGTTGCAAGTAAAAAAAATGATACAGACATTCACTTATCGAACAGAAGTTGGTGATAGAGAGTATCAACATACCATTTATGCAAAAGATGTAGAATCATCAATAAATAAATGGTTGACGAATATTGAGGATTTAAAAAATCAGGTTTATTCATTTGACCCAATATCAGTAGATAAGATAGTAGCACAGTTTTCCAATAATAGGATTAACCTTCAAAAAAGCGGACAACTCCATTATCTCACCTACTTTATTGACGAAAAGCCCCAGGTTACCTACATTGACACTGTTAGAAAGACAGCTCCTGATTTTGTAGCACGGCTTGATTATCTAACTACAGAGGCTGGAGGTAGGAAAGGTTATGCTGCATCTGGATATAGACCTCATTTTCAAATCGAAGGACTAAATGTATTAACTTCTGCAGAACAAATCTTTATCGACAAGGACAAAGTATATCCTGGTGAAACTGTAACAGCCGAAATAAGAATACTAAGTACTGATACTTTCGCCGGATTACTTTATGAAGGTATGGACTTCAAACTTGCAGAGGTGGTTAGGGTTGTTGCAACAGGAAAAATTCTGGAAGTGTTAAACGAAAAATTAAAAATAACCAGCAAGTAACAACAGAATAAAACAACCGCCCAGCTATCTTTCAGCCATTGACAATGCAGTCAGCTAGCTTTGCTTACTTTTAGCAATTGCCAGTGAATGGTCGGCTGCTTTATTCAGAGTACGTTATGCCCAAGTAACATCAGCGGCTTCGCTAATGTGCAATAGTAAATATTTAATTTTCTGCTTGCCAAAGAAGGACTCTTGCTCAAACATAGTGCACATGCCAAATAGAAACTAAAGTTCGTATATTAGGATTATGAATGTTAAAAGACAGTAGCTTATGCGGACAGTAAGTTTGAATATACCAGACAACATAGATATCAATGAACCAGAGCTAAAGATCATATTAGCGGGTGAACTCTATGAAAGGGAGAGGCTTTCTCTTGGTCAGGCGGCTGATTTGGCTGGACTTTCCAAAAGAGCATTTATAGAAATACTGGGCAAGTTCGGATTTTCGATTTTCAGCCAGTCCGAAGAAGATCTCCTATCGGATATAGAAAATGCCTGACCTGATTATTTCTGATACAAGCTGCTTAATTCTCTTCGATAAAATCAATCAGCTTAATCTTCTCAGGCTATGTTACAATACAATTTATGTGACACCAGAAGTTGCCGAGGAATATGGGAAGCAACTGCCGGATTGGATTCTTATCAAGAAAGTTTCGAATCAGTCGCATCAACGTGTCCTTGAACAAATACTTGGAGTAGGTGAATCCAGTGCAATTGCTTT
The DNA here is from genome assembly GCA_000597885.1 of Flammeovirgaceae bacterium 311. Taxonomy (NCBI): domain Bacteria; kingdom Pseudomonadati; phylum Bacteroidota; class Cytophagia; order Cytophagales; family Flammeovirgaceae; species Flammeovirgaceae bacterium 311. The sequence goes on from CP004371.1 coordinate 2,112,428, forward strand.
AGGCGTTGAGTTACCGCAATCATTAATAGTGATCGATGATTTGAAAGCAAGGAAAGTTGCAAAGTCTTTAAATCTTCAGATAACCGGCAGTTTAGGCATTTTGGTTAAAGCAAAGCAAAAAGGACATATAGATCTACTGGCACCAGTCCTTGATGATGTACAGCAGACAGATTTTAGAATATCTGAAAAAATTGTAGCAAAGATTTTGAGTCTAGTGAGTGAATAGAAAAAAATAAAAACCTGGGCATAACAACAGTAGCTGTTGCACAACTCCCTCAAGAATAGACTAATTTTCCTCTCCCTAACACCAGCTATTTCCAGCTTTCATTTCCAGAGCAGATTTTTCCAAAAACAACCAAAAAAGTATAGCCACAGTAGGTTTAGGCTTCACTAGAGCGGCTGTTTTTCGTCTACTGAAGCAGAAGTTCAGCCACTTCTTCAGGTTATAGGCAGCGGCTGCCATCAGCATTTTCTTATCTGCTGCCATGATACCCCTTATGTTGATTTTCGAAAGACCCATATAGTTGATCAAGGTGCCAAATACTGGCTCTACTGTCGACTGTGTTCCACACCGGGCCGCTTTTTCTTTAGCCACTCTGCATGTTTGGTAGAGAGTCTTTCTTTGGCTCGTTCATATTCCTCTCTGTAGTAGGTGATATCGATTTTCTTTTCCTTCTGTTTTTCTCCCAGGCAGGAGTCTTTCAAGGGGCACCTTTGCAATCACTTCTGGTAGTGAAGTACTGGCGCTGCAGGCTGTCTTGAGCCGAGAATTTGATCTTTCTAAAGGTGGCTTTCCTTCCCACAGGACAGATCCAGCAATCTTGCTTTTCATCATAAGTAAAACCTTCTGGTCCACCTTTATAGGTGCCATGCACTGGGATGTAGCCCCTGATGTTTAGTTTCTCCAGCAGGGCACAGTTTTCACCAGAGCAGTAGGCTCCATCCGCTAAGAGGGAGCGTATGCTAAGGTCAAAGCAGCTTAGCCTCTGGCTGGTTTTTTCCAGTATCCTGGCCAGGTACTGACTATCTTTCTGGTCCGCCAAATCAGCTTGTGAATGCACAATAACATGATGAGCAGTATCCACAGAGAGTTGATCAAAGTAGCAGAGCTGTCTTCTTTTACCTGGCTTTACAGCAATACGAGCATCAGGGTCTACAGGTGAGTAGTGGGTCTTGTTGGAGTAGAGTTTAGATGTTTCGCTACTTCCACCAGGGCGGGTGAACTGCTGTTGTCTCCAGTTTTTGTTCCTGCTTTTAATTTCCTTGAGCTCTTGTCTTGAGGCAGTAGGTGTTTTTTGTTCCTGGCTGGCTTGATTGTATTTAGCCTTTCTACTGGCTTTTTTTACAGGTCTTGCCTTTAGCAGTTCTTCCTGTAGCTTTTCCTTTGGCACCTTCAACGCTAAAGAGTCCATGGAGGCATTGGCTTTTACCAGAGCAGAATCTACTGCAACAACAGAATCCGCTACCATACCGGAATCTATGCAAAGAGAAAGAATGTGGTTCAAGAGCTTATCAAAGGTTTGCCTTGGCAGCAGCTTTCTTATTCTGCAAAGCGTGGAGTGGCAGGGCAGCTCTTCTCCCAGATTGTAGCCCAGGAAGTAAAGCAGATCCAGTCTTAAGCTGCACACTTCCAGAAGCTTCCTATCGGAATCAATATTCTCCAGATGCTGGATTAAACAGAGCTTGAAGAACACGATGGGATCCATGCTCTTTTGTCCGCAGTTGCCATAGTAGATCTTTGTTGACCCAAAGAGATAATCAAGCTCAAGCAACTGCTTTAGCCGGTAATAGAGGTTGTGCTTGGGGATGTGGTCAGATAAACAAAACTCAAGCACTACCCGATCACGATAGATATGCCGCCCCTGCATTGCCTTAAAAGTTTGTCCCTTAGCTCAACTACAACTATCTTGGTAGAGTTGTGCAACAGCCTCAACAGAATAAAGCAAGCTCCCACAGTACGTTCAGCCATTGACAATGCAGGAAGCAATTTTTGCGTACTTTCGACAGAGGCCGGTGAAGGTCGCCTGCTTTATTCAACGGACGTTGGCCACAACAAAAAAATCGTCACTTTAAAAAAATCTATAAGTTATGACCGGCGGGGTAGGTTTTTCTAAACAGGGACATGATTCCTTCAAGAACAATAGAGGACTTAGAAATAATAGGAATTCTATGAAAGATAATCCCTATGCTGCTGGTAAGGATTGGGGCAAGGAACGTGATGCATCAATAATACCGGAAATAGAAGAGTGGCGGGACGCTAAACTGAAGAAGGAAAAGAACCTACGACTGTTGATATTTGCAATATTATTCCCGTTGATCCTGCTTATGGCTATACTGACAGTTATACTGTAGCTAGTAATAAATAAAAAAATTAAACTAAGCCCAACAACAGAATAAAACAAGCTCCCCCAGTTCTTTCTGCCATTGACAATGCAGACAGCTAGTTTTGCGTACTTTTGGCCAAAGCCGGTGAAGGGCACCTGCTTTATTCAATGGACTTTGGGGCTAAGCAAAAGGGGAACTGCGTTATCAGTACTTTCGTATATTTGAAATATGGAAGCAGTTAAAAATATCATCAGTACAGACGCCGAAGTCCTTGGAGGACAGCCAGTATTCAAAGGGACCAGAGTTCCTGTGGAGACGCTGTTTATGCATTTAGAACAAGGTGTGTCTCTTAATGAATTCCTGGAGGACTTTCCAACGGTGACTAAGGAGCAGGCAGTAGCAGTACTTGAACTTGCAGAAAAACTGGTGACCTCCAAAAATATTCAGAAGCTTTATGAAGCTGCTGCTTGACGAAAATCTGCCCAAGCGGCTCAAGCTGGACTTTGAGGAACATGAAATATACACAGTCCGTGATAAAGGTTGGGACGGAAAAAAGAATGGTGACTGATACGGTTAATGGTGGCTGACCGCTTTGACGCCCTGTTGACCTTTGACAAAAACCTTCAGCATCAGCAGAATTTCAATAAATATACTATTCCGGTTTTAGTCCTAAATGCCCAAACAAATACTTATCTGACGCTAAAAGGGCTGGCACTACCAAGCTCTGTAGGTGCCTAGGGGCCTTTTCAGGAAGCTGTTTATGTGATAGTTGGAAATAGGTAAATAAACGTATGCCAACAACAGAATAAAGCACCTCCCTCACTTCTTTCAGCCATTCTTGTGCAGGAGGCCAGTTTTTCGTACTTTCAGCAAAGGCAGCTGCCGGGGTGCCTGCTTTATACAACGGACGCAGGCAACAAAATGAAACAATCGCTCTTACGAATTCTGCTAGTATCATTTCTTGCATATAGTAATGCAGGTGATGCTTTAGCATGTAAATGTCAAGGCACCTCTACAGTTCATGGTAGTGTCAGATCGGCTGACATTGTCTTTAGTGGAGAAGTATTATCAAGCACAATTACTTATAACTATGACAGCCTAGGAGTTGAAATAACGGGGGATACTACTGATATGAAGTTTCAGTGGAGGGGGATTCCTACAGCAGTTGTAATAATAAAGGTAGACAAAATCTATAAAGGTAAATCCTCTTCAGATATAATAACCATCCTGACATCCACTAGAGGAGCTTCATGTGGAGTATTGTTCAATATCGGATCAATATATATTGTATACGCTACAGTTACAGATGAATTACCATTTACTGATAAATTGAAAAGGCGGACCTTTGATTGTAAAACTTTCTGGACTCATCAGTGCACTAGGACTCAAGAATGGAATAAGGAAGAGGTTGTGGAACTAAAAAAAATAAGATAATAAGCTGCCTGTAACTACAGAATAAAGCAGGTCCAGTGATTGGTCAACTGCTATATTCAATGGACTTTACTGCCAATGTTGAATTTAAATAAAGGTACCTGATTATACAGGTTGAAGTGTAAACATTAAAAATATGAAGAAGCAGCAAAACTGGATGCTTGATGAATTAACTTGTGTCGGTAGAGAGAACTTAGATGCTGTTCATGCAGAACGTTACGATAAAAAGGAAGATGCTAAGGCAAACAGCGAGGTAAATCTACTGCAAAAGATGGGATTTAACAGTCAGTCAGAGATTGTTGACATTGGGACTGGGACTGGGCAGTTTGCATTGATCGCGGCTACAGTATGTGCACGCGTGGTTGCAGTAGATGTATCGCCAGTAATGCTAAAACAGTTAAAATCAAAGATAGAAGAATCAGGTTTATCGAACATAGAAGTTGTACAGTCAGGATTTTTAACTTACGAACACAATGGTAAGCCAGCCGATTTTGTGTACTCCAGGCTTGCTCTACATCACCTTCCTGATTTCTGGAAAGTTATTGCCCTTAAACGTATTCATCGGTTTATGAAACCTGGTGGTATATTAAGATTATGGGATGTTATCTACGACTTTAATCCAGATGAGATAGACAGGCGTATAGATTTGTTTTGTAATACTTTAGGAAATGACATTAAGAAAGAGTGGGTTAGAGAGGAGATGGAAGAACACATTCGTGATGAACACTCTACATTTCGATGGCTTCTTGAATCTATGCTTGAGCAGTGTGGTTTTGAAATAGAAGATGTCAATTATTCCCCAGATGGTTTCTTCGGTAAATACATTCTCCGGGCAACCTAAAATAAACAGAAAGGAACACAGGCTATAACGTTCTTTAAGCGTTGCGGGCTGATTAGCTAAAATTGGGTATTTTAGCTCCTAATAAAATTCGGTGCAGCCAGATAGTTGATTGCTCCGAAACCTGCACTACGCTTATACCCGGCCGTTGGGTGGATTTCCCACATTAAAAGCCTCACAATTTCGCCAGCTAAGGTTAAAAAAACAGGACCTATAAAAAGCGTTGTATTTTAATGAGGTTTGTCAGAATGTTTAAAATGGACAAACGCAAAACCTTGAATCAAAATAAACCACAATGAATCTAGTTGTGCCAAGAAACAAATAACTCAATAGGAAAGACTAAAAAGTAATTGGGGTTTGGGGTACCACCCCTAAACCCCAATATCCTCTTAACGTCTTATGCAGCCAATTGATAATCTCATGGGTTACTGATACAATAATTGAGTGTTTGAAACCCTATTGTTTCTTTGCGTTTTTTGGCTTTTCTACGGCCGTTTCATTGTCATCCAAATCCTGGCCAAAATCAGGCATGCCATCTTCGGTCCATCTTAGTATCCTGGCACGGGTATGGCGGTTTGGATCGTACAGGGGTTCGCCATCAATTTCTTTATAATCGCGGGCATGGTAAATCATTACATCGGTTTTACCATCTTCAGCCACTATAAAGCTGTTGTGCCCCGGTCCGAAACGTTTAAGTGCTTCGTTGGCAGAGAAAACAGGTTCGGGTAATTTGTTCCAGGAGGCAGGATCAAGAAGGTCGGAATTCTCGTCGGCCCACATCATACCTATGGCATAGTTTGCATCGGTGGCACTGGCCGAAAATGTCAGAAATACCTTTCCGTTGCGGATTAATACTGCCGGGGCCTCGTTTACATTATGTCCTCTCCTCTCCCATGCATATTCTGGCTGGGAAATGACTACCTGTTCATCGCCTAGGGTGGTCGGGCTGGTCATCTTTGCAATATACAAGCCTGTGTTCACCTCCTTGTCAGATGCTCTGTCGGTCCATATCATGTAGCGCTGACCGTTGTGTACAAAAGTGGTGGCATCCAGGGAAAATTCATCCCTTTTGGCCACAATCTGTCCTTCCTCTTTCCATTCGCCCTTTGTTGGATCTTCCGCTGGATTCGACAAGGCATACATGCGTAGTTTCCATTTATCCTCGGCCTTAGAGGCTGCAAAATAGATATACCATTTTCCATCAATCCGATGCAGCTCAGGAGCCCAGATATGTTCGCTCATAGGTCCTTTTTCATGCTTACGCCATACTACTACCGGTTCTGCTTCTTTTATGCCATTAATGGTTTTTGACTTCCTTAGTTCAATGCGGTCGTACTCAGGAACTGTGGCAATAAAATAATAAGTACCATCGGCAGCTTTCCAGACATGCGGATCTGCCCTTTGCTGGGCCAGGGGGTTGTTAAACTGGTTTTTCTTCTGATTTTGTGCATTCGCTGCCAATCCGCTGACAATAAGCGCTATCGCAAGAAAAAATTTCAGGAGTTTGATGGAGTTCATTTTGCTTATGCTGATAATGTTTACAGAATATTGTCCAGATAATCTTGTTCCAATAAAATTAAACGTAAAAAATACATTTAAATTCAATAAACATAATATTAAGGTTCTTTTTGTCCCCCTATTTCTCCAAGAGCTTGTGTTGAAGAATAGAACCGATCATTCATTCTTTGTTCTATAACCCCCTAATCCTAAAATTACCGGGGCCTATTCCTGGGTTAATTTAGCCCTGGCAATGCGATATTGCAGAGAATAATATTGAGTTGCACTATCAGTGCTTAAGAGCCTTAGTGACAGTTCAGGTAGTAAAAAAACAGATAGCCAGGATGTTCAGTGAGGATGAGATGAAGGTTGTTGACCCACTGTTGGCAAGGATTAAGACATGGGATTATCAAATTCCAGGCTTCTGACACCTGCTTTATCTTATAATAATGTAGGTTTGTCGCTGGCTTATATAATATATAAAATTCAATAAGATAGATTCATGATGAGGTTGTTACCAGTTCCATTCGTTGTTCTGCTGCTATTTTTTTGCAGCCATTGCACCTCCGTTCAGACAGAGCGTGAGCAGGAAGAATGGCAGACAATTTTCAATGGCAAAGACATCAACGACTGGATCGTTAAGATCCATCACCATGAGGTGGGAGATAATTACGCCAATACCTTTCGGGTAAAGGATGGTTTGCTGCAGGTGAACTACGATGGTTACAGTGATTTCAACAACCGCTTTGGCCACCTGTTTTACAAGGAGCCTTTCTCCTCCTACCACCTGCTGGTAGAATACCGGTTTAGGGATCAGTGGCTGGAGGACGCCCCGGAGTATACGATCAAAAACAGCGGGATTATGTTCCACTCCCAGGATCCCAGAACGATACGTAAGGAGCAGGACTGGCCTATCTCTGTTGAATTTCAGCTGCTGGCCGGCCTGGGTGATGGAAATCCCCGCCCTACCGGCAATATGTGCTCCCCCGGTACAGATGTGGTATTCGAGGGTAAGATCGATCCCAGGCATTGTATAAATTCTACCTCTGATACCTACGAAGCAGATGAGTGGATACGGGCCGAGCTGATCGTACTGGCAGACTCGCTGGTAATCCACATGATCAACGGAGATACCGTATTACAATATACCAAGCCGCAAATAGGAGGAGATGTGGCCGGTTACGACCCCGCCATCAAACAGGATGGGAAGCTGCTGAAAGAAGGCTACATTGCCCTGCAAAGCGAAGGGCAGGCCATTGACTTTAGAACAGTAAAGATCCGGGAGTTGAAGCCGGAAAACCTAAAGTAGCAGCAAAGCTGTATACTGGTGAATAGCATACGCTAAAACTAAAAACAACACCCGGCAGGTTGCTTATCGCAGTTGCCGGGTGTTGTTTTTACAGAAAAATCTATGAGCTCTTCCTTATTCCGCTTCAGGAAACACCTTTCATGGCATCCTGCTCGATGAAGGGCTGGTGGTAAATGCGTTTTTGAGTGGCTTTAAAAATGGCATTGGCCACGGCGGCACCAGTAGGCGGCAGGGCAGGTTCGCCCAGGCCTGTGGGGTCAATACCATTATCAACAAAGTGGAGCTCTATATCCGGCACTTCCTTCAGGCGGATCAGGCGGTAATTATTGAAATTCTGCTGTTCCGGCACACCTTCCTTAAAGGTCATGTTGCCATACATGGCGTGTCCCAGTCCATCCACAATACCGCCCATCACCTGCTGACGGGCACCGCTTAGGTTCACCACCTGCCCGCAGTCCGATACGGCATATATTTTCTTGAGCACCGGCTTACCACCTTCCATAACCACCTCTCCTACCTGGGCTACATAGGAGCGGTGAGAAAAGTAAACACTAAAGCCCTGGTGTACCGACTTCTTTTTGCCCCAGTCAGCTTTTTCGGCTGCCATTTGGGTAACGGTTTTCATCCGGTCAATGTCATAGCCGATCTCACCTACAGGCGATTGCTTTGCTTTATCCATCAGTGCCAGCCTGAACTGCACCGGGTCTTTGCCTGCCGCAAGGGCTACCTCATCTATAAAAGACTGCTCGGCAAAGGCCAAAAAGTTGGTAATGGGTGCACGCCAGGGGGCTGTGGTAATGGGCGATTTATGCTCCACGGAATCGATCAGCAGGTGCTCCACAGAACCGGAAGGAAAATTATTTTCCCGGGTAGGGTTGCCTGCATTGATGCCAACGCCACGGAGTTTATAGCCAATCATATTCCCAGCGGCATCCAGGGCAGCCTCGAAGCGGTAGCGCACTGCCGGACGGTAATTACCTCCTGCCATATCGTCTTCGCGGGTCCAGATAACCTTTACCGGGGCTTTGGCCAGCTTAGATACGTGCACGGCTTCTTCTACATAATCTGCCATCAGGCGACGGCCAAAGGCACCACCCATACGGGTCATTTCCACTGTGATTTTTTCTGGCGCTATACCTGTGATCTGGGCGGCAACCCCGCGGGCACGATCAGGCGTTTGGGTAGGGCCAATCAGCTCCACACCATCGGCACGTACATGGGCAAAGAAGTTCATGGGCTCCAGCGGACTGTGCGGCAGGAACGGACACTGATACTCGCTCCTCACCACCTTCGCCGCTCTTTTAAAAGCGGCTTCCACATCGCCATCCTGCCGGCGTACCGTAGCCTCTTTGCTATCCAGGAGTTCTTTGAAGAGCCGGTCATGGTCGGCACTGCTTTCAAGCGCTGATTCCTGCTCGTATTCCACCTGCAGGGCTTTGCGGGCTTTCATCACCTGCCAGGTAGATTTGCCTACTACTGCTACCTTGTTATCGAAGCGTACCACATCCACTATACCAGGCATGGCTTTGGCGGCCGAGGCATCCACAGACTTTAGCTTCATGCCAAAAGCCGGCAGGCGCTGCACCATGGCGGTAAGCATGCCTTCGCGGTAAAAGTCCATGCCGAACAGCGGCTTTCCTGTGATGATATCCCCATTGTCCACATTGTTGATGGCCTTACCGATCAGCTTGAAATCTCTGGGGTCTTTTAGCTTTACACTGGCCGGAACAGGCAGTTTTGCCGCATCGGCTGCCAGCTCGCCATAGCCCAGCTGGCGGCCGCTGGCCTTGTGCAGTACCAGACTGTTTTGGGTGCTTAACTCTGATACAGGCACCTTTAAGCGTTTGGCGGCGGCTTCCATCAGCATCTGCCGGGCAGTAGCACCGGCCTCGCGCAGGCGTTTCCAGGAGTGAGGAATGGCCCCGCTGCCCCCTGTTACCTGGCGCTCGTACTTGCTGCTGTCCAGGGCTGCCTGCACCACCTTTACCCTATTCCAGTCTACATCCAGCTCTTCGGCCACAATCATGGGAAAGGAGGTCTTGATGTTCTGGCCAATTTCGGGGTTAGGCGAGAAAATGGTAACCACGCCATCGGGAGCAATGGACAGGTAGCTGTTAAAATCCACACTGGCGGCAGCCAGTGCTGCATTTTCTATTTCGCCGGTAGCGGCTATGCCGGCACCATAAAGCTTAAAGCCAATCAGGAGGCCTCCGCCTGCCAGGAGCGACTGCTTCAGGAAATTTCGTCTGCTTGTATTAGGTTGGGTCGACATGCTTATTTTAGTTTGGCGGCGGCCAGGGTTACGGCTTCACGGATACGGTGGTAGGTACCGCAGCGGCATATATTGCCGTTCATGCCGGTATCTATTTCTTCGGTGCTGGGGTTGGGGTTTCGTTTCAGTAAAGCCGCGGCAGTCATGATCTGGCCTGCCTGGCAATAGCCGCACTGGGCAACATCTACCTCGTTCCAGGCCTGCTGCACCGGGTGATCGCCCTGCGCCGAAAGTCCCTCAATGGTGGTGATTTTAGCATCGCCTACGGCAGAAACCGGAAATACACAGGCACGAACGGCCTGATCGTTGAAATGAACCGTACAGGCCCCGCACAGGGCAATTCCGCAACCAAACTTGGTGCCCAGCAGCCCCAGGTGGTCACGCAGCACCCATAGCAGCGGGGTATCGGGCTCCACATCGACCTGGTATGTTTGTCCGTTTATTTGCAGCTTATATATCGCCATTGCTCTGTTCTAGTTTGTAATTAATTTCAAATTAAGGAAAAACTTACTGTTTTGGTGAGATCGTAAAAGATTTAAGGGCTTAAAGGCTAAGAATTCACCTTTGCATAGCCAGTTGCCAGGCCATTATTCTCTACCAGTAACTGGAACAGCTAATAAGCCGGGAAGCGTTCCGGACACAGATCCTTTTTTGAAGGGGCGTATTTTTTCCAACAGGCTATGCATCAGCCATAAACTGGGCAGAAAAATTAACTGGGACCCTGTCCATCAGCTCATAGAACCAGTACCCGGCATAGACCTGGATGAGGCACTGCTCTACAATGAACAGTATTACAAACCGGTGATCATGTAAGGGGCCGCTTGTTCGCCGCTAAGGTTAGCACTTATCATATGCCTGCCCCCATTCCTCTCCGCATTAAAATAAGTTTTAAAGAAGGCCTGCAGAAGTAAAAACTGCACGCTTTTATTTTGTGAACAATCCTTATATTGAGTAGGACTTTAACAGCCTGCTTATGAAAAAGCTTTTCAGGTATCTGGAGGAGATACCTATGAGCAAAAGATGGGTTCTGGCCATCATTGCTATTAGCATTGCGGTTGTGCCAACGCTAATCAACCTGCTGTTTACTTCAGAAACACTTAGAACGCTGCTTGATGAGCAGCTCAACTTTGTGCTGATGGGTATGGCTGTTTACTGTAGCTGGCTTACGCTCCTTTACCTTCTGACAAGGAAAGACCGGGTAGGGCTGAAACACCTTAGCCTCACAAGGGCAGCTATCACCAAAGGCTTGATCATTGGCATTGGCCTTTTTGCAGCTGTTAATGCTGCGCTGCTCCTGAAATCGTTAATTTTCGAAGATTCCATAGCCTTAAGCAGGAGATTTTCTTCCCTGGAGGGAGCATCAGCAGCCCTGGGCGTATTTACCTTTAACATCTTTTTGGGAGCTTTTGCAGAGGAGATACTCTGCAGGGTGTATTTAATTCCACAATGCTTTCTGCTGCTCGGCAGGAAAATAAAGCATAAAGCCACTGCATTGTTGCTGTCGCTGGTGCTATCGCAGCTGCTGTTTGCGGCAGCACATTTGCCGCGTGATCTGTTTCGCTTTGATGTGAGTGCTGCCACCATCATCAGCACCCAGGCGCAGCTGTTTATGAGTGGCATCATCCTGTCGCTGGTGTACCTGAGAACCAGAAATGTTGTATTCCTGGGCCTGTTTCATGCATTCATGAACTATGGCTTACCCATTACAGGGATGGATGCTGACTTTAAGCTTTATTATATGGTAGCAGCATTTGCCATTGCAGTCTTCTGGGGTAAAATCCTGAAAACAGACAGAACAGCTGAAGCTTTAAGTCCCGATTTGCTTGCGGTGAAATAAACTGAAGGATAAGGGTGAATGTTGCTGAAGTCTATTTTTGAAGTCTATTTTCTGCCTGCTGCGTGCTGTAGCATTGGCAGAAGGATGAGTGTCTACTGGACAATAGGAACAGGCTTTGTTTTACCGGCACTGTTCAGGTTATAATGGAAGTAAATTCTCCACAGTTCAAAGGGTACCTTCAGCATATGAGTGATCTTCAGATGTGAATGATCTTTTCGTTTCCACTCGTTAAGCGGAATTTCAATGACAGAAGTGCATATTTCTTCTCGGCCAAACAGTTCTATTAAACGGGCCAGTATCTCCATATCAAAAAGCCAGCGGGTAATAAAAGGTTTGGCAAATATCTCTCTGGCTATTTTAGTATTGATCAGTTTTGCCCCACACTGAGTGTCGTACACGGGTATTTTCAAAGTCATGCTGGCTACGGTAGAGAATACTCTGCCAAAATAGTGCCGTCCCAGGTTTCGCTCTATCGTGGCCCCCAAACGTTTAACCCGTGATCCCAGAATAAGTAATTTCCCCTCCCCCGCTTCTTCCAGCAGGTGTAATACCTCTGTCAGCGGGGTTGAAAAATCAGCATCAAAGTATCCTATATAATCAAAATCATACCAGCCCAATGCCTGTAGCACACCCGTGCGTACAGCTTCCGCTTTGCCCCTGTTCTGGGGGAGGCTTAACACCAGCACCCGTTTTTCCCTTCCATGCTCCAGCTTATGGAGGAGGCTAAGGGTATCATCACTACTGCCATCATTCACAAAACAAAAGAAGAAGCCAGTGCTGTGGTATACCTTCAGGAACTCCTCTGCCTGCAGCCTGAATTGCTCGTTGTAGCATGGTATTACAATGCAGATCTTTTGCATATCGCATAGGTTGATAGTCCTGCAATCCTGATTCCCGCCCTGCCCAGCAATGCGCTTATTTTATAATCCAGCAGCAGCATGTTTTGAAAAAGCCTGGTGCTTAACAAACCTCCTTTCCAGGCAGCTGCATCTGTTTCGCTGCGCTGTGCAGCCCCCGGCCTTAGCTTTTCCCACACTGTTTGCAGGAGCCTGACTGGAAGCAGCGAAAAAAAGAAGTACCCGTTTTTCAGTATGCGGAAGCCTGACTTTTTGAGCACCCTGCTGAGTGATTCGCTGCTGTATCTTCTGTAATGATCCAGAAAAACATCGTGCGAGCTGAAGAGGGACTGGAAGGCAGGCGTGGTAATTACCAGCACCGTATTTTCAGTAATAAAAGGATAAAGCCTAAGTTTTTCCAGAAAGGCTGCATCATCGGGTATATGCTCCAGAACATCCAGCAGAAAGATCACTTCTGCTTCCTGTAGAGAGCCGGTAACATCTTCCAGGTTTTGGAAAACCCGGATGTTGTCACGGCTGTACTGCTTATTAAGGGCCAGCAATTCCTCCTGATCTAAGGCAGTATCTACAGCAATGATGGCAGCGCCCTTTACCTTCTTTGCAAGGTTGCTGCAAAAAAACAAGTCTCCGCAGCCAATGTCCAGCACCTGAACACCGCCCCCCTCCGGCTTATGTAAATATGTTGCCGATAAGGCATAGACTACCTCCAGGCGAGCCAGCTCCCAGGGATGTCGGCGGCTGATGCCTGTGGTATGTATTTGTTCATGTACTTCTTTTAAGTCCATTCTTTTGCTATTCTGGGGGTGTAGAGATGTTATCTTTATGAAAATAGTGCGACAGACACTGATTGTAGTAGTAAATCTGCTCGGTTGGGGCAGATGCCAGATCGTAGGAATAAATCGAGTGTGGTTTATTTTCCAGTGGCGGAACAATGCAATTTTCAGCAGTGCATTTACTTAAGTGTCTGTACCTCGCCTGCATCTCCAGGTCGTACTGGTAGGCTGTACCTTTGGCTAAATCCTGATAAGCTGTGCGTATTTTGTTAGGCCAGAAGACCAGCATTATTAGAAAAAGCACACCCAGAACAATCCTGTAGGATCGGGGAATTTCAGGAATGGCAATGTGCTGCATTTGCATGCTGATCAGCACAGCCAGCACAACAGCCAGTCCTGAAAAAATGTAGAGCAGGTAAATCATGTTTACCGTTCTGGCAGGAGGAGTTGAGCCCTGGGCAACAAAACTGGGAAGGAAGCCCAGGGCTATAAAAAAAAATACGGCCAGAGCCAGCAGGCCAACATGCCTGGGCGATATAACCGGCAGCCTGTAATATGACCTGATGCTTTGGGCAATCCTTTTTAACAGATCAGAAAAAAACAGCAGCAGCAGCAGCACTGAAAAAGGCAGCCAGTGTAAGATATAAGTAAGAGAGTACCTGATGGGGCCATAGATGGATATAAAAACATCAAATCTCTTAGGCTTTTCGGCCATGCGGATAAAATTTCCGGGGGCCGCTATTACTACAACAGAGGCCAAAATTGTTACCAGCAGCAGCACTAGTAAAGGCTTGTCAATCTTTCTTGTTAAGTAGAAGCGAATGGCCAGCCACAGAAAAAGGGCTACACACAGCAGCATCATGGAGGTTTCATTGAGCCCTACTATTACAACACACAGCACAGCCGCCACCAGGGTATATAAAAACCTCTTACTCCTCCTTTGTTGTGCATGTAGGTGAATAATAACAGAAAATAAAAAGAGGCTTAGGATAGAGGCCAGCTGGTAGGTTACAGATCCGGACATCCAGTAAAAAGCTTCTGTTATGCTGGGCAGCCTGACAACATATAGAAAAAAAATAAGAAAGGAGAGCGTAAGCCTGTCCCTGGTAACTACATTAGGCAAAAGCTTACTTACAAAAAGGTATATAGAAGCGCCAAAAGAAACGAACAGAAATACAGGCAACAGCCTGTAGAGGGTAAGGTCCTGAAAATCTACAGGATCGAGTGTAAGCAGTGCAGTGGCCATGTAGCGCCCGGTCCAGGAGTAGTAATGGAATGCCTGCACCGGCCAAAAGCCCATATCATTAGTCCTGTGGGCATAGCAATAATCATCGGCAGAAGGGTGGTTGTAGAAAGCAAGCAGCAGGAAGGGAAACAGTGCGGCCATCACTATGAGAAGGGCAAAGAGAAAATCTTTGTACCTGATCCATGCCGGAGCGTCATTCGCATTGATCAGGACCGATGATACTGGTTCACGTATTGAATGGTACAGTTTCCTCATTCTTTTCCTTTCTGCGCTTATGTGCAGGCTTCGCTGCCTTTATAGACAGACAGTGAAAAAAGGCGAAAATTTGGGATCCACCTGCAGCTACTTATTTCGAAAAATTAATATTGTACAGCTTTATGTTGCTTAAATTATGTTATAACAACAAGCAATGCTGAATTGTTGTCTACACATAGAGATTTAAATGATGGTGTTTGTTTAACAAAAAGGGCCTTACCTTTTTAAGATAAGACCCTGCTGTAAATTCAGTACTGCCACTCTATTTTTTGCCGGCTGCAAATTTCTGCATGGCGCTTTTAAAGTACCTGCCCTGCCGGGTTGGGGTGTAGTTCCAGTCCTGGATGAGCATGGGCGACCACTGCGGATCAAACACCCAAACCACATAGGAGATGCCCCTTTCATTGCTGTACCGGGTAATGGCATCTCCGTAAGATTCATCAGAAATCACGGGTACATGAGCACCCCGTTCGTCTGGTCCGCAGAAGCCTATTTCCGTTAATACCAGCGGGTATGTATCAGCCACAAAACCCCAGTCGCGGGTCCATTTATCTTCCCAGGGTTTTTCACGTTTCATAGGGTATGGGTGGCTTACATAGGCAATGCCCTCGGCATTTATAGGATTTGAGGCCACCTCAGTCAGGTCGTAAGCCCAGTTAAAGCCTGCTACCAGTGGAATAGCCTGCGCTCCGTTTGCCCGCACAATTAGGATGGCCTCTTCCATCATGGCTTTCCATTCCTCCCAGCTGCAGCTGCCCAGCTTGCCCTCCATTACGGTAGGCTCATTGAACAGCTCAAAAAAAGCTACTGTTGTATTGCCTTTGTAATGATCAGACATGGTTCTCCAGAATTCATAGGTTTCCTTCAGGGTAGTCTCATACATAGGGCTCTGGTACATTTCGGTTTTGAGGTTGCCTATGCTGTGCCAGTCAATGATTACATACATGCCCAGCTCTCCCGCCCAGGCTACGCCTTTGTCCAGCATCTTCAGGTACTCTTCTTTTCCTCTGGAACGCCAGGCAGTGGGGTGTACCGGTAAGCGCACCAGGTTGGCGCCCCATTTTTTCATTTCTTCAAAGTATCTTTTCTCCCATTTACCAGCCTTGGCCAGCCTGTCCGGATCGCTGGCGTTAAGGCCACGGAATACAACAGGTGTTCCATCAGCAAAGGTAAACTTATTTCCCTGCACTACTACCTGGCTTAATGTAGCTGCTGTTTGTGCGTAGGTTTGCAAGTACAGACACATCAACAACAAGAGAAGGCCTGCATACTGAAAAGCTTTCATATCAATAAATATTTTTTTGGTTCGCAGTTAATTTACAGGCTGCACATAAGAGCCACTACTGTTCTGAAGAGCAGCCTCAGCATGCATGTACCCGGCATACCAAAGATGCATATTTTATCCTGAATTCAGATGCAAATGACTGATACTCGTCTGGATTATAAAAAGCTATTAGCTGCTAAACACATGTTACGTCCTTTTACCACAGCATTGCTGCACAGCTAATATGCACACCTCTTATCAGCAGACAGTAAAGCTGGTGCTGCTATTTCTCAGGTTGACGTATTAGAATTAACTACAAGAATATCTTACCAAATCCAGGATCAGAGTCGGTTGAACATCTTCTTTAAGTGCTGAAAATATCTACGGAATACAAATGCCTTAGGGAAGGGAACCCGAAGCAGACATTAAGATTATTAAATTTAGGTGTAAAATAGTGTAATGTACAACCAACCCTTCTGCTCCCGGAACTGTCTTGTTAAAGCAGGCCTGTACACGCACAAACAAGCCGGAAATTTTTTATAAGTTCTGAACTCATTATAGTTTTTATCCCATGTTTAGTTTTAACAGGAGCTATATTTTGCTTATTATATTTCTGCTTCTGGCACAGGCAGGGCTGGATTTTTTTATTTCCCATACAGCTGTTTACCCCATCCTGAGCAACATTATAGTAGCTTTGATGCTGTATGCTATTTTAAAAACATTCTGGAGGGCAAAACCTATAGTTGCCGGAGTCGTAGCACTGCTGCTGGCCACAGCTATTGAGATAATGCCCCATCTACATTTTGCAGATCCTATTGTTCTCTGGAATAACCTCATCATGATCAGTACCGGGAACAGTTTTTTGACCACTGTACTGCCTTATGCAACAGGCATTTTACTTGCCCTGATGACTGAGCGGGCGATACGCCAGGCTGCTACCCCTGCAACTCCAAACAAATTACGGTAATTCCAGCCCCGTATTAACTGCTATTTACTTTCTGCGCATTTAAGCATAAATTGATGCTGGTTCTATTTCTTAAACAGCAGCAAGAACACAGCCAGGCATGAACAGGATTGACAGACTTTTCGGCATACTTACCCTACTGCAGTCAAAAAAATACCTGACTGCCGAACAGATTGCTGAAAAGTATGCTATTAGTATCCGCACCGTGTATCGTGACATCAAAGCCCTTTGCGAACAGGGCATTCCTGTGAGCTTTGAGCCAAACAGGGGCTATTATGTAGTGCAGGGTTATTTCCTGCCCCCGGTATCCTTTAGTACAGACGAGGCCAACGCGCTGCTGTTAATGGAAACCCTGGTATATGGCTTTGCTGATAAATCTATACAAACCCACTATTCCACTGCCTTAACAAAGGTTAAAGCCAGCCTGCGCCATTCGCAGAAGGAAACCCTTGAGTTCCTCAACAACAACATCAAGTTACAGATACCCTCCTGCTTTGTACTTGATTTTGATTACCTGTCTGTACTGCAGCATGCTATTTCCATGAAGGTATTACTTGAAATTGAGTACACAAATAAACAGGAGGAAAGCAGTGCGCGGCAGGTAGAGCCTATCGGCCTTATTTTTTATGCGCTCAACTGGCACCTGATTGCCTGGTGCCATAAGCGGCAGGAGTACCGCGATTTCCGGGTATCCCGCATCCGTAAAATTAAAGCCACCAACCTGCCTTTCAGAAAAACAGACCATATTGCACTCAATGACTACATGAAACAGCTGCCGGTAAGTTACTAAGGCAGTTCCCTAATATTAGTCCATCCTGCTAATTTCCGCTCTCTCCTGCTCTTGATAAGGCCTGACGGCCAATTTTTTCCTTTGAATTAAATTGACATTTACTCCTGCAAAAGCATAAACATTAACTCCGCTGCAGAGTCTCTAGGATACAGACAGGGGGTCTTCCCGGGCTTGTGCAGACAGGAAGAACCCGTGGATAAAAATTTTTTAACAGACGAAGTGCTAAAACAGAAGTTATGGAGAAGCTTAAAGAAAAAGTTGCACTGATCACCGGATCAGACTCAGGTATAGGCAAAGCCACCGCCATAGAATTTGCCAAACAAGGTGCCAACGTAGTAATTTGCTATCATTCCGATCAGGAAGGTGGAGAGCAGGCACTGAAAGAAGTAGAGCAGAACGGCGGCAGGGGTATTGTGCTGAAGGTAGATATCAGTGATGAAGCTTCAGTAGAAAAACTATTCGATCAGGCCATTGAAAAATTTGGCACCATTGATATCCTGGTAAACAATGCCGCAGTAAATGGGCAGGGCATTTATGTGGCTGATATGGATACCGATGTATTTGACAAATGCATCCGTACCAATCTGTATGGTACCTTCTTTTGCTCACGCCGCTTTATCCGGCATCGCAGGCAAAAAGGAGGAAAAGGCAAGATCATCAATGTAAGCTCAGTGCACGAAGAAGTGGTATCGCCCGGTACTGCAGAATACTGCGCCTCAAAAGCAGCGGTGCGCAACCTTACCAGAACCCTGGCTATGGAGCTGGCCGAAGACGGCATCAACGTGAATAACATTGCACCCGGCATGATCCTGACCCCCATGAACCAGGAGGCCATGGACGATAAGCAGGTTAGAAAAGAAAGCGAGGAGAACATTCCGATGAAAAGAGCCGGCAGGCCTGAAGAAATAGCCAAAGTAGCCCTATTCCTGGCTTCTGCTGACTCTGATTATGTAACAGGCTCCAGCTATTTTATGGATGGAGGCCTATCACTAAGCCTGGGGCAGGGCGCCTGATTTTTACAGGTTCGAATTTATGATAACATTAAAAGCTCAACCCCTGCAGGAAAAGATTTAATGCAGCCCGTACTTGCGTTTAGCAGGTAGTTTACATCTCGTGAACCATCTGCCTTCAGGATGGCTCTACAGGTTTTAACAGCTCATTTTTTTACTTAGCTCGCCCCCTTGTGGAGCGAGCTTTTTTATTTCATCTGTACCGCCACAGAAAAGTAGTGGAAATTCTCCACAAGTCCCACCTGGTATAGTACCACCTGCTCGGGGCCATCAAATAAAAATTATAACAACAATTGTACTTTTCACTGATGCTTTCTTTTTTTAGCGTTACAACACTTTTTGTTTAATTATTAAGGAAAATACCTATATATAAATTTAAATTATGATAGATATGCACAATATTATATTGGTATGTTAAAAATCCACAGAAGTTATTTCTCCGTATATACCGTCACCACAAACTAAAATAGCTGCCTGGAATAGAAAATAAGCATTTTCTCCGGCAGGCTGTGATAGCACTGGCACCTCCTGCTTATGTAGATTTTTTATTGAATTGGTGATAATTTTTAAGTAGATGTGGAAATAATCTACAGCAACTAAAGTAGCTGTACAGAGTGCCTGCATTTGCATTTTTTCAAGTAACTGCCATGACATGGAAAAACCTTTACTACCACACTTACATACAGGCTTCCATATATCTACCAGCAATACTTATCTCCCATTGCATTTGAACTGCTGCAGCAATGGTACTGATCTCCCACAGAACAGGAGGGTAAAAGATCAACCTGAAAACCATTTACATGCTACGGCAGCCAGGGTTTATTCACCCTGTTCAGAAACTTTTCAAATTAACCCCTGCAATGAGGAATCTGCCGTAAGGCCGGGTTCCTCATCTGTTTATGGGCATACACCTATTTGTCACCACTATTTTTATTTCTTATGAAAGAAAATTTTACCTCTCGGGGACTGTTCCTTTTCGCACTCCTCACCATTTTATCAACAGCAAACGCCTGGGCGCAGGATGCGCTGCAAATTGCGCTAAAGCATCTGTCAGAAAACAAGCAACAGTATAAGTTAACGAGTACTGATATTGCCGACTATGTGGTTACCGATCAGTATGTAAGCAAGAATGGCGGGGTTACGCACCTCTACCTGCAGCAGCAACACCGTGGCATTCCTGTAGAAGGAGCCATTATCAACATTAACATTGACCGTAACGGCCAGGTAATTAACATGGGCAGCCGCTTTGTACCCAATCTGAAAGCTGCCATACGGGGTGCCGCAGCTGCCAATACGCCTGTACAGGCGGTAGAAGCAGCCGCCCGTTCTCTAAAGCTCCCCATAAAAGGCCAGCTGAAGGTGCAGGAAGAAAAGCAGGCCCGGGGCAACAGCCGTCACGCAATAGTTAGCCCTGCCGGCATCTCCAAAGATCCTATTCCGGCTAAACTGCTTTACGTGCAAACAGATGATGGCCTGGTAAAGCTGGCCTGGGTAGTGGGTATTTACACCCCCGATGGGCAGCACTACTGGAATGTATCTGTAGATGCCACCACCGGCGCTGTGCTGAAGCAGGAAGACCTTGTGATTCATGATTTCTGGGGCGGGACCCCAATGGTAACCGATGCCCCCGAGCATGCCCACAAAACCAGCAGCCCTGCAGCTAAATTACAGCAGGGATCAGCAGCGGGCGTACCCTACGCATCAGACTATCTGGAATCAGGAGCAGCTACAACCACCAGTGCAGCAGTCGCTACCAGCGGCACCTACCGGATACTGGATGCACCCTTCGAAACCCCTAATCATGGCGAACATACGCTGGTAACCGGTAAGGAAGACCCAATTGCCTCTCCACTGGGCTGGCACAACGATGGACTTTTGAGCTACACCATTACCCGCGGCAACAATGTATATGCTTACGAAGACCGCCTGGGCGCCAACGCCGGTACCAGCCCAGATGGTGGCGCTAACCTGCTGTTCGACTTTCCCATTGATTACAGCAAGCAGCCAGATACTTATGTGAAAGCTGCCACCACCAACCTGTTTTACTGGAACAACCTCATGCATGATGTTTTTTACCAGTTTGGGTTCGATGAGGTGAGTGGCAACTTTCAGAACACCAACTTTACCGGCCAGGGACAAGGCCTTGATGGCGTGATGGCAGAAGCGCAGGATGGCGGCGGCACCAACAATGCTAATTTCCTGACCCTGCAGGATGGTGTACCAGGACGTATGCAGATGTACCTCTGGACCTCCGCCCAGCCCGCTGAACTGCTTTTTGTGAATACTCCTGCTTCTGCTGCTGGCGCTTATGTAGGGGTTGAGGCCGCTTTTGGCACTCCTCTTGATGAAACCGGTGTAAGCGGTAAAATTGTAATGGCCGATCCTGCAAATGGCTGCAGCGGCACTCCCACCCTCCCTGCCGGTTCTGTGCCGGTACCTTTTGCAAACCAGAGTGAGATCAGCGGAAACATTGCCCTGGTAGACAGGGGCGACTGTGCTTTTATAGAGAAAGCCCTGAATGCCCAGGCTTCGGGTGCCACCGCCATTATTGTTGTGAACAATGTTGCAGGTGCAGGTCCAATGTCTATGGGAGGCGACGAAACAGGTAATCTTGTGTTAATCCCCGCGATCATGATCAGCAAAGAAGATGGCGACCGCTTGAAAGCGGCCCTTGCTGATGGCTTAACAGGCACCCTGAAGCGTGAAGGTGGCGTTCCTCCAATGAAGGATGGCGACCTGGACAATGGCATCATTGCACACGAATATGGCCACGGCATCTCCACCCGCCTTACCGGCGGCCCCAGCACCCAATGCTTATCGGGCCAGGAGCAGGGCGGCGAAGGCTGGAGTGATTTCTTTGGCCTTTACATGACCATGAAATCCGGCGATACAGGCGTTCAGCGTCGTGGCATTGGCACCTACGTTATGGATGAGGGCACCGATGGCAATGGCATTCGCCCGGCTCCTTACAGCACCGATATGGCTGTTAACAGCTACACTTATGGGGATATTTCCAATCCGGAAATAAGCGTACCGCATGGCGTAGGCTTTATATGGGCCACCATGCTTTGGGACATGACCTGGAACCTGATTGAGGAATATGGCTATGACGCGGATATATACAACGGCAAAGGCGGCAACAACCTGGCCCTGCAGCTGGTAATAGACGGATTGAAATTACAGCCCTGCAGCCCCGGCTTTATTGATATGCGCGATGCCATACTGGCGGCCGATCAGATCAACAACGGAGGCGCCAACCAGTGCCACATCTGGCAGGCATTTGCCAAAAGAGGTCTGGGTTACAGTGCCCAGCAGGGCAGCACCAGTGACCTGACCGATGGCGTAGAAGCATTCGACATGCCTCCCTCCTGCCAGCCTAACATGGCTATCAATCTGAAAGCCACACCTTCGCCGGTAAAAGATGGCACCAACCTCACCTACACCATAAGCGTACGGAATCATACCGAAGCATCGGTGCCAGGAGTTCAGATTACAGACACCCTGCCTGCCAACACTACTTTTGTATCGGCCACAGATGGTAGCTTTAAAAATGGAGTGGTAAAGTTCAAACGAACAAAACTGGATCAGGGCCAAACCATTGAACGCAGCTTTACCGTGAAGGTAAACACCGGCGGCGGCACCACCGTGCTCTTTAGCGACGATATGGAAAATGGCGGTGCCAACTGGACTGCCCGACACGATGTAGGGCTTAGCGACTGGAAATTAAGCACCGCCAATCCACACAGTGGCAGCAGCTCCTGGTTTGCAGTAGATCCGGATGCTTTTAGCAACCAGTCGCTCATCCTGAAAACACCGGTGCGCCTGCCCGCTAACGCCCTGCTGCGCTTCTGGCACGACTACAACACTGAAGCCGGCTACGATGGAGGTGTAGTGGAAATTACAACGAACGGTGGCTTAACATGGACTGACCTGGGTGCGGACATGATTCAGAATGGCTATAACGGTGAAATTCCGCTGCTCAATGCCTCTACGGTACAAGGCCCGGCCTTTACCGGTGGCAGCAATGGGTACATTCAGACCATTGTTGATTTAAGCCGCTACAGCGGAAAGCAGGTACAGATCCGTTTCCGGATGGGTTCCGATGTACTCACTGGTGCTACCGGCTGGTATGTAGATGATGTAGACCTGGTGGTTAACCCAACCAGCATTACCAATACCGCCTGGGTAGATTCCAAATTTGGTGGCAGCAAGAGTGCTACCGCAGAAACAATGGTACTGAAGGGAGATGAAACAAGTGGCACCACTACTCTGTCGGCCTCGGCTCAGGAAAATGCAGTAATCCTAAGCCTTAGCACAAGCAACCCATCGGGGGCATATTTACTGGAGCGCAGCCATAACGGAAGCGATTACGAACCCGTTACGGTGGTTACGAGCCCTGAACAAAGCGGCAATAACCTGGAGTTTGCAGACAATACCGTAAGCGCCGGCAAACTTTATCATTACCGTGCTACCCCAACGGGCCAGGAGCAGGCTGCTGCAGTTGCCACTGTACAAACACCTCAGGCAGCGGTTGCTGTACGACTGTACCCCAACCCAAGCAGCGACAAAGCCACGCTCCAGTTTACAGAGCAGCTACAGGGTAATGTTGTGGTAGAGGTAAACAACTCACTCGGCCAGAAGCTCATCAGCAGGAGTTTTAGTGCTCCGGAAGCACAGGCAGGCGCCAGTCTGGATGTTTCAGGCCTTGATCATGGCATTTACCTGGTGATCATTCAGGCGAATGGAAAAACCAGCACACAAAGCCTGATTGTAAAACCTTAGTAAGCTTACAGATTAGCAAATAAAAAAGCGCCTCCATAATAAAAGGAGGCGCTTTTTTTGATATCATGCCTTCTCTACTGCACTAGCTTTTTCTGCACACTTTTCAGGATAAGGTCTACCCACTGGCTGTACATTTTGCCCGAAGGATGCAGCCCGTCGGAAGCAACCAGCGAGGGATCTGACAGGCCGTTACGGGAAATAGGGGTGATGTTGTAATAGCTTACACCAACAGAATCTGTGATCTGCTTATTTATGATGTTGAACTCGTCGATTTCCGCACTAATGGAAGTTTGCCTGCTCCTGCCAAAGGGCGTATAGCCCCAATCAGGAATAGAGAGCACAAATACATTTTCCTTGTTGCCCCCTGCATAGTTTATGGATTGCAGCAATAGTTCAGTAAACTCCCGCCTATACTCCTGCGGGCTTCTCCCCTGGTACTGGTTGTTCACACCTATGAGCAAAGAAACCAAATCATAAGTATTTCCGGCAATGCCTGTAGCAGCTATCCCGTTTTTAAGGTCTGCGGTTGTCCAGCCGGTGGTGGCAATGATGGTCGGGTCTTCTATCGCTACTCCCTTTTCCCTCAGGGCCTTTGCCAGTTGTACAGGATAACGTTCTGCCGGCTGAACCCCGTGTCCAATGGTATAAGAATCACCCAGTGCAAGATAGGTGGCTATATTTGCCTGATCAGGTTCTGGAGCAGCAGGAGCAGCCGGTTGTGGAGCATCTTTTTTGCAGCCTGCACCCATAAACAACAACAGGAGGAATATGAATAGTAAGTTCTTCATAGAGAGTAGACTTTCTGGCTATCTACGCAGCAGAATACTTTCTGGATATCTTCCCGTACAAATTTTATGCGATCAGGTAGCCAATAGAATGCGCCTCAATAAAACGAAGGGCACATCGGGGAGCTTACTCCACCAGCCAGAAAGAGAATCAAGGCTGTTAAACAGGAAGTCCGGGGTTACCAGGTCTTTAGGGAATCCAGCTAGCTTTGCAGGTTTCTCTTTTCCTGTTCTTCTGCCTCCTTCACCGATTTCTTCCACTGCTCCAAATAATACAGGGCCTCGTAGACCCCTGCAATCAGCAGGCAAAAGAACAAGGTGATGCCAATGCTGTGGAGGTAGCTGAAGATGTTAATTTCCTGTGATTGCCAGAAGCCCAGCCAGCGCTCCATCCATACATGCCAGCTACCCAGCAGGATTGCCAGCGCCAGTAGTATAGCCGCCAAACAAAGTAAGCGAACATGAATGCGCTGCAAGCCCGGAAGCATAAACCGGCTGATTCGTACAGCCAGCCGTGTAACCTCCCACACAACAAATGTAAAAAGAAGTTGCCAGCCTATTACTTTACCTGCCGGTTCGTTACCCACCATAACTAGCTGCAGGCAGAAGAACATAAAGTAAATTATGTTCAGGATAAGCATGCCCCAGATCCATATCCTGGCGTCGCTTAGTTTCTCCATCAGTTACAGTTTTGGAATTACCGCACCAATCAGGGCTTAAATAATCAATAAAAAAAAGCTCCTCCATTTTGAAAAGAGCTAGTCCTGCCGGGCACAGTTTTAAAAAAGCCTAATACAATTGCCTGGTAAAAACCAGTCTTATTTTGGCCTGGAAATCAGAGATTACCTTAAAAATTTCTTTTAAGGTTACCTGCTCTACCTTGGTCAGCTTGTTGGGATCCATCAGGTTATCAGACGGGGTTTTATCGTGAATGATCTGAATAGCCTGGTTCTTCAGTCGCATGCCCATCAGGTAATAGTACGACTGCAGCAATTCGCGGTATTCTGTTTCTGTAAAGGCACCACTGTCTTTCAGCGCCTCCAGCCGCTCGCCGGTGTTTGATAGGAAAATACGGTTTTTAAGGGCATACACCCGCACCAGGTCCACAATGGGGGTCATGGTTTTTTTGATATTAAATACCTGCTGAGAGCCCTTGGTAAAGGTTCTGATGTTTTTGAAAAAGGTGGTCAGGGGCGGCTCATACTGAAGGGCATTCCTGGCCATGTGGTAGAAGAAGATCTCCTGCAGCTCCTTTAACTCCTCCTCCAGAAAATCCTTAAGCTCCTCCATAATGGCAGGCTCACCATAGAGAAAACGGCAGTCAAAAAAGGTGGCAAAATTCATCACCCGCTCCTGGTTCGATTCTTCGATCCAGGTTTTGTAATTACGCTTCCAGTGGGAGAGGGAGTGCGTCCATTTAGGATTTTTAGCCATAAAGCCACCCTCACAAAAGCTAAAGCCAATCGTATTGAGCTTTTCGGAAACCTGTTCGGCAAATTTCAGGAAATAATCCCGCACCAGGTCCCGCTGTTCATTGGCCTTATCTTCGTATATAATGGCATTGTCCTGGTCGGTATTAAGCGTTTGCTCCTTGCGGCCTTCGCTGCCCAATACCATGAAAACAAATTTGGCCGGAGGCGGGCCCATTTCGTCAATAACACCTTCAATTACCTTTTGGGCAATGGTATCGGCTACCGTAGTAATCATCTGGTTTACAATTTCTGCCCTTACTCCACGCCTTAGCAGCTGGTATACAATTTCAGGCACCGTTTGCCATTTCCTGGTGAGCTCCTCTACCGAAACCGCCAGTTTTACCGACTGAATAAATACAAAAGGCGACTGCGCCTGGTCACTTAAAAGTTTGTTCCGGCTGATGAACCCAATGGCCTCACCTTCACGCTCAATGAGCAGGTAACGGGTTTTAGTCCGAAACATCAGCAGCATAGCCTCATATACATAAGCTTCCGGGCTAATGGAAACAATTGGCTGATCCATTACCTCCCACACAGGCGTTTGCGAACTTCGCTGGCGGGCCACTACATTGTCGCGCAGGGTAATATCCGTGATATACCCTATAATCCTGTGCTCGTCATCTTCTACAAACAGGCAGCTAACCCTGTGCTTCCCCATGAGGGCAGCAGCATTATACACCGGCGCATCATGCGCACACCGCACCAGCTCGCGGCTCTCTACCGTCTCCAGCCTGCGGGAATAAAAGCGGTCTGCTGCAATATAATTTTCATCAAGGCTATTGGAGGGCTTTACAAAGTGGGCATATTCATCGTTGAGCATGCGCTTTGCAAACTGCAGGGTAAAGTACTGGAAAAAATCTTCGTATGCCTGGCATAGGGCTTTGAAATGACTGCGGTGCAGAAAATAGACCACAGTGCCTTTTTTGGCGATTACGGTTCGGATGGATTTTTTCTTGTTGAGCAGCACAGAAAAGCCCCCGTAGCAAAAGCCCCTGCCGTAGGTTTCGGGCAGGCGCTTGATCTGGTTGCTGTCGTAAAAGAAAGCATTGTACTCTCCCTCCACCAGAATATCTACCCCGCGCATTTTGGATATATCCTGCTGATAAATTACTGCTTCTTTGGGATAGCGTACTTCTTCCAGCAGGTTTACCACCCCCTGCAGCACCTCCTCGGGCAGCAGTTGAAAGGGCACTACGGTCTTTAGAAAAGCCAGACGTTCCTGTTCGTTCATATCCACCACTTACTTGAAAAAAAAGTATAACAGCAGGGCCAGCGAAGCCAGCACCAAAAAAATCATAATTCGCCTCCCGGCACCATCGGTTGGTTCTTTTTCCTTCAGGGCATAAGACTGCCGCTGCCGGGCAACAACAGATTCTGTAATCTCCCCCCTACGCCAAAGCTCAAAAAAGCAGCGGGCAGTAGCAGTAGCATCTACGAGTGCATCGTGCTGTTGTTCAAGTTTAGTACCAAAGAGTTTCAAATAAAGCTGCTCCAGGCGCATGTATTTATAACCGCTTTCGCGATAAAAGTTATGAGTGAGCTGCATGGTACAAAAAGTAGGCAGCGATGTAAGCGGATTACTTAAACCAGCCCTGTAAAAGCCAAGGCCCATCATGTGGTAATCGAGCTGCATAAAGTGACCAACGATCAGGGGCTGGTAATGCAGCAGGTCTTTGTGCAGCTGCTGCATTACCAGCCTGCGCGCCTTTCCATGCTCCATTAAATATTCATCGCTGATGCCATGAATTTCCCTGGATACATCAGTGATGCCGTAATCCAGTGGTTTTATATAGTGGTTCTCCTGCTTAACCTCCTCTCCTTCCCTGGTATACACTACCCAGGCCAGCTGCACTATATAGGGCCAGTTGCCTACTGCAGAATAAGGCTTGTTCCAGTCTTTAGGCAATCCGGAGGTTTCGGTGTCTACAAACAGCAGGTACTCTTTCACACCAGCAAAATACTTAAACTACTGCTTTATCATGTACTTTGGACTGAAACATTTCAAAAGAACCTATACGCAACAGCAAACACAAAAAAACAGGCAGGGAACAAGAGCTAATGTTCTGTTCCCTGCCTGCACAATACCTGGAAGTAAAATTCAAAAAGGTTTGGCCGCGGCTGAATTATGGGCGATTCATTTCCTCAAGGTCCTCCTCACTATTCAGGCGTGCCCCTGGGGGCACTTCTTTCATCTTCTTCTTAAGCGCCCGAATGTGGCTTTCCACATGCAGGCGGGTAGTTTCTTTATGGGCATGCCAGGTATCGTTCATGCCTGCAAATTTTTCTTTCTCAAGTGGTTTTTTCTTGCCACTTACCGGGGCATACTGCCCGTACCTGTTCTTTTTGTAGTACTGGAATACAAAGTCGGTAAAGGTATAGTTGTAGCCCTCATCAGTTACCTCCAACCTAAGGTTGTAAATAATCTCTCCATGAATCTGCGGTGTAAACAAGCCTTTTGTATATACATAAAAGCTACCTTCCCTGTTTACTACAGAACCCTGATAATCTGCATGTACTTTAGCATTGTGATTATTCACCCGCTTGATACGGGTAGCAAAGTTCATGGCATTGATAAATAAAGCATCTTTTCCCAGGTTGTCTACCTGAACAAATTCTTCAAAGCTTACCTTGCCGACAGCATTGCGTGGCAGCTGCGGTTCATCCTCCTTTAAAAATGGCATGAACAAAAACAGCATTATTATTCCTATTACCTTCATTGTAATCTCCTTTTGTAGTAATCACCTCCCAAAAATAAAAAAATCCTATGTATAGATAGTATACACAGGATTTTTAAACAAGTTTCGGTAATTGGTCAGGAAATGCTAGAAAGCATAGATAAAGGCTGCTCCCAAAGTGGTTTGGTTTTTCTTCAGATTACCATGACTGTCTTCGAAAAACAAGTCCTTAGACTGGTCGTAACGTACCTCAGGTTTGATCATAAAGCGGCCTTCAGCCAGTTTGATATCGCCGGTAAGGGTCAGGGCTGTAGCCTCTACCGGGCCAAAGTAACGAACACCTTTCGGATCATTGAACTGCTCAGCTCTTAAGCCCAGCCCCAGCATGTCGTTAATTTCATAGTTCAGGTATAGGGCTGCTCCTCCCCAGCCGGCATCTTCAGACCATGGATTGTCTACCTCAGGCTGGGCGCTGCCAGAGCTGAAAGTACCATAAGCTGCATTTACACCCACCTTAAAGGCCGGCGTAAGCTGGTATGAGGTGGTCAGGTCGAAGAGGCTGGTGTAGGAACCTTTGGTATCGCCAAAAGCAGATTCAGTATTATACTCATCGCCACCGATCCAGTTCACAAAGATATCGAAGCCTTCTACAGGAGCCAGAGAGAACTGGGCTACCACAGATTTTTTGTCGTTAGGGTCAACCAGGGCATCCCAGCCATTTACCACACCCAGCATCAGCCCGGCTTTGCTGCTCAGTTTGTAATTGAGCTTGGCTCCTGTATGATAGAATGGGCCGTTACCGAAAAGATAGGAAAGGCTGTAGTTGTAATTAAGCGGTGCATCAATCAGCTCATATCCGATGTGCGTACCAAACTGACCAACAGTTAAAGTTAAACGATCAGTAAAGTCGTAGGAGATATAAGCCTGCTTGATCAGGCGGGCAGTGCCTTCATTACCAAAATTGCCCAGATCACCATTTGGACCAAAGGTTAAATCGGCTACTACATTGACTTTCTTAAAAGAATAGCTGAAAACAGTTTGTACCAGACCCAGGGAGAAAGTGTTATGAGGTGTATCAAAAATTCTGCCTGTATTAGTTCCTGAGGCCGGCCTGTTGAGGTTGTAAGAGTAGTAGGTATCAACATAGCCGGAAATTGTAAGCGCCGGTTTGCTGCTTAAAGAATCTTCCAGTACATCCTGCGCACTAAGCGAAAGAGAAGAAAAAGTAAGCAACAGAAGTAAAAGTAGAGATATGTTTTTCATAGGGATAGATTAAGAAGGGAATAAATTTGGGCAAAGGGGGATAGGGCCCGCCACCGTCTGCAGGTGGTGGCGGGCATTATCCGGCTACAAAAGGAACATCAAAGGAAAGTTTGCTTACTGGGAGGCAGGGCCAGGAATAGAGCACTGCAGAAACATGGGAAATTTTTATTTTATGGCAGGTGTAGGCGCTGCTGCCACCGGCACTTTGCTACGGCTAACGGAATGCCCTGTAGCTACTTCTCTTTCAGGAGAGTTATAGCTCATATTGTCATTGATATCCGGATAGGCATGCATGCCATGCTCGTGAATATCCAGACCATCCATTTCTTCTGTGGCAGATACCCTTATGCCCATCGTTAATTTTAAAGCGCCGAATGCAATAAAGGCAAAAGCAAAGCAGAATACACCAACACTGGCAACACCGATAAACTGGCTGAGTAACTGTGTAGGGCCCGCAAGTGCACCAAAGATGCCTACGGCAAGCGTACCCCATATACCGCATACCAGGTGTACAGAAAGTGCTCCTACCGGATCATCAATTCTGAACCTGTCGAACATCACCACTGAACACACTACCAGGCCGCCAGCGATTAAACCAATTACCAGTGCTGAAACTACGCCCATTTGATCGGCACCGGCAGTGATGCCAACCAAACCTGCCAGGATACCATTTAGCACCATGGTAAGGTCGTTGGTTTTAAAGAGTACCTGCGACATGATAAAGGCACCAATTGCACCAGAAGCAGCTGCTATGGTTGTTGTTACAAACACCAGGGAAACCAGTCCGGGGTCGGCAGAAAGAACAGAGCCGCCGTTAAAGCCATACCAGCCGAACCACAGGAGGAAAACACCCAGGGTAGCCAGCGGAAGGTTATGACCTGGAATTGCCTTTACTTTTCCGTTTACATATTTACCAATACGTGGGCCTAAGAGAATGATACAAGCCAGAGCACCCCAGCCACCTACAGAGTGTACAATGGTAGAACCGGCAAAATCATAGAAAGGAGTTCCGGCATTTTC
Source organism: Flammeovirgaceae bacterium 311 (assembly GCA_000597885.1). Taxonomy (NCBI): domain Bacteria; kingdom Pseudomonadati; phylum Bacteroidota; class Cytophagia; order Cytophagales; family Flammeovirgaceae; species Flammeovirgaceae bacterium 311. The sequence continues at coordinate 2,143,093 of CP004371.1, forward strand.
GCCATCTACCATGCTGCTTAGTACAGAGGGAAGGAAACCACCATCAGCGCCAAGGGTATTCAGAAATCCGCCACCCCATTTCCACATGCCTACAATAGGATAGCAAATGGCTACATAGATTACAGAGAAAATCAGGAAAGAATTGAGCTTAACCCGCTCTGCAACAGCACCGGAGATGATGGTGGCTGCAGTGGCGGCAAACATGGCCTGGAATATAAAGTCTGTCCAGTAGGTGTAATTGCCATCGGCATACCCTATCAATCCTGCTGCGCCTTCGGGCATTGATAATCCGAAACCTGCAAATCCGAAAAATGCTCCGGCATATTCTTCGCCGGGATACATGAGGTTAAAGCCCACCAGCACATAGGTTAAAATGCCTATGGCAGGAATAATCGTATTCTTGAACAAGATATTTACGGTGTTTTTTGAGCGGCCCAGGCCAGACTCCAGCGAGGCAAACCCCAGGTGCATAATGAACACCAGGATCGTGGCGATCATCATCCACAAGTTATTTACGGTAAATAGTGCTTCATTCATGTGCTTGCTGTTTTAGGTTCTTTTAGGGGGGTGTGGGGGAAATAATACGTTAGATACAAAAGGTTAAAGGGCCGCTGCGCCTTCTTCGCGCGAACGTATTCTGATTACCCTTTCTACATCCGAGATAAAAATCTTACCGTCGCCGATCTCACCGGTAGAGGCCTCCTGCAGAATGCATTCTACCACATCATCTAACTGAAGCTCAGTTACGACTACTTCAATTTTGGTACGGGGAATAAATCCGACATCGTAGTGCGCGCCTCTGTAGGTGTGTGACAAACTGGCTTCTTTGCCAAAACCTTTCACTTCCATGGAATACATAAATGGAATGCCTAAAGAAGAGAGGGCGGAATGAACTTCTTCAAATTTTGAAGTCCGAATAATAGCCTCAACTTTTTTCATACTGATAATGATTTAGGTAGTCGATTCTCCGGTGCACCCTGAATCTTTAATCAATTTTAGAGATATAAGATGATATTTCAAAATATACGCCTTGATTTTTAGGCTATTTCAAAATTTTATCTACATTTTTTGCGATATCAGCTTCAATTTATAAGCAACTTTTCCGTTAAGGAGTAAATTTCAAACGAGTGCGGTCTATTTTTGGACTTCCTAAAAAATTTTTATCATTATTTAAGTCTCGTCCTGCTATATTCAGAGGCAACACCTAAAAATTTTTACATATTCGTTGATGCATAGTCTAAATTTAAAGCTGGTTTAAGAAGTATGATGCAAATTTCTTAAAACATGCCCCATATTTAAAGCATCTCGTATGAATTACTTTATATGAAAGCACTATAGTGAGTAACTTATTTTTCTCTCCTGCCGAAGCACCTGCCAGGCGGCTGTTTAAGATTTAAGTCCGTCTGCCTGCTAACATTATCCCTAAATCATGCTACTGAAGCTTCAGTCAGTTTGTAAACAAAGCGTGATATATTCAGTCCTTACTCCATAAGCTATAAGTATGAGAGACCTCCAGGAACGGAAAAAGCTGATTGAGCGTGGCATGCAACTTGCCGCTACCCTTCCCGACATAACACCTGATCACGCCAGTGAAGAGGTAAAAGCCATTTATAATGACATCCAGAATATCCTTAGGGTGCCGCTGGTAAACCAGCTATTCCGAACACTGGCAAACTACCCTGAATACCTGGAACAGCTGTGGCAGCATTTCAGGCCGGCATTTAGCAGTAATAGCTTTGAACTGGAAGCAGACAACCTGCGGGAAAAAGCGTTGATGGAAGCACTGCCTGAAATTGACGAAGCCATATGGCAGGAACTGGATATCCCCGAACAACTACGGGACTTCCAAGACACCATTTATTACGTGCTGCCCAAGCTACTGCTGGCCGCCAGCACCTTTTACGAAGCCGCCTCAGGATCGATCCCCGAGCCCCGGAGCCGAAGAGGCGAAGCCCCTGTGAGCAACACCCAAATCGCAGCAGGCATCGCAGCAGGCACCACCTCAGTAGCTTTAGTAGATCCCAAAACAGAGCGCCCGGAGCTGAAAAAGCTTTTTGGCGATATCAAGCAACAGCATGGTCTAAGCCTGCTCTCCTCTTACTATCGCGGCATGGCCAACTGGCCCCCATTTCTGGAGCAGGCCTGGCTTGCCATAAAGCCACTGGTAGGCAACAGTGAGTATGAAAACCTGAAAAGCTTTATTGTTGATCAGGCACAAATGAGCATGCGCAGGTTACCCATTCGGCAACCTGAACTAAAAGAGGTGGATAAGGAACAGCAGGAGGAAGTAATTGCTGTTCTGGCATTCTTCAGGTATAAGTTTATTCCGGAAATGCTGCTGGAGGCAGCCCTGATCAAGGCCCTGCTCGATGGCCCGGCAGAAGCCTACACCTCCCGATTTAGTGTGGCTGTTCAGGAAGATTGATGCTTTGTTTTAGTCAGGGAAGGTTGACCTCCTGTTTCTCAGGAGCTTTGATTTGTGAGGTTAAAAATTTCGCATAAACCAACCCTTTTTTTCTGATTACTGTCCTGAGAGTACAGCAGAACCTACTAAAGCACATTAGCAGCTTCTGCCTACACAAAGTAAAATCAGAAATCATGAAGGTTATCAAAAAAATTGCTCCACTCACACTGTTGTGTGCGCTTGCTTTCTCATCCTGCGAAGATGATACCGCCACACCAATAGGACAAAACGTTACCTTTAAGAGCCTGGGCCTTGATGGCAGGATTGTGCACGAGCTCGATCTTGTAGAGAATAAGTTATGGGCCTCAACAGATGCGGGCTTATTTGTGAAAGATCTGGGAACAAATGCCGACTGGACTGCCCGTGGCCTTTCGCAAAAGAATGTAAAGACATTCATAGCCCTTGAAGACAATCTATTCTTAGCATCTGCCACAGATGTAAACCAGGAAGAATTCCTGATCTTTAAGTCAACAGATGGCGGCCAAAGCTGGCTGGAGCTACAATCAAACTGGGGCGGCGCTACACCAGAACCTTTAAATGACTTTGCCTGGGATGCTGCCACAAATACACTTTATGCCTGTGGCGCTGGCGTGGTGGCAACATCAGAAGACTATGGCGAAACCTGGACCCCCTCCACCGGTGAGTGGCAGTCAATGGCATCGGGTCTGGCATTTGTAAGTTTAAATCCAAAAAATGGCGATGTTTGGTCCGGAGGCCAAAATGCTATCGAGGGTTTCATGTTGCACCGGCAGGATAAGACAAGCGGAGAATGGCAAAGCTGGACAAATCTGCTACCCTCTCCCAGCGTGGGCAAATCTATAGCATTTAGCGAATCTGATCCACAAACCATCTTGGTGGGTGGAGAAGATGGCATCATTAAAACCACCAACAACGGATCTTCCTGGAACAGGGTAAAAGAAGATCATACTGCGCGCTTTTATTTTGGACTTACATTTGACCAGCAAGTAGAAGAGCGGGTGTATGCCGCCAGTTGGGACAAGAATTTCCAGGACCCTCAACCACTGATCCTGCTAATTTCGAATAATTCAGGCAATAGCTGGAAGGAGTACCGGCACGCCCCTGCGCAACTGTTCGGTGGTGTGTGGTCTATGATACAGAAAAGCGATGGCAATAAGACCAGGCTTTACCTGGGCCTTTATAAAGGCGGCGTTTACGAAGCTGTGATTGAAGAAATGGCCGCAACAGAATAAGTACGTTTGTTTAATCTAAGTAGGGCTGAATCAGTATTTCAGCCCTACTTTTTTCTATGAAACAATAAATACCCCACTCTCAACACTCCTGTTCTACACCCCTGAAATCTGCTATTCTATTTTTGAACATACTCCAGGCAAGACAAAAACTCTATTTAGCCGTTATACAGAGTATGAGTTTGCAACAGGAAGCCCTGGAGTTTGCCCGGCAGGCACACGGCGATCAGAAGAGGAAATTTACCGGAGAGCCCTATATTGAGCACCCAAAACGGGTGGCAGAAATGGTACGCACTGTTCCGCACACCGATGCCATGATCTGCGCTGCCTATTTACACGATGTTGTGGAAGATACGCCCGTGACTCATCAGGAAATAGAACAACGCTTTGGCAAAGAAGTGGCAATGCTGGTGTACGAACTTACTGATGAGTTTATGAAGGATAAGTATCCGGGCCTGAACCGGAAAGCCCGCAAAAAGCGAGAGGTGGAGCGCCAGGCTGCCATGAGTCCAGAGGCCAAGACCATAAAACTGGCCGATGTGATTGACAATACAGGCGACATTCTAAAAAACGACAAAGACTTTGCTGTAAGATATGTACCTGAAATGGTAGCCCTGGTAGAGGCCCTGCAGGGAGGTAATTTTGAGCTGCTGATGCTTGCCTGCTATGAAGTACAGAAAGCCAGGCTCGCACTAAAACAGGCAGGCAGGTTAAAGCAGAGATCATAGAATTTTTAAATACCTCTATAAATTTAACTTATATAAGGGAAACATAAAGGCCTTTACTGGCCACATTCAAACATCTGCTCAATGCTTGTTTAACAGGCAGCTATATATTCATTTCTTTCCCCAACAAACCTTCCTGGTCCGGGTTAAAAAAATAACGCAACACTAAAAATTATTCATATGGAGAAAGAAAACAAAGACCAGTCCGGCAACGGCAAATCACAGCAAGCAGGAGGAAACGCAGCTGGTAATGGCAAAGGTAAAATGGGAGATAACACCCTTACCACCCGCCAGGGCCACCCTGTTTACGATAACCAGAATGTTCGCACAGTTGGCAACAGAGGCCCTGCCACAATGGAGAACTACCACTTCATTGAAAAAATATCACACTTTGACCGGGAGCGCGTTCCAGAGCGCGTAGTGCATGCCCGGGGAGCGGGCGCTCATGGCGTTTTTGAAGCTTATGGTAATGTAGGCGGTGAGCCTGTTGCAAAATATACCCGGGCCAAGCTTTTTCAGGAAAAAGGAAAGCAAACACCTGTTTTTGTACGCTTCTCCACAGTTGGTCACCCTTCCGGATCACCAGAAACACTGCGCGACCCACGTGGTTTTGCCGTGAAATTTTATACCGAAGATGGTAACTGGGACCTGGTAGGCAATAACCTGAAGATCTTCTTTATCCGGGATGCCATGAAATTCCCTGACCTGATCCACTCTCAAAAGCCCGATCCGATCACCAATATCCAGAGCGCTGAACGGATCTTCGATTTCTTTTCAGGCACACCGGAAGCAACCCATATGGTTACCTTCCTGTACTCGCCCTGGGGCATTCCGGCCAACTACCGCCAGATGCAGGGCTCCGGCGTAAATACCTACAAATGGGTAAATGCCGAAGGCGAAGCAGTACTGGTGAAATACCACTGGGAGCCCATGAAGCAGGGCATCAAGAACCTGACGCTGAAAGACGCGCAGGAAATTCAGGCCAAGAATTTTAACCATGCCACCCAGGACCTTTATGAGGCTATTGAGCACGGCGATTATCCTGAATGGGAACTGAACGTGCAGATTATGAGCGACGACGAACATCCCGAGCTGGACTTTGATCCTTTGGATGACACCAAGCTTTGGCCAAAAGAACAGTTCCCCTGGATGCCTGTTGGTAAAATGACCCTGAATAGAAACCCGATCGACTATTTTAACGAAGTAGAGCTTTCTGCTTTTGGTACCGGCGTGCTGGTAGATGGTCTGGACTTCTCAGACGATAAGATGCTGCAGGGACGTACTTTCTCCTACTCCGATACTCAGCGTTACCGTGTAGGGGCCAACTATCTGCAGCTGCCGATCAATGCACCTAAAAATCATGTGGCAACCAATCAGCGAGGCGGGCAAATGTCGTTTAAAACCGACTTTGCAGAAGGCCAGAACCCACACATCAATTATGAGCCCTCTACCATTGGCGGCCTGAAAGAAGCTACCAGACCCGGCAAAGACTATATGCCCAGCTACAATGCTCAGCTGATGCGCCAAAAGATTGACCGCACCAACCCCTTTGGGCAGGCAGGCGAAACCTACCGCAACTTTGAAGACTGGGAGCGGGATGAATTGATCTCTAACCTGTCGAACGACCTTGCCACCTGCGACAAGCGTATTCAGGACAAAATGATTGAGTACTTTACCCAGGCAGATGAAGATTATGGCCGCAGGGTATCTGAGGGCATCAAAATGGCCACAGAAAAGATGATGAAGATGAAGAAGGAAATGATGGGTACTGATGGTCCCATGAGCAGCAAGGGCTCCAAAGCAGCCGTGAAGGAGGCTGAAGATAAAGGACACTCTGCAAAACCTTACTAACAGCTGGCATCAGCTTGCCATTAACCAGAAAAGGTATGCCCCGGCATACCTTTTTTTATTGTTTATATACCAAGCCCGGGAAAAAAACGCCTATCTGCATCTTTTTTCAGCACACACCACACCACAAGCAACTGCTGCTCCACTGCAGTAGCCGGCACCAGGGCAGTGCGCTAAATTTTCCAACCCACATTTTTATAAAAACTGCTGCAGCCTACTACCGCTTACAGCAAGCAGCACTTTTAAAAATTGGAAAATAAGGGTATCGGTACGTTTTAAAATATTAATATAAAATATAACTATTTAAACTAATCCCTCCGTCTAATTGCCCGAAAAACCTCAGGATCAGGCAATAGTTTCTTCTATTTTACTGACACATCCTGCACCATTCCTTACCTGCTCTTTTCCCGCAAAACAGCCTCTACAGGGCCTGAATGACTTTAGTATAATTAAATTTTTTGTAAGCAAATTTAAATTTTTGTTTTTGCAACCTTTTTATAAGCTACTGTTTTACAATATTTTACTGATCCACACACCCCTAAATAGAGCCATACCCCATGGATACTAAAAATATTTCTATTGCCTGATAGTTTACATTTTTCTTACTTGCACGTATGTATATCTGGAGAGGCTATCTAAAACCCTGATAGCAGGTACAACCGTAAAGCCACTCCTGTTCTTACACAAACACTCACAGAATTATCACTTATTGAAGATTCACCCTGATAGCCTTACGGCCAGAGCAGAAGAAAATGTTCAGGCCGGGCTGATAAGGGGCTGCCTGAAGGTTTTCAGCAACAGAGGAGAATCGGCAATAGCGCATATCCTGAGGGTGAGTTAAAAATTAGAAAATAAAGGTTAATAACAAGATTTTTTTGCGATGCTAAGTTTAGGTTTATTGTCAGTGAATGGTAGTATCAAACTACTGGAGAGATCGTTAAAATTCCGTTTGCTCAGCTTCAACAGAATGCTGCAGGAGACCATTCAGGGTCTTGGCCCTGCAGCAGGTGCTGCACAGCCCAAAGCAGCTGCCGCTGCAGTGGATATCAGGACAGCTGCTGTTGCTGCAGAGGCCAGGGTACCAGGGCTGAAAATTGCCAGGACCACCATGCCTGACCTAAGGCTGGATTACAACCAGACTTTCCAGCATATCCGCACTGAGCTGGATGGTTATTATAAGGAGCGTAACCCAATATTCAGCAATACCATTGCCCGCAACCGAAAACAGTATTGATCAAAGCCCGGGACCCCGAAGGGCAGCACCGGGCTTTGATTAAAATCGTATAGGCAGGACGTTAGTTTTCCCTGAAATTTCAGCGGGTGCCGGCATTTTTATGCTGCCGGAGAAACTCTAATACCTCAGCTGAGAACTGCTGTGACTGATGGGCTGTATTATGCACTCCCGGAACACGTTTAACAGTAGCCTTTGGCAGTAGTTTTGCCAGCGCCTCGGCAGAACCATTATCATTATCCTCATGACCAGAAATAACCAGGACCGGCATTTTTACCTTCGCTAACTCAGCAGGTGAGGTACTGGGTTGTGCCTCCTGCTGAAAAGCTAGTGTTTGCCTATCAAGACCGCTCTCCTCTACATACCGCAAGAAACCACTAAAGCTTTCGGTTTCTCCCTCACCGGTCAATGCTCTATAAAAAGCAAATCTGCGGGGCCATTCAGGGTCTGTAAAGGCATCGCCCATCCCTCCCAGCACGGCAGCAGTGATGCGCTCATCCAGCACCAGCAGCCTGGAGGCAATGATAGAACCCCGGGAGTAGCCCACCAGCTGGTATTTTCTCAGGCCTAAAGCGGTGGCCAGCCCCATTACATCGCGGGCTTCGGCATCCTGCTCATAACCCGCTGCTGATACGGGCTTATCTGATTTACCATTTCCCCGTAAATCAAGAACAATCACCCTAAAGCCCCCTTCAGCCAAATCCCTGTACAAGGGTTTACTCTTCCAGCTTTCCAGGGTGTTTGTGAAGCCATGCAACAAAATAACCGGCTCCCCCTGCCCTTCTGCTTCATAGTAAATTTTAGTACCATCAAATGAGGTAAAATACGAACCCGCAACAGCCAAGTGGCCGGCACCAGCTTCCTGAGCAATAACTGACGCTACAAATATCAGGCAGCAGAACAGGCTTAAACCGGATTTAATGAGGTAATGGTGCATCTTGTAGTATGTTTTTCCTTGTGCGTAATTCTCATAACTGCATCTACCTGCCACGGTAAGCTTTTGTTCTTAAAGCTGCTTTCACGGCTGGTTCTTTAGCTTAGTTGATTTGCATCTCCGTTTTTAATTTCTTTGCTTCTTTCAACAGCTCTGCATTACTATTTGCCGGTTGTCCGTCCGGGAGCAGCAGCGTATCTTCAAATCCTATTCTGGTAGCATAGCCTTTTTCAAAAGCCAGGCGCAGCAGCTCCCAGCAGGTATTATCCACTCCGTGCAGTAACACAGGCAATCTATTCCCGCAGTCTTTCAGCAATGCTTCTATGGCCTGAACTGTCCTGACTGCTGATTCGGTCGTGTTTTCCTGCGGCTCAATGAGTATTCTTAAAAATTTAACATCCAGGCTGCTGTTAACGAAGTTTTGGGCAGAGGCCAGCTTACTCAGGCCAGCTTCTACCTCAATGCCTTTTGATGCCACCAGCCTTGCAACCTGCTCATAGCCCATTTCATCGAAATTGATAGATACAAAGTCGGGCAGCACACGCCAGGATTCTATAAGGGCCAGGCGTGCATCAAGATCAGGCTCGATCCATGCACCTGTACTGATTCCAATGGGTATGCTGCCTAAGCTTTGTTTCAGTTTGCTAACCTGTTCCTCTACCCATGCTGCCGCCAGCGTCTCCCGGCCTTTATCCCCTCTCACATGAAAATGAATACTTTCGGCACCTGCCTGCACGGCAGATACTGCCGCCTGAACGATCTCTGCAGTGGATTTCGGCACCTGCGCTGCGCTTCTGTTTCCATTTAAAGCAATTTGTATCATTTATGTGCTGCTGGCTGCCACAAGCCGGCCTTGTTTACCTGAAGCATCTGCTTCCGGAGTCTTGGATTAAACCCCGCCGCTTCGATGGCAGTCTCTGTATTTTAATATAGAAAAATTAATTTACACCAGCACTGATAGAGCGGCATCTCAATTTTCATCAACCTTCGAACACAGCAATTGCTCTTACCGGAGAACCCGTTCCTCCCCGGATTTTCAGGGGAAGACCAATAAAGCGAAAGCGCCCGCGGCCAATTAAGAGATGTAAATTGATCATGTTTTCATAATGGGTAAATCCAAGCTCTCCGCAAATGTGGTGCACTTCTTTGTTGCTAAGACCGGAAACACCGGGCGACATAGTCTCCACGCCAAAAGCAGCAACTCCACGTCCGCCTAACCAGCGAGCAGCAGCAGCACTAATACCCGGGCCATTACGCCAATTATCTCCCCCAAAAGCTTTTCTATAATGATCAGTATATATTAGAACGGTATCACCCTCCCTGATCTGGAGGCCCGCTGTCGCACAGGCTTCTTCTATTTCAGATGGCTCAATCAGCTCTCTGAATGTCTTATGTGAGAAGTCTATACAAATCCCTTCTGTATAGAACATAGAAAGAGGCATGGTATCAATTGATTGCCCCCTGTTCTGGCGGGTCATGTGGCTTAGTGCATCTACATGTGTTCCGGTATGCTCCCCCAGCTCCAGTTTATTCACGCTGGGCGAAACAGTAGCAGCATCTGTAATACCCTCCCATTCTTCGTGTGAGCTGTGCACGGTGATTGTTACTTCCGGAAGCCCTTTATAAACAGGCATTCCTGAAAAAATTTCCTGGCTTAGGTCTATGATCTCAAACATCTGATAATATTTATTTTTATCGTCAGAATAAAAAATTTTTACCGGGCCAGGCTCTAGAAATATTTGGCACTAGGACCGCAGTGGCCGCTAAAGCAATATAGAATTTTATGTGTACAGCCAGCTGGCAGGCAAGCTGTTACAGCACCTTTGCAACCTATTGTTGGCTGCTGTACACCAGAATACCCCTGAGCTAAAAAAAGTGGCCCCGGAGCAGCATAATACTTCCCCGGGGCCTCCGTTCTAAGCAACTCTCCTGTAAAGGAAAACTAGCTTAACCTGTGATTCTTTTCAAAGAATGGCAAATATCCTTTTTTAGGGGTAAAGTCAATTAAGTCCTCCCCAAATTCTACCCGCTGCAAGGTCCTGGTGGGCTTAGGCTTGCGGCTAGATGTGTACACAAACCATGATCCAGTAGCTGCAACAGCACTGCCGATTAACACATAGAACAAAAACATAGTGATGCTTTTTTTAATGAACTCCTCCGAATTACCTGAATCTGCCTCCCCCTTAATCAGGTAACCGCTGCCTGCCCGGTTAACTGCTGGCTGTGCTTAACTTTTATAAGGGAGATTGGATGTTGATGATGCGAATGTACAAGATAGTTACCTAATCCCATCACATAGATAAAAATATTCTTTTGCATACTGGCCACTATTCATATTAGCTCATGATCAGGCGTTTGTACTGAAATTAATTCTCCGTGAATCCAGTTATTTGATAAAGGTATTTTTGGTGATGGATTTGCAGATTCTGGTGTATTTCAAACCTGCTGATGGTTCAAGGTTCAACTTTTTTGTGAGTGATCGTGAAGGCATTGTTGAAGTAGCCAATGCGATAACAGCCTACATGAGCATCAAAAATGTAATGAGGCTTCTACCCCACATCCCTATTGAATATGCATGGGGCTCCTTTGTGGTGAAGGGCAATCACGACTGCATAAAACTCCTGACTCACCTTTACTATAAGGACCTGATCAAACCCGAAGATGCCAGGCGGCTTGAATGTATGTGGTGATAAAGCAGTACTCAATTACCGCAGTACTTTATGATTACTCACCCCATCCGAATCCCAAAGCTTACTATACTCCATTAAGTCTTCTGCTGTTGCCATGCTATTCAGTTAAAGGATACATTTTGCTTAATATGTATATAACTATGTATAGTAACGGTAATAAAAATACCAGCGGCTGAGGCAAATGGCCAGGTTACTGTCCGCCTACATTAAGATATTAAATAGCAGCTAAATTTGCTACTCCAGCTAACCAGCCGTTGATATTTTTTGGGGTTATGCTCCGTGTTTTAACTTTTAAAAGTTGAGATATCTTCAACAGTTTTCCAATTATTTGGATAGTATATTATTTTGCCTGAATAATTGAATCTCTGCAATAAAATTATTTGCAATCCAAGAATTGCTGGCTCTAAAATATTCAACGCCTCAACCCCTTTTAAATCGAATCTACCCGTGTGAGCGACTTTATCTCTCAAGCTTTTTAAAGCTCTAAAATCCAGGTTAATTTTGTCACAATTTAACTCTTCTTGGTCTGCAAGATTCTTTAATTTTGATAAAAGTTTCTCTTGGTTGATTGCACTTGTGATTTTGCTTCCTAATTCACCATTATTGTCAAATTCTTTGTTGCCAGCCTTTTTTCTCCACTCAGCATAAACTTTTGTAATTTCCTTTTTTAAATCTAGAAGCGGTTTGGCAATAGCCCCTTCAATTTTTAAGAAATCTGTAAGCGACTCCCAAGCTTGGGCAATTCTTAAGGCTCTATCCTCTATGAACCCACTACAAGATTGGTTCAGGTAATCTATAATAATATAATACCTATCCTGCTGCTCCTCATTCATACTAAACCAAACAGGTAAGGTTTCTTCTAGGTATTTTTCCAATTCAAACTCTGGAATTATTTGTCTTCCATGATTTGTGTTCTTTACCGTTCGCTTCTCTACCTTTTCTGACTTACTCTGAAAATTAAAAGAAAAGCGGTCAAAAGTTATCGTTTTACCTAAAGCCAACGAAACTAGATTTTTTACTCCAATTGCTAATCTTAATAGGTCATCTTTATCCTTTGAATTTGAAATTTTTAATAGCCCAGTTTCTTCCAGTATATCAATTTGATTTCTTGAGATTTTGAGTTTCTCAATATTTTCTTCAAGAGGTACAATTTCAAGCTCCTGTTTCTCAAAAAAGGTTTTCAGATTAACCATAAATGGCAACCCTTTTAAATAAAAATATGTACCATTTACCTCTACACTAAAGCCCTTGGGCAGAGTTAGCTTGTGCTGCGACTGCAGATAGCCGCTTAGCCTGCTGTTGTCTACTGCATAGCCCTCCAGCGAAGCTTTGTACACACTATAGGAAAGTACACCCGTGTTGTTGACTGTCCACCAGCGGGCAATTTTAAGAGGTGCCAGCATTCTTAAAGTGGTCTGGTGGCTTTTATTGAGGTTCACCAGCCTGAAGGTGGTAGACTTGGTTTCGGCATCCTGAAAAGGCACCTGAATGATGTGATCATCTTTAAGTGTATAGTTAAGACTTAGCTGATAATCCTGGTGCAGGATCTGGTTAAGCTCAAACATATGCGAATATTCTGGCTGGAGCATAGGGTTGCCCTGAATGGAGGTGTACGGATCGATGTACAGCACGTAAGGATTGAGGCTGCCATACGAAGGCCTGTTGATGCGGCGACTGTAACTGTAAGTGATTTGGTAGTTGCTGTCGACCTGCTGACTAAGTACTATACTGGGAAAGAAATCCAGGTAACGGCGGGGCGTTTTCTGCTCCAGGTTTATGGAATAGCCCTCTGCAAGTGTTTGTTCAGCCCGCAGGCCTGTCTGTGCCTTAAAGCTTCTGCTAAGTTTGTAATGTCCCATCAGGTAGCCTGCTAAAATAGATTCTTCGTACTGGAAAAGGTTGCTCCTGTCTATACCACCGGGGAGCTGGCTGCCGGGAGCCGCCCATACCCTGAAGTTATTGTCGCTCAGCACATGGCTGCCTTTGATGCCTGCCTCCCACTTTGTGCCATTGCTGTAATTTTTATTGTAGTCTGCCTTCAGGGAGTAAATATTAAACTGCACCGGATTGGTAGAATTGAAGTATTCATCGGGTCTGTTGCTGCTCACCCCTGCAAAAAAGTGGTTGCTAAACTGGCTGATGTTGTTGAAGGCAACCTGGGTATAATCGGCATCCAGGCCAAAAGTGCTGCCCAGGCTATCTAAGGTACCCATGTAGTGCAGGTTGAGCCCCCGCTGCCTGAAAGGTCTGTCGGTAGCCTCCTGTGCGGCGTAGCTAAAATCATCTGCGGTTGTGGAGAGCACATCTGCCCGGGCTAAGGAGGTCCGGTCGGCCCAGTTTTGATTCCATTTCCCGCTGATGCCAATGCTGTGTTTTTGCTTTAGTTCATAATCCAGGGCTGCTCTGGCGGAGAGAGAGTTGGTATGGTAGTAGCGGTTGGTGTGCTGGTCGATTATCGTAGTGCCCTCGCTCCTTTCAATGCGGCGGTAGAGGATGTGCTCAATATCACGCTGGTTGCTGCGGTAATCCAGGCTGCTCATGCCCGACCAAATTCCCTGCTTATGGTTCAGGCTTGCGCCGCCAAAGGAAGAAAGCCTGCTGTTGTATTCGCTGCCTGCACTAAGGCTGCCAAAGGTACCGCGCATGCTGTTTTTCTTCAGCCTGATGTTAATGATCCCGCCGGTTCCCTGCGCATCATAGCGGGCAGAAGGGTTGCTGATTAGCTCAATACTCTTGACACCCTCTGCCGGCAGGTCTGCCAGAAACTGCTGCAGCTCAGCGGCAGAGAGATAGGTTGGCTTACCATCGATCATTACCGTAGTGCCCTGGCGGCCATTCAGAGAAATATTTCCATCTGAATCTACCAGCACACCAGGCGAACGGCTGATCACGTCCAGGGCAGTACCGCCTGTAGCCAGAGGCGAGCTTTCCACATCTACCACCAGCTTATCGGCTTCTACCATGATGGTTGATTTAGCGGCCACTACCTCTACCGCATTAAGCTGCTCCACCGCCTCCTGCATGCTGATCACACCCAAATCTTTGGTATAGGGCAGCTGTCCTACCCTAAAAACTGGCAGCGTATGATCGGTAAAGCCAATGGCGGTAATTCGTATGGTGTAGCTGCCGGTTTGCTGAATGGGCAGAGAGAAAGATCCATCATTTGCGCTGACGACACCTGTTACCAGCTCCTGTTCTTTAAACAGAACTACATTGGCAAAAGGCAGCGGTTGTGAGGCGCCATCAATTAGTTTGCCCTGCACAGCGGAAGAGGAGGTGCTTTGTGCCTGCCCTTCAAAAGGCATGAGCAGTAAGTTTAAAAGTAAGAGCAGACTTAATTTAATGGAAAGCTGAAAAAAAGGTGTCATAGCCATCGGCGTTTTGGTTTTTTGCGCTGTTGATGGCTCAAAATTGGGAAGGTGCCCACACCTTTAAAAACAGATTGCACCCAACTGCCAGCTGGATGTAGTGAACTGCAGAAATAGTGCGGCAAATATTTTTCAGCAGGTAAAAATCAGCAGTAAAAGGGCTGTTTTGGATAGATTTAGTCCCTTTTTAGGGCATTTGAGAGGGAAAGGGGTAATGGCTCATCGGTTTACTACACAAATTTTACAGTTCACTACAACCATGCTGCAACTGATTACCTTCCGTTTTTATACCGGGCTGAAGCATTGCAACTTTAGGGCAGAAATAAAATACTACCGATATGTACACACCTATCACTTGCTACTCCCTTACCCTGCGGCTGCTGCTTGGCATCTGCTTAGGCTTTGTTCTCCTGATATCTGCCGCACAGGCACAGGAAACACATCATGTAGAGGTATACAGCTCTACTAAAGAATCATCTACCCAGATGAAGATCAGGAACGACAACGAAAGCCTGAACATTGAAATTGACGGTACCATTATCATAGCCCCGGACGACCGAAGTATTTCCTCTATCAGTGAGGGGGGCTTTCTGAAGATCAAAAAGACCACCTTTGGCAACACCCGTGAGCTGTTCATCAAAAATACAGGCGGCACCCTTAGCCATGAATATAAAGAAGGTGGCCGCATCGTACCCTTCGAGCCTGCCGGCAGGGCTTGGTTAACAGACATACTGCCTGAGATGCTGCGCAGCACCACCATTGGCGCAGAAAGCAGGGTGGATCGCTTCTATCAAAGAGGAGGTGTGAAAGGGGTGCTCAACGAGATCGGCAACCTGAAAAGCGAGCATGTAAAGGCCCGGTATGCCGAACTGCTGCTTAAGAAAGACATCAAGGAAAGTGAGGTACCTGCACTGATAGAAGCCATTGGCAAGCATGTTTCTTCTGATTTTTACCGCTACGAGATCTTTAAGAACAACAGCAGTAAGCTGCTGGCTGATAATAAGAACATGGGACTCTATCTGAGCGCCATCAAAACCGTAGGATCCGATCATTACAAAACCGAGCTGGTAAAGCTGGCATTTAGCCGAAACCTGCCGGCCCAGTACAACAGCCAGGCCCTGCAGCTGATTGGCAGCATTAACAGTGATCATTATAAATCTGAGGTTCTGAAACGGATGATCAAAAACAACACCCTCACCGATGATCAGCTGGAATTTCTGCTTGGGGATCTGCTTCGCACCGTTAACTCCGACCACTACCGTACAGAAACCGTTTCGCTGGTACTGAATACCCAGAAAGAGCTTAGCCCCGCAGGCATCAATCATGTGATCAGCAGCATTAATCAGACGAGTTCTGCCCACTATGCCACCGAAAGCCTGAAAAAACTGGTTAGCACCCATAACCTTAGCAACCAAAACTACGAAGCCCTCTTCAGCACACTTAATAAGCTGCAGTCAGATCATTATAAATCGGAATTTATGCGCATGCTGGTGAAAGATCCTGCATTCGACAAACATTTTGACCTTTACCTGAAGGAGAGCCAGAATATGAGGAGCGATCATAACCGCAGTGAGGTATTAAGAGCTGCTTTGGATAGAGGCAGTTTAAGTGACGATCAGCTGGCAAAACTGGCCACCAGCGCTGCCAGCATACAGAGCGACCACAACAAATCAGAGGTGCTGCTGAAAGTATGCAGGAGCAGCAACAGCGAAAAAGTGAAAAAGGCTGTTCAGGAAGCTGCCAGGTCTATTAACTCCACCCATAGCTATGGTAGTGTTATGAAATGCGCACAGTGATTATGAGTGCTGAAAACTCTTCATCTTTATGATTATATTAGCATAAGGCAGGGCAATTTACCCTCCCGTATCTTATGCAGCCCCTAACGCCTCCCCTCTTTCTCATGAAAAAAGTTGTGCCTTTTCTGGGCGTATTTACAGCCATCCTGGGACTCTTTCTGTACCTGCTCTACAGCCTGGGCGGCAGGCTAAGCCTTTTCACTGCCCTCTCGGCAAAGGCAGGCTGGGTATTACTTACAGCGGCAGCCAGCAGTGTGGTGGTGCTGCTTGCCTATGAGGGACTGATCAGGCGTATTGCCTGGCGGCATTTTCCGGGACTGCGCTTTGCGCTATCCTGGCTGCTGCTTTGGGCTACCGGCATCGGTGCTGTATGGCTGCTTAGTGTGGTGCTGCAGGAGGTGATAATGACGACCGGCCTCTACCAGCCCGATAACCTGAAGGTCTTTCGCTTAACGGGCGCTATTGTCAGCCTGCTCATGAGCCTGCTGTTTACGCTCATTGACTTCTCCTGGTATGCCTATTACCGCTATGCGGCAGAAACCCTTGCCCGCACACAAGCCCACCGCCGCCAGAAAGAGCTGCAGTTTGATGTACTGCGGGCACAGCTAACTCCCCATTACCTGTTCAACTCCCTCAACACCGCCTCCAACCTAATCAGCTACGACAGTGCCGGTGCCGAAATCTACCTGCGGAAGCTGGCCCATAACATTCAGTACCTGATGGCCAAACCCAATGAAGTATTGAGCAGCCTGCAGCAGGAGCTGGAAGTGGTAGACAGCTTTTTTCACCTCATGCAGGTGCGCTTTGGCGACAGGATTAAACTGGAGAAACAGGTTGAGCCCAAATGCCTGCAGCATAAGATCCCCACCCTTGCCCTGCAGCTCCTGGTAGAAAATGCCCTCAAACACAATGTGGCCAGCACTAACACGCCTGTGCTGATCAAAATTCGGGCCGACAGCGAAGGGATAGCGGTCGAAAACAATATAACGCGCCCTCCACAGGATCTTAAATCTGGTAAGGTGGGCCTGCGTAACCTGCAGGAACGTTACCAGCATCTGTCTGCCAAAAATCCAGTAGTGGCGCAGAGCGCCGAAAGTTTTAAAGTGCAGCTGCCCTACATTTCCCACAGAAAAAAGGAGGCCTATGTATAGCAACCCTGCCACCCGCCCTTTATTCAGGCTGCTGGCGCCCCTGGCCTTTGGCGCTATTGCTTACCTGCTGGTTCTGCTGGCTTTTGACACCCACAGCCGCGTGCTTGAAAACTTCTTTAACGAAGAGCTGCTCGTTTGCATTGGCATGAGCTATGCAGTACTGGAGGCCAACCGTCTGCTGGCCGTTAGTTTTGCAAAGGTCCGCAGGCACTTCTGGACAAAAAGCGGACTAAAAGTGGTACTGGCCCTGCTCCTGACGGCCGTAATTACCAGTGGCCTGCTGATCCTGTACTTTCGCTACCGCCTGGATATGCACTATATCCTTAGCTTTTATACCGAGCTAAAGGTGTTCAATTTTATCTTTCTGTTTATTGCCCTGCTCTACCAGAGCTACTTTCTGGGCTTTGTGTGGCTGCATCACCAGTACCAGCTAAAGTTCTCTGCCGAAGAAGAAAAGAGCCTGGAGCTGGAGCAGCAGATCTACCAGTTTTGCTACACCATTCACCCCGACTTTTTGTTTGCCGGCCTGGAACACGTGATCCTGAAAATACGCGAAGAGCAAACCGGGGCTGCCGATGCCGGTATCACGCTGCTGGCAGAACTGTACCATTATTTTCTGCGCAGGCAGGAGGAGCTGGTGCCCCTGCAGGATGAACTTGCCGTTATCCATAAGCTTCACAGCTTATTATCACAATCGGGAAAGTGGCTGCAGCTGAAAACGGATGTGCAGGATCCGGAAAGCCTGGTAGTGCCCGGAAGCCTGGTGCGGTTAACAGAAGCCATTGCCCAATCGCAGCTAAGCTCTTTTGCTGCCCCGCTGGTAATCCGCATCGAGCAGCAGGCAGAGGGACTAAGGATCTGCTTTAAACCAAACTTTTCACTTGTACATCAGCATATGCTGGAAGATATTCTTAAGGTCCTTGACCAGCAGTATGCCTGGCTAACAGGCAAAGCCCTCCATTGGACACCTGTGCTAAAGCAGGAGGCGCCCCTAGAGTTGCTAAGTACATCTGTACTAGATGAAAATTCTGCTCTGGAAACGCAGCTATCTTCCGCTGAGTATTACCAGATCACCATCCCTTCCCTTAACCTACAGCCCTATGAAAGTAATCATCATTGAAGATGAGCG
The DNA here is from genome assembly GCA_000597885.1 of Flammeovirgaceae bacterium 311. NCBI lineage: Bacteria > Pseudomonadati > Bacteroidota > Cytophagia > Cytophagales > Flammeovirgaceae > Flammeovirgaceae bacterium 311. The sequence continues at coordinate 2,161,637 of CP004371.1, forward strand.
TCCGGCATACGAGAAGCTGGTGCATTTTTTAAAGCGGTACAGCGAGCAGAATGAAATAATTGGCGCTGCTCAAAGTGTACAGGAGGCGGTAGATCTGCTGCAGCAAAAGGGCCAGCAGGCCGATCTGTTACTCATGGACATCCAACTGGCCGACGGCCTCTCATTTGCTGCCCTGGACCAGGTGCCACTAAAGAAACCCGTGATCTTTATCACGGCCTATAACCAGTATGCCCTGGAGGCTTTCAGGGCCAATGGCATCGATTACCTGTTAAAGCCCCTCACCTACGAAGCCTTCTCGGCAAGCATTGATAAGCTAAAGCAGCTTAGCGGTACCTTCTCCCATCCGCTGCAATCCATCCAGGATATTTACAAGAAGCTAAGCAAGCCGCAGTACAAGGAAAGGTTTATGGTGAAGATCGGCGATCATATCCATTCGGTGCCCACAGACCAGATACAGCTGTTTTATGCCGAAGGCCGCAATACCTACCTGGTAAACAGCGCCGGCCGCCGCATGATTACAGACTATAAACTGGAGACGATAGAAGAGATGATCTCTCCCGAGCAGTTCTTCCGGGTTAACCGGAGTTACATCATGAGCCTGTCGGCTATCAAAGATGTACTGGTGTATTCCAACAGCCGCCTCAAGATCAATCCTTCCTTTGATTTTAAGGAAGAGATTATTGTAAGCCGCGAAAAAGTAGCCTCTTTCAAAGAGTGGTTTGGCGGGGGTATTTAAATAAATTCAAAAAGTTTAAGAGTTTGATTTTCTCATCATATTAGCCACCCTCTTACCACACTTAGCTGGAATAGCCATAACAATTTGGCGTGAAAGAAATTTACTTCTACAGTAAGCTAATGTAATTCATGCCAACACCTACAAGAAAAATTCTCCGAAGAGTAATTGTTACGCCTTTTCAGCGCTTTTTACAGACAGAGTCCTCTGGTGGTATTTTACTGATTTTTTTCACAGCCATTGCCCTGCTATGGGCAAACTCTGCCTGGAGCGAAAGCTATTTTGACCTGTGGAACACCAAAGTAGGACTGGCCTGGGGCGACTGGTCACTGATCAAATACCTGATTCTATGGGTGAACGATGGCCTCATGGCTATATTCTTTTTCCTGGTGGGCCTGGAAATTAAGCGGGAGGTAATGGTAGGCGAACTTTCATCGATGCGAAAAGCCTCTCTGCCTATATTTGCTGCCATTGGGGGTATGGTGTTTCCTGCAGGGCTTTTTTTGCTGCTACAGTCCGGTAAGCCTGGTGCCGAGGGCTGGGGTATTCCCATGGCAACCGACATTGCCTTTTCGCTGGGTATTTTAAGCCTTTTGGGCAGCCGCGTTCCCCTAAGCATGAAGATTTTCCTGACGGCTTTTGCGATTGTTGATGATATTGGTGCCGTGCTGGTGATTGCCATCTTCTACAGCGGCGATATACATTTAACTGAACTCTACATAGCCCTTGGCCTCTTTCTGGTACTGATCGCTTTTAACATCTTTAACGTTCGCAAAAAAACACTCTACATGGTTGTAGGGGTTATTATCTGGTATTTCTTTCTTAAATCTGGCCTGCACCCTACCATTGCAGGTATCATGGTGGCTTTTACAGTACCCATTACTTCCAGAATAAGGGCAAAAGATTTTATAGAGGAAGTAGAAAATGGTCTTGTGTTGTTCAAGGAATTTGAAGATGATCCCAATGACCATTTGCTATCTTACGAACAGCTCTCTTCTGCAGAAGCGGTAAGAACTGCGGCCAAAAACGTTGAACCTCCCTTACAAAAGCTCGAACATACACTGCATGGATTTGTGGCTTATTTTGTTTTGCCTGTGTTTGCCCTGGCCAATGCTGGTGTAGCTTTGGGTGGCGCCGGCGATGCCCTCAGCAGTGCCCTTACCATAAACATTGCCCTTGGCCTGGTAGTGGGCAAAACCCTGGGCATAGGCCTGCTCTCCTGGCTGGGTGTGCGTTTTGGGCTTGCCAGCCTTCCCACAGGATCCACCTGGGTACAATTATTTGCCCTGGCACTTTTAGGAGGTGTTGGCTTTACCATGGCCCTGTTCATAGCCAACCTTGCTTTCACTGATGCGGATCTGCTGAATCAGGCAAAAACAGGTATCTTGATTGGTTCTACCATTGCCGGCATAGGTGGGTTTATTATCCTGCGCATGACGTTGCCACCCGTACCGGAGGCGGCAGCCGACGAATCAATGGAAGGTATGCATTGATTCTTCAACCTTGATAACCGGAGCATATTTTAAATGCAAAGCCTTCATCAGGTTCTGAATAATATTTGTGCTCCCACAGAAAAAAATCCTAACTGTGCAATCTCCTGCTTTTGGCCCTGTGCGGTTTACCGGAAGTTTAAGGAATAGCCTGGTACATTTTGTAAGCAGTAATCTGCTACGCGTATGTTGATTGTAATTCTGGCAGGCCTTGTTGTTGCATCTGCCGCTCCTACCCTGCACAGGGTGGCCGGCAGGTATACCTATGTACCCATGGTGCTGGCTGCCCTGGCCTTTTTTATTTACTTCTGCACCTTAGCGCCAGGGGTGCTGGCCGGAGAGCTGATTACCCAGAGCCATTCATGGGTCCCTACCCTTAACATCAACCTCCATTTTTACCTGGATGGCCTAAGCCTGCTTTTTGCCCTGCTCATCAGCGGTTTCGGCACCCTGATCATGGCCTATGCCGGAGGCTATCTGGGAGAAGATCCGCTGCTGGGCCGCTTTTATCTGTACCTGATGCTGTTTATGGTGGCCATGCTGGGGGTTGTTACGGCCGGTAATATATTTTCTCTTTTTGTGTTTTGGGAGTTAACCAGCCTTAGCTCATACCTGCTTATTGGTTTTAAGCACAACAAGGAAGAATCCCGCAACTCGGCCCTGCAGGCCCTGCTGGTAACAGGCGGAGGCGGCCTGGCCCTGATGGGCGGACTGCTGTTGCTGGGCAATGCCGGTGGCAGCTACACCTTTAGCGAACTACTGAATAAAGGGGCCCAGGTACACGCACACGCCCTTTACCTGCCTGCACTCATCCTCATCTGTATCGGAGCCTTTACCAAATCGGCACAATTTCCTTTTCACTTCTGGCTGCCCAATGCCATGGCGGCGCCTACACCTGTTAGTGCCTACCTGCATTCGGCCACCATGGTAAAAGCCGGCGTATACCTGCTGGCAAGGCTAACACCTGTTATGGGCGGCACAGATACCTGGCAGTATACCCTGATGGTTATTGGGGGCACCACAACAGTGCTGGGGGCCTTTCTGGCCATTCAGCACACCGATCTTAAAGCGATCCTGGCTTATACCACTATTAGTGCGCTGGGCATTCTGGTAACCATGACAGGCCTGGGAACAGCCCCTGCCCTGGAGGCAATGGTAGTGTTTCTGCTGGCGCATGCCCTGTACAAAGGTACCCTCTTTATGGTGGCTGGCAATGTAGACCATGCTACCGGCACCCGGGAAATTAACCGCCTGCAGGGCCTGGGTAAAAGCATGTGGCCTACCGCACTTGCCGCATCGCTGGCAGCTCTTTCCATGGCAGGAGCCTTGCCCTTTTTTGGCTTTATTGGCAAAGAACTGCTCTACGAAGCAGCCCTGGAAGAAAGTGCCACCCGCTGGGCAATGTTTGGCATTACCTTTTTCTCAGGTGTTATTTTTGTAGCGGTAGCACTAGTATTGGGGTACCGGATCTTCTGGCGCAAAACCGTGGAGCGTACTCCCCTGGTCCATGGTGATACTCCCCTGTTGTACTTCCCCCCGCTGCTGCTTTCCTGCCTGGGACTTGTAATTGGGCTGATACCAGCCATGCTGGCTACGCCTATACTCAGGCGTGCTGCCGAGGCCATGCTTGGCGAAGAACAGCTATTCAGCCTTACCCTCTGGCATGGCTTTAACATGGTGCTGTTGCTAAGCCTGCTCACGATGCTGCTGGGCTACCTGCTTTACCGCCTAACCGACAGGCTGCATGCCTTTGTGCCACGCCTGGCTGCCATCTACCGTTTCGGACCCAACAATCTCTTTTTTAAGGCAGTAAAAGCCCTGCCCCTGGCAGCCGCAAAAATTACCAGGTCTATTCAAACAGGCTATCTGCGCGATTATATAATCATCATCATTTTAACATTACTTGGGTTTCTGGCGTATGCACTGATCCCCGATGGCCCGGAACTAAAGCTGGCAGAACGTATACCGCAGCTCACTAACGTCAGGCTTTACGAGCTGGTATTAATATTGCTGATCATGGGTGCATTGTACATGCTGCACAACAGTAAATCCAGGCTTACCTCCATTGCCATTCTGGGTATTATTGGTTATTCGGTGGCGGTATTCTTTATCCTTTTCGGAGCACCCGATATTGCAGCCACACAACTGCTGATCGAAACCCTTACCGTGGTACTGTTTGTGCTGGTGCTTCACAGGCTGCCTTCCTTCCGCAACCTCACCGCTCCCCAGACAAAGATCAAGTACATCACCGTTTCCATGCTCTTTGGCGGCACCATTACCTATATCTTGCTGCTGGTAAAACAATTCCCATTGGATTCGAGGCTGAAGGAATACTTTGGACAGGCGAGCTACCTTGAGGGGCAGGGCAGAAATATTGTTAATGTGATACTGGTAGACTTCAGGGCACTGGATACGCTGGGAGAAGCAAGCGTACTGGCGGTGGCAGCCATTGGTATTTTTGCGTTGTTTAAACTTCAACTAAACAAGGAGGAATAGCCATGAAAACAAGTATACTGGGTACCGCCATCAGGTTGCTGGTGCCTGTCTTCCAGCTATTTTCCCTCTACATCCTCTTTAGGGGGCACAACCACCCCGGCGGGGGGTTCATTGGTGGCCTGATTGGATCCATCGGCTATATCTTTTATGCCATGGTATTTGGCCCTAAAGAGGTCGTGCACTCCTTCTTCAACATCAGATTATTTATCGAAGATAAAGCTGATCATCGCAGCCGCAGGCATGCATATCTGCAAACCATCAAGAATAATACCTGGCAACGCAAACCTGCGAGCACCCCAAAAGAGCCTGGCAAAACCTGGGAAGTTCGCCTGGAGCCCATGCACCTGATTGCTACGGGCTTGTTGCTTGCAGCTACCAGCGGACTTCCAGGCATGCTTTTCGCCCAGGGGGCTTATATGTCTGCACTCTGGACAGACTTTTACCTGCCCATACTGGGCAAGCCCGGCACTCCCATTCTTTTTGATCTGGGCATTTACCTGCTGGTGATGGGTGTGGTGCTAAAGATCACCTTTATCATGTCTGAAGATTAAGATATATATGGAATTACTACTATGTTTTGTGGTTGGCATTCTTTTTTCGGTAGGCTTATATTTTATCCTGCACCGTCATTTTTTCAAGCTCATTCTGGGCCTGATGATTTTTGGACTGGCTACCAATCTGTTCATTTTTGTAATAGGCCGGCTAACGCGCGGTGGCAGCCCCATTATTGCAGAAGACAGTGAGGTGGCCCTGGAGCCCTTTGCCGACCCTGTACCGCAGGCCCTGCTGCTCACAGCAATTGTGATCGGTTTTGGCATACAGGCCTTTGCCATTGTATTGATCAAGCGTGTATACCAATCATTTGGCACTACCGACCTCGACGACCTGGATACTACCGACAAGATCGATAACACAAAAAAAGCCCCCATTGAATAAGCTGCTGCTCGTTTTGCCCCTGCTAATACCTTTATATGGCGCTATTATGTGCTTATTTTTCTGGTACAGGCAAATGGCCCAGAAGGTAATAAGCCTGCTTACCCAGGTGGGGCTTGTAATTGGATCGCTGTACCTGTTGCTGCATGTAAACGAGGCGGGCATTATTAAAACCCAGATTGGCAACTGGCCAGCACCTTTTGGCATTACCCTGGTGGCAGATCTTTTCAGCTGCCTGATGGTGCTTTCTTCTTCGCTCATTGGGCTGGCGCTGGTGGTGTACTCTTTAAGGGGTCTCGACAATGCCCGGCAAAGGTTTGGTTATTACCCGCTGGTGCTTATGCTGCAACTAGGTATTGGCGGGGTATGCCTCACCGGCGACCTGTTTAATCTTTTTGTCTGGTTTGAGGTGCTGCTCATCTGCTGTTTTGTACTTATTTCCCTGGGAGGCAGCAAAGCACAGCTGGAAGGCTCCATCAAATATGTAACCATAAACATATTGGCTTCCAGCTTTTTATTAATGGGTATTGGTGTGGTATATGGCATTCTAGGCTCTCTGAATATGGCAGAATTGGCCAGCATGGTACGCATGCCCGGTACAAACACAAGCATGGTTACCATGGCGGGCATGTTCTTTTTGATTGCATTCGGTATTAAATCAGCAGTATTTCCCCTGTTCTTTTGGTTGCCTGCCTCTTACCACACGCCGCCTATTGCTATTTCTGCCTTTATTGCCGGTTTAATTACCAAAGTAGGTGTATATGCAATGGTGCGGGTCTTTACCCTTGTCTTTGCCATTAACCTGGAGCTAAGCCTGCCCCTGATCATGCTGATCGCCGGCTTTACCATGGTTATAGGCGTACTGGGAGCAGCCGCCCAAACCGATTTCCGCAAGATCCTATCCTTCCATATCGTGAGCCAGATTGGCTATATGATCATGGGACTGGCCATTTTCACACCCCTGGCGCTTGCGGGCAGCATCTTTTTTATCATCCACAATATCCTGGTAAAAACCAACCTGTTCCTCATCAGCGGGGTGGTAGCCCAGCGGTATCATAGCTTTAGCCTAAAAAAACTGGGAGGTGTGTACTTGCTGCAGCCTGTGCTCTCGCTTCTGTTTGTGTTATCGGCTTTTTCACTGGCGGGCATTCCCCCTTTCTCAGGTTTCTGGGGCAAATTTATGCTGGCAAAGGCAGGATTTGATGCAGGAAACTATGCCATTGTAGCCACTTCGCTGGCCGTTAGCCTGATTACCATCTTCTCCATGACCAAAATCTGGAACGAGGTATTCTGGAAAGATAAACCCGCAGAAGCCGATGGTGGAACTGTGCCCACTGATGAGGACATGATAAATCTCGCCGATAGAAGAACCCAAAAGCTGATGTATGTGCCCGTAGTCTTTCTCACAGTGCTAATCCTGTTTATCAGTTTTTATGCCGAGCCTCTGATTGCCCTTACCCATAAAGCTGCAGCGCAGCTCCTGGATCACGATCTGTACATAAATGTTGTATTAAGCAGATAATATGAAAACATTCAGCCTGCATACTATCATAGCCCTCGTCCTGTCGTACCTGTTTTTCCGGTATGGCAGCCTGATTCCTTATACTGCCACCACCTCCGTTCTCGTTTTTATAGTGGTATTTACACTACTCTGGCTAAGTGCTGCCGCCTATCACTTCTCCTACTTCCGCAAGCTACCCAAAGCCATAAGCTTTCTTCTTTTTTTTCTGAAGGAGGTTTTTGTGGCTAATCTTAAAATTGCTTATGATATTATTACGCCACGCTACCGCATGCGGCCCACCGTAATAGCCCTGCCGCTCACTGCCAAAACCAATGTAGAAATTACGCTGCTGGCCTGCATGATTACCCTTACACCCGGCTCCCTCACACTGGATGTAAGCGAGGACAAAAAGATACTCTGGGTGCATATACTTTACCTGGAGGAGGGAGGTGTTGAGGAGATTGTTCACAACCTGAAATGGGGTTTTGAACGGAGGCTTTTAGAACTAACCACATGAGTATTTTTCATATAAGCCTGCTGATTGCGCTTACAGGGCTTAGCATATGCCTGCTAATGGCCAGCATTCGTTTTGCCCTGGGCCCTACACTGCCCGATCGTATAACAGCCTTCGACCTTTTTGTAGCAAACATGATTGGCATTATTGCCATCTACTCAGAGCTAACGGGTAATAAAGATTTTATTGATGTTGCCATTATACTCTCGCTCTTCGGCTTCCTGGGCTCGATCTCCTTTGCCTACTTTCTCATGAAAAGAAAAAACAAAAATGGAAAATGAAATAGATTACTTACTGATCCGGGAGATTTTAAGCTCCTTCTTTATCCTGCTGGGAGTTGCTTTCATGCTGCTCTCCACCATTGGCCTGCTGCGCTTTCCTGATTTTTACATCCGCATGTCGGCCATTACCAAAGGTGCCACCCTGGGTGTGGGCCTGATCCTCACCGGCATGGCCATCTACTTCAATGAAGCCGATATGTTCTTCAAGGTTATCATCATCATTACCTTTACCTTTATTACAGCACCTGTAGCTGCTCATGTTATTGCACGAACTGCCCTCTACAACAACGTACCTTTCTGGAAAGAAACCCGCCTTGACGATTTCCGCGAATACCTTAAAACCTACCTGGGCAAAGACAGCGAGGAGGAGGTAAAAGAGTAGTTTTGTAAGGGTTCTTCATGAGCACATTAGCACATTGAACCATTAGTCGCAGCGGCGAACCGTCATATTAACCCCGTCTCTTCACCCCCCTCACCGCTTCCGCAGTCCAGGGATCTTCGGGCCAGTGATGTTTGGGATAGCGGCCACGCAGATCTTTGCGTACGGCTGCATAGGTGTTTTGCCAGAAGCTGTGCAGGTCCTGCGTTACCTGCACAGGCCGGTAGCCAGGCGAAAGCAGGTGCAGCAGGACGCTTGTCCTACCCTCGTTAATGAGAGGAGTTTCCAGTAAGCCAAACATTTCCTGTAAACGGACTGCCAGTATGGGTGGGCTGCCGTCTGCTCTGTATGCCAGGCGGATGTGTGAACCTGTAGGCACCTCCAGAGTAAGGGGTGCCAACTGATCAAGCCGCTGCTGCAGCTCCCATGGAAGCGACGACTGCAGGATTTGCAGGAGCTCCAGCCGCCTGAAATCATCCTGGCGGCGAACCACGCCCAGGTAGGGCATCAGCCACTGTTCCGGGCTTTGCAGCAGTGCCGGGAGGCTTACATCCGGCCAGGCTTCGCTACTACGCCAGCTGCGCAGGCTAAGTACCCGGGCCTGCCACTGCTTTACATCTTCTGTCCAGGAGAGCAGGTTTTCACCATCAGCTTTCACAGCACCACATAACAGCCGCAGCCGGTCTGCTTCCGGTATGCTGCCCAATGGCCTGCTTTCCAGAACCACGTCGCCTATGCGCAATTCCTTAATGGCTACCAGCTCTCCCCTGGCGCTGTCCCAGCCAATAACATCCTGCTCTTTTGCAAAAGCCAGTAAATCTTTGGGATTGATGGGTGCCGCCAGAAATATTTTACCCTCTCCTTTGCCCGCATCCATATGCGCAATAGCCAGCCATTGCTCGTTGCCAAGCGGATCGGCCTCCGGCAGCCTGGCAGCACGTCCGCTGGCCAGCCTGTAGCGGTTGCCCGTATCCCGACGTGCAATACGCTCCGGATAAGCAGCAGCAATAAGCTTGCCTACCTCCTGATCGTTTACAGGATCTGTACCAGGCTGCGCCTTAAATATGCTGCACCAGTTTAGCACCAGCAACTCCACGCGTGAGAATCTACTACTTCCGGCAGCCCGCGATCTTCCGGAGGTGCGGGATCTGCGCAGGGCTTCCACCCTCAGGCTTAGGTCGGCGCCTGCTTCTTTTTGTAAAGGATCGCGTTCCTCCAGTAAAGCGGCTACATCTGCCGCCAGTGCTGCCACCCCTGCTGCCTCACCCTCGAGCAGCAGATGGGCCAGCCGCGGATGGGTAGGCAGCTGCAGCATTTTTCTGCCCTTTTCAGTAATACGCCCCTCCTGCAGGGCATCCAGCTGCTGCAGCAGTTCCTGTGCGGCAGCTACAGCCCCTGCCGGGGGCGGGGTAACCCAGTTCAGGGAACGTGGGTCAGTAATGCCCCAGCCTGCTAACTCGAGCACCATGGGTGCCAGATCAGCTTCCAGGATTTCTGGCTGACGCTGGGGCAACAGGTGCTGATGCATGCCTTCGCTCCAAAGCCTGTAGGCAACACCGGGACCTAAACGGCCGGCACGGCCGGCACGCTGATCGGCTGTTGAGCGGGTTACCGCTTCTGTTTCCAGCCTGGTTAAGCCACTGCGTGGATCAAACCTTGGCACCCGGGAGTAGCCGCTGTCAATCACTATTCTGATACCTTCAATCGTTAAGCTCGTTTCGGCAATAGAGGTAGCCAGCACAACCTTTCTTCGCCCCTGCGGGTGCTGCAACAGCGCTGCCTGCTGCTCGGCCTGTGGCAAATCGCCATATAGCGGGTGCAGACTAAGTTCTGGGCAGGCTTCCTTCAGGCGTTCTTCTACCCTCTTTATTTCGCCGAGGCCTGGCAGAAATACCAGTACATCGCCCGCTTCCGCTTCCAGGGCTTTACGCACTGCCCGGTACACCTGTTGTGCGATAGCCTCTCCACCTGGGGTTCCCCGCTGCTCCTGCGGCAGGTACTGCAGATTGATAGGATACTGGCGGCCCTCGCTTTTTAAAACCGGGGCATTGCCCAGCATGCCTGAAAGTGCATTACCATCCAGCGTAGCCGACATGATGAGCAGGCGCAGATCATCGCGCAGCACAGACTGTACCTCCCGGCAAAGCGCCAGCGCCAGATCAGCATGCAGGCTGCGCTCGTGAAACTCATCAAAAATTACCAGGCCCACTCCCTCCAGGGTATTATCCTGCCCCAGCATGCGGGTGAGAATCCCTTCTGTCAACACTTCCAGCTTTGTATCGCTCCCTACCCTGGTCTCGAAGCGCACCCTGTAGCCTACTATTTGCCCCACCCCTTCGTTCAGCAGGTAAGCCATCCGCTGGGCTACCGCCCTGGCTGCCAGCCGCCGCGGTTCCAGCATCAGTATCTTTTTTCCCTTCAGCCAGCTTTCTTCCAATAGTTGCAGCGGCAGCACCGTACTCTTTCCCGCCCCGGGAGGTGCCTCCAAAATAAGGGTTGACTGGTTCAGGAAGCCCTTTTTCAGATCAGGAATAACAGATTGTATGGGATAATCACTCGCTGCCATAAGGTGGTTAATATATATTTTAACCGTTCAAAAAAGCACCAAAATAACAACCTAAACTATAAGTCAAAAGCTGTATTTCGTTTAAGAAAAAAAGCAATTTAAGCACTTAAGCTTAAAATCTTTGTGGATCCTAATGTATTTTAGGTTTACTTTAGTGCTCAGGTATTTATCAACAGCCAATTACTAACCTTTCATTTGTGAGGAGGGGTTAAATTTTTACAGCACACTTTTTAGTATTTCAAGCGTTTTATGAAAAAAATCGCTTTAAAATATTCTTCTCTCTATTTCATCATAGGTATTTTTCTGGTGGTGATAAGCAGTTACCTGGCCAATTTACTGGGCAATTATACTTCTACTCTTGCTGGTGAGATAGCCCGGGGCTTTTTTCTGATTACTGCATCCTCTTTTTTGCTGTATCAGATTGTACTTCAGGCGTATAAAAGTATCAACGAGAACAAAAACCAATACAAACGGCTGTTTGAGGAAAACCCAAACCCCATGTGGGTGTATGATGTTGAAACGCTTAGAATCTTGGCTGTGAATCAGGCAGCCATGCATACGTACGGATATAGTGAAGAAGAATTTCTCAGGCTCTCGCTTTTACAGTTACGCCCCGGCAGTGAGCATCAAAAGCTTTTGGACAATATAAAAATGGACTCGCCTATCTATTCCAACAGTGGTACCTGGCTGCACATGCGCAAGAACGGCGAAGTTTTCTTTGTTAGTATTTTTAGTCACAGAACCCAATTTAATAAAAAAAGAGCACGGCTGGTTCTGGCCCTGGATATTAACGACAGGCTGGTTGCCGAAAAACGCATTCTGGCCCAGAACGAGCGACTGCGGGAAATTGCCCACTTGCAGTCGCATAATGTACGACGCCCCGTTGCCAGCATTCTGGGCCTCATCAATTTGTTCGACAAGCGTGATCCGACAAATGAGGTGAATGGGGTTGTGATAGAAAAGCTGGATGTGGTATGTAAGGAGCTGGATCTCACCATTCATGAAATTGTAGAAAAAACATACGAACTGGAAGTTGAGAACCGGGATTTACCCCAGTAACTAACCCCTGCGCCCCCTGCTGGCATAAACAACCTTAGCCTGCATTGAAGCCAGCCAGCCAACGGCTATGCACAGGGACCTGACCAGCAGAATCAGAGCCTTTTTTTGTTGTATTGCCTTTTTTATTACAAGGACCGTTAGCGCCTATCTCTTTTATCTATCTTTGGTTTTTACCGTAAATAGATGGAATTAATCGTTTGGGCAATCTTTATTGCTTTGATTCTTGGCCTGCTGGCGCTGGATTTAGGAGTATTTCATAAGAATCCTCAGAAAATCACTTACAAAGATGCATTCTACTGGACACTGGTTTGGGTGGGGCTTGCTGTGGTATTTGGCGGCTTTGTTTACTATGCCTATGACACCAACTGGCTGGGTGTTAACACCCGTGGGTTAAGCGGTACGGAAGCAACCATTCACTACTACACCGGCTATCTGATAGAAAAATCGCTAAGCCTGGATAATATTTTTGTGATTGCCATGGTGTTTGCTTACTTTAAAATACCACCACGCTATCAGCACGAAGTATTATTCTGGGGCATTATCGGTGCCATGGTTTTCAGGGCGATCATGATTGTGGTGGGCACTACTGTTATCGAAACCTTCCACTGGACTACCTACCTGTTTGGTGCGCTGCTGATTTACTCTGCAGTGCGTATGCTCTCAGTTGATGAAGAAAATACAGACTTCAGCAAAAATCCACTCTTAAGGCTGCTGACAAAAATATACCCTGTTGACTGGCAGTACGAAGGCCAGAAGTTCTTTATCAGCATTAACGGTGTTAAAACGGCTACAGTGCTTTTTGTAGCCCTGGTGGTGGTAGAGTTTACAGATATCTTCTTTGCCATAGACTCTATTCCGGCCATTTTTGCCGTTACAACAGATCCCTTCCTGGTATTTACCTCCAATGTATTTGCTATTCTGGGCCTGCGTACCCTTTATTTCTTTCTGGCAAACTTCCTGGATCGCTTTGCTTACATAAAGTACAGCCTTGTGTTTATCCTGGGGTTTGTAGGTGTTAAAATGATGCTTGCCAACCACTATAAATTTCCCACCTATGCCTCGCTGGTCATTATTACCGGTATGCTGGTAGCAGGTGTAATAGCCTCTATGATTGCCAACAAATCTAATAATGCCGCTGGCAATACTGCCAGCCTGTCTGAAAAAGACACTAACACAGAGGCCGCTGTAGAACTTGAGGAAAAAAGAGTAGAAGAAACCGCATAAACACACTAAGGCTATCTACTAAAGCAAGGGTTGCCCGGCGAGAAGACCTTTTTTTCCTGCCGGGCAACCCTCGCTATGCAGAGCTGTGGAGCTACCGTAGTGGAACTACCGTAGTGGAGCTACCGTAAAGGCTTCAGCAGGTATTCCAGTCCGTTGGATTTTATCTCATAGGTAAGGGCCAGCTGCTCACCCAGCTTGCCGGGGGGAAAGCCTTTCTTTTTAAACCAAAGCAGGTAATCTTCGGGCAGATCTATTAATTTTTGCCCTTTATATTTACCAAATGGCATTTGCGCTTTTACCAGTTCCAGTAAGATGGTGTGATCAGAAGATTGCATCTGCAAATATAGAAATAGGGCTTAAATCTTAGCCTCTTTTAGAAAAACCTATTTCTTTGTAAAAATTATTCCAGAACTGGAAGTGATTTATGCTGAAGCTTATATATTTGAATGATTTGTTTCATTTCCATTCACCATGAAAGACAAAAATATTTATTTAGAGAAAGGAGTCGGTAAACTAGAATTTGGCCTGTCAGAAGATGATGTAAAACAAATACTGGGTCAGCCTGACGAAATAGACACCATGGAACATGAAGATGGTACTACCAGTCTTCATTTAATGTACTACGATATAGGCCTGTATTTAAGCTTTGATTCTGAAGACGATTTCACGCTTAGTGACATTGAAATTGACAGTGATGATTTTGTGCTGGATAATGTAATCCGGGTGGGAAGCAGCAAAGACGAGTTGCTTATTTACCTGAAAAGAAAAGGCTATACCGATCCTTATGTAGAAGATGTTTCTACTGACGAAGATCCGGATATGGAGTTGATTGCAATTGATGAGATAGGTGTTAATTTCTGGTTGCAGGAAGGCGAAATCAACAGCATACAGGTAAGCCCGGCTGATAATTGTTAATTTAGAGCAAAAGTGGAAATCCTGTTAAAGGATTAAAATAAAAATATAATTGCATAAACGGGCTATGTACTGTAAGAACTTGTCAGACAGTACATAGCCTTGTTTTTTTCTTACAGCCTATTTTTTGCTTATAGCTTTATTAGTATCAGCAGCTGTATGACAGGCTGCTGCAGTGGTAACAGCCCAAAGCACCAGCCACCTGCAAGATCTATTTTCGCCTGATGGCTTCCACGGGATCCAGACGGGATGCACGCAGCGCCGGGTAGGTGCCGAAGACCACGCCCAGCACAAGGGCCAGGCCCGCTACCAGCAGCAGGGTGCTAAGGGTAAAAGCTACTTCAAAAGGAGCTTTTGAAAAGTGCTGAATAATGGGCACCGCCGCCATAGCCCCTAATATCCCTAAAATTAGTCCCAGCAGACTGCCAAAGCCGGCTACCGTCACTGATTCTGACAGGAACTGCAGCACGATATCACGTTTTTTAGCGCCTGTTGCTTTTCTAATGCCAATCTCAACTGTACGCTCGGTTACGGAGATCAGCAGCACATTCATAATACCTATACCACCCACCAGCACCGCTATTCCTGTTATAAAACCCATCACTAGTTTAAAGATCATAAAACCCTGCGCCATCTGCTCCAGCCGGAATTCGTTGGTGATAACCGTAAAGTCATCGTCCTGCCGGGCCAGATTTGCATTTATCCAAGCTTCAATCTCCTCCTTCAGGCGGCCAACCTCCTCCACATCTTTTGCTTCTACCACTACCCGCGGCGGGTCCTTTCGTAATTCGTCTTCGCTAAAAAAGGTGATGGGCACAATGGCCAGGGAAATGTCCTGTGCTTCGCCCTTTACCACCCCTATTACCTGAAGCTTCCTGTTTTGCACTTCCAGGCTGCGTCCTATTGCAGCACCGGGCTGGCTGGTGCCGCTTAACTTTTTTGCCAGTACATCTGTGAGGATTACCACATTGCTATTTTGCACAAGCTCCTCCTGCCGAAACAGGCGCCCTGCCTGCAACTCCACCTTTGGCGCCACTTCTGCCACGGTGCCTGATAGCACAATACCCAGGGAGGTGCCACTGTCGGGCAACTGGATCAGCTGGGGCGTATTTTTGATCAGATAGCCTGTAGCCCTATAGCTGAAGCTCTTTTCCATCTTTTCCAGCTGCTCGAGGGTAAAGTACCCCCATTCCTCCTTGTTCATGCGAACGCCGTCTACAATTTTGGAGGTATTGGTTTGGATCATGATGGTATGCAAGCTGCTGGTAGAAGAGATCTGCTCCCGGGCATACTTTTCAATGCCATCGATAAAGGAAAGAATAGCAACCAGTGCTGCCACACCTATGACGATGCCCAATACAGAAAGGAGGGTATGCAGCAAATTAGCCCTGATGTTCTGCAGGGCCAGGACAAAGGAAATGCCAATCATTTTAAGCATGGGGCAGGAGGAAAAGATCAGTTACAGGAAGTAACAAAAGGTTTTATTCCCTATCAATCTACTTTATACCAGCGGTTGCAGGTAGAGCTAAAAGGGGCATTGCTCCTTTGCACTGCTGATAAGAACGGCATCGCTGCCATTTTCATAGATAAGCGCCTCATAACAACGCCCCCTTGCCAATACCCAACTGCTTTCAAAGAGATGTATAACGGCTGCCTCACAACTAGTACCACTATTTTATGCAGGGCTTAGTTGAGGTTGAGGCCGAGGGTGAGTCCTACCCATGGCTCACCCTGGTATATCCATATTTTGCGGTTACCATCCAGCAGGTAATCAACCCCTACCCCCAGGCCAAAGGTAAAACTATTCACCCCCACCATTACAGCCAGGCCGTTCATCCAGGCAATGCCATCATACTCTCCCGGGTACTGGTCGTTGGTTACCCAGGGATTGATGGGCTCCACTCCTATACCGGTGAAATATCCAAGGCTGTAGCCAAAGTGATCTATTTTGCGATCTGCGATACCCAGGGGGGTAGGCTCGTAGGAGATTCTGTAGCGATCGGTGCGGTAGCCGGCATAAAGAGCGCCGTTAAACTGGGTGTTGAGCTGGCGGGGCGCCCCTGCTGTCTTAGCCCGGTATTTTAAAGGAATGGCCAATACGTCCAAGTCAAAAGAATATTCGTGCAGGGTGTAAGTGTCGGGAAGCGTGTCCCTCTTTGATTTGGGAAACAGTAAAGCTGTTCTGCCGGATGTATCAGGAACAGAGCGCCCCCCCTGCCTCACAAGCGGAAAGGCGACCAGGGTATCTTCATTTGCATATACATACACCCTGCGGTCTGCCCCACCCTCTTCCCGGGCTTTGTAATAGCCATTATTTAGTTCAAACTTGGCATTTTCGCTGAAGCTCTTACAGGCACACATCAGCAAAAGTAAAAATATACCAGGTACATAAGTCTTTCTGGTTATCATCAGAAGCAATTTAATGGTAGCTGCACATGATAAATTAAGTAGCCAGAGGCAGTGGATGTTTATCCCGAATGAATTTTATACGGTGGAAAATACATAATCTGAGGATGGTCATCCAGTTCAGAATCGCTCTTTATTGCTATACAGAGGCAATAAAAAACCGCCATTCAGTAAAGAATGGCGGCTTACTTCAACAAAGTTTTGTGCTCCTGCAAATCCAATGCAGCTGTAGCATTAATTTGCCTCTACCTCTTCTATCACCAAATTATGGTTGGTGTAGATACAGATATCGGCAGCTACATGGAGGGATTCTTCTACCATCTGGCGGGCATCAAGCTTCTCGCCTGCATGCTTCTTGAGTGCAACCGCAGCCGCATTGGCATACATGCTTCCGGAGCCAATGGTGGCAATGCCATTTTCCGGCTCCAGCACATCACCCGTTCCGCTGATGATGAGCACCTCGTCTTTATCGCAGGCAATCATCATGGCTTCCAGCTTGCGCAGGTAACGGTCGGTACGCCAGTCTTTGGCCAGCTCAATGGCAGCCCGTTTTAAATTGCCGCCATAGCTGTTGAGTTTCTCATCGAACTTCTCCAGCAACGAAAAGGCATCGGCAGTAGAACCGGCAAAGCCAACTACTACCTTACCGCCCTGCAGGCTCCGTATTTTCTTTACGTTTCCTTTGGCTACAGTATTTCCCATCGTGGCCTGTCCATCGGCCCCAATGGCTACCTTGCCATTATGTTTTATAGCACAAACGGTGGTGCTTCTTATTTTGGTCATGTTAAAAAGTATTGGGGTATGAGCTATGGGCTATGAAGTTTGAGGTTTCTGTTATCGCCAGCGATATCACTTCCTCAAACCTCAAACCTCATACCTCACACCCATTAAACTAACATTCTGATCGGATCTTCCAGCAGGCCTTTGAAGGTTTGCAGGAAGGCGGCACCCACGGCACCATCTACGGCTCGGTGGTCGCAGCTAAGCGTTACTTTCATGATGTTGCCGGGTACAATCTGTCCGTCCTTCACCACAGGGGTCTGCTTAATGCCACCCACCGCCATGATGCAGGCATCCGGAGGATTAATGATGGCTGTAAATTCATCGATGCCAAACATACCCAGATTAGAGATGGTAAAGGTACTTCCCTCCCAGTCTTTAGGCTGCAGCTGCTTGTTCTTGGCTTTACCACCAAGGTCTTTCACCTCGGCAGAGATATGGCTAAGGGTTTTGGTATCGGCAAAACGTACTACCGGTACCAGCAGTCCTTCGGGCACTGCTACCGCCACCCCTATATTAACGTGCTGGTTGTAGCGCATGGTATCGCCCTGCCAGCTTACGTTTACATCGGGGTGCTTGCGCAGGGCAAGTGCCGCTGCCTTGATCACCATATCGTTGTAAGATATCTTCACCGGAGAGATCTGGTTCAGGCTTTCGCGTGAGCTGATAGCCTTGTCCATATCAATCTCCATGGTGAGGTAGAAATGCGGCGCCGTAAACTTGCTTTCGGCCAGGCGTTTGGCAATGGTTTTGCGCATTTGGGAGATCTTGCGGTCTTCGAAGCGCTCCTCACCTATTACCTGTGGCAGCTGTATGCTTGGTTGCTTGTCTGCTTTTTGTCCGGGAGCAGCCTGTGGCTGTGCAGTAGCAGCTTCCGGTTTAAAGTCTTCTACATCTTTCTTAACAATGCGTCCATCAGGCCCCGTGCCTTTAATCTGGCTCAGGGTGTAGCCTTTCTCCTCCGCCATTTTACGGGCTAATGGAGAAGCTTTTACGCGGCTGTCGTCCGCTGACGAAGCTGCAGCTTGTACGGTCGGCTGGCTGCCTTGTCCGTTTGAGGAAGCTGCTTCTGCTGGTGCCTTAGCAGTTGCCGGTGCTTCTGTGGCTTCTTCTTCCTGGCTGCCGCCGGTCTCTTCGGCCTGCAGCAATGCCTGAAAGTCAGCACCTTTTTCGCCAATCACGGCAATCACACCGTCTACAGGTACGCTGTTGCCTTCTTCAATACCAATGTGGAGCAGAACGCCATCTTCGTAAGACTCCAGCTCCATGGTAGCTTTATCAGTTTCCACTTCGGCCAGCAGATCGCCGCTGGATACCTTATCTCCTACTTTTTTATGCCAGGCGGCTATTACACCCTCCTGCATGGTATCGCTCATTTTAGGCATACGGATTACCGAAGCCTTAATTTTTGATACATCCACTGCGGGGGCAGCTTTCTTTTCAGCTTTTGCCTGTGGGGCAGCGTCTTTCTGTTCTTCTTTGGCTTCTTTTTTATCTTCGGATTTACCCTCGGAGGCTCCACCTTCCTCTTTCAGCAGGCTGCTGACATCTTCACCTTTTTCGCCAATTACGGCGATGATGGCATTTACAGGAACAGCATCGCCTTCCTGTACGCCAATGTGCAGGAGCACACCGTCCTGATATGATTCCAGCTCCATAGTAGCCTTGTCGGTTTCTACTTCTGCCAGTACATCTCCTGATTTTATTTTATCTCCTACCTTTACCTGCCATGATGCGATCACCCCTTCTTCCATGGTGTCGCTCATCTTGGGCATGCGGATTACTTCTGCCATAGTATTAGTTACAAAAATGATTCGGTAGCCATATTGTGATGGTCGCGTAAAATAAACCCTTTTTTGCTTATTCGCCAAAAAGGCTCCGGCATAAAGGTAAATCCGGCGGCACTTCTTTTGTTTCGTATTAGCGGCGCCAAAGGAGCTTTTTTAGCAGTTTTATTGTAGTATGTTTGCTTTCAAACGTTTTCATAGCATGACTTATCAGGCTCCCTGGTATTTGCCCAATGGGCATTTGCAAACGATATTTCCCTCACTTTTTCGTAAGGTGGCCGGGCTGCGCTATCTGCGGGAACGGATTACTACCCACGATGGCGATTTTCTGGACCTGGACTGGATCTCCCGGGAAGGAGATACCACGCCGGCACAGGAAGGTATCCGGCCTGCTGCTGACACCCTCGTCATCATCAGCCACGGTCTGGAGGGCGACAGCCAGCGCTCTTATGTAAAGGGACTGGCCAAAGCATTCCTGCTGCAGGGCTGCCATGCCCTGGCCTGGAACTACCGCGGCTGCAGTGGCGAATCTAACAAGCTACCTCATTTCTACCACAGCGGCGCCACCCACGATCTTGCAGAGGTAGTAGGCCATGTGCTGCAGCATAAACAGTATAAAACACTCATACTGGCAGGCTTTAGCCTGGGGGGTAACCTTACCCTTAAATACCTGGGAGAGCAGGGCGAGAAACTACCACCGCAGATCCGAAAGTCCGTAGTATTTTCTGTACCCCTCGACCTTGCCGCCAGCAGCCGTAAAATTGGTATGCGCGAAAACCGCATTTATGAAATGCGCTTCCTGAACCACCTGCGCCAGAAGTTGCGCAATAAGGCTCAGCTGCAGCCCGGGGCACTGGATCTTGGTCCTCTGCAAAACATCCGCACCCTCTGGGATTTCGACGACCTCTACACCGCTCCCCTGCATGGTTTTAAAAATGCGGAAGACTACTATGCCCGCTGCAGCTCTATCCAGTTTGTGGAGCACATCCGCATTTCCACCCTCATCTTAAATGCTAAAAACGATCCTTTTCTTTCAGCCGAGTGCTATCCTGTGCAAAAGCTGAAGGGACACCCCTTTGTAAAGTTTGAATCTCCTGACGAAGGCGGCCATGTTGGATTTCCTCAGGCAGGCGAACTGAATTATTCAGAAAAGAGGGCACTGAAGTTTGTGTTTGAGGAATGATAAAACAGCTGTTATGACCCTTGCACCAGGGGGCCGGTAAACATCACTTTATTAGCACCGGAGCGAGCCCAAAGGCCTGATTGCAATTCCTGCTTCATCATACGTTCACAACATATCATATGCAGGATATTTCTTTGCGATAAGCCCCTAAACTCCCTACCTTTGCTTTTGCTTTATCTTAAACTTTTTCAGCATATGTGCGGCCGCTATACTTTGGTAAAACCAGCAAAAGAAATTTCTGAACGTTTTGGCGTGGAGGTAGGTAAAAATTACCAGCCCCGCTTTAATGCTGCGCCCACACAGCTTATGCCGGTTATTACCCAGGAATCGCCTCAGGGCCTCTCCTGGTTTCACTGGGGGCTGGTACCCGCCTGGAGCAAGGATAAAGCCGTTAGCTTAAAGCTTATTAACGCCCGTGCCGAAACCCTGGAAGAGAAAGCCTCCTTCCGCAATGCCCTGAAGCGCCGCCGCTGCCTGGTACCTGCCGATGGTTTTTACGAGTGGAAAGTGGTGGGTAAGAAGAGCAAGGTACCCTACCGCATTACCCTGCTGCAGGAAGATCTTTTTGCCTTTGCCGGCCTGTGGGAAGAGTACGAAGACGAAGAAGGACAAATGGTGCACACCTTTACCATTGTTACGACTGAAGCCAACAGCGCGCTGCAATCCCTGCACAGCCGGATGCCTGTAATTCTTAGCAAGCAGGCCGAAAAGCGCTGGTTAAACCCGGATACAGATGCTGAAGAGCTTTCAGAACTGTTAAAACCCTACTCTGCCTCCAAAACACGTTTCTACACAGTTTCTTCTCAGGTAAATAATGCTGGTGTGGATGCTCCTTCCCTGATACACCCTGCTCCTGCTGCCGACCAGTTTGGCAACTACACGCTCTTTGGTTAATCCTTCAGAACCGATTATTGTGTTTATTTTTTATGCTTTTGCGCTCCTGTAACGTTGCGTAGAATAGCCTGTGTGCTTAACAATTTCGTAAAAAGGCTACTTTTTAATAAGGGGACTCAAAAATTTGTTAATATTAACAGCCAAAATAGCTTTAAAGCATGTATCATTCCAATATAACAGGTTTTGGGCACTATGTGCCTGAACAAGTGGTAACTAATGCCGATCTTGAAAAAGTAATGAATACCAGCGATGCCTGGATTCAGGAGCGTACCGGCATCAAAGAGCGTCGTTTTTTTAATCCTGAAACTGATACGGTAGCCAATATGTCGGCCAAAGCAAGCCGAATGGCCCTGGAGCAGTCAGGCTTGCAGCCACAGGATGTTGAATTTATTATACTGGCCACCATCACCCCCGACTATTTTTTCCCGGGTTCCGGGGTATTATTGCAGCGCGAGCTGGGACTCGAGGGTATTGGTGCACTGGATGTACGCAATGCCTGCAGCGGCTTTATTTATGCCCTCTCTATTGCCGATCAGTTTATTAAAACCGGCATGTACAAAACCATTCTGGTGGTTGGCGCAGAAATCCAAAGCAGCCTGATGGAAATGAACGACCGGGGCCGCCATATTTCCGTGATATTTGGTGATGGTGCCGGCGCAGTGGTACTACAGGCCACCAACGAAAAAGGAAAAGGTATATTAAGCACGCACCTGCACTCCGATGGCCGTTTTGCAGAAGAGCTCTACGTGAAGGATCCCGGCAGCAGCCGCAGACCCGAGGAGCGTGTTGATCCCGAGATTATGAAAGGCCCCAGCATCCGTGCCTATATGAACGGTAATGCTGTATTTAAACATGCTGTGGTGCGCTTTCACGAGGTAATTATGGAAGCCCTGAATGCAAATGGCTGCGCCAAAGAAGACATTGACCTGCTCGTGCCGCACCAGGCCAACCTGCGCATCAGCAATTACCTGAAAGAACAGCTCTCCCTGCGCGATAACCAGGTATACAATAATATTATGCGCTATGGCAACACCACTGCCGCCTCTATTCCCATTGCATTGAGCGAAGCCAAACAGGAGGGCCTGCTGCACAACGATATGCTGCTATGCCTGGCTGCCTTTGGCAGCGGCTTTACCTGGGCATCGGCATTGATACGATTATAAACAAACGCCCCCTCTTTCTGATTATTTTTACAGAATATAGACTTATGAAAACCGAAAACTATAATCCAAGTGTCTTTGAAGTAAAGCTTGCAAAAGCTATTATGTCGTGCACCAAAAAGCTGCAGGAAGAACTGGGCGAAGATGTACGCATCATTGATTCTGTAGAAAACTATCAGATTGACAACCCGATGATTACCCTGCACCTGGAAGATGGCGATGGCGATGTGCACGAGCTGGTGATCCAGGTAATTCAGCGCCCCGACAAGCTTGGGAATTAGTGTTTACCGGCTCATCTATGAACCACCCCCTTAGCTTAGAAGAGCAAGAGCTGAGCTACCTGCAGGATACTGAGTTTCTTAGGGCTAAACTCAACATACAGGATAGCCTTCGTGCACTGCTGGAAAAGACGCAGCAGCAGTTATCCCAGCAGAAACAAACTTTAGCACTGCCTGCTGCTGTCTGGGAAGTGCCTCCCAAAATTAGCAGGGGCGAAAATTACGAGGGCCTGCCCTACCTGGTTCTGGACTACCCGCGTATATTTCAGCAGGAAGCTATCTTTGCCTACCGCTGTATGTTCTGGTGGGGCCATGGGTTTAGCTGCACCCTGCACCTGGGTGGCAGGTACTGGCAGGAATATCAGCAGGCCATACTACAGCACCTAAGCCGGCTTTCTGATGATGCTGATCAGTGGTGGCTGTGTGTAAACAAGAGTCCGTGGGAGTACCACTACCGGCCCAATAATTATATTAACCTGCGGGAGCTTCAGCAGAAAGAAATATTGCAGCCACTGGCGCAAAACTCCTTTTTCAAGATCAGCCGCCGACTGCCCATTCGCCGCTATCAGGAGCTTCCTCAATTTAGCCTGGAAAGCCTGCAAAGAATCGCTGAGCTGCTGAAGTAATTTACCAGACATTTTATACTGCCGTAGCGTACGAACCAAACCCGGCAGGTTTTATAACGGGCTTGAAGCCTCTGTCCCTGAAATAGATTTCATGATCCTGCACAACAGACTTGCCTCAAAACAAAAAAACCTGCTTCATCAGAAGCAGGTTTTTTTAATATGTTGACGTACTCGAATTTAGGTTTAGAACAATAACTCGCGGTATTTAGCAAGCGGCCAGTAAGAATCATCTACCAGGAATTCCAGCTTGTCTACGTGATAGCGAATTTTATCGAAGTAAATATCCTTGATGTCTTTGTAAGCAACAGCCATTTCCCTGGTATCCTCCAGCTTGTTGGCTTTTTTACGTGCATCGATCATCCCAGTTACATTAGCCTTTACTTCTTTCAGGTGGCGGGTAATCTCTGTCACCGTCTCGTAACCAACAGTATCTTTAACATCAAGCCCGATGTTTTTCATACCGTTCAGGCCGTCGATCAGCTCACCCTGGTAGCGCAGCGCTGCAGGAATGATGTGGTTTTGAGCCAGGTCACCCATGATACGGCTTTCGATCTGTACCTTGCGCACATAAGCTTCCAGCTGAATCTCCTGGCGGGCGTGCAGCTCCACTTCATTGAAGATGCCGTTTTCAGTAAACAGTTTCATGCCTTTTTCAGACAGGTACTCGTCCAGTGCCTCTGGCGTGTTGGTAATATTGGAAAGTCCGCGGCGTGCAGCCTCCTCTTTCCACTCATCACTATAACCGTTGCCTTCAAAGCGTATCGCCTTGCTTTCTTTGATGTAACGACGCAGTACATCCAGAATAGCCAGCTCTTTTTTATCACCTTTTTCGATAAGACCATCAACTTCAGCTTTAAACTTAACAAGCTGGTTTGCTACAATTGTATTGAGTACAATGTTGGCAGAAGCAGAGTTTGCAGAAGAACCTACAGCACGCAGCTCAAATTTGTTACCGGTAAAGGCAAAAGGTGAGGTACGGTTACGGTCTGTATTGTCGCGAAGAATCTGCGGTATTTTATTGATACCCAGCTTAATGTACATATTATCGCCTTTGTCGATCTCGATGTTCGAGTTCTCTTCCAGCTCATCAAGCACTTTGCTAAGCTCGGTACCTACAAAAACAGACATAATAGCCGGAGGCGCTTCGTTAGCACCCAGACGGTGATCATTGCTGGCAGAAGCAATAGAAGCACGCAGCAGCCCATTGTACTCATGCACAGCTTTGATGGTGCTCACGAAGAAGATCAGGAACTGCAGGTTTTCTTTAGCTTTAGAAGTAGGCGCCAGCAGATTTTTGCCTGTGTTGGTAATCAGCGACCAGTTGTTGTGCTTACCGCTGCCATTCACGCCTTTGAAAGGCTTCTCGTGTAGCAGCACCTTCAGGTTATGACGCTCTGATACACGGTCCATCAGGTCCATCAGGAGCTGGTTGTGGTCAATGGCAAGGTTGGCCTCTTCGAACTGAGGAGCACACTCAAACTGACGGGGTGCCACCTCATTATGGCGTGTACGCAAAGGAATACCTAATTTATGGGCTTCGCTTTCGAAATCAACCATAAAAGCATGCACCCTGGATGGAATAGATCCAAAGTAATGGTCTTCCAGCTGCTGGCCTTTAGCCGGGGCATGGCCATATACAGTACGTCCGGCAAGAATCAGGTCCGGACGGGCACGCCACAGCGCACGGTCGATCAGGAAGTACTCCTGCTCGATACCCAGAGAGGCATGCACGCGGGTAACGTTTTTATCGAAATATTCCTGGCAGATAGCAGTTGCTGCACGATCTACAAAAGCAAGTGCTTTCAGCAGAGGTGCTTTGTAATCAAGTGCTTCGCCGGTATAAGAAACAAAAACAGTAGGGATGCAAAGGGTTTTACCACCGCCATTGTCAATCACAAATGCAGGAGAAGAAGGATCCCAGGCAGTGTAACCACGGGCCTCGAAAGTATTACGGATACCACCATTGGGGAAAGAAGAAGCATCCGGCTCCTGCTGAACAAGGGCAGATCCCTTGAATTTCTCCAGGTTGCGCCCATCAGCGCTTGGCTCAAAGAAAGCATCGTGTTTTTCGGCGGTTGCACCAGTTAATGGCTGGAACCAGTGGGTGTAGTGGGTGGCACCTTTGCCAATAGCCCAGGACTTCATGGCAGATGCAACAGCATCTGCAACATGTGGCTCCATTTTCTCACCTTTCTCGATAGTCTTCATTACTTCCTTGAAGGTATCGGCAGAAAGTGTGTCGCGCATGGTTTCTGTACCAAACACATTTACGCCAAAATATTCAGAGATTTTTCCAGAGGGGGTCTGTACTTTCACAGTATCTCTCTGAAGGGTTTGCTCAAGCGCCTGAAAACGTAAATTCATGGTTTCTTTTAGATCAGGGTTAATTTTCTACCCCAAATGTAGCCAAATTGTTAATATTTCAGAATTCTAATGCTCTTTTTTCAACCACGTTTATTAAAAAATATATGGTCGGCGCTAAAAACAGGAGAAAATTTGGTGTGCATTCTCATAAATAATAAGCTTTATCTGTTGTATCAAACCTGCTATATTTGCACGTTAAATTGGTTTGGTTGTAGGGTTCAAACGTATGCGTCAAAGAGCAACTTTTCTGGCTGGCTATTATTTGTACTGGCTGGTATATTTTTTATTCATCAAGGCAGTTTTTTTAATTTATCATAACAACCTGGCAGGCGAGCTGTCAGGAAAATTAATTCTTGGCATTTTCCGCTATGGCCTGCCGCTGGATTTAAGCTTTAGCGCTTACTTAAGCCTTATTCCTTTTCTACTGGTTGCTCTTACGCCTGTAATTCCCTACCGGCGGTGGCTGCCGCTAAGCCTGATGGTGTACAATAACCTGGTGCTCTTCCTGGTTACACTCCTCTGTACAGCCGATCTGGAACTCTTTAACATCTGGGGCTTTCGCATGGATGCCTCACCCCTCAACTACCTGAACACCCCCGGTGAGATGTTAGTATCGGTGGGTTCTGCCCCTATCTGGCTGCTAATTGTGCTGAATGTACTCATTAACCTGTTCTTCAGCTTTTTATACCGCCTGCAGTTGCACCCGCTGGTAAAACTATTTCCTTCCGTTCGCTATTACTGGGCTTTACCGCTGCTGCTGGTTACCGCAGCCCTCATACTGCCGCTTAGGGGCGGCCTGCAGGTTGTGCCCATTAACCAGAGCAGTGCTTACTTTTCGCGCAACCATTTTGCAAACCAGGCGGCCATTAACCTGCCATGGAACTTCTTTCATGCCGTTAGCAAATGGAAGAGCAAAGAGGAACACCCCTACCTGTACCTGGAGCCGGCAGTTGCCGATAGTATTGTGAGCGAGCTGTACCCCGACCAGCTGCCGCAGGCGCCTTCTATACTGAGCACCCCTAAGCCTAACATCATCCTGATCATCTGGGAGAGTTTTACGGCAAAAGTAGTAGAGCCCCTGGGCGGATTAAAAGGCGTTACCCCACGCTTTAACCAACTATGCAGGGAAGGACTGCTGTTTGAACGTGTTTATGCCAGCGGCGACCGTACCGACAAAGGACTTATAGCCCTGCTGAGCGGCTATCCATCGCAGCCCATCACTACCATTATCAAGTCTCCTCAAAAAAGCAGAAAACTGCCGCAGTTAAGCACCGATCTGGTAGCAGAGGGTTACCATACCGCCTTCTATTATGGCGGCGAACTGGAATTTGCTAACCTGAAAAGCTACCTGTCTTACGGCGACTGGCAGAAGACTACCAGCCTGGAAGCCTTTAGTGGCGCAGAGCTGAACTCTAAATGGGGTGCCCACGATGGCGTGGTGGCAAAACGTATGCTCAGAGACCTGGATACCCTGCAGCAGCCTTTTCTGGCTACCATGCTTACCCTAAGCAGCCACGAACCATTTGACCTGCCCGCACCTGCAAAAGCACGTTTCCCGGGCAAAAGCCATGACAGCATGTTCACCAGCTCCCTCTACTATACCGACAGCGTACTGGGTGAGTTTATTGATACCGCTAAAAAAAGCAGCTGGTGGGAGAATACCCTTGTAATTATTGTTGCCGACCATGGTCATACCGCTCCGGGCCAGTCGCTGGTATATGAACCTGCTAAGTTTCACATCCCTATGCTCTGGCTGGGCGGAGCGCTGCAGCAAAAAGGATCAGTCTGGCCAAACACTGTTTCTCAAACAGATATGGCCGCTACCCTGCTGGAGCAGCTAGGCCTCTCTGCCGGGGCTTATCCCTGGAGCAACAATGTTTTAAGGCCGGGCATTAAAGCATTTGCTCCTTATTTTTTCAAAGACGGCGTAGGCCTGATGACCGACAGTAGTTACCTGAGCTGGGATAATGTAGGAAAACTTATCATAGAAAAAGACGGAAAAGCTGGTGATACCGAAGAGATAATTGCCAAAGGATATCTCCAAAAGTCATTCAAAGATTATCTGGAAAAATAGAGTATTTATTCAGTTATAGTGGAGCTGCTCTGAAAATGGAGTGGATTGTGAGAAAGATACAAAACTGATAATTTCAGCTGATCCACCCCAGGCTAATGATGCAGCATCAGCTTTCTTCCCACCCGAACCGCTTCCGGAGGCTATCTATGGCATCTGCCTGGGCCAGCATAGTAACTTTATCCTTATTTTGTAATGCTGTAGATCCGTCAGGTACCAGCACCCTGCCATTCCGCTGCACCATAATTACCAGGCTTCCATCCGGCAGGTCTGCATCCCGCAGGCTGCAGCCATCCAGGGAGGCTCCCGGTCCGGAATCTTCAATGCTGAACTGAATTGTTTTTACTTCCGAAACGTCCTGCTTCAGGGCAGCTTTCAGTTCCTCGGCATTTTCAGCCTCTTTCCAGTCTTTTACGAAACCGCTCTGGAAAACCACAGCTTCTAATTGCGATAGCAGCGATACAAGACGTGAAGAAGAGTCCTCATCATCAACCAGTGCAACAAGGCCATTAAGCGATTTACCATCAACTGTTATTTTACCCCTGATGATTACCATCTCTGGTTGTTCAATACCCTCCAGCAGCACAGGGGCAATGGCTACCTCAGAGGTCTGGGGCTTTAGCCATCGCTTCAGCTCATCGTGCAGGTGTTCCGCTATAGTATGGCGGTCACCCCCCAGATGATCGGCAAGCGCATCGGCTGCCTGTTGCACAACTTCCTCGTAATCCTCTTCCTCCCCTTTCCTGTCTAACACAATTGCCCGCTCCAGCAGGTGCGCCAGATTTGTACCACCCAGTAAAGGCATCCCTATTTCCTGGCCGGCAGGTACCTGCGGGCTTTCCTTTGCAATTCGCTGCAGCAGCCTGTAAAAGGCCGCAGTAGCCTGTGCCCGCTTTCTGGCCCAAAGAAAGTACCATAACCCTCCGGCCAGGCAGGTGCCCATAATGAATAAAACAGAATCAAGACCACTGAAGCCAATCAGTACCAGGTACACCAGCACACCCAGGACCTGCATCCAGGGATAGAGCGGCGAACGAAAACCAGGCTGGTACTCCTCCACCCTGCTCTCTCTAAAAATAATAACTGCCACGCACATGCCCATAAAAATGAACAGCAGAAAGGCTCCTGCAAGTTTGGCAAGTTCTTTTACATCCAGCGTTAGTACCAGAAGCACCAGAAGAATACCTGTTACAATTACAGAAACTTTGGGAATGCCCTTGGCCCCTATTCTCCCAAATGCCTGCCATAGCAGCCGATCGCGGGCTAAGGCAAACGGAAAGCGGGCTGCAGATAAAATGACTGCATTTCCTGTAGACAAAAAAGCTGCCAGGGAAGCTACCACAATAACAATAAGTGGCAGGGGCAGCGATGTAAAATTCTCTACAGCCGATGCTACCGGCGTCTGATTTCCATTGAGGACTTGCTGATCAATCAGCACCACCATAATAGCAGTACCTGCAAAGTAAAAAAATGTACCTGCCCCAAGGGCGTACAGCATGCCGCGGGGCAGCGAACGGGCAGGTTCTTTTACTTCTTCGGCTACACTGGCCACCTGACCAACACCTGCATAAGAGATAAAAACTAACGCAATGGCACTCACAAAGTCTTTTACACCGGAGTCAAAAAGTGGCAGAAACCTTTCCTGAACCCTTACTGAGTCTGCTGCCATTTCTGTGATACCTGCCACTACAAAATAGCTAAGCAGGCCCAACAGGATCGCCACCATGGTTATTTCAATGCTGGCCGTTTGCTTAACTCCAAAAATATTGATGCAGGTAAATACCACTATTAGGGCGATAGCAACAGGCTCAATGGATACCTCCATCACCAGTGAAAGGTATGCCCCCACCCCCACAAAAGCAAAGGCGCCTTTCAGCAGTAATTGCAAATATTTTCCCAGGGCACCTATGATGCCAATAAGTGGCCCCATGCTACGGGTAAGAAAAAGGTAGGGCCCTCCAGACCGGGGTATGGCAGCACTTAGCTCTGCCATGCTAAAGATGGCCGGAAACATAAGCAGACTTGCTGCCAGGTAGGCAAAGGGCAGGGAAGCCCCCGCATCGGCCGCAACTATTCCCGGCAGCAGAAAGAAGCCCGAACTAAACATAGCCCCGGTGCACAAGGCAAATACTGAATAAACACCCAGTGTCCGCTCCATTTGCCTGCCATTCTTCTGATCCGAAGAAGTAGCTTCTTTATTATGATTCTTAGCCTTCATACGCTTAGCCTTGGGAAACCCGTGCAGGTGCATGGAAGCCTATAAGCAAAAAAACATATCCTACTACCCGGGGCCCGGTATGCTGCAAAACACCAGTGGCTGCGGAATTATTTTACCACAGCAGCTCCACAACCTTGCTACACTGCCATGCACAATTAAATATGTATATCTGTATATCTATCATGCCTGATATAAGTGCTCCTGAAAAATCAACTCAATGCATTTAAAGAGTGTTTGCATCATTTCCCTTTTAAATGATTGGTATTCTTTTGGGAGTAACTACCGTAAAAATTCAGATTGACTTTTGCCCGCGAAATTGTCAATAAACCATAATTAATCAGCACCGTTACCGTCATTAAGCCCAGTTTGCCTGCTATCATAGCACATTACCAGTTAAAGGATCTTCAGTGGTATGCTATCATCAGAATGATTAATTTATACCCCCAGAACCCTGTTATAAGTACTCATGAATGCTCCGGTAGAAAAAGAAAATTCCCTGCAGCTAGATTTTAAAAATGGAAGATTATTCCCATTTCCTTTTCAGGTGGTTGCTATTCTTTTCATTATAGCAGCAATATCATTTTTCCCTACGCAGGCACTTATTTCCCTTGTGCTCCTGCTGCTAAGTGCACTGATTCTTACTGCACATGCAGGTGTAGAATTCAGCCAGTCCCACCGCACCTACCGGGAGTACAACTCATTTCTTTTTATCAAAAGTGGCAAAACTTATCCCTATCAGGGGGTGGAGAAAATCTTCATCAATGCAGGCAGGGTTAGCCAGCGTTTTTATACCGCACACACTACAACATCTGCTGTGTTCACCAATACCGAATACAGAGGGTATGTGAAACTGCTCAATGGCACCAAAATATTCCTGATCAGCAGTAAGAACAAGGAAAAGCTGGCCAACAGACTAGCTCCCTTATCAGATTATTTACAAACAGAGCTGATAGATCTTACCTGAAACAATGGAAGCTATTATCTGATTATTATTTCCTGCAGAGACTACCGATCTGCCAGCTGATCTTAAATCGCAAAAGCCCCTGATACACTAATTTTATTTAACCAAAACTGGCATTACCGTAGCCTGTTGTCTTCAGGAGATTTGCAGAAAATAATACCGGAAATAGTGCTGATAGAATCACCATTTTTAAAAAGAACAACAGCAGGGCTGTAGAAGGTTAGTGCCATAGTTGTACTATAATATTTTTTCAAGCTTATGTCAATAAAACCAGTCAGTAATTTATACAAGCACTTATACCTGTGCTATTTTTTATCATTCATTTGCCTGGCTGGCTGCAACAGCGAAGACAAGTCGGGAGCAGAAAACAATGTGCCTCAAAATAATGCGCCGGATGAACAGATAGATATCAGCGGTCAACAGGTAGCGCGCCTGCAGGAGTACACCACTTCAGCAGATTATTCCTCTTTTTCAGGAGAGGGCCTTGAAAAATGGCAGGAGGAAGTGCCTGAAATCCGGGACATTACAATCAGGTCATCGGCAGATGGAGCAGAAGAACCCGCCCTGTTTTATGCACCGGACAGTTCAGGAAAAATGCCCCTGCTGGTGGCACTGCACAGCTGGAGCAGCAGTTACCTGCAGCACACCAATATTCCCTATGCAAAATGGGCAAGACAGTACAACTGGGTATTTGTTTGCCCTAATTACAGGGGAAAGTACGACCGGCCGGAAGCCACTGCCTCCGATCTGGCCATACAGGATGTAGTGGATGCGGTTAATTATGCAAAAGAAAACGCAAATGTAGATACTACCCGCATCTACCTGCTGGGTTCATCCGGCGGCGCCATGACAGCCCTTAACGTAGCCGGCCGACACCCGGATATCTGGGCGGGTGTTGTAGCATGGGTACCTATTTTTGATTTGACAGACTGGTACCAGTACAACCTGAAGCTTCCTAACAGAACGTATGATGAAGATATTGTTGCTGCCTGTGGAGGAGATCCGCTGGAAAACAGCGATGCTGCCAGGGAATGCAGCAGGAGAAGTCCCAGCAGCAATCTTCAAAATGCCAGGGGGATTCCTGTTTTTATTGCCCATGGCATTAACGACCAGCTTGCCCTCCCCTCGCATGCTATTCAGACATTTAATGTACTGGCCCACCCACAGGACCGTATATCAGCAGAAAACATAGCGCATATAGATACCCAACATGAGCTGCCTCCCGGATTAGGATCCTCTGATGATCGTAACTATTTTGGAGAAGCAGACCCGGCAGTGGTGTATTCCAGGGAATCTAACAATGCCAGACTTGTGCTCTTTGATGGTGAGCACAACATGGTTTATAATCCCGGCCTGTTGTGGCTTAGCGAACAACGCAGATAGCCCTTCCTGCACTTCAGGCCCCAAATTAAGAGGTGTGTTTACCTGATGTTAGGTTTGCTTTATTGTATATAGTTCAGGATGGTATCACATGAATAAAACATTAAAGGCTTTGTTAACTGCTCTACTCGTTCTGCTGGTTATTTATTCACTCATCTGTCTGTTGCTGTACTGGCAACAGGAAAAGATTGTTTTTTACCCCACCCAGCTGCCAAAAGATTATGTCTTTCGCTTTAATCAGCCATTCGAAGAAAGGTTCTTTAAAACTTCCGATGGTGTACTACTGCACGGAGTGCTGTTCCAGGCCGCGCCTCAACCGCAGGCTGACAAAAAGCTGGTTTTTTTTCTGCACGGCAATGCCGGTGCAGTTAACGGCTGGGGCGGTCTGGCACCCTACTACACCAGCCTGGGCTACGATTTTTTTGTAATGGATTACCGGGGCTATGGAAAGAGCGAGGGCAACACCAACAGTGAGCAGCAGTTTTATACTGATGTACAGACTGTCTATCAACAAATGGCCGCTGAATACCCGGAAGAACACATAGTGGTAGTGGGCTTCTCCATTGGCACTGCCTCTGCTGCAATGCTGGCAGCACGCCACAACCCCCGCATACTTATTTTGCTGGCGCCTTACTACAGCCTGGAGGATATGCTGCAGCGCACCTACCCGTTTGTGCCATCATTTTTTCTGAAGTACAAGTTCAGAACCCACGCTTTTATTGATAAAACAAAGGTTCCGGTATACATCTTCCATGGCAATCGCGATGAAGTAATCCCATACGAATCTTCAGTAAAGCTAAAGAAGCACCTTAAACCTGCTGCACGTTACATTACCCTGGAAGGTGTTAACCATAACAGTATTCACCAAACCCGCCAGTACCAGGCAGCCCTGCAAACGCTGCTGCAGCCACACCAGAAGACTGATGGTTTCTGAAAACGCGGCCCTGGCATCTACGAATACGGCTGCGCATGCAGGGCCACGGGTAAGTGTGCTGCTCCCCTTTTACAAAGCTGCCGCTACCCTGGAAAAAGCAATTAACAGCATACTGGAGCAAAGTCTGCAGCAGTGGGAACTGCTGCTCATCAACAACAATGCAGATGCTGCCACAGCCGCCATTGCCCTCCGCTACTCGACGATGGATAAAAGAATACTGCTGCTCCATGAATCCAGGCAGGGTATTGCCTTTGCACTGAACAAAGGACTGGCGCATACCAGAGCACCTCTAATCGCACGCATGGATGCTGATGATGTTTCCCTGCCCCAGCGGCTGCAAAAGCAATATCAATACCTGCTGGAACATCCCTGCATAGGTCTGGTAGCCTGCCAGTGCAGCTTTATTAGCCAAAGTCAGGCTGCAGGCGGTTATCAAAGGTTTGTGCAGTGGCAAAACAGCCTGGTCAGCCCGCAGGATCACGCCATCAATCGCTTTATAGAATCTCCTGTAGCGCATCCGTCTGTTATGTTCAGGCGGGAGTTGATTGAGCGCTGGGGTGGGTACAGCACAGAACCAGTGCCCGAAGACTATGAGCTGTGGCTACGCTGGATGAGCAAAGGTATACTGTTTACAAAGTTACAAGAGGAGCTGGTGCTCTGGCAGGACCATCCTGCACGGCTCTCCAGAACACATCCTAACTACAGTGAGAGCGCCTTTCTTGGCGTAAAGATGAAATATCTTGCCGGCTGGGTGCATGCCCATGTAGCGCAACACAGGAAAACAGTGATTTGCGGGGCCAGCAGAGAAATTCGCCGGAAGGCAGCCCTGCTTGCATCTTACAATGTCCCTATATATGGGTTTACAGATGTAAAAGAGAGAAATATTGCCACAGCCAATTTCATTCCTATCGACCAGCTAGCGCTGGACCGGAAATACTTTTTCATTAACCTGATCAGCAAACGTGGTGTAGGCAGCCAGGTAAAGAAGTTTCTAATTAGTATGGGATTTCAGGAGGGTCCGGATTTTATTCTGGCTGGCTGAGAGGGTAAATTATGAGGTTTGTTATACCGAAGCCCAGGACTATTGCCTGCCCCATACCCCTCGGCTTTTCGTCTGATTCGTTATCTTTAGGTTTTATACACATTAAAACTATAACTAATACATGCACTCCTATAAACTTTTACTGCTGCTCCCACTCCTTTTTTTAATTACACACCTTTCACCTGCCCAGCAATCTATGGGAGGCCCTGTGGCTGGCCCGGCCTACCAGACACGCCTGCAGGAGATTGCCAACGCCCCCTCGCCCGAGCGGATCGAAAAAGACATTCGCAAGCTGGTGAGCTTTGGCACCCGCCATACCTTATCCGACACCGTTTCGAACACCCGTGGCATTGGTGCCGCCCGCCGCTGGATCAAGGCAGAATTTGAGCGCATTTCCAAAGACTGTGGCGGCTGCCTGGAAGTTATTTATGTGAGCGATACCATTATGAACCGGCCCCGCATTCCCGGCACCGTGAACATCGTGAATGTGATCGCCATTCAGCGGGGCACCCAGGACCCCAAGCGGGTGGTAATGATGACGGGCGATATCGACTCCCGCGTAACCGATGTTCTCAATTATAAATCCGACTCTCCCGGCGCCAACGATAACGCTTCCGGTATTGCCGGTGCCCTGGAAGCTGCACGTGTGCTAAGCAAGCATAAATTTCCAGGCACCATTGTATATGCTGCCCTTTCGGGCGAAGAGCAGGGGCTTTTCGGTGGCGAAATTCTGGCCAAGTGGGCCAAAAAGCAGGACTGGCGCATTAAGGCGGTGCTGAACAACGACATGATAGGCAACATCGAGGGCATTAACGGTACCATCAACAACACCGTGGTGCGGGTATTTTCCGAAGGTACCCGCGATACTGAAACCGAAGCAGAGGCACGCCAGCGCCGCTTTACCGGTGGCGAGGTAGACAGCCCTTCACGCAATATTGGTCGTTACATAGATGTGCTGGCCGACCAGTACTTTCCCAGCCTGGATGTGATGATGATCTACCGGCTGGACCGCTTTGGCCGCGGCGGGCACCACCGCCCCTTTAACGAGCAAGGCTATCCCGGTGTGCGCATTATGGAAGCCTTTGAAAACTACAACCGCCAGCACCAGGACCTGCGTACCGAAGGAGGCATCAAGTATGGCGATGTGATCGAAGGGGTAAACTTTCCCTATGCCGCCAAGGTAACCGGTCTTAATGCCGTAACCATGGCCAGCATGGCCGCCGCCCCTGCCCCACCATCGGGCGTAAAAATAAGCGGTGCTGTATCGGCCAGCACCACCCTAAGCTGGAACAAACCCAGCGGAACAGAAGCTCAAAACCTGGCAGGCTACAAAGTCTACTACCGCCTTACCACCTCCCCTGTGTGGGAGTATGCTAAATTTGTAGGAAACGTTGAGCAGCATACCCTGGAGAATGTCATCATCGACAATTACTTCTTCGGCGTAAGCAGCGTAAGCAAAGACGGCTACGAAAGCCCCGTAGTTTTCCCCGGCGCGGCTGGATCATTTGGGGAGTGATTTTTTTGATAGTAGCAAAAGAGCACCTCCTATGCAGAAGGTGCTCTTTTTTTTCAATGAGGCTGATTGCCTGAATTCTATTAATGTTTCTTCCAGCTTAAGCCGGAACCGAATCGTATACCACCACCTTGCTCCAGAGGTTAGAATAATTCTTTACGAACTCCAGGTGGATGGGGTCTTCCTGGTAGCTGTCCTGTGCAGTTTTATCATCAAACACCAGCATCCAGGAGATGGCATAAGAGCTATCGATAACCTCCCGGTTTGTATCGGCCGGTACTCCTATATGGTATTCATTAATGGATTTTACCTTGGCAAGATTTCTTAGGCCCTCCAGCAATTTAGCTTTATCTGCATCGCTCCCCGGGTTGTTAAGCCAGAAGTAAACATGGTGGATAAACCCTTTTTTAGGAGGCATTGCAGATGCCGCCTGACATGAAACGGCAGCCAGACCTGTAACGGCAGCAGCCTTGCCAAATAGAGATAAAAATTTACGTCTTGAATGTGCCAGCATATAAAGTGACTTTTGAAAACCTTAAAGTAGTAAATTATATTTTTATCTGCTCTACCTCGCTTTAAATTCAGCAGCGCTGATTCTCAACAAGCTAATGTGCCCCTGGTTGGAAACCTGCCCGCCTGCCCTGTAACAAACATTATCTACAGAAAGACAACTACTGCTTAAGAAGCTCTTTTAGCTGCTGCATTTTGGCTGAAAATACTGTACCTTGTAATTCTACTGCTCCAGAAATCTGATGGCAGTGCCTATAGCACTTCTGCCCGACAGCCTGTACTGCAGCAAGTTTATACGGACAATTGTATGAAGATTATTCCTTTCTCCTCTGACAGCCTTATCAGCAAAAACCTAGGCCGCTGCATACTGCTCATGTACTGCTGCCTACTAACAATAAGCGCCCTGCAGGCACAGCAGGCCCCTTTTCAAAAGGGGGTAAATCTTACCAACTGGTTTCAGGCGCCGCAGACAAAGCAGATTCATTTTACCAGGTATACCAAACAGGACTTTGAGCAGATCCGGAGCCTGGGCTGCGATGCTATCCGCCTGCCCATCAACCTGCACCACATGACGAACGGTGCTCCCAACTACACTATAGATCCGCTCTTCTTTACTTTTCTGGATGAAGTGGTAGCCTGGGCAGAGGAGCTGGACCTGCACCTGATCCTGGATAACCACACCTTCGATCCGGCCGTTAGCACCAAGCCTGCCGTAGGTCCGGTGCTGGAGAAAGTCTGGGCACAGATGGCCCAGCATTACAAAGATCATCCTGCCAAACTATACTATGAAATACTAAACGAGCCCCATGGCATCCCTGATGCGGAGTGGAACCTGATTCAGCAAAAGGCCATCGACGCAATCCGCAGGCATGATACCCGCCATACCATTGTGGTGGGAGGCGCTAACTGGAACAGCTACAACAACCTGGCAAACCTGCCGCTCTATCAGGACGATAACCTGCTCTACACCTTTCACTTTTACGATCCTTTTTTATTTACGCACCAGGGCGCCAGCTGGACAGATCCTTCCATGGAGCCCCTGGCCGGCATGCCTTTTCCCTACCGTGCTGCCGATATGCCCCCTTTTCCGGATGCACTGAAAGGCAGCTGGCTGGAAGGCGCCTACAACAATTACCAGCAGGAGGCTACAGTAGCCAGGGTGCGGGTGCTTATCGACATTGCAGCCAATTTTCAGCAGCAAAGAGGGGTGCCTGTGTTCTGTGGTGAATTTGGGGTTTACATCCCTAACAGTCCGCCCGAAGATCTTGTGTACTGGCATGAGGTGGTGCGCAGCTATATGGAAGAAAAAGGGATTGCCTGGACCATCTGGGCTTACCATGGCGGCTATAGCATTTTTGAGGCAGGCGGAAACGACTTGTTTGACCACGACCTGAATGTACCCCTGCTGAAAGCCTTAGGGCTGCAGGTGCCGGAACAAACCGAATGGGTGCAGCAGCCCCTGACAGAAGGCTTTGCGCTTTACACCGATCACCTGGGGCCACAGCTGGCTGATGGTAGCTATAGCAGCGGTCAGCTTGATTATTACGCTGCAGAAAAGCCCAATAATGGCCGTTACGCCATGTCATGGACTGGGGCCGATCAGTACAACAGCATTGTAATTGATCTAAAGCCTGATCAGGATCTGTCGCAACTGCTTGAAGAAGGCTATGCGCTGGACTTTATGTTTCGTGCCACAGCTCCTGCCAAGGCCTTTGACATACGTTTTATCGATACCAAAACCAGCGATCCTGAAGACCACCCCTGGCGCAGCAAAATTACCATAGACGAAAGCCTTGCGCCCTTTGACAGCCGCTGGCACCACCTGCACATACCCTTAAGTGAATTTACCGAACAGGGCTCCTGGGATAACAATGAATGGCACAACCCTGAAGGAAAATTTGACTGGAAGGCCATAGACCGGCTGGAGATTACAGCCGAACATGCGTCTTTTGGCAACACTAAAATATGGATAGACAACCTCTATATTACCAATGCCGATACGGCCAGGGTGCTGGAAACAGGAGTTTATACCCCAGAAACGGAGGAAGACGAGGAAGATCAAGGAGAAATAACCGGCCTGGAAGAGAAAATAGAAAAGCTGGGCATCAGCATCTATCCGAACCCAACTACCGGCTACCTGGTGCTGCAGAGTAAAGAACCCGATGCTGTATACCTTGAGCTGCTCGATGCCAAAGGTGTAAAGTGTTTAACTCATCGATTTGAGCGGAGCACCAGGCTTGATCTCTCCCACCTCTCACCGGGTCTGTACCTGATTAAGCTAAGCCGCAGCAATGGCCAGCAGGCCACCTACAGGCTTGTAAAACAATAACAGTACTGCCTTTACTGCTGCCGGGAAAACTATAGCTATAGATGAAATTGCCGTATTGCGGCCTGTTAAACTATTCCCCTGCCCGGTACTGTTCCGCATTGTTCTTTTTCGAACAGCCTAGGGCTGCTGGGTGTATGGCCCTGTTTTCCCCTTTCTAAAACTGTAAAAATACCCGAAAACAAACATAAACAGACCATAAGCAATGGTACCAAGTCCCACCAGCACAAAGAGGGTATGTCCAATAATGCCTTTGCCTATAAAATCAAAGGCAGTATCCGTATTGCCTATTTCAAAGGGATTTGAAGTGATAGCTGCTTTGAGTATAAAGTACGCCAGCACCAGCAAAATAATGCCTCTGGCAAAATAGCCGGCCCAGGCCAGAATATGGATCCATTTCTTTTTTGCAGCCGACAAATGTTCTATGGCCAGGCGCGGGTTGTGGTCGCCATCTATTACAAACTTAAACTGAACAAAGGCAGTAAATGCAACCACAAGCCCGGCAGCACCAACTAACCAGCTGCCGGCAGGCCATTGCAGCACCTCTGAAACCATCAACTGCTGCTCACGTTCTCCGTCGCCACCATTGCCAGTACCCAACAGATACGTAATGGCAGAATAGGCAATCACCCCATAGCCAAAGCCGCTCAGTGCGATACCTGTTCTTTGTCCTATACCTTTCAGGTGGCTGCCAAACTCGTAGGGATCTGTGATTGCCTCAAAAACTCTCCAGACAATATAACCAATCAGCCCGCCAATAATGCCCCAGATCAACACAGGGCCCATGGGTATCCCCATCAAAAAATTAAGAATACTATCTTCATCTGCCCCGCCGTCTTTTACTCCCAACAGCGACAACAAGGCAATTACGCCAACCATCAGGTACACCAGCCCTATAGAAAAACATCCATACCTTGCCAGCTTGTGCACCAGCTGCTTATACTTTTCTTTAACTGCCATTTGATATCTCCCAAGTTTATACCAACCACCCACTCCTGCAGATTGTTAAATGGAGGGCATTATTACGACTGGTGATACCAGTGGCTGATAAACAGTGCCTGGAAGCTATCTCATAAACAGTCAAATAATAGATCTGCGTTATTAAGCATACTTTTGATAAATATTTTAAATAAAATAAAAGCAATAGGAACTTATTGATGTATTTGAATGTATCTATAGATATGACAGTAACACTCAAGCAACTAGAGAAAATATCCAAGGCACTGGGCGATGTAAACCGGCTGAAAATTCTGCAGCTGATTGCAAAGCATGGTGGTATTGGACAGTGTGCTGCCATACAGGAAAGCATTGACCTGGCTCAACCCTCTGTAAGTCATCATATTAAAATATTAATTGAGGCTGGCCTTATTGAAGCCCAGAAAGAAGGAAGAAACCATAAATACATCCTCAACAAGGATACTTTTGATGCTTACCTCCAGGCAATGAACAGCCAGGTACTGGCAGCAAAAGCATAAAAAAATTTTGGCACACATATTGATACATTTCAATATATCAAATAAAAGTTTAAACATCTTTATGTTTGTCAAATTAAACAAAGCACTTAAAATCATTAAATATAAAACCTCCAAACAAAGACTATGAATATTTTACAATCACTGGAATGGCGCTACGCTTCTAAAAGAATGAATGGTGAGCAGGTGCCGCAGGAAAAAATTGACAACATTCTGGAAGCCATACGCCTGGCTCCTTCTTCTATGGGTTTGCAGCCCTATACAGTTTTGGTTATCGAAGACCAGGAGCTGAAAAAGCAAATTCAGCCAATTGCATTCAACCAGCCACAGATAGTGGAAAGCTCTCACCTGCTGGTGTTTGCTGCCTGGGCCAATGTAACACCTGAGCAAATCGAGGAGTACATTAACCATACTGCAGAGGTGAGGAACATGCCGGTAGTGAACCTGAATGATTTCAAAAATACACTGCTGAACATGGCTAAAAACCGCACGGCAGAAGAAAATTACCAATGGTCTGCCCGCCAGGCCTATATTGCCTTTGGCACTGCACTGGTAGCCGCAGCATCAGAGAAAGTAGATGCTACTCCTATGGAAGGCTTTAACAACGCAGCACTGGACGAGCTGCTGCACCTGGAAGAAAAGGGACTGAAAAGCGTAACGCTGCTGCCCCTTGGCTACAGAAATGCTGATGAAGACTGGCTGGCAAAACTGCCAAAAGTTAGAAGGGAAAAAGATAAGCTCTTTATTCAGCAGTCTGCCCAAGAATTTGCCGCCTAAAGATCGCAGAGGCTGCCGTGCTAAACAGCAGCCTTTCTTTCCCGTTAATTTTTAGAAAAAAGACAAGCGTTATGAACAAGCAAAAAATAAAAATAGATATTGTATCAGATATAAACTGCCCCTGGTGCTACCTGGGCGAACAAAGGCTCAAAAAAGCCATAGCAGAAACAGCTGATGCCTATGAGTTTGAGCTCAGCTTCAAACCCTATGAGCTAAACCCAAGTGCTCCGCAGGAAGGCGAACTTAAAGAGGATTACTTTATCAGAAATTACGGTGCCGAGGCAATGCCCCGCCTGAATGCCTCCAGCAGGCAGCTGGAAAAAATGGGAAAAGAAGAAGGAGCCGAATTCAATTTTGATAAAGCCACTGTTGTGCACAATACCTTTAACGGACACCGCCTGATCTGGCTGGCAGAGCAGTATGGCGTGCAGGAGCAGGTAGCACATGCCCTGTTCAAAGCTAATTTTACAGAAGGTCAGAACGTTAACAACCTGCAGGTGCTTACAGAAATTGGGGTTGCCCATGGCATACCAGCCGATCGCCTGGAAAGTTTCTTCAGCAGCGACGAAGGCAAAGACGAAGTAAAATCTCTGGAGCGCTGGGCACAGAAGTCGGGCATTAGCGGGGTACCAGCCTTTATCTTTAACGATAAATTTCTGGTAAGTGGAGCACAGCCTGCAGAAACACTTAAACAGGTGTTCAGCCAGGTAACCCCCAAGCTGCAGCCCCTGGACGTAAGCGGAGAAAGCTGCAGTATTGACGGTAGCTGCTAAAAACTTTTGTGCCTCCCATCATCTGTATCTCTGTACAATTGATTCAGGAAACATCCTAAACGTAAGAATAAATGAAGGGGCAGCAGGTAAATTTGCTGCCCCTTCCCTGCTGTAAGCAACTTAATTTTCAATACTGAAACAAACAGGAGGTTAAAACGCGTACCTCATAATAAAAAAACAGCTATGGAATCAGCCAAAAATAAAGAAGGATACAATCCACTCTCGCCCGATGAAGAAAGAGTGATCTTATACAAAGGCACCGAAATGCCCTTTACCGGCAAATACGACACCCACTTTGCCGCAGGCCTGTACCTGTGCAAGCGCTGCAATACTCCCCTTTACCGCTCTGCCGATAAATTTAACTCCCATTGCGGCTGGCCCAGCTTCGACGACGAAATTGAGGGTGCCGTAGAACGTGTACCGGATGCAGATGGCCGACGCACTGAAATTGTATGTGCCAACTGTAAAGGACATTTAGGCCATGTTTTTGAAGGCGAGTACCTCACCGATAAAAATGTGCGTCACTGCGTAAACTCAATTTCCCTGAAGTTTGTACCTGCTGAAGAAGTACAGAATCAATAAGCGCTGTTACCTATGAGTTGCTTTGTAAACAGAATCCAGAGAAAGCAGCAGGCCCGTAAAGCCAGGGAGAAACAGCAGGAGTTGCAAAAACCAGCAGGCACTGCATCGTCAGAAATCTATGCCTGCACTAATTGCGGCAATGCGCTCTTCGCTGCAGAAGCCAAATTTGAATCCGGCACCGGCTTTCCCAGCTTCTGGATGCATATTGGGGATCATGTAAGCAAGAAATTTTTAGATACCTACGGACGTGAAAGAACCCAGCTGCTGTGCAACAGTTGTGGCCAGCACCTGGGACATCTGTTCCCTAACAAAAAAACGCCAACCAGGCTCCGTTACTGCATCAACCAAGAAGCTGTTGCGCTCACAGGAAATGCCTGACCTGCAGCCTGCCCCATATTAGCGGCAACAGCCTGCAATGCTATACCCGCCCCTCATTAAAATATAGAGCGGAAGAAGGGTCAGGAATGCTGCTTCAGCACTTTAGAGCAGGCCAGACCTGCAGCATTGGTAGCGGTATCGAGCAGGATTTTTTGCCCCCTGGCCGACAGACCAAAGCTTTCTATCTCGCTGCTTAAGCGCT
Organism: Flammeovirgaceae bacterium 311; assembly: GCA_000597885.1. Lineage (NCBI taxonomy): Bacteria > Pseudomonadati > Bacteroidota > Cytophagia > Cytophagales > Flammeovirgaceae > Flammeovirgaceae bacterium 311. The sequence goes on from CP004371.1 coordinate 2,204,342, forward strand.
CACAGTTGCCGCAGCCATACAGGTAGCCATTTACACGTGCTGCGGCAGTAGAATCAATAAACTCCCTGAAACTGGGGTACATACTCCTGAACTCTTCCAGCAGCTCGGGCTGACGCTGCAGCTTATATTTCTGGTGCCGCTCTTCGGCCAGGTAAAACTCCTGGTATGAATTGAGCTCGGTATAGACCTTCTGCTCCAGCCGTTCCTCCAGCTGCTCCTTTTTCTGCAGGACCTGCTGCTTTTGCCCTTCATCATGATAGAATAAAGCAGAAGCATACTGTCTTTTCCAGGGCTCCCGCAGCGGGGTATTTTTATCAAAAAAGAAATCCAGTAACTGCGAAAAAGAAAGTATCTGAGGATCAAAATCCACCTGTACCGTTTCAATATGATCAGCCAGCTGCTTATAGGTTGGGTTCTCTGTGGTTCCCCCGGCATAGCCTACCCGGGTACGAAAAATCCCCTCCATACAGCCAAAAATAGCATCGGGACTCCAGAAACAACCCATGGCAAAAGTAGCTGTTTCCAGTTTCTGCGGAATTGACTGATCTATAGATGGTTTTCGCATTTTTATTTATGATATTATCCGCCAGTATTTGTATATTCCTGTAATACAAACAGCAACTTCTATGAAAAGCTTTACGCTGGCAACCATTTTTTTTCTATTTGCTTTTACCTGTTCATTTGCTCAGAAAACCACAAGGGTTACGGTACAGGATAATGAGGATATACAATACGCACTAAAGGATCAATTATACCGCTTCCCTGCCTTCCAAAATGGTAAGGTATTTCTGCCTAATGGCAAGTACAACTCGGCAAAGCTTAACCTTAACCTCCTGACTAACCAGATTCAGTTCATAGACGAAAAGAAGGATACGCTTACCATTCTCTCTCCCGAGCAGTTGCATCATGTAGAAATTGATGGCATCACCTTTATATATCATGAAAATGGATTTCTGGAAATGATAGGTGATTATTTTCCGGTAGCTCTTGCCAGAAATCAGAAGCTTAAGATTGTTGATCGTCAGAGAGAAGGTGCTTATGGAACAAAAAGTTCTTCTGCATCTATTGCCACAGTCAGCACAGGGTATACCGATCAGCTTCGATACAATCCTAAAGTTCACGAAGATTTACTGGTAAATAAAGTAGAAACTTTTTACCTGGTAGACGACAAAACTAATGTTAGCGAGGTCAGTAAAAGAAATTTACAGCGCGCTTTCCCTGCTCATAAAAACAAAATCAGTGAGTACATCAAAGAAAATAAAATCAGGTTCAATAAGGAGCAGGAAGTAAAGGCACTGCTTGAATACATTGGTAAACTCTAGTACGCTAAATATTTCTCATCAAAGCAAAGCACTCTGCCCTGCACCAGCAGAGCCTACAGCTGCTTCTTCCATATTTTTTAGTAAATCCCTTCCTGATAAGTTAACACCTGCCCCTGCCATCAGTTTTAGTAAGGAAGAGCATCTGCCAAATACATACTGAAACTGATTTGACTTTATGCCCGATAAATTATTTGATAAGTTCCGCCATCGCATAGCAGTACAGCAATCAGATATTGATGAACTGGGCCATGTAAATAATGTAATATACCTGCAGTGGGTACAGGAGGTGGCCGCAGCCCATTGGAATAGCCTGGCACCTGCAGACATGAAAGAGCAGTACTCCTGGGTGGTGCTGCGACACGAGATTGATTACCACCGCCCGGCTTTTATGGGAGATGAAATAGAAGGTTTTACCTGGGTAGGAGCGCATCAGGGGCCAAAGATGATTCGTTATGTGAGTCTCTGCAAGGCAGGAAGCCAGGAACTCTTAGCCGAAGCCACAACCACCTGGTGCCTGCTCGATGCCGCTTCCATGCGCCCCAGGAGAATCAGTGATGAAATCAACCAGACATTTAGCAGCTACACCGCCGGTTAGTAATCACCCACCCTGTGAATTTCTCCAGTAGCCGGCAGCTGTGAATGCACAAGATGCTTTGCTTAAAGTAATTGTCTTAGTAGTTTTACCAGCGCTATTGATTTCTGCAAACTGCTATTGGTATAGCGCCATTCAAGCAGGCTTTTATTTTGATGCTTAAATAAATATGAAACAACTTTTCAGCACCTCCTACAACAGATCTTTGGCCGATGCCTGGCTGCTCCTGTTGCGGGTTTGTGTGGCAGGCTTTATGTTCACTCATGGCATTCCTAAACTGCAAAAGTTGCTGGCTGGTGGCGATATCCAATTTGGAGATCCGATTGGCATTGGCGTTACGGCCTCTTTTATACTGATCATTTTTGCTGAAGTAGTTTGTTCTTCTCTGATTCTGCTGGGGCTGCTTACCAGGTTTGCCAGTTTTGTGCTGATCATTGCCATGTCTGTAGCAGCCTTTGTGCGGCATGCCGACGATCCGTTTTCCAGAAAAGAGCCTGCCCTGCTCTACCTGCTCATATACATTACCCTGCTGGTGTTCGGGCCTGGCCGCTACGCTGTAGATGCCATGCTTGGTGGTGGTGGCAAGGGGGCTGGCAAGAAAAAGCCTGCCCGAGCCAGGTAATGCCTATGAAAAATCAGCAAGCAGGTCCGATTGGGGTTTTTGACTCCGGCTATGGCGGCCTTACGGTATTTAAAGAAATAATAAAAAAACTCCCGCAATTCGACTATGTATACCTCGGCGATAATGCCCGGGCTCCCTATGGCGTGCGTTCTTTCGATACTGTTTATGAGTATACGCTTCAGTGTGTAGAAGCCCTTTTCAGCTTACACTGCAACCTAATTGTGCTTGCCTGCAACACGGCCTCTGCAAAAGCGCTGCGCAACATTCAGCAAAAAGATTTACCCGGCAAAAAAGGCCTGCAAAGAGTGCTGGGTGTTATCAGGCCCACTACTGAACTGCTGGGGGAGCTTACCAGTACCGGTCATGTAGGTATTTTAGGTACACAGGGAACGGTCAGTTCCCAATCGTATGTAATTGAAACCCAGAAATTCTTTCCGCAGGTAAAGGTATACCAGGAAGCATGTCCCATGTGGGTGCCGCTGGTAGAAAACCGGGAGCACAATTCACCCGGGGCCGATTATTTTGTAGAGCGCCATATCAGAAGCCTGCTGCAACAATCGCCAGAGATAGATACCATTTTACTAGCGTGCACCCATTACCCGTTGCTGATGGAGAAAATAAAGGCACATACCCCCCCGCATATTAAAGTGATACCACAGGGCGAAATAGTGGCTGCCAGTTTGGAAGACTACCTTAGGCGCCACCCTGAGATAGATACGCTGTGCACCAAAGGGGGCAGCAGAGCATTTTATACCACAGAATCTGTGGAGGATTTCAATAGTAAAGCAAATATTTTTTTAGGACAGCCGGTACAGGCCAGTTACCTGCATTTGTAGGAATTTTAACCAAATTGCCGGCGAGGACTTACCTGAAACACAACTCACTACATGAACAGAGCATTTCTACTACCACGGTTAAAAGCATTTTGCTCCATAGCCACAGCCACAGGCGTTTCTGTTAACCTATGAATGTTCAGTATTTCCTGGAACTTTTCGGCACCTTCTTTTTTGCCATCTCGGGAGCGCTGGCCGTAAAAGATAGTGAACACGACTGGTTTGGCGCCAGCTTTATGGGCTTTATTGTGGCCATTGGAGGGGGCACACTCCGGGACCTGCTGCTGGGCAGTTATCCGCTGGTGTGGATTGGCGATATCAATTTTTTGTATGCCATTATTGCCGGTGTTATTGCCACTAAAGTACTGTTCCGCTTGCTGGAGCGCCTGCGCCGTACGCTGCTGCTTTTCGACACGCTTGGCATTTCGCTTTTTACGATACTGGGGGTTGAAAAAGCCCTTAGCCTTGGAGTAAGGCCTGAAATTGCCGCCATTATGGGCATGTTTACCGCGGTAATGGGAGGTGTTATTCGTGATACCCTCACAAACGAAACTCCCATTATTTTTCGGAAAGAAATCTATGCCAGTGCCTGCCTGGCCGGTGCAGTATGCTACCTGCTGCTGGAAATCTTTTTCGATGCCGACCGAGAGCTGAATGCTTTGGTTTCAGCCAGCATTATCATCAGCCTGAGGTTATTTGCCGTGCGCTATAACCTTAGTTTGCCCAGGTTTTATAAAGATGAAAGTTAGGAATCTATTCCCACCTTTTTGCCAAATCCTGTGTCTATACTATAAGCAGGCAAACATTTAGCAAAAAATCATTGCTTATAAAGCTACCGGCATAAGATCTTTTATTGCTGATTTCAGAAGATTCTTAGCAACAAAATAATTTACTACCAACGCTTACTACTTAAGCTGTACCGGCCAAAAACCGGTACAGCTTTTTTTATCGAAGATGGGTTAACCCAGGCTCTGGATGTTTACTGAATGAACTGTTCGTACTCTTTTGCCCTGGCACCCCATTTATGCCTTACAGGTATAATGTTAGCGCCATCTACAAACTCTGTCTTTTTTTGCCCGCGCAGGGTAAGGCGCTGGTAGTGGTGTATGTAAATACCGGTTGCCAGCATCATGGGCTTTATATCGTTTTTTTGCAAACTTCTTTCTTTAGAGCGGAAGTACAGATCAAAATCTGCGCCCTGAATGCGTTCATCCCAAAGCCCTACCTTCTCCAGCGCAGCGCGTTTCATCATAATGCTGGAGCCACTAAACCCCTCTTTGATGCCATTACCAAACTTCTCGTACCGCTTCTGGCAATACTGCTCCCAGTTACCGTACATCAGGCTCGCCATGAGCTGCAGGCTCCATTTACTCTGTCCGAATATTGCTTTGATGGGATACTTAATGCGTTTCCAGCGCCGGTTCAGGGTTTTCTGCGCCTGCCGGTTCTCAAGGTGATCATTGGTAGCATAAGAAGCAATATGGAGTCCATGCTCGTCCATGAACTGCAGCATGCGTTTATCCCATGCCTGCGATACCAGCACATCATTGTTCAGAAAAGCCAGGTAATCATATCTGGCTGCTCGTATACCCTGGTTCTGGCAATATGGATAGGAATAGTTGGCTTCGTTCTTAATGAGCACATGTGCATGTTCCTCATAAAACTCCCTGCTGCCGTCTGAAGAATTATTATCTATAATGATCAGTTCATAAGGAAGGTGGGTATATCGCCTTAGATATTCCACATACAGCTCATTCATTCCCAGCTGGTTGTGTACAGAAGTTATTATACTGATCATCCGATTATTATAGTCACTTTCGCTTATTTTCAACAAGAGCCAACTCTAAAAATAGCCACTCTTATGAGGTAAACAAAATTTTATGCCTCTGTGAAATATCTAAGCCATAAAAAAATTAACGTTCCATCTATACAAAACCTGTCTGAAGTGCAAACCAATCGCTCTGAATCTGGTTGATAAATCAAATTCTCAACCTCAGATTCATGAACAGGTCTTCTCTCTCCCGCTGTTCGCTGCTTTTGATGTTGCTATGCTTTTCCAGTTGTTATCAATTACGGAAATCGAATGGCGGCGGACAGCTCAGCTACACACCCGATAAGAATCGGGCAATCAATACTTCTGATATACTCCTGCCCGAGGGCTATGCCATAGAAGCTGTAGCCAGCAACCTTACCTTTCCCACTGCCTCAGCAATAGATGAGAGGGGCAGGCTCTACGTAGTAGAAGCCGGCTATTCTTATGGCGAAGTGTTTCTGAAACCCAGACTGCTACGCATAGAACAGGATGGAGGCAGTACGGTGGTAGCAGAGGGCGAAAAAAATGGCCCATGGACCGGCATAACCTATCATGATGGCAATTTTTATGTGGCAGAAGGCGGCGTGCTGGAGGGTGGCCGGATCCTGCGCATCAGCCCGGAGGGAGAAATTACCCCACTGGTGCAAAACCTGCCCAGCATGGGCGATCACCATACAAACGGACCTGTTATCAAAGATGGCTACGTATATTTCGGGCAGGGCACAGCTACCAACTCTGCCGTTGTGGGGCAGGATAATGCCGACTATGGCTGGCTTTCCCGTTACCCCGACTTTCATGACAGCCCTTGCGAAGATGTGGTACTTAGCGGACAAAACTATACCTCTGCCAACCCTCTAACCGAGGCTTCTGACGATAAGGCAACAACAGGTGCCTATGTTCCCTTTGGTCAACCTACTACTGAGGGGCAGGTAATAAAGGGAGTAGTGCCCTGCAATGGTGCCATTATGCGGGTGCCACTGAACGGCGGTGAACTGGAAGTAGTGGCCTGGGGACTTAGAAATCCCTATGGACTGGCACTTTCGCCTCAGGATGAACTGTATGTAACCGAAAACAGCTATGATGTAAGAGGCAACCGGCCCGTATGGGGTACTGGTGATGTGCTCTGGAAAATTCAGCAGGGCTCCTGGTATGGCTGGCCGGATTTTAGCGGTGGTATTCCGCTGGCCCGCCTTGAGCAGCCCGGGAGGTCTGATGCCCCCCTGCCAATACTGGCAAAACACCCGAACAAGCCCCCACGTCCGGCCGCCAAATTAGGCGTACACTCCTCCTCTAATGGATTCGACTTTAGCCGCAGCAACAGCTTTGGCTATGTTGGCGATGCTTTCGTAGCGCAGTTTGGTGATATGGCCCCTAAAGTGAATAAGGTATGGGCGCCGGTGGGGTACAAAGTGGTCCGGGTGAACGTGGAAACCGGAGATGTACAAGATTTTGTAGCCAACAAGGGCAGTAAAACCGGACCTGCCACCTGGCTGAAAAACGGTGGCCTGGAACGACCGGTTTCAGTTAACTTCAGCCCCGATGGGGCAGCCATGTATATCGTGGATTTTGGTGTGATGCTGATGACCGACGGAAATCCTAAACCGCTGGAGAATACAGGAGTTATTTGGAGAGTGACTAAAAAGCAGTAGCCATGAAAGTAAAATATCTTCTGTTCCTCATCATCTTCTTCACGGCGGCTGCTTGTTCTTCCAGAAAAGGAGTGCCTTATACAGAACCGCTGCAAACCCAAAACCAGGAAGTATTGCAGGGCAAGCTGCTGTATGACCGCTACTGCAACACATGCCATCCAGGCGGCAGCTCGGGCCTTGGTCCTGCCCTTAATGATAAACCACTGCCCGGTTTCCTGGTACGCTTCCAGATACGGCATGGCCTTGGGGTAATGCCAGCCTTCAGCAAAGAGATTATTCCGCCCGAAGATTCAAAAAAGATTGTGGCTTATATGAAAGCCCTGCGCAAGCTCGATTAACCCATATTCTGATCTAATCTGATTTTATAAGCATACAACACTGCCCCTAAGCAGTGTTATACTGTATTGTAAAAACAGTATAGCCCTTAATCAGCTGTGGGCCATTACACTGCTGGAGATCAGTTCCAGTGAAAGCACTTTATCTACGCCACCATGTTTGATGGCTTCTTTCGGCATGCCAAAAACCACACAGCTTTTCTCATCCTGTGCGATGGTAAAAGCTCCTGCCTGCTTCATCTCCAGCAAGCCACGGGCGCCATCATCGCCCATGCCTGTCATGATCACGCCCAGGCTGTTGCGGCCGGCATAGCTGGCCACAGAGCGGAACAGCACATCTACTGAGGGGCGATGCCGGTTTACGAGCGGACCATCCACAACCTCTACGTAGTAGCGGGCACCACTGCGCTTCAGGAGCATGTGCTTGTTACCGGGGGCAATCAGGGCCCTGCCCCTGATCACGGTATCACCATTTTCAGCCTCCTTCACAGATATCTTGCACAGTTCATCCAGTCTTTTCGCAAAAGATTTGGTGAACATCTCGGGCATGTGCTGCACAATAAGAATACCCGGAGAATCCAGTGGCAGAGAAGTAAGAAACACCCGAAGCGCCTCAGTTCCCCCTGTGGATGCCCCAACCGCCACCACCTTTTCCGTTGTTCTAAGCATGCTTCCCCTGGAACCTGCCGCCAGCACTGCATCTGCCGATAATTTTGGCTCTGGCACATTGGCGGTGGCCAGTACACTGCGCCGTTTAATCCGCGATGATTTTGCCGCCTTAATACTGTCGATCAGGCGCACGCGCACCTCCTCCATCTCCTGCCCCCTAAGCATATCGGGTTTTTTCATCACCTCCACCGCCCCATATTCCAGCGCCCGCAGCGCCGACTCAGAACCACGGGCGGTAAGGCTGCTGATCACCACCACCGGCACCGGGTGCTGTGCCATCAGCTTTCTGAGAAAGGTTAGCCCGTCCATGCGGGGCATTTCTATATCAAGCGTAATTACATCGGGCGCTTCCTCTGCCAGTTTTTTAGCGGCAATAAAAGGATCTGCCGCAGTGCCGATTATCTGTATTTGCGGATCGGCCTGCAGTATATCGCTTAGCACCTGCCGCATCAGCGCTGAATCGTCTATGATGAATACCTTGATCTTATCCATGGACTAAAGCGTAAATATTTATTCAGGATCTGTTGTAGTGGATAATAAATTATAAACATCCACTGAGCCTGTATTGGTATGGTAAATCAGCTTGCGGGGAATGCTGCCACCGGTGTGCCTGGCTACAATTGGAATTTGCAGCTTCGCCAAACAGGTTTCTGCTACCAGAATGTTGTTGGAACCAATATTGAACACATCAGACGATCCCCTTCTGCACGAGCCGCCAAAAATTTTTGCCTGCATGTATTTTTTCTCTGCGCCCATGCCAAGCATATTTTCCAGCAGTTTTCTGATGGCATGGTCGCCCCACTTGGGGGTTGGCATACCTGTGCCATCCCAATAAGACAGCATATAATGGTTAATGCCTCCAAATTTGTTAAGAGAGTCGTACAGACAAACCGCAACACAGCTCCCCAAAATGGTGGTTACCAGGGTTGGCTTTTTACTAGCATACAGGCCTGATGGATAGAGAAAATGCTTGTTTGTTACTATTTCCACTCCTAAACACGCTCATCGTTTTTCATTTCCTCCAGGCAACATCTGTCGTTACATTTTTTTGAAAATGGTAGACTTAGCCTGCACAAGCGGCAGACTGAAATCGTTCAGGGACTCCGAGTGGCCTATAAACAAATACCCCCCCTCCCGCAGGTGGCTGCACAGCTTCCTGATTACTTTTTCCTGGGTTGTTCTATCGAAGTAAATCAGCACATTCCGGCAAAAGATCAGATCGAACTTTCCCTGCACATCATAATAATCGTCCATCAGGTTCATGTGCCTGAAGTTTACCTTTTTCCTTAGCTCAGGAACTACCCGGTGAACGGGTGTTTTAGGATCTTTATGCTTGAGCAGGTATTTTTGTTTCAGTCCTATAGGCACCGGAATTGTCTTTTCAGAAGCATAAACTGCCGTAACAGCTTTTTGCAGCACTTCAGAAGAAAGATCACTGGCCAGTATCTGGTATTGAAGCTTCAGCTCCTGCAGCACCATGGCCAGGGTATAGGGTTCTTCTCCGCTGGAGCAGGCAGCGCTCCAGGCTTTTACAGTTCTGCTGGCGGGATCGCCGCCCATAAACTGCTGCCAGTTGAGCTGCTGCAGGAACTCAAAGTGTGCCGGCTCACGAAAAAAGTCTGTTTTATTAGTAGTTACCACATTGGTCATGTGCTGCAGCTCTTTCTCAATTCCCTCCTGGCTGAACACATAATCGATGTACTGCTCAAAGCTCTCTATGTTGAGCGCCCTGAGCCTTTTCTGAAGGCGGCACTGTAGCAATGTTTTCTTTGCCATTGGCATTTTTATGCCATAGTTCTGATAGATATAGCTACTGAGCAAATCAAACTCTTTCTGAGTAAGTGTGGCGCTTGTAAAATTATAGTTTACCATAGGGATATGCTTTAAAACAGAAATTGAAAACCAGTACCCAGGTAGGAGTAATACTGATCGGGTGCTTTATCCTTCCGCTCTCCCCATACATAATGCAGGCTGAGTTTCAGGTTATCCTGCTTAAGCAAATAATTAATCCCCAGGTCATACACCTGCTGGTCGCTGGCACCTGTAAGGCTATTGAGGCCGCCGTTGCTGCCATAATTATCTGCCAGCTGGCCTGAGTACATGCCTGCTGCCTGCAGTACTTTTCCGTTATTCAGTACATGGTTATAAGCCAGCTTATAGGTATACACTTTGTCGGTAGTAGCCTGCGTAACAATGGGGCTAATGTCCGTTACCTCTTTTTGTAAAATAGAGCTGCGGTACAGCCAGTCATATTCTACCGTAAAATCCCAGGCACCCCAGTTGGCCAGCACATCGGCTCCGTAAAAGCTGTTACTTTTGAAAATTTCAGATTCCCGCTGATAGGTACTGTTCAGGCCAAATGTAATCCCCTTGCGCTTACCATAGTAAGAGTGGGTATAGCCAATGCCATATTGTTTCATTTCAGGGTCGCCCAGCGTAAATGCTAACCTGGAGGCTATCATAGGTGCCCAGCCTGCCACTTCTCCCACCAGCTTTTCGGCCGACATATCGAAAACACCCAGGTTATAGTTAAAACTCCAGCCGCTACCCAGGTGCAAGCCGCCAATATTTAGCCCCAGTTCCCTTCCGGTGCCCCTGGCAATGGCATGGGCCCTTGGCTGAAAGTTGGAGAGTGACTTCTCAAATGATTGTGTTTTGAAAGCTGCCGTCATGTGCTCTCTGCCCACCTGTGGCCGGAAGTAACCTGTGGTGATGTTCAGCATAGGCGTATAGGCCCAGTTAATAAAAGCTTCCCACAAAAAGAAGTCATGGTTATCATCAGGATTTGGGCTTCCGTTGCCAGCGGTTTTCTTATCCCTGCCAATGCCATCGTAAGCAAAGGCTACATTAAAGGAAACATCTTCCTGCAGATTACCCTTAACCCCCAGTCGACCCCGCCTGATGTACATATCATTTCTGCGCTCGTGCGTTTCGTTGCCCAGCGTTTCAAGGGTATGCACATTCCAGAGCTGCATGCTTTGTGTGATCTCAATTTTTTTACCATCTATTTTAATGGCCTTTGGTTCCTGCATTTTTTTCCATACACTGGCAGAATCTTTAGACGCCTCCTGGGCTGTAAGCGGATTTACCAGGCCGGCACTCAGCAGGCCCAGCACTGCCAGGGCTTTTATTAAAGACCCCGTTTCAGTTTTATTCAGATATTTCTTTATTGTCATGTTAATCGTGCTTTGAAACTTACGGCTGATTTCTATTTCATCTTTAGGGCATAGGTGCCTCATTGCTCGCTCACCAGTGCTATGCCGCCGTTCAGGAACAGCTGTGGCTGTGTACCATCATAGCCAACCCCGCCTGTCAGCTCCATTTTCAGGCAGGCCACCGGCCGTATAAAGATGCCGAGGTTTACCCCCATTTGCTGATAATCCCCATACCACAGGTTCCATGCTTCAGCAAAACCTTCTGTTTTTTCTGTGGCCTGGTAGCCAAATGTCAGTGTGTTATCGCCCTGCCAGCTGCCTTTTGCAGCTGTACCTGAAAGGCCTGAGTTGAGTGAAAGGGTAATTTTTTCATCTAGGGGTTTATCACTCAATAGCCTGAATGAAAAAAGACTTTCTGAGAGCTCGTAATGCCTGCTTCCGGTATCTTCAAGACCAAACATAATGATGAGACCAGTTTGGGGCAGTGCTTTTCCCTCATTCACCAAGGCTAGTTTGGTTCCAAAAGAAAGAAAATTGAGGCCATGCTGTGGAGCTCCTCTTTCATGTGAATAGTTGTCTAACTGTGTGGCTACAAGATATTCGAGAGCCATTCTAAATTCTGCAAATGAGCCCAGTCCTCCCCGCATCAGCAGACTGGGTAACCCATAGGTAGCATTGTTACTCCGGCTGCTCCTGCTAAGGCAAAGGTTAAGCCCCGCCTCCAGCGACCATTGATGGTGCAATACCTGGGGAGATGCCTCCCCAAGCCCAACCCTGTCGGTTAGCCCTCCATCTGCCTTCGCCATTACCGGACCACAAATGAAAAGCAGGAGGATTGGTAAGGGTACTCGCATAGGCTTTGTGTTAGGTTAGTGAAAAGAGCCACTGGCATTGCCAGTGGCTCCTCATCAGGCATTAAAATCTTTCAAAGTCACTGTCCATCCCGTCATTGCCGTTCAGCTCCAGGTGCAGTCCTGTTTTGGCCGATGCTGCTTTTTTGGGAATTCCATTGCTGTTGCCATTCAGGTGCACCATAGGTACACTTTTTCTTTTCTTGTTGCTGCTGGTTCTGCTCTGGCTGTAGCTGTTATGGCCTATGTTAAAGAAGCCAACAGTGTCCTTGAGCTGATCGGCCTGCGAGGAAAGCTCCTCTGCTCCCGAAGCCATCTCTTCTGCCGAGGCTGCATTCTGCTGAATAACCTGGTTAAGCTGCTGTATAGCGCCATTCACCTGCTCAGAACCTGCATTCTGCTCAAGCGAGGCTGCTGTGATCTCCTGCACCAGCCTGGAGGTCTTTTGGATGTTGGGCACAATCTGCTCCAGCAGCCTGCCTGACTTATCGGCTATGGCTACCGAAGAAGAAGAAAGCTCGTTGATCTCATTTGCCGCAACCTGGCTCCGCTCTGCCAGCTTGCGCACCTCTGCGGCCACCACGGCAAAGCCTTTGCCATGCTCGCCTGCCCTGGCAGCCTCTACGGCTGCATTCAGCGCCAAAAGGTTCGTCTGCCTGGCTATCTCTCCTATGATGGAGATCTTCTCCGCGATCTTCTTCATGGAATCTACCGATTGGTTCACCGCCCGGCTTCCCTCCTGTATGTCTTCTGCTGCCTGCAGGGCAATCTTCTCCGTCTGCTGAGCATTATCAGTGTTCTGCTGTATGTTAGCTGCCATCTCTTCCATAGAAGATGATACCTCCTCGGCAGATGCTGCCTGCTCGGTGGCTCCCTCACTCATCTGCTGGGAGGAAGAACTCATCTGCTGCGAAGCAGATGAAATATTATCAGCCGCAGAGGTTACAGAGCCTATTACCTCCTTGAGCTTCTCTACCATCCCCTTCAGGTGAAGTAACAACTCCCCTACCTCATCCCTGTTCTTTATCTCTATCTGTACCGTTAAATCGCCTTCTGAAACTGATTTCAAGGCAGACTTAGCATTATTGATAGAGCTGGAGATGCTACTGATGATCCAGTAAGCCATAGCCAGGGCAATTATAATGGCAACCACTAGTGAAGTAAGCATCAGATTCTTACCTTCTTCATATAGTGCTGTGGTTACTACATCCACCTCAGCAAGTTCTTTCTTATTATTTTTTACCCTGAAGTTTGCCAACTCTGTTGCTGCCATAGCATGTTCCCTCGCAACTGTTGTTGAAAGTTTATAGGCAGCAATATTCGATGAATCAGTGTTAACAGTTACTGCCAGATTCTTTATTTTTTTAAAAACTTTCAGATAATCTTTCCACTTTTCTTCAAATATTGCCACGTCTTCCAGTCCACCCTCATCTTCCACTGCTTTCAGATCATCCAGTCTTTTATTCATTTCTGCAAAGCGCTGATCTACATCAGCCACAACCTCCTGAAGGGTTTCACGGTCCCGGGTCAGAATCAAATCCTTTTCACGCTTGGTGATGTATTGAACATCTTCTGACAGTTGTGCTGACAGCAGGAGTTTTTCAGAACTTTTATCAACAATGAAGCTGATTTGCTCATTTAAAGTATTTGTATTGGTTGCTCCCAGGTAGTATATAAAACCTGTAATGCCTATTAGTACTGTAAAGGCAAAAATGAGCCTTGTTCTAATTGTAATATTCATAATACCTTTCTATCCTATAGTGTTATTGATGAGCAGTTTATGCTTTTACTGCTTCTATTTCTGTTTGTAGGTTGATGATCTCTTCGGTGGCAAAGATTTTATCCACCTCCAGCACCATTACAAAATCTTCTTCTTTGCGGGCCATGCCACGGATAAATTCTGTTTTGTATTTGCCTCCGATGCTGGGCGCAGGCTTCAGCTCGGCCTCGTCCATCTCAAAAACCTCCTGTACGGCATCTACCAGGGCTCCTACCATCAGGGTTTCCTGCTCCAGTTGTATATTAAATACAATAATGCAGGTGCTAATGGTATCGGCTACTTTCTGAAGACCGAGCTTCAGGCGGGCATCTATTACAGGCAATACTGTTCCGCGCAGGTTTACTACCCCGCGCATATAGGCCGGAGACTTTGGTATTTTAGTAATATGAGGTACTTCCAGTATCTCAATTACCTTGCTTACGTTTACTGCAAACACCTCTTTGTCGAGCCTGAAAGACAAAAAGGAATGCAGCTCCTTTATTTCATCTACCTTCATACATCTACTGTTATTTTCTTTGTTATTTCCTGCAATAGTTTATGCGGATCAAGTACCAGGGCTACAGTACCATCTCCCATCAGGCTGGCTCCTGATATAAAGTCCTGCCTTTGGCAGAAGCTGCCCAGGGGTTTTAGCACAGCCTGGTATTCTCCCACAATTTCTTCTACCAGCAGGGCAACCCGCTGCCTGCCTACCTGCGTTACCACTGCAAAGCAGCTGCTGGAATTTGCAGACTCAAAAGTTTCTGCCAGGTTAAAGAACACCAGGGGCTCTCCGTTTAGGATCAGCTGGTTGTTACGGGCATTTAGTATATCCAGCGCTGTTACGGCATAGCTATTTTCCACATAAGTAAGTGGCAGAATAAAATCTGTATCTGCTATGCGCACCAGCAGCCCGTCTATGATGGATATTGATAAGGGAAGGGAAATGATAATGGTAGTGCCCTTATCTTTTACAGAAGTAAGCTGCACATTGCCCCTCAGCTCTGTGATTTTCTTTCGCACCACATCCATGCCCACCCCTCTGCCGGATACCTCGGTTACCTGGCTGGCGGTAGAAAAGCCGGGAGCAAAAAGCAGCTCGAAGATCTCTGCTTCCGTCAGCAACTGGTCTTCCCGGATCAATCCTTTTTGAAATGCTTTTGCCCGTACTTTAGCCGCATCGATACCGGCACCATCGTCCTGCACTTCCAGCACCACATTTGTGCCAGAGTTATATGCCTTTAGCAGAATGTGGCCCTGTGGGTTCTTTCCTTTCTGTATGCGCAGGGCTTCGTCTTCTATACCATGGTCTATGCTGTTCCTGAACACATGGATCAGGCAGTCGGACAGCTGCTCTATTACGTTTTTGTCCAGTTCTGTTTCAAGGCCCTCGGCATCAAAAACAATATTCTTGTTGAGCTCAATAGACAGATCGCGCACCAGCCTTTTAAAACGGGTCAGCAGACTGCCCAGGGGTATGAGGCATATATCGAAGGTTTTATCGCGCAGGCGGCGGGTAATTTTTTCTATTTCCTCTGCTACTGCAGCAAGTTCCGGCAGGGTGTTGTTTAGCTCTGCCACAAGGGATAATCGTGCCTGGTTAGCCACCAGCTCACTCACCAGGTTCATCAGGTCATCGAGCTTATCAGAAGCTACACGTATACTTGATACACTCTTTTCTTTAACACTTGCAGGCGGCTGTACCGGAGATTTCTGTGCTTTATTAGCCGGTGGTATCTTATTATGCTCTGTTATAACAGCCGCTAATTCACTGGCATAAGCATTGAACAGACCAGCATCGAGCTTTAGCGCTACCTTACCGGCAACTTCAGCTGACTGTGCTGCATCAAGGGCCTGTAGCTGATCGCCCTTTCCTAATTGTATTATCTGCAGCTCACACAGCTCTTCTACAAATAGAAATGCCTCCCGAATCTCTCCTTCAGGTGCTTCTGTTGCCAGCAGCAGCATCCAGGAAAGGTAACAGTCTTGTGGATCCAGTTGATTGAACGAGGGCAGTTTGCCTGTGCAGGCAAAAGATCTGAGGCTGCCCAGACCTGCCAGTTCTTCCAGGATGTAGAGCGGGTTTGAGCCGTTCCTCAACATTTCTTTCTGAGGCGCAAAGTAAATGGCCCAGGTGTTCATGGATCTGGAGGATGATATGGCTGCTACTGTCATTTCAGGAGTAACCGGCATTTCATAGAGTAACTCTGCTGCTTGTTTCAGCAGCAGCCTGTGGGTGCTCTGAATTCCCTTATTTTCGGAGGCGGATTCTGTTAGGAGGAGCCTGATATGATCCACTGCCTCCAGACTTAGCGCCAGCAGGGAGAGTGGCACTGCCTGTTGGTTGGTGCGGATGGTGTCATATCCATTCTCCAGCAGGTGCACCAGCTCGCTCACCTGCTGGTAGCCAAACATGCCGCTGCTGCCCTTCAACGTATGCATTACCCTGAAAGCTACCTCTACTCCTTCTGCATCGGCAGGATTTTCCTCCAGCAGCAGCAGGGTTTTCTCCAGCTCCAGCAGCAGGTCTTGGGCTTCTTCCAGATACTTTTGTTTCAGGTGCTCAATCATCTGATCAGCTTTTGAACAACCGCCACCAGTTTTTCAGGTACAAATGGTTTAACGATCCAGCCAGTGGCACCGGCAGCCCGGGCTTCGTCTTTCCGGCTGGTCTGGCTCTCGGTAGTAAGGAACAGAATAGGGGTAAACTGATGCTCGGCCCTGGCACGAATGGCCTTGATCAGACCAATACCATCCAGCCTGGGCATGTGCAGGTCGGTGATGATGAGCTGGTACTGCCCGGTGTTCAGCATTTGCAGGGCATCTTCGCCGTCTACAGCTTTCTGAACCTCGTATTGGGCATTTTCCAGGGTAAAACTTACTGCTTCCCGGATGGTTTCTGAATCGTCTACTACTAAAATTGATTTTGCCATGGCTATTGTAAGTTCGTGCTAAAGTTTTTTTCTATTCCGGCAAGCTGCAGGAGATTGTTTAGCGCCGGGTTTAAATCGAGCTGCAGCGAAAAGGGCTGATTACGTTGCAGCTGATAATGCTGCAGCGAAAGCAGTATTTGCATAAATGCTACATCCATCTCTTCTACCCCACTTATTTTCAGGTGTAGTGCTCCCAGTTTATGAGCGTGTTCCAGCAACTCGGCGTGGAGTGGCCGGGCGTTGCGTATGGTAAGACTCCCGCATAAGTGTAAGCTGGCAGGTTTTCCTCCCTGAGCGTTAGTAACTAGACTGTAGTGCATGGTTAGAAAAGCTCTATGCTGTCGGTACTGTCATTTTCTGTTGCCTTCAGGTCTTCCGGCAGCAAATGCTCATCAAAAAGAGAGCGGAATATTTCTCTCTCCGTCTGCATGCTGAAAGACTGGCAGATCTTTCTTAGCTTCTCTGAGCTTAGCTCCTGCTCAGCATCCTGCTGATTTGTTGTTTCAATCTGCAGGTACATGCGACCTATGCTTTTAATCATCTCCTGCATTTCCTTCTGAAAGCAGTTGTATTTTTCTTCTTGCTGTAAACTTTTCAGGCTTAAAGCAATAAGCTGCACCTGTATTTCCTGGCGAACCTCATCGTACTCCAGCCGGGCAAATTGCAGTAATGCCATGGAGAGCTCCAGCAGGCCGGGCAGTACGCATACGCCTCCCTCCTCCAGTCCATGCTGGGAAAATTCCACTTCCAGCACATCGGCAAACTGCCCCACGTGCTGAATTTTCTGGCGGATGATGTCATGGTACTGCAGCTGTTCTACCAGCTTCTGACTGTGGCGCACATCCCGTTGTCCGTTTGCCCCCGCCCGTACTGCTGTGGCCATCACACCAAAATCCTCTTCCAGCAGCTTTTCCAGTCTGCCTACCCTTTCAGTAAATTCTTTTTTTGCAAACTTTATCATATATGGGATTAGAAAAGCTCCACTGTTACCTTCTGCACAAATGCTGTAAATAAATAAGTATCATCAACCTTCACCCGGGTTAGGGTGAGCAGCGCTTCGATCTCTTCTCCCCGGGCACTGATCAGGGGCACTTCAGTTCTAATATCCAGCACCTTGCTGTTGCCGTTTTTCATAAAGTAAACCTGGGGTTCTCCCCCTGCCTGCTGTATTTCTATGGAAATAAGATGGTGGATTTTGCTGCCCATGACATGCAGCCGTGAGGTTTCCCATATTTCTTCGGCAGCGTGGTTAAAGAATACAACTCTGCCTTTTTCATCGAAAGAAACCACGCCATCTACACAACCCTCCAGAATAGCTTCGTTTTTGGCTTTTTCGGCAGCTATCTCTTCTATTTGCCGCTGCATTTCCTGCCTGGCCTCCTGCAGCCTTTCAGAAAGTCCAGACTGCAGGGCTTCCAGCTCTGCCGTATACACCCGCAGCTTTTCCTCCTGTACCATTATTTCTTCAGCCTGGGCAACATAGGCCAGTTCGGCATTTTTCTTTTCGGTAATATCGCTGGCCAGCATCATTACCTTTTGCACCTTGCCCGAGGTATTCTGAACCGGTGTGAAAGACGCTGAAATCCACATATCTGCCTGTTTCACCAGCTGACATTCCAGGTTCTGAGGTGTTCCCTGTTTCAGGCTCTCCAGAAATTTAGCTTTTTCGGCCTCGGTCCAGTCGGGCACCTGCAGGAGCTGTAAACAGCGCATCTGGCCAAGATCTTTGTCTTTTATACCTACCAGGTTTTGCAATTTATCATTGGCCCGCAGCAAAAAGCCCTTCAGGTCGAACTCTGCTGTAAACAAGCTGTAGTCAATGGAAGAGAACAAGCCGGTATACTCCAGCTCTTTCTTCCGCATGGCTTCCTGGGTTGCAATGAGTTCTTCTGTATTCTGGCGCAATTCTTCTTCCTGAGCCTGCAGGTGCGCGTTGGCAGCATTTGCTTTTGCCAGCAGCTCTTTTGTATTTCCGGTAGATTTCAGGTTGGCCAGGGTTGATGCAATGCTTTCGCTTAGCTTTTTTAAGAAATCAAGCTCATGCGGCTCAACCACATGAAAAGAAGCCAGCTCTAGCACACCCTGAAAAGATTCATTTGCAATCAGGGGCATGATCAGGATACATCTGGGTTTTGCCCTTCCCAGTCCGGAGCCAATCGTGATATAATCTTCGGGAACATCAGTAATCAGGAGGGGATCCATCTCCTGGGCTACCTGGCCTATAAGCCCTTCTCCGTAGCGGATGGTCTTTGACTGAAACTTATGCCGGTTCCAGGCATAGGAAGCATTTAGCTGAAGTACTGCTTCACCCTCCTCTTCCGCTACAATAAAAAGCGCACCCTGGCTGGCATTTACAAAAGGAACCAGTTCAGATACCAGGCTTTTACACATACTATTGGTGTCCTGCCCCTTTTCTCTCAGCAGCTTTGTAAACTGTTCTATTCCCTGGCTGCTCCAGTTTCTGCGGTGCTCAGCCTGAAAATAAGCCTTCATTTTCTCCCGCAAACCAAGCACTGCCTGTCCGAATAAGCCACTCCTGTGCAGTTCGTCCTCATCCTGTTCAAAATTACCATCACCAATTTGAGCAGCTGCCTCCACCAGTATTTTATTGCGGGCATGGTATTGTGATAAATGGTTGATAACAGGCATGAAAAATACATTCACACCATCTGCAACAGGAGCATGATCGGTGCCCAGGGCATCAATTTGCTGCTCCAGCTTATCCAGGGGGTTCAGCAGGAAACCCTGAATGAAAAAGGGAATGAAAATAGCCAGACAGCTGCAGAGAAACAGTCCGGTGTAAAAAGCTATTTGGCTCAGTTTTGCTGCCTCCATCTGCTGGGCACCCAACCGGGTAAGCAGGCCCAGGCACTTTAGCTGAAGTTCTTTAAAATGCGCTACGGGCGCCACTTTTTCAGGCAGTTCGGGGGCTGGCATCGCTTCTGAATCTACTACACCTATCTGCTGCCAGCCCTCCTTAACCGCCTGCCATTCTGTTCTGAAATTGTCGGATATTATGTTATCGGCTATGTTATCTTCAATATATGCTATGCTGTTGCTGATTTGCCCTGTCAGTAAGGGCAGCATTTCGGGCCTGTTTTTTTGCACCAGCGCATCCACCAGGTTAATGTCCTGCTGAACCTTTTCGATGCCCTGCACCAGCAATGCAATTTGTTGTTCCTTTTGGCCGGCACTGCGGCTAAGGTAAAAACAGAACAGCACTACCAGGAACAAAAGCCCAAGTGGCAAGTAAAATTTCCAGCAAATAAAACTTGTACTTTTTCTACTCATACAATTTGTTAGCACTTGCATTTGATCAAATCTAAAATATAGATCGGAAATTGTTTCAGGCAGAAAGAACTCTTTAAAGTGAAATACAGATTTCCCCTTAAGTACTCTAGTGGTATACCCTTATCTAGCTGTTTACCTGCTACTTTTGATAAATTCTTACACCCACACCAGATTAAAGCCAAGCCTTGATATCTTTACTTAAGATAATTAGCAGCCCACCTCTTACAGCTCTTCCCATTGGTAAAAAGCATAAGTGGTGTTAAAAAGAACAAAGGCAGTAGTGAGCAGCATAGGAGTGAAAATAGAATTTTGCGAATGCAGCCAGTGGACTTCCATACTCGCGCACGACCCCTTTCCCTGCAACTGTTTAAGAAGCCGGTGTTGGCCTGAGAAGCATTGTGAATAAACTTTCCTCAAAACTCCGGATAACAATTTATTTCCAGTGCCTACTGCTACAGCCACACCAACAGCACTACGATCATGTTAGCTGGCATATCAGTTATCACATAAAATGATTGCCCCTTTTTAAAATTACTCAAAGGCTCAGGTTGTTAGCTGGTTTAAAGCTGGCTTAACAGATCCAGAAAAATGTTCTTGTCATGAATCAAACTGCTCACCAGATAAATAATAATTCATTACCCCTGCCACTACTCTCACAGGACGCTCTTCATACCTGCCTGGAACATATGTCGGATGGGCTTGTGGTGGTTGATACCTGCTGGAACTTCACCTACTTAAATAAGAAGTTTTGTGAGCTGGTAGGGTGCAGCTCAGATGAGCTGACGGGAAAAAATATGTGGGCTCAGTTTCCCGAGATGGTTGGCACATCTTTTTATGAGGCGGCGCATCTTGCCAAAGAAAAACAGCAGTTTACAGAACAGGCAGATTTTAACAAAAAGATCAATAAATGGCTCGAAAGAAAAATATATCCATCTGAAAAGGGCCTGCTGATTCTTTATAATGATATCACCGAGAGAAAAAGAGCAGAGCAAAAGACGCGGCAGGCACAACAGGAACTGGAAGAATTCAAAGCAGCCCTTAGTTTAACCACTATGGTGGCTGTTACCGATCCCGATGGAACGATTAGCTGGGTAAATGAAAATTTTTGTGCCATCAGCCAGTATTGTGCAAATGAGTTAGTTGGGAGGAAGCACGGGCTTCTGACCCAGGCAAACCACAGCCCTGCAGCATATGCCGAAATTGTTGAGGCTTTCAGTAAGGGCACAGCATGGCAGGGCGAGATGAGGAATAAAACCAAAGATGGTACTACCATCTGGGTGCACAGCACAGTGGTTCCTTTCCTGGATCTGCAGGGCAGGCCCAGCCACAATGTGATTATCTGCCAGGATATCACAAAAAGAAAAATAGCAGAAAAAGTACTGGCAGAGAGCGAAAGGCTTTACCGTACACTTATTGAAAATTATTCAGATGCTGTTTTTATTACCGACCTTCAGGGCAACATCACCAAAACCAACCACCAGGCAGAAGAACTCTCTTCCCTAAGTCAGCAGGACATTGTTGGGAAAAACGTGCTACAGTTCCTGCCTGCTACGCTTCGGGACAAGTTAAGTACTTCGCTGCCCATGCTGTTGCAGGGGAAAAGCTTACAGGTAAGCGGTGTTATTGATTGTTTTAACGCACCCTTTACTGCCGTAATAGCCATTGCCCCGGTAAAAGTAGATGAGCAGATCACCTCTTTTTTCATCAAATTCAGTGATGTGAGCAAAAAGGTTGATTATGAAAAAGATATTAAGCTGCTTAATGATACAACCCTGGCGTTAAGCACCACTCCTACCCTTAAAGATGCTACCGCCTCCGTAATCAGACTACTCTGCCAGTATGGTGATTTTCAGTATGGGGAATGCTGGATGCCCTTGTACGGACAGCCATTTATAAAAATGAAAAGCAGCTGGTGGTTCGGTAACGAGTATAGAATCATGAAGGCATCTTCTGAATTCAAGACTTTCGATAGCCGTATAGACAAACCCAGTATACTTGGTTCTAATAAATGGTGCTTTTCAGGAAATATACAAAACGACAGTTCCTTCAGACGGAAGCAGGAGGCAGCTACATGTGGCCTGCAATCATACCTCTCTGTACCTCTGATTTACCGAAACAAATTGCTGGGTGTTTTTGTGCTTTTTACAACAAAAGTGCTAAACCACCCTTCGGTAGATGCTGACAGGCTGCAGGAACTGGTGAGCAAACTAGGCGGAGAACTGGAAAGAAGAAATTCAGCAGAGGAACTAGACAGATTCTTTAACCTCTCGCCGGAGCTGTTATGCATTATAGGTTTTGATGGTTTTGCAAAAAAATCTAATCCGGCATTTCAGCAACTACTTGGCTACTCAGAAGATGAAATGAGCAGCATAAAAGTACGGGAGCTGGTTCATCCTGATGATATCTCTGCCATTAAGCCTGTACGGGAGCAGATGATACAGGGCCGTCCCTATAAAAATCTGGAACTAAGATACCGTTCCAAAGATGGCAGTTACCGCTGGCTCTCCTGTTCTACGCAATCGCTGGTAGAAGAAAATCTTGTATATGTAACTGCCCATGATGTTACACAGCAAAAACTGCAGCTGGAAGAAATTGAACGCATCAAAATAGCCATCGACAATACTTCAGATGCTATTAGTATTGCCTCCAGCCCGGAGCATCTTTTGTACACCAACCCCTCTTTTGAGAAGCTTCTGGGATGGACAACAGATAAACTGAATGCAATCGGCTGGGCAAACATATTTGTAAAGCCTGAGCTTCCCCATCAAATTGTGGATTTGCTGTCGGTGCAGAAAAGCTGGGAAGGTGATGTACAGCTTTACGATACTGAAGGCAACAGCCGCGACTTTAATCTTAGAGCCAATATCTTTCTAAACCAGAATGGTAATATCAAATACCTCTGCAGCATATTTACAGATATTGCCGAACAGAAAAAAGCACAGCAGGAGGTTATTAAGCTAAGTCAGGCAGTAGAACAGAGCGAAAATGAGATTTACATCATCAATCCAAAAACAGGGCTATTCAGCTATGTAAACCGCAGGGCACTGGAAAACCTTGGTTATTCAGCTGCAGAAATACAGAGGCTGACGCCTGTCGGCATCAATCCAGGTGCTAACCGCTACAGCTTTAAAAAACAGGTTATTTTGTTGCAAACCGGAAAAAGCAAAAGCATCAGCTACCAGGCATACCATGTGCGTAAAGATGGCAGCAGCTATCCGATAGAGATACAGCTATCGCGTATTGCGCACGGGCAGGAGCAATCAATACTGGCAAATGTTATGGACATAACCGAACGCCGAAAAGCAGAAGAAGCCCTGCTCATAATCAATGAACGTTATCAGCTGGTAACAAAGGCTACCAATGATGCCATCTGGGACTGGGACGAGGTAAAACAGATCTGCTACTATGGTGAGGGATACAAAACCATTTTCGGGCACACATTTGGTAATTCGTTTGGAGATATGGAACTCTGGGTGGAAAATATTCATCCGGATGATGTTGAACGGGTAGTGGAGAATTTTTACAGTACCGCTGTTAACAAGCTGAAAGAATGGGTAATTGAGTACCGCTTCAGATGTGCCGATGGCTCCTACAAATTTGTAAAAGACAGAGGTTATGCAATTTTTGATGCATCCAGAAAAGTAGTGCGGATTACGGGTGCCCTGGCCGATAATACTGAACACAAACGCAGCGAAACCCTGCTTAGAGAATTTAACACCGAACTAAGCAGAAAAGTAGAAGAAAAAACTTCCAAGCTGGGTCATGCGCTGCGATTAATGCGTCAGGAGGTAATTGCAAGGGTGCGTACCGAAGAAACCCTGCAGCAATCGCTACAGGAAAAAGAGGTGCTCCTGAAGGAAATTCACCACCGCGTAAAGAACAATATGGCTATTATCTCAGGCCTGCTCTCCCTACAAACACGGCATGCAAAACATCCCGAGCTCAAGGTAATGCTAAAGGACAGCCAATCCAGGATAAAAAGTATGGCCCTGATACATGAACTGTTATATCAGAGTGATGATTTATCAAAGATAAACTTCAGGTCTTATATTGATGAGCTTACAGGAGGCATTTCCAACTCATTTCTGGATAAAGAAAAAGAAGTGAAAATCAGCATTGAGGCCCATGAAGCTGAGCTGGATATTGTGCAGGCAGTACCCTGTGCTCTTATTTTAAACGAACTACTTACCAACTGCTTTAAGTATGCTTTTGTAAATGAGCAGAAAGGTGAAGTACACATCAGTTTTGAACGCAGCAACTCGCAGTACATGTTATCAGTAGCTGATAATGGAATAGGGATGCCCGCAGGTTTCAACATCAATGGCATTAAAACACTGGGCATGCAATTAGTTAAAAACCTGGTGCAGCAAATTGGCGGAAAGCTTTATATTACTGCTCATGCCAGCCAAAAGGGTGCTGTATTTAAAATTGTTTGGTAGAATTGGGGCGAGGCCAATACCTAGCTAAAATTTGCACTTAGTGTTGAAAATGGATTTAGGCATACGCAAAATACTGGTTGTTGAAGATGAGGCCATCATTGCCATGGCCCTGGCAGCTGATCTTGAAGATATGGGCTACGAAGCAGCACTGGCCGGCAGTGGCGAAGAAGCCCTGGAAATGTTCAGGCAGGAGCTGTTTGACCTTGTGCTGATGGATATACAGCTCAGTGGAAACTGGGATGGAATTGAAACAATCCAAAGGATACAGGAGCTAGCTAATCCGAAAGTTGTGTTTATTACGGGCAATTCAGAAAAGGGAACTGTTAATAAGCTCCAGAGCTTGAAAACGCATGGTTTTCTGGTAAAACCAATCAACACCAATGACCTGAGATTGCTTTTAGATGCTATACAGCATCAGGTACCAAAAGGCTGATCGCAATGGTTGTGCCCTTGCCGGGGCTACTGTTTATTTCCATGGTACCTCCATTCAGGCTTACAAACTCTTTCGTAAGCAGCAAACCCAGACCTGTACCCTTTTCCTCCTGCAATCCAGGTGTTGGATTCTCCATTCTGTTTACCAGCAGGCTATCCAGCTGATACCGGCTCATGCCAATGCCAGTATCTGTTACGGTTACTACAACCTGTTGCTGCTGCTGTGAGGCTTTTACATCGATAGTACCGCCAGCTGCTGTAAATTTAAGGCTGTTGCTCGTAAGGTTCAGCAACATAGAACGCAGCATGGTGCGATCTGCCCATACAAGCAGGTCGGGGTCAATAGTTGTGTGCAGGCTGATCTTACTCTCCATTGCCTTTGCCTGCAGCATTTCCAGCACCTCCTGCACCAGGGGCTGCAGCACTACTGCTTCGGGCCTCACCCTGATCCGGTCGCTGTGAATTCTAGCCCAGTCCAGGAGATTGTCGGCGAAATTATACAGGTTGTCTACCGTGTGGTGAATATCAGTAATCATATCATCCACATCTTCTGCAGACATGCTTGGTCTTCTTTTCAGCAGGGTACGGGTAGCCAGCTTCAGGGCTGCCAGGGGGCTGCGCAGGTCGTGTGCAATCAGGGAGTAAAGCTTATTTTTGGTATTGTTGAGCTGTTTTTCCCGTTTATCAGCCAGGTGTTTGTAAACAGCTGTTTCTATGCTTACCAGTAAATCGGCCTCGCGATAAGGCTTCACCATATAGCCATATGGAAAAATTTCTTTTGCTTTGGCCAGTGTATCAGGGTCGGCATAGGCAGTTAAAAATACTACCGGCAGAGCGTACTCCTCCATGAGCTGCCTGCCCAGGGCAATCCCTTCTTCTTTTTCCTCCAAATGAATATCCATGAGTACAAGATCGGGCAAGGTGTCCTGTACGGCAGCCAGGGCTTCCTGTCCGTTGGCGGCCAGTCCTGTTACACCAAAGCCAAGACTTTCCAGGGTTTCTTTCAGGGATAAGGCGGCAATGCCTTCATCTTCTACAATCAAAATTCTTGAAAGGCTCATGCTAAGGGTTTTGGCAAGCTAATAATAATTTTGGTACCCGCTCCGGCAGCGGTTTCCAGTTGTTTATGGGCCTTTAGCTGTTTTACCAGGCTGTTGATAAGCTGCACCCCAAGTGTTTTACCTCCCTCAAAAATTTGGGGAGATAAACCTTTGCCATCATCAGCAATAATCAGCTCGTAATGAGTATCACCGGCTGGTCCAAAAAAGAGGTGAACCTGCCCCTGCTCCTGTGCAGAAAATGCATGTACCACAGCGTTAGATACCAGCTCATGCACCAGCAGGCCCAGCGGCACAAGGGTGTCAACTTTCAACCAGCACTCTGTGGAGTGGGTGTGTAAAGAAATTTGCTGCCCTCCTTTGAAGGTATTTACAACAGAATGCGCCAGGCTGATCAGATATTCATTTGCTTTTACCTCTGACAGCCGGGGAGAAAGGTACAGACGCTCCTGCAACAGAGCCAAAGTAAAAATTCTGCTTTTACTCTCTAACAGCAGCTTTCGCACCCCCGGATCCTGCACCCTGTTCATCTGCAGCTTGAGCAGACTGATAATGATATTCAGATTATTTTTTACCCGATGGTATACTTCATTCAGCAGGGCTTTCTTTTCTGCTTCTGCTGCAGCTAAGGCAATCTGCTGACTGTTGTGGCTTAGCTGATCCTGCACAAAGCATAACAGCACGCTTTCATCTCCCAGCATTGCATCTGCCAGTTCCAGTTCCAGCGCTTGCCTGTTCCCATCAGGCAGCTGCAGGGTGGCAGATACCTTTCCCTGCCTTACAGCCTGTACATGATGGGGGGTGGCTAAGATGATTGTAGCTGCTTTGGGCGTATCTGTAAATACTTCGGGAGTATAAAAACAGGCACTGAATGCCACGTTATGCGCCAGTACCAACCCCTCTCCAGTGTGCAGCAAAAACACAGGGCTGTTAACAGGATTGTATAAAGCCTTAAAATGCTCCCTACCGGGAAAAACAGGTACAACAAGTGCAGGTACGGCCATATAGCATCAGGCTAAACCTAAAAAGCAGGCTTTAGAAACAGATCGGCTGGAATATAATATAAATATCGGTTAGGATGTCTGCTCAGATAATCCTTTCCTTAGACTTGCTGATCATTTGTGCGACATTTTTAACATCCAGCTTTTTGAAAATGTTACGGCGGTGGCTCTCTACCGTTTTGATGCTTACGCACAGTTTATCTGCAATCTGGCTAGTGGTATAACCGGAAGCAATTAGCTTTACTATCTCAACCTCACGTTCCGACAAGCCTCCGAGTCTATGGCTGCTATCATCTGTAGCGGGGGTAAGTAAACTGCTGCTTAACACATCACTTACTTCTCTGGACAGGTAACGATGGCCTGCCAATACCTGCTGTACGGCATCCAGCAACTCATCTTCAGAAGCATTTTTAGTAAGAAAGCCACTTGCGCCCGCTGCAAAGAACCTTTTGATATAAGCACTTTCCTTTTGCATGGTAAGGGCTATTACCTTAATCCAGGGATAGCAGTTCCTGATGCGGTCTGTTGCTTCAATACCATTCATAACCGGCATATCCAGGTCCATCAGCACTACATCAGCCCTGGTTTCCTGCAGTACCTGCAGTACCTCTGCGCCATTGGCTGCCTGTCCAACCACCCTGTATTCATCCCTTCCTCCCAGTAGCAGCTCCCATGCCTTGCGCACCATTCTGTGATCATCTGCTACTATAATACGTACTTCTTTTCCCATGATGCTAGACTGAATTTCTGATATGTGAAGGTAGTTTTTTGTTCATGTAGTTACTATATAAAGTACGAGGCGAACTTACACAAAACCTTAAAGTGTTACTTTAAGTCCTGATAGGCTTTACAGCCGTTTTGCCCCACACTGTGTATTGTTAACTCTCATGATAAAATCCTCTCTTACATGCATAAAATAAAATCTTTGTACTGGTATGCATTTTTCTTTAGATTTTAGCATCATCCCCCCCCCTACCTTCCATCTCCTGTCCGAAAATTATTGCACTGTTACTAGCTATCTTAATGTCCGAACAGTCTTAAGCATTGGCGGAAAGAAACTTACTACTGCTTAAGCCGGTTGTTCAAGAGGCATAGTTTATGTAATTTTGCAGGCAAATGAAGAAGGTAGCCTTTTATACACTGGGATGTAAGCTCAACTTTTCTGAAACCTCTACAATTGGACGGCAGTTTGAAGACCGCGGGTTTCAAAAAGTAGACTTTTCGGATCAGCCCGATATATTCATCATTAACACCTGCTCGGTTACCGACAATGCTGATAAAAAATGCCGCAAAATTGTTCGGGAGGCGCAAAGTATTAATCCCAATGGTTACATTGCCATTATTGGCTGCTATGCCCAGTTAAAGCCGCAGGAAATTGCCGATATACCCGGTGTTGATGCCGTACTGGGTGCTGCGGAAAAATTTCAGCTGCTGGACCTGCTGGGCACTTTCGAGAAGCAACCGCAGGATTCTGCACAGCAGGCTACTGTATTAGCTAGTGAAATAACTGAAGCCACAGCCTTCAACAATGCCTATTCCTATGGCGACCGCACCCGTACTTTTCTTAAAGTACAGGATGGCTGCAACTACAACTGTTCTTTTTGCACCATTCCGCTTGCCCGGGGTAAAAGCCGCTCCAACAGCATTGCGAACATAATTGCCTCTGCCCGTGAAATTGCCGCTACCGACATCAAAGAAGTAGTAATCACCGGGGTAAACATTGGTGATTTCGGCATACAGGACGGCCGCCGCCAGGAGCGTTTTATTGACCTGGTGAAGGCATTGGATGAGGTGGAAGGTATAGATCGTTTTCGCATTTCATCCATTGAGCCAAACCTGCTCAGCAACGAGGTGATTGAGTATGTTGCTCAGTCCCGGCGCTTTGTGCCTCACTTTCACATACCGCTGCAATCGGGCAGTAACGAAATTCTGAAAGCCATGTATCGCCGCTACCAGCGCGAGCTGTATGCCGAAAGGGTTGCCGGTATCAAGAGCCTGATGCCCCACTGTTGTATCGGGGTAGATGTAATTGTAGGTTTCCCCGGCGAAACGGAAGAGCATTTTCTGGAAACCTATCGCTTTCTGAACGAGCTGCCTGTGAGTTACCTGCACGTTTTTACGTTTTCTGAAAGAGCCAACACCCCGGCTGCAGAGCTGGCAAGCCCTGTGCCTATGAAAGAGCGCAACCGCCGCAGCCGCATGCTACGCAGCCTAAGCGAAAAGAAAAAACGTTTCTTTTACGAAGAAAATGCAGGCCGGGAAGCAACAGTGCTTTTTGAGGATGATGTGGTGGAGGGTATGATGCATGGCTTTACAGAAAACTATGTACGTGTTACTGCTAAGTATGACCCTATGCTTATTAATGAGCTGAAGACGGTACAACTTACTTCCCTTGATAGCAATGGATTAATGCAGGCCGCAGAAACAACCACCTACCTTTCGCACGCATAAATAATTAGTAAATGAGCAGCCAAAGCCCTGTTCACCAGAAATTAAAAGCAGAAGCAGTCTACTGATGAGTTCAAGCTGCTACAGACTCACTCAGACCCTGATAAAATAAACGGTGTTAACCAATTCCGCCGCCGACGGAGCGGCTATATCAAGCCGATTTTCTTTGCTCTTTGGCAGCATAAAATTTAACCCCACCCTACGCGGCTACGCCTGGCAGTAAAAGCAAAACTACAGACAAGCATTAACCGACTACCTGTTCTCACGATTATATTTGAATAACATAATGGATGGGTCACCTCCCTGCCCTTCGTTTCCGATGAGCATATCACCATTAGGCAAAAAGGTGATAGATTCAGGTTGTAAGAACAGGCTTACTGGCAGCTCCTCAATATGCTTTACTTGTCCGGATGGGCCAATGATAGCCATGAGCTTACTTTGCGAAGAGAGTATATACAAGTCTTTTGTGTAAGGATGTACAGCAAGACCGGAAGGTGCCAGTATACCAGATTCGCCCTGTGCATCCAATAATTTCCGCATACCCAGAGATATTTTATCCAAACCAGAGTCCAGCAGATTTTCCTCAAGCACCTCCTGGTGTATTTCCAGGTATGGCTTTTTTGCCAGAACATGCGTTTCCAGGTCAAAAGACCAAATTTGGCGCACACCATACGCACCTACTTTACAGGCAACCAGCAGGCTACTTCTATCTGGCAACAGACATAGCCCCTCGGCATCACAGTTATCAAGTCCTGTATTCCACTTTGCTACTTCCGGTGTTTCTTCTGTATTAAAATTGGTAATTCTAAAGAGCTCTCCCCCACTTTCGAGGATGTATAAAGCAGAATCAGTACCTGCCACGCCTTCATAATCGCCATCTTCTCCCCAGTGAATTTCCCGTACCAGCTTACCTTCGGCCACATTGAACATATAAAGAATGCCGTTTTCATCCTGAATACAGGCTACCAGTGAATTACCGATATGTTCCATCCCCGATAGTTCCTTTAGAGTAGCAGGAAGGATATATGTAGTATCTGCATTCATGATATCGTAAGGAAATTCAAGCGCAGCAGAATCAATACTTACTGCTTTTATAGTCGGACCGTTGTTTTCGATTTTATCCTCAGGGGCAGGTTTTTGGTTGCAACCAAAACACAGGAGAATAAGTAAAAGAAGAGATAAGATTTTCATTGCTTGAAAAATTATGGCGATAGAACAGGGGAAAGACTCTTTCTGACCATAAAACGGACTATCTATAAAACATAGCTCCCTGCCTGATTGTTTGTATAAAGTACCTTTTGAAAAACCTCTTTGCACGTTCATATAATGGATCAACAGACGGAACAGCAGACTAACATAATAGTGGATAAAGCCAAATCGTTTATTGCAGATTTATTCACCGCTGAGCTCTCCAACAAATATGTATATCATAATTTAAATCATACCAGGCAAACTGCAGAAGCCTGTGCCGAGGCCGCAAATGCTTACAGCCTTGAGCCTGAGCAAAGAGAGTCGCTGCAACTGGCCGCCTGGTTTCATGATGCCGGATATGTACGTGCCTATGAAGGCCATGAGGACCACAGCATTGATTATGCTCAGGATTATTTACGCAAAGAAGGCTATCCCGAGCAAAAAATTGCAGAAGTGGTAAGGCTGATCAATTCAACCCGGCCTGGTCATGAACCCCAGGATCTGCTGGAAGAAATTATCCACGATGCCGATCGCATCAGCATTGGTAAAAAGAGCTTTTTCCGAAAGGCAGAGCTGCTCCGGATTGAGTGGGAAGTATTTCTGGAAAAGCATTATAAAAAAGAAGACTGGCATAAGCTGCAGCAGCAGTACATCTTATCTACTAACTTCTACACCGATTATTTTCGAAAAGAGTATGGTGAACGCCGGGAGAAGAACATTAATAAGCAGCGGGGTGAGGTAAAAAAAGTTAAGAAGAAAAAGGAAAAGGATGATGATCCGAAACGTGGCATAGAAACTATGTACCGTGCTACCTATCGTACCCATATAGAACTTAGCGCAATTGCCGATAGCAAAGCCAATATGATGATCAGCATCAACACCATCATCATGTCAGTAATTATAACTGTGGTGGGTGGTGGTTTTACCCTTACTGAAAATGCCTTCATTGAAAATCTGCGGTACACGGTACCTATCTGTATTTTACTGTTAGGGTCGCTGGCCTCTGTTATTTATGCTGTAATATCTGCCCGGCCAAATGTTACCGAGAAAAAGGTAGATATGGAGAAAATAAAAAATAAGCAGAGCAGCTCACTTTTCTTCGGCAATTTTACCCAAATGAAGCTCAAGGAATTTATCCAGAACATGCGTGTGCTGGGCAGTTCAAAATCTATGCTTTACGACAGCATGAGCATCGATATTTATTTTCTGGGCCTGGTACTTACGCAAAAGTATAAACTGCTGCGCATCTCCTATAATATTTTTATGGCCGCTCTGAGTTTGTCTGTTGCCGCTTTCGTCATCATCTTCTTCTATTCACAGATGAAAATGAGATAGAAAACAGATATACCTGACTGTGTGGATGCACCCTATTAAACCGACCTGCTAAACAGCGGCTTAAGGCTTGCGTAGCGGTAATTAACAATGCCGATGTGCTCGTACTCATCCTGGCCGTGCATTAGTTCGCCAAAGGCAAACACCTTATCAAGTTCTGCCTCATCAAAACGACTGGTATATTGCTCAGTCATGAGCATGTACTCATCTGCAGATACGCTGTTTTTTAGCAGCCGGTGTGCTATGATCACGTCTTCACCAATCAGGCGCACATTACCTCTTATTTTAGTGATGGCAATTTTACCAAAATGGGTTACAATTTTTATACCCAGACGCTCCGGCAGCGACATGGACTCTTCGGGCAAAATACTGCTCAGTTCTTCCAGCTTCTGGGTAAAGGCAGAAAATATTCTTTTGGATTGTGATACCATTTCATAGGGGGAGGGCGGCTCCCCTATCCGGTAAAACAAAATAGCATCTCCCTGTACCTCCACCAGTTTCAGCCCTAATTCATTTTGCTCAATAATGGTCTCCAGCAAAGCCGGAATAACCTTTTTAGCAACACGTATATCCGTTTTGCTGATGTAGGAGGTAAAACCATTTATATCTGGTATGTAGATTAGAGCGGGTGCGCTATCAAGGCTATTTGCCATAAAATAATGCTTAATGCAAGGCAGACTCAAAGGCTGTAAAACGTCTGCTAAATTCGGTTATTGTAAACGACATTACAAGGGGAAGGTTATACACTAAGCCTGCTCAGAGGCAATGGGTTTCATAATTTTTTGTAAAATCGCCACTTTTCCAAACCATTTTACGTAATAATACAAAAGTGGCATGCTTTATGCCTTGATTATTTACAGGATTATCTAAATAAAATATTTTCCATTTCCGGCAAAACATTTACAATGCAGCATGCCGGAGCTTGTAAAATAAATATATATTTGCCGAAGTTTTTCCATTATGCGTAAAGTAGCCGTCATCGATTTAGGAACTAATACGTTCCATTTATTGATTGCCCGTATCCGCGGACAAAAGACCGAGCTATTGCATCGTGAAAAAGTAGCGGTTAAGATTGGCGAGGGTGGCATCAATGCCCGTATCATTATTGATGAAGCACAGGCCCGTGCAATTTCAGCACTGAAACATTTCAGCAAAATTATTGAAGAGCATGGCATTAAAGAAGTGTATGCTACTGCCACCAGTGCTATTCGTAATGCCAGCAACAGCGATGTTATTACCCAGAAAATCTTCCAGGAAACAGGAATACAGGTTAAAGTAATTTCCGGAGAAGAAGAAGCCGAATTAATTTATTTTGGCGTGCGACGGGCTATGGAGCTGGGCAGTGATAAGAGTCTTATCATGGATATTGGCGGCGGCAGCGTGGAATTTATCATTGCCGATGCCGGGCAGGCTTATTACAGGCAAAGTTTTGAAATAGGTGCCCAGCGTCTGCTGGACCTGTTTCACCACCACGACCCCATGCTGCCTGCAGAGGTAGATCGCCTGAACACATACCTGCACGACAGGTTGAAGCCCCTGGGCAAAGCTGTAAAAGACTTTCAGCCCACCACCCTGGTAGGCTCCAGCGGCTCTTTTGATACCCTTAGCGAAATATACTGCCAGGAAAATGGCATTGAGCGTGACCTGGTGGCCACAGAGTTTCCGCTTACCCTCGAAGCATGTGCCGTGATCCACGAAGATCTGCTGGTGAAAGATAAGGGGGAAAGGCTGCTGATTCCCGGCATGATCCCGCTTAGGGTAGATATGATTGTAGTTGCCTCCTGCCTCATTCAATATGTGGTGAAGCACTATAACCTTCAGAACATTCGCGTATCTGCCTATGCACTCAAAGAAGGTGTGCTGGGCCAGGTAATAGATCTTCCGGTAACCAATAACAGAATGCCCGCTCCCACAAGCGTTAGCCGCAACTTTTCAGGGCACAGCCTCTCCTAATTCTGACAAAAACAGTAACTTGCGCCCGTTTTCAGACCTTCTAAAAAGGCTTTAATGGTAGCAGGCGTATGGCAACAACAACTTTCTCCTATCCGGACCTCCTTCAATTTACTGAAGATATATTCAGAGCGATGAATTGCTCTGCAAAAGAAGCATCACTGGCCGCCAAAGTACTGGTGAGTGCAGATTTAAGGGGTGTTGACTCTCATGGTGTAGCCCGGCTTTCGGGATACGTAAGGCTTTGGGAAGCGAAGCGCATTAATGCAAAGCCAAATATCAGGGTGGTGCACGAAACCCCAAGTACCGCTGTGCTGGATGCCGATGGTTCTCTGGGCCTGGTGAGTGGCCCGGCTGCCATTGAGCTGGCCATACAAAAAGCACAAACTGTTGGTACCGGCTGGGTAGCTGTAAAAAACTCCAACCACTTTGGCATAGCAGGTTACCATGCCATGCAGGCGCTCCCCCACAACATGATTGGCATTGCCATGACCAACGCAAGCCCGCTGGTTGCACCAACCTTTGCCTCAGAACGCATGCTGGGCACCAACCCGATAGCCGTAGCTGTACCGGCTGGAGAAGAAC
This sequence comes from Flammeovirgaceae bacterium 311, assembly GCA_000597885.1. Classification (NCBI taxonomy): domain Bacteria; kingdom Pseudomonadati; phylum Bacteroidota; class Cytophagia; order Cytophagales; family Flammeovirgaceae; species Flammeovirgaceae bacterium 311. The sequence goes on from CP004371.1 coordinate 2,238,602, forward strand.
CTCCCTTTGTTGCAGATTTTGCCACCACCACCGCCGCAAATGGTAAACTTGAGATACTGCAGCGTAAGCAAAAGCCAGCGCCAATTGGCTGGATTCAGGATGCAAGCGGCCAAAGCAGTACCAACCCGAATGAACTTAAAAACGGAGGCGCGCTGATTCCGCTGGGCAGTGATATTGAGAGAGGCAGCCACAAAGGCTATTGCCTGGGCAGCATTGTAGATATTTTGAGCGGTGTACTTTCAGGTGCCAATTACGGACCTTGGGTACCGCCATTTGTTGCCTTTCTGCCGCTTGCCCCAAATCTGGTAGGTGATGGCATTGGCCATTTCTTTGGCGCCATGCGGGTGGATGCCTTCAGATCTGCAGATGAATTCAAAGCAAACATGGATACCTGGATACGCCGTTTCCGCGCCACAAAAACTGTAGAGGGTCAGGAAAAAGTATTGATACCCGGCGACCCTGAAAGAGAAATGGAAGCCAGCCGAATTACGGAAGGAGTGCCTCTTTTAGCACCTGTGGTAGAAGATTTACTGCAGCTGGCACATAAGCTTTCGGTAACTCCGCTACAGCCAATGGTTAAAATATAATGCCTGCGCGGTATACTAAGGGAGAACGATAGATATATCCGGCGCTTCTGGTGAAGTTAAGGTCGTAGAGGACACTTATGAAAAAGCCACCACTCCCTCTGCCCTGAGAAAAATAGCCCGCTCCTATCAATGGCCTGTCAACCCACTGGCGGTCTCTAACAGTAGAGCCGGCAAATTCATAATTGATCTGCTCATACTCTGCCGTGGCATAAAGTTGTGGAATAATAAAATACCTGACAAAGAGGCTCGCACCGTAGTTGTGTACACTTTGCTGGAGATCACGGTATCGAGCAAACTGGTAAATACCGATTACACCTGCATGGAATTTAGGAGTTAAACGATAACCAACAGAGGGCATTAAACTGATCATGGTAGCCCATGAAGAAAATTGAAGGCCGCCGCCCGCTCCAAAAAAAACTTTTTCGCGCCAGACTGGCGATGCATCCTCCTGCTCCGGCTCTGGCTGTTGTTCCGTTGCATCACCGGTCTGATAATCTTCCGGGTCAGCACCTTCGGCCCAGGAACCTTCTTCGCCCTGCTGTGACCAGGCCAGAAAAGAAAAAAATAAAAAAATTAAGGTTAAAAAAGTTCTTTTACTATTCATCAGCTTCTACGATAACATATACATCTTCCTTGGGCTTACGCATCAGATATTTCTCTCGCGCAAATTTCTCCAGGAGCTCCGGGTCGCTCAGCAGTTCTTCCCGATCCTGCTTTACTTCCTCAATCTTTTGCTCATAATATTCCTTTTCACTTTGCAGCCGAACCAGCTTTACTTTAGTCTTTAGCTGGTTGGGAATATTGTTTGCATCCAGAAACAGCATCCAGATTAGATATCCTATAGCTGTTAGAACGTAAATGTTACGTAAATATGATGGTACTTTGTTAAATATTGACATTGCCTGGCGTGAGTAGCTCTGGATAAAGATACACAAAAAAGAAAAACGGGCCTGTGTAGGTGCCCGTTTTTCAAATTAAATCATACAGGAATTTATTCTCCCGCAATGAACATGCTAATTCATGCTGCAGCCTTAGAACCTGCGGCCTGGGAAGTAAGCAACATCACCCAGTTCTTCTTCGATACGAATCAGCTGGTTATATTTTGCCATACGGTCTGAACGGCTGGCAGAACCAGTTTTGATTTGTCCGGTATTAAGTGCCACTGCAAGGTCTGCAATGGTATTGTCTTCGGTTTCACCACTGCGGTGGCTCATGATGCTCTTATAACCAGCACGGTGGGCCATGTTAACTGCAGAGATAGTTTCGCTCAGCGAACCGATCTGATTCACTTTGATCAGAATAGAGTTAGCAATGCCCTGATCGATGCCCTGCTTAAGGCGCTTCACGTTGGTTACAAAAAGGTCATCTCCTACCAGCTGAATTTTTTTGCCTACCAGGCTGGTTAGACGGCTCCAGCCGTTCCAGTCATCCTCAGACATACCATCCTCGATAGAAATAATTGGATATTTATTTACCCAGTTAGCCCAGTAGTCAGCCATTTCGTCGCTGCTAAGCTGGCGGCCATCTGATTTATGGAAGGTATACAGGCCAGTTTTAGCATCGTAGAATTCAGTTACGGCAGCATCCATGGCAATGAATACATCTTCACCTGCACGGAAACCTGCTTTTTCAATGGCGCGAAGCACCATTTCGATTGCCTCTTCGTTAGATCGGATATTTGGGGCAAAACCACCTTCGTCACCCACGTTGGTAGACAGGCCTGCATCTTTCAATACCTTTTTCAGGTTATGGAAAATTTCAGTACCCATACGAAGTGATTCAGAAAATGTATCGGCACCTACAGGCATTACCATAAATTCCTGGAAGTCGATAGCATTGTCAGCATGGCTGCCACCGTTCAGGATGTTCATCATAGGTACAGGTAGTGTGTTGGCACTTACCCCACCTACGTAACGATACAGTGACTGGCCGGCTTCCTGTGCTGCTGCTTTGGCAACTGCCAGCGACACACCCAGTATTGCATTAGCACCTAGCTTACCTTTATTTTCAGAGCCATCCAGTTCAATCATGGTCTGGTCAATCAGGTTCTGATCGAACACAGACATTCCCACCAGCTCTTCGCTGATTGTTTCATTTACATTCGCTACGGCTTTGGTAACACCTTTGCCCATATAGCGGCCTTTCTCTTCATCGCGTAACTCTACAGCTTCGTGGGCTCCGGTAGAAGCACCGGAAGGGACTGCTGCACGGCCCAGTACACCATTGGAGGTGATTACATCTACTTCTACTGTTGGGTTACCGCGTGAGTCGAGAATTTGGCGGGCATGAATGTGAGAAATAATGCTCATAGTAATAGGTTGTTTAATCGTTTAGTAACTCTATAAAGTGATCGAAGAGGTATCTTGAATCGTGTGGTCCGGGAGAGGATTCAGGGTGGTACTGCACAGAAAATGCTGGTTTGTTATTCATTTCAAAACCTTCTACGGTACCATCGTTCAGGTTTATGTGGGTAACCTTTAGTTTTCCCTTTTCGATGATATCCTCTGATTTTACGGCAAAGCCATGATTTTGAGAGGTTATTTCGCTACGGCCGGTTACCAGGTTTTTTACAGGCTGATTAGCCCCTCTGTGGCCATGGTGCATTTTGTAAGTATTGGCACCCACTGCCAGTCCGAGTACCTGATGCCCCAGGCATATACCAAAAAGAGGCTTGTTGCTCTCCAGCATGCTCTTTACAGTATCTACCGCATAAGGCATGGCGCCCGGGTCGCCAGGTCCATTCGAGATAAAGTAGCCATCTGGCTGCCACTGAGCTATTTCCTCGTAAGGTGTGGTAGCCGGGAAAACCTTCAGCTTACAGCCACGCGCAGTCAGGTTCGACATGATGCTTTTCTTGATGCCAAGATCCAGCACGGCAATTCTTTTGGCGGCATCATCAGGGCCCAGCTCGTAGGTTTCCTTTGTGCTTACCTGACTGGCAAGTTCTAGCCCATCCATATCGGGTACTTTGTCTAACTCAGCTTTAAGCTGCTCAAGGTCCAGAATTTCAGAGGAGATGATGCAGTTCATAGCACCCTTGGTACGGATATGACGCACCAACTGGCGGGTATCCACATCGGCTATGCCAACAATGTTGTGCTTCTCCAGGTACTCCTGCAATCGGTCTGTGGAGGTCTTGCGGCTGGCCAGGGTCGAGAAAGTGTGCACGACCAGGCCGCTGATGGTAGGCTTAGCTGACTCCTGTTCCAGGTCAACTACCCCGTAGTTGCCTATGTGGGCAGTAGTGTTTACAACAACCTGGCCATAATAAGATGGGTCTGTATAGACTTCCTGATAGCCAGTCATGCTGGTGTTGAAACAGATCTCTCCACCACTTGTTCCTGATTTACCAATGGATGAACCGTGGAAAACCGATCCATCTTTTAACATAAGTACAGCTGGCTTTTTAGTGTAGTATTTCATGCTCTCTGAAGTTCTCGCCAAATTTACGTTCAAATCTTTTAACAACATTGCACGGGGCAATAAAAAAGGGATTAAGCCGAAGCTTAATCCCTTGAAAGTACAGATGCGGTCAGCATCAGTATGGATGCTGCAAGCATTATGCTTCAGTATTGTTGGTATCTTCACCAGAAGTATTGGCAGCCTTGGTACTATCTGCAGCAGTTGCGTCTGCAGCACCTTTACCACGACCTCTGCGACGGGTACGCTTGGCAGTCTTGCCAGCAGGCGTAGTACCTTTCAGGAGCAGTTCGTTGAAATCAACAAGCTCCATCATGCAGGTCTCGGCATTATCGCCCAGGCGGTAACCTGTGCGAATGATGCGGGTGTAACCACCCGGACGCTCAGCTACTTTCTCTGCTACAGAGCCAAAGAGTTCCTGTGTGGCTTCTTTGCTTTGCAGATAAGAGAAAGCAATCCTTCTGGAATGAGTTGTATTGTCTTTTGCCTTAGTGATAAGCGGCTCAACATATTTACGTAGTGCCTTGGCTTTAGCAACCGTAGTGGTGATGCGCTTATGCAGGATCAGAGAAGCTGCCATGTTAGATAACATCGCACCGCGATGTGAGGCAGTTCTTCCTAAATGATTTATTTTCTTACCGTGTCTCATGATACCTTCTTAGTCCTCATCAAGTTTGTACTTGGATATATCCATACCGAATACCAGACCTTTTTCTTGTACAAGCTGTTCTAGTTCGGCCAGCGACTTCTTACCGAAGTTGCGGAATTTCATCATATCAGAGATCTCAAGCATAACAAGATCTCCTAGTGTGCGAACGTCTGCTGCTTTCAGGCAGTTATAGGCACGAACTGACAGATCAAGATCGTTCAGTGGTGTCTTCAGCATCTTACGCATGTGCAGCATTTCCTCATCGACTGCCTCTGGCTCTCCCTGTGCTCCGGACTCCAGCACCATGTTCTGGTCAGAGAACAACATAAAGTGCTGAATAAGGATGTTGGCAGCGCCCTGAAGTGCTTTCTCAGGATGAACAGAGCCATCAGTTTCAATATCCAGTACCAGTTGTTCGTAGTCAGTTTTCTGCTCTACGCGGGTATTCTCAATGCGGTACTGTACATTTTTGATCGGAGTAAAGATGGCATCAGTGGCTATGTAGCCAAAAGCCTGCTCAGAAGGTTTGTTTTCGTCAGCCGGAACATAGCCGCGGCCTTTCTCAACATACACTTCTATTTCCAGATCTACAGATTCGTCGGAGTTGAAGATGACCAGCTCAGGGTTTAACACCTGAAAGCCTTTTTGAGCATTTACCAGCTGACCTGCTTTCAGCTGCTTCTGATTTTTCACGTGTACCGTAAACTGGTTGTCTACGATTTCAGCTATTTTCTTGAAGCGAACCTGTTTCAGGTTAAGAATAATATCGCTCACATCTTCCACTACTCCCTCTATAGAGGAAAATTCATGCAGTACGCCAGGAATCTTTATACCAACAATAGCATACCCTTCCAGCGATGACAGTAGAATCCTGCGCAGCGCATTTCCGATTGTCACACCGTAGCCTGGTTCCAGTGGTTTGAAGGTAAACAGACCGCGAAAGTCGTCTGCCTTTTCCATGGCAACCTTTTCGGGCATCTGAAATGCTAGTATAGACATAAAGAAAAGGAATTAAAATTAAAAATTACTTAGAATAAAGCTCTACGATCAGCTGCTCACGAATATTTTCTGGAACATCCTCACGAGCTGGTAGGGCTACAAATTTACCTGTCATATCAGAAGCATTCCACTCCAGCCAGTTGTAACGATTAACGGTACGGGCAGCAAGGCTGTTGGTAATTGCTTCCAGTGATTTAGATTTTTCACGTACGCTCACCTGATCTCCAGGGCGTAGTGTATAGCTTGCAACATTTACAACCTGTCCGTTCACCAGGATGTGCTTATGCAGCACAAGCTGACGAGCAGCACGACGGGTTGGTGCAATGCCCAGACGATAAACCGTGTTGTCGAGACGTGCCTCGAGCAAACGCAGCAGGTTGTCGCCGGTAATACCTGGCAGACGACTTGCTTTTGAAAAGGTGTTTGCAAACTGACGCTCTAATATACCATAGATATATTTAGCTTTTTGCTTCTCCATTAACTGGACAGCATATTCAGATTGCTTTTTACGACGACCACGGCCATGCATTCCCGGAGGGTAGTTCTTCTTCTGCAGTGACTTATCGGCACCGAAGATTGGTTCTCCGAAACGACGGGCAATTTTAGTTTGGGGTCCTGTATATCTAGCCATTTTAAGATCTCTTCTCGTTCAGGAATTAAACTCTTCTGCGTTTAGGAGGACGGCATCCGTTGTGCGGCAGTGGTGTAACATCTTTTATGGTAGTTACATCGATACCTGCATTCTGAATGGTACGGATCGCGGACTCACGTCCTGCACCGGGTCCTTTTACAAAAACCTCAACCTTACGCAGGCCAAGATCATAAGCAGCCTGAGCGGCATTAGTAGCAGCAACCTGCGCAGCATATGGGGTGTTCTTTTTAGAACCCTTGAAACCCATTTTACCAGCAGATGCCCATGAAATAACTTCGCCGTTATTGTTAGTCATGCTAACAATAATATTGTTGAAAGAGGCTTTGATGTGCGCCTGGCCGATTGATTCTACAACAACGACGCGCTTTTTAGCCTTGTCTTTACGTTTTTGAGCCATGTCCTAAACCTTATTTAGTAGCCTTTTTCTTATTCGCTACAGTCTTACGTTTACCTTTACGTGTACGAGCGTTGTTCTTTGTCTTCTGACCACGAACTGGCAGGCCTTTACGGTGGCGCAGGCCACGGTAAGAACCGATGTCCATCAGACGTTTGATGTTTAACTGAATTTCTGATTTCAGTACACCTTCAGTCTTGAACTCGTTGGTAATAATAGTACGAATAGCACCGGATTCATCCTCGGTCCAGTCACGTACTTTTTTATCCAGATCTACATTGGCTCTTTCCAGTATGCTCTTTGAAGAGCTACGTCCGATGCCAAAGATGTAGGTCAGGCTGATCTCGCCTCTCTTATTATCCGGAATATCTACTCCTGCAATACGGGCCATACTTATCCTTGTCTTTGTTTAAACCTAGGGTTCTTTTTGTTGATTACGTAGATCTTGCCTTTTCTGCGTATGATCTTGCAGTCAGCACTACGTTTCTTTACAGAAGCTTTAACTTTCATCGCTGCTTATTTATATCGGTAAACGATTCTTCCTTTCGTTAAATCATATGGCGACATTTCTAACTTAACTTTGTCTCCGGGTAAAATTTTGATATAATTCATGCGCATTTTACCGGAGATATGTGCAATTACCTGGTGCCCGTTTTCTAATTCTACGCGAAACATCGCATTAGAGAGCGCTTCGACAATTGTACCATCCTGCGTGATAGAGGATTGTTTGGCCATATTTATTTAGCGAGTACTTCTTCTATGTATTTATGAGTTGTCAATATTTCAGCTCTACCTTCCAGCACAACAACTGTATGTTCAAAATGAGCAGAAGGCATTCGATCGGCTGTTCGTATTGTCCAACCATCATCTTCCTGAACTACATTTCTCTTGCCAAGATTGATCATGGGCTCAATAGCCAGCACCATCCCTTTTTTGAGTAACTGCCCCCTTCCACGCTTTCCGTAGTTGGGTACTTCAGGTTCTTCATGCAGGTGTTTCCCAACACCATGACCTACAAGCTCTCTTACAACGCTATATCCTTTAGCTTCAACAAAAGACTGGATAGCGAATCCAATATCACCTGTACGTTTACCTGCTGCTGCCTGCTCTATACCTAAGTAAAGCGAAGCCAGCGTATCCTTCAGTAGTTCAGCAACCTTCGTTTCAATTGTACCTACACCATATGTGTAAGCGCTGTCACTGTGAAAACCTTTATAGTAAACTCCACAATCTATTGAAACAACATCTCCCTCTTTTAGTTCATATTTCCCCGGAATTCCATGCACAACCTGTTCATTTGGTGAAATGCACAGTGCATGCTTGAATCCGTTGTAGCCCTTGAAAGAAGGGGTGGCACCATGATCAAGTATATATGTTGTCGCTACTCTGTCTAAAGCTTCGGTTGTTACACCTGGCTTTACAAGTGCGGCTACCTGAGCATGGGCCTGTCCTAATATCTCAGCTCCCTCTTTTATGAGGGTAATTTCTTCTTCAGATTTCAACCAGACCATTAAGCGACTGCCACATTTTCTGATCTACCACGAATTTTTCCTGATTTCATCATTCCTTCGTAGTGACGCATGAGCAAATAACTGTTAATCTGGTTCAGGGTGTCAAGAATTACACCAACCATGATCAGTAGGGAAGTACCTCCATAGAACTGAGCAAACTGCTGGCTCACTCCTGCAAGTACTGCCAGTGCTGGCATAACAGCTACCAAGGCAAGGAAAATTGCACCTGGCAATGTAATTCTAGTTAATACACTGTCTATAAAGTGACTGGTATCAGCTCCTGGTTTTATACCTGGTATAAAGCCTCCGTTCCTTTTAAGGTCATCTGCAATCTGGTTAGGATTAACAGTGATGGCTGTATAAAAGAAAGTAAAGACAATGATCAGGATGGCAAAAACAACATTGTATTGCCAGGAAGTATAGGAGTTGAATGTCTGCCCGATTGAGTTTGCAAGATCACTTGTGTCTGCCCAGATACTGGCAATCAGACCAGGCAGGAACATCAGTGATTGTGCAAATATGATAGGCATCACACCAGCTGCATTTACTTTCAGGGGAATGTACTGGCGCTGACCTCCATAAACTTTCCCACCAATCACCTGTTTTGCATACTGTATTGGTATCTGCCGTGTAGCCTGAGTTAGCATTACTACCGCCATGACTACAAAGAATAGCGCAATTAATTCGAGTATGAAGAAAAGTAACTCACTACCACCACGGCTCAGGCCTTCTGCCCATAAAGCACCAGGCAGCAGTGAAATAATACCGATCATAATCAGCATGGAAATACCATTGCCTATACCACGGTCTGTTATCTTCTCACCAAGCCACATCACAAACATGGTACCGGCTGTTAACACGATCATGTTAGTAATGATCCACCAGAACCTTGAATCCATCGTAATTGCTTCTAAAGGAATGGTTGTTGATAAATAACCATATCCTTGTGCAAGCGTGATTATGATGGTCAAAATACGGGTAATCTGTGTAATCTTCTTTCTACCAGACTCCCCCTCCTTTTGCAGTTTTGTAAAGTATGGAACTGCTACCGTTAATAACTGCACCACAATGGAGGCAGAAATATAGGGCATAATTCCAAGTGCAAAAATAGAGGCTCTGCTAAAGGCTCCACCTAAAAAGGTATTCAGCAGATCGAATATACCACCCATTCCTCCACCGGCATTAAGCGCCGCTGGATTGGTTGCTGGTAAAACGATATGGCTACCCAGGCGGAAAATGACCAAGAACCCAAGCGTATTGAAAATACGGGTTCTTAAGTCTTCGATAGCAAAGATGTTCTGTATAGTGGTGAAGAATTTTTTCATCCTCTTAGCTTCTTCTTAGAGTTTAGTCACTTTACCGCCAGCCTTTTCGATCGCTTCCTGAGCAGATGCGGAAAGACCATGAGCTTCTACTTCCAACGCCTTTGTGAGTTCACCTTGGCCTAAGATCTTCACTTTATCATTTTTACCTACTAGACCATGCTCCTGCAGAGATGCTACAGTGATGGTATCAAGCTGAAACTCGTCAGATAATTTCTGCAGAGTGCTCAGGTTGATTGGTTTGTAGATGATTTTATTGTTGTTCTTAAAACCAAACTTTGGAACACGGCGCTGAAGCGGCATTTGACCACCCTCGAAACCACCTTTTTTGCTATAACCAGAGCGTGACTGGGCGCCTTTGTGACCACGGGTAGAGGTTCCTCCCCTGCCAGATCCGGTACCGCGACCAATGCGCTTTTCGGATTTTACTGCACCTTCTGCAGGCTTAAGTGTATGTAATTTCATCTTATGCCTCCTTATAGCTAACTAGGTGTTGAACTTTTTTTATCATCCCTAAGATCTGCGGAGTACCTTCGTGCTCTACAGTCTGGTTCATTTTCTTTAAGCCCAGTGCCTGCATCGTTGCTTTTTGCTTTGCAGGACGCTTAATGGTGCTCTTAACTTTGGTAATGATCAGTTTTGCCATGACATTAACCATTAAATACTTTAGACATCGGAATTCCTCTTTGCATGGATACTGCATGAGCATCACGCATGTTGGTTAGTGCATCAAAAGTAGCCTTTACCACGTTGTGTGGGTTAGACGATCCTTTTGATTTTGCAAGTACGTTATGTACACCGGCACTTTCGAACACGGCACGCATAGCACCACCTGCAATTACACCTGTACCGGCTGCTGCTGGCTTAACCAGAACAAAACCACCACTGTATTTACCCTCCTGTGTGTGAGGTACAGTACCATTTATGATTGGTACACGGATCAGGTTCTTTTTAGCGTCTTCGATACCTTTCACAATAGCATCGGTTACTTCGTTGGCTTTACCCAGACCGTAACCTACTACGCCCTGTCCATCACCAACTACTACGATCGCTGCAAAGCTGAAACGACGTCCGCCTTTCACAACTTTGGCAACTCTATTGATAGCGACAACCTTCTCTTTCAGATCGATTTCGCTGGCCTTTACTGTTTTTACTGTTGCTTGAGCCATGATGCTATTAGAAGTTTAAACCACCTTCACGGGCGCCGTCTGCCAGCGCTTTCACCTGTCCGTGGTATTTATATCCGTTACGGTCAAATACTACTGCTGATACACCAGCTACTTTTGCTTTCTCTGCCAGTTTGGAACCAACGGTTTTAGCAGTAGAGATGGTTGCATTTACAGTTTCCAGATCTTTGCTGGAGGCTGAAGCAATAGTATGACCTTTCAAATCATCTATCAGTTGAGCGTATATGCTGCGGTTGCTCTTGAATACTGAAAGTCTGGGACGCTCTGCAGTTCCGCTGATTTTCTTACGGATGCCTTTCTTGATGCGGTCCCTGCTGTTTAAACGAATGTTCTTACTCATTTACTTATTTTTTAGAAGCAGACTTACCAGCTTTCCTTCTTACAAATTCACCAACAAAGCGAATACCTTTGCCTTTATAAGGCTCAACCTTACGTATCGACTTGATCTTCGCAGCAATCTGACCAATCAGTTGCTTGTCAATTCCTTCCAGAGTCACCAGGGGGTTTTTACCTTTTGGAGTCTCTGCAGAAACCTTAACCTCATCGGGTACTGCTAAGAAGATGCTGTGTGAATAACCAACGTTCAATTCAAGAACATTACCTTGTACAGCTGCTTTATAACCTACACCTACTAATTCGAGCTCTTTTTTGTAACCCTGGCTAACACCAACAACCATGTTATTGATGAGGGCACGGTAAAGACCATGTAGGGCTTTATGACGCTTCTGTTCAGTAGGACGCTCTACTAAAAGCGTACCATCTTCCTGAGATAGCGTGAAATCTTGATCTATTTGTTGAGCCAGCGCTCCTTTAGGACCTTTAACAGTCACTAAGTTTTTGTCAACTTTGATGTCGACACCGCTGGGTATGCTTATGGGTTTTTTACCAACTCTTGACATATAGCGATCTTAGTAAACGTAACATAAAACTTCGCCGCCAATATTCTGCTGGCGAGCTTCCTTATCTGTCATTACTCCATGAGATGTAGACACGATGGCTACACCCATTCCATTCAGTACACGAGGTAATGCATCTGCTTTTGCGTATTTACGCAAACCAGGTTTACTAATTCTTTCCAGCTTAACGATCGCTGATGTTTTAGTAACCGGATTATACTTAAGGGCAACCTTAATGATACCGCCTACCTGGGCTTCATCATCAAACTTGTAACTTTGGATATACCCTTTTTCGTATAATACCTTAGTTATCTCTTTCTTGATGTTGGAAGCAGGGATTTCCACCACTCTGTGGTTGGCCTTAATGGCATTTCTCAGCCTTGTCAGGTAATCTGCTATAGGATCCATTTATATAATATGATTTTCTTACATGCCGTAATGGCCTGCAAAAGTAGTGTTTTTTTTCTAAATATAAAATCTTTCTTACAGTAATTACCAGCTAGCTTTTGTAACACCAGGTATTTTACCATCAGAAGCCATTTCACGGAATGTTACGCGTGAAATTCCAAATTTGCGCATATACCCTCTTGGGCGGCCGGTCAACTTGCAGCGGTTATGCAAACGTACAGGCGAGGCATTTTTTGGCAACTTGTCCAGGGCCTCGTAATCGCCTGCAGCTTTCAGGGCTGCACGCTTCTCTGCATATTTGGCTACAGTAGCAGCTCTTTTGCGCTCTCTGGCTTTAACTGATTCTTTTGCCATGATTAAGCGTTTTTATTTGTAAATGGAAGACCAAACTCTTTCAGAAGAGTATAGCATTCTTCGTCAGTATGAGCCGTAGTCACAAAAGTAATATTCATACCTGTGATGCGATTCACTTTGTCGATGCTGATCTCCGGGAAGATGATTTGTTCTGTAACACCTAAAGTATAGTTACCACGGCCATCGAATCCTTTGCTGTTGATGCCTTTAAAGTCACGTACACGTGGCAGTGCAATGGTCATCAAACGGTCCAGGAATTCATACATTCTCTCTCCGCGTAAGGTAACTTTGGCGCCGATAGGCATGCCTTCACGTAGTTTGAAGTTAGAGATAGAATTTTTAGCCTTGGTAGGAACAGCTTTTTGTCCTGTGATTGTGCTAAGCTCATCGATGCTTACATCAACAAGCTTTTTATCGGCTACAGCGGCACCAACACCACGGTTGATGCTGATCTTTACGATTTTTGGCACCTGCATGATCGACTTATAGCCGAACTTCTCTTGCATCGCAGGAACGACCTCGTTAAGATACTTGTCTTTTAACCTTGTATTAGCCATTGGTTATAAATTGTCCGTTTTTCTTTGAATAGCGTTGCAGCTTCCCCTGATCGTTTGCCTTACGGCCTATGCGGCTGGCTTCTCCGGAAGCTGGGTCTACAACCATCAGATTACTGATGTGCACAGGGGCTTCACTTTGTGTGATGCCGCCTTCTGGGTTTTGAGCATTTGGCTTTTGGTGCTTGTGCTTCATGTTCACACCCTCAACAATTGCCTTATTTACGTCGCGCAATACCTCCTGCACTTTGCCGGTCTTACCACGGTCAGCGCCTGTCAGCACCTTCACGGTATCGCCTGTGCGAATGTGTAGTTTTGTAGTTTTTGATGTAGTTGCTTTCATACCCATTACAATACTTCTGGAGCCAACGAAACGATTTTCATGAATTGCTTCTCACGCAATTCTCTTGCTACTGGTCCGAAGATACGTGTACCTCTTGGCTCATCCTGGTTGTTCAGGAGTACAGCGGCATTTTCTTCGAAACGAATATATGATCCATCCTTACGACGGATTTCTTTTTTGGTGCGAACAACAACTGCCTTGCTAACAGTTCCCTTCTTGATATTAGAAGCTGGAATTGCAGTTTTAACAGTTACTACTATTTTATCGCCTACAGAAGCATATCTTTTACCGGTACCACCAAGCACACGGATACACATAACTTCTTTTGCGCCGCTGTTGTCGGCTACTGCGAGTCTTGATTCTTGCTGTATCATGATTACTTGGCTCTTTCTAAGATTTCAACTAATCGCCAGCGTTTATCTTTGCTCAGCGGGCGAGTTTCCTGGATCAGAACGGTGTCTCCTATGTTACACTCATTCTTATCGTCGTGGGCTTTGAATTTGGTAGATTTGCCGATGAATTTACCGTAGATCTCGTGCTTCACTTTACGTGAAACTTCTACAGTGATGGTTTTTTCCATCTTATTGCTCACCACCTTGCCTACCCGTTCTTTACGTAGATTGCGAGGCTCCATTTTAGTTATTAGTTTCTTTAGCCCTTAATTCAGTTTCGATTCTGGCTATCAGCCTCCGGGAATGCCGGATTTTTGTTGGGTTCTCTATCGGAGAAATCTCATGAGCAAACTTCAGCTTGGTAAGGCTTTCCCTTTCCGCTGCCAGGCGCTCCTTTAATTCTTCATGCGAGAGTGAACGTATATCTTCTTTTTTCATGAACGTGGCTTATGCTGCAAAGTCGTTACGTACAATAAATTTCGTTTTAACCGGAAGCTTTTGTGCTGCCAGACGAAGTGATTCCTGAGCCAGTTCAGAAGTAACTCCTGTAGACTCAAATAAAATCGTACCTGGTTTGATCACAGCTACCCAGTATTCCGGAGCACCTTTACCTTTACCCATCCTTACTTCGGCAGGCTTCTTGGTAATTGGCTTATCTGGAAAAATCCTGATCCATACGCGACCTTCACGTTTCATGGCACGGGTCATGGCGATACGAGCTGCCTCGATCTGCCTGGAGGTTATCCAGCCTGCTTCTAACGACTTGATGCCAAAGTTGCCAAATGCCAACGTATGGCCGCGCTGAGCGATGCCTTTAACTCTACCCTTTTGTTGCTTTCTAAATTTTGTTCTTTTGGGCTGTAACATGTTCGTACAGATTTAATACAGCTTATTTTCTTTTCTTTCTATTACGTCCGCCATCTCTTCTTTGCTTGCCTGGACCGGCAGGACGGCGAGAGTCGCCACCAGAAGGCGCCTGTGCGGCAGCATTTGGAGATAAGTCAGGCTTACCATAGATCTCACCCTTGAAAATCCATACTTTGATACCGATCTTACCATATACAGTCTCTGCTTCAGAGATAGCATAATCGATATCGGCACGGAGTGTATGAAGAGGGATACGACCTTCTTTATATTGCTCTGTACGAGCCATTTCAGCACCACCTAAACGGCCTGAACATTTGATCTTGATACCCTGTGCACCAACACGCATAGCACTAGCTATAGCCTGCTTCATGGCGCGACGGTAAGAAATACGGGCTTTTAACTGCTGAGCAATTGACTCCCCTACCAGTTGTGAATCGAGCTCCGGACGTTTGATCTCAAAAATGTTGATTTGAACATCTTTTCCGGTTATTTTCTTCAGCTCTTCACGAAGACGATCCACTTCGGCACCGCCTTTACCAATAACCACACCCGGACGTGCCGTATGGATGGTAAGGGTAATGCGCTTGAGTGTGCGCTCAATGATTATCTTTGCAATGCCACCCTTTGGAATACGGGCAACGATATACTTGCGAATGTTATGATCTTCGACCAGTTTATCGGAAAAGGTTTTGCCACCGTACCAGTTCGAGTCCCAACCTTT
Source organism: Flammeovirgaceae bacterium 311 (assembly GCA_000597885.1). NCBI lineage: Bacteria > Pseudomonadati > Bacteroidota > Cytophagia > Cytophagales > Flammeovirgaceae > Flammeovirgaceae bacterium 311. Next base: position 2,253,858 of record CP004371.1, read on the forward strand.
GATGATGCCTAATCGGAGACCTATCGGATTAACTTTTTGTCCCATGATTATTCTGCGCTATTATTATTATCCTCGATCGTCTGACCGTTGCGGCTGGCAACTACCAGCGTTACATGGTTGGAGCGTTTTCTGATCCGGTGAGCCCTGCCCTGAGGAGCCGGACGTAAACGTTTCAGCATTCTGCCGCTGTCTACCTTGATCTCTTTGATGAACAGGTTAGCATCTTCAAGACGCTCATCTGTATGTTTATTCTGCCAGTTAGAAATGGCCGATACCAATAGTTTCTCCAGGCGCTCTGAGCTGTGTTTTGAATCGAACTTCAATACGCTAAGTGCTCTGTCTACCGCCATACCGCGAACCATATCAGCTACCAATCGCATTTTGCGTGGAGATGTAGGCACGTTATTCAGCTTTGCTACTGCTTCCATAATTATCTCTTGCCTTTATCTTTTTTAGCTGTGTGACCTCTGAAGTTACGGGTAGGCGCGAATTCGCCCATTTTATGTCCCACCATGTTTTCAGTGATGAAAACAGGAATAAATTTATTGCCATTGTGAACGGCAAAAGTGTGACCTACGAAGTCCGGAGAAATCATTGAACGGCGAGACCAGGTCTTGATAACAGACTTTTTGCCTCCTTCGTTTATTTTATCAACTTTCTTTTCCAGCCGGAAATCTATATATGGTCCTTTTTTAAGTGAACGTGACATTATTTCTTCCTTTTGCTAATGATTAAGCCGTTGCTGTACTTTTTCGGACTTCTGGTTTTCTTACCTTTTGCTATCTGGCCGTTGCGTGAACGGGGGTGACCACCTGATGCACGACCTTCGCCACCACCCATAGGGTGATCTACCGGGTTCATGGCTACACCACGAACGCGAGGACGACGTCCTAACCAACGCTTACGACCTGCTTTACCAAGGCTTTCGTTCATGTGTGTGCCGTTAGAAACGGTACCCACAGTGGCAAGACACTCAACCAGCACCTGACGGGTTTCGCCAGAAGGCAACTTTACAGTTGCATATTTACCCTCACGGGCAACGAGCTGTGCATAGGAGCCTGCACTACGAGCCATTGCGCCACCTTTACCAGGCTTCAGCTCAATGTTATGAACGATGGTACCCAGTGGTATGCTTCTTAGCGGAAGTGTGTTACCAAGCTCTGGTGCTACGCTTGCGCCACTGATCACTGTTTGTCCAACTGCGATGCCTTCAGGAGCCAGGATATAAGACTTGGTTCCATCTGCATACCAGATCTGTGCTACACGGGCAGTACGAGTAGGATCATACTCGATTGCTTTAACAGTTGCAGGCACATCGAAGTGAGCACGCTGAAAATCGATAACACGAATTTTCTGCTTGTGGCCACCACCGATATGGCGCATGGTGCGACGGCCCTGGTTATTGCGGCCGCCTGATTTATTTTTCGACACCAGCAGTGATTTTTCCGGCTGATCGCTGGTAATCTCACTAAATGCTGGAGCTATTCTGAAACGCTGACCCGGCGTTACAGGTCTTAGTTTTTTAATTGCCATCACTAATCTTATTAAATGCCGCTATAAAAATCTATTACTTCACCTTCCGCCACAGTTATTATCGCTTTCTTGAAGGAAGGTGTCCGGCCGCTCACTACACCTGTTTTGGTGTAACGGGATTTTTCTTTTCCGTTGTAACGCATGGTGTTTACTGTCTCCACCGTTACGCCATAGGTTTTCTCTACCGCTTTTGCAATCTCAACTTTGTTAGCAGTTTTCGCTACTACAAAGCCATACTTGCCTTTTTCGTTCAGGGCAGAGACCTTTTCGGTTACTAGAGGTTTAATCAGCACACTCATGACGCAGAGTTATATATTTCTTCCAGTTTTTGAACGGCACCCTCACTAAAAATCAGGGTATCGGCTTTAATAATTTCGTAGGTGTTCAGATTGCCGGCAGTTGTTACCTGGGCATTCTTGATATTGCGGCTCGACAGCACTACATTCTGATCTACTTCTGCCAGCACCAACAAAGTTTTTTTGTTGTTTAGTGACAGACCATTGAGCAGCTTCAGATATTCTTTGGTCTTTGGACCCTCGAAGCTTAAGTTTTCCAGAATGCTGATGCTATTATCCTTTGCTTTGTAAGCAAGGGCAGACTGTCTTGCCAGCTGCTTTACTTTTTTATTCAGCTTAAAGCTATAGTTGCGTGGTCTTGGACCAAAAATACGTCCACCACCACGGAATACCGGCGATTTGATGCTACCTGCACGGGCGCCACCAGTACCTTTTTGCTTTTTAATCTTACGGGTAGAACCAGCTACCTCGTTTCTCTCCTTCGATTTATGCGTACCCTGACGTTGGTTAGCCAAATACTGCTTTACATCCAGGTAGATTGCATGATCGTTCGGCTCAATGCCAAACACTGACTCAGAAAGCGCGATCTTACGCCCTGTGTCTTCTCCAGATTGTTTTAATACTGCAACTTCCATGGTTTACTTCTCTAGAATTACGTAAGAATTTTTCGCTCCGGGGATAGAGCCACTTACAAGCAATAGATTTTGCTCTGCATAGATCTTAAGGATACGTAAGTTAACCATCTTTACACGATTACCACCTGTTCTGCCGGCCATACGCTGTCCTTTGAATACCCGTGATGGGAAAGAACAGGCACCAATAGAACCAGGAGCACGCAAACGGTTATGCTGACCATGTGTTGCTTCGCCTACACCGGCAAATCCATGACGCTTCACAACGCCTTGAAAACCTTTACCTTTTGAGGTACCAATTGCATCAACGAAATCACCTTCGATGAATACCTCCCCTGCTTTGATGATGTTACCCAGGGATACACCACCTTCAAACTCTACTCTGAAATCACGAAACTCCACTACCTTTCTCTTTGGTGTGGTATTCGCTCTTGCAAAGTGGCCTGCTAACGCTCTGGTGGTATGCTTTTCTTTCTTCTCACCAAAGGCCAACTGAACGGCTGTGTAGCCATCAGTATCTTCATTCTTAACATGCGTTACAACGCACGGACCAGCCTCCACTACTGTGCATGCGACATTTTGTCCATCGGCACTGTAGATGCTAGTCATCCCGATTTTTTTTCCAATTATCCCAGACATCTTCTATGCTGTTAGTTTAGCAGTTGCTTCTTCTTTGCGCAACTTACTTTCCATAAAGGACTGCAAAGTTAGACAATTTTTTTCTAGATGAAAAATGTTGTTGCACTTTTTCTACTTTTCATTACAACAAAAAAGAACCAACTACCGTAATCCGGCAGTTGGCTCTTCAAAGTATTATGTTCTGTTGATCAAACTTTGATCTCAACATCAACACCGCTGGGAAGTTCAAGCTTCATCAGGGCATCTACTGTTTTTGCACTGGTAGAATAGATATCTACCAGACGCTTATATGTGCAAAGCTGAAACTGCTCGCGAGCCTTCTTATTCACGTGCGGAGAACGCAGTACTGTGAATATTTCTTTCTCGGTAGGCAAGGGTATCGGACCACTTACCACAGCTCCGGTTGATTTAACAGCACGTACAATCTTTTCAGATGATTTATCCACCAGATTGTGGTCGTACGACTTTAGTTTTATGCGAATTTTCTGGTTCATACCAATTTATTTTTGCGGCCCTTTTACTTTAGCAATCACCTGCTCGGCAATGTTAGATGGTACCTGCTCGTAATGTGAGAAGGTTAAAGAAGCAGTTGCACGACCTGAAGTGATGGTACGTAAGTCTGTTACATAACCAAACAGTTCAGAAAGCGGCACATTTGCTCTTATAACCTGGGCAACACCTTTAGGGTCCATACCCCTCATGATACCACGGCGACGGTTCAGGTCACCTGTTACAGGACCGGTATACTCATCTGGAGTTACTACTTCCACATTCATGATTGGCTCAAGAATGATAGGCTTAGCTTTCTTCGCGGCTTCTTTAAAACCAATACGGGCAGCAAGTTCGAAAGACAGCGCATCAGAGTCAACGTCGTGGAATGAACCATGGAACAGACGTACTTTCATCTGCTCGATAGGATATCCCGCCAGTGGTCCGTTTTTCATGGCGCCTTCAAAACCTTTCTGAATAGAAGGTATGAATTCACGTGGAATAACACCACCTACAACATTGTTCACAAACTGCAAACCATTTCTTACTTCTTTCGGATCGGCCTCTGCATCAATTGGTCCTAATTCGAACACAATATCCGCAAACTTACCTTTACCACCGGTTTGCTTCTTGTACACCTCTTTATGCTCAACATTGGCAGTAAGGGCTTCTTTGTAAGCAACCTGAGGCGCACCCTGATTGATCTCTACCTTGAACTCACGACGCATACGGTCGATGATGATCTCAAGGTGAAGCTCACCCATACCTCTAAGGATGGTCTGACCAGTTTCCTGATCGGTATGCACATGCAGTGTTGGATCTTCTTCCACCAGCTTGGCAATGGCCATACCCAGTTTATCTACGTCGGCCTGTTTTTTAGGCTCAATGGCATAACCAATTACCGGCTCAGGGAACACCATGGATTCCAGCACGATCTTGTGCTTCTCATCACAGAGGGTATCACCTGTTTTGATGTCTTTGAAGCCAACTACCGCACCGATATCACCTGCACCCAGTCTTTCGATCTGGTTCTGCTTGTTCGCGTGCATCTGGAAGATACGTGAGATCCTTTCTTTGTTGTCTGAACGAGTGTTGTACACATACGAGCCAGACTCCAGCACACCTGAATAGGCGCGGATAAAGCAAAGGCGACCTACGTAAGGGTCAGTTGCAATTTTAAAAGCAAGGGCAGCGAAAGGTTCAGTTTCAGCTGGCTTTCTTTTTGTTTCATTACCTGTATCAGGGTTGATACCGGTGATGCTCTCTTTATCCATGGGTGACGGGCAAAGCGCCATCACGTAATCAAGCATGGTTTGAACACCTTTGTTCTTGAAAGAAGAACCACAAAGCATTGGTACAATGGCCATGTCGATGGTTGCAGCACGAAGAGCAGCCAGAATCTCAGCTTCAGTAATTGATTCCGGATCATCAAAATACTTCTCCATCAGGCTCTCATCATATTCCGCTACTGCTTCCAGCAGCTTTTCACGATACTCCTGCGCTTCTTCCATCATATCATCCGGAATGGCTACTTCGGTAAAGGTCATACCTTTATCCTCTTCATTCCAGATAATGCCACGGAAGTTTACCAGGTCAACAACGCCTTTGAAGTTCTCTTCAGCACCAATAGGCAACTGAAGTGGTACAGCATTGCTGCCAAGCATTTCCTTCACCTGCTTACACACGCCAAGGAAGTCAGCACCGCTGCGGTCCATTTTGTTCACGAATCCGATACGGGCAACTTTATAGTTATCCGCCAGGCGCCAGTTAGTTTCTGACTGCGGCTCAACACCGTCTACAGCACTAAACAGAAACACCAGACCATCCAGTACACGCAGTGAACGGTTTACCTCTACGGTAAAGTCCACGTGACCCGGGGTGTCAATGATATTGATATGATACTCCTGACCTCTGTAAGGCCATTTTACAGTTGTAGCTGCTGAGGTAATGGTTATACCCCGCTCCTGCTCCTGCTCCATCCAGTCCATGGTGGCAGCACCATCATGAACTTCACCGATCTTGTGGCTAACACCAGAATAGTATAGAATACGCTCAGTGGTGGTGGTTTTACCCGCGTCAATGTGCGCTGCTATACCTATATTTCTTGTAAATTTTAAGTCTCTCGCCATTTTTTAGAATCTGAAGTGTGAGAATGCTTTGTTTGCCTCAGCCATACGATGTGTATCGTCTTTCTTCTTGATCGCAGCTCCCTCACCTTTAGAAGCAGAAATTATTTCTCCTGCCAGCTTCTCTGTCATGGTTTTTTCACCACGGTTACGAGCATAGCTGATGAGCCATTTGATACCCAGCGAGGTCTTGCGTTCAGGGCGCACTTCCTGGGGAACCTGGAATGTTGCACCACCTACACGACGGCTTTTCACCTCTACGCCAGGCATCACATTGTTCAATGCCTTGCGCCAGGTTTCGAGACCATTCTCGCCAGTTCTGCTTTCTATCAACGCTACTGCGTCGTAGAAAATGCTGTAGGCAATACTCTTCTTACCGTCCACCATCATGTAGTTTACAAACTTGGAAACCATTACATCTCCAAATTTTGGATCCGGTAGAATATATCTCTTTTTAGGCTTACTTTTTCTCATTGTATTATTACTCGAATATTAGCTTTTTGCTTTTGGTCTCTTGGCACCGTATTTGGAACGTGCTTGCAGACGACCACTAACACCTGCGGTATCAAGTGCACCACGAATGATGTGGTAGCGTACACCTGGAAGGTCTTTAACACGACCACCGCGGATTAGCACAATTGAGTGCTCCTGCAGGTTATGTCCCTCTCCCGGAATGTATGCGTTTACTTCTTTACCATTGGTAAGACGTACACGCGCAACTTTACGCATTGCAGAGTTAGGTTTCTTCGGCGTTGTTGTGTACACGCGGGTACACACACCTCGACGCTGCGGACATGCGTCCAGCGCCGGTGATTTTGATTTTGAGGTCAGTTGTTTTCTGCCCTTTCTTACTAATTGCTGAATAGTAGGCATTCTCTTTACCTGGTTTAGCTACTGATCCTATGATCGGTTTTTCGGACTGCAAAAATATAAAAATAGTACACACATTGCAAAGAATGTGTGTACTATTTTAGATTAACTAGGATTTACTCTTCTCAGGCTTCGCCAATGGTGCCTCCAAAGTTCATCGGAAAGCGTACCTGCTCTTCGTCTGCCTGCTTTATGTGCCCAAAACTATCTTCGTACTTGGAGATATTATCGTTCAGGGCCTGCAGCAAACGTTTGGCATGTTCGGGCGTTAATATCACCCGTGCTTTCACTTTTGCTTTTGGAACACCCGGCATCAGCCGGATAAAGTCTATTACAAACTCCGAGTTGGAGTGGGCCACCATGGCCAGATTGGAATAAACGCCCTCTGCTATTTCCTCAGTCAGCTCTATATTTATCTGCTGTGGTTTAAGGGACTTTTTAGGATCCTGATCTGACATAGTTTCCGCTTATCTTGCTTCTAATTGTCTTTCACGAGCTACAGGCTCATCTTCATGTCCTGCTTTAACCTTGCTGTACTCATCTTCTGAATAAACCAGCACACGGTTAAACTCACGCATACCAGTACCGGCTGGGATCAGGTGACCAACGATCACGTTTTCTTTCAGACCCATCAGGTAATCTGTCTTGCCACGGATAGAGGCTTCACTTAGTACCTTGGTTGTTTCCTGGAAGGATGCAGCCGAGATAAAGCTTTCAGTACCTAATGATGCCTGTGTGATACCCTGTAGGGTTGGCTGCGATACAGCTGGTGCCGCATCACGCACATCTACCAGCTTCTGGTCGTTACGCTTCAGTTTAGAGTTTTCTTCTCTTAAACGGCGGGCGTTCACAATCATACCTGGTTTCAGGCTGGTTGAATCACCGGCGTCTGTCACTACTTTCTTATCCAGAATGCTGTCATTCTCTTCAAAGAAAGCAAAACGATCAACCAGTTGGTTCGGCAGGAAGCTGGTATCACCCGGATCTACAACAAGCACCTTCTGCATCATCTGGCGTACGATCACTTCAATATGTTTGTCGTTGATCTTCACACCCTGCAGACGGTATACTTCCTGGATCTCGTTCACCAGGTATTCCTGTACTGCAGTAGGTCCTTTGATGTTCAGAATATCTGCAGGCGTAACGGCACCATCAGAAAGAGGAATACCTGCACGCACAAAGTCATTATCCTGTACCAGAATGTGCTTGGACAGCGGTACCAGGTAACGCTTCTTCACACCATCCTTAGATTCGATAAAGATCTCGCGGTTACCACGCTTGATGGAACCGTAAGTAACCACACCATCAATTTCAGACACTACGGCCGGGTTAGATGGGTTACGGGCTTCGAACAGCTCTGTTACACGTGGCAGACCACCTGTGATGTCGCGTGATTTACCCATGGTACGGGGTATCTTCGCCAGTACCTGTCCTTTTTTCACTTTATCGCCCTGATCTACTACCAGGTGAGCACCCACAGGGATGTTATAACCTTTGGTAGTATCAGCATTGCCTGTATTTACAATGATGGATGGGTTCTTTGCCTTATCCTTGGTTTCAACAATCACTTTCTCGCGGTGACCGGTCTGTTCGTCCGATTCTTCACGATAGGTAATGCCTTCTTCAATGGCATCGAAATCAATGTGTCCATCAAGTTCTGACAGGATCACCGCATTGTAAGGATCCCAGAAACAGATCTGATCTCCTTTGCTGATCTTATCACCGTCTTTCACTACCAGGAAGGCACCGTATGGTACGTGGTTTGAGATCAGTACTTTGCCTGACTTCTCATCCACAACCTGAATTTCTCCTGAACGACCCATTACCACGGTAATGTCAGTGCCTTCGTCGTTGGTCGTATTAATGGTACGCAGCTCCTCAAAGCGGATGGTACCATCAAACTTAGCCCTGATCTGTGCTTCTACCGCAATGTTAGAGGCAGTACCACCTACGTGGAAGGTACGAAGCGTAAGCTGTGTACCCGGCTCACCAATAGACTGTGCTGCAATAACCCCTACAGATTCCCCTTTCTGTACCATACGGCCAGAGGCAAGGTTACGTCCGTAGCACTTGCCGCAAATACCCTGACGGGTTTCGCAGGTCAGTGCAGAGCGGATCTCCACCTCTTCTACCGCAGATTCGTCGATACGGGTCGCAAGTTCTTCTGTTACTTCCTCACCAGCCTTTACGATCAGCTCATCTGTGATCGGATCGTACACATCGTGTACGGTAACGCGACCCAGAATACGCTCGCTTAGCGGCTCTACCACATCTTCGTTATCTTTCAGAGCAGTTACGTTGATACCACGCAGGGTACCGCAATCAGGCTCATTTACCACCACGTCCTGTGCAACGTCTACCAGACGACGGGTCAGATAACCTGCATCGGCAGTTTTAAGGGCCGTATCGGCAAGACCTTTACGGGCACCGTGGGTAGAAATAAAGTACTCGATTACGTCCAGACCTTCTTTAAAGTTCGAAAGGATCGGGTTTTCAATGATCTCTCCTACCGAACCCTGCAGGTTTTTCTGTGGCTTGGCCATCAGACCCCTCATACCACCCAACTGGCGAATCTGCTCCCTGGAACCACGGGCTCCGGAGTGCATCATCATAAAGATAGAGTTGAATCCCTGACGGTCATCTTCCATCTGCTGCATCAGGCGGCCGGTTAACTGTGAGTTAACGCGGGTCCAGATGTCAATCACCTGGTTGTAACGCTCGTTATCTGTGATCAGACCCATCAGGTAGTTGTTCCATACGGCATCAACTTCCTCTTTGGCCTGATTAATCATCAGGTCTTTGTTCTCCGGTACCAGGATATCGCCCAGACCCATTGACAGACCACCGCGGTACGCACTCTGGAAACCAAGTTCCTTGATGTCGTCCAGGAAGTGAGCCGTACGGGCCATACCTACGATCTTGAATACCTGAGAAATAATCTGCTGAAGCTTTTTCTTGGTAAGCAGCTCATCTACATAACCTACTTCTTCAGGAACGTGCTGGTTAAACAGTACGCGACCGGCTACGGTCTCTACCATCTTCTCTTCCAGCTCTCCTGTTTCAGGATTACGCACTTTTGTTTTCACAAAGATGTACGCATGCTTGCTCAGACGCTTCTCATTCATCGCAATGATCACCTCTTCGGCAGAGTAGAAACGCATGCCTTCGCCCTGCTCCTTGTGCTCCGGCGTACTGCGGCGACCTTTGGTCACGTAGTACAGGCCAAGCACCATGTCCTGCGAAGGTACGGCAATTGGCGCACCGTTGGCAGGGTTCAGGATGTTGTGCGAAGCCAGCATCAGCAGCGATGCTTCCAGGATAGCCTCATGACCCAGGGGTACGTGTACCGCCATCTGGTCACCGTCAAAGTCGGCGTTAAACGCTGTACACACCAGTGGGTGCAGCTGAATAGCCTTACCTTCGATCAGCTTAGGCTGGAATGCCTGGATACCCAGACGGTGCAGGGTTGGCGCACGGTTAAGGAGCACAGGGTGGCCCTTCAGTACGTTTTCCAGAATATCCCACACCACGGGATCTTTGCGATCAACTATTTTCTTGGCTGATTTTACGGTCTTAACGATACCGCGCTCAATCAGCTTACGGATAATAAATGGCTTGAAAAGCTCGGCTGCCATGTTCTTGGGCAGACCGCACTCGTGCAGTTTCAGCTCAGGGCCTACCACGATAACCGAACGACCGGAATAGTCGACACGCTTACCAAGAAGGTTCTGGCGGAAACGGCCCTGCTTACCTTTCAGCATGTCTGAAAGTGACTTCAGCGCACGGTTACCATCCGAACGAACGGCGTTTACCTTACGGCTGTTATCGAACAGGGAGTCTACTGCTTCCTGTAGCATACGCTTCTCATTCCGCAAGATTACCTCAGGCGCTTTGATATCAATCAGGCGCTTCAGACGATTGTTACGGATAATAACACGACGGTACAGGTCATTTAGGTCGGAGGTAGCAAAACGGCCGCCATCCAGGGGCACAAGCGGACGAAGCTCTGGTGGAATTACCGGTACCATTTTGATGATCATCCATTCAGGACGGTTCACCACACGGGTGTTGGCATCACGGAAAGCTTCTACTACCTTCAGACGCTTGAGCGCTTCAGCTTTACGCTGCTGCGAAGAGTCTGTGGCAGCCTGGTGGCGCAACTCATACGACAGCTCATCCAGCTGGGTACGGGCAAGCAGCATTTCCAGCGCTTCTGCACCCATCTTGGCGATGAACTTGTTCGGATCGTTGTCGTCAAGCATCTGGTTTTCACGCGGCAGCTTGTCGATAATGTCCAGGTACTCATCTTCAGTAAGGAAGTCCATGGTGTTTACACCATCTTCTGCCTTGGTACCTGGCTGAATTACCACATAGCGCTCGTAGTAAATAACCTGATCTAATTTCTTTGTTGGCAAACCCAGCAGGTAACCGATCTTATTAGGTAAAGAACGGAAATACCAGATGTGGGCAACCGGAACCACTAGTTCAATGTGGCCCATCCGCTCCCTGCGTACTTTTTTCTCGGTTACTTCAACCCCGCAGCGGTCGCAGATAATGCCTTTATAACGAATACGTTTGTACTTACCACAATGACACTCCCAGTCTTTCACCGGACCGAAGATACGCTCGCAGAAAAGACCGCCCATCTCCGGCTTATAAGTCCGGTAGTTGATGGTCTCTGGCTGCGTTACTTCGCCGTGTGAACTTTCCAGAATAGATTCCGGAGAGGCCAGGCTTATGGTAACCTTTGAGAAGTCAATGTTGAGCTTTTTATTTTTACGAAATGCCATACCGATGTTTATTGAATCGTTGTTTAGCAGACCTTTAAGGTTTTATCGGGCAATTTAGTTCGCCCTGTGGACTGTTATAGCTCATGAAAGGCCGGACACTTTTGTGCCCGGCCAGTATGAATATTTAGTCCATCGTGATTTCAAGTGCAAGGCCACGAAGCTCGTGTACCAGTACATTGAATGACTCCGGAATGTTAGGACGTGGCATATTTTCGCCTTTTACAATGGCTTCGTATGCTTTGGCACGGCCTACAACGTCGTCTGATTTAACCGTTAAGATCTCTTGCAGAATGTTGGCAGCACCGAATGCTTCCAGTGCCCACACTTCCATCTCACCAAAACGCTGACCACCGAATTGTGCTTTACCACCCAGCGGCTGCTGTGTAATGAGTGAGTATGGTCCGATAGAACGGGCGTGCATCTTGTCATCCACCAGGTGACCCAGTTTCAGCATGTAGATCACCCCTACCGTTACCGGCTGATCGAAGCGCTCGCCTGTACGACCGTCGTGCAGATAGGCACGGCCAAATTCAGGAACGTTAGCAGCTTTCAGCTCCGCAGCTACTTCTTCCATGGTAGCACCATCGAAGATAGGCGTTGCGTACTTGCGGCCCAGTTCAAGACCGGCCCAGCCCAGTACGGTTTCGTAAATCTGGCCGATGTTCATACGCGAAGGTACGCCCAGCGGGTTCAGTACGATATCCATTGGAGTGCCGTCTGGCAGGAATGGCATATCTTCAGCACGTACAATCTTGGCAACCACACCTTTGTTACCGTGGCGGCCCGCCATCTTGTCACCTACCTTCAGCTTACGCTTCTTGGCAATGTAAACTTTGGCCAGCTGCACAATACCTGCCGGAAGTTCATCACCCACCTCCAGCGTAAACCTGTTACGCTTAAAGTGTGCGTTGATTTCGTTGCGGCGGCGGTTGTAGTTCTTCACCAGCGATTGTACCAGTCCATTGGTATGCTCATCTTCAGTCCAGCCTTCCAGGTTCAGGTCGGCTATCATGTTCACCTCTTCTGCTACTGCATAAGTACTCTCGTCGCGGTAGATGTTCTTCTCCGGGAAGATGTTGTTCTCAATGTTCTGACGGGTGAATTTCACACCTTTAGACATGATCTCATCACCAAACTTGTGCCTGATGCCCTGTGAAGTTTTACCATCCAGCAGCTGTACCAGCTTATCGATCATGCGGCCACGCAGGCTTAGCAGGTCTTTGCTGTAACGCGCTTTCAGGTTATCTACTTCTTTCTTGGCACGGGCACGAGAGTCTTTATCACGCTTAGGGCGTGAGAATAATTTAGTATCGATTACCACACCAGTAAGTGATGGAGGCGCCTTCATGGAAGCATCCTTCACGTCGCCGGCTTTGTCACCAAAGATGGCACGAAGCAGCTTTTCTTCAGGAGTCGGATCGGTTTCACCTTTAGGGGTGATCTTACCAATCAGGATATCTCCCTCACGCACTTCGGCACCCAGGCGGATAATACCGTTCTCATCAAGGTTGCGAACAGCTTCCTCACTAACGTTTGGAATCTCTGAAGTAAGCTCCTCTTCGCCACGCTTGGTATCACGCACCTCCATCTCAAATTCTTCAATGTGAATTGAGGTGAAGATATCTTCGCGTACCACGCGCTCGGAGATTACGATCGCATCCTCGAAGTTATAACCCTGCCATGGCATGAAAGCCACCCGCAGGTTACGACCCAGGGCCAGCTCGCCACCTTCCGTTGCATAACCTTCGCACAGGATTTGTCCCTTAGTAATCTTTTCGCCTTTGTATACCATTGGCTTCAGATTAATACAGGTATCCTGATTGGTGCGGCGGAATTTGGTTAAGCCGTGAACAATAATATCGTTATCGAACGAAACCAGCTTTTGCTCGTCTGTTTTGTCGTAACGGATTCTGATTTCAGTAGAATCTACAAACTCTACTGTACCATTGTCTTCTGCTACAATCAGCGAGCGTGAGTCGGCTGCCACACGTCCTTCCAGACCTGTACCTACAATTGGAGCTTCCGGACGAAGCAGTGGTACTGCCTGACGCTGCATGTTCGAACCCATCAGGGCGCGGTTAGCATCGTCGTGCTCCAGGAATGGAATCAGGGAAGCCGCAACAGACACAATCTGGTTTGGCGCAATATCCATATAAGTCAGCTGGTCAGGATCCAACACAGGGAAGTCACCTTCGTAGCGAGCTTTTACCTTATCGTTCACATATTTACCCTGCTCATCGATAGGCGCATTGGCCTGGGCAATGTTGTGGGTATCTTCTTCTTCGGCAGTCAGGAATACTACATCTTTACTTACCACACCATCTTTCACCTTGCGGTATGGTGTTTCGATAAAGCCCATATGGTTCACCTTGGCATGCACACAAAGAGAAGAAATCAGACCAATGTTTGGTCCTTCCGGCGTCTCGATAGTACAAAGGCGGCCATAGTGGGTGTAGTGAACGTCACGTACCTCAAAACCTGCACGCTCGCGGCTCAAACCACCTGGTCCCAGGGCCGACATTCTACGCTTGTGCGTTACCTCGGCAAGGGGGTTGGTCTGGTCCATGAACTGGCTCAGCTGGTTGGTACCAAAGAAGCTGTTAATTACAGATGAAAGCGTACGGGCGTTAATCAGGTCAACAGGTTTGAAGTCCTCATTATCGCGTACGTTCATACGTTCCTTAATGGTACGCGACATACGGGCAAGACCTACGCCAAACTGGGCATAAAGCTGCTCCCCTACGGTACGTACACGGCGGTTGCTCAAGTGGTCAATATCGTCCACTACAGCGCGTGAGTTGATCAGGGTGATCAGGAACTTAACAATGCTGATGATATCCTGCGTTGTCAGTACCTTGGTGTCTGAAGCAATCTCAAGACCGAGCTTCTTGTTAATTCTGTAACGGCCTACTTCACCCAGGTCGTAACGCTTATCAGAGAAGAACAGGCTGTGAATAATATCACGGGCAGTTTGCTCGTCTGGTGCTTCGGTGTTACGAAGCTGACGGTAAATCTGCTCAACCGCTTCTTTCTCTGAGTTAGAGTTATCTTTCTGCAGGGTGTTGTAGATGATGGTATAGTCGTTCACGTTCACATCTTCCCTGTGCAGGATGATGGAATCAGAACCAGAATCCAGAATGGTTTCTATATCATCATTGGTAATAAGTGAATCGCGCTCCAGTAACACTTCGTTACGGTCGATAGACACTACTTCACCAGTATCTTCATCTACGAAGTCTTCAGTCCAGGTGCGAAGAACCCTGGCTGCCAGACGGCGGCCTACAACCTTTTTAAGGTTAGCCTTATTATTCTGAACTTCTTCGCTCAACCCAAACAGGTCGAGTATTTCTTTATCTGTACCATATCCGATGGCGCGCAACAGTGTAGTAACCGGGAATTTCTTCTTACGGTCGATGTAGGCATACATCACATTGTTTACGTCTGTTGCAAACTCTATCCAGGAGCCCTTGAAAGGGATGATCCTGGCCGAATAAAGCTTGGTACCGTTTGTGTGCTTGCTTTGGGCAAAGAACACACCCGGCGAGCGGTGCAGCTGTGATACAATAACACGTTCAGCTCCATTGATCACAAAGGAGCCTTTTTCTGTCATGTAAGGGATATTGCCGAGGAAAACTTCCTGTTCGATGGTCTCGAAATCTTCGTTTTCCGCGTCGTTACAGCGCAGGCGCAATTTAGCCTTAAGCGGAACGGAATAGGTTAGTCCGCGTTCGATACACTCCTCCACAGTGTACTTAGGCGGATCGAGCATATAATCAACAAACTCCAGTACGAAATTTTCGCGGGAGTCTGAAATTGGAAAGTTCTCCATAAACACCTTGTACAAGCCTTCTTGCGTACGCTTGTCGGCAGGTGTTTCTAATTGAAGAAAGTCCATATATGACTGTAGCTGCACATCCAGAAAATCAGGATAGTCCAGTACAGTTTTAATGGAGGCAAAATTAATCCGTTCGTTATATTTTGTATTTGCCAAGACTATAGAACTTTTAGTACCTAAATTGAACCGGTATTGGTAAGAACTGAAGCCTGATAAGATTAGTTCGCTGGAAAAAATATTATCAGGAACAGGTACAAACAGGAAAAGACCTGACTAATCGTCAGGCCTAAAAGTATAGGTCGGACCGTGTTAACAGGTCCATGCAGTTACTTCAGTTCTACTTCAGCTCCGGCTTCTTCAAGTTGTTTTTTAAGAGCTTCAGCTTCGTCTTTACCGATGCCTTCTTTGATTGCTTTAGGAGCGTTGTCTACTACGTCTTTCGCCTCTTTCAGACCAAGACCAGTAAGTTCTTTCACAAGCTTAACTACTGCAAGTTTAGCGGCGCCAGCTGATTTCAGCACTACGTCGAATTCTGATTTCTCTGCAGGAGCGGCGGCTTCTGCACCACCACCAGCTGCGGCTGCTGGAGCAGCGGCGGCAGCAGGCTCAATACCATACTCGTCCTTAAGGATAGTTGCTAACTCGTTAACTTCTTTAACGGTTAGGTTCACTAGCTGCTCTGCAAACGCTTTAAGATCTGCCATTTTAGATTACCTTTTAAAATTGAATGTTATTCTGATTGTTGTTTTTCTTGAAGAGTTTTTACCACACCTGCGATAATGTGCTTGCCACTGTTAAGGGCTCCAAGTACATTTTGTACAGGTGAGTTAAGTAACCCGATAATTTCGCCGATAAGCTCTTGTTTAGATTTAAGCTTAGTCAGCATTTCCAGCTGTTCTGCACCTATAAAGAGATCGGAATCGATGGAAGCCCCTTTAAATGTGAGTTTTTTGCTGTTCTTTTTCTGGAAATCCTGAATTAGTTTTGCAGGAGCATTACCATTCTCTTTTGAGAACAGTACGCCTGAGAAACCTTTCAGAACCTTCTCATTCAGCCCGGAGAAGTCGGCGTCTAATCCTTCCAGTGCTTTCGCAATAAATGTATTTTTGATGACCCGGTACTCGAGTCCGCTCTGGAAGCACTGGCGACGCAGCGCATTCACTTCTGCTACAGTCATGCCGGTAGCATCTGTAATGTAGAAGTGCATGTTATTGCGGAATTTTTCCTGCAGATCCTCAATGATCTGTGCTTTTTCTTCTCTGTTCATGATTATAATCCTGCTACAGAACCTTTATCTAAAGTGATACCTGGGCTCATGGTGCTTGAGATGTGAATGCTTCTGAAATACGTGCCTTTGGCCGAAGAAGGCTTCAGACGGGAAATCGTATTCAGCATTTCACGTGCATTTTCCACGATTTTATCCGGGGTAAAAGATACTTTACCAATGCTGGCGTGAATGATACCGGTTTTATCAACTTTAAAGTCGATTTTACCCTGCTTTACCTCTTTCACAGCCTTGGCAACATCCATGGTTACAGTGCCTGACTTAGGGTTAGGCATCAGACCACGCGGACCAAGCACACGGCCAAGTTTACCAACTTTAGCCATTACAGTAGGCATGGTGATGATAACGTCTACATCTGTCCAGCCACCTTCAATTTTAGAGATATACTCGTCGAGCCCTACAAAATCAGCACCGGCTTCTTTGGCTTCGGCTTCTTTATCAGGGGTAACAAGTGCTAAAACGCGAACTTCTTTACCAGTGCCATGAGGCAGCGATACAACGCCGCGTACCATCTGATCGGCTTTACGCGGGTCAACACCCAGGCGCACATCAATGTCTACAGAGGCATCGAACTTGGTGAAGGTGATTTCCTTTACCAGTTGTGCTGCTTCTTCCAGGCTGTACTCTTTCTGGCGATCGAGCTTGCCAAGGGCAGCTTTTTTGTTTTTACTTAACTTTGCCATAGTCTTAAGCTGTTTCCCAAGGTGCTTCGCCTGATACTGTGATACCCATGCTTCTTGCAGTGCCTGCCACCATTCTCATGGCCGACTCAACCTCAAATGCATTTAAATCCTGCATTTTGGTTTCTGCGATCTGGCGAACCTGATCCCAGCTTACATTGCCAACTTTTATACGGTTAGGCTCTGCTGAACCACCTTTCTTTTTGATAGCATCCATCAGCAGCACAGCTGCGGGTGGAGTCTTGATCACGAATTCAAAAGATTTATCAGAATATACGGTAATCACTACCGGCAATACCTGTCCCATCTTATCCTGGGTTCTTGCATTAAACTGCTTACAGAACTCCATGATGTTCAAGCCTTTACTACCTAGTGCAGGACCTATCGGAGGCGACGGGTTGGCTGACCCGCCTTTAACCTGCAGTTTTACATATCCGGTTACTTCCTTAGCCATTGTGCTATTCTTGTTTTTCTACTTGCATGTAATTTAACTCTACCGGTGTATTCCGGCCGAAGATCTTAACCGTAACGTTAAGCTTTTTGCGTTCTTCGAACACTTCTTCGACAGTCCCGGTGAAACCACTGAAGGGGCCTTCCATTACTTTTACCGTTTCCCCAACTATGAACGGTGTTTCGAGTTTTTCTCCTGCAACTGCTCCCTCTTCTACCTTACCTAAGATCCGGTTGATTTCTGTTTGACGCAGTGGAACCGGCACTTTGCTCTGGCCTTCGCCAGCACCCAAAAAGCCTATTACGCCCGGAATGCTGTTGATGACGTGCAGTACCTCACCATTGTTCAGATCGGCAGATAGAATAACATAGCCGGGAAAGAAATTACGCTCGCGGACTCTTTTCTTTCCGTTGCGCATTTCATATACCTTTTCTGCAGGGATAAGGATCTGAGGAACTTCTTCTTGCATCCCCTGCCTGGAAACTTCATTCTCCAGATAGGTTTTGATTTTCTTTTCCTGACCACTCACCACCCGCAGTACGTACCATTTTAGTTCGTTCATCTGCCGGATTCTCTGAATGTTTAAAAAGCGTCGTAGAACCAGCCCAGCGCGTTTTCGAACGCCAGGTCGATCAACCCAATCGTTAAGGCGAAGATCAGCGATGCAACCAGCACCAATATTGAGCTACGCTGTAACTCGCCGTATTTGGGCCAGGTTACCTTGTGCTTCATCTCCTCGTAAGACTCAGCTACAAATGATTTAAGCTTTTCCATCGCTTTCGGATTTATATCTCGCACGGGCGGTAGGGCTCGAACCTACAACCTACGGTTTTGGAGACCGCCACTCTACCAGTTGAGCTACGCCCGTGTGTCCCTGCTGTAAAGGCCTCTCTTTCTTGCAATTGAGTATAGCCCTTTCCTCGAAAGGAGTGCAAAGATAGTGATATCTAAAGACAAATAAAAGCGTTCCTGATATTATTCAGAAACGCTTTATTATCTTCGAAATATTTATTAAGAAAGGATTTCAGTTACCTGACCAGATCCTACGGTACGGCCACCTTCGCGAATCGCAAAGCGCAGACCTTTTTCCATAGCGATTGGCTGGATCAGCTCAACTTCGATAGAAACGTTATCACCTGGCATAACCATTTCTACACCTTCCGGCAGACGAATCTCGCCAGTTACGTCAGTTGTACGGAAGTAGAACTGCGGACGGTATTTGGTGAAGAACGGCGTGTGACGACCACCTTCTTCTTTTGAAAGAACGTAGATCTCAGCCTTGAACTTCTTGTGAGGAAGTACTGACTTAGGCTTACAGATAACCATACCACGACGGATCTGCTCTTTGTCAATACCACGCAGCAGGATACCTACGTTATCACCAGCTTCGCCACGGTCAAGGATCTTGCGGAACATCTCAACACCAGTAACAACTGAAGTGAGTTTTTCAGCACCCATACCAAGGATTTCAACACCCTCGCCAGAGTTAACGATACCACGCTCGATACGGCCTGTAGCTACAGTACCACGACCAGTGATAGAGAAAACGTCCTCGATTGGCATCAGGAAAGGCTGATCAGTCAGACGAGTTGGCTCTGGGATGTATTCATCCACAGCGTTCATCAGCTCTTCGATTTTAGCAACCCACTGCGCATCGCCGTTCAGACCGCCAAGCGCTGAACCCTGAATTACAGGAATATCATCACCTGGGAAATCATAGTCGCTAAGTAGCTCGCGGATCTCCATCTCTACAAGCTCAAGAAGCTCCTCGTCGTCAACAAGGTCTACTTTGTTCATGAATACAACCAGTGCTGGTACACCTACCTGACGAGACAGAAGAATGTGCTCGCGAGTTTGTGGCATTGGTCCATCAGTTGCAGCTACTACAAGAATAGCACCGTCCATCTGGGCAGCACCAGTAATCATGTTTTTCACATAGTCAGCGTGACCAGGGCAATCTACGTGTGCGTAGTGGCGCTTGGTTGTCTCGTATTCTACGTGTGAAGTGTTGATGGTAATACCACGCTCTTTTTCTTCTGGAGCGTTGTCAATTGATGAAAAGTCGCGCATTTTAGCAAGACCCTTCTCTGCCAGTACTTTAGTAATAGCAGCTGTTAAGGTAGTTTTACCGTGGTCCACGTGGCCGATAGTGCCTATGTTTACGTGGGGCTTCGACCGGTTAAAGGTTTCCTTAGCCATACTTGAAAATCCCTCGGTTTAGTTACGAATGTTAGTTGAAATAAAAATTATTGAGCCAAGAATGGGAATTGAACCCACGACCTCGTCCTTACCAAGGACGCGCTCTACCCCTGAGCTATCTCGGCTTTTAAACCAATCAGATCAAATGATCTGACTTAATTTTCACCTGATCACTTCTTGATCAGATAAGCGAGCGGGAGACGAGGCTCGAACCCGCGACCTACAGCTTGGAAGGCTGTCGCTCTACCAACTGAGCTACTCCCGCTTATGTTCCCATTACCTGAGGAGCCAGACTATTTTTGGCTCTTTTCACTAATGTACTTTTGCTGCCAAAAGTTCGTGGGGAGAGAAGGATTCGAACCTTCGAAGTCGTAAGACAACGGATTTACAGTCCGTCCCATTTGGCCGCTCTGGAATCTCCCCCTGAATCTAAATCTTACCTGCAGGCAAGCAGAATTTGAATTCGAGTGTGCAAAATTATATGCTTTTTTAATTATATCAAACTCTCATTCAAAAAAAATCCCAATAAGCGCTTAAAAGTAATTTTTATACTGACTCAATACCCTCGGATCTTTCTCTTGCTCAGCGATATTACGCAATATTGCTTCTTTTTCGGGTAAGTTCTGCTGGATGGCCAATGCATAAAAGGCTCCTAAACGTACATTGTATGCCTGGTGATTGGTAGCATAATCTGTTAATATTTTAGCTGCGCTTTCCACCTGATCCTGAGGCGCCTGCATAAGGTACTGGCCAAAGTAGTTGATGAAATAATAAAGATCATTTCCCGATAAACGGCTAAGCTTCTTTACATACCAGTCGTATTTGCCCGGCTGCTGCACTGCTGCATAGTAATCTGCAAGGGCCAGGGTTACATCTTTGCCATTGGTATTCTCCAGGCTTTTGAAAACAGCTTCTTTGTCAGTTGCATCCCCAAGGGCATAACCGTACACTGAGGAGGCCACCACGGCATAGGAACGATCATCAAGCCCCTTACGAAACTGCTCCCGGTAAGCGCCCGGAGCCGTACTGGCCAGCAGTGCCAGTGCATCGGCACGTACCAGGGTGCTTTTATCTGTTTCTGCAATTTTGGCTATCTGGTTCAGCACGTTTTGCCTGTCACTGCCCCCGTATTCATCAAAGGCAGTAAGCGCCAGCCTCCGTATATAACTGGAACTATCAGCCAGGGCCGCATTGAATATTTTTCTGGTTTCCGGAGTCTTGTCCTCCAGCAGGGAAGCCAGCGCTTTGTAGCGGCTTATATAGTTTTCGGCTGCCTGAAACTGGTAGCGCATCTCTTCCGGGCTTTTAGCATGCGTTATCTCGGCCAGCAGCTGTTCTTCTGCATCGAACAGCACCAGCTGTGGTTGCTGTGGTGCCGGAAAGCTAAATTCCTGCTTTTGTTTATCTATGCGGATGGCATAGCGTGTTTTCTGTCCCTGGATAAACAGATCCACATACACAGGCAGAACATAAAGGGGCGTTTCGCTTAAATCCTGCTGCTGCTCTACCTGCAACACCACCTTACCGCCCGCCCAATGGCTGCTCACGTTCAATACCGGATGCCCGCTTGCCAGGAACCACTGGTTGAAAAACCAGTTCAGGTCTTCGCCGGTCACCTCTTCAAAAGCAAGCCTGAGGTCGTGCACCTCTACCGGTTTGTATTCGTTCGTCTTCAGGTAGCGGTTAAGCGCGGCAAAAAAAGCATCATCGCCCACATAGTTGCGCAGCATGTGCAGGATACGGCTGCCCTTGGCGTAGGTATGGCTGTCGAACATATCCTCGCGGTCGTCATAATAAAAACGGATCAGGTCTGCCTGTTTCTGGCTGGCTTCCCTGAAATAGGAATCGCCCTGGTTGAGCAGCACTTCTGCGGCGGCATCATCGCCATACTTGTAATCTGTCCACAAATACTCCGAGTATTCAGCAAAGGCTTCATTGAGGGTAAGGTTAGCCCACGACTCGGTTGTTACCAGGTCGCCAAACCACTGATGAAACAGCTCATGGGCAATGATGTAGTCCCAGTTCTCATCGAGCAGGTAGCGGTCATCCACCTGCAGGGATTCCATAAAGAGCGATGCAGAGGTGTTTTCCATGGCACCGGAAACATAATCGCGTACTACTACCTGTGCATATTTTGGCCAGGGGTATGGGTAGCCCAGTATTTCGGAAAAGTAAGTGAGCATTTCCGGTGTATTACCAAAAATAGACTTCGCCCAGCGCTGGTACTCCGGCTCCACATAATATTCCAGCGGAATGTTATTCCATTTATCTTCTACCACGGCAAAATCGCCAATGGCCATCATGAACAGATAAGGCGCATGTGGCTTGTCCATGCGCCAGTAGTCAGTGCGGGTGCTGTCGTTTACAATGGTAGACTGCACCAATATGCCATTGGAGAGAGTTTTATAGCGGTTGTTTACCGTAATGTACATCTCCTGGGTTGTTCTCTGGTTAGGGGCATCTATGGTAGGAAACCACTTGGAGTTTGCCTCAGTCTCCCCCTGGGTCCAGATCTGTCTGGGTTTGTTGGGGTCAGCACCCAGCGGATTGATAAAGTACAGGCCTTTATCTGAGGTAATGGCTTCACTCCCTCCTACCGGTAGTTCATTAGGCTTTGCGGTATATTCAATGGCAACGAAAACAGCTTCGTTCCTGGAGAACTCCCGGCCAAGATCAATCAGCAGCTGCTCGCCATTGTAGGTATATTTAAGGGCCTTGTTGCTGCTGCCCTCCAGCAATTGTACGCTGTGCAGGTCAAAGCCTTTTGCATCCAGTGTGAGGGTACTTTGCGGATAGAACCAGGGGCGCAGCTCCAGGGTTGCTGTACCCAGCAGGTGCTGCTTTTGCCAGTCGAAGGCTACTTCCAGCCTGGTGTGCACCAGATCGAATAGCTTGGTTCTGGATTGCTGGTAATTGTGGATGCTCGCCTCTATACCTGTTACATCAGGTGCTGAAGGTTCCGGTGCAACTGCAGGCTGCGGCGCCAGTTCTGGAATATGAGTTTGTTGTGGCGCGGAAGACCGACAGGAAGCAAGCTGAAGCAGTAAAAAAGCAGCTGCTAAAAACTTGCCGGGTGTGCTATACAGCATAAAACTTGAAATTTTTTTTAACTTGAGCCCTAATTTCATACAACACTAACATGCATGTATCAGGCAATTGTAAATAACGGAAATGTTTTTCAGATAAGCCAAACCGATGGCGGCCTTACCATTAATGACCAGCCTCTTGAATGGGACCTTACCGCACTTACGGGCAGTGGCTTTCATATTATTATGAATAACCGTGTACACCTGGCAGAGGTGGTTGAGTACCGGGAGGAGGAAAAAGTTTACCTGATTAAAATTGGCGGTAAAATACTGGAGATTAAACTAAAAGACCGTTATAATCTGTTGCTTGACCGGCTGGGCATGAGTGAGCTTGCAAGCACCAAAGTAAACCAAGCAAAAGCACCCATGCCGGGACTGATCCTGGACCTTAAAGTAGCACCCGGAGATGTGGTAAAAAAGGGTGATCCGCTCCTGATCCTGGAAGCCATGAAAATGGAAAATGTATTGAAAAGTCCCGGCGACGGGGAGGTACAGGCCATTTTAGTGAAAAAGGGAGATAGTGTAGAGAAGAACCAGATACTCATCCAGTTCTGACCGGCAGGCGAACCGCCAGGTACATTCTCCTGAAATGATACCTGCCCAATGTAATTTTAGGTAGGAAAGGCTGGGGCAGAGTGCTATATTTGCGCCGGCATAAACTTAGGTAAACAATCTGCAGCAGCATGAAATATAAACGCATCTTACTTAAACTTAGTGGCGAAGCCCTGATGGGCAATCAGCAGTTTGGTATTGATCCGCACCGGCTGGAGCAATATGCTCAGGAAGTAAAAAGGGTTAAAGAACTTGGCGTGGAGCTGGCCATTGTGATTGGCGGAGGCAATATTTACAGAGGCATACAGGCCGAACGTACTGGCATAGACCGGGTACAGGGCGATTATATGGGCATGCTGGCCACCGTGATCAATGCCATGGCGCTGCAGAGTATACTGGAAAAACACGGTATTTATACCCGCCTGATGTCGGGCTTTAAAATTGAGCAGGTATGTGAACCTTTTATTCGCCGCCGTGCTGTACGCCACCTGGAAAAAGGAAGGGTGGTGATTTTTGGTGCAGGTATTGGTAACCCTTATTTTACCACCGACTCTACCGCATCTTTAAGGGCCATAGAAATTGAGGCTGATGTGGTATTGAAGGGCACCCGGGTAGATGGCGTATACACAGCCGATCCGGAGAAAGATCCAACAGCCCAGCGGTACAGCAACATATCCTTCCAGGAAGTATTTGAAAAAGGCCTTAGCGTAATGGATATGACCGCAATTACCCTGTGCCAGGAAAACAATCTGCCTATTATTGTTTTTGATATGAATAAGCCTGGTAATTTATACAACCTTGTGGTGGGTGAAGATGTAGGTACGCTGATTACAGCAAGGTAGTATCGTCAGACTTTTTTCTATTGCTAAACTTTTAACAGAACATACCCATGGAAGAAGAAATCCAGTTACGCCTGGAAGAAGCCCGGGACCTGATGCAAAAAACCCTTGAGCACACCAGCAGTGAGCTTACTAAAATCAGGGCTGGTAAAGCCCAGCCTAACATGCTCGACGATGTGCGTGTTGATTATTATGGCTCCCCTACCCCTGTGAGCCAGGTAGCCACTGTTAACACACCGGATGCCCGCAGTATTGTTGTACGTCCGTTCGAGAAGAAAATGCTAAGCACCATCGAAAGGGCCATTATTAACAGCGATCTTGGCCTGAGCCCGCAAAACGACGGTGAGATCATTCGCCTGAACCTCCCTCCGCTTACTGAAGAGCGGCGGCAGGGACTGGTAAAGCAGGCAAAGCAGGAGATTGAGCAGGGCAAAATCAGCATTCGCACCATTCGCAAAGATGCCAACAACCACCTGACCAAACTGCAGAAAGAAGGTGTTTCTGAAGACCAGGTAAAGCGTGGACAGGACCAGGTGCAGCAGCTTACCGATCAGTTCATTGAAAAGATCGACGAGCTCTTCGCGAAAAAGGAGAAAGATATTATGACCGTATAGGGCAAAGCCTTACGTCTCGATCTGTTGAACCCTGCTACTGCATAGTGGCGGGGTTTCTTTTTAACCGGATAATAGAAGAACCCTGCCAGATTAAATGAAAAATCTTCTTGTTCTGATATGCTCCTCTACCTTACGGGGCACCAGGTAGCGGATGTTTTTATGCTCCTGCAGCCGCCGGCGGATGTAGGTTGCGGAAATGTCTACCAGAGGGGCCTCCACCACACGTACATTGGCATGAGTGCGTAAGTCTGATGGCCCGGCACCGGGCCTGGGGTATACGTATAAACCGTACTGTTCCAGAATAACACTACTGTTTTTCCATTTAGGAAAGCTCGCCAGGTTATCTTCTCCAATGATCAGTTTAAACTCGTGCTGTGGGTATTTATCGCTTAACCAGGCCAGCGTGTCTACCGTATAGCTGGGCCGCGGCATCCTGAATTCAATATCGTTAGCTTCCAGGGCATCATTATCTTCTATAGCCAGCCGCACCATATCAAGCCTGTCGAACTCGTGCAGCAGTGTTTTGGAGCTTTTAAAAGGGTTGTGCGGCGATACTACAAACCACACCCGCTGCAGATCGGTATCTTCCACCATGGCGTTGGCAATCATTAAATGGCCAACATGTATAGGATTGAACGAGCCGAAAAACAGCCCGATTTTCATAATGCCACTGACTTAACGGCTGGCATACCATTTGCAAGAAAAGCATCCACCAGTTCCTGTGCTTTTTGCAGGGAAGTTTCCAGCTCCTCGTTTACCAGGGTAATATCAAACTGGTTTTCGAATTTCATCTCGAACTGGGCCTTGAACAAGCGCTGGGAGAGCGCATTGTCAGATTCTGTTTTCCTGTCGCGCAGGCGCTGGGTAAGCACTTCCAGAGAGGGTACCTTTACAAAAATGGCCAGCCCGTTGTCTCCAAAGTATTCCTTTAAGTGCAGGCCTCCTTTTACGTCCACATCAAAAATAACATGCCGGCCTTCTGACCAGATACGTTCTATTTCTGATTTAAGAGTGCCGTAAAAGTTACCGGGATACACCTCTTCCCACTCTACAAAGGAGTTCTGATCGATCTTTTGCTTGAACTCTTCAGGGGTAAGAAAGTAGTAATCCTTTCCATTTTGTTCATTGCGTCCGCGTTTATCACGGGTACAGGCAGAAATAGAAAACCCCAGAATGGGGTTTGTATTCAACAGGTGTTTTACAATGGTAGTTTTGCCAGAACCCGAAGGTGCGGAGAAAATGATGGCCTTGCCTTGATGCATTAAGAAAAATGGAGTTATTGACTGAAGTTTTTCAGGCTGTTTCGTTGACTTTAGAACGAATTGCAGTCACAAGATCCGTCGGTACCGGCTTTTTTTCAAGCTTGCTGCGTAAAATATTACGAATTTCTGATTCTATGTTGTAGTTGCGGTAGCAAGGCATGCATTCTTCTATGTGATGCATGTAGTACTCTTTTTCAGTATCGGAAGCCTCGCCATCCAGCACCAGCTGAAGAATATCCAAGCATCGCTCATGCTCAGAACAACACCCTTGATTATCCGTTTTTTCCATTGCTCAGTTTAGTTTAGCCAGATTAAAAAATTTTCTGCTTCAATCAACATTAATCAATCTAATCAACCCAATTGCCTTAACCAACGCAGTTACTAATTAATAACCCATTGATTGTGCATAAGAACGAAGTTTATCCTTAAGCAGGTTACGCGCCCGGTGAAGCCGGCTGCGTACCGTACCAATAGGGATATCCAGTATTTTCGCCATCTCCTCATAGGTAAACCCTTCCAGGTCGCAGAGGATGATAACGGTGCGGAAGTCTACCGCCAGCGAATTCAGTGCATTCGACACCTCATCGCCAATCATATCCCGCAGCGATTCCACTCTTAGATCGGTGGTCATCTCTACCTGGGCATCTTCCGAATTATAGTACGATTCAACATCATTATAGTCTACCTTAGCCGGTTCTTTGCTCTTTTTCCGGTAGTCATTAATGAAGCTGTTTTTCAATATCCGGAACAGCCATGCTTTTGCATTGGTTCCTTCCTCAAATGAATTTATAAAACGGAAAGCCTTGAGGTAGGTTTCCTGCACGAGGTCTTTTGCGTCGTCCTCATCAAAGGTAAGCCTAAAAGCAAAGTTATACATCGCATCGATATGTGGCAAAAACTCACCATCAAAGATGCGCATCTTTTGCTTTTCGGAGTAGCGTTCTACAGGGATATCACCTTCAGTTGCTTCTTCTGTTAACTGGTTTTCTTCAGTGTCATTCGTATCCGCAGCATCATCGTTATCATCCTCATCTTTTGATTTATTGGGATAACGATTCTCCTCAGAGCGATCTTCATCTGAATAATCCTGTCCTGTTGGCTCCCAATCTTCGTTCTCAATCATAGGGCGGGGCGTTTAGAAAATTCTTTCTTCTTTAACTGACTACGAATAATACTGTTATGGTGCACAGCATATTTTCGCATTTATTGACAAAACAATCAGGGCTACCGGTTTTTAGGCCGGCAGTTGTTTCCAGGATTTCAACGAAAACTCAACACCTCTGGTATAAAAGTCCCACATTACCCTTATTAGGTGGGTCAAATCCCAAATCCATGGCAGCTACAACTTTTATTTGAGGGGGCTGACTATATTATGCCTTAAGTTATAAAATTCACCTATCTGTACCCGCTAAATGCTGCTGATTCTAAAAATGGCTTACCCATGGGTTTTCTAGGTTGCTCTGTTATATTCAGCGTGTTCAAGATTTTACCCTTCTATCAGCCAAAAGCCCTGTTCAGCAACAAAGTACTAACTAAAACTGCTGCAATAGCTTAGCAGGTGCTGTAACATAGCGCTTGTAATTTCCTCTGGCAGAAAAGCACTACATACATTCAGTTCTATATTAGAGTCTATTGACAAAATCTTCCCTATTTTTGCATTTAAGTATTTGTTGCGCACTCCAAGATGCCCACTCCTCTATCAGTCATTATTCTAACATACAATGAAGAAATCTCCATTGCCGGGGCAATAGAAAGTGTATTGTGGGCAGATGAGGTACTGGTTGTAGATTCTTATAGCACCGATGCTACGATAGAGATTGCCCAATCCTATAACATCAGGGTGGTGCAGCATAAGTTTGAAAATTACAGCAAACAGAGGAACTGGGCTATCCGGCAGGCAACACATGACTGGATTTTTATGCTCGATGCCGACGAACGTGTTAGTCCGGCTCTGAAAGAAGAAATCCTTTCCTTACTGCAGACAGCCCCAAGCTGTCCGGCATATGAGATAAAGCGCCACAATTACCTGATGGGCAAACGCATACGGTACAGCGGCTGGCAAAACGACTGGGTATCCCGACTTTTTAACCGCAGGCAGGCAGATTATGGCAACAAACCAGTACATGAAAAGCTGGTGGTAAATGGCAAAACGGGCAGTCTGAAACAGCCCTTGCTGCACTACACCTACAAAAGCCTGGAATCATTTCTCGATAAACACAACAATTACAGCAGGGCATCAGCCAAAGACCTCGCTGCAGACGGTAAAAACATCAACTATTACCATCTGATGATCAAACCAGCATTCCGGTTCTTTCGGTCGTACATACTGAAACTGGGATTATTGGATGGAAAGGAAGGCCTCTTCATCGCCTGTCTTAACGGCTGGAATGTATATATGCGGCATACCATCGCCTGGAGATTACAAAAGGAGAAGCAATCGAACCAGCCGTTAAAAGTACTACACCTAAGCAGTGAAACCTCCTGGCGTGGTGGTGAGCAACAAATCGCTTACCTGATAGAAGAGCTATCGGCACTGGGTGTCGACAATATAGTGGCTTGCCAGAAAGGATCTCCATTCGAAGCATACTGCCAGAAAAAAGGTATTCCCTACATCAGCCTTTCGTTCAGGAATTCTTTTGATTTAACAACCTCCTTAG
This sequence comes from Flammeovirgaceae bacterium 311, assembly GCA_000597885.1. Lineage (NCBI taxonomy): Bacteria > Pseudomonadati > Bacteroidota > Cytophagia > Cytophagales > Flammeovirgaceae > Flammeovirgaceae bacterium 311. Next base: position 2,282,693 of record CP004371.1, read on the forward strand.
GTGTAAAGCAGCTCTGCAGCAGGGAAAAAGCCGACCTGGTGCACATCCATAGCTCAAAATCACATGGGGTAGCCATTTTGGCAGATATGATGGGCAACAAACTGCCGCTCATTCTGAGCAGGCGGGTTGATTTCCCTCCCAAATCTAATGTGTTCACCAGCCAAAAGTATAACTACCCGCGCATCAGGCGTATTCTGTGTGTTTCAGAAGCCATCAGGCAGGTAATGCTGCCGCATATTGTGGAAAAAGAGAAAGTGCACACCGTGTACAGCGGCATTGATTTGAAGAAATTTGACTCCCCGCAGCCCGCGAACTACCTGCGCACGCAATTTGAAATTTCCAGGCAGCAGCTGCTGGTTGGAAATATTTCCGCAATAGCCCCTCATAAAGATTATTACACCTTTGTAGATACTGCTGAGGAATTACTCAGGCGAAAACTGCCCCTGAAATTTCTAATCATCGGTAAGGGTCCTGAAGAGGCTGCCATCAAAGCATATGTACAGAATAAAGGGCTGCAGGAGCAGATATACTTCCCCGGATTTCTGAACAACATTCAGCAGATACTCCCTGAGCTTGATATATTTCTGATGACTTCGGAAACAGAAGGACTGGGGACTACGCTACTGGATGCATTTGCAGCAAAGGTACCGGTAGTGGCTACCAGAGCAGGGGGCATCCCGGAAATTGTACGGCATGAACAAACAGGTTTAACAGCTGCCGTAAAAGATGTCCAGGGTCTGGCCAATGCAGTAGAACTGCTCGTGAAGCAGGAAGAGTACAGAAAGCAGCTTAGCGAGCAGGCTTATTCTTTTGTAAAATCTTTCGACAAAAAGCAAACTGCCCTGCAGACCCTGCAACATTATCAGCAAGTACTGGAAGAAAAAAGACAGCTGCAGTTGCAACTGCATTCGCTGCCCATGCCTTAGTAGCCGTACTTTTCTTTCCATAGTTGCCGCAGTTTCTGCCGCATTTCATGTTCGCGGGCATTCTGCCCGGGCTCATAGAGCTTAGTCCCCATTAAATCATCGGGTAAAAACTCCTGGGCAGCAAAATTTTGCTCATAATCGTGCGCATACTGGTAGCCCTTGCCGTAGCCCTGGTCTTTCATAAGCTTGGTTGGTGCATTGCGCAGGTAAAGCGGTATGGGTAAATCACCTGTTTTCTGCACCAGCTGGCGGGCTTCCTTGATAGCTTTATAGCTTGCATTACTTTTGGCCGAGCAGGCCAGGTACACAGCACACTGCGAAAGAATGATCTCTGCCTCCGGATACCCTATTACCGTTACCGCCTGAAAAGTATTGGTGGCAATTACCAGCGCGGTAGGGTTGGCATTGCCAATATCTTCAGATGCCAGAATAAGCATTCTTCTGGCAATAAACTTTACATCCTCCCCTCCTTCTATCATGCGGGCCAGGTAGTAAACGGCAGCATTGGGGTCGCTTCCGCGCATTGATTTAATGAAGGCTGAAATAATATCATAATGCTGTTCGCCACTTTTGTCGTAGCGTGAGAGGCGCTGCTGCGAAACGGCTACTACATCATCATCTTTTATCAGCTTCTTGCTTGGGGGTAGGCTGTCTGCCGTAAGCTCCAGCAGGTTGAGCAGCCTGCGGGCATCGCCACCGCTAAGCCTGAGCAAAGCATCCCACTCTCCTACCTCCAGCTTACGGGCAGCCAGCTTCTTATCTTCCTGAAGGGCCCTTAATACCAGTGCCTTTAAATCTTCGATCTCCAGCGATTTGAGCACATACACCTGGCATCTGCTAAGCAGAGCCTGGTTTACTTCAAAACTCGGGTTTTCGGTGGTGGCACCAATAAGGGTAATAATGCCTTTTTCCACAGCTGCCAGTAGCGCATCCTGCTGACTTTTATTGAAGCGGTGCACCTCATCAATAAAGAGAATAGTACGGCTGCGGTTTTTAGCTTTTTCGATTACCTCCCGCACTTCTTTAACCCCGCTGCTAATGGCACTTAGGGTAAAAAAGGCTGCCTGGGTGTAGTTTGCAATCAGGCTGGCCAGTGTTGTTTTTCCCACACCGGGAGGGCCCCAGAAGATCATGCTGGGCACCTGGCCTGCTTCTATGAGTTTTCGCAGCGATGCATCCGGGGAAAGCAAATGCCCCTGGCCTACCACTTCGTCTACGCGCTGGGGACGCATACGTTCGGCCAGGGGAGCTTGTGAGGGAGATTGGTCAAACAGATTCATGCTGATAAAGGTAGTAATCTGGCAGTAAAGTTAGTAGTTAACAGGTAGCTGTTCTCGGCCGCAAGCTAGTACAAGGTATATGGTAAATGGAGGTATGGCGGGAATAGTTTTTGCTGGTTCGTCCTTATACGATATATCAAATACCTTGTGCTGGAAACACTTTAGCAGCCTGCTGCTGCTGTCGTAATGCTAAATTCCGCCTACCTTTGCGGCATGCAGAAATATAAAGTTCACGGAGCACTTACAGCCGTGGGCATGATTTACGGAGTAAACTACAGCATTGCCAAGGAGGTAATGCCACACTATATTCAACCCTTTGGTTTTACCCTGCTAAGGGTTGGTGCTGCCACCTTTCTGTTTTGGTGTTATCATTTTATTCATGGCGGAGAATCCATAGACATTAAAAAGAACCTGCCCCGCCTGCTCCTGTGTGCAGTTTTAGGAGTTTCTGCAAACCAACTGTTCTTTTTAGCCGGCCTTAACCTTACCTCTCCCATAAATGCTGCCCTGATCATGACGGTTACACCTGTGTTGGTGCTCCTCTCCTCTGCCCTGCTGCTGAAGGAACGAGTCACCGCAAAGAAAGCGCTGGGCATAGGCCTTGGACTTTCAGGTGCCGTATTACTGGTACTCCAGCAGGGGGAGAGTACAGCCCAGGGAGGCATGTTGGGAGATATCCTGATTTTCCTGAATGCCAGCTCCTATGGACTATACCTGGTGCTGGTACGACCGCTGATGCAGCGCTATAAAGCAGCAACAATCGTAAAATGGATTTTTCTATTTGGCTTCTTTATGGTTTTGCCCTTTGGCTGGGAGGAGTTCAGCAGTACCAGCTGGCAAACCATACCACCGCTCATCTGGCTGGCCATTATATATGTAGTGGTTTTTACAACATTTGTTGCCTATATGCTGAATGCCTGGACACTCCGCTATGTAAACTCCTCGGTGGTAGGCATCTATATTTACCTGCAACCGATCTTCGCCAGCTTTACGGCTGTGCTGCTGCAGCAAGACCAGCTAACTCCCCAGAAATTACTATTCAGCCTGCTGATTTTCTCCGGTGTGTATCTGGTAAGCCGTAAATAATTAAATTTTAGGGCAAAAAGGGCCTGCAATCTATTCACAAGCGGCTTATAAATTACATTGTCGGAACAATGAAAAAATTAAATAAATTTTAGAGATATCATTGATAATCACATAATTCTCTGTACATTTGAAGTATAGAGCTGCCAATAAAGTTAATTTTTTAGACTAAACATTACATAATTTTTTAATATTTGTTGGTTTATTTGCGGGTTAATAAATTTTTAGGCAGTACTCCGTAACAGGTTGAGCATTTTTTCCTTCTCTCACAAGAATTTTTTAAAATGCAGCTCAACCTGTTATTTTTTTGTCCTTCCTGCTAAGCTTAAAATCTGATACCTTCCAGAATCTTCAGAAGTCGCTCCAGTTTTTCGTCTGTAAACTGCAGATGTGTTACCATGCGTATGCTTGCAGGACCAAAAGCAGCTGCCTTTACACCTTCCGACAGTAACTTTTCCAGCACCTGCGGGACTGTACACCCTTTCAGGTCAAAAAGCACGATGTTGGTATCTACCGGTGCTACCCGCTCTACCCAGGCTAATTGTGCTAATGTATTGCCGATCTGGCGTGCCCGCTGATGGTCTTTCTTTAGCCGCTCCACATGATGCTCCAGTGCGTACAAACCTGCCGCCGCCAGGTAACCAGCCTGCCGCATGCCGCCTCCCATGGCCTTTCTGATGCGCAGCGCCTTTTTAATGTGCTCCCTGCTGCCAAGCAAGACAGATCCCACCGGGGCGCCAAGACCTTTGCTCAGACAAACAGAGATGGTTGAAAAATAACGGCCATATTCACGGGGGTCCTCACCTGTCTCCACAAGGGCATTGAACACACGCGCCCCATCCAGGTGCAGCGGAATATTCTGTGCCCTACATATCTGGTAGATGGCAGCAATCTGGTCCAGGGGATATATGCTACCGCCTCCCTTATTCATGGTATTTTCCAGCGCTACCATACCGGTTGCCGGAAAATGAATATCATCGGGATTAATATTTGCAGCAACCTCCGCCGGATCAAGCCGCCCTCTGTCGCCGGGCAGCAACCGAACCGAACATCCGGAGTTAAAAGCAATACCCCCGCCCTCATACAGGTAAATATGTGCATTTGCGGCACATATTACCTCCTGGCCGGGCTGCGTAAGCACCTTGATGGCAATCTGGTTCGTCATGGTGCCTGAAGGGCAGAACAAGCCTGCCTCCATCCCAAACTTTTGTGCGGTTGTTTCTTCCAGAGCCTTTACGGTCGGATCTTCGCCCCACACATCGTCTCCTACCTCGGCAGCCATCATGGCCTGCAGCATGGCAGGCGTTGGCTTGGTAATTGTATCGCTTCTAAGGTCTATTACTTCTTGTTGCATACCTCAAAAGTAGGACCTTAGCACCGGCACTGCCAAGTTCCTGCACAAAAAAAACCGGCATAGGCCGGTTTGGTATAAAATTAGTTGCTTTTACAATGCTGAATCAGGTAAAACCTGGCTTTGCTGTCCCCCTTGCCGGAGGCTTCTACCCAGTCTGTACAGGCGCCTTCCCGGTCGCCAAGCTGAAATTTAACATAGCCCCGGTTCCGGGTATATTCCGGCTGGGTCGGGTCAATTTTTAAGGCGCGGGTAAAATCGTTAAAGGCTGCCTCCCATTTTTCCATGCCCATTTCAGCATTACCACGCAGGAAGTAAGCGCCATGATCGTTTGGATTCAGCTCCAGCACTTTGGTATAATCTTCTACGGCTCCGGTAAAGCTTTTTTCTGTATTACGGATGGTAGCCCTGTTGTAGTAGGCGTTGGTATCGCTGGGGTTTAGCTTGATTACCCGATCCAGATCGGCCATGGCCAGGCGGTTCTGCTGCATCATCAGGTACAGCTGCGAGCGTTTTTTATAGGAGCCCAGCTGCTTGTCGTCCATAATGATAGACTGGGTAAAACTACCCAGGGCATCCTTGTATTCTTCTACTTCCAGCTGCGAATAACCCATTCTGTAGTAAAGGTCTGCTGTTCTCACCCCTTTATCAATGGAGCGCTGAAAGTAGTCAATGGCTTTGTTCCACTGCTTATCCTTAAAGCAGATATCGGCCATCAGGCTAAGAGTTTCAGGAGCTGGTTCTTCCATTTTTTCCAGCGCCTGCAGGTCGGCAAAAGCTTTTTTCGAATCTCCTTTTTCGTAGTAGGCCAGGCCACGGTTGTACAAGGCCTTGGTATAGCTGTTATCCAGCTCCAGTGCTTTTGTATAATCTGTAATGGCACTATCAAACTGCTTCAGATTAAATTTTGCCTTGCCCCTGTTATTGAGCAAAACCTTATCGCTTACGCCCAGCTGCACGGCTTTGTCATAGTCGGCTACGGCTTCGGCATAAGCATTTTTCCGGAAGTGTGTGTTGGCACGCTGGGTGAAGGCATCGGCATAGTCAGGTTTCAGGCGAATGGCTTCCCCAAAATCTGACAGGGCACCTTCCAGGTCATTGGCATCGTAGCGGGCATGGCCACGGTGGTGATAAGCCGCTGGTTCCTTTGTTCCCTTTGTAATGGCTTTGTCCAGATCTTCCTTTGCAGCTGCCAGTTCTTTTGTTTCATAACGGCTGATGCCCCTGCTTAACCAGATCTGCTCATCGTCGGCACCGCCCTGTATGGCTCGGTTCAGATCAGGCAGTGCCTCTGCATATTGCCCCAGGAAATAACGGGAATTACCACGGGCAGCATAAACATCGTTTGCCGTGGCGCCGGCAGTAACTGCTTTGTCGAGGGTAACCACCGCTTCGGCATAGGCAGCTGTTTTGTACTGGCAAAGCCCGAGGGCTCCCAGTATTTCCTTGCTGCTTTCACCCAGGCTTACTGCCTTTTGCAAATCTGCCTGCGCATCAGCAGCATTTCCTTCCCTAAATTTCAGCAGTCCTCTTCCCGCATAGGCTTTGGCAAAATCAGCCTCCAGGGCAATGGCTTTGCCATAATCCAGAATGGCCGCATCGTTCTGTTTGAGCTGCTGGCGGGCGCTGCCACGTGCATAGAAGAGGGGGGCTGTTTTAATACCTTTTGCTTCGGCGCCTTCAAAAGCTTTGATAGCTTCCGTTGGCTTTTCGAGTGCTACATAAGCATTGCCCAGTTTCAGCATCAGTTCTCCGCTACCTGCTGTAGTGGTGGCAATGGCCTGCAGATCTGCAACGGCGGCATTCCATTCTTTTTGTTCGTAGTAGGCATTGCCCCGCTGTGCCCGCTGCTCGGGACTTAGGGGTTTGGTCTTTTCACTCTGCTGCCAGTCGGCAATGGCGGCGCTATAATTTTTTTGCTGATAGCAGGCTTCTGCCCTGCCGGCATAGGTTTCTGCAGATTTATCCCCCAACTCAATGGCCTGCCCCAGTTCCCGTTCGGCACTTTTATACTGCTGTTTCTCCAGCATCATCAGGCCACGGTACCGGAATATTTTCTGGTCCTTCACCCCTTTGGCAACGGCTTTGTCCAGGTAAGGAAGTGCCTGCTCTTTCTGTCCACCTTCGTAGAGTCCCAGGGCCAGCATGCTGAACAGCTCTGCTTCCTGCACTCCTGCTGCTTCGGCCTTTTGCAGATCTGCGATGGCTTCGGTAGTTTTCTTCTGGCCAAAGTAGGCTTTACCACGCAGCCAGTAAGCTTCCTGCAGGCGGCTATCACTTTGAATAGCTTTGCTTAAATCTGTAATGGCTGCTGCAGCATTACCGGATGCCAGCTGTGCTTTTCCTCTTTTGAGGTAAAGGGCCGGTTCGGTAGCGCCTGCAGCCAGGGCTTTGTCAAAATCAGCAATAGCCGGAGCATGGCGGCTGGCTGCCAGGTGCAGATCGCCACGGGCGGCAAAGGCAGCAGCATCTTTCACTCCGCCTTCTATAGCCTTATTCAGGTCAGCAAATGCCTGATCGGCCTGCTGCTGGTAGTAGTAGGCCAGGCCGCGGTAAGCCAGCAATTGTGGTACTGAACCACTGCGCAGGGCTATGGTTAGGTTATCCACCGCCTTTGGCCAGCTTTTCTGGTGAAAGCGGGCCGTTCCCAAAACGGTATGAATCCGGACATCGTCTTTGCCTGCATTTACCACTGCTTCCAGGTCTGTGGCTGCGCCGTCCCAATCCTGTAGCGCCAGCTTGGCCTCTCCACGGCCGGCAAAGAGATCTTCTTTGCTGTAACCGGCAGCGCGTGCCTTATCGTAGTAGCCAATGGCTTGCTGCCACTGCTGTAACTGCAGAAATGAATTTGCCGCTTTGGCATGGGTATCGCCCCCCTTTTCGCCCAGCCCAATGGCTTTTTCGTAATCGGCGGCAGCTTCTTTCCACTGCTTTTGCTGGTAGTACGTATCTGCCCGGTTCAGGTAAGCCTTGCTGAACTGCGCATCTTGCTGTATGGCTTTTCCAAAATCTGCAATGGCAGCTGCCAGCTGGTTCTGCAGCAGCTTTGCTTTGCCACGATTGTTGAAGAGTACAGCATCGGCCAGGCCGGCAGCCTCTGCTTTTTCATATGCCGTTACTGCTTTTGCATACTGCTCTGATTTAAAGCAGGCATCGCCCAGCATCTTTTGGGCTGCAGGCTCTTTCAGTCCGCCATCAAGTACCCGCTGCAGATCGGCCGCAGCGGCAGTGGCATTACCCGTTTCGTAAAAACTGATTCCCCGTGCATGGAGTACTTCCATGGGAGCCACTCTTAACTCAACTGCTTTGTTCAGGTCTGCAAGGGCTTTATCCCATGTTTTTTGTTTTGCATAAACCAGCCCCCTGCCGGCAAAAGCCTCTCCTGAACTGCTTTGCAGCTTAATCACCTCAGAGAAAACAGCAATAGCTTCATGGTCGCTGCCGGTTTTGGCATAGGTTTGTGCCAGCAAGAGGCGCAGGGACACATCTTGCGGAAAAACGGCTGTTGCTTTTTTCAGATAAGATTGTGCCTCCCCCTCCTGCTCCCGGGCAAGTGCACTTAAGCCCCTCATATAGCTGTAATCAACACGGTTGCTTTTATTCCAGGCTTTCAGGGTATTGTTCACGGGGTTCAATTTCTGGAGCTTATCGGCAGTAACCACAAAAGAAGGCCCTTCCTCCAGCACCACCAGCACCCCTGCCAGCTCTCCGTTCAGCGTCAGGAGCGGGGCACCGCTAAGCAACCCGGGAGTTGCATTCAAGAGTACAACAGTGCCATGACCAACTACATCTGCAGTGCTAACTGTTGCAGTTCCTGTAGAAACAGCACGTGGTTCCGGAGAGGTAAACCAGTTTAGCTGTGCCGGCATAGCGCTATTTCCCACCAGCAAGGGCCTGAATTTAGCACTTTGATTGTTATCAATGGTAAAGCGTACCAAGCCGCTGCAGGGGTCGGCAGCTTCGATACGCTGTAGCTGATGGGTGGTGCTGTCTACTGTTTTGAGACGTGCTGTTTCGGCACCCTCCAGCAAGCTTGCATGCACCACGCCCCTGCCCTGATCATCTACAAAGAAGCCTGTACCCCATTTCAGGCGGCTTCCCTGTGCATTGAAGGTTTCGATAAAAAAGACACCTTTGTTTTTTTGCTGAGCCTGGAGTACAAGATTACCCTGTAGCAGCAGGCACAAAAAAGCTAAGAGCGAGGCTATGTATTTCATTTCAGACCCTTTATGGTATTTGCAGAATACAAATTAGAGGGGTTTGGGGCTGAATACAAAAAAAGGCCCCTTCAGATCGGGGCCTTTCTCTTTGCAAATATTACATAGCTAAGTTATTCATTGGCATTAGCACCAACATTACCGCTGGCAACCATGTTTTCAGGCGTTGGGCTAGTACCCGCATGAATGTTTGCATGGCCTGTACCTGTGGTCCAGTCGCCGTAGGTTCTGGCGGTAGTACCATCATCAAGCATATCTACATCTGTCTCACTCATACCAGCACCTGTGGCATCGGTGTTCACAGCATTGAGGGTTCTGGTAACAGCGCCTCCACTGCCTGCGTCTCCTTCATTGAAACTGGCATAGTAGCCATAATCCTGCATACCACCAGTGATGTTTGTAGTAGCCAAAGCATTTCCGCTTCTGCGCTCAGACAAGGTAACGGTACCTGTTACGCCCGAGTCATTTGCAGAGGCAAGGTTGTAGGTAGTCTGGTTACCGGTAAAGGCATTACGGCCAACATCTCCCTGTAACGCAGTGGTGTTCATATCATCTGCACTGTTAGATACATTAATATAGCCGTCAAAATCCTGCAGATCATCATAATCAACAGCCGCTCCGTCGTTTACTCCCTGGTCGTAATTGGTAATTCTGGTGATGCTCTGGTTGTCTCTAACACTTCCAGGGTAAAGGCTACATTATTCCCATTTGGCCCTGCAGCGCCCGGGGTGGCAGCGGTGCCTGTATTGATACTTGCAGGATGTACACCCCCGGCAGGCGTGCCCTGTGTATTCATAACTACATAAGTAGCATTATCTGCGCCTCTGTAGAAGGTAGCATTATAGTGGGGTGGTTTAAAAAAAAGCTGGAAAATTCAGGAGCAGCTGGTAATATATAGAACACAAAAAAAGGCCCGCAGTCTTTCGATCTGCGAGCCTCGTTGTTCACCCTTAACCATTAACCTATCAATATTATTATATACACTGCAAAGAAGAGTAGCCCCACTATAGTGGACTTAATGGTAGTAATTTTCCGCTCCATACATTCCCAATAATTACTGTAGTTAAAAAAATTGTTGCCCTGGGGCTTCAAAGAACTTATATACCTTAATACGATCTTCAGCAGCCGGAAGTTGTTGTTCTAACGCTATTATTTTGAAAAAAAATACCCGGCCAGAAGGGCCGGGTATTCAATCAAAACATATCTATCTGGCTTACAAATGGATAACTTCATCGTAAGCCGCAGCAGTTGCTTCCATTACTGCTTCGCTCATGGTGGGGTGCGGATGCACTGCTTTCAGCACTTCATGACCGGTAGTTTCCAGCTTGCGGGCCAACACTACTTCGGCGATCATTTCAGTTACATTAGCACCTATCATGTGAGCGCCTAACCACTCGCCATATTTAGCATCGTATACCACTTTCACAAAACCATCTTTTGCACCTGCAGCACTTGCCTTACCGGAAGCCGAGAATGGAAACTTACCCACCTTTACTTCGTAGCCTGCTTCTCTGGCCGCTTTTTCGGTATAGCCCACTGAGGCAATCTCCGGAGAGCAATAGGTACAGCCCGGGATGTTGCGGTAATCGAGTGGCTCGGGGTGATGGCCGGCAATTTTCTCCACACATATAATACCTTCGGCAGAAGCAACGTGCGCCAGGGCCGGGCCCGGTACAATATCGCCAATGGCATAAACACCAGGTACGGAGGTGCGGTAGAACTCATCTACCACCACGCGGCCTTTATCAGTCTTAACACCTACCTGCTCCAGGCCAATGCCCTCCAGGTTGGTACTCACGCCTACAGCAGAAAGTACCACATCGCACTCGAGCTGCTGCTCGCCTTTTGCAGTTTTCACGGTTACCTTGCAGCCTTTGCCACTGGTATCTACTTTGGTTACTTCAGAAGAAACCATAATGTCGATACCGGATTTTTTATAGTTTTTCTCCAGCTGTTTGGAAACCTCCTCATCCTCAACAGGCACAATACGGTCCATGAACTCCACAATGGTTACCTTGGTACCAATGCTGTTGTACACATAAGCAAACTCAACACCAATAGCACCTGATCCTACCACGACCATGCTCTTTGGCTGCTCTGCCAGGCTCATAGCTTCACGATAGCCGATAATCTTTTTACCATCCTGCTTCAGGTTAGGCAGTTCACGGCTGCGGCCACCCGTAGCCAGCATAATGTGCTTGGCTTTATAATCCTGCTTTTTGCCGTCTTCGCCGGTAACTTCAACCGTATCTTTGGCTTTAAGCTTGCCGAAGCCGGCTATATGTTCAATTTTATTTTTGCGGAACAGAAACTGAATGCCCTTGCTCATGCCGTTGGCCACATCGCGGCTACGCTTGATGATAGCTCCGAAATCGGCTGTAGCATCGCCTACTGTAATACCATAGTCTTTGGCATGGTTGATGTATTCGAACACCTGCGCACTTTTGATTAGCGCTTTGGTGGGAATACAACCCCAGTTAAGGCACACACCTCCCAGGCTTTCCTTTTCCACCACCCCTACTTTCATGCCCAGCTGTGAGGCACGGATGGCGGCTACGTACCCGCCCGGGCCGCTGCCTATAACAATAAGATCATATGAAGTTGCCATAAAATTATTACGGATAAATACTGCTTTTTAACAGAGGCCAAATTTAAGGCAAAACATGAGCTTAAAAAAACTTAATGTTGTACGTTTCTGATGTTTTGCTTTTTTTGTGCCGGAATTACCAGCTGCGGCATGCTTATTATTAGCGGCCCCTTGGCGATTTTTGCTGTATATTGTACCATGGATATGGGATTAGAGGGGCAAGTGGTAGAGATTAGTAAATGAAATGTACTTTTACCTGTTTGCAATCCCTATACAAGGGACCTTATACCCTATACTGAATCAATTAAACTGACTACTTAAATTAAACGACATATGAAATTACTGGAAGGGAAAGTGGCGCTGGTAACCGGTGCATCAAAAGGCATTGGACGCTCCATTGCCCTTAAATATGCAGAACAGGGCGCTGCCGTTGCCTTTACCTACCTCTCTAGCGTAGAAAAAGGCCAGGCCCTGGAAGAGGAGCTGAAAGCACAGGGCGTAATTGCCAAAGGCTACCGCTCTAATGCTGCCGAATATGCCGCTGCCGAAGAACTTGTTAATAATGTGGTTGCTGATTTTGGCAAACTGGATATCCTGGTGAACAATGCCGGCATTACGCGCGACAACCTGCTGATGCGTATGAATGAGCAGATGTGGGATGAGGTGATCAATACCAACCTGAAGAGCTGTTTTAATACCGTAAAAGCAGCTACCCGCACTTTTATGAAACAAAAGAGCGGCAGTATTATTAACATGACTTCTGTTGTAGGGCTTAAGGGCAACGCCGGACAGGCCAACTATGCCGCCTCCAAGGCTGGCATCATCGGCTTTACCAAATCAGTAGCACTCGAACTGGGCAGCCGCAACATTCGCAGCAATGCCATTGCCCCCGGCTTTATCGAAACTGAAATGACAGAGGTACTGGATGAAAAAACAGTGCAGGGCTGGCGCGATGCCATTCCCCTCAGGCGCGGCGGCAGACCAGAAGATATCGCCGATTGTGCTGTATTCCTGGGCTCCGACATGAGCACCTACATCACCGGCCAGGTGCTGCAGGTTGATGGCGGCATGCTGACCTAATGTGCTGATTATTTAATGTGCTAATGAGGGGGCTGCTGTCGTTAAATCTACCGCAGCCCCACATTAGCACATTGTTTATTAGCACAATTTACAAGAACATAAACCGCTGTTCGTTAACTTAACTGGAGCAAAAGGAGAAAGAAGATAAATGGATGTACGGCAATTGTTGTGGGGAGCCTCTCCCTGGTGGATTTTGGTGTGCCTGCTGGCAGGCTTGCTCTATGCCGGTTTACTCTATAGCCGTACCCCAACCCTCTGGAACCGTACTACCAACTGGGGGCTGTTTGCACTGCGCTTTGTACTGGCCAGTTTAGTTTGTCTGCTGCTGCTGGAGCCCTTCCTGCGACAGCTCACCCGCCACGTAGAGGAGCCCATTTACCTGGTGGCCATTGATAACAGCCTATCCGTACCGGAAGGAGGTGGGGCAACCGAAGCATCCCTGCGGCAAACCATCAGCCGGCTGCAGCAGGAACTGGAGGGGAAAGGCCGGGTAGAGCTTCGCACCCTCAACGGAGAGATTCCCCAGCCCGACAGCCTGAGTTTTACTGCCCAAACCACCAACCTTAGCAATCTGCTGACAGGCGTACGTTCTGATTATGAAAACCGGAACCTGGCGGGCGTGGTGCTGCTTTCCGATGGAATTTATAACCAGGGTATTTCACCTGCCTATGTGCCTTACCCTTTCCCCATCTATAGCCTGGGCCTGGGCGATACACTGCCTAAAACAGATGTAAACCTAAAAAACCTGTACTATAACAAAGTAGCTTACCAGGGCAACCAGTTCAGGGTGCGGGCAGAAATAACCCAGAACGGCTATGAAAACCAGCCCCTCACCCTTACCGTAAAGCGTGGTAGCAGGGTGCTGCAGCAAAAGTCAATCCGTTTTGCACAGGGCGCTTCCCTGCTGGAAGAGGAAGTAGTACTCGATGCCGATGAAGCAGGCCTGCAGCATTATGTATTTGAGGTGAGCGGTGCCACCAGTGAGTATACCCTGAAAAATAACACGCGCCATGCCTATATAGAGGTAATAGAAGGCCGCGAAAAAATACTGATTGTAGCCAGCAGCCCCCATCCTGATATTACAGCACTGCGCAGGGCCATCGAAAAAAATAAAAATTACCAGAGCTTTTTATACATCCCGGGTATCTCTGATTATGAGGAAGAAACCTTTGACCTGGTGATCCTGCACGGCTTACCCGGCGGGCGCAACATTCCTCAAATGGAGCAGATCCTGAAAAATGCCAGGGCCCGCTGGTATATTGTAAGTGCACAAACCGACCTGCGTGCATTCAACCAGCAGCAGGAGCTGGTGCAGATACAGGGCCTCCAGCGTGAATTCGATGAAGTATTCCCGCTCCTGAATGGCAACTTCGATCTGTTTACCTATTCCGGCGACTACCGCCGCAACATAGCAGCTTATCCGCCCGTGCAGGTACCATTTGGGCGTATACAGCTGGCTGGCTGGGGCAGGGTGCTGCTGCAGCAACGCGTGGGCCGTGTAGATACTGACAAGCCCCTGCTGATCATAGGTGTTCAGGAAGAAAAGAAAACTGCCGTAATGCTGGGCGAAGGCATGTGGCAATGGCGTTTACAGGAGTTTGCCGCTACTGAAGACTTCAAAGCTTTTGATGAACTGGTGCTGAAAACCGTACAATTACTCTCCGCCCGCGACGACCGCCGCCGCTTTAAGGTGTACCCGCTGGAGGAAGAAGTGCTGGATACCGAGGGTGTTACTTTTGAAACAGAAGTATATAACCAGGCCTATGAACGCATCTGGGGGCAAACCGTAAACCTGCTGATTACAGACGAAGGTGGCAAGCAATACCGCTACAGCTACCAGAATACCCGTAACAACCCCCGCTACTCGGTACAGAACCTTCCGGCCGGGATCTATCAGTATAGGGCTGCTACTGCATTGAACGGCGAAAACCACACCGCCACAGGCCGTTTCAGTGTACAGAACCTGCAGCTTGAGTCGCTGGAGTTAACGGCAAACCATAACCTGCTGCGCAACATCTCAGATAAAACCGGCGGGCAGTACTATCATTATCAGCAGGAGGATAACCTGATTCAACAACTGAAGGAGCTGGAGGCTAAAAATGTTATTACTGCAGATGAGGCTTACGAATCGGTGCTGAACCTGGAGTGGCTCCTGGTGCTGATACTCTTATTGATCAGTGCAGAGTGGTTTGTCAGAAAGTACAATGGCGGATATTAGTTAAAGGGGTAATTTCTGTTTTGAGACGATTTTAAGTAGCTTAGGCCAGTGTTCTTTGTTTACACCTGCTCCCGTCCCGGAGTCAGGCAGCCGGACAAAGGCCAATTTTACAGCTATTTACCTGAACCTATCTTTATGCAGCGATCCTTTTTTTTCCTGCTAAACCTGCTACTGCTTACCTCTTACTGCTTTGCGCAAACGCCGGTCACCATCAGTGGTACCATCAGGGGCAATCAGCAGGACTCCATCTCACTTGGCACCACAACAGTGGCCATCGCCCCCAATGGGTCTTTCATCTTTAAACCCCTGCTGGAGAAGCCACAGTACCAGAAACTCCACTACAACGAGCAAGAAGTAGAACTCTACCTGGAACCGGGCAAAAGCCTGCTCTTGTCGTTCGAGGGTGATGCATTTTCCCAAAGCTTAAGGTTTAGCGGAGAACTGGCTATTGTCAATGACTACCTGCGCCGGCAGGAAAAGACCAACCAGGAGCTACAGCAATGGGTAACCCAGCACTGGGGCGCTATGTTCTCTAAGCAGGAACCTGAGTTTATTGCTACACTGGATTCTATCCGCAGCCTTTTTTTAGAACCGCTCAACGATTTACTCTACAAAGACCGCAGCCTTCACCCCTGGTTTCTTACCCAGCAACGCGCTGATCTAACCTATCCCTTTGATCGCTGGCTGCTCTCCTATCCGGAAATCCATCGCCGCTATACGGGTGAAAGCGTGCAGCTAAGCCCTAAATCAGAGGCACATCTCTATAAGGCCGATCTGAATGATTCCAGGTTGCTGGAGTTCGACAGCTACAAAGATTTTGTAAGGGACTACCTCTACCAGATTGTTCAGAAGGAATTTTTAGCTGTGGCAGATAAAAAAGGTATGGACAACAAATGGCTGTACGCTGCCTTTAAAACAGTGCCACGTGTTATAAAAAACAAACCGGTGCAGGAATTCTGGCTGTATGATTATATGCACCGTCACCTGGAAGACTATGGCACCAAAAACCTGGATAGCCTCTACTCCGCTTTCAATGCCCGGGTTAGGAATCCTGCCTATCGCAAAACAGTACAGGAACTTTACGAACAGCAGGTACAGGCCCGCGAAAAAGTAATCAGCAGGGTGTACCACGAAGTTGATGGCCACAAGCTGCTGGCCTTTATAAGCCTGCCGGAAAATTTCAAAAAAGGTGAGCAAAGGCCTGCCATGGTGTATGTACATGGCGGCAGCGGCAATATGGGCAAGCCCGACTGGCACTTTGGTCCTTCTCCCTACGGCTTTGTAAACATTGCGGTAGAATACAGGCTGCGCGACCGCCAGGGCACCCTGCCTCCCGAACAGGCAACAGATATCAGGGCTTTTTTCCGCTGGCTGCGCCAGCATGCCGGTGAGCTGGGGGTAGATACCAGCCGTATTGTAGCATCGGGCAATTCCAACGGAGGCTTTTTGCTGCTGAATGCGACCATGGCACCGGGTATAGAAGACCTGAAGCTGCAGGCATCTGCTGCCGAAACTGCCCCCGACGCCCGGAAAGGCCTGCGCATCAGTCATGCACCCAATGCCATTATTTTACAGGCTGCCGGTTTCGATGCGGCAGTAAACAACTGGTGGAACAAATACATACCCGATCAGGCAGTGGTGCAGCAGCACTCTCCTACCGAACATGTGCGCTCCGGCTTACCACCCATGCTGGTCATCCACGGCACCAGCGATCAGTCAGTACCCTACCATACTGCCGAAGCCTTTGTGGAGAAAATGAAGGCTGCCGGTAATCCAATCGAATTCCTGCCGCTGCAGGGCAGCCCTCATCCTTTTTGGGCAATTCCTTATTTCAATAATCAGGCAAAAGCAAAACAAGAGGAGTGGCTTCGCATGTTAGGTTATATCAGGTAGTAGCGCAGTGCTTATTTTATACCTGCCCACACATTTGCCGAAGAGACAGGCCACAGAAGTAAGGGCATAGCACAAACGCAGCTATCTGCTTAATGATTAACCAAGCAAATACTTATCTAGAAATGGAATACAGACAATTAGGGAAAACAGGTTTTAAAGTTTCGGAGGTTTCACTGGGTACCTGGCAGGTAGGTGGCCGCTGGGGTGATCCTTTTAACGATAAAACTGCCGAGCACATTATTAATACGGCCATTGATGCCGGGGTTAATTTTATAGATACTGCCGATGTATACAGTGATGGCCAGAGCGAAGCTGCCGTGGCCAGGGTGGTAAAGAACAGGAAGGAAGAGGTTTTTGTAGCTACTAAATGCGGCCGCCAGATACAGCCCCATACACCAGAAGCATATACGGCCAAGCGACTGGCAGGCTATGTAGAGGAAAGCCTCCAGCGCATGAAGCTGGAGACCCTGGACCTGGTGCAGCTGCACTGCCCGCCAACAGAAATATACAAAAGACCTGAAATTTTCGAAGCCTTCGACAGGCTGAAGGAGCAGGGTAAGATCCAAAACCTGGGCGTGAGCGTGGAAATGGTAGATGAGGCCCTGATGGCCATGCAGTACCCCAACGTAACAACGGTGCAGATCATTTTTAATATGTTCAGGCTCAAACCAATGGAGGAGTTCTTTGCCAAAGCTAGGGAAAACAACATTGGCATTATTGCGCGGGTACCGCTTGCCAGCGGGCTGCTCACCGGCAAAATGAGCCCACAGACCAGCTTTGGCCCCGAAGACCACCGCAGCTTTAACCGGAATGGAGAGGCGTTCGACAAAGGAGAAACCTTCTCAGGGGTGGATTTTAACCTGGGCCTGGAAGCAGTGGAAGAGCTGAAGAAAATATTTCCCGGGCAGGAACCTCTGGCAGCCCTGGCCATTCGCTGGGTGCTGATGTTCCCGGAAGTAAGTACTGTGATCCCCGGCGCTTCACGGGCAGAACAGGTACGTACCAACATTACTGCCTCTGAATTACCACCGCTCACAGAAAAACAAATGGAGGGCGTAGCACGAGTGTACGATAAGTACATTAAGCCATCGGTACATGCCAAGTGGTAAGCTGTTACAGCATTTAACATAATTTAACATGGCAACGAAGCAGCATTCAGGTGCTGCTTCGTTAATTTTTGGGCTTCCAGTCTTAACCCTACCAAAACAGTACCCCATGCTTAATAAAATTTCAATTGTAGTAGCTTCTGCCAATCCGGTTAAAGTAAATGCTGCCCTTGCCGGTTTTCAGATAATGTTTCCCCAGGCAAGTATCAGCACCAGGTCCATCAGTGCACCATCAGAAGTAAGCGATCAGCCTATGTCTGATGAGGAAACACTAACAGGCGCCAATAACAGGGCGGCTTATGCCTTTGCAGAGCAGCCCGATGCTGATTTCTGGATTGGGATAGAGGGCGGTGTGCAGCCCCTGCACAACGAGCTAACAGCTTTTGCCTGGGTGGTAGTCCGCTCTAGAAGCCAGACAGGCAAAGCCCGTACAGGCACCTTCTTTTTACCCCGTGCGGTTGCCGAGCTGGTAGAACAGGGTATTGAACTGGGTACTGCCGACGATATGGTTTTTGGCAGCAAAAATTCAAAACAAGCCGGCGGTGCTGTGGGTTTGCTTACAGGGAATGCAGTAGACCGCAGGCAGCTGTACGAGCAGGCTGTTGTGCTGGCCCTGGTGCCCTTTAAATGGGAACAGCTGTATAAGGAGTAGTGGTGGGGTGGTTGCAGGCGTTTAACGGGGTGCTCCACCGATAGCCAGCCCTTTTTAATAATTTATTGGAAATTATACCCCATCATTGGTTCTATAATTTTTCGTAGATTCGTTAAATAGACCAGGCTACTTCCACAAACACCCTGAAGCTGCCTCCGCAAAAGAGCTCGTTATTTTATACCATACGTCTGGAAATACTTTTCAGTAAACCCTATTATGAAATATAAGACCCTTGGAAAATCTGATCTGAAGGTTAGCGAAGTCAGCTATGGCTGTATGTCTTTAGGAGATGATCATGAAAAAAACACAAAGCTGCTGCTTGCTGCTGTTGAGCAGGGAATTAACCTTTTTGATACAGCCGATCTTTACGATAAAGGCAATAACGAAATAACCGTTGGCAAAGCCTTCAGGGGTATACGGGATCGGGTGATTATTTCCAGTAAAGTGGGCAACCAGTGGAGAAGCGACGGAAGCGGCTGGGACTGGAACCCCCGCAAAGAGTATATCCTGAAAGCGGTAGAAGATAGCCTGAAGCGACTGCAGACAGATTATATTGATCTTTACCAATTGCATGGTGGCACTATGGAAGATCCCATCGATGAAACCATAGAAGCCTTTGAGCTACTGCAGCAACAGGGTAAAATCCGTTTCTACGGCATCTCTTCCATCAGGCCAAACGTGATAAAGGAATGGGTAAAACGCTCTAATATTGTAAGCGTGATGATGCAGTACAGCCTGCTGGACCGCCGCCCGGAAGAGGAGTGTCTGGATGTACTGCAACAGCATTCTATCAGTGTGCTGGCCCGCGGTGCTTATGCGAAAGGGTTGTTACTGGGCAAACCTGCAACTGCCTATCTGGATCACTCGGAAGCAGAAGTAGAAAAGGCAGCGAGGGCCATCAGATCGCTGGAAGATACTAACCGTACTGCCGCACAGATAGCAGGCCGTTACGCACTGCATCATCCGGCAGTGGCCTCTGTGGTACTGGGCATCCGCATCCGCAGCCACCTGCACGATGCTATAGCTATTTCTCTGGCTAACCCACTCTCCACAGAAGATCTTGAACAGTTAAAGCAAATTGCCAGGCCTATCAAATATGAAGAACACCGGTAGCGATAAAAGCCCCACAGGCCAGGCTGCTTTCTACTCCCCCTATCTTGCATGAAAAACATATTCACCCTCACTGCGCTTTTTCTTTGCAGCTTGTGTTTTCCGGCCTTTGGTCAGAATACCCTGCAGGTAAAAGGTCGCTTCTTATACACCCCTACCGGCGAAAAGGTAATTTTGCGGGGTGTTAACGAAATGTTCATCTGGTCTGATGATCTTACCGGCGAAAGGACCTATCCTGAAATTGCCAAAACCGGAGCCAATGTGGTACGCATTGTGTGGCTGAGCGATGATGAAAATCCCAGAGGTACTGCTGCCAGCCTGGATAAGGCCATTACCAACTGTATTGCCGCAGGCATGATACCCATGCCTGAGCTGCATGGCGCCACCGGCAAGTGGGATAAGTTGCAAAACCAGGTAGACTACTGGGTAAAACCAGAGGTAGTAACGGTATTAAAGAAGCACGAACCCTACCTGCTCCTGAATATTGCCAATGAAGTAGGCGCTCATGAAGTAAGCAACGAGCAGTTTCAGGAGGGCTACCAAAAGGCAGTCTCACGCATACGTGCGGCGGGTATTAAGTGCCCCCTGGTGATTGATGCCGCCAGCTGGGGACAAAGTATTGATATGCTGCAGGCCACCGGCCCCTATCTGATGCAGCAGGATCCTCTCAAAAATCTGCTCTTTTCCGTACACATGTGGTGGACGGCCCCCGATGGTGCTACAGACAGAATAAAGAAAGAGGTCCATGAATCAGTAGCACAGCAGCTGCCCCTGATCGTAGGTGAATTTGCGCCCATGGGCGTAGGCTGTGCCGAATCTATCGACTACAAAACTATTATGGAGCAGTGCCAGCAACATGAAATTGGCTGGCTGGCCTGGTCGTGGGGCCTGCAGGACAACGGCGACTGCAAGCTGATGGACATGACCAATGACCAGGAACGCGGAAAGTTCAGCGGCTTGTTTGACTGGGGCCTTGAAGTAGCTGTAACTGACCCCAACAGCATCAAAAACACTTCCCGGCATAGTGAGTATATCAAGGAGTGGAGTAAAAAAGTGGCAAAGCATAAATTTCAGTAAACGCAGCCCTTGGCTGGCCTGATAAAAACACAAAAGCCCGGGGATCTCTCCCCGGGCTTTCTATGTCCAGTTGCACTTACGTGATTACTTTTTATCTGAAGAGCCCTTGTCTTCTTCGGCTACAGTCTCTTTGCGGGAAATGGTCAGGACATCGCCTTCTCCACTGTAATCCGCCAGTAGTACGTCGCCTTCGGTCAGATCGCCTTTCAGGATCTCCTCCGCTACCGGATCTTCCAGGTATTTCTGGATGGCACGGTTCAGCGGACGGGCACCATATTGTTGATCATATCCTTTTTCAGACAGGAAGTCTTTCGCCTTTTCGGTCAGCTCAATGTCGTAGCCGAGTGATTTCATACGGCTAAACAATTTGCCAAGCGAGATGTCGATGATGCGGTGAATATCTTCGCGTCCAAGGGAGTTAAACACGATCACATCGTCCAGACGGTTCAGGAACTCAGGGCTAAAGGCTTTGCGCAGGGCATTCTGAATAGTTGATTTCATCAGCTCATCAGAATTCTCGCGGCGGTTGGAGGTTGCAAAACCTACACCGGCACCAAAGTCCTTCAGGTCGCGCACACCAATGTTAGAGGTCATGATGATAATGGTGTTTCTGAAGTCTACGCGGCGGCCAAGGCCGTCGGTCAGAATACCATCATCAAGTACCTGCAACAGGAGGTTGAACACATCCGGGTGCGCTTTTTCGATCTCATCGAGCAGCACCACAGAATATGGTTTGCGACGTACCTTCTCGGTTAGCTGGCCACCTTCTTCGTAGCCAACATAGCCGGGAGGCGCTCCTACCAGGCGCGATACAGAGAATTTCTCCATATACTCCGACATATCGATGCGGATCAGCGCCTCATCCTTATCAAACAGGTAGCGGGCCAGTACTTTGGCAAGCTCAGTTTTACCTACACCGGTCGGGCCCAGGAATACGAAAGAACCAATTGGTTTCTTCGGATCTTTCAGACCAACGCGGGTACGCTGAATGGCTTTCACCAATTTCTTGATTGCCTCGTCCTGGCCGATCACGTTTTTCTTCAGCTCTTCGTTCATGCCCAGCAGCTTGGCACCCTCGTTCTGGGCGATACGCTTGGTTGGGATTCCCGTCATCATACCAATTACCTCGGCCACATCGTCTTCATCAACGGTATAGCGTTTGGTTTTGGTCTCGTCTTCCCAGCGCCTCTTAGCAGAATCGAGCTGCTCCAGCAGTTTTTTCTCTGAATCGCGCAGGCGGGCAGCCTCTTCGTATTTCTGGCTTTTCACCACGCGGTTCTTCTCATTCTTGATATCTTCGATCTCGCTTTCCAGCTTCACGATTTCATCAGGAACGTGTATGTTATTGATGTGTACACGGGCACCAGCCTCATCGAGCACATCGATGGCTTTATCCGGCAGGAAGCGGTCGCTGATGTAGCGGTCAGACAGCTTTACGCAAGCCTGAATTGCCTGGTCGGTATAATTTACGTGGTGGTGTTCCTCGTACTTATCTTTGATGTTGGTCAGGATCTCAACGGTTTCTTCCACAGAAGTAGCATCTACCATTACCATCTGGAAACGACGGGCCAGGGCGCCATCTTTCTCGATGTACTGGCGGTACTCATCTAAAGTAGTAGCACCGATGCATTGAATTTCGCCACGGGCCAGGGCAGGCTTAAACATGTTGGAGGCATCCAGCGAACCGGAAGCGCCACCGGCACCTACAATGGTGTGCAGCTCATCAATGAACAGGATTACGTCTGGTGATTTCTCCAGCTCGTTCATCACTGCTTTCATCCTTTCCTCAAACTGACCGCGATACTTGGTACCGGCCACCAGTGAAGCAAGGTCCAGGGTTACCACGCGCTTGTTAAACAGCACGCGGCTTACTTTGCGCTGTACAATGCGCAGGGCCAGACCTTCTGCAATGGCGGTTTTACCTACACCAGGCTCACCAATCAGAATAGGGTTATTTTTCTTACGGCGGCTCAGGATCTGGGCCACACGCTCAATTTCATCTTCACGACCTACTATTGGGTCGAGTTTGTTATCTTCGGCCATCTTGGTTAAGTCGCGGCCAAAGTTATCCAGTACAGGCGTACGCGATTTCTCGGCGCCTTTACCAGAACCGGATTCGCTACGGCCCGAGCCACCACCGCCACCAAAGATGCGTGAGCTGTCGCCCTCGTCATCATCAGTATCGTGGGCAGACATAGGCCCGTCCGACTGGTATTCCAGCATTTCTTTTACGACGTCGTAACTAACGTCGAATTTTTCTAAGATTTGGGTGGCGATGTTATCTTCATCGCGCAAGATTGACAGCAGTAAATGCTCTGTGCCGATCAGCTGACTTTTAAAGATCTTAGCCTCCAGGTAAGTGATCTTCAGTACCTTTTCCGACTGACGGGTCAGTGGAATATTGGCAAGATTTTTTACCTGGTGGGTGGCTGTACCTTTAGTGGCACGTTCTATAGACTGACGCAATTCATCCAGAGACACACCTAGTTTCTTAAGAATGCTGACAGCAACGCCCTCACCCTCACGGATCATGCCTAGTAATAAATGTTCAGTTCCTATATAATCATGCCCAAGCCGGAGCGCTTCCTCCCTGCTGAGCGAGATCACTTCTTTGACCCGGTTTGAAAATTTTGCTTCCATATTATAGTGGCTAACGATTATCTAACGCTGAAAGAGAGGAAATCATACGCTTCTTCTTTAAGGCACTTAGATAATCACCTTTAAGTTAGTAATTAACTGGTATTTTTAAAACAGATTCCAGTTTTAGAATGTTCATTTCTGCTTTGCCGATTGGCGAATAACTGTTGCAGCTGCCGGGCCTTCGCAAAAAAGAACATCCAACACGCTTAGGTTAGCTACAAATTTTGCGCCAAAAAGCTGGGTATAGGATACCGAACTATAAAGATCACGGGCAGTAAACGGTAAATTAGGCCGTATGGCCTGCCTCAGGTCATAAAGGCCGGTTCCGGTTTGTTGTATGTACGCATGCGTGGGCGAAGGTGTTGCCGGAAGTTGCAGTAAATCCAGACAAAGTGTCAGAACTTTTTCGTTCAGGTCCCACAAGTATTCCCATTTCTGCTGAAATACAGGCGCTAAGCGTGGTGCATAATGTTCAAAAAAAGGCGATTTGCCATAGCAGCTCTGCAGACTGCGCCAA
Source organism: Flammeovirgaceae bacterium 311 (assembly GCA_000597885.1). Lineage (NCBI taxonomy): Bacteria > Pseudomonadati > Bacteroidota > Cytophagia > Cytophagales > Flammeovirgaceae > Flammeovirgaceae bacterium 311. The sequence continues at coordinate 2,306,430 of CP004371.1, forward strand.
TGTTGCCGCTGCCAGGACTGCCTGTTATCAACCCTGATATCCCTCACCAAAACTTTTTTGGCTCCCCCTATCACAGGCACTGTCAGCTTCTCTACCTGGTGAGGCCCCAGAATATAGCAGCGGTTCCGGTAGCTCTGCTTGATAAAATACTCATGCGCCTCCAGCAACACCTCTCCCGGCCTGGTAAAACAGCTAAAGTATTCCAGACAGGGAAAATAATGCAGCGCCAGCAGCGGAGTTAGAGTTTCTTGAAGCATTGAGGGGTAGTAGGTATTGAGTGAGTATTGGGTAGTGGGTAATGAGTATTGAGTATTGGGTACAATGACAGAACAGGTCATTGGTTAAAAGCAGATATTCCTGATAAACCATTTTGTATGTTGCTAAATCAGCACAATACAGTTGCTTTGGTAGTTCAGCATCATTTGCCCCGATACTTATCAGGCCTGTAAAAGAAGCAGAAGCATTAAAGATTTGCAAGTACCCCTGTCGTTGTACCCTATACTATATACCATATACCCAGCACCATACCCACACACAGAATAGTCTAATCATTTGGCGTAACGGTAAAAGCTTCCGACTTTTGCAGCCTTATGTTGCTAGTAAAACTCTTTTCCCGCATGCCTTTCTGGCTGCTGTATGGCCTGTCGGATTTTCTTTCATGGCTGTTGTATGCCGTTGTTCGATACCGCCGCAAGGTAGTAGCCGATAATATCCGCCATGCCTTTCCCGATCAGACAGAAGCCTGGCGCCGCAGCACTATCCGTAAATTTTACACCAGCTTTACCGATGTGTGGCTGGAGTCACTGAAATCGCTTTCGCTTACAGATGCTGAAATGCGCGAACGGGTGTCCCTTGAGAACCCGGAGCTGCTGGCGCAGTATCAGGCGCAGGGCTTAAGTACCATTGGGCTGGCCGGTCACATTGTTAACTGGGAATGGCTGTTTTTGCGTGGCGGCATGGAATTAACAAACGTATGGGGAGTGTACCTCAAGGTGGATAATCCATTCTTCGATAAGCTGATGCTGAAGATCCGCAGCCACTATGGCAACCGATTGATTGAGAAAGGAAACCTGCTTAGGGAAATAGTGCGCACGCGCGGACAGATGCGCAGTGTGGCCATGGTAGCCGACCAGGCCCCTAAAAGAGGCAACAACTATTACTGGCAAAACTTTATGAACAGGCCTGCTCCTTTCTTTACCTCAGCCGAAAAGCTGGTACAGAAGGAAGAGCTACCCCTTTACTTTGTTGGCATTGCCCGCATCCGCAGGGGCTATTACAAATTGTGGTTCGAAGAGTTGGGTTTTCCGCCCTATCCACCCATGCCGGAGGGCACGCTTACCAGCCGCTACATCCTGGCACTAGAACGCGCCATCCGCCAGCAGCCCGAAAACTACCTCTGGTCGCACAAGCGCTGGAAGCATCAGCCACCGGTATAGAGGATTGATGACAGGATAGAGGACAGAGGTTAGAAGAAAGAAGAAAGAAGATAGACTAAGGGCAGGAAACCTCACACATTAGATTTGGGACTTAAGGTCTTAAAAATGACAAAACGTTAGCTTTTTGTAGATAACCATTGTCTATCCTCTTACTTCTATCCTCTAACCTCTCCCCCTAAACTAGGTGAGGCGTAAGATCTCCTGCGCCCTGGCGTACTATTTCAAATACATCGCCGGTACAGTCCACCACGGTCGAGGGCATGTTATTACCCATCCCTCCATCAATCACAATATCCACAAGGCCTTTGTAGCGCTCCCAGATCTCTTCCGGATCGGTGGTATATTCTCTTATGGTATCAGTATCGTGAATAGAGGTAGTTATAATGGGATGCCCCAGCTGCTCTACCAGCATCCGCGGAATATTATGATCAGGCACCCTGATGCCTACCGTTTTCTTTTTGGCATGAATGATCTTTGGCACCTTGGAGCTTGCCTCCAGCAGGAAAGTATAGGGGCCTGGCAGCACTTTCTTCATCACCTTAAAAACGGGGGTACTCAGGTTGCGGACAAACTCGGAAATATGACTGATATCCTGGCAGATAAAGGAGAGCTGTGTTTTATCTGCCTTTACCCCTTTTATCTGACAAACCCGCTCCACAGCACGCTGATCAAAAATATCGCAGCCAATGCCATAGATCGTATCAGTAGGATAAATTACAACGCCTCCATTCTGTAGCACTTCCACTACCCTGGCAATTTTTCGCTGTTCGGGATTATCGGGATGAATTTTCAAGAGTTCTGCTGCCATAAAATCAAAAATTTTTACGTTAAAGAATCAGGCTGTGCACTTACAATCTACAATATTTTAAGAACTTTAACAGCCGGTTTTAGATTAAGACTACCGGGTTAACCCTGCAGCCCAACCTGATTGTTTACAGATAGAGAAGAAAAAACAGGGCTGCAGGACTCCTTATTTGCTGAATTTAATATGAAGAATAGAAAGATACTGTTAGCCGGGTTAATCATCTTTTCGGTGCTGCTCACCTCTTTTACCTTTTATGCCTGGCAGGTGCTGTTTACCCCCAACATCCTGGTAGAGCAGGAAGACCGCTCCATCATCATCCGTCCGGGCGAGTCTTTCAAAAGTGTTCAGGACCGGTTTTACGAAGAGCGCATTGTGCATGAGCCGGTGTCCTTTGGCTTTTTGGCCAAACTGATGGATTATGATGAGCAGGTAAAGCCCGGCCATTATGTGCTGGAGAAAAACATGAACAACCTGGCGGCCATACGCATGCTAAGGGCAGGCCGGCAAACGCCAGTTAGGATCACCTTCAACAACCTGCGCACCCGCGACGATCTGGCAGAACGACTGGGCGATAAGCTGATGTTTACCCGCCAGGAGATGGACTCCCTCCTGAACAGCCCTGCCGTGGCCCGGGAATATGGCCTGGATACGGCCACCATCATCAGCCTGTTTCTGCCCGATACCTATGAATTCTACTGGACTACCACCGCCCGGGAATTCATGGACCGCATGAAGCAGGAGTACGCCAAGTTCTGGAACGAAGAGCGCCGGCAGAAAGCCGAACAGATGGGCCTGACACCTTCAGAGGTAGTAACCCTGGCTTCTATTGTTAGAGCCGAGACCAACAAGGCAGATGAAATGCCACGGGTGGCAGGCGTATACCTGAACCGCATCAAACGAAATATGCCGTTGCAGGCAGACCCTACCCTGGTATTTGCCCTGGGTGATTTCTCCATCAAACGCATACTGGCCAAAGACAAGGAAGTAGACTCCCCCTACAACACCTATATGTACCGCGGCCTTCCGCCCGGCCCCATCAACATGCCCACCACCACGGCTATCGATGCTGTGCTGAATCCGGAAAGCCACAACTATATATACTTTGTGGCAAAGGAAGATTTCTCAGGCTACCATACCTTTTCCACCAACTACGATGAGCACATGAAAAATGCCAGAAAATACCATAGTGCACTCAAAAAGCGCGGTATTTTCAGGTAAAGTTGCCTATTGTAAAATTGTTCCCCATATTTAAACATGGGAAAATGGCACAGCCTGCTGATAGACAGGCGGAGCCCTTATACTGCATTCTGGGTTTAATCCTGTTAAGGTATGTATGTAGCCGAAACAAAGCTGCGGGTCCGTTATGCTGAAACGGATCAGATGGGATATGTATACTACGGCAATTATGCTACGTATTATGAGATAGGACGGGTAGAGGCGCTCCGTGACCTGGGCTTTAGCTACAAGGCCCTGGAAACAGAGGCAGGCGTAATGATGCCGGTACTGGAGCTGCATGTTCAGTACAAAGCACCCGCCCTTTACGATGATGAACTACGCCTGCAGATCAGCGTACCGGAAATGCCGCAAACGCGCATGCGCTTTGAATACAAGCTTTACAATGCAGCCGGCAAGCTCCTGAATGAGGGCTATACCACACTGGCGTTTGTAAACAAGAGCAGCGGTCGTCCCTGTAGAGTACCTGAGGAACTAAAACAGGTCTTGCTCCCTTATTTCAAATAGTATGCAGAGGGTTAGGAACCATATTGCTAATTCGCGCAGGCTTCGCAAGCTTAGGCATTTCCTGATCAGTGTGCGCATCCGCAACCGCCAGGTATCGCTTTTCAGGATTATTGTGGTATTTCTGGATAAGATCAGGGCTGCCGATGTATTTGAACGTGCCTATGGCGTAGCCTTCAACCTTACCCTTTCTGTTTTTCCCGCCATCATCTTCTTCTTTGCCCTGCTGGCCTATTTACCGGTGGTAGATGATGTACAAACCATGGCTTTTATGCGGGATGTACTGCCGCTGTCGGTCTACCAGCTGATCGACAACACCATTCGTGATATCCTTAGCCGGCCCCGTGGCGGACTCCTCTCCTTCGGTGTTATTTTTGCCCTGCTGCTGGCCACCAGCGGCATGATTTCGCTGATGAATGCCTTTAACCGCATCCACCTGACCATCGAAAAAAGAAGCTTCCTGAAAGCCCGTGGCATTGCCACCTTCCTTACCCTGATCCTGGCCGTTGTACTGGTGATGGCAATTGCCCTGCTGGTGGTGGGGCAGCTGTTTATGAACTGGGTCTACCACCAGAATTCGCTGCTGGAGGCACACCAGTTCTACCTGATCATCTTTTTGCGCTTCGTGATCATGTTCCTGTTCTTCCTGATGGCCATTTCCTCCATCTATTACCTGGGCCCGTCCATTGAGCAGCGCTGGAGCTTCTTTTCACCCGGATCATTTCTGGCTGCTTCCTTTTGCCTGGCCGCTTCGTTCCTGTTCTCTGCCTATATCTCCAACTTCCAGCTGTACAACAAAGTCTACGGCTCCATTGGCGCCCTGATAGCGCTCATGGTATGGATCTACATGATTTCTGTAATCCTGCTGCTGGGCTATACCGTAAATGCCAGCATCGACGTGGCCCTGGACCGAATCAGGTGCAAAACTAACCAGCCTTCAGTGATGAAAGTAGAGCGCGTAGAACTGGGCCAGCCTGCGCACTGATGTGCGGGGGTTGGTATTGAGTATAGCGTAGTGAGTATCGGGTATTGAGTATGAGGTGGTATATTGATTTGAGCAGCAGCAGAAATAATTTTAGCAGGCTAAGCAGCGTAATCTGTTCAGGAACAGGTAAAAGCTAAAAGAGGGCTGTAAATTTAATTGATAAAACAGCCCTTACTATTTGACAAAACGGACAGATCTGTTACCTTTGCATCCGCTACAGAGGAGTGGCAGAGCGGTCGAATGCGGCGGTCTTGAAAACCGTTGAACCTTTGCGGGTTCCGGGGGTTCGAATCCCTCCTCCTCTGCGAAAAAGCCCTTAGATTCAGTTCTAAGGGCTTTTTTCGTTTATACGGGGTACACATAGGGGTACACAGAAAATCTTAGGCAAATATGTTTCACTTAAGAAGTAGTTCTAACTTTCCTTAAACTCTTTCTCTTTATACTATGTGTAGAGTTAGAACAAACGGTATCAAATTATTGCCGAATTGTAAATGAGAAATCTCACTGTGTAAATCAAAATCCCACCAACTTGCTTTTCACCAATCCGAAATGTAAGTTGGACCATGTCATAATCAAAGAATGACATTCTTCATAAAAGAGGATTTAGCTAAGTAAACCATGCTGAAAGACATTAAAATAATAAGAGCAGTTTCAAATATTTCTCAAAGAGCTGAGAGGCAAAAGGATACAGATAAAATAGTAAGCTCATATGTTGAAGTAGGCATTTTACAACAACTTCTAAACAGCAATAATCAAATACTGTATGGAAGAAGAGGCACTGGCAAAACTCACATACTTAAAATGCTGGAGAGCGAGTACTCTAACAATCCATCAATAACAACTTGCTACATAGATTGTAGATTCTTAGGCAGCTCACCACAGTTTACAGACACAACACTTTCTCTATCCCACAGATGCTCATCATTGTTTATAGATATCCTTAATGAGTTAGTTGAATCGATACTTAATCATATAGCCAACAATCCTAATAGCTACTCTGAGCAGTCACTCAAAGCATTGGATGACTTTTCCAAAGCTTCAGTTGGTGAAATACAAAAATCCAAAAAAATAATACAGCGTAACAAGGATACTAACTCTGATCAAACAGGTTTTGGATTGAATATCAAGCCAACAAGTTTAGATCTTTCACTTAGTGGCCAAGCTAACTTTGGAAACGAAAATGAAAGGACCGAGGAGTTTAATACAGAGGAGTACAGTAAAATAGCATTTCCAGACTTACATTTTTTCTTGAGAAAAGCACTAAAATTTGCTGGAACAGACTTATGTCTCATTATTGATGAATGGTCTGCTGTGCCCTATGACCTTCAGCCATTTCTTGCAGAATTCATTAAGAGGTCCTTTATTCCTATTCCTGAAGTAACTGTAAAAATCGGGGCTTTAGAATATAGATCAAATTTTAGCATTCCAAGGGAAAAGCATAATTATGTAGGGTTTGAAATAGGCAGTGACATTAGTTCAAATTTAGACATCGATGAATACTTTGTATATGATAGAAATCCAGAAACTATTGTTCATACTTTTTCTGAAATTCTTTTCAAGCATATAAATTCTGAACTTGAGCCAAATTATTTAAAAATCACTTACAACATCACCACAGCTCAAAAGTTTATTCAGTCTGTTTTTACTGGCCTTGCCGCATTTGAAGAACTGGTAAGAGCGTCAGAAGGCGTTGCTAGAGATTTCATTAATATTTTCACTCTTGCATTTTTTGATTCCCAAAGAAAAGGCCAGGAAAAGATTGATAAAAAATTAATTGTTGAAGCAAGCAGGCAGTGGTTTGAAAATGATAAATCTAAAAATTTAGATGATCCGTTGCATGAAAAATTAAGATTAATCATAGATGAGGTAATTGGAAAAAAAAGGGCCAGATCATTTTTGGTTCCAAGAGAACTAGAAAAGCATGGCACCATTCAAAAGCTCTTCGATGCACGAGTTATCCATATTGTTAAAAAAGGTTACTCAGACAAAGACAATCCTGGCATCAGATACAACATCTATTCACTTGATTACGGCACATACGTTGATTTGATAAATACAAGTAAGCAGCCTCAAATAGAACTTTTACCCATCGACATACCTGAAGCAAAAGATTCTATAGTTCCATTCGACGATAAAAGAAGCATTAGAAGGATAATTCTTTCAAAAAGAATTTTAGATTAATGGACAGTGCGATATTTTTGACCGTTCTCTCAGGCACACCCCAACTACCTATGGTTAAGTTTATTACTTAAAGGGATGTCCTTTATTATAATTTTACTTGATGCACATATTTCAAAGGGAAGTAAGTCGATCTCTAAGATCTGAAAGTTCAGAAACTACTGTTTCCATTTCATCAATCGCTTCTGTCATTGCATCCCCCTTCTCCCCATATTGGAAACTTTCGGGTAGATTATCAAAGGCTTCCTGCTCCTGGCTGGATAGTTCAGAAATTTGATTTTCCAGCTCTTCCAACTGGGCTGCAATCTTTTCCAGCTGTTTTCTTCGGGTCTTGTTCATGGTTAAGCAGTAAAAGGGAGTAAATTAAATTTCTATTTCTGTTTTTGCATGTGCTCAATGTATCTATAGCAGGTAGCTCTGCTAATGCCCAAACCGTCAGCAATCTCCTGCACTGTCTTCTCTCCACTATCAAAAAGAATCTTAGCTGAAGTGGCTTTGGCCATCGCTTCTTTGGAAAGACCAGCTGGCCTACCCCCTAGCCTACCCCTTGCCTTTGCTGCTTCCAAGCCGGCTTTAGTACGCTCTTTTATGATTTCCCGTTCGAACTCTGCCAGGGAAGCAAATATGTTGAAGGCGAACCTACCTGTGGCCGTTCCGGTATCTATGCCATCTTTCAAACTGACGAACTCTACCCCCTTTTCCCTAAATGCTGAAACCAGTTCAATCAGGTCTTTCAAGGAACGCCCAAGTCTATCCAGCTTCCACACAACAACAATATCACCCTCTCGCAACTGGTCAATCATCTTATTGAGCTGGGGTCTCTCTTTATTCTTACCGGAAATCTTCTCTTTGTAAATCTGCTCACAGCCGTAGTTTTTAAGATCATCCAGCTGCAGTTCTAGCTTCTGATCTTGAGTACTTACTCTGGCGTATCCTATTTTCATTCCGTTGTCTCAAAAACTATGTCTCAAATATAGAGAGATAGTTTGAATATTGAGATGAGTTTATAAGATATATTTTAATTGCCAGGGATAGCTAACTGCAGGCTGCTGGGAATTCTCAAGAAACGCTGGTTTCTTGAAACAAAGTATTGGATGATTGGATTCAGAGTAGCTACACTTAACTCTACAGATCTTCAAGAAGTGTAAATTGATAAGGTGTAAGCCATTTATGTAATTCATTATTACAGGCTTATGACCGAAAACCTTCATTCAAGTGATTTGAGGCAGGGTATTACACTTAACCGTTCGCTTTTGTGTAAAGTTTAAAAATCCATGATCACATCAACTATCGCCAGTTATAGGCAGCTTGAATCGAAAATACCCTATCGAGTAGGTTTGTAAATGCAATAGGTTTACCATTCCTAATCTTAAGGCTTATTGTAAATGACACTTAAATTCATAAATTCACGTTAATATGTATATATGGGAAAGGTCCATGTAAAAAAATCAAAGATGATCCACATGGAAGAGCTGCTAGAGTTGCTTCCTGAATCTGCTTTGAAGAAACCTAAGGAAATCAGCTTCCGCAAATACATAGGAATGATGAATTTCAAGGGTGATGCCTTAGCCTATCAGAAAAAACTTCGTGAACAAGAGGAGTGATCTATTCATTGATACCAATGTCATCATCAATATTGATAAGGGTCACCAGGCCCTTATTTCTTTTTTAGATGGTTATTTTCCAAGGGTACATACCAGCTACATCAGTCAGATTGAAGCCCTGGCTTGGCCTGATAATACTGAAGAAGGTCTAAAAAAACTCAATCACTTTTTTACCCATAAAGTGACCGTAAACCCACATGATGAATTCATCCAGGAAAACACTATTGAGCTAATGCGTAAATACAAGCTAAAGCTTCCTGATGCTGTTGTTGCTGCCACAGTAATTTTATACCAGTTCCCTCTTTTGACTTCAGATACCGGATTCAAGAAAATCAATTGCGCTGGTTTTGAATTAATCCTGTATGATGCCCCCGTTTGGTAATCATCTTTAGGAGTTCGCAATCGATCATTGACCAGAGTTGTGACTCAGTAGGGATTTGTTTCGTTACCTTTCTTGCGCTATTCATATGCATTCTACAGTTTCCATTGATCACTTTTTAATGATCAGCAAAGGTGCCGCCTTTAAATGAAAGATTCATATTTATAGTTTCAGTTCCTATATGAAAACACGAAAAGTGAAACCAGCAAGCAGACGGTAAGCACAAAACATCTATTTAGTTAAATAGGAGCGGGTTTCTATTGGTTTCACCTTACACAGAAGTGAAACCACAAATTAGTTGCCAGGAAATGATCTGGGAAAAATGGTGGGGTTGTAAAGATCACTATCGACCAAAAGAATAGCCGACTAACCACTTGAAAATAATAATAGGGAATGCAGTGTGAGTATGCTGGTAACGGAATATGATGCAGTCGTATAACTGAAATGCACTTTTATGGATCTTTAGTCGCTGATCACAAAAAATGACCAGTAAGGGCTCTTCCTGGTCATTATTTAATATGACTTGCAAATAGGTTAGAAAAATAGCCTTAATCAGCCCTGAAACTATAGTGTCCTACAAAACTATGTCTTTCGAAAGATAAGATCCAGAGATGCAGCTTCCCCTCCTTGTCCAGGTGCATGAGTGGTCCGTCTATGCCTATTTTGTGGCTATCCAGCCAACGTCCTTGTCCATCGGTTAAGGCTGCAAAATAGGGGCTTGTAAGTGAAGAGTGTTTTTGTGCATGTTCATAGGTTTCGTAAAAAGTGTGGTTGCCGAAACCCATAGAGTTTTGCCATCCATCGTTAGCCTGTTCAACATCCAGTACAGGAATTTCAGCTAAGTCTATTCCGGAAATATAGTATCTGGTGGTGATGTCTTTAGCCGGATTGTTAAACACCAGCTCAATTTCAAGCAGGGAATCATTAGTAGCAGGTACTGGCTTTATTTTCCTAACCAGAACTTCCTCTAGTTGCGACAATCGGCTCAATTCCGTTTTTCTTGGGTCCTTGGGGTTGTAAAATCCAGGCTGGCTAAAAGTTGCATATAAGGTCTTGTCAGTTAGGAAGTCCTGAATTTTAGTAGTGTTTTTCGGGTACAATACGTTTTTGAGTTTTCTGGATCTTTCTCCTTTGAGCGGGTAGCTTTCCTGATTATGGTTACTAAAAGCAACTGCTTGTTCAGATACAACTGTGCGAAGCTTGCTCAAATTTATCTTTTCGCTGGCCGGATCTGTCCATTCTTCCAGTACGGCAGCATACTTTTCGAAAGAAACCCCATTTCGGGCTTCAAATAAGCGAGCGTATAAATCCTTGGGAAAATTAAACCAGCCATGATAATAGGGCTTTGTTGTACCATTTTCTTCGGCCCACATAATTACCTCCCACAGGTAGGCGTTCAGGCAGTTTCGAGCCACATCCACCCGCTCAATATTGTGCCTGTTTGCTCCTTTTATAGTAAAATCGCCAGTATCAAAGCGTATCTGATTACGGTTCCACTCCTGGTTAACCACAGCAATAGTGCTTAGGTATTCGTCACCTTTTAAATGGCTGGCAATAGTGGGCACCCATTCCATCAGCGATATAGAGCTGATTTCAATAGTATCACCATCTGCATTGGGGATCATTACAATATCAAAGCGGTTACTGTCTTTTTCTGTCAGTTTAAAAGATTCATACAAAACCTCATCATGGAGGCTGTGCATGCTTTCCAGGTCCGGGTTATCGGGGTATTCCTGCTTGTTAAGCTCCTGCACAGGAATAACCCAGATACCTTCCTGTTGCTGGTTGCATGCCTGAAAGCCTATGCACACCAGCAGTAACAGTAGGCAGATGCTCCAGCTATTTTTAAGATTGGTCATCTGAATAGAGCCTATGTTTTTCTGTTTCATGGCTGTATGTAAAACATTGATTGACTGGTTGATAAGAAAGGTTACAGAGAGAATTATGATTAAAATCCAATGTTTAAATCCAGTCGGATCCGATTGCCGTTTTCCTTACTGGGTCCGGTAGCAACGAGCTGCTCAACCAGGTAATTTCTAAGAATAAGGTTAAAGTTTTTTCCAAAGGCATATCCTAATCTCATCTCCGCACCATGAAAATTCGATAGCCTGGTGCCCGCAGCATCTTCAGCGGAGTAATCCCAACGGGCCCAGTCGTTCTGGGCGAAATAATCTACAATGGAATATTTTTGAAGATGGGCATAATACAACTGAAACTCCCAATCTCCTTTAGCCTGTAGTTGGCCCAACTTAACATTTACCACCCAACCAGTTTTCTCGTCTTTGAAAGCAACTGGTATAAATTCGTTGGCATTGTAGTTCTGCAGATTCTGGTAATAGTCGCCACCGATCTCAATCCTTGGTGATTGGGAAATAAGGGCATATGCGCCCATATGGAAGATGGAGTAGGATTGGGTGTAGGTACCTTTTTTGTCAGGCACATTTGCAATGTTTCTGAAATAGTAAAGGCTTGGAAATAAGGTTAATTTCTTTTTCCAGTGCTTGCTCAGCAGCTGAACTCCCTGAACATAAGCATCTTTTGCAAGAGACTGATTATTAGAAGAAATGATAAAATGGCTGCCATTGAGCATAAGCGAGTTTATCAGCTTTGTATTCGAGGGAATGTTGTACGAAACCGATAGCCCCTCTGGAAAGACGTTATCGTTCCAGAACAGCTCGTTTTGCTTTTCAAATGGAAAGGTATTCTTACCCACCCAGGCGGTTAATCCATACTGCTTATACTGGAAGTAAAGCTTTTCAAAGCCTAACTGAACAGTGCCAAACTCACCATCATTGCCCCCCAGGGTTACATGAGGGCCTTGTTGGTCACTGAGGTTGCCGGTTCTGATTCTGGCACCGAAATTAGCCCAGGGGTTGTACTGGTAGGAAGCTCCTAAGCGAAACCGGTATACCATTCTGCTTCTGTCTTCTCGGTAGCTGCCATCTGAATTACGGGAGTTCCAGTCTTGTTCTATCCTGAACCTAAAATCACTTGTAAATTTAAGTTTACTTTCTGGGGCAGGCTCGGCAGCAGGTGCCAGTGTTTGCGATGGGATTGACTCGGATGGAGGATTACTTATATCAATTGGGGTTTGTCCAAAACCAATAATTGGTAAAAGTATGAGAATTGATAGTATAAATTTATACATGTTAACAGAGAGAGAGAAGGTTGTTAACTGTTATTCAAAAGGATTGGCGGCTCATGATAGCGCCTCCAATAGAAAGATCATAAAATGACAGAATAGGGTACTGTGGCACAATAACTGTGAAGTAGCCAAAGATCTAATCAAATAAAATGTTGATTAAGCATTAAATTTAAAACAAAATAATCATTAAATAGTTAAACTCTACCATTAAAGGCTCTGATTTTACTATTCTAGCTGAACTCAGGAATTATCAATAGAGGCTAGCATTATTTAAATGGCTGCTATAATGCTCTAAGTAAGAATATGCAGGTCCGTCAATAATGTATATCAGAGTATTAAGAAGGTTTCTATACTAGGATTGGTGGATTGGAACGTGACTGTAATTCAATGCATTACCATTTGCTGGAAAAATGCTTTAGGAAAGGTGCAGAGCTCCATCTTTGCCTAAGGTTGGCTTGTTGTTTCTTAACTCTTTCAGAAACTGCTTCTTGATCTTTTTCACATCTAACCCATGCTTTGTCTTCCATTGTAACTGTGTTAAAGGTATTCTATTTTTATCCTTTGACACAGTTTGGATTACAGCCTCTTAGGTATCCATTGACCAAAAGCCCTGCTTCCATGTTGGATTCTATACAGCTAAGCTCAATGACTTAAACGAAGGGCAAGAGCTATTTTCTTAGCTATACTGTACCCAATGAGCAACACAAGTTATACACGAAAAGGCTTATGAATGCTGAAGCAGGTATACTTTGAAAGTGGTACCTTTATTTAACTGGCTACTTACCTCTATTCTGCCTCCGTTATTTTCTATTACTCGTTTTATAGTATAAAGTCCAATGCCAGTTCCTTCAACATGTGTATGAAACCTGGTGAACATGGTGAAGAGCTTTGGCAACTTTTGTTCAGGGATTCCTAAACCATTGTCTTCAATGGTGAGAATTATGTATTTATTATCCTTTTGTGTGCTGATGCGAATCTCCAAAGGCCTGTCAGCAGATTTATACTTAATAGCGTTAGACAGCAAGTTGTAAAAAATAGTTCTTAAACCTGCTTTTGAATACTCTATCGAAGTAATTTGAAAGTCTTTCTTAATGAAATTCTCCAGGTTATTTATGTTTTCTGGCAAATCTGCTTCAATATCATCCAGTATGTCGTTGAATAATACTATTTCCTGCACATCATCTATCCCTTTTTGTGCTTTCGTGATATCAGTTAGGTCTTTGATGGTCCTTTTCAGCTTTTCTATTGAAACACTGGCCAGTTCCAGTAAATTTACTGCCTGGGGTGTGATTGAGCCTGTTAAGCGTTTGTTTAAGGCCAAGAGCAATCCTTCTAGGTTAAGAAGGGGGCTCCTTAAGTCGTGAGAGGCAGTGTAAATAAAATTATCCAGATCATTATTAATCCTGCTTAGCTCAATATTCTTTTGATTAAGCTCCTGGTTCATTTCCCCCATCAGGGCAGCGTTCTGCTCCAGTTCCTGCCTTGCACTGACATGCTCTGTTACTTCATAGCCAAAGGTGATAATTCCACGGATGCTCCCTCCTTCGTAAAGGGGTGCATACCGGACATTAAAGTAGCGGGTATAGGGATTTCCATTTTGTTTCCAGTCAGACAATACTGGCAATTCCTCGCCAACGTATGCGATACCGGTGTCTAAGACTTGATGGTGTATGGAAATAATAGAAGGATCGGGATTAGGAAAGACTTCGTCCAGGCGTTTTCCTTCAATAGATTTCTTGAGTTCAAATACCTCGAGATAATAAGGATTTGCCAGTTCATACACTAATTCATAACCCCGGGTGATGCATAAAAGAGAAGGCGCCTGCATAAAGGTGTTGTATAGTGTGCTACGCTGGGTATTAGCTTCAGCTAAGGCAAACTTTTCCCGCTCCAAAAGATCTGCAATTTCTTTATTTGCTTCCTGAAGTTGCTGCTGGGTTTTTACCTGTTCTGTTATTTCAGTGCTGGTTCCTATCCAGCGAATAACATTTCCTTCTACATCTTTAATGGCATGGGTACGGGCCAGAAACCAGCCCCATTCCCCATCAGCCCTTCTTAAAGGCATGGTCAGCTCCCAGTTTTCTCCCCGTTGCCTCGCCTTCTTGGCATGTTCAATTACTCTGTTGATGTGATCAGGATGCAGAACGGGTACCCAGCCCTGCTGTTGCATATCTTCCAGGTTAGTGCCGGTATAATCAAACCAACGCTGGTTGTACCATATTACCTTTCCGGTTGAATCAGCCATCCAGGCCAGGCTTTGGATATTATCTGCAAAGCTATGGAAAAGGTCTTTACTCTCTTGTAAAGCTTGTTGTGCTTCCTTTTTCTTGGTAATATCCAGGCAGACGGCAACTACTGAAGATGGCTGGTTGTGATGATCTTTCACAACAGAAACATTGTTTCTCACCCACACCTGGGAGCCATCTGTTCGGGTATAGCGCTTTTCAATGGTAAAAGGAGTGCCCCCCTCTACTGCTTTTTGGAACAGGGACATATTCTGGGATACATCTCCCTCATGGCTGATGTCCTGCATGCGGATTTGGTAAAGTTCTTCTCTAGAACGTCCAACCAGTTCACAATAACGATCATTGACCAGCACAAACTTTCCTGTCAGGTCAACCTCAGCCATGCCTACCGAACTTTGGTTGAAAATGTTACTAAAGCGGGCTTCACTTTGCTTAAGTGCCTGTTCTGCCTCAACGCGCTCATGTATATCTGTAAACAATGCATAATAACCCAATACATGCCCTTCCTCTATGTGGGGCACATAATTTACCAGCACATGCTTTGGTTTTTTCCCTTTGGTCATCAGGGTGGTTTCGTAATGTAGCTGTTCTCCTTTCAGTGCGCGCTTTACATACTGTTTAATCTGATTATAGGGATTTGTTTCCATTCTTTCCCCTGTTTGATGTCCAAGGACCTCTTCCAGCTTTTTTCCCATTACAAGGTTCCGTGATACGCCGAACCATGCTTCGTAAGTCTTATTGATAAATCGGAATCTTTCCTCTCGATCGATGTAGGTGACCATTCCGGGCAGTGCATCAGTAATGGTTCGTAGCTGCTGCTCACTGGCAGCAAGGGCCTGGGTGCGCGTTTTTACCCGTTCTTCCAGTTCATTATTTACTTCAACCAGCTGCTCTTCTGCTGCCTGCAATTCTTCCAGTGCAGTGGCTAATTCATTGTTCTTTTCCTGCAGTTCCTCTAATATCGCACCATGTTCTTCCTCTTTCAGGTCTATATACAAGCTGAAGGCAAACTGTTCTACCTGAGCATAAAGATGATCCAATTCCTTTGCAATGGCTGAAGCTTCGGTCACATCTGTTGTAAAGCGGTGTAAAAAGCTTAATAAGAGTTGTTTTCGTACATGATAGACAAGTACTAAATCAGCTGCTGCTACGCCACTCCTTGGAATAATGGGAAGTGTATCTTTTCTCCATTTGCGCAAACCATCTTTTGCATCCTCCAGTACCGTTTGTTTCTCCAGTTGATGAAGGAAAGTTTTCAGGCTTTCTTTTACCAAGGCAAGAAAATCCTGCTCGCTAAGGTGAGCAAACGACTTTAATATGGGTAGATCCATTTGCCTGGCTAAAACAATGTTTGCTTCAGCTGCTTCCTGTAAATGATGATCTAAAAGAAAAGCTCCGAATCTTTTCAAGTAGGGTAAATTCTTGTCAGGAATTGAAAAATTGGTAGTTGAATGCATCGTAGAGATAAGTGCCTACTAAATGGAATGCAAGAAAAGTTTAGTAGTAAATGTAACAGAACATTAATAATAGAGTTGCAGCATGTTGTATTTGTGCCTGAAGCTGCCCCATTTGACTTTCTAAAAGACGTTTTACCGATGTAGCATGGAAGCTTTTTCCATATCTGGTAGCGTAGCCAAGCTGATTTAGCCTTTGCGCTATGTGACGAAGAGAAGCACCTTCCCTTTTAAGCAATCGAGCCATTTCACCAGCCTTAATATTATGTTCATTAGTGAGTGCGTTTGTTCTCACTGCTTCTATTCCTTTTAGTTGAGCCGCCTGGGTTAGGTTCTTTGGATTACCCAATAAAAAGCCTTGGGCTTTTTTGCTCTCTAGTGCAGACTTCGTTCTTTCGGAATTCATCTTCCTTTCCTTCTCTGCCAGGGCAGCAAATAGGTGTACCGTGAAGTGATCTGCTTCGGGTAGATCGCATGCCTTAAAATGGACTTTGGATTCCAAGAGGGAAGAAATAAAAAATATATTCCGACTAAGACGATCCAGCTTGGCGATCACTAGTAGGGCCTGATGCTTTTTGGCATGCACGATCGCTTTCATCAGCTCAGGCCGCGAGATATTCTTACCCGATTCCACATCAGTAAATTCAGAGAGGATATCCCCTTCCCTACAGAATTGTTCGACTGTTCTTTTTTGGGCTTCAAGTCCAATTCCTGACTGTCCCTGCTTTTGGGTTGACACCCGGTAATAGGCAACGTAATTCTTCATGCTGGACTAAAAGTAATGATTATTTGCAGGTGTTACAATCCTTGAACGAGCGTTCAAGGATTGTAACAGTAATACAAAATGTTTACCATTTGCAAACTTTTCTTGTTCTTGTTTACAAAGTGTAAACTATATTGCCTAACTTTGCAAAGTGTAAACTTTACAGATGTAGTTTACGTTTTGTAAACAACTGATAATAGATAACCAAAATAGGAGAAACCGTAGCAATGAAGAACATTGTTGCTATTGTCAACATTAGAGCATTCTACCAAAAGCATCCGGACTCGAAAGAATCATTACTGACATGGTTGGACGTGACAAGGAAAGCGCAGTGGAAGAATCCCCATGATGTGAAGCAGAGTTTTAACAGTGCTGACCCGATAGCGAATAGCAGAGTGGTCTTCAACAATGCAAGAAATAAGTACAGGCTGATTGCCAAAATTAATTATCAGATGCAGTGGGTGTTCATTTGTTTTATAGGCACTCACCAGGAATATGATCAAACAGATGCAACAACTGTTTGCATCTACTGATCATAGAAATTTAAAGAAGACGATCCCCCGGCAGCAGGCCAAGGATATTAACCAGACTACTTACCACATTTTTAAATTACAATTCAACATGGTTACTGTAAATGCTATTCATACCAAACAAGGTTACAAGGCAGCTCTTAAGAGATTAAATGAAATCTTTGATGCTCAGCCAGGTACTGCAGAGGGTGAAGAAGCAGAAGTATTAATTTTACTAATTGAGAAATACGAAGCTGAAAATTTTCCTGTTGAGTATCCAAATCCTATTGAGGCGATCAAGATCCGCATGGAAGATCTTGGGTTACAGGATAAAGATCTAGTTGAGGCTATGGGCAATAAAAGTTCTGTAAGCCTTGTGCTAAACCGCAAAAGACCACTTACACTTGATATGATCAGAAATCTATCTGATTTACTAGGTCTCTCTGTTGAGCTGTTAATTCAACCTTATGAGCTCAATAATGATAAACTGCAGCACGCATAACTACTATATACTCACAAAACGAACCAGCTGTATAAGCTGGTTTTTTTTATTTTACAATTACACTTAAACATTCGTTTTTGTGTAATGTGATTATTTTAAAATCACCTTCTGACAATACTATTTGACTAGGAAAAGTTTAGGAACTAATTGGTTGCTTGCCTTATTTAACAACTCATAAGCTACCCTAATAAAACCTTCATTATTTTGTCTCATAAAACGGTCGTTTTTATGTAATTGCAAAATAGGGGTATCATGGCCGTGGAAACAGTTAGATATGACTAACTCCTCAATTTTGAAAGCAAGTATATAAATTATATAAAGAGCTTCAAGAGCTAAATAGAAATGCTTGGAGCGGTGATTAGATAAGTCAAAGTCGGATCACTTACGATTATAAACAGAAAATCTTCGACAGGCATAGCAATAGGCTGACCACCGCATTGTATATTTTATATTATACGGTTCGCTATCAACAGACCAATATGGTAGAGCTGTTGGGGCAGTTTAATCTTTATCATCTCAATGAACCGTATCAGAAACTTATTTTATGGAGACGTTTGGAAAGTAGATTAAACATGTGTATAATGTTACATAAAAATTCAATTTATATTGCGTATGCACACCAGAGAAAATATTTGCCAAGCAATCGCCTCCAGGTCCGTAATTACCTTTATGTACCGGGGCCGAATTAGAATCGTGGAGCCTTTTACTTTTGGCATACACAAAGACACCGGAAACCTGGTGCTATCAGCCTTCTGGATTGGCGGATATAGTGAAAGCCATAAATCGCCACAATGGAGGCTATACACTTTTAAGGATATGTATAACATACAAATCACAGAAAAGTCAGCGGCAGCTCATCGGTTGGGGTACAACTCATACGACTCACGCATGATTACAATATACTGTGCTGCCTGATTATTAGCTATTGTTCTTCTTCATTGGAAAAGAATAACCTCTATTTTATAGCCTTAGCGGCTGCAGAATACTACTTCCAGAAATCAGATCAACTAACGGCAGCTTTACTTAAATTTAGCAATGGAAACTTAGCAATGAAAATAAAAAAGAATATTCTTGTCTATGTCACCAGACATTTAAATGTTGGGGATGACCTTTATAGCAAAGGACTTAGTATAAGCAGCGATACTAAAAGTATCGATTTTCATCTCAATTTCTCCAGTAACCTAACTGCTCAAGGTGCAACCAATATGAAATCTGATGCACAGAGTCTAGAACGGGATTTAGAGGACTCCAAGCGTCCAAAAATGATTCAGGTTAGGCTGGGAAGCAAGCAGTCATTTGATGCAGTTGTGAAGTCTTTTACAAACTTTGTTGATCTATACCAGCTTAAAAAACCTGTGAAGGTCTTTGTTAATATCACTATTGTTAATACCTATCGATTACCTTGTGTGGTAGAATCAGACAGTCATGATATGATCACCCTAAGTATCACTGAGTAGTCTAGAGAATACGTAAGCACTTTATTTATTAACAGCTGCCACCCTAGCATTTCAAAACCTAACATCATTTTACAATTTATGAAGGAGACTGGGGTAAACCCTACGCCGCAAGATTCTAACTTTGGTTCTAACCGGAAAACAAGGGAAAAGGATAACGTTATTGAAGGTTGGTAGAGATAAAATAATTCGTGTCTTAAATAACCTTCGTTTTTGTAGACAAGAAAACGGAGGTTTTGATTTACTGTTGATTTGTCTGATTTCTGAAAAGAAGTTTGAGTAAAAAAAATATTCTAAGTCTAAGCCTTTCTTTTAGAACTACCTGCAGATGACTTTATGTTACCTGAAGAATTAGTATTTTATCAATGTATAGGAACGTCTGTTTACGTTTATATACGTAGTGTAAACGTTTAATTTCGGGGGTATGAAAATGATAAAAAGGCCATTACAGGCTGGTGAGCGGTGTTTGATGTGCTCAAAAAAGTTAGATGGAAGATTGGGTAAAACGTTTTGTACTGATTTGTGTCGGTCAAAATACCACAACCGAAAAAAATCTGCAGATGAACGTTGCGTAAGAGCTATAAACAAGGTTCTAAATAACAACCGTCAGGCTTTGAAAGAGATAGGTACAGGGGAGCAAACTAAGCTTCATAAGGATGTGCTTGTAGAGAAAGGTTTTAATTTTGATTTTTTCACTCATACAAAGGAGCATAAAGGAAGGACTTATAAATTCTGCTATGACTGGGGTTATTATATAAAGTCTTTTGGTGATATTGAAATTAGCCAGCTCGACGAGAATTCCCTATTTGAAGCAAAGTAAAATTTGAGGCTATTTCTAGCTCTGGCTATTTCTATGTTGGTCAGTTTAACATGACAGAAGAGTCTATTCAGCATGCGCAAAAATCTATCTGAAATCCTAGTATGTATTGAGTAGCAAACATCAAGGAATAGGCCAGGCTTAATCATCGAAAGCCAGAATATATAATTCTTAGCATCAATTAGGTTATGCCTTTTCGATCAATAATTCTTGTCTCAAGAATCGAGCGATTTTGTCTCAAGAAACGCAGGTTTATTGATTCAAAAAATGGAGGTTTTGCGGTACACTCAACAGTCGTCTTGTGTAAAGAAGCAGGAGTTAAGACTTATTAAAAGTTAATAGAAAGTAGAATTTGCTCCACATCTTCTTTCCTAAGAGGCTTGACTAGGTAATTCTTCACTTGATCACTATAAATAATCGCCTTCTGCCTATCTTCATCACTAATAGAAGAAGTAAGAACTGTTACATAAATTCTACTACGGTCTATATCTAGCGCCTTCATATCTACCAGTATAGCGAAGCCATACAGGCCAGGCATATTAAGGTCTAGGAAGATTAGGCCAGGAGCCTATCAGCCGGAAAACTTACTTTATGGTAGTTATCAAGAATAAACTTGAAAGCAAGCCAGGGATCAGTTAGGGAAATCACCTCCTGAGCCACTCCCATGCTCTCCAACAGCTGCTTGCTTACAAAGCATGAAATCTCCTCATCATCAATCAATAGGGCTTTCCGGATTCTTCTAGAACCAGCTTAACTCATATTTAGCGTTCTTAATAAAATGAAATCCTCCCAATTTAGAACCGCTTTAAAATTAAGAAACCGGAGGATATAGTTTAGGGGGATCAAACTTGTCATTTTTGATGGGTTTTGTAATTTCTCGGAGCATACATTCTGTCTCATAAAAATGACTATAATCTCAAGAAACAGTAGTTTTCTTCAGGTTGATAAGGCTTAGCAAACAGGCTGATTATGCCAGTTGCTGCCCTGAAGGGTACTTCTATCATTATGGAGGAAATGTTGCTATATTGGGATTGATAGAAATTAGAACTAAACTAGGCATACCCCATGGCTAGCTAATATAGTGCTTAACAATTACTGGTAAGAGTTGTTCCTAAGGCAAAAAGGATTCAAAATTTTCGCCATGACTATATCTTCACGATCATCAATCCTTCTCTTCATACTATCTTTTTCTTTATTATTAACGGCTTCAAGCTGTAGTACTGAAAATCAACAGGAAGAAGGTTTAAGAGAAGAAGGTTCAGTAGAAAATGAATATGCTCAAATTTTTGAACCTATACCTAAAGAGGTCAAAGCTCCGGAAGATAATCCTATGACAGAGGAAAGCATTGATCTTGGGCATATGCTATTCTTCGAAAATCGATTATCACGCTCTGGTGTTATATCCTGCAATTCATGCCATGTTGTTGGAGCAGCGGGCGTCGATCACAGAACCATTGCTATGGGTGATTCTGGTCGTACGGGACCCAGAAATAGTCCAACGGTATTTAATGCGGCTTTTCTTGAGGCCCAGTTTTGGGATGGACGTGTAAAAACCTTAGAAGATCAAGCTAAAGGTCCCATTCAAGCACATGTTGAAATGGATTTAACGCCCGAAGAAGCAATGCAACGCCTTGAGAGAAGTGGTTACAGGCCTTATTTCGAAGCTGCTTTTCCGAATGAAGAAGATCCTTTTACTTTTGATAATTTAGCAAAAGCAATTGCAAGTTTTGAAAGAACGTTAATTACTCCGGGTTCACCTTTCGATCGATTTCTAGCTGGTGAAGAAGAGGCACTGAACGAACAACAGAAAGCTGGTTTAGAATTATTCATGCAAAGTGGGTGCATTAGCTGCCATAATGGTCCTCTCTTAGGAGGCAGATCCTTTATGCCTTTTACTCACGCAAAGGACAAAGGTGGTGAGGATAAGGGAGTATATGCTTTAACCGGTAAGGAATCAGACAAATATGTTTTCAGGGTTGCACCTTTACGCAATGTTCAATTTACCTATCCGTATTTCCATGACGGTTCTGCAGAAACCTTAGAAGAGGCGATTACTATTATGGGTAAAAGCCAGTTAAACCGACAGTTTTCTGAAGAGGAAGTTACAAAGTTGGTAGCTTATCTTGAATCATTAAGTGGTGAATTTCCAATGGTTACACATCCACGTTTACCGAGATAATAGCTGTTTGATAGTTTCATCAAGATACTTTCCTAATGGATAAAGGAATTGAAGGTGTACTGTTGAACAAGTGCCATTGTAACCTACTTTATGCAGCAAATGCTACTGAACTATGTGGCATATACCTTTTTCTCCTGAACACTCGCACTCCTATATTTAATCACTGCAACTATTGAAACTGTCAAGAGAAACAGAACTGCCCAGTATACCCACTGCGGTACCGGCACTGGGTCTCCTTTGGCGTAGGAATGCAGACCCGAGAGGTAATAGTTTACCCCAAAGGAAGTCATGATGATGGAGGAAAAAGCCCATAAGCTAGCCAGGTTGAAGACTAAAGGGTTCTTTAGGGAAGGGATTAGTCGTAAGTGTAAAACAAAGGCATAGACCATGATGGAAATCAGGGCCCAGGTCTCCTTTGGATCCCAGGCCCAATACCTGCCCCAGCTTTCATTTGCCCACACCCCGCCAAGAAAGGTGCCAATTGTCAGCAGAAACAGGCCAATGGTGATAGAAGTTTCGTTCACCAGCTGAAGTTCCTGCAGGCTGTTTCGCCACTGCTGCGTGGGGGCGCTGGGCTTGAAAATCAAGAGGAACAAACTTAGGAGCGCAATGATGGCCGCAAGCGCCAGCGGGGCATAGCTGCTCACAATCACTGCTACATGTATTTTTAGCCAGTAGGAGTGCAGTACCGGCATCAGGTTGGTAATCTCTGGATTAAGCCAGTCCAGAAAACTCACAAAAAGAAGGGTGCCGGAAAACAACAAGCCCAGTGGTAGGGTGAACCTGGATTTGCCGGAGAACAGGAGTCCAAACAGCAAGATGCCCCAGGCCACAAACACCAGCATCTCAAAACCATCGCTCCAGGGTGGGTGTTTGGCAATGTACCACCTTAACAGCAAGTGGAAGGTAAAAATAGCGAAGCCTACCCAACCCAGAATTCTGCCAATAGACCAGAGGCGAAGCGTAGCTTTTCGCTGTCTGAACAGCAGGCTAATGCTTAACACAAGCATCAAAATACCTAATAGCCAGAAAAAGCCGAAAAGGCGGTTGCCCAAATTCAGCTGGTTGTAGAGCAGTTCTGCTTCTAAAAGTTCGGCAGCCGGATACACCGCTGCTCCGGCCTTTTGCTGAAAAAGCTGTATATAGGCAAGGGTTTCGTCGGCATCTAACCAGTCGCCATCTTTTATGCCCTTGTCGAGTCCGGCAAGGTATAGGGCGCTGATGTTTTTCACAAAAAGGGCATCTTCTTCATCAAAACCCTGCTGATGCTGCTGGCTGGTGAACCAGGTGTTGTTCTTGTCGAGGCGGTTGGGAAAAAGCCGGAGAAAATCACCCGTAAGCAAGGCATAGAAGATATTGAATCGCTCATCTGTTTTCAGCAATTCATTGTGGGCTTCATTTCTTTCGGAGGGCTTGAGCTGGTTAGCTTTTTCAACCAGATCGTGCAATATATAGGCACCATCTTCGCCCAGGAAGTCACGGAAGCTAAGCTTATCCTGCGGCTCCTTGCCCAGAACCTTGAAGGCTTCAATAGATTTTTTTGCATCTATTTTGATGAGGGGCAGGCTTGAATAAAGGGCTGGCTGCAGCTGCACGGCCAGAAGAAATTGCTCAGAGCTTAGCCGTAGATCTTCGGTTCCAAGAGGAATGGTAATACTAGTTTTTCCGCTAAGCTTGCGTGTTATTTCATTGGCAAGGGTGTTGAGAGGCTTCATGCGGCCATCCAGGTCCTGTACTACCAGGGTACCATATGCGTTGGCCTTTTCCAGCGGCACAACGCTGCCTGCTATTAACGGCTGATCCTGTGCCATGGCCAGGCCTGGTGTAAAGAGCAAGGCCAGGTAAAGGCTTGCCTGCTTAAGTCTCCCCAATTTTTTGCCTACCAGATGTACCCGGCTGCCCTTTACAAAAAAGGTAAAAATCATGCCCAGTGTAAGCAGGATGTACCCCAGGTAGGTCAGGTAGGTACCAGGCCTGTCCTGGCTTACGGCCAGCACGGTACCTTTTTCGTCGGTGTCGTAGGATGACTGGTAGAAACGAAATCCTTTATGGTCCAGGACATTATTCATGAATATGCGGTAGGGAAATCGCTCCTGGCCATCCAGCACCATCATCTCGCTGGCATAGCTCGCGGGGCTTTGGCTGCCCGGATAACGCTCCAGCTCAAATGCTTTTAGTTGCAGGGCAAAGGGTAGCGACTCTACTTTAGGTCCGTAGGTGAGGGAATAGGTTTTTCCCGCATACTCAAAAGAATGCCAGGCCGGTTCAATCTTAACCAGGCGAATGTAGCTTTCTGTTACCAGCTTATTCTGCAGGTCTCTCACTTCTATTTTAACAGCATCTGTCAGATTTTCTGCCAGGGCTTCATCTGTTTCTGCCACATATGCTACTTCCTTGTTTTCATGAATGGCTTTTACCAGAAATGCTCCTTCTTTCCACTGGTACAGCGATCTTAGCTTCAGGGGCTGGGTTTCACCGGCATGTACCACGCCCATTTGCTGGGTGCTCATGTCCATTACCTGAAGATGCCGATCCGATTGAATAATCCAGCTGCTGTCCTTTTTGTAAATCTTGATGGGACTTTTGGCAGCGGCATCGGTGCCAATGGAAAGGGTACCTAAGTTCAGGTCTTCTCCCTTATTAATTAGAAAATCCTCCCGGCCTGTTCCCTGGGTAACGGCAAAGTCAAGAAAGGTTTTCTTGCCATCTGCAAATTCCTCCCGGGCTCCTTTTATAAACTCCAGAAAGCTAAGGCTGAACTTTTGGTCTTCGAAATCTACCTCAAACGACCTGGCCTCAAAACCTTTGCTGATCAGCTGCAGTGGTTTTTCAAAGCGCTTACCGGAATGCTCCCCCAGTTGCAGTACCTGTAAATAATGGGCTGTGGTATAAAAGGTGTTCTCCGAGCTGCCTTCCCTGATATGCACCACGCCCTCGGTGCTAAAATAGCGGGTTACTCCCGCGCCAAGAATGATAGCTACAAAGGCTACATGAAACAAACCTACGGGCCATCGGCTGGCGGTAAAAAGCTTGTATCTGGGAATGTGAGAAATAAAATTAATGGCCATCCAGATCATGATCAGCTCAAACCACCAGGCTTCGTACACCAGGACTCTTGCAACTTCGGTTCCATGATCGTTTTCGATGAAGGTAGCGACCGCCATGGCTACTGCAAAAGCAATAATGAGAACAAGCGTAGTTTTGGTAGATAGAAGTATTCTAAAAATGGGCATGTATCAAAGGGAGTTGCAAATAAAAGATTTCGGTTTTAGTCTGTAAGCCGATGCAGCGCTTGTTGCAGGAATACCGTGTCAGGATTTTTACCCGGCTTAGAACTCAAATCATTACAAATAGAACATCTGGCTATACAAGTGCTCCAGTTTGAGTGAGGCAAAAGCAAAGCTACTGGATAATCCATTCAACAGGGATTACCAGAAAAGTAAATAGCCATACAAGTTGCTGTTTTTCGTAATAATAAAAGACTCTATTTGGTGCTGGTGAGGGTTTTAACTCCCTGCTGGGCCTCTCTGGCTTTACCTTCTTTCAGCCATTTGGGAACCACCTCTTCCAAAAACCTTACTTTCTCGGCCTTTTCTTTTTCCAGGTCTACGCCAATGTAGGCTTGCAGTGCTTCTTTGCTGTTCAGGTTAGGCATTTCTACGGGTGTGGTATGTCCCAGGGAAGCCAGCAACCTTGCCAGTTGCAACCTTGATTCCTGTACAATGGCTAAGCCTGTGGATACAATGCGGCTTGCCTCTAAGGGAGCATGAAAACTAGCGCCATGCGAGGCTGCTACATAATCCCAGCGCCATTGGGCATGGCGGATGCCGGTGAGAATTTCCTTCATTTGTGCTTCGGTTGCGCCAAGCTGCCAGGCTTTTTCTGCCTCCAGGTGCGCCATGGCCAGGTTACGCTGGAGCACTGTTGAACCCTCTTTCACTCTGCCTTGTCGTTCGTACACATCTGTAACCAGGTCCGATATCTTTTCCCGATGGCATACAAAGCAGGAATTTTCGACATTGCTAAGGGGGGAGCCGATGTGGTGATCGGTGAATTTCTGGCCGCCTTCAGTTCGGTAAGGCATGTGGCAGTCTGCACAGGATACGCCTCTTTTGGCATGCACTCCCTTGGTATAAAGCTCATAATCGGGGTGCTGGGCCTTTATCATTTTGGCTTTGCTCAAGGGATGGGTCCAATCACTAAAACCAATGGAATCGTAGTATGCTTCCATCTGCTCCACATCCATACCGTCCTTCCAGGGAAAGGTTACATACTGGGCTTTTTCTTTGCCGGGAATGGTTTTGTCAAAATAATATTCAACATGGCACTGGGCGCATACAAGGGAGCGCATTTCCTGGTGCGATGCCTGATTGATATCTTTGCCCATAGCCTGAAACGCTTCGATAAGGGCTGGCCGGGTAATGGTCAGGTTCATGGTTTGGGGATTATGGCAATCGGCACAACCGATGGGGTTGATCACCTGGGTTCCCAAATCCGAAAGTTTCTTGCTGTAGAATTCGGTTACCCCAATTTCGTTCATCAGGCGGGGTACATCGGGACTTTTGCAGGTCCAGCAGGTGCTGGGCATTACGCCCGCGCCTGGTTCCATGGGAGCTCCTATCCGAACAGAAGCCAATACATCATTAACTGCATAGGCATGTCCCCTGGGCTGGTTATACCCTTTGCTAAACGCATAGCCGGCCCACAGAATGATCATTTCGGGATTTTCTTCCAGTGCATCCCGAAAGCCACTGGTGTTGTATTTGCTGTGAAAGGTAGTGTCGGCGGTTTTTTGATAGGACTGGTACTGCCGTGGATAGTTCAAGCCCCATAAGGAGTCCCTGGGCTCTATGCCTTCCAAAGCTACTTTAGGCTGGTAGGCGAATCTAGCCTCTGTTTTCCTATCCATGATGGAGTAAGCCAACATAGCCAGTAAAAAAACCACTACCGCTGTCAGTGTAAAAAGTATCCAGTTTTTCATGAGGGGCTTGTGTTTATTTTGTGTTGGTCTTTTGTTCCTTTTTCTTCATTGTTTCCTTGAGCCATTTTGGTATGATCTCCTGATCGGGTGGCGCATGGGCTCTAATGGGTTCAATTTGGTGGCCTACCGCAGAAAGACTTTTTACCCTGCCATGCGGCACTTCGCGGTGACATTCCCAGCAGGTTCTGTCGGTTCTATTTCCATGATGGTCTTCTACAAAACCCAGCATTTTGGCATCGGTCACCTGGTCCTGGTGGCAGCGGATGCAGTTGCTTTGTATAACAGCAATGGAAGGGCCCAGGGCTTTAATAACCTGGGGCTCTGCCCTAAGGGTGAAAATGGAAGCATGATAAAGACCATCCTTTGCTTTGAAAAAATACTTATTGAAGATGTTGTCCTGGGGAACGTGGCAATCGTTGCAATGCGCCACTTCGCGGTGGGAACTGTGGTTCCAGGTGATGTATTGCGGCGTCATCAAGTGGCAATTCACACAGGCCTGGGGATCGTCAGAAAGATAAGACACTGCATTACTCACCTTGAGCATATAAACACCCAGCCCGGCAATCACGGCCATCAGAAAAGTTGCGGCTGGTCTCCACCTTCTGGGCGGAACCAGACTGTAGCGAAAAAGAAATCTTTTGAAGCGCTGAAAAAATGCCATCGCCTGTATATTCTATCTCAAGCTATTATAGAAAAAAACTTTATTAAAAGAACACAATTTTTTTTAGAATTTGAAACTTTACTAGCTGTCTTTGTTTAGATAATAATTTTAAATATGACCTTCTATTAAGCTGTTCATGCCAGATGGAGGATAAACAAGTTGGTCTATTTGAGGTATAATAGCTTTAGAAATCAGTACTCTAACTGCTGTTAAGTGCAGTAGCTACAGCTATATTTAAACATTCAAAACCAGATACTGGAACAGCAATGATTTCAGGTTTTTTGGTATAAGTTGATTAAGCTCCCGGGATTAGAGCACTGATCTGTAGAAGTATTGATAGAAAATGCTAAATCTTTTGATTAGACGAACCCATGAATTATCCTAAAAGGTTAACTACTCATTACTACAATTAACTCACCAAAAAATAGGCGAGGGGCAGCCCAAAGCCAGATTTTTCCAAAATAAACAGGAAGCTTCCTGTGGAATTTTTTCAGACTCAAAATGTGGCTTTTTTGGCTCGAAAACCGCCTCCAGATGCAGAGAAAGCCCTTTTTTAGGGTATGGGCACGGTTCGAATCCTGCCACCCCCACCCTGCCCCCTTTATAAAAAATTCTGCTATTTCTTATTCTAGACAAACATAGACAGGATTCATGTGAAAGTGCCCGAATATACTTGATTAGCACTTTCTACTAAGGTGAGCTATCCACAAAGACAGTTATTTACCTTTAAGTGGAAATATAGTCTAAAAGCTTATTGGTAGATTTTTGTGATCCCTGTTAACAGCCACCCATCTTTTCTCATAAACCGAGCGTTCATTGAGGCATGAGTTTGAAGAAATCAGAGGATTTTACGCAAAAGGATTTCATGCTGATCAGATACCAAGTTGTTGATTTTGGTATCTCAAATGCTGCTGCCAAACCGAGATGTTAGAATAATTACATCACAGAAAAACCATTGTTTAAGTGTAAAGTTGAACAGTCAAAAGAAATGACACAGTTTAGATTACACTCTCTCTACCTGCGAATGCTTCCTGTTGGCTGTGATCCGCCCTTATCAGAGTTTCGTTGGCGACGCTCCCTGTACCCTCGCCAGAATTTAACAGAGGATATATCGGCAGACAGAAATGGGTCTATCCTCCTGTATGTCTCCGGCTAACTTACTTTTTTAAAATCTACATTAGTCTGCTGGCTCACCTCTTCTAAGTAAAGGAACAAACAGCTTCTTTCTTTTATAAGAAGGGCCCAAGAAGAACATTTTGTTGTACCAGCCTACCCCTCTGTGATAGCCTGGAATATCATCCAGCACATCGGTCCTGTTCCAGCTGAGGGGAATGATAACTGGTTCCCCAGTATCTCTGCTACCTCTGTATAAAGAAGTGCTTTCAAGGCTGCCTTCATAAAATTCCCAGTTGGCATTGTTTATTTCTTTTGCCAGGCTTCCCCCCCTGCCCGTAGCCGAATAGCAGGAGTACACAGCTTGAACAACAAAGGAATACTTAATGTGATTTTCTTTTCGCCTTATTCTAATATGATTTAGGCCCCTGCGCCTTAGTATTGCCTTTAGGGGTTGTGCTTGCTGGCAGCATAGGCTATCGTCCGCTGCAGCACAGCTTAATAGTCACATATACACACCTCAACATTCAGGAGCAGTTGAAAGTAGGGATAGCGTCTTAAGCTTATCACCATAACTATCTAAGAAATCCTATACGGTGTATCAGGAGACATATATATAATCAATCTTGCATCCCTTACTCTATGGCTATAACTTCACTATTTTTTTCCAGATAGCCTCATCATAAACTACACCTAGGCCTGGGCCTTCCGGCACTTTTAAACTTCCTCCAAAATAATTGAATGGAGGTGTGTAATAATCCGATCCGGGATCTTTGTAGCCTGCCACCTCCTGGTAGCCCACTAAATTGGGGATCACTGAAGTAAAATGAAGCATGGCCGCAGCCAGTGGGTCGGTTTTAGGACTGTGCGGAGCTACTTCCAAACCATGCTGGGCAGCCAGCTGAGCTACTCTTAAACACCTGATAAAGCCGCCGTTGTAATACAGATCGGGCTGCAGCACATCCAATCCTTTATTTTTGATGATCCACTCAAATCTGGGAAAGCTGGTATCCTGCTCACCTCCGGCCACTTTCATGCTTAGAGCATCAGCCACTGCTTTGTTGTTTTCGTATTGCTCAAAAAAACAAGGCTCTTCGAAAATAGCTACATTCTGGTCCTGTAGCATTTTACCAATTTCAATACCTTCTTTTACAGTATAAGATCCGTTGGCATCGGCATACAGTGTGATGTTGTCACCCAGCGTTTTCCTGATGAGGGGAATTAATTCTACAGATCTTTTGTGCATTTCGGGAGGATTGGACATCCTGCCACCTACTTTAAACTTAACTGCTTTTACACCGGTTACTTCCAGCCTTTTCGCCAGGTTTGCCACCTCCTCCTGCGGGGTGGTTTCACGGGTGAGACTGGAGAGATACACGGGCACCTCATCGCGCAGCACCTTTCCCAGCAGCTGGTTAACCGGTTTGTTGGCCACTTTGCCTAATAGATCAAAAATGCTGATTTCCACATGCCCTACGCAGTTCCAGAACGACATGCCACCATATTTGTAGTTGCTATTTTTCACAAACACTTCATCAAGGAGCGTTTCTATATCCCGCGCATCTTTGCCGATGAAATTAGGAATTACCAGCCCATGCAGCAACGACAGCAGGTTAGGCATCCGGAAGTTTGCCATGGTAATGCCCCGTTCGCCATCTTCGGAGGTGGTGATCAGGAATAGCTCGCCATTGGCCTTTACAAATTCTATTGATTTGATTATAACAGGATTGGGAATAGCTTTATGAAGGTCTAACATTTTAGGATATCCCGGAGGCAAGGGTGCTGAAAATGCAGCATTAGATAAGATCGAGGGCAAGGCAATACCCAGAGCAGCGGCTTTTACTGATGTAGCGATGAATTTTCTTCTGTTGATGTGCATTGGTCTGGATTCTTTAGGCTGGAATTTATCTTTATGAAGAGGCCGTTCCTTTCGTCATGTGGCTGAAGCAGGCAAAATGCTGCTGGCCCTCACCCTCGAAGGCAGTTTACCTTATTTTTAGGGAGAGTAGCCCAATTTCTTCGTATACGGTCAGGAGCAGACTGCCGTAAGAGGAGAAGTCGAGGTGTTCGGTACGGGGAGTAGTAGGCAGCTCATAAGCCAGTGCATAGTCTTTAATGCGGTATAACAGCTGATTTTACTCTGATGGCCTCCAGTTACCAGGTAATTGCCATCCAGAATAAAAGCTACTGACTCCAGCCGTAGCGGTTTTTTATTAATGTTTGTTGCTTTGCTGTTGTATTATCTGATGATGTCTTCTGGCATTTACATCAGATTCTTCACCCATCCAGGCCCATAGTTTTATCAGGCCGTTTTGGTGTGCGCTCACCAGAAAGCTACCATCGGCATTTAAATCAATGTATTCAGCATGATCGCCCGCCCACACTTTATGCGCCACCGGAATATTATCGTTCTGAAACTTCATGATATCTGCCACCCGGTAAACATAGATGTATGGATCGTGGCCAGCATGGGCAATATAGTTACCATTGGGGTGCCAGGAAATTGATTCTATTTTTTTACCGGTATGGTTAAAATGCTTGACCAGCTTTCCGCTCTCCCACTCCCAGACAAACACATTTCCCCTGGCCTGATCTGATGTACCTACTGCAGCTACATATTTTCCATCTGGTGAGAAAACCCCACTGGTATAATTTACATTGAAAGAAGGGTTCAGGGTTTTTACCAGCGACCAGTCTGATACCCTATAGACTTTTACCGATTCGTGTCCTACAGCGAGTAAATACTGATCATCCTGCGAAAAGAACAACTCATTGACAGTACTGCCAAAATCCAGTGATTTTATCTCCCTTCCTTCCGGCATCTGGAACACCCTCACCCATCCCTGGGTGGCTTTGTTCTGCTGCTCAATCTTTTCTTCGCCGGTCACCAGTAAACTGCCTTTATTTGACCAGGTCAACCCATCAATCCCCTGTTTATGTTTGATTGTCCTGATGGTTTTTCCAGTCCCGGCATCATATACGGTGACTAAAAAATCCTCGCTGGCAGCGGCTACATATTTACCATCGGCAGACCAACCTACCCGCTCTACCTCCTGAGAGGCATACTGCCTCCAAAGTTCAGCGCCATCGGAAGTACGCCACATCACAACAGAATTATCGAATTTGGTGCCGCTAACGATGTACTTACCATCGGGCGAGAATTCCGCACTCTCCACAGATCCTACCTCTCCCAGCGCATCGGCCACACGCGCCCAAACTGGCTCCAGCCGCAGCTGATAATCTAGCGGCTGCTGTGCATATGACAGGTTGCTTATCAGCAGGCAGAGAAGTATAGCTAAAACAAACTTTCCTGTAAATAATCTCTTTTTCATAATTGTTTATTAGTAGTTACCAGCACTTCCTTCCCTTGGATTTTCAGCTCAGATAACTCACCGGTTAAAGCTTGAATGTTCCTGATGATTTCTAATCCCTTTCCCTCTGTAGGATCCAGAAACATAACATTATTGTTGTCATCTCTTATCATGGGAATAAAGGAGATGCGGTCTACCTTTTTGTTTTTCACATCTACTTTTATGGCCATTCCTTCCATTTTTCTGCCACGCATTTTTTCCCAGTCAAAAACAAAATTACCCAAACCATAAAACACGGTTTTGCCTTTGTAAACCTCTACCGCTCCTACCATATGATTGCCATGCCCCATAATGATATCGGCACCTGCCTCTATGGCCTCATGGGCAATGGCAGTCTGATAATCCAGTATGGCATCATGGTCTGAAATTCCCCAATGGATAGAGATGATCACCACATCGGCCTGCGAACGAAGCTTTCTGATGTCTTCTCTCATTCTGCTTAATTCCTCGGGTTGCGGAATAGACATGGTCTCCATGCCCATGCCGGGTTTGTCCAGGTTTTTTACCGGTTTATAATAGGTATCAACCCGTACAGAAGCAATTCCGGGAATACTTTCCGTAGCCGCATGCTGAAAGGGGAAAACTGTGGAGGCATAAGAGAGGAACCCTGTTTTGAAACCATTTTTCTCTACAATTACAGGGGCATGCGCTTCTTGAAGGTTATTTCCTCCTCCGGCATATTTAATATTATTTTTCCTGAGCACCTCCAGGCTTTTGAGCAGGGACATCCAGGGATAGGTTACATTATTGGCAACGCCTACCACATCGATACCCGCAACAGTAAGCCCCTTCACCATTTCAGGCTCTGAGTGTTTCCATCTTTCCTTGTGCGGTATATCCGGTAACCTTGGATCTTTGGAGGTGCCTGCAAACGGGCCTTCCAGGTTTACAATTCTCATGTCTGCCTGTATCATAGTAGGCAACACATGCTGAAAGGCATCTACCGGATTATCTCTGTCCTGAATGTTGGTATCTCCAAATAGCAGAATGGATGCCTGCTTTCCTTTGTTGGCCTCCCAAGGCCATGCCTGCTGGGCCTGAACGTCAGAAAAATCAGCAAATAAAATAACAAAAAGAGCAAGGCACGAATAGCTGGCTCTTCTGGGTAGTCGTATATGGTCCATTTAAGTAGTACTTTGATTAGCGTATGTTGAATTTCTTAGCACTTAGTTTTCAGCATTCACCCGCCACAGCCGTAGGGATCCATCCTCGTGCCAGGAGACCATATGCTTACCCTCTTCGGTGAAGTGAAAATACTCCTGCCGAAAAGCTGGCTGTTGCAAGACCTGCTTAGATGCATTAGATTCTATTTCCTTTCAGCTATCTATAAATCAAGAAGATTTTAGCCTACGTACCAATTCCTGCTCATCGATCTCTTGTTCATAAAAGGCTGCAGCTGCCTCTATAGCAGAATATCCGCTTGCCAGTGTCTTTGTGTAAAGGCTCTGGCCTTTTGCTTTTTCAAGGGCAGTCTTTATTGCAACAGCATTCTGGTTTGAATCTTTGTGCATGCTTCTGGCCTCACGGTACAGAGCATCAGCTGTATTGATAAAACCAGACTTGCTGTTGATGCCATTAATTTTCTTCTGATCAGGCTGCATATAAGCTTTGGCCAGCTCATCAAAATAACTGTCCATTTCATTTCTCCAACTATACACCCTTAAAACCCAGTTTTGGGCATCATCGTCATCAGGGATCAGGGTATGGAACCTGGTGAGTACCCTGGGCACCATTTCTTTAAACAGGGAGGATAAAGCGGTGGAATCCCCTCCCAGCTGCTGCCCTGGTTCCATACCATTCATGGCTTTTAATACGGCAGCATCTAGGTAAACGCCGGCATCAGGCTTACTGCCCTGCTGCTTGCTTTTACAAGCAGCAAGTGAGTTATTTACCGCGTTATAGGCAATGGCTCCTAATGCCAGGCCCAACTTTTCTTCGCCAAGCTCATCTTTGCTTTCCATGCTTTCCCGGCCAATTTTTAGCAGGGCAACAGCATTGCCTCCCGCATCGGGAAAATTTCTGGCCAGGCGGGCTGTGTTTCCCGGCAGATGTTCGTTCAGGTTGGTCGTCAAAGCTTTTCTGAAGTCAGCCGGCATTTGCATGCTCCCCATCACCAGGCCGAAAACATCATCGGCCATCGCAATTGGGGCAAGTCTAGCTCCTAGAGGACCAGCCGGAGCCATAAAGGCGCTCTGCCAGAATGAAGCTGGCATGAAAAACATGCCGCCACTAATCAGTGCCGATGTTTTAAGAAAGCCTCTCCTGCCCTCCTGTAGGTTTTGGGAAATATCTTTAGTTCTTGATTCCATAAGTTTTTGCGTTAGTTGACTAGTCTGTGTTCTTTCGGAAATATCTCCAGGGCATCGTAAGCGGCAGAAGCAGAGATTTCGTCGGTAAAATATTTCCGGGCCGTATCTAAAAATTGGTATGACCTGTGGAGTGCCTGGGTATAGATACTCTGTTTTGGCGCTTGCTCAAGGGCAGCATCAAGTGAGATGGAAGCCTCTGCTTTTCCTTTCTGCAGGGAACGAACCAGGCGCAGTAGCTCATCCTGCTCATTATAATAATTAGAATCGGTTACAAATTTTCGGTACAGATTAGCATCCGGATCCTGGTAGGCCTGGATGTATATCCTAAGATCTTCGTAGAGGCGCTGCCTTCTTGCAAAAAATGTATTCAGGGCTGAATTCAGATCTTTTGGTGCCTGGGTGCTGAAATGCTGCAGGCCCATTAGATCGCCATGCACTAGGCCCGCTACCAGGAACTCAACCGATTCTGCATCTACTACCTTTGAGGCGGGGTGCGATTTCATGGCCTCTTCCAGGGTAGCCGCAGAAAGATGGACATGTGGAGAAACCGACTTTCTCCTGCCCTCATCATACACATACCGGAAGGTGGCGGCATCATGGTAAATCTCATGTACATACTCTGGTATGCCTGATACTGCATACTCTTTGCCTGTAATTCTGTAGAGCGGCTTTACTGTTAAATCTGCGGCCCGGTGAATGATCCAGCCCAGGGCGGCAGCCATTAGCTTTAGGTCATCTTCCGTAGGCTGGTCCTTGTCCTTTACCCGTGCCAAAATGGGCAAGGCATGTAAATGGTTGCCCCGGCTGGCAGACGCCATCAGGCCGCAATCGGGGTAGCGGCTAACACTTGTTTTGAATACCTGGGGAAATGAGGGGCTGAATGCTATCAGGGAACAAGCGTCTTCGTATACAGCGATATGGGTGATGTGTTCAGACATGATATAAGTGTTTTGAATTATAGGTAAAGCTTTGTCAAGCTTTACCTTTTATAAATAATCCTTAGTAGCTCGGGTTCTGTGGCAGCAGATTAGGGTTCAAGTCTATGTCCCTGGCCGGAACAGGCCACAACACACGATCCGGGCTGGTAAGTTGTGGTACTAAATCCATTGCCCTGCCGGTACGTACCAGGTCAAACCAGCGGTGGCCTTCAAAAGCCAGTTCAAGGTAACGTTCGTTTTCAATTGCCAGCCTTACTTCCGCCTGCGAGGTGGCAGTGGTAGGATCCAATCCAGCTCTTGCCCTAATCATGTTCAGGTATTCGATCGCTTCTGAAGTTCTTTCCAGCTCATTGAGGGCCTCGGCACGCATGAGTATTACATCGGCCAGCCGCAGGATAATTACATTATTGGTCTGGCTACCTCTGTCAGAAACAGTGAGATCTTCGTTGAGCTCATACTTCCTGGTATAAACAATATCATTGTACTCACCCAAACTAATGGGCAGCCGCAGGTCCTGAGGATTTTCATTAAAGAGATCTATCAACTTTTGCTCCGGCAGCACCCGTGGACTGTTTCCGATAAAAGGGACTGTTTCGTTTTCAATACTATGACTTTCAACCGATCTGTTAGGCCTGTAAGAAATTTCAAAGATTGTTTCAGCAGTGTTCTGTTCCCCTACTTTAAACAAACTCGCATAATTCTCACCTGGCACCAGGCTGTACTGGTTATCTGCCATTACTTCTTCAGTTTCGGTAAGTGCAAGCTGATAATCGCCTGGTTCATTTCTGAAAAGATAAACCTTTGCCAGCAGGGCTCGGGCTGCGCCTTTAGATGCCCTGGCGCGGTTTGTACTGGTGGCAGAAAGGCGCTCTTCTGCCTGCAGCAAATCGCCTATAATTTGCTCATACACCACGGGGAGTTCACTGCGGCTTAGGTTAAAATCCTGGTTAGGAGATTTGCTTGCCGTTGTTGGTAAGGGTATTTTACCATACAGGCGGGTTAGGTAGAAAAAGGCCATGCCACGAAGAAAGTAAGCTTCACCTAGAACCTGATCGGCATCCAGGGCTGGATCAGAAATATTAGGCACGTTTTCGATTACATCGTTTGCAGCTTGTATGCCAAAATAAAGTGCACGCCACATGTCGCCAACATTTCCCTGTACCGGTGTAGGTGCAAAATTTTCATGCCTGGTAAAATTGCCGCCTCTTGTTACCCGAAATTCGTCAGCCATAGCCCCGGGTATAACAATTATATTATCCTTTACGGGTTGCTGCATGTAATCATAGACATTCATAAGGGCTGCCTCTGCGTCGTCGGCATTCTTATAAAAGTTTGCTGACAGAATATCGCTTACCGGTTCTACCTCTAAAACGTCGCAGCCTGGTGCCGATAATAACAAGGCCGCTACACATATATATAATTTATTTTTCATGTTATTTCTTTTTGATGTCCAGTTCATGGTCTTCGATGTTCGTTCTATTACTAGAAGCCTATGTTTATACCGGCCATAAATACTCTAGGCTGCGGCTGAGTCAGATAATCAACTCCCAGCGTAGGAATGCCAAACCCTAGGTTTTGATTTTCTGGATCTAGTCCGGAATAATTGGTGATGGTAATCAGGTTCTGACCTGAAACATATAACCTGGCTGATGCTATCCCAATGGTTTGCAGAGCAGCGGAGGGTATGTTATAGCCAAAAGTTATGTTCCTGAATCTAAGGAATGAACCATCTTCTATATATCTGGAAGAGGCGTCTGTTGGTGCTGCTCCACTCACTGAAGAGGAGCCATACATAGCCCTGGGAATATCGGTTACATCACCCTGCTGTCTCCAGCGGCTCAGTACCTCCGTAGATTGGTTGTAATCTTCACTCATGGAGGTCAGCACATTGCGGGTCATGTTATAAACATCATTGCCATAAGACCAGTTAACAATCACATTCAGGTCGAATTTTTTGTAAGAAAAATTATTGGTAATGCCGCCTGTATGCTTGGGTAGGGCATTTCCAATGATTGCCCTGTCAAACTGCCTGTCTAAAACACCGTCGTTGTTTATATCTGCAAAATTAGCATCGCCGCCTCTTACACCTCTTTCATAGAGATCATCTACCTCTTCTGCAGGGTCTACCAGCCTGGGTACATCTTCATCTCTTGCATATACGCCCTGGTATACATAGCCATAAAAGGAGCCTATCGGCTCTCCTACGCGATAGATACTATAAGGACCTTCTACGCCATAAGCATCGGGCATTTTAAAAATGTAATCTGATCCTGCTTCGCCATTTACCGGCAGGCTTGTTATTTCATTGCGGTTGAAGGCAATATTGAAGTCAGTTGTCCACTGAAATTCACCTGTTAAATTGCGGGTAGTAAGGGCAAATTCAAGTCCCCTGTTTTCCATTTCTCCAATGTTCGCATTGCCGATGCTCCAGAATCCCGAAGTCCAGGGGAGCTGGCGCGGGAATATCAAGTTATCAATCTTTTTCAGATAGGCATCTGCAGTGAAATGTACCCTGGCATTGAACAAAGCCAGGTCTACACCCAGGTTGGTAGAGGTGGTTGATTCCCATGCCAAATCCACATTAGGTATGTTTGACTGCCCTATACCCGGGTTGCCATCGTAGTTTCTTCCCGTTCCGTACAGGGCCTGCGATGGATAATTGCCAATGCCCTCCTGGTTGCCGGTAACACCAATACCAGCCCGTATTTTCATATCTGTAATTGGTCTGATCCCCTGCATAAAAGCCTCTTCAGAAACTCTCCAGCCTATAGATAAGCCAGGAAACGTACCATAGCGGTTGTTCTCACCAAATCTGGACGATCCGTCTACCCTGAAGCTGGCTTCTAACAGGTATTTATCCATAAAACTATAATTGGCACGGCCAAAGTAAGAGAGCAGTCCCCAGTCTCCTATGTTTTGGGAAGGTCTGAATGGATCGGCTATGGCACCAACAGTGGTTACAATATCAGATCCTGCATTTTCACCGCCTGTTGATAGATAAGCACTTCTGGACCTTTGTATACCTAAACCTGCCAAGGCTCCAATCCGATGCTTATCAATAGTTTTGCTGAAAGACAAGGTATTATCATTGATGATAGTCTGCTCATCTAAAAAATAAGCATCGGCTCGTGCTCTTCCATTTCTGGAAACAATAGTGCTGGGGATATAACGACCTGCTCTTTCATCCAGATAATCAACACCTACCAGGCTTCTAAAATTTAGTCCATCCAGAATTTTAAAATCAGCATAAATATTCGATACTATTCTTCTCTGAACAGTTTCCAAGGGCACCTCATTGGCTAATTGTACCGGGTTTTCTGTTCTTAGCGGATCTACTGAATAAGATCCATCCTCATTATAAACCGGTAAGTTAGGGTTGCGAACCAATGCATTACCAAGTATGGATAAACCACCGAAGTCGTTCTCTACCCTGTCCTGAGTAGAGCTGCTGAAGGTAGTACTCGTTCCCACTTTCAGCCTGTCAGTTGCCTGGTAATCCAGGTTCAGGCGCCCGGTTACCCGTCTGTAATCTTGGCCGATGATGGTTCCCTGCTGACGGAAATAACCTAAAGACAGGTAAGTAGAAAGTTTATCAGCACCACCTGTAACAGATACTGAGTAATTTGAAATAGGAGCTGATCTGAATATTTCGTTTTGATAGTTGGTATTTATTCCAGTAACAGCTAATTCGTTATAAGGTGCATTGTTGAGCAGATCCGGATTCCGGTTGGTAATACTTTCCCTCAACACATCAATATACTGCTGCCCATTGAGCAAATCAAGTGTTTTTGCAATCGTTTGCACCCCAGAATACGCGTCAAGGCTTATTCTTGCCCTACCAGATTTACCTCTTTTTGTAGTAATCAGGATAACCCCATTGGAGCCTCGTGCACCATAAATAGCAGTCGCAGCAGCATCTTTCAGAATCTCCATCGACTCAATATCATTAGGATTGATATCCGCTAAGGTTGACGGACGCTGACCTGAGGCATTGAAGGCCGAACTGTTATTCATTGGCACACCATCAATCACATATAAAGGCCTGGTTTCTCCCAACAAAGAGGTAGTACCACGTACTCTTACAAAAACTTCACCGCCCGGTGTACCGGAATTCTGAACTACCTGTACCCCCGCAGCTTTGCCCTGCAGCAATGCGTCAGCACTTGCAACGGGTATATTCTTTACTTCGTCGCCCTTTACCGACGAAACCGAACCTGTCACATCTTTCTTGATCTGGGTACCATAGCCTACTACTACTACCTCGCTTAATGATTCAACATCGGGGAGCAATTGCACATTAATGGTGGTGCGATTGTTAATTGGTACTTCTTCACTCAGGTAACCAATAAAGGAAAACAGCAGCACTCCCTGTTTCTGTCCATCCGGGATTGATATACGATAATTTCCATCTATATCAGTAACAGTACCCACAGTGGGGTTGTCTTTCAGGCGAACAGTAACACCAAGCAAACCATTATTATTCTCATCAGTTACACGGCCACTTAGTATATAGGCTTCTTTCTGTAAGGATTCTTTCAATGCGTGCAAGCGGGGCAATTCCATCGAATTACTTCCTGACAAATCTGCTTCATCATTATCTGGCTTGCGAAAACTTGATTTTTTGTTGATTTTCTCTACTTTGATTTTAGCGGGCTGTATGACATAAAAACCTTTTTCGATCTGTTTATGCTGTAAATTCAAAGGCTGTAACAGTATTTTAAGAGTGTTTTCCAGCTCATTGGGTATTACACTTTTCTCGCTTACAAATTTGTCATCGACCACTTTAGGCTCATAGGAAAAATTAACCTGATACTGTTTTTCCAGATCGGCTAACACTACTTTCAGGGATATCAGATCTTCACCCTGACGGATAATGTTAATACTGCTTCTGTATTTTTCAGTGGAAGCCAATTCCTGTGAAAGGGCAGTTGACTGCACTAATAAAAGACTAATGGCCCCCAGTAAAACTCCTGCAATAGTTTTGCTCAGCAGAAAGGAAAAATTGCTGTAAGCACGCCTTCCATGCCAGTTAAGCTGGTGATCTTGTTGTACAAATTTGCCCATAAAAAAACCATTTAAGTTGTTGTTGTTGGTTGACTCATTTATTGTTAGGAGTAGAGATCTTTTATAGCTAAGGTTTTGATTCCAGGATAATCTCGTTGTTGTTAACAGTTACCACCAGACCAAAAGATTCTGCAATTGCTTTTAGCAAAAT
Source organism: Flammeovirgaceae bacterium 311 (assembly GCA_000597885.1). NCBI lineage: Bacteria > Pseudomonadati > Bacteroidota > Cytophagia > Cytophagales > Flammeovirgaceae > Flammeovirgaceae bacterium 311. The sequence continues at coordinate 2,347,211 of CP004371.1, forward strand.
CTTCGGATTATCCGAGGGAAATGTGCCCTGGAATTTTCTGGAAAGCAGTTCCTTGTTTTTTATATGCACCTGGTATCCGTAGTTGTCTTCTAAAACCTGGCTGATTTCTTCAATAGTCGATCCATCGAAAACCAGTTGCTGGTGTCTCCAGGATGTGAAATTTTCCGGTTTCACCATTTCTTTGGTTACCTCTCTGCCATCGTCAGATATTTCAGCAAGCTCGCCTGGTTTCATGATGTAGTCTTCACTACCTGCCTCTTCAAGATTAAGCCTTACTTTACCAGAATTAAGCACCACCCGGGTATGTCCCCTGCGGTTGTTTACGTTGAATTTTGTGCCCAGAACTTCCACGCCTATATTGTTGGAGTGTACAATGAATTTAGCGTTTCTTGCATTGGGCTTTTTACGGACGGAAAAAAAAGCTTCTCCTTCTATCCAGACTTCTCTAGCCTTTTCATCGCTCCAGTCTGCACTATAACTAAGGGTTGAGTTAGCATTTATGGTAACTTCCGAGCTATCGGGTAACATAATATGTTTTAGCTCACCATAAGCAGTGGTATAGGTAACATGGCTGTAAAGATTGTTATAAACTAAATAGGCTACTGTTATTAATAAGAGCCCTATGAAAACAGCTGCTGCGCTATATAAAGGTTGGCGCTTAAAACTATGGATTTGGTGTTTGGAGGTTTCTATTCTGTACACCGGTAGCTGCTTTGCCTCCTCGGTATCCAGCTGTTGGCTAAGCTTTTCCCACATCTCCTCAGTTTTTGCCTCATACTTTTTAGCCTCTCCCATTTCTATTGAAAGTATGATATCACGAGCTGCTTCAATGATGCCACTCTTAGAAGGATTACTGGTTATCCAATTCCGGAGCTCAATATGTTTAGCGGCATCGGGCCTGATTACCCACTCCCTGAACTGGTCATCCAGCAGAAAATCTTCTACATTATATTTATTATAGTCTTTAGATTGCATGGTTGAGGTGTTTAGTTATTAAGAGCAGTGTAGTTAATTTTTGTAGCCCTCATTCTATAATTTTTTTTCGCATTACACAATTATTTGAGAAAGCAGCTTGTGAAATGGGATTTTCAGTGACAGTGCAGAGCAGAGTCTTAGATAGGAATAAATAAGGCAGACAGAGCTCCACCCCCTATATGAAGTAGCAGTGCCTGTTTGTTCAGTCTACAGCAGGCAACATTGAAACGGCATACGTAATAGTTAGCAGGAGGGCATTAAGTAGCCAAAAATGGATGCCGTAGAGGCCTGGAAATCTTAAATATTCTGGTTGTCTGCCCTTGGTTTAGGAGGCAAGTGCTTTTCGAAGGCTTTGAAGACCTTTATAAACAAATTTTCGGGCAGTCTGATAGTTAACACACATGATGATCACTATTTCCTGGTAAGACTTGTCCTGAAAATACTTTAGGTCTATGGCTTCTCTTTGTCTGGAGGGCAGCTGATTAATGGCATTTGTTAGTCTGTCATCACTTTCTGTTATAAGCTGTCTGGCTATTAGTTCCAGTTCGTGCGAGGGGGTAAACAGATCGGCAGAAGTGATAATGTTATCTATGGTGGATTGCCTGCGCTGAATAGTTTTATTTTTAAGAATTAACCTTCTTAATGATGTAACGAGATAATATTTAACACTACTTACGTCTGATAAATTTTCTTTACTCTTCCACAAATACAAAAAAAGCTCCTGGATACAGTCCTCTACAATGTCAGCATCATAATAAAACTTTAGCCCATATTGATATAGCACTGGTGTATAGGTCTTAAATAATATTTCAAAAGCTTTGCGATCCCCCTTCCTGAAATTTCTCCATAACTCAATCTCTCGCTCATTACTGGAGCTTTTTGATTTTCCATGGATCATATTTATGAGATTGAGTTTCATTAAGCATCAACAAATTTAGGAATATGTCTTACTGTGAATATTATAGAAGTTTACATCTTAGCGCATAAATGTTTCACAAGGAGTAATGAGGTAAGGGCTTAGCATAAATTACAAAAAAAAATTAACATCCTAGTTATTGCACAAAGTGTTTAAGTTTTCTGATAAGCTCGTCACAATCTTACATCTTCATTACTATTCCAGCCACTATTGCCGTGACCTACAGATAAAACAGCGTATCAATGATCTCCCTCATCAGGTGATGCACTTATCATACTCGGCCTGGAAAAATTCAGGCAGTCCAGAGCATTGCTACACTAGTCAATCAACTTCATAACCTGATAAATTATGACTAGCACAACACAAAGAAGCTGAACTAAACTCAAAAACAAAATTTTTATTCTCTTTTCAAAAACTAATTGAATAAAAAAGGTAGTGTATTAGATATAAAGCTGGCGTAGAGGGTATTTTACCGATGAGCCGCTGCCGAGACAGTGACTGTCAGAACTCATAAGGAGCATGAGAACAAACGTAATGCCCAGGAGTTCTGCCCGTGCCATGAGCTAGGCATCACCACCGCTTCTTTTAACATCCGTGCCGGCTTCGTGCCTAGGACAAAACGCTGGCACCGCTCGCACCCTATCCTGACCCACAGAATTATAGAATTACACTTGAAGAGCTACACCAGTTAGAAATACAAGAACGCCTGCGTCTGCTCTTTACTGATCCCCTGGAACTGGATCCTAGTCGCCGTGCTGCTCGTGTAACCCGGAAGCTGGCTGAAAGACTGGCAAAGCTCGCTGCCTCCCTGGAAGCTGCTGGCCACCAGCCTGAGCAGGTTGCTGGCTTCCTGATGCGCTGCCTCTTTACCATGTTTGCCGAAGATGTGCAGCTACTGCCCGACAACTCCTTTACCCGCCTGTTGCAGGATTACCGCCAGAACATCAAGTACTTTCCTGATGCACTAAAAGCACTCTGGCGAAGCATGGATAAAGGTGGTTTCGATCCGGCACTACGCACTAATATTCCTCAATTCAACGGTTATCTCTTTAAAAACCCGGAGGCGCTGCCCGTTACCGAAGCACAACTAGACCTGCTCATACAGGCAGCCGAAGCTGGTTGGGCCGATGTGGAACCTGCTATCTTTGGCACCCTGCTGGAGCGAGCACTACAACCACGCGAACGCCACAAGCTGGGTGCTCATTATACACCGCGTGCCTATGTAGAGCGCCTGGTAATGCCAACCGTAATAGAACCGCTGCGCGAAGAATGGGAAGCAGCCCGCACCGCCTCCGCTATTCTGGAAGATAAAGGTGACGAATCAGGTGCTCGTAAAGAAATAGAATCTTTCCACCGCCGCCTATGCTCTGTACGGGTGCTTGATCCCGTACAGAGCATAGGCGGCAACTTCCTCTATGTGACCCTGGAGCATCTTAAAAGGCTGGAGGGTGAAGTATTAGAGTACCTGGAGCATTTCCCTGGCCAGCTGGGCCTCGACATGACAGGCGGCTACACCGTGACGCCCCAGCAGCTCCTGGGCCTGGAGGTAAACCCTCGCGCTGCCGCCATTGCCGATGTGGTACTCTGGATTGGATATTTACAGTGGCACTTCCGCGCCCATGGCAATGCTAACCGTTTGGGAAATCCCATCCTACGCGAATATGGGAATATCAAACAGCAAGATGCAGTGCTAAGCTACAGTGAAAAAGTAGCCCGCTTGGACAGCAATGGACAGTCTGTTACCCGCTGGGACGGCCACAGTACTAAACTCCACCCCGTTACTGGACAGGAGGTACCTGACGAAAGTGCACGAACAATTGTGTACGATTACCTTAATCCTAAACCTGCCACTTGGCCAATAACCGATTTTATTGTGGGAAACCCACCGTTTATTGGTGAAGGGAGTAGAATGAGAGAAGCCTTGGGAGATGGTTATGTTGAAGCTCTGCGTATGGCTTACAAGAGTTTACCAGAAGGTATAGACTTAGTCATGTATTGGTGGGATAAGGCTGCCAGCATCTTAAGAAGTAATGAAGTAGAGCGATTTGGCTTTATCACGACGAATAGTATCAAGCAAACAATGAATCGTCGAATTATGCAAAGCCACATTACTGATTCCAATAGCTTATCAATAGTATTTGCTGTTCCTGATCACCCTTGGGTTGATAGTGCAGATGGAGCAGCAGTACGAATCTCCTTAACTATAGGTGAGAAAGGTGAAAAGCATGGTAGGTTACTCACCGTAATTTCCGAATCTAGTTCTGATGAATTAGGTAAACAAGTTGTATTATCTGAAAAGGTAGGCAAAATACTAGCAGACTTAACAATTGGTGCTGATGTAGCGTCAAGCGTACCACTGCAAGCATCAAAGGATTTACATTCAAACGGAATGATGATAAATGGAGCAGGATTCATATTGAATCAAGAAATAGCCACTCGCTTAGGGATAGAAGTAAAAGAAGCTATTGATCAAGTAATAAAACCTTATGCGAACGGGAAAGACATTGTACAAAATTCACGTAATGCTTTAATAATTGATCTTTGTGGCCTTGATATTAAAGATGTAAGAGTTAAATATCCTAGTGTTTACCAGCACATCTTAGAGAATGTAAAACCTGAGCGTGACGCAAAAAAGGATGCCTCATTTAGAGAAAATTGGTGGTTGTTCGGACGAACCAGACCAATGCTTAGAATGGCCCTTGAAGGTCTTGATAAATATATTGTAACTCCAGAAACTTCTAAGTACAGATTCTTCACCTTCTTTGATAGCAAAGTAATTCCTGATCACATGCTAATTGCTTTTGCTCTTGATGATCCATATTTTCTGCGTGTTCTTTCTTCAAGCATACATCAAATATGGTCTCTTGCTGCTGGAGGTGATTTGGGCGGAAATACGCCGAGGTACAACAAATCACGTTGTTTTGACCCTTTCCCATTTCCTGCCGCTACAGAAACGCAGCAGTCGACAATTCGAAGTATTGCCGAGCAGCTGGACACTCATCGCAAGCAACGACAATCGCTATATCCTTCATTAACTATCACCGATATTTACAACGTGCTGGAGAAACTTAAGGCTGGGGAGATGCTTAGTGCAAAAGAGCATAAAGTACATGAGCTAGGACTGGTTAGTATTCTGCTGCAGCTGCATCAAGAGTTGGATACTGCCGTTTCCGCTGCTTATGGATGGCCTGCTGATCTGCCCGAAGAAGAAATACTGGAGAGGTTAGTGGCTCTGAACAAAGAACGTGTAGCAGAAGAAGAAAAAGGGCATATCCGCTGGCTACGCCCCGAGTACCAAAACCCACAGGGCACTCAAGCCAGTGTAGATTTACCTACCAAAACCAAAGCTACCAAAGCCACTGCGAAAGAAGTGCTGGCCTGGCCTAAAACACTGGCCGAGCAGGCACAGGCTGTTCAACGTGCACTGCAGCTGCATGAACGTCCTGCCACTGCAGAAGACCTGGCCCAGCAGTTTAAACCAGCAGGCAAGGCCCAGCAGCCCCAGCGCCTCCAACAGATTGATAGCCTACTACAAACTCTTCATGGCCTAGGCTTACTTAGAAAAACAGAGCACGAGCAGTATGTGAAGTAACTATCATAATGGGACTGAAGGCCGTTTATCATCAAATGGACTTTAGTCCCACTTATACATAATCCTCATAATTTATATCCCATGAGGCAGGGTATCCATTATTAACTATTGCTGCCTTCCCTGTTGAATCCTCTTGACAGTACGTATCCGATTCAGCAGCATTTTCATTAACTTGAAACTGTTGTACTGAAAATCGAACAAGATAATCAGCAATGTCTAGCCCTTTTTGTTTATCATGATCAGTAGCAATCCTTTCAAGTAGGTCAACTACTTTGAAGTCCCCAATCTCGGAACAATTTTCCGCCACACGTGACCAGTCCTGATATGCACCAAGATCAGGAAATAGAAATACTCTTCTACCCTTCAAAGGCATACATCTTTCTACGCTTAAGTTTTTCTGACTTCCTGATGCCAGCCAATTAAACTGTGGCAAATAAATACTAGCGATGATAGCTGTTTTTTCACTTTCGACAACAGCAACAGGCTTTTCTGGATGTAGAGACAACAGGTGCTCCCCGAAAAAACACTGTTCAAGCACGTAATCATCAAGCTTAAGCACCTTATGGACCCATGTAATGTGATCGAACGGTTTCTTCACCCTGCCGCCGGTAATAGGATCGTAGAGCATAATCTTTCCAGTGCGAATTTTACCCTGTTTGTCGACCTGCCAAAAAACCGTAGCCCCAGGCCAGTGAGCAGATGTCCCGATAAAATAAGTCTGGAGTAGTTTCAGTACAGCTTCAGTCTCAAAAATGCGCTGCAGGTACTTTAAAAAGTAGTTCCTCTCATAATATTGCTGACTCTTTATAAATACATCATCAGGTATCTGCGAACATTGCTTCTCTTTTATAATTGCACGAGGCTTCCTTAATTTTGCTGACCTTGAGGCTTTTCCTCCTTCAACCACTGCCTTTCTTGTAAAACCGTCTGTATAGGGGTTAAGCCAGTATCCACAGTTATTCAGACGCTCGCATTTACCATACTCAAATGGTAGATATTCACCAGTTAATATATCAATGTAGCGTGTGTATTTTCTTGCTTTATTACACTGAGGGCAGGTGTAGCGGCTTTTAGGCCCGTTATATTGCTCAAATTTGTATTGATACATACCGTAAAAAAACAAAGTTTTGTTTTGGCCTGCACTTTTTGCACTTTTTTCACTAGGAGACTGCGAAATGCTTCGACAATGAAAAAAGTGCAAAAAGTGTAAGCGATTCAAAACCTTTTTATTCAGGTTTGCTCAAGAATACCGCATAGCTCTTGCTGGTTCTAGTAACCGCAATACCTGCGCTCTCTAGCCTTTTGCGCAATTTCGATTTACTTACAGGCAAATAGCCATCATCTAAACAGTATTGCTTGTACACCATATATAGGTCCTTTATTAGTATCGTTGAAGACAGACTTTTGCTATACTGATTTTCTTCAAGGAACATTTGTACACTGTCGCTTTGCTGGCGATAATCGTTCACCAAGTTGTCTATTATTGGGCTATGGGTAAAAGCCTTTTTACTTAGCAACCGATATAAGCCTTCTAAGGCCAAATTGAAAATTCCTGAAAGCTCCTTTTCTATTATCTTCTTTGCTAACTCTTTGTCCTGCTCCCCCTCTGGAATAGTAACGTTGAAAGGTATAATTAAAAATCTACGGTAATAGGCGTTGGTATGCTCAACCTCCTTGGGCAGCTCATTGCAGTTGAAGATCAGTTTGGCATAACGAAACAGTGTAAAAGGCTGCCCATAGGGCAAACGTGCTTCTACAGGTTCGCCTGATGCTAACTGTTTAAATATGCTGGACTCCAACTTACCATTGATTTCACTCCCATAATTAACTAGTATATTTTCCAGCTTTGCCCTGGAGTAGCTATTGTCATTGGTTAAGCTTTGCAGGGAATAGCATGATATATTCTCTGGCCCCAGAAGCGCATTGACTATTTCAAAAAATACGGATTTACCATTAGCCCCGGAGCCATAAAGCAATAGAACCTTTTCGAGCTTAAGCGTGCCTGGCGTGACAAACACATAACCCAAATATTCCAGCAGGATATCCTGCAGCGCTTTATCTGGGAGTACTTTATTTAAATACGCTTCAAATAAAGGTGCCTTTGCCAGTGGATCATAAAAGAATGGCAGCTGGTACGTCAAGAAATCAGTTGCTCTAAAACTACGCAACTTTGTACGCTTATCTGTTATCTCAAAAGTACCGTTCTGAAGGTTAACTAATACTTTGCTTTCACATATAATGGGGACATGCATATGGGCAGATGAAAAAAATTGTTTTACCAAAGCATCCTTCTCCAGGTAGTGACGAGCCTGGTATTTATCCATTCCCATTTTCTCACCAGCTTCACCTAGGAAGCTCATAAGCAGGCCATCTTCAATCATGCTCCAGAAGGAACCATTATAAAGATAAACAGTATCATTATGGCGGCAAAGCCCCCAGTTGTTCTGCTTTGCCAGCTTAAGTACCTCCTCGATGGTTATTACATGGTAATGCTTTCTGGTCAGTTTATCATCCTCACCTAAACCAGCCTTTTCTCTGTAATCAAGAGGCTCTATTTGCTCTAGTAAAGCTTTGAGCAACTCTTCATGTTTCTTAGGCTTCTCTGTCTTCTTAGGATTATCTTCATTAGTTAGTTTTCCTGCTTTACGGAGCACTTGAAGTAGCTGCTCCTTAGCTGCTAAATCTGGTTGTATTTTATTATCTTTGGGTAAAGCAGAACTGTTGTTAGGGGTGTAGCTATGTTGGCTCATAACTCACCCCTTTTTCTATTTATACAGCGCTCAACATCTTCACGTTTAAAGAGCGTTTTACGTCCTACCTTATCATAAGATAGCTTTCCTCGCTTCATCAGGTTGTGAATGGTCCCTAAGGAAATCTTATACTCATCACAAACCTGCTTGCGAGTTAAACGCTCATGATCGTTTTGGTTTTTCACCTTAACGCTCAAAGGATTCTCATGGAAATACTTTGCAAGTTCCTCTTTTAACATGGCCCTTAGCTCGGGCGCTGTCAGTGATGTAAAAATCTGTTTGTCCATGGTGTGCTATTTTGAATACACACAAATGAACTGAAGTTTTCAGGAGATGATATGCTGTACCCGGGTACAAAATAGGGCTGTACCCGGGTACAATTTATTTTCTACTCTTTATGAAACTCCTTAGAAACTTTTGAGCTGATGGATATTGATCCAACGCCTGCCAAACATCCTCTAATAATCTTATTTGAACTTTAGTTAGTTTCGCTCTATTTACCAATTTCACTGCATTGTGGTAAGCATTCTTGTGAAGCTTAGAAAAATTTTCATTTAATTCATCTGTTTCTGGAGAATACGTTTGAAATGACTTCCCATACTTCCCTCCTGTGTTTGTGCGATCAACAATCATATTAGCCTGTTCTAGAAACAAGTAACATATCGCCAACTTGTATTTAGAAAGTCTTTTAGCTGCTCCCTCATAAAATTTGGGCATACCTGATAAGCATTCAAGTAAGGTTTTTTCTTCAACACCATCTTCACCCTTTGCTAAGAATTCATCATGGGTAACGCTTGGCATCAAGTCTTTTCTACCAATAGATGCTTCGCAATTATTAACTGATGTGCCTGAATTTTGCATTGAGCTCATCAAGGGGAGCACCTCATCAAAGTACATCTTCTCATTTTCCAACCATTCATTTAATAGCTTTATATATTTCCCTTCTTTTTTAGAAAAATCTCCAATCAAAGCACTCTGCTTTATCCGGTGATTTTCATTGATAATCGTAAGCTGGTGTTTATACACTTCAGGCAAAACACCTTTTTCAACCAACTTTTCAGGATGAGATCTTTTTAACAACAACTTTGTGATATAAACTAAACTGTTTATCAGGCTGATCTCTGTATGCATTACTGGCAAATCCTCTTTTAAGTACTTATTGTACCTAAATTCCTTTAATAGAGCCGGTGTATTCACAAAAAAAACATACTCTTCCTTAAAATATTTTAAACTAAATGGAAAGATGTCAAGCCATTTTTTATAAGTTAAATACAAGTGATTGATGCGAATTTTTCCACCATCTTCTTTCTTATAACTTCTGCTTTCAATAAAGCCAACTAACTTTTCTAATTTACTAAGAGTCACACCTTTAACATAGCGTAAATCTTTATCCCTCAAGAAGAGCTCTATCCAATACATGTATTTCTCTGCACCTACTGGATTACCATAACCCTTTGTAAACTGTCCGAAGCTAAAAAAATTTGCTAGGATGTAATCAGTAATATCGTCATACCAACTTACTGTATCAATTGATTCTAAAATATGATACTCAGTATAAGCGACTTGCCTTACAACCTTCATCACAACATCTTCATAATGCTTTTTATCAAACCATGAAGCTTTGAGCAGTCGCTTATGATATTTACAACAGTTAGGAAATTTTCTAAACCATCCTTCTACGTCTTTGAAGACTTGTTTATGATGTTCACAACAATCAGGTAAAGGGACACTAGATTGTTCATCAGTAGCCCCGGGAAACCCCTTTGGTGGTAACATTTCAAAACATGGACGTGCAGAGCATTCCGACTTCGATTCTGCATCTGTAATATTTGCACTATTTAACGAATCTAGTACTGTAACATTTTAATTTTCGAACTCCACTTCAGGGTAAAATTTCTTAAAGGTTTGGTGCGCATCGTTGGAGGTAAAGCTCCAGCATATTTTTACTTTTCGCTGATTTCGCTGTTGCTGCCAGGCTTCGACTATTCTTTTCATTTTATTAATTGATCCTATTCTTTGCTTTAGGCACTGGCGGCTCAGAGCGGAGAATTCAATTTCTGCCATGTTGAGCCAGCTTCCATGCTTAGGAGTGTAGCAGAAGCTGATTTTTTCCCTTAGTTCCATAGCTCTTTTTTCGGGTAGGGCAGCAAAGAAAGAGCCGTAGCCATGGATGTTAAGGTTGTCCAGCACGATTGTGACCTTGCTGGCATCAGGGTACTTCTCCGTAAGGAGCCTATCAAGAAAAAGGGCAAAGTCTGCCTTTGTTCTTCTTACTGTGGTTTGGCAGTAGCGCTCTGCTTTATCCATGTCATAGGCCAAGAAGATGTTGCATACGCCATTCCTTTTGTACTCACTGTCCTGTTTGCGGGATCTGCCTTCTTTCATAGGCAGAGGCTCCCTTACATCTTCCAGGAGTTGGCATGGCCGCTCATCCAGGCATAGCCTTACTTCTCCAGGTTCAGCATCTCTTTGGTAGGTGTCCAGCACTGCTTCCATCCTGCTAATATATTCTTCATCTATTTGCCCGATAACCCATTGCTTCTTTTGCCAGGGCTTGATGAGCTTTTTTTCAAATACTTCCTCACTGGCTCTGTAGAAATCTTCTCAACATACCCCAACTCTACCACTTTATCACAAATCATCTGAAGAGTCCAGTATTCATTACCCTCAGGAGGATCGCTGCAGGCAAGGGCGGTAATCTTTGCCTTCACCTCATAAGTGAGCTTGGGCGGCTGACCTGAACGAGGTTTTTCTTCAATAGCCTCTTTGGCATCCTTACCCACTTCTAAATATCTGTTCCAGATCTTATAAACCGTTGATAAAACTACATCTGCTTTAGAAGCTATCTCTTCTGCACTCATTCCTCTTGATAAAAGGAGAAGTATCCTGGCGCGTTTTACTTTCCGAACAGAATGCCTGCCCTTCTTTAGTATCCCCTGTAAATACTCCTTTTCTGATGTCGATAAAGTAACTTCCCTGCTCATGCTCCCGCAACTTTATCACAATCAACAGTTTAATGCATCTTTAGTTCTATGAATTAAGATGCTGAAGTACTAGTAATTCAATATAAGGCTCAGGGAGTAGCACCTTTTCATCTTTTTTCATCACTAAAGAAGCTGAAGTTCCAGTTAATAACTAAAAATACTAAGCGTCCACACCCCTATTATAAGATCCCATCAGAGCCATCTTAATTATATTCATTTCCGCTTTCTTAGGAATGTTTACATACTTCATAAAGCTCTTATAGTCCTTATGGCCAGTGTACTTCATAACTGTTGTTTCAGGCACTCCTCTAAGCATTAGATTGGTCGCAAAAGTTCTCCGCCCTGTATGCGTGGTAATCAATTCGTGTTTAGGTACACGCTTAGTTACTTTCATCTTGCCCTGGAACTTGTGTACCTCAAATAGCTCATCTACTCCCGCCAGTTTACATAAATCTTTTACATAAGCATTCATTCGCTGGTTTGATACAGGGTGAGTCTCGCCAGATATTAGCTTATTTATAAGGACTTCAGCTTCTTCAGTCAAAGGAATCTCTACGAATTCATTGGTCTTCTCCTGCCGGATCCTAAGAGTTTTAAACCCATCTTCATATTGCTTGATATGCTCCGCTTTTATTCGGGTGTAATCGGAATAACGGAGACCTGTAAGAGTAGACATGATAAGTAGGTCTCTGACGTTAGCTAGGTAGTTCTTGCCTGCTAGTGGAGCTGTCTTGATCTTTTCCATGTCTTCTTTTGTGAGTACTATTTTTAAAGTATCGGGCTGTTGTATGGCTTTGAACTCTTGAAAGCCGGTGTTGTCAGTATACTTTTGCTTTACAGCCCAGTTTAAGAACATTTTAAACAACTCTATGTACTTCGCTGTGGTTTGTGTATTGAGTCCCTTTTCCTTATTAGGTATTTTATAAAAGTAATCCTGTAGGCGTCCAAAAATATCTGCATTCATCAGATTGAGATGCAATGGTATCTTTGTATATGTTTCAAACCCTTTCAAATGATTTTCTAAAGCTTGAAACTTTACAAAGCTTCGTTCTTTAAAATTGTGCTTCTTGGACTCCAGATATTCCTTCCATACCTGCCAGAACTGAACATTAGCATTTACAACTTCTTTCTTTGGCCTTAGCTGCTCTCTTATATACTCAGCGTTAGCTATCAAACCTTCTGCTTTAGCGCACAGGTAGATGTTCAGAATCTTATTTTTGAACTCCAGCAGTTGTGCATTCATTTCAGCACTATTTGGATGGGTTGAAGACACACTCTTTTTTTTCCCCCATTGAATAGGCTTTACCGAATAGTCAGATTGTATTTTAATCCTTGTTTGTCTCCCATCAGTTAACACACAAATAATGCGTGTAACCCCTTTCGCCTTTGGATCCTTGAGTAGAAGCTGTGTTGTTGCCATGTGAGATATTGGTTTACATCCTCAAGATAGGCACTAGGAACAGACTATCCAAGGGAACACATCGGGGTACACAAATTTGTACTTAGGTACATTTTCATGCACTTGTTGAAGTGCAAAATATTTTAATTACCTTATTTACAATTATTTATAATACATCAAAGCTCACTTTAATATAAGGGTGATAGACCCTCCTCCTCCAAATTCCCTTAAATCAAAGCTAGAACCTAATCCCTTACTCATGATAGGCCCGGTATACATGCCCAGATGGCGCGACGCCTGGTGAAAATCAAAGGGAAATGGAAAAGAATAAGGCTTCACATAGCCTGTAAAATTAGTATGGTATCGGCCACATCCCTAGCTGCTAATTTTTGTAAAGATATTTCCGTTTTTAGACCTGAATATTCCGTATACTTGGGTAAGTAAATCAATAAAGCCATGACAGCACAACCTCAACATACCGAATTGGTAGTAGTGAAAGACAACCTGCAGCTCATTCACCTGCGGGATGAAGGGGTAGACGTGCAGTTCTTCCGAAACCTGCAGGACCATGCCAGCCTGCCAAAAGCCGAGCTTGCTTTTTTTGTAGGCGTAGATCCTACCACCGTAGACAATTACAGGAAGCAGAACAAGAAGTTTACAGGCGATTCTGCCGAGAAACTCCTGAAGCTGCACCGCCTGTTTGCGCTGGGAGAAGCATTGTTTGGCTCCACTGATGAGTTTACTGATTGGCTGCACATGCCTTCTCCGGGACTGGAAGGTCAGAAGCCCGTGGCGCTGCTGCATTCCATTACAGGCATTGGCGAAATCGAAAAGCAGCTGAATCGGATCATCCACGGCTATGTAGCCTAAGCATGCTGCTCTACCGCATTATCTTCTCTAAATACGCAGAAGCGAAATTTGCTCCCGGGGAATCGGGTCGCTGGAATGTGGAGGGGGAGCGTGTGCTCTACACCAGCTCCTCTCCTGCCCTGGCCATGTCTGAAACCATGGCACATCGGCTGGGGCAGGGCTTTCTTTCTGCCGGCTATAGCCTCATCACCTTTGAAGTATCGGATGCTATTCCTTTAGAAGAAATAAGTCGCTCCCAATTGCCCGAAGACTGGCGTCTGTACTCCAGCTATTCTATCAGCCAGCCCTTAGGCTCTCAATGGTTCAGGAGAAAAGAAACGCTCCTGCTGCGTGTACCTTCTGCCGTAGTGCCGGGTGATTATAATGTTGTTGTCAATGCCACGCATCCACATTATGACCAGCTACGGGAGGTGGGCCGGGAAGCTTTTCCTTTTGATCAGCGTTTTATCCAGGCCGACGAGGAGCTAAAAGAAAGCCGTTCAAAAAAGGCAAAAGAAGTAAAGTGGGGCAGCAGGAGAAAATGATTTTACTGCCAGAACTGCTGCAGCGCTTGCTGCTACCAGGCAAAAAAAAAAAGCCACCCATGGCAGCTCTTTTACAGATTTGTTTTACGGTAAAAAAATGAATTCCTGATAACCCTGCTTACGCTCATAATCAACAGAATGGGTTGTAAGGGGATTTAAACTGGTGGCACTCAGGGCACGCCGTAGCGAAGGTATTTCCTGCAGCGGGGTTATTGAGAGGGCTTTGCCTGGCAAAGGGTTGTGGATTGGCGGGATCCATGTACTGATAAGCATAAAGGTAATCCTGACGGAACGGATCACCCGCATACTAACCCCTGTTTTACTACGTGCACATGTTTACTACTTCACTATTGTATAATGTTGCGAAGCCGTATCCTGCACCACCCTGTATCCCTCTTTAAGCTCCAGCGTCCAACCCCTTCCCCTCACCCTCTCTTCGCTTATCTGGCTGGGCTGGCTGATGGTTACTTTGCTCCAGTCCTGACTGATCAGCGCTCCTTCGGCTACCGTCAGGATGCCCCATACATCCGTTACCCGCAGGTTAGGGTAAACGGTACCTTTTCCCGGCAGCGGTACCAGGTTGCCGGGATCGAAGGATATACTCATGTTCTGAAAAGGGATGTCCAGGTGTGGCTCTTCTACAAAGCGGCGGGTGTACTCCTGCAGCTGCAGCTGTAAGCGGATTTCCCGCTCCTTTTCTTCCGCCAGAATCTGTGCTCCCCCATACTGGCCGGCGATGCGCTGTACTGCTTCGGGGGTAATAACCGGCTGTTGTAGGTTAAATGCTTTCCGGAAGAAGCTGGTAAGTTGTGTTTGGGCGCTGATTTGCCTGTTCCAGTGCTGGTCCTGCTGTGCCAGCAGGAAACCCCATGCCGGAATAGTCTGGTAGGCAAAGGAACGCACGTAGCTTGGGTTTTGCAGAAACTGGTGCTGGTACTGCAGTAAATGCTGTTGCATCTTTTCCCTGCTTCTGCCACTCATCATCAGGCCGGTGTATTCAGCCAGCCCTTCGTTGAGCTCCAGCAGGTTTTCAGTGGTATCAGCAGCAGGATACAGGCTTTGGCGGTAGCGGCGAAACAGGTAGGCATTGCTTAGATGCTCCCGTCTGATGTTTGTGTCCTGGGCTGTCAATGCTTCTTTCAAAGCTTCCAGCTCAAGGCGCAGGTACATCCGCCCCTCCATCTTATCCAGATGATCATTGGCAGGCGAGTGGACCTTAAACCCCAGCCCGAGCTGTGCCCGGTGAAAAAGCTCATGAGCCAGTAAATGATTGCGGGCGGCCTTATCCGTTGGCAGTGGCAGCATGAGCATTGCCCAGCGTTTACCGCTCCACTGCAGCGCTGTGTTGGCCACATTTACTTCGGCAGGCAGCCGGCCGCTGTATACGCTGCCTTCCTTGATTAAATGACCTGCGCTATCAGGCTCGTTTGCCCACAGGTTGCGGCTGGAAGGATCTACTAAAAGCAGCGGACCATAGAGGTTATGATCCCACAGCTTTTGGTGCTGATGCGCTGCGGCTTCAATTTCCTGGAAATAAGCCGATAGGCTATCGCTCCTGTTCTGGCCCTGAGCCTTCACCCCAAGGCTGTAACTAACTATCAGCAGCACTACTGAAAAAATCTGCGCTTTCATGAAAGAGTGATTTTGTGTCTCTAAATATATTTTTTCCATAGGCGCCTGAAGCTGATAAATAGCGCTGGCTGTTTTGCGTTGGGGTCGAGCCTTTAAGCCCAAGAGCAGGCATACATAAATTGGACTGACAGCCAAAAGCCTGAAATGCGCTCTACCTGAATAAAATTTATGAAAAAAACCCTTAGCTGCAGCAAAGGCTACAACAATAAATTTGGAGGATCCCGCACCTGACACCCTCCTTTTTAGTCAGTTATTTTAGTAATCATGCTGCTCCATCAATATGCGATGTAGCAATAAGGTATTTATCCTTATCCAGATTTTCTTTTCAGAACCCGATTTAAATCAGCAATTTTACTGTTGGGCTTTTATATAGCACGAAAGCAGGCAGCAGGACAAAACCAGCCAGGTGTTGGCTCCCAATTTAATCAGGACCCGCTTCGAGATGTCAGGGCTAAAAAAATCTTAAGAAATGATTACCGGTAACCAGTCTACCCGATTAAACAAGTATATCAGCGATAGCGGCATTTGTTCGCGCCGGCAGGCCGACCGTTATATTGAGCAGGGAAATGTGTTCATCAATGGAAAAAGGGCGAAGATTGGCGACCAGGTACATGCCGGCGACCGGGTAACGGTGAATGGGGAGTCTATTGCCCCAAAAAAGGCAGAAGACCTGATCTTACTGGCTTTCAACAAACCTGTGGGTATCACCAGCACGAGCGATCCGGCTACGCGCAACAATATTACCGACTACGTAAACCACAGCGAACGTATCTACCCAATTGGCCGCCTGGACAAAGATTCCCAGGGACTGATCTTCCTGACCAACAATGGCGATATTGTAAATAAAATCTTGCGCGCCGGTAACAGCCACGAAAAAGAATACCTGGTAACGGTAGACAAACCCATGACCAACGAGTTTATCGAAGGCATGGCCAAGGGAGTACCTATACTGGGGGTGATGACCAAAAAATGCATTGTGACCAAAGAAACTCCTTTTATCTTCCGGATTGTGCTGGTGCAGGGCATCAACAGGCAAATTCGCCGCATGTGCGAGTACTTTGGCTATGAGGTGGTAAAGCTGGAGCGGGTGCGCATCATGAACATCAGCCTGAAAGGCCTGCCGGTGGGCGACTGGCGGGAGCTTACACAGGAAGAGATCAATGGCATTAACAAACTAACGGAAAACTCCTCCAAAACAGCAGATGCCTCTCCCTCCACAAAAGGTGCTAAAAAGAAGAGCCAGCAGCTCTGGAAAGAAGAAGCCCCCTGGAAAAGTAGCGGAAGAGGCAAGACGCCTGCCCGCGGCAGAGGGGAAGATAAGTCGGGCTATGTGAATCCGAAAGCCAAAGAGAACCGCAAAGGCAAAAAAGCAGCAGGCGGTCCCTCCCCTAAAGGAAAGTCCGGCCGCCGCGGCGGAAGCAGGCACTAATAGCAATAGAAAACCTGTACTACCACCTGGTTTTAACTAAGAATTTACTGTCTGAAATTTCAGTAATGAGTGAATATTTACGCCTGTCAGAAGCTTGAACGAGCGCCTGCAATTGAACCCCTATTTTATAAACTCAAAAGGTGTAGTATTGGAGAAGTACAAGATGCAGTTCGCTCATCTGCATGGAGAAAGGCCAATGCTTTAAGAACTAAGAGCAGCGGGTAAATATTCCTCAAACTAGTCTGGATCTTTATAAAGGCTAAAAGCAAAGTCCCGCTAAGACTCTCAAATTAACAAGAGCAGCCTGAAACATACTACGCTCTGCCAGGAAGCTGCTTGAATCAAACGCCTCCGCCCTCTAAATCAGACGCTGTAACAGAAGCCCTTCCGCAGAAACATTGAGGCTTTTCCACCTGGATTTCCCGAAAGCTATCATCTAAACGGGGCGCATCAGCACCCTATTGTCCCAAAAAATCAAAGGTACAGATCAGCTCCCACAAATGCGGAAAGAAACCTGGAAGAGAACGGCTGTCAGGCAAAAGCACCTCATGTGCACAGACCTACCTACCGAACACATTCAAGCATAAATCCTGAATAATTTTTAGTTCATCTTCTATGAATAAAATGCTAAAACGTCAATTTCGCCATGAGCTTTTTCAGAGGTTTTTGTCCATTTATTTGCCGCATATTATCCCTTATTTTGCATAGTTGTTTTAAAGAAAATTAAACCTGCTAAGTGAAAAAATTAGATTACATAGATGCGCTGAGAGGGGTAGCTATTTTAGGAGTAATCATGGTGCATGCTAACCAGTATGGCACTTCGGATTTGGGTATGTTTGAAAGGCTGGTAAATGAAGGAGCCAGGGGTATTCAGCTATTTTATCTGGCCAGTGCTTTTACCCTATTCCTGTCTTTCAAATACCGATTGGCTAAAGAAGAATTTCCAGTTAGAAATTTCTTTATAAGAAGATTTTTCAGGATTGCGCCCCTGTATTATATGGGTGTTTGTTATTATCTGTTTCAGGATGGTTTCGGACCCAGGTACTGGCTAGGGGATGCAACACACATATCAGCATCCAATATCCTCGCCAACATTACCTTCTTACATGGTTTCAATCCTTACTGGATTACCAGCCTGGTGCCTGGTGGCTGGTCGATAGGTGTTGAGATGACCTTCTATACCATACTCCCCATACTGTTCTCAAGGGTAAAAAACATTAGTCAGGCTATGAATTTTTTCACTTTAAGTCTAGTGCTGAATTCTGTTTTGTCTGTTGTGCTGGCTAAATACCCATTAATCAGTGATGGCAGATTATGGACTGACTATCTGTTCCTATACTTCCCAAGCCACTTACCGGTATTTGCATTAGGTGTTTTGATGTACTTTATAATTAGTGAGAACCAGGACATCAGAGATATTTCTGGTAAATCACTTATAGCTTTCTGTAGTATTATTTTTTGCCACCTAATGATTGGAGGAGGTAATGTTTTCTTCAAAAATCACATAATTTTCGGAGTTGGGTTTTTGATTTTTGGTATCGGCCTTAGCAAGTACAGATCAGCTATATTGGTCAACCCTGTCATCAGCCATATCGGCAAAATTAGCTTCGGTATGTATCTGGTCCATTTTGCTGTTTTGCACTGGCTCACCTACTTCAACTTTATTGACTATGCTGAAAATGGAATATTGAATTACCTGATCAGGTTCTTCATCGTTACTCTTCTAACAGCAGGAATATCAACAGTTTTATATAACACTGTTGAAGTTAAATTTCAAACCTTGGGCAAGAACATTATTGACGTTCTGGAAAAGAAAAGTCTTCGGCAAAAGGTGGAGTTACCAAAAGCTGCCTGACCTGATGTTCCAAGGCAACCGAAACCCATAAATATTAAAGGTGAATAGGAACATCACATTCAAAATGCCCTTTTTTGAAATTGTTAATATACCACAGATACAGGAAAACATATTAACCTGAACAGCGGGTCTTCAGATCCCCGGTGTGGGTGTTAAGTAAATTAAAATAAAATACCCTTAGCATCTAAAAAGATACTAAGGGTATTTAAGCACTAAAAGCCTTAAAGAATGCTGCTTTCTTTATCTTCTGTATTTTCTTTCTTTTTTATGACAGGCCCTTCTACAATTGTAGAGGTTGCAGGCGCTTCCTGCTCCTGCTCAGAGAGCAATTCTCCGTATTGATCATAGCGTACCACCAGACCAGGTTCTGCAGTTGCATCACCCTCCTGAAGCACAAGCTCGTACTGAAGGCCATCATCGCCTGACTGTGACTGCACTTCTGTTATGCTCACAATGGTATGCGCAGCAAGTTTACTGTACTTGATCTGCTCCATCACGGTTTCAGGAAGTGCGTATACACTGATGGTACGGCGTTCGCCGTCCTCCAGCTTGTCTACCATCCTGTCAAAGGTAAGGGTATGTACGGTATTGTCTGTATCAGCAAGGTCCTGCGGAGAGTTTGTCTGTGCAAAACCAACACATGTTCCAAGGGCTATTGCAACAAACGTTAAGGCTAATTTTCTCATCTTGTTCTTCAGTAAAAAAATAATATAGCAAGGCTATTTCCCTGCTAATCAGAAAAGACTATGCCAAATAAGCGCTGATCTTATAAAATTGCCTTTGGAGCGAATAGAAGGGGATTTTACTGCTATAGCCTGAAAAATAAAGCGGGGAAAACAACTACAATTGTGGAATAAATCCCCTAAAACATGTGGAATACTTACTATAGCAGCACTACCTGAAGGAGTGCACGGCGACTACAACATAATCAAGTCTGTTCCAACCATACCTTCTCCCGCCGGCACTCATTCCTCTCCTCCGTACTTTCTTAGCAGGGCAGCTACTTTGGTGTGCTTATTAAGCAGGGCATCGTCCAGGGGAGTGTTTCCCCAGCGGTCTTTGGCTTTGGGATCGGCTCCCTGTTGCAGGAGGTATTCGGCTACCCGGTAATGACCCTCGGCGGCGGCCAGGTGCAGGGGGGTACGCTTATCGAAGTTAGCTCCTGTCGGGGAAACGCCCCGGGCCAGGATATTTTGTATTTCCTGCAGGTCGCCTTCGCTGGCAGCCCAGCAGAGATGAATGAGACCCTCCAGGCGGGACTGCAGGCGGGGCAGACGAGGGTCTTTTTTGTTGTGCGCCGGGTCGGCCACGTGGTCGTATTTATGGAAGCTGTACTCACTGACTAGCTCTTTGCAAAACTCAACTCCCCGCACCGGGTTGCCCAGTTCATCAAGGGGAGGAGAAAAGATCGAAATGCCCATCAGCCCCGGCACCACTACCATCAAAGCACCTGAAACGCCACTCTTGGCAGGTAAACCTACCAGAAAGGCAAATTCACCTGAGTAATCGTACATGCCACAGGAAAGCATCAGGCTTAGGCAGTCTTTTACATTATCGGGACTAAACACAGTATCTCCGGTGGTGGGGCAAATGCCTCCATTGGCCAAGGTGGCTGCCGCCATCGCCAGCTGATCCACATTTACTTCTATGGAACAGCATTTGCCGTAAAACTCTATGGTTTCATAGAGATCGGTATCTTCGGGAAAGGCCTTTTTTTCCTGCATATAATAGCTAAGCGCCATGTTCCGGTCAGATGGGTCAGACTCAAACACCTCCTCATCAAACCTCACGGGGGTGTTGCCACAAAGCCTGCTCCAGATATCCTGAACATGCTTCAGGCGCTTGTCTACGGGCTCTCCCGGTTTGATGAGTGAGCATACCATAATAGCCCCGGCATTGATCATAGGGTTGTGGGGCAGGTCGTCCTGGTTCAGCACCAGACCATTATAGCTTCTGCCACTAGGCTCGCGGCCCACGTGTTGATGCACTTTTTCTTCTCCCCGCTCGTGCAGCGCAATGGGGTAATTAATGGCTTTGCAGACCGATTGCACTGCAAAGGTTGCTTGATGGTCGCCAAGCTTATACCTTTGACCATCTACCGTGCAGACCGATACTGCATACAGCTCCCTCTTCTTATTGCTTTTAACCTCTCCTTCCTGTATAGCTTTCGTATTGTTGTAAAACTTTTCTATATCCTGGCAAAAAGCTTTGAAGTCGGGAATGGAAAGTTTCTTTAAAATTGCTTTTTTGATAAGCCCCCTGCCATGCCCCTCGAGGAGCCGACTGAATTCCTGAAAGTTTAACTCCTGTGGGTTCTGCCTGCTATCTTTTTTCAGATACTCACCTAGACTTTCTTCCAGCCGCACATCTTCGCTGCTGATACCCGCTTCCTGAAGCCGGTCCAACACCTGCTGCATGCTGATTACCTCTTTATTAGCATCGGCAAGCATATCAAACATGGGCCTGATTTCGTGTTCCAGGTAGTGCTCAATGTTTTTTTCAGCCAGGGTGTGCTTATTTTTATTTGATTCCGGTGTACTGTCTTTCATTCGTTAGCCTTTCATTAGTTAGCTGTTAATTAGGGATATTAGGCAGGTACCGGCTATGCCAGCCGGCACAGCCCCCACTAACAACCTACGGATACAGGCACAGAAATGATCAAACCAGCGCTTCGCCCCGGCTCTCAGTTTCCTGTTAACGCAAATGGAAAGTCCTTCTATGAGGCAGCAACAAGGAGCAGACTCAGGGGTTGAAAGTCACTCAATATTCCTCATGTCTGATTGCTCTGTAATTAACTTCAAAATTTTTTAGCCGCTCCACGTATTTGTATTGTTATTCCTGGTTATTAATGTTGACTTTGTAGAGGATCTGGGCATACACCAGGTCCCACTTTATTTCATAGTTATTAAGCTGTGGATTTAATTCCGCGCCCGAGGAAGTAAAAGTGACAACAGGCCTGGACTGGATCAGGGCCTGGTTCAGTGAATCATACCCAACGATCCGAAAGCTGCCATGGGTGTTGATCAGCTTGTTCACCACATTTTGTTCCAGATTGTACCTGAGCTGTCCCAGGTGGCCATCCAGGTAATACATGGTCAGGGTACTTGCCCTGGCATTATGAATTTTGTTTGTGGGGCTTTTTACAATAAAAAATGCTAGCCTGTTTGCAAAGAATTTGCCGAAGAGGTTTCCTTCCAGAGGCTTGAGGAGGGTATCTGCTGCACCTGGCTCGGAGAGTTGCAGCAAACTGTCGGGTACCTGCCGATGATTATAGTTCAAAAACTGCTGTTCCCGGGCCAGGGCTTCACCGACAGGGGCTTTGTCTTCACGCAGCCAGCCGCAGGAGGCTAAGCAGATGAGCGCCGATAAAAAAATTACTGAGATTTTCATAAGCAAAACAGCTTGCAGGCCCCATATACATGAAAAATAAAGGCGTCAAAATTCTGGTTGGTGTATTAAGATAAAAAAAAATTAGCTTTTTTTCAGGTGCCTGCGTTACCATAAATAATGAAATAATATAAAGCCGAAAAGAGGAGCCCGTAAAATGAATTATTCTAATACAGTCCCTGTTGAAGAAGAATAATCAAAGTATAAACACAGAAATTTTTCTATATTAGGCCCTTTCTTACTGCTAACCATTAAGAGATTGCCAACAAACTATAGATAATCAGGTTTCTTTAAATACTTTTAAGTTCCGGAATTACCTTTTATCCCGCCCTAATAAACCTCTCAGGAGTTCATCAGGTTAAGATATTACTACCTCTACGGCACAAAACCCAGTGAGTAATAAAGTACTCAGCCAGTATCTTTTTACCTGCTGTTAATTAAGCATAATAATTCGAATGAAAGCATCTGTCAAATTCAACAATCAGGCTCAGAACGATTTCTTCCACACGCTGCGTAAAAGGGTAAATCAGCATTTTAAGGATAATAATATTACCCGCTATGGAAATAAGGAGATCGTGGGCAAAACCATTGTACTACTGGGTACTTACCTGGGCTCCTTTGTGCTGATCCTTACCCTGAACATCAGTGCCTGGTTTTTTCTGCCCCTGACCATTCTGATGGGCATGGCCATGGCCGGCATTGGTATGTCTGTTATGCACGATGCCATGCATGGCTCCTACTCCAAAAATGCTACCGTTAATAAGTTTATGGGCAGAACGCTCAATTTTCTGGGCGGCAGTTCATTTATATGGAACATCCAGCACAATGTGCTGCACCATACCTATACCAATATCCATGGGATGGACGATGATATTGAAACCAAGGTGATTGTACGCCTTTGCAAGCATGCCCCTATCAAACACTTCTATCGCTACCAGCATTTCTATGTATTTATTGCCTACGGGCTAATGACCCTGCTGATGTTGGTAAGTGATTTTATCAAACTTTTCAAGTACCACAAAAAAGGAATCATAGAAAAGCAAAAAGTACGTATTAGCCATGAGTGGGCTAAAATGGGTATATACAAAGCTTTTTACCTGTTCATGATGCTGGCACTTCCCTTACTGGTTACCTCCCTGGTGTGGTGGCAGGTACTGGTTGGCTTCCTGATCATTCATTTAACTGCCGGATACATCCTTAGCATTGTTTTTCAGATGGCTCATATTGTGGAGGGAGCCGAACAGCCGGTACCCGATAGTGAAGGGACCATTCAAAATGCCTGGGCCGTGCATCAGCTCCTGACCACTGCTAATTTCTCAAGAGATAACCGACTGCTGAACTGGTATGTGGGCGGGCTGAATTTCCAGATCGAACACCACCTTTTCCCGAACATCTGCCATGTGCATTACCGAAGGTTATCAAAAATTGTAGAGCAGACTGCCGCAGAATTTCAGCTGCCCTATAACCTGAAACCAACATTCGGCCATGCCCTAAGATCGCATTTCCGGGTGCTCAAAGCCCTGGGTCGCGAGCCCGTTATGCAGTAGTGGCAGAGGGGAACCTGGATTGAAAATTATAAAGAAAGCGCATAGTCTGTACAGGCTATGCGCTTTCTTTTTTAAGCATGCGTACACCAGTCCCTTCTATCCCTCCAGGCTAAAGTTAAAGCTGCCATCCATCTGCAGCTTCCCATCTACTTTATCGGCCGCACCGGGCACCTGCAGGCCTTTAAGCTTAGTAGTTTTGCCCTTGCTCAGGAGGTCGTAAATATTCTTGTCCGTCAGCTTTTTCCCTAGTATTTCAAAAGGAAGTTTAAAACCGCAGGCCCTGAAATTACCACAGCCCCAGGCCCCTTTCCCCTTCATCAGCTTGTGTGTTTTGCATTTAGGGCAGCTGAGGTCCTCTATACTGATTTCTTCTTTGGCTTTTGTACTCTTTGGCTTTGTAGCCCTGGGTTTAGCTGCTTTTTCCTTTTTCTCCGCCTTTTCTTCCGCTGTGGGTTCGGCAGCAATGGTGATGGGGCGGTAGGCATTGGTTTTTACCTCCTGCGTAAGCTCCACCACCATGCTGATCAGCTCCTGCTTGAAAGTCTCCAGCTGGTACTCTCCCTTTTCAATCAGGCGCAGCTTGCGCTCCCACTGCCCGGTAAGCTCTGCACTTTTCAGAAGGTCGTTGTGGATGGTATCGATCAGGTCCATTCCGGTAGGGGTAGCAAACAGATTTTTCTTCTTTTTTTCGATGTACTGCCGCTTGATCAGGGTTTCTATGATGTTGGCACGGGTGGAAGGGCGGCCAATGCCGTTGTCTTTTAACAGCTCACGCATCTCCTCATCCTCTACCTGCTTGCCTGCCGTTTCCATGGCCCGCAGCAGGGTGGCTTCCGTAAAGGGCTTGGGCGGACTGGTCTTGCCCTGGTGGACCCGCGGCGTATGAGGGCCGCTCTCTCCTACCACAAATTCAGGCATGGTCTTTTCCTCATCCCCCTTTTTTTCTTCGTCTTCCTCCTTTGTCTTGCTGTCTCGGGCATAGACCTCTTTCCAGCCAGGTTCCAGAATCTGCTTGCCGGTGGCTTTGAACTCCAGCTTGTCTACCTTACCTAATACCGTGGTATTGGAGATTTTACACTCAGGATAAAACACGGCAATAAATCGGCGGGCAATGAGGTCGTACACCCGCTTTTCTTCCGGCCTAAGCCCCACCGGCAGCACCTCCGTTGGAATAATGGCGTGGTGGTCAGTTACCTTTTTATCATCGAATACCGCTTTCGATTTGGGAATGGGTTTAGCCAGGACCGGAGCCGTCAGGTCTTTGTAATACTGCATGCTCTCCAGGATGCCCGAAATTTTAGGGTGCAGGTCTTCGGAGAGGTAGGTGGTATCTACGCGGGGGTATGTAACAAATTTCTTCTCGTAGAGGCTCTGTACCCATTTAAGGGTATCTTCGGCAGCATATCCCCACTTTTTATTGGCCTCTACCTGCAGGCCGGTGAGGTCGAACAGCCGCGGATTGCCCTCCTTGCCTTCTTTTCTTTCAAAGGAGGTGATTTCGAAAAGGGGGTGCTGCTCCAGGTAAGCCAGTCCTTTTTGGGCCCGCTCCTGGTCATACATCCGGTCGATGGTGGCGGTAAATTCTGTTTCGCGGTAAATGGTTTTCAGCTCCCAGTAATCGGCCGATACAAAGGCGTTTATCTCCTTTTGCCGCTGCACGATCATGGCCAGTGTAGGGGTTTGTACCCTGCCAATGGAGAGCACTACCTTTCCCTGGCCGAATTTTTTGGTAAACAGGCGGGTGGCATTCATGCCCAGCAGCCAGTCGCCAATGGCCCTGGCAGAGCCGGCGGCATAGAGGTTGTTGTACTGCTCGCTCTCCCGGAGTTTTGCAAAACCATCGCGAATGGCCTGCTCCGTAAGGGAGGAGATCCACAGCCGCTTTACCGGCACATTGCATTTAGCCTTCAGTAACACCCAGCGCTGGATCAGCTCGCCTTCCTGCCCGGCATCCCCACAGTTCACCACCTCCCGGCAGTTGCGTACCAGCTGTTCTATCACCTTGAACTGTTTGGCAACGCCATCGTTCTGGATAAGCTTAATGCCAAAGCTGGCCGGGATCATGGGCAGATCGCCCAGGTGCCACCTTTTCCAGGCAGGGTTATAGTCATGGGGTTCCTTGAGGGTGCAAAAATGCCCGAAGGTCCAGGTAACCTGGTAGCCCCCACCCTCATAGTAGCCCTGTTTACGTTCTTTTGCGCCCAGCACCTCTGCTATGTCTTTGGCCACACTGGGTTTTTCCGCTATGCAAACGATCATCTTTTCTGCAATGCCTGCTTTATGTAGATTCAGGACCCTAAAGTTCGCATTTTTTCAGGACTTTTGTACTGTCGGTCTGCTGCTGGTATACGCTACGCTAAAACTATTCCGGCTGCCGGAGCAGAGCGCATGGAAGCCCATGAATCAGCGCTCAGGCAAATGGAAAAAAAATGCCGGTGCATACCAGAAGTTCTGCATTCACGTAAGAGAAAAGATGGAAAAAGAAATAGTAGCCTGGCGTAAGCACCCCGAGCCAAAGGGAACAATCTATTCGGCGGGTGATTTAAGCAGGAAAGAAGCTGTGGTTGCTCTGTTTGTGGGGAGTAAGGCATCAGAAGCCTACATCAATGCCGATGGCTGGCAGTTCCTGTTTGAATACTATGGTATTGGAGGCCTACATGAAATTGATACCATCAGCGGATGGCTGGTGGTAGATGATGAGGGTGAGTGGATCTCCCGGCTGGTATATTTTTCCCTGCTTGCCGGCTACAACCCTATTGATGGTGAGAAGGGCGATTATGATCCGGATTCCGGAAAATTCATCTCACTGGAAGGTTTTGTAAAAATGATTGACTGGGATGCCATTCACCAGATGAGGTTGGATGGTAGTTCGGAAGACTAAAATCAAAAATACCTCCAGGGTTTAAAAGCCCTGGAGGTCTGATGATCTCATCAGAAGACTCAACCTTCCAGTTTCACGGCACTGTCTCCCAGTTTTACCAGGATTTCGCCAACGGTTTTTCCCCATGCCTCCAGATAGTTGCCTTCTTCAAACATGAAAGTGGCACCAGGCCGGTCAAAGCCGTCTTCAAAAGCTCTGGACTCTGCAGGATATATCGCAATGGCTTTGGCTACATTTATCAGCACCACTTCGCCATCTGTGTTGAGTAATTCAAAAAACATAGTTTTGCGGTTTTAGGTTGATCAAAAATTAAAGTCCCTGCTATAAAGACAAGTACTTTACGACTACAAAGGTTTCAGGACCAACCCCGCCTGAATTATATGCACTGCGTCCGCACTGCGCCCGCTCATGCTACTCAAACCCACTACCCCTCTTTACTTCCTGGCGACCAGTTGGGTGGACCTGACCAGGTTGAGGAATTCTGCCCGGTAGCCTTCTTCGTCTTTGCCCTGTGCGCCTTTGGCCATTTCCAGCACCTCTGCCAGGGTGGTGGTGCCCTTGAATTCGGAGTCTCTTAACAGCATACCAAAAGCAGCAACAGCAGCCGAGAACCTGAAATTATCAGAAGTTCGGGTCAGGAGTATGTTCTCATTAAACACTGCTTTTTCCATCAGTTTGCTCGTATTACCCTCCGGCTGCTTGTACCGGAGCTTAAGGGTCAGGAGTTCATCAGTTCTATAGGCGGCAGGGTCTATTTTGGCTGATTTCTGGTACTTCAGCGGATCTACCTCACTGAGGTAAGGAGAGCTTTTTACGCTGGCGGGAATAATTTCATAAAGAGCAGTAACGGTATGGCCGGAGCCCATTTCACCGGCATCCTTTTTATCGTTGTTAAAATCTTCGCTCTTCAGTGCCCGGTTCTCATAGCCAATCAGGCGGTAACCTTTTACTTTGGCCGGGTTAAACTCTACCTGGAACTTCACGTCTTTGGCAATGGTAAAGAGTGTACCACCAAACTCATTTACAAATACCTTCTTCGCTTCCAGTATGTTATCGATGTACGCATAATTACCATTCCCCTTATTAGCCAGTGTTTCCATTCTGGAATCTTTGTAATTGCCCATGCCAAAACCCAGCACGGTCAGGAACACCCCTGTTTCCCTTTTCTGCTCAATAAGGCGCTCCATGGCTGCAGTACTCGATACTCCTACATTAAAATCCCCATCCGTCGCCAGTATTACCCGGTTATTCCCCTCCTTCCTGAAATTATCTGCTGCAATGCTGTAGGCCAGCTCAATGCCTGCCCCGCCGGCAGTAGAACCGCCAGCCTCCAGGCGATCAATTGCCTGCAGAATCTCATCTTTCCGGTCGCCGCTGGTGGGAGGCAGCACCAATCCGGCAGCCCCGGCATACACCACGATCGATACCTTGTCCTGGGGTCTAAGCTCGTTTACCAGCAGCCTGAAAGCAGCCTTCACCAGGGGCAGCCTTTCGGGAGTGTTCATGGAGCCTGATACATCGATCAGGAAAACCAGATTGGAGGGTGGCAAACTTTGGGTGGGGATTTTCCTGCCCTGCAGCCCTATATGCACCAGCTGATGTTCCCCATTCCAGGGGCATGCTGAAATTTCCGTATTCACTGAGAAAGGATCGTCTCCCTGCGGCTGAGGATAGTCGTAGGTAAAGTAGTTCAGCATTTCCTCAATCCGCACTGCATCTTTCGGTGGGGTTTCTCCCCTGCTGATAAACCTCCTGATGTTGCTGTAGGAAGCATTGTCCACATCGATTGAAAAAGTGGAAAGGGGATTCTTTACCGCCTCCAGAAATCCGCTTTCATGGATGGTGGCGTACTCTTCGGTATTGTGGGGCTGCCCCCAAACTTCTGCTTCATCCGCCATTACCTGCAGGCCGACTGCCCTTCCGGACATAGCATGCTGTACTTTGCGCTCCCTACGGCCGCTATAGCCGGTTACCACCACTTCCGAAAGTGCTTCCACATCTGCTTTCAGCTTTACATCCAGCCTTTTCTTAGCTCCAGCTTTTACTTCCTGCTGAACATAGCCGATAAAAGAAAAGACCAGTGTTGCTTTTTCTGAAGGCACTTCTATTTCATAGTAACCGTTTATGTTGGTAACCACCCCCCGCTTCTCTCCTTTCACCAATACTGCCACACCAGGGATGGGGCTGCCATCCCCGGCATCGGTAACAGTGCCGGATACTGTAAAGGCACCCGGATTGGCGGTGTTCCAGGAGCAAAAGAAAATCAGCACCAGCGCTGCCATCAAGTTTTTCATGCTTTTCATCGTTTTGAGGTTTAAGTGTTACACAGATCGTACAACCGCCTGCCAGAAATTGGCGGTTTATAAGCATGATGCAGGTCCCCGGGAAATTCCATAAGCATTTCGAAAAAAATCTTAAATTGGAGAAAAAGCAGCATAAATGTTGCAGGGTACAGCGCCAGCAGCTATGCCATGATATTTCAGAAATCAGATGTTCTTTAAGCGTTCACCAAAAAAAATAGTAAAGGATGACGATGAGCTCCTAAGCCTGTACAAGGCTTCAGGGGAGATCGCGTATCTGGGTGAGCTTTACGAAAGGTACGTACACCTGATTTTTGGTGTATGCCTGAAATACCTGAAGAACGAAGAAGAAAGCAAGGACATGAGCATGCTGGTTTTTGAAAAATTGGCTGTTGCTGTAAAAACCACCGACATCAAGAACTTTAAGAGCTGGCTGCATGTGCTCACCAAAAATGAGTGCCTGATGCTGCTCCGCTCCAAAAAATACAAACAGGAGAAGGCGGCTGTAGAAATTAATGCGGAAGAAGGTATGGATATGGCCTTTTCTTTGCATCATACAGAAGATGATGGGCTGGAGCAAAATTTGCAGGAGCTTGCAGGGGCCATTGAAGAACTGCCTCCCGAGCAGCAAACGTGCATCAGGCTGTTTTACCTGGAGCAGAAATGTTATAAGGAAATAGCAGCACTTACCGGTTTTGACAGTAAGAAGGTAAAAAGTTATATCCAGAACGGTAAAAGGAATTTAAAAATACATCTGCAAAAACTGGATGAAGAGTCCTGAAGACCCATATACAACCTCCGGCCACCTGACCGAAAACCAGCTACTCCGTTACCAGGCAGAAGCCATGGATGGTGCAGAAATGAACCGGGTGGAGCGGCATTTGCTTGAGTGTGAGCTTTGCAGCGATGCCCTGGATGGCATTTCCATGCTTGAGACAAAAAAGGCCTCTGCCGCAGTGGCCGACATCAAAAGCCGGCTGGGCAGCCGCCTGGAGGAACAAAAAGCAGCACCGGCAGTAGCCAACTGGCGGTGGGCCGCAGCAGCAGGTGTGTTGCTGCTGGTGGCAGCCTCTGTTTACCTGATCTTTAACCGTACAGCCTCCATCAACCAGCAGCTTGCCCAGCAGGAAGTACTGGAAGAAAATACAGTGGCAGCACCGCCCCAAAAACAGGGCGCAGATACTACTGCATTTCCGCAAATCACACCTCCCCCCCTGGCAGAAGAACCGCTAGGCCAAACCACTACATCAGCTGCTCCCCTCCTCCGGGAAGAAAAACCTGCGCCTCCTCTGCTGGCACAGGAAGATGCTGATAATGAGCAGCAAACCACTGACAATGGAAGTAGAGCAGCACCATCTGTAACAGAAGCACTTAGCGGTCGGGCTGCAGGTGTTCAGGTGCAGGATGAAATTGAGCTTGCTGATCTTTCCTGGGAAGAAGACAGCCCTGCTCCTGCCCCGGCCCAAAAGTCAGAGTCGGCCTTAAGCGAAACAGAAATTACACAAAGTACTCCAAGGGCGCTGTCTAAATCAGCCCGCTCCATAACTACTGACAATCAAAGGGCTGCTACCCGTGAAATCAGGGGAAAAGTAACAGAATCTGGATCTGGCGAACCCATACCAGGTGCCAGCATTCGCATCAAAGGTTCCGACAGGGGTACAGTGACGGATGTTGATGGCGAGTACACCCTGGTGGTGCCTGCAGCAGAGACGATGCTAAGCATCAACTTTATTGGCTACCGGGAAGAATCAGTACTTGTGTCGCCTACAAATAACAATATTGTGGCAGAGCTGGAACCAGATGTAGAGTCATTAAGTGAGGTAGTGGTAACAGGCTACGACACCCGAACAAGGCCTGCGGGCGCTACAGAACCAGCTGAAACAACCACACCCAGGCCTGCAGCAGGCATGTGGAACTTCAGAAAATGGATAAAGGAAAATCAGCGGTACCCTGCCGCTGCCCTGGAAGCAGGTGCCGAAGGCGTGGTAGTAGTAGCCTTTTTTGTAGAGACTGACGGCTCACTTAGTCAGTTTCAGATTAAAAAATCTGCCGGCTACGGACTGGACGAAGAGGCCATCAGGCTCCTGAAGGAAGGGCCAGCCTGGCAACCGGCCACTGTTAACAAAGAGCCAGTGAGGCAGGAAGAGATTGTTAGAATTCCTTTTAAATTACCTAAACACTAAAAGGATTCCTCCCGGATCTTAAAAAACTCCTGCATGGCCTTTTTAGCGGCATGGTAGCCGCACATGCCGTGTACGCCGCCGCCGGGCGGAGTGGCAGAAGAGCAGATATAGATGCCTTTCGCAGAGGTTTTGTAGGGTGATAGCCGCAGGGCAGGCCTGGTGAACAGCTGGGTAATGTCCATAGCGCCGCCGTTGATGTCTCCACCTATGTAATTGGCATTGTAATCTTCCATCTGCAGGGCACCCATGGTATGCCTGGCCAGTATCTGCTCCCGGAAGCCAGGCGCAAAACGCTCTACCTGTTTTTCAATGGCACTGGTCATATCTACGGTAGAGCCGTTCGGCACATGACAATAGGCCCAGACCGTATGTTTACCCTTGGGGGCTCTGGAGGGATCGAAAAGGCTCTGCTGGGCCAGCAGCACATAGGGTTGTTCCGGATGCCTGCCATTCCAGATCTGCTGCTCCCCCCAGGCAATTTCTTCCAGGGTATTTCCCAGATGAACCGTACCGGCCTTTCTGCATTCAGGAGCTGTAAAAGGCACCGGTCCATCCAGTGCCCAGTCAATCTTAAACACCCCCATGCCGTAGCGGTAGCGGTTTAACTGCCAGCGATAAAGGGAGGAAAACTTGTGCCCGGCAATTTGCAGCAGCTGCCGGGGTGTAATATCAAACAGCAGCGCATGCGCAGATGGCAGCTGGCTCAGTGTCGTAACCTGGAAATTGGTTTCGATTTTGCCCCCCAGCGATACAAAATAAGCCGCCAGGGCATTGGCTATCTGCCGGGCACCTCCCTTAGGAATGGGCCAGCCGCCCACATGTCCCAGCGCCAGCAGTACCATAGCAATGGCAGAGGTAGTGGCGTTGGTGAGGGGTTGTATGGCATGCGCCGCCATACCTGCCCATAAACCCTTTGCTTTGGGAGTGCTGAAGCTTTTAGCAAGATGCTGCGCAGACTGCACAGCCTTGAAGCCAAAGCGGGCCATGTCCAGGGGGTGTTTGGGAATACGCAGGGGGCCCAGCAATGCAGGCGCCATTGCCTCCCAGTCCTTTACCAGCGGGCCTATTAACTGCTGATAGACAGGTCCGTCTTTGCCCAGTGAGCGTGCAGTTTCTTCTATGGATGAGGTTAACACAGCAGCGGTTCCCTCATCAAAAGGGTGCGCAGCGTGTAGTACGGGCTTAACGAATTCCAGCCCAAATTGCCGGAGTGGCAGCGTTTTAAAAAGAGGTGATTGGGCTGCCAGCGGGTGAATGGCCGAGCAGATATCGTGCACATAGCCCGGGAGGGTAAGTTCTGCAGAGCGCATGCCCCCTCCTATTGTATCCTTTGCCTCCAGCAGGAGCACCGATAAACCAGCTCTTTGCATGGTAATGGCAGCAGCCAGGCCGTTCGGGCCGGATCCAACAACAACAGCATCAAAATCTTTTTTCAGCACAGCGTATGGCTTATTGGTTAATGAATAGGTACGGAGCTGTATATATAATAGCCCTGAATCATTTCAGGCTCAAGATAATTATTCTTTATGCAAGGGCGCAGTTTCTGCCTCCAGTGCTATGCTTTCGGAATTAATGCAGTACCGCAGCCCGGCTGGTTCCCGACCGTGCGCAAATACATGGCCCAGGTGGCTCTCGCATACATTACACAGGGCCTCGATCCGCTGCATGTTGTGGCTGTTGTCGAAGGCGTACTTAACAGCAGCTTTGGCAATAGGTTGCGAAAAGCCGGGCCAGCCAGTCAGGCTCCTGTACTTACTGTCTGAGGCAAAAAGCTCGCTGTCACAACCCCTGCACCTATATATGCCCGGATCAAAAGAACGGCAGTAAGTGTTTCTGAAAGCCTTTTCCGTACCTTTCTCCCGCATTACCTCATATTGGGCTGGTGTTAGCTGCTCCCGCCACTCCTGCTCTGTCTTATCTACCCGCCGGTATGGTTCAGGATTCCCGTATCGGGCATAATACAATACATCTATCCAGCGCAGCATAGGGATGGCTTAATTGTTCAGGCTATGGTTTTGAAGAGAACCCGACCAGGGCGTAATATGTTCTCCCCCCGCTATAGATGTAATACTACAAAAGATGTTTAACCACAGATTCTCGTCAGCGGGAACTAAAGCTGCTTGTCTTTTTTTGATATCTTGCGGTACATTTAGTATCAGCAGGATCAAGCCTACATTGATCCGTTTTTAAATCTATCTAACCATCTATGAATAAAGGACCAATAAAAGCCAGGGGCAAATGGGGCGTTCTGGTAGTGCTGGCCATGGCAGGCTGCACCTCAACTCAGCCCCAGGACCAATCACCACAGGCACAAGCACCCATGGAGCAAAATCAGGCAGCAGAAGAAAATATATTATTGAAAGAATGGACCGGGCCGTATGGTGGTGTTCCTGCTTTCGATAAAATGGACCTGGCAGCACTGAAGCCAGCCATGGAAAAAGGAATGGCCATGCACCTGGCAGAAATAGAAGCCATTGCCGCAAACCCTAACCCACCCACTTTTGATAATACAATCGTGGCTTTCGAAGAAGCAGGCGAACCATTAGGTCGTGCATTTACCTACTACAGCATCTGGAGCAGTAATATTTCCTCTCCGGAATTCAGGGAGATTCAGGCTGAACTGGCACCTAAAATATCTGAGTACAGGTCTAAGATCACCCAGAATGAAGCGCTCTACAAGCGTATCAAGGCAGTGTACGAAAATGCACAGCAGAACCCACTGCCGGCAGATCAGCAGCGGGTGGTAGAACTTATCTATAAGAATTTTGAAATGGATGGCGCCGGTCTGGATGCGCAGGCCAAGGAACGCTACGCTGCCATCAATAAAGAGCTTTCTTCGCTTTACACCCGCTTTTCCAACAATGTACTGGCAGATGAAGAAAAGTATGTGGTGTACCTCACCAAAGATCAGCTTAGCGGCCTGCCGGAATCTTTTGTAAAGGCAGCAGCCAAAGCAGCGGCAGATCGCGGAGAAGAAGGCAAATATGCAGTTACCAACACCCGCTCTTCCATGGACCAGTTCCTGACCTACTCTGACGAGCGGGCTTTACGGGAAAAGGTGTGGAACAACTACTACTCCCGGGCCGATAATGGCGATGAAAACGACAACAACCAGATTATTACCCAAATCCTAAAGCTTAGGAACGAGCGGGTAAAATTGCTGGGCTTTGATAACTATGCCCAATGGCGCCTGCAGGACCGTATGGCCAAAACACCTGAACGTGCCATGGAGCTGATGAATGCTGTATGGCCGGCAGCACTGGCTAGGGTAGAGGAAGAAGTAAAAGACATGCAGGCTGTAGCTGATGAAAGCAGTGCAAATATTACCATTGCCCCCTGGGACTATCGCTACTATGCCGAGAAAGTACGCCAGCAAAAATACGACCTGGACTCTGATGAGGTAAAACAGTACCTGCAACTGGACAAGCTTACGCAGGCCCTGTTCTTCACAGCCGGTGAATTATTCAACTATAATTTTGAACCTGTGCCTGCCGGTGCCGTACCTGTTTTTCATGAAGATGTAAAGGTGTGGGAAGTGACCGATAAGGCTAACGGAGAGCTGGTAGGCCTCTGGTACCTCGATCCTTTTGCCCGCCAGGGAAAACGTTCCGGCGCCTGGGCATCGCCTTACCGCAGCCACACCACTTATAAAGGCAAGAAAACCGTACTGGCCTCCAACAACTCCAACTTTATCAAGCCTGCCCCGGGAGAGCCCGTGCTGGTTTCCTGGGATGATGCCAATACTTTCTTCCATGAGTTTGGCCATGCACTGCACTTCCTGTCTTCGGAAGTAAAATACCCAACCCTGAACAGCGGCGTGCGGGATTATACCGAGTTTCAGTCACAGCTCCTGGAGCGTTGGCTGTCTACCGACCAGGTGATCAACCAGTTTCTGGTGCACCACGAAACAGGCGAACCTATTCCGGCAGAGCTGGTGGCGAAGATCAAGAAAGCATCTACTTTCAACCAGGGGTTCAGCACCACAGAGTATTTGGCCTCAGCGCTGATGGACATGAAATTCCATACGGCAGATCCTGAAAATATGGACGTGGATAAGTTTGAAAGAGAAACACTGGCTGCGCTCAACATGCCAAAGGAAATTGTAATGCGCCACCGTTCCCCACACTTCGGACACGTATTTTCCGGTGAGGGCTATGCGACAGGCTATTACGGCTATATGTGGGCAGATGTGTTAACTTCCGATGCAGCCGAAGCATTCCAGGAGGCGCCAGGAGGTTTCTACGACAAAGAAGTAGCTGCCCGGCTGGTAGAATATCTGTTTGCCCCCAGAAACTCCATGGATCCCGCCGATGCCTACAGGAAATTCCGGGGCCGTGATCCAAAGATCGATGCACTGATGCGCGATCGTGGCTTCCCTGTTCCTGATAAGAAAAGTAATCCATAGTACATGATCCTTCTCAAAGCCGCATGTTCTGACGAACATGCGGCTTTTTTTATGCCCTTGGGGTAGGTACCTCAAAGCTTATTACAGTAGAATAATCCTGGGGAAGACCTTACTAAATTCTATGCCTGAATACTTTATGTAAGCACCATTTACGCTATGTTTGCAGCAAAAGATAGTTCGGCATATACCATAAAGGACTAAAATTGGCTCCATATTTGAGAAGCTCTCTCATTGTATTGTAGCAAAACCTAATAGAACCATAAAATGAAATCATTCACACTTTCGCTTTGCCTTAGCTTGATGATAGCTTCCGCCCCCCTCTTTGCACAGTCAAAAAAAGAACTAAGGGCTGAAGTGCAGCGATTAAAAACTGAAATTGAACAACTTAACAAGCCAACAGAGGTTGATTTAAACAACAAAC
Source organism: Flammeovirgaceae bacterium 311 (assembly GCA_000597885.1). Lineage (NCBI taxonomy): Bacteria > Pseudomonadati > Bacteroidota > Cytophagia > Cytophagales > Flammeovirgaceae > Flammeovirgaceae bacterium 311. Next base: position 2,383,261 of record CP004371.1, read on the forward strand.
ATACAAAAGCCAGTTATGCTATAGGAGTCATGATTGCTACTAACCTTGAAAGTCAGGAAATGGATTCTCTCGATATCGAAGCAGTGGTGGTAGCCTTTCATGATGTTTTAAAAGACCAGGAACTAAAGTTACCCCGGCAGGAAGCAGAAAGTACCATTCAACAATATATGCAGGAAATGATGGACGCAAAAAAAACAAAAGCAATAGAAGAGGCCACCGCTTATCTTGATAATAACAAGAAAAAGGAGGGCATACAGGAAACCGAAAGCGGTTTGCAGTATAAGGTAATCAAACAAGGCAGTGGCAAATCGCCCGGGCCAAAAGACAGGGTTAAGGTTCACTATACCGGCATGCTTACAGACGGTACGGTATTTGACAGTTCTGTGGAACGTGGAGAACCTATCACCTTTGGCGTAAACCAGGTAATCCCGGGATGGACTGAAGCCCTGCAGCTGATGAAGGAAGGTGATAAATGGACCATATATATTCCTTATGAGCTTGCCTATGGTGAGCGAGGCGCAGGTCGCGATATTCCTCCTTATTCTACCTTGGTTTTTGATGTGGAATTACTGAAGATAGAATAGGCATTTCTTCTGACACCCATTTCGGGAGAGTGACCTTAGCTGCTTTCTGCCCCTCCTCCTGATGGTGTACAGACACAAAAAAAGACCTGAAGCAATTAAGCCTCAGGTCTTTTTTATCTATTTAAAGATCAGGATGATTATCGATTATCTTCAATCAAAGCATCATCTCTTACCCGATCGTTACGCATGGTTTCGTCTTCCATTAAAGTAGCGTCATTCTGCGTATTTGTGTTATTCTGCATTCTGTCGTTACGCATGGTTTCGTCTTCCATCATACGATCGTTTTCGTAACGGTCGTTACGTACTGGTTCCTGTTCAATCGGTCTTACTTCTCTGTCATCAACTGTTTCTACACGGTTGGCTTCCTGACGGTCATTATCGTCTGTAAGTGCCGAAACACCCCAAATCAAACCTATCAGTAAAAGTGCACCCAGGATCCAGGGCCAAATTGATCTATTATTATTATTATTATTCTTATTGTCGTCTACTCTAATCTCTGCCATAACTAAATAATTTAAGTTAAAAAATAAATACTAATAAAAGTATTTGTTGCTACTAATACTTACGATCAAAGAGTAAAGGGGTTTTATAATCAGACAATTATATTCAAAGTTATACCTTTCTGTGCAGTATAAATCTGTACTGAAATACCCTATTATGAGCTGTTTATTTTAGCATTATAATTATATAGTATAAATATCCGCCTAATTAATTTCCTCGTGTTTTTAGCTGATGTAAAAAAATTTTTATTGTAAAAGTCATTTTTTTAGCTTCCTGCTAAACCCTCAACTTCCGGGAAACATAAACAGACAGGCTCAGCGACTAAGAAAAAACCGTGCTGTAAAAAAGGCTTACTGGCTTTACGCTGCATCAGAACCCTGCCCTGCATGTAAACAGTTATACCCGCCTGTTGACCTGTAAAGCAAGAATCAAGGTACTGACAGATGAAAGCTTTAACAGGAATTCAGCGTTAGCCAGTCCACACTATAATTTTTATAGTTCTTTCTGTTAAGAACTAAATAATATTATACTTTTGTTCTTCCCGTACAAAAGTACCTAAGAACACTGCACCTCTGATGACCAAAGAACTAATCCTGGCTACCTGCCGCGATATTATATACCAGTATGGCCTCCAGCGTTTGCTGATAGACGAGGTGGCCAGGCAGTGCGGCACCTCGAAAAAAACTATTTATGCAATGTTTGGCAGCAAGACACATTTGATGGAGTGCCTTGGAATTACTTTTCTGGAGAACGAAAGAAAAAAGTTTCTTGCCGGCATCCAGCAGCCGGATCAGTCACTTCGCCAAAAACTCCTGTTCATCATCAATCACCTGATCGAGTTAGCTGAGGCAATTCCTGTCGAGGAGCTGGAATTCCTGAAGAAGAAACACAAGACCAATTATCAGATGCTACTGAAGTACCTGAAAGAAGTAACAGCAGCACTGGAAGCACTATTATCTGCAGGTCAATCAGCCGGAGAAGTATTAGCGGATCTGGAGATCAGCACTCAGGCAAAACTACTGCTTGCTCAGCTACAGTACCTGCATGTTCATCATCGCCAGCTAACACTAACCCATCCTGCAGAGCACTGGCACCGGCACATTACCACAAACTTTTTCCGCAGTACCTTTATCGAGCCTTAACAGCTACAGGCAACTGTGCAGGCCGCCGCCAGCCGCCAATGCTCCCGCTTCCGGCATGCAACCAGGCATGTAAAATCCCCGGGTATCCGGAGACAAACGGGAAAGCATACATATGATATCTGGCACTAAAATACAAGAGCAGAGATTTTTTTTACTTTTTAGTTCATAAATTACAGAACTAAGAAAACTTATCCTATCTTTGTGCTGTTGTCCTATCAAAGCTTAAAGCCCAGAGAGATGAAGTTAACAGAAAAACATAAACTGCTGATAGAGAAAATTGGCGTAGCGCTTGAGCAAAGAGGACAACGGCCGGCCGCTGCACGTATTATTGGACTGCTATATGTTGCCGACAGGCCTGAGCTAACCTTTGATGAAATCTCGGAGGCCCTGCAACTGAGCAAAAGCGCCACCAGTAACTCACTAAATTTTCTTGTTAGCAGTGAGCACCTGGAATACATCACACATTGCGGCGACCGCAAGCGGTATTTCCGTCTGAAGTCAGTGAACTGGCAGGCGGAGTTTGTAAAACAGATGGAAGAGATCACAAACTTTAACCAGCTGCTTCGCCAGGTACTGGAGAGCAGAACGGGCAATACACCGCAATACAATACCAAAATTGAAGAATTAAGCAGCTTCCTGGAATATGTATCGGCAAGATTACCCCATTTGCTGCAGGACTGGAAAAATGAAAATATTTATTTGACTAGATAGTTCTTTTAATCATGAACTAAAAGATTGAAACGTACCAAGATGACAATAAGAAAAATGAACAAAAAGTACCTACTGGCGGGTCTTCTGCTAATGATGCTGGGACCGGTAAGGGCGCAGGATCTCGCAGAGGTGCAGCCTTCTTCGCAGGAGCCTTCTGCACAGGAGTCGCCCCAGGCAAAGCCTCTTACACTAAAGGAAGCTATAAGTTATGGTCTGAAAAACAACGAAGACATAGCCAAGGCCACTTACGATGAAGAGATATCCCTAAACCGCATCCAGGAAATCAGGGGCCAGGGCCTGCCGCAGCTGAGTGCTACCGCCAAGCTGGAATATTTTCCTGCGCTGCCCACGCAAATTCTGCCCGGCATACTGGTAGGCCAGCCCGGAAGTGATATTCCCGTGCAGTTCGGCAAAGACTGGAACGCCCAGGGAGGACTGCAGGTATCGCAGCTGCTTTTCAATAAAAGCTTTTTTGTAGGACTGCAGGCGGCCAAAAGCACCCAGGATCTGTATCGACTGCGCACGGAAATGGCTCAGGAAGAGGTGGTGTACAACATCAGCAGCGCTTACCTCCAGATTCTGCAGACCAGGGAGCAGTTTACTGTTATTGATGCCAACCTAGAGCGCCTGGCGCAGCTGGAAAAAATTCTCCAGCTGCAGTATGATAACGACCTTGTAAAAAAAGTAGATGTAAACCGGCTTAAAGTTAGTAGGGTAAACCTGCAAAATCAGAAGCAAAGCCTTACTACTGCTTTGGAGCAGCAGCAAAACTACCTTAAGTTCTTCATGGGTATGCCTCTGGAGCAGGAAGTAATCCTGTCTGAATCCGAAGGGCTTGCCACCAACATCATACCCGGTAGCATGGCCACTAATGTGGGGCAGAAAATAGAGTACCAGTTGCTAAGCAAGCAGCAGGAACTCACCGAGTACCAGATCAAAAACATACGGGCAGGCTATTACCCCTCGCTGGCCGCTTATGGAAGTTACAGCTACATGACGCAGCGCAACCAGCTGTTTGGAGATGAAATTCCATGGTTTAAGACCTCCGTGGTAGGAGTGCAGCTAAACATACCCCTCTTTGATGGCTTCCAGAAACGCTCGCAGGTACGTATGGCCGAACTGGAGATCAGAAAAGTAGCGCAGGACATGCAAAAGGTAGAAAAGAACATGGTGGTAGAAACACGCAATGCCATCAGCCAGCTGGAAAACAGCCTGCAGGCTATCCAGGCCCAGGAGCAGAACGTAGCCCTAGCGCAGGATGTGTTCAATACCAGCAACCAGCTCTACAAGGAAGGTATTTCACCCCTGACAGATCTACTGGATAGTGAAGTAGCCCTGCGCGAAGCACAGACCAACCTGAACAACGAAAGATTAAAATATCAGCTGGCACAGCTTAGTTACCTGAGAGCCGCCGGCGAAATAGACTCACTCATCAAATAAGGCAATCAACAATCATGAAAAAAGTAATTTATATCGTACTGGTACTGTTAGTGCTTGGCGCCATCGGCTTTACCCTTGCGAACAACAAAAAAGAAATGGCTACGGCAGCAGCTGTAGCTTCGCAAACCAGCAAGGCTATTCCTGTAGTACTCACCACGCCTAAAACCGGGGCCATAGACCGTGCATTTTCGGTAAATGGCACTTTTGAGCCCATCCAGAGCCTGTCGCTGATGTCCGAAACGCAGGGTCAGGTAATTAAACTCAACAAACGAAAAGGCGAAGCGGTGAAAGCCGGTGAGGTGCTGGTGCAGGTAGAGAATGATGTGCTGCGTGCCAATGTGATCACCGCACAGGCTAATTATGAAAAATCAAAAAAAGACCTGGCCCGTTTTGAGAACCTGGCCTCCGGCGATGCCATTACCCAGCGCCAGCTTGAAGATGTGAAGCTGGGCTTCCAGAATGCGGAAGCCAATCTGATCATGGCACGCCAGCGGCTGGAGAAATCGCGCATTGTAGCGCCTATCAGCGGCATCATCAACGAAAGCTACATCGAAATAGGCTCCTTCCTGAACCCCGGCACCAAGCTGTTCGACATTGTGAATGTGGACAAGCTGAAGCTCAACGCCAAAGTTTCGGAGCGGGAAGTGATGCTGATCCAGAACGGCAGCCAGGCAAAAGTAAGTCCTAATGTGATGACCGACAAAACCTTTGAAGGCATCATCACGGCCATTGGTGCCAATGCCGACCGCTCCTTGAAATACGATGTTGAGATTCAGGTAAACAATACCAAAGAAACTGCCCTGAGAGCTGGTATGTACGGCAGCGCCTTTTTTGAGATAGCCGATACCCGCCAGGCCCTGCTGCTGGAGCGCGAGGCCATTGCAACCAGCCTGCAAAACCCCAAAGTGTTTGTGATAAAAGAGGGGAAAGCATATATGAAAGATGTAACCATTGGCGCTGTAGCCAATAATAAAGTAGAGATAACCAGTGGCCTGGCCGAAGGCGAGCAGGTAGTGCTCAGTGGCCAGATTAACCTGCGCGAAGGCACCGCGGTGTCAGTGATGAAATAACCCCCTTCCTTCAAAATAAAAGCATTTTTATAAATGAATATCACCAAATTATCGATACAGCGTTCTACCATTGTGGTAGTGGTGTTTACCGTGCTCACCCTCATGGGGCTGGTAAGCTACTTCTCCCTCAACTACGAGCTGCTGCCCAAATTTAGCCCGCCGGTACTTACCGTTACCACCATCTATCCGGGCGCTTCGCCGGCCGAGGTAGAAAACTCTGTAACCAAGGAGATCGAAGATGCCCTTTCGTCGCTGGAGAATGTAAGTGAGATCAAAAGCACCTCGCAGGAGAGCTTCTCCATTATCGTCATCCAGCTGAACCAGGGTACTGATGTAGACCTGAGCCTGCAGGATGCCCAGCGCAAGGTAAATGCCATCTTAAGCATTTTGCCTGACGATGCAGAAGCACCTGCCCTGGGCAAATTCGACTTCGACGATATGCCCATCATCCAGCTGGGTGCCACGGCCAATATGTCATCTACCGAGTTTTATGACCTGGTAGAGAACAAGATCAAGCCGGAACTGTCCCGCATACAGGGCGTTGCCCAGATAAAAGTGCTGGGGGGCCAGGAGCGCGAAATCAAAGTAAACTTGAATGCCGACAAGCTGGAGGCCTATGGGCTTTCCATCTCGCAGGTGCAGCAGAAGATCCGCTTCTCTAACCTGGATTTTCCTACCGGTAAAATCAAGAACGAAGGGGGGCAAACCCTGATCCGTCTGGCCGGTAAGTACGATAGTGTAGACCAGCTGCGTAACCTGGTACTTACCCAGGATGCCGCCACCGGCAGCACGGTGCGGCTGGGCGATGTGGCCGATGTGCAGGATGCCGAAAAAGATACCGAGGTAATTACCCGGGTAAATGGCCAAAACTCCATCGGTTTGTCTATTCAGAAGCAATCCGACGCCAATGCTGTGGAGGTAAGCGAGCTGAGCCGCCGGGCGCTGGAAAAGCTGGAGCAGACATATGCTGCTGAGGGCCTAAGCTTTGTGATTGCCAAAGACAGCTCCATCTTTACACTGGAGGCCGCCGATGCCGTAATCCACGACCTGTTCCTGGCCATTATTCTGGTAGCGGTGGTGATGCTGCTTTTCCTGCACTCGCTGCGCAATGCCATCATTGTAATGATTTCCATTCCAGCCTCACTGGTGGCTACCTTTATTGCCATCAGCCTGCTGGGCTACTCCCTTAACCTGATGACCCTGCTGGGCCTTTCGCTGGTGGTGGGTATTCTGGTAGACGACGCCATTGTGGTTGTCGAGAACATTCACCGTCATATGGAAATGGGTAAAAAAGCCGCCCAGGCTGCCTACGACGGTATCCGGGAAATTATGGCCACCGTTACCTCTATTACCCTGGTAATTGTGGTAGTGTTTGTGCCCATTGCCCTGTCTACCGGTCTGGTATCGGATATCCTGCGCCAGTTCTCCGTAGTAGTAGCTGTTTCTACCATGCTGAGCTTGTTTGTTGCTTTTACGCTGATACCGCTGCTGGCCAGCCGCTTCTCCCGACTGGAGCACCTGTCCGACAAGAACTTCTTCGGCCGCTTTATCCTGTCCTTCGAGCGTTTTCTGGACCGGGTAATTGATGGCTTCTCCAGCGCCCTGAGCTGGTCGTTTAAAAACAAAACCGTTGTACTGCTGACCACCGTGGTGCTGTTTATTGCTTCTGTGGCCCTGATTCCGACCGGTTTTATCGGGAGTGAGTTCGTAAGCGCTGGCGATAGGGGTGAGTTTATCGTGCAGCTGGAACTGCCCAAAAATGCCACCGTAGAGCAAACCAACTTTGCCACCCGCCAGGTAGAAGAGCACCTGCAGCAGTACCCCGAGATAAGTAAGCTCTTTACCACCATTGGTACCACCGGTACATCACAGGCAGGCCAAAACACAGCCTACCTGGCCGAAGTAAGTGTTACTATGGTCGATGCCAAGGAACGGGATATTAATACCAGCCAGTTTTCCCGCAAAGTGAAGATTGCTCTGGAAGAAAGCATTCCAGGGGTAAAAGTGAGCTCCATACCGGTAAGTATGGTAGGGGGAGCGAACCAGGCCCCTATCCAGGTGATCCTGACAGGTGCTGATGTAGACCAGCTGATGCAGGTCTCGGACAAGATCATGGCCGAGATGGAGCAGGTGCAGGGTACTTCCGATGTGAAGAAATCAGTAGAAGATGGAAATCCAGAAATTGCCGTAGAGGTAGACCGCGATAAAATGGCGCAGCTGGGCCTGTCGCTGGAAGTAGTGGGGGCCGGCATGCAAACCGCCTTCAATGGCAATACCGATGCCAAGTTCCGCGGCCTGGACAACGACTACGACATTAACATTCGCCTGGACCAGTTTAACCGCCAGAATATTGCCGATATCAGTAGTCTAAGCTTTGTGAACAACCGCGGTGAGATTATCCGCCTGGGGCAGTTTGCCAACATCATCCAGTCGTCCGGACCCTCTAAGCTGGAGCGGCAGGACCGGGTGGCCTCCGTAACGGTGAATTCGCAGGTAGTAGGCCGCCCCTCCGGTACGGTTGGTGCCGAAATCCAGGAGCGACTTGCCGGTGTGCAGCTGCCCGAGGGAGTAGGCATCAGCTATGGCGGCGACCTCAAGAACCAGTCCGAAGGCTTTGGCTCACTGGGCACTGCCCTGCTGGCGGCACTTATCCTGGTGTACCTGATCATGGTAGGTTTGTACGACAGCTATGTATACCCCCTGGTGGTGCTCTTCTCCATTCCGCTGGCGATTATAGGTGCACTACTGGCACTGGCCTTAAGCTCTTCTACGCTCAGCATCTTCTCCATTCTGGGTATCATCATGCTCATTGGTCTGGTAGCCAAAAACGCCATTCTGGTGGTAGACTTTACCAACAATCTGAAGGAAGAAGGCATTGAGGTGAAGAAGGCGCTGGATGAAGCCGTACGGATTCGTTTCCGCCCTATCCTGATGACTACCCTGGCGATGGTGTTTGGTATGCTGCCCATTGCGCTGGCCTCAGGTGCCGGCGCAGAGTGGAAAAACGGCCTGGCCTGGGCGCTGATCGGAGGGCTTACCTCCTCCATGTTCCTGACCCTGCTGGTGGTACCGGTAATTTACTACCTGTTTGACCGGGTGCTGGCCAGGTTTGGTCTGGATAAGAAAACCGAGATCGAGCTGGTTGACAAAACCCACGAAGAGCTGGAGCATGAGACTGCCGCACTGGAAGAAGCAAAATTAGCCCATGCGCATGTACATGTTCCGGCGTAAGTACGCATATGAATAAGCAATTTCAAGGCTGATTTCAACACAAAATCAGAATTTTATAGATGCCTGTTCCACCATCAGGCGGAACAGGCACTATACTTGCTAGTGTTATATAACTTATTTAAACCGAAAAGCCATGGAAAACACATACCCAACCATAGTTGCCGCTGTTACCGGCATCATCAGTAAAAATAAAGGCGTTAAAAGATCTGCCATTCTGGTAAAAGATAACCTGAAAGAACTAGGTTTAGACCAGCTGGATGTGGTTGATCTGATATTAGCGGTTGAGAAAAAATACCATATTACCATTCCCGACGAGGTGCCGGTAGAAACAGTGACCGATCTGGCTCGCTTTGTCTACACCCACGCCGCCGCTTAGGACCTCCTGTGCGCTGGCAGGCCAGTAAGGCTCCTGTGCAGGCATAAAGTATTTTGTTCAACTTTTTGGATAAAGTATTTTAAAGCATATTTTTAGATGTAAAGGATATTAAAGCATGATGGATCGCACTTTATTTGCCTGCAGCGTTAAAACACTGCAGCCAAGGAGCATTCCTGATACCTCATACCTCATACCTATCAAAGTAATACATGACTGAGCTTAAGCTATCAGAAGAACAAAAGGAACTTGTAGAAGAAGTAGGTGTTTTTCATGAGCAGACCGGCCTGCAGCCTGCCGCTGCCAGAATTCTGGCCCTGCTGCTTATTTCTGATAAAACAGAGCTCTCGTTTGATGAGATCAGAGAGGCGTTGAATCTAAGCAAAAGTGCTACCAGCTACGCCATAAATTTTCTGCTCTCCATTTCCAGGATTGAATACATTACACAGCCTGGTGATCGGAAACGCTACTTTCGCACCCGACTGGCCAGCTGGGAAAAAGATGTACCAAAAAAAATGGAATCGATTTTTCGGGGAAGTATCCTCCTAAAGAAAGTGCTCCAACAGCGCAACCCGGAGACGGAAGCCTTTAACAACAAGCTGAAGGAGGTAATTGAATTTACCGAATACCTGGAACGGGAGCTCCCGCTCCTGGTGCAGAAATGGTACGCAAATAAAAACAAGCCCTACCATAACTGACCATACCAGTTACACAAAGGCTGCCACAGAAATGGCAGCCTTTGTGTTTCAGCGCTACACCCTCCACAACCCTCACCCCATTTTAATACCGTTCAGCCCGGTGCTTTCACCGGCCACAAAAATTTTAAATACAAATGGAGAGGATATATTATCCTTTTTTGGAATTTAATCGTTAGATATAGCTGTTCCCGTAATATCTTTACACATTAAAATCTCCAGGTTCAGACCTCTGTATGTTTGCGCACTTAGATGAACTCGTCCTTACTTTTTTGTTAAGCATTTCTCCCTTTGGAGAAGCCCGTGCAGGAATTCCTTACGCAGTTTTGAACGATGTACACATCCTGCTGGCTTTTGTAGTAGGCCTTACCGCCAATTTGCTGGTGTTTCCGGTACTTACCTGGCTGATCGATAAATTCAGCAGCAGGTTCTGGCGCTACCGCACCTACAGAAAAGGCGTGGTCAGCCTCTCAAGAAGGGCCAAAAAAAGTGTTGGCGTTCATAACCAGAAGTATGGCTTCTGGGGTCTGATGGTTTTTGTGATGATTCCGCTGCCGGGCACCGGCGCCTACATAGGTACCATTGCCGCCCATGTGCTTAAAATAGAGCGCAAAAAAGCATTTCTTGCCATCAGCATTGGCGTAATTGTCTCCAGCGTTCTTATGGCGGTAGGCTCCTACCTGGGCAATATAGGTCTTGAGCTGCTGTAAAAAGCAGACTAGACTTATTTCACATTCAGCGGATTTGGCCTTACATAGGTATTGCCTCTAAAGCTTATCTGGTAGGGCGAATTGAAATGGGTACTGGGCAGGTAGTAATCCGTTGTAATGATCTGTGCGCCTGACTCCTGCGCCGCCCTGAACCTGCTCTTATCGTTCCTGCGGGCCTCTGCCGTATTGGCATCGGCCCTGGTGCGCACAATGTATCCTTTACGAACCATTTCCTGTATCTGGTCAAGCTGGCTTTTGGGATTATTCATGATCAGGATGGCTGCTTCCGGACTCTCTGGCTCTGCATTTACAAACATCATTCTGCCCTTCAAAGAAGGGTGTTTGGCCCGATAGATCTCGCGCTTGGCATCATGCTCGTCCAGGATAAACACAAACTTACCCCTGGCATCTTTTACCCTGGGCCAGTTTTGCGCCAGCACAGCCTCCCGCAGGCTGGTATACTTTCCGCGTACCTCATCCGGAGTCAGCAGCTTGGATTTACCCAGATACTTAACCAGCTCCTGGTCCAACAGATCAAACACCTCTGCAGTAAATTTTTCTGCAGCCACCCCGCCCGCTATTCTGGACGCTCCCTCCTTGGCATTAACGGTAATAAAAACAGGGTAATGGTCCGGGTTGGCATCAGACCATTGCTTTAAATCCTGCAGGCATTGTGCAAAGGTTTTGTAATGGCTTTTAAAATCAATTTCCTGCACATGCAGCACCTTAAAGCTTGGTTTTAACATCAGCCCTTCCGGGTCCCACTGCTGCAGGCCCTGCTCATCTCCTATCATGTTAAAGCCAAGGGGTTTGGCATACCTGCCTCCATCTGTGTCTGCCAGTACATCTATTTCCAGGTTCAGCAGGCCCATGTCCAACTGTTCTGTGGGGCTGATGTGGCTGTAATCAAGCGCAGAGGCTGCCGCAGAGTCTTTTTGTGCAATCAGCCTGTGCAGCCTGGGATCTATGGCCTGCTTATAGCTGTTGTGCGAACCAATCAACTGTAGCTGGTTAATGCGCAGCTCATGAAGGCTATCATGCGCCACCCCTGATTTTGTAATGCTGAAGCTATCCAGCACCTCTCCATTCAGTGAGCTGATGGCTTCGGCCTGTAGCTTGTTGCCATCCACTTCCACCCTCAGAAAGGCCCAGTCGTGGGAGCTGACGGCTACCAGGTTAGGATGTTTACAGCGCTTGGGATTGGGCTTAAAAGGAGTGGGATCGGTGCCCACACCCCGCAGCTTGCCACCGCTACCAACGGTAATAGAGATAAAGCCTGCAACATCCTGATACTCCTTGTGTTTGCCTATCAGCTCATACAGCACCACGCCCTCTCCATTCATTGGATTTAGCCGCTCGTAGGTATGGGCATGGCCATTGAGCACCAGGTCAACCCCATATTCGGCAAACAGCGGGTACAGTTCAATTACCCGCTCGGTATCGGGCTTATAGGTGCAGGATTTGCCATTGTAATGCAGGAGCACTACCAGCCACTGATAGCCTTTTGCTTTTGCCTGTTTCAGGTCATTAATCAGCCATTCCTTCTGCTTTTCATAGTCGTAGAACTGGCCTTTTTTGCTGTCGAGGGCTATAAAATGGGTATTGCCCCGGTCAAAACTGTAGTAATGCTCATTGCCAGGCAGCTTCCATTCCTGTATAAAATTTACTTCAGGATTTACGTTCCACTCATGGTTACCCAGAAGGGCAAAAGTAGGGATGCGGGAAAAAACATCTGCAAAGTAGTTGAACAGGTGCTGGTCGTAACCTTCGCTTTCGCCATTGGGATAAATAATGTCTCCCAGCAGCAGACCAAAATCGGGAGCAGTGGCAAGCCTGCTAATTTGCTGCGCCATCTTATCAGGCTTGCCTTCATCTTTTACCGGCTCGCCTATATCGCCGGCAGCGTAAAAGGTAAAGGGTGCAGAAGCTTCTTTTGGCGCCCTGAAGCTGAATGCCTTCTCCTGTGCCAGCTCATGACCGTCGGTAAAAATCCTGTACTGGTATTCAGACCCAGCCTCCAGACCTTTGATCGTTACCAGGTTTTCAACGCCGCCAAAACGTTTATTGTGGGTAACCCCCTTAAGCTGCTGCCACTCTGCAGCAGCTCTTTTTTTGTAAGCTACCGCACAATGCCCGGCAGAAGATGTTCTCCATACTATACTGATACTATCGGCCAGGGCAGTTTGCAGATAGGGCATGCGAAGCAGACCGGGAGCCTCCAAAGTCACCATAAACACTGGTTCTGAAACAGGCTGCACAAGGCCTGAACCAGCTACGGCCATCAGCAAAAGCAGAAAAGAAAACAAATATCTTTTTAGGTGCATCTCAAAAGGCTATTTTGATAAAACCAGCATACTGGAGCATGCAATATCTGCTTATTCTGGCAATCGCTAATACAGTTGCCGCAGTTTTTACCAGCCCTGCTTATTTACCTAAGCCTACCAGAAGTGACACCCCCGCACGCTGTTCTTTCATGAAGGCATAGGTGGTGGTACCGGCAGAAACATCTTCCTCTGTGAGAGGGGTAATGCTTTCAAAATACCCGCAAATCCGCATGTGGAACACATTGCTTTTCCGGCTTAGGTTATACTCCAGCTCACCTCTGTAATAAAAGAGCCTGGATTGATCTCCGTTTTTGGCCAGGCCTGCAGTAGCTTTTATTCCCCCAGTCCTCAGATTGCCTAAAAATAGCGCGCCGGTATTCATGGTATAATTTAAAGCTACAGGCAGAGGCGCTTCACCTAAGTCACCACCTCCAACATCATACTCTCCACCCTTAACAACATTCTGCTGTAAAATAGTATAATCCAGACCTCTCCTGACATAAGAAAGCCCAAGCCAGTTTCTCAACAACACCCCTGCCTCCAGCCAGGTAGCCTCACGCGTTACCAGAGAAATATTGGTGTAATCATATACCCTGGGGCCCCTGATAACGTCTTCCTGAAAGGCATACTGCAGGCTTACCGGCAGCTCCTTGGAGTAGTTGGCAAATAAGGTAACCGCTGGTTTATAATGATAAGGCTGCTTTTTGGTTTTATAAGGCCATAAAGCATAGTGCGCCCTTAAGCCATAGGAAAAGCCAAGAACATCAGAAAATGCATTTTGGGCATCAGCCCCTTTTTTTTCCTGGATGATACCAGGGGCAAAAAAGTTACTGTTGTAATCCTGATAGTTAAGTGGCACGATATAAGTAGCTCCCCCATACAATTTGAACCCTGCTCTGCTGGCTTTAAACAGCGCCTGCTGGCTTAAATCATAGAGCGGGTGGGTTTCATCTTCTGTAACCTCGGCTTGTGCAAAGCTCTTAAAAGCCTTAATGTTCTTGCCATCGTAGTAATAGATTTCACCTTTTCTTTCAGCGTCAGTTTTAGCGTCATCTTCAATATAATAAACCTGTTCTTTTTCTTTCTTATAATTCCTGAGCGGCTCAATTTTTGGCGACACCATTGTCTGGCCCAAGGCACTTATGGATATCAGGAGTGTAAAAATCAGTGATACGGCCTTCATCTTAATTAGCTTTTTCAGTGTATTTTGAAGATTCCTGCTGCAAATATTCAATTGCCTGCCTGAGTTTATCGATTTTGGCATTTAGCTGGGTAAGCTTTAGCTTTTTATCCATTTCTCCCTTTACAGCATCGGCATAACCAGTAGCACTTACAGGGCTGCTGCCCGAAATTCTTTCCACATCACGGGTGTACTGGCTTAGTGCAGCTTTGTATATTCTCACCTGGCTGTCGAGTATTTGTGCACTTTTCTGACAAGACAGCGCCTGCACTTCTGCTGCTGTACTATCTGTAATGTCTAAATTACAGATGTTGCTGTAGGCAGTGAATATAGTATCGCTTAAGAGCCTTGTGTAGTCTAAATCATCCTTGTCGAGATAGTTTGGTTCTTCGAGCCGCTTTTCCAGCAGTTCGGCCAGCGCAAAAGATGCTTCAAGATTGAGAAAGCCTCCCTTTTCGCTGTGCAGAACGGTTTTGGCATAGTAGAAATCAGCAGCCTCATCCAGGCCGTTACGCTTGTTAAACCTGGCCAGATCAAAGCAGCTTTGTCCTTCTCCGGCATCACAGGCGGCAAGCAGCCCTGACAAATATTCCTTATCATCGCTGAATAGCTGTTTCAGAAAAAAGCTTGAATTGTTATGCTTATCATGGTAGTAGATCAGTGCAGGCGAGTTAGCCAGATAGAGCTCCATAACCTCCTCTGTAGATAAAGGTATTCCTTCAATATCAAGCGTATCTAACCCGCCCAGCAGTTTAAAGCCCGGGCTGCTGCCTGAAATATTTGTACCATTGAGGTAAAGGTTTTTAAGGCCGGAAAGCTGCTGAATCTGTTCCGGAAGCGCGGTAATATTGTTATTTCCCAGGCTTAGGGACGAAAGCTGAGGAATGTCCAGCACCTGTTCAGGAAAAGAACTGAACTGGTTATCAGCAGCACCCAGTTGGGCAAGATGGTTAAGGTTCTTCAGCTCCGGGGGTAAAACAGAAAGTTTGTTTTGGTCAATGTCCAGGCGCTTCAGGCTGCTGAGCTTCTCTATCTCAGCTGGCAGGGCTGTTAAGCTGTTCGCCGATAGGTTTAAATATTCTAAAGACTTCAATTCAGAAACCTTTGCCTCCTTAAGCTCATCCAGGTTCCGCAGTAAATTATTGTTCAGGAGCAGGTGCCTGAGGTTTTTATTTTGCTCCAGTTTCAGGAATACATTTCCTGTTAAGGCATTATGCCCCAGGGCTAAAGACTGCAGGTTCTCCAGTGGAGAAAAGTCTGGCAGAGAGGCAAGCTGGTTATTTTCAAGGTTGAGATATTTTAGCTGTGTAAGTGCGCCTTTTGAAAAACTGATTGCCTCCAGCTCATTTCCGGCAAGATCCAGTGCTTCCAGCCTGTTCAGCTTTGTCAGGCTGTTGTTAAAGCCTGAAATTTTATTACCCTTCAGGTTCAGGTGCTTTAAATTCCGGAGCTCATCCAGGCCAGCGGGAATGCTTTTGAAATTATTATACCCCAGATCTATATATTCAAGGTTTTGAAGAGAGGCTATAGGAGCAGCAAGCTCAGAGAGTCTGTTGTGTGATAAATCAAGCTCCTGAAGATTTACCAGCTTTACAATTGCCTTCGGAATTTCTTTCAGCTCCAGGCCACTGATGTCCAGCCTGTAGACCTCCTGAGGTTCCTGCAAGGCTTCTGTAAACGAGGTATAAACCTTTTTTGTAGCTAATTCTTCCCTGCTGATAGGACCTGCAATAAGCGGATGGTGAAAACCTAAAAGGACCAGAAAAACAGCCAGACTGCTAATTGACTGAAGTACAAGCTTCATATACGATTCGTAATGAAAAATTTATAAAAATTCTTTAATGGACAAAATAAGTCTATTGTTTGCATTTTCCATGCACTGGAATAGATATTTTTTAAAAAATTAGAGTTAGAACATTATCCGGCGCTGGTATGGTCGTATCCTGTTGCTCATCCAGGGCTAAAGTTTGTAGGAGCTAAGAGACACTTGCATAATCAGGGCAGCATCAACCCGGCGGGTGGTAACTTATGGATCTTAAAAGACATTTTATATCACTGTAGCGATCCAATTAATTTGATAGGATAGGAGTTTACCATCCGAAAGCTTTTCTAGCACATAAACATCAAAATATTCATGATCAATGGGAGGTAGCAGTTTGAAACCAGTCTCCACTTCTAACTGCCCCGCTAAACTTTTGTACTTTTCTAGTTCCTTCGTACGTAATTCTGAAAGAGAAACTATTCTTAACTTGCTAAGCTGGGCGGCGGTCAGTGTATCTAAACTATGCTCTTGTGTTTTATAAACAAAATTTGCTGCACTCCAACTTTTACCCAGCCAAAAGCTTATTTCAGCAGTACACCCTTTTGGATCTTTCTTTACTGTCTTTTGATAATTATCATTGAAAAGAAGATACATTTTTTCTTTCTCCTGGGCGGAACAAACAGCAGTAACACAAGACAATAGAACACAAAAAAAATATTTTAACCAGATGTACTTTAAAAACATGTCTGTACCCTTCCAAAGAAATGATTTATAAGATTTTGATCAATTCTCGATTTTTTTCAGTTGGAGATAAGGCAATCCAGGCCAGGTGTTGCTGGATGGTCTTTATAAGTTTTCAAGCCAGCCCATGCAATATCTCCATAAATCTGGCGTGATAATCGACTATTATCGAATTCTTGTATGTACCTCACACTTTTCTCCCGACAAGATTGACCTTGAAATGACTAACGCACCGCTTATGAAACAACATTTTAATGTTCTTCCTCTCCACGATTATCCATTGCCCTGCTGCAGGGGTAGGAAATATCCTGCATTAGCGCCTGCTGTAACAGATATCAGCACCAAACCCAAACGGCAAGGATACTAAGCATCACCCCTACCCTTCCTTAGCTCCAGCACAGTTACTTCCGGCCAGATGCCTACCCTGCCGGAGAAACCGATAAAGCCAAAGCCACGGTTTACGTACAGCTGCTGATGCTGTTCATTTAACAGACCTGCCCAGTGCCGGTAGCGATACTGCACCGGGCTCCACTTTACCAGGGGCGTTTCTACCCCGAATTGCATGCCGTGGGTATGGCCGGAAAGGGTCAGATGGATGTGGGTGGGATGTTCTTTTACAACCTCCGTCCAGTGAGAAGGATCGTGCGACAGCAGAATTTTAAAAGCATTGGCATCAACGCCCGCCAGGGCTTTGTCCAGATCGCCTTTTTCAATAAAGCCTCTTCCCCAGTTTTCTACCCCGAGCAGGGCTATTTTCTCCCCTCCTTTTTCAATCATCACATGCTCATCCAGCAGCAGGCGATAGCCCATATCGGCATGATGCTGCTTGAGCCGCTCCAGGTTGGCCTGCTCTGCCGCCTGGCTGGGCCACTCGTGGTACATGCCATAATCATGATTGCCCAGGATAGAATACTGCCCAAAGGGCGCTTTGATCTGGCTGAAATTGTTTTTGTAGGGTACTATCTCCGGAGCCTCATCATTCACCAGGTCGCCGGTAAAAACGAAAAGATCTGAATTTTGTGCCTTTGCCAGCTCAATGCCCCGCTGCACAGCTTCGGGATCGTCAAAGCTACCGGAGTGAACATCAGAAAGCTGGGTGATGGTAAAGCCATCGAAGGCATCGGGCAGATCATCAAAATAAAGGGTGTGGCGGTGCAGGGTATAATCGTATTTACCCCTGGTAGTGCCGTAAACAAAAGAAGCAAAGGGAATGCCCGCCAGCACCAGCGCCAGCTGACTTACAAACTTTCTGCGCTCCGGGAGCCGCCGCTCCGGGAGCCGCCGCTCCTGTTGGCCCTCTTTTTTGGCTGATGATCTGCGGAAAAAGCGGAAAGCCGCCTTGAACATGCGATAGATATCTTCTGCAAACAGTACCAGGATAAACACCAGCTGGGTAACAAAGAGAGTTAAGAAGGCATTGATGAACCACTGTACAAGGGCGGTAGTGGTATCGGTAGAAAAACGGATGTTGATGGCCCAGACAAAGCCCGCAATGAACAAGAGCATAAACAGCCAGTAGCCCCAGTGTACAGCGCGGCGCAGTTGCTTTGAACGCCAGTTAGCTGTAAGTCTTTTAATCCCCTGAAATACATACCAGTTCATCAGGAGGAACATTACCCCCATTATCAGTAAAAAACGCAGCATTTTTGTTTAACTGTTCATTAGGTGAATTGTGGCATCCCGGCAATTTACATTAAGATGGATTTGCCGTTACAACATAAATAGCTAACGGAGCATCTGGAATTTGGATTAAAAAAAACAGCTCTATTCGCCGGTCTTTTAAAGCTTTCTGTACTTCGCCACCAACAAAGCCGCTGTAGGAAGGGGCACTCCATAAGGTTAACAGTTTCCGGCAGCAGTACCCTCCTATACACCTACGCCTGGCGTTGGTAAGCAAGGGTGGTGATGCAGGGTCTGCAGAAAATGACTTTTGATTAAATGAAGTTTGTACGATCTTGCAGCATTATCAGTACCAGCGGAAACAGAGGCACCTATGGAATTTAGAGGTATATGGACTAAAGACCTGGAAGAGGGTTATATGGAATTTAGTACGCCGCAGCTGCAACGCCTCTACGAAGCCATTACCGAAGAGTACTACCAGGTGTACAACCAGTGCCTGGAGCGGTACGATGATGACGAAGCCGCCCAGCGTGAAGCCCGCACCCGCGGTTATGAAATGCTGACCGACTATAAAACCATTGAGGGCAGCGAAGAATTTGCCACCTCCTACAGTACCCCCTCCTACACCATGGACCTTTGGTACCAGACGCACCCCCGCACTGGTAAAAGAGTGTATGATAAAGGCTATATCAGGATAAAAAACAGATAGAACTGCAGCCATGTATCGTTATACCCAAACCTGTCAATAAATCAGCCCTGGCAATATAACCGGAGCTACTTTTGTATCTGGAATATATTCCAAGGCATCTACATCAGGTAAAATTTTTCCTGCGGCAGTGGCACAGGAACACCTGGCTCCTGCAGCACCTGTCTGATGTTGATCTCTATGGTTCTGGCAATCGCTGTAACAGCAGTATCAGTTGGTTTATTTCTGAAAGGGTCCTGCATATGCCTGGCGGTTTTCTCTATCAGAAAAAAAGTGGAGGCTATCAGGATCAGTACGGGGATCTCATAAATACCGATGGTCTCTACCAGTGCAAGGGATAATATGATCAGGAACAGGTAAATAAAGAAGTGAATGAAGATACGGTAGGTAACCGGAAAAACAGTACTATTGATACGCTCGGCCTTACCCATGGAATCTACCAGGCGCATAATGGTGCTATCGAGTTGTACCTGCTGAAAGGAATTGACCGCTTTTGCCCCGTGGAGCTCCTTCAGATCACGTCCGTGCAACATCATCAGGGCATAGGATTTATTATTGTTCCTGTTAATAAAAGCCAGATCGTCTTTGGTGAGCAGGGGCTCCTGCTCCGGCGTAATGGGAGTTAGTGCCCGCAGCGATTGTCCCAGGCAATAACACCAGGCTATCTGGCGGTAAGCCATTTTCTTCAAAACAGCAGCACCTTCAGGATAAGCGCCGGTATCGACAAACTGCTTCAGCTGCACAACAAGGGTTCGGGAATCATTTACAATGGCACCCCATACTTTTCTGGCCTCCCACCAGCGGTCGTAAGACTGGTTAACATTAAAAGCCAACAGCAGCGAGATAGAAGTACCTAAAATAGCAGGCAGCTGAAAAGGTACTTCAGGCAGTTGATTGGCCACATAAAATTTAAGAATGTGGAACATTATAGAAAACAGCAGTACCCTGAACAGATCAAGCTTTACTTTATCAAAAATATACCGGAAAGGGAGTCTCTTTTCTACTAACATTCTTTTTGATTTGGTACAGCTTTAAACAGGCTTCGTGAATCAATTTTAACAAGTACTTTTTCAGCACCTAAAAATTAACACCTGCGCGAATTGAATGTTTTTTTCTGCCGCTCCCGGGCAGGATGCAGCATGCAGAATTGACAGCAATGGCTTTCGCACAGCAAGCCAGCCTAAAACTGTACTTCTCTAGTCCTTCATGAGCAGGAGCCATCTAAGTATTATTCTTTATGATGTTAAAATTTTTCTATTTCCAGCACCTGCATCCCTTTCCTTTTTATTACTTTTGAAAAATTTTTTAACGTAGTCTCTTATGCGTCTTCTCCCCAAATTTTTATACCTGCAGATCAAAAAGCAGGGACTTATGCTACTGGCATACGCCTGTCTGTTATGCCTAAGCCTGCCTGCTTTTGCCCAGCACAGCCTGCAGGACAGCAGCCAGGTGCTAAAGCTGGCAGCACTTGGCATTAAGCAGTTTGAAAAAGATAGCCTTGAGGCTGCAGCTCATTATTTTAAAGAGTCCGGAACACTGGCCAGAAAGATTGGGTACACCAGGGGGATTGTACAATACATACGGGACTATATACTGGTGCTGAACAGAACAGGTAAGTACCGGGAGGCACTGGAATTAACCCTGGAGGGAGTTGAATTAAGCAAACAGCTGGGGAAAGCAGATCTGTCGATAGCCTATAATAATGTAGGACTCGAATACCGAAATCTGGGGAACCTCGAAGCTGCAGCGACCAGCTACCTGAAAGCGCTTGAAATATCGGAAGCCATAGAAAATAAGAGCCTGCAGCGCAAGCAACTAAATAACCTGGCCTCTATTTTCCTGGAGCTACGCGATGCCGATAAAGCTTATACATATGCCAGCAGGAGCTACCAGCTGGCCATTCAGCTGAAAGATACCACAGGCATGGCCAGCAGCCTGGTAAACCTGGCCAACAGCGAAACCCTTAACAAGCGGTACGAGCATTCGGGCAGGTACTTTATGCAGGTGATTGAGCTGGGCAAAGCCCTGAATGATCCCAGCTACATTCTGGATGCCTATATTAACCTGGCAGACATAGAGGTGCAGCAACAACAGTACCAGCAGGCGTTGGATTACTACCAGAAAGCCCGCCAGGTGCTTAGCACCTACCCCTCGCCCGATTATGAATTATACATACACTGGGGCTTATCGCAAAACTACTATCTCCTGGAGCAGTACGACCTGGCGCAGCTATACTATACAAAAGCCGTAGCTATTGGTCAGTCAATGGAAGCCTTAAACGAACTGCGGCATCTTTACCTGCTGGGATCCGAGATTTATGAGAAAAAAGAAGATCTCCTGCAGGCATTAGCTCTAAGAAAGCAGTATGAAACACTGAAAGACTCCCTGCTGAATACAGAAACCCGGCAAAACATACAAAGGCTGGAGATCGAGTATCAAATCTCTCAAAAGGAAAAGGAGATTGCACAACAGAACCTGATTATTGCCAGGGGGAGCCTGGAGATTCAGGAGAAGAATAACCTGATCTACCTTTCACTGGCAGCTGTTATTGCCCTTATTTCGGCGCTCATCATTACCTACATACTTTTCAGGAACAAACAAAGGGCAAATGCTGAAAAGCTGACGGCTCTGAAACGGGAAAGTGAAATGAAGATACTGATGGCCCTGATGGAGGGGGAGGAAAAGGAACGCTCCAGGCTGGCCCGTGAGCTGCACGATGGTGTGGGTGGTATACTTTCTGCCACCAAAATGCACCTAAGCCTGTTAAAGGATGAAGAGCAGCAGCCGGAACGTTTCACGAAATTTAACCACACCGTGCTCATGCTCGACAATGCCTCGCAGGAGATCAGAACCATTGCCCATAACCTTTCTCCGGATATACTCATGCAGTACGAGCTGGATGCTGCCCTGGAAAGCTTTTGCCAGAAAGTAAGCAACCCAAATCTGCAGATTGATTATTATTTTCTGGGAGAAGCACCCAGGCTGAAAAATAACTTTAAGCTGATCATTTACCGTATGGTGCAGGAGCTGGTTAATAACATTATCAAACATGCCAATGCCACCCATGCACTGGTACAACTAAGTTACCACGAGCAGGTGCTGTCCATTACGGTAGAGGATAACGGCAAAGGTTTTACCCAGACAGAAGGCAAGGGCATTGGCCTGCAAAATCTGAAAAACCGGATAAACGATATTGGTGGTCAGCTAACAATAGAGTCTTCCGAAGGCAAGGGCACTACGGTTTACCTGGAAATAGAGGTGAGCAGTTTCCTGGACAACCAGGTTTTCCTGTCTACAGCTGTTTGAGTCTTAGCATACCGGCCCTTTTAGGGACTGCTGATGCTGCTGCTAAGCTGCATCCGGAATGAGCAGCACCAGCAAAAGGTTTACTCTTAGCAATCGCAGCTGTAGGCATCGTCGGTATCGTGCCCAGGTGCTACCATATTGCCCACCCGCACCAGTTTGTTCAGGGGTACCTCTACACCATTGGCCAGTACCAGATGTTCCTCTCCATTGCGGTCAGCTATACTTTTCACCACCTGGGTGGTTTTTAGCAGCTCCTGCAGATCAGAATAATAATGCACCCGTACAAAGCTTTTTTGAGCAGCTGTTTCTTCCAGGTGTTTATAAAAATTACTGTTAATCATTGTATCCTGATTCATCTTGTTTAATGCCTTTTTCTATATTAAGGCCCTTGCTCCTGTTTACGTAAAATCAAAATAAACTGCCATCATTAGCGGGCATAGCGAGAGCATCAGTTTGCTCGCTATGCCCGCTAATGATGCTATGAACAGTTCCTGAATCCAAATAACTACAAAGGAGTATCCATTGGGTCATCGCTGGGAGGGTTATCCAGCAGAAAGCCGATAGGGTAAAGCGGCTCTATGGTATCGCAAATAACTTTAATAATTGCCAGCACAGGTATGGCCAGGATCATTCCGATTGCCCCCCACAGCATGCCCCCCAGGAATAATGCAATGATGGCAGCAAAAGGATTAAGACTCACCCTGCCACCTACCACATTAGGAGTAATAAAATTACCCTCCAGAAACTGTACAGCCCAGAAAAGAATGGCTACCCCCAGCGGGTACCACAGTGAATCTTTGGTAACCAGCGCAAAAAGGATAGGCAGCAGGGAGCCCACTAAAATGCCAATGTAGGGAATAATGGTAAGCACAGCTGCGAGCGCACCAAAGAAGATGGCATGCTGTATGCCCAGCAGCATCAGGCCAACCGAGTTAAGAACGGCTATAATCAGTATTACCGTAATGAGCCCCACAATATAGCTTCTCACCACCATCTCTACCTTATGAAGGGTAGCACTTACTGTTTCGTGCAGCTCCGGCCTGAAACATTTGTAAATGAAGGCAACAAAAAACCTGCGGTAGTACAGCAGAAAAAAAAGGGTAATCAGGAAAAGGAAAAATGAAGTAAAGAAATCGGCTGTGGCAGAAAGGGTACCGGTAATGGCGGCAGTACTGTTTTTCAGGAAGCTGTTCAGGGAATTTTTCACATACCTGTTTTGCTCCTGCTGTGCTACGCCAAAGGTATCTTCCATCCAGCTGTTCCCCTTATCGATAATCTCATTAAAACGGGCACCAATGGACTGCAGGTCCTGGGTAATACTGCCCACCTGGGAGGAAAAGTAAAAAGAAAGTCCTGTTAGCACTAGCAAAACCATCAGAATAGAAAGCACTGAACTAAGCCCGCGGGTGATCTTTATTCTTTCCATCCAGCCGCTTACAGGGTGCAGCAGCAGGGCAAAGATAAAGGCAGTTACTACCGGGCTCAAGATTGGCTTACCTACAATTAATACATAGCAGGTTAGTACCAGGCTCGCCAGAATGATAAAGTATTTAATATAGCCGGGAATGGTTCTCATGGATATCAGCCTACAGGCGTACAGGTGGAATAAGTGAAAAATTATAGAATCCAGCGCTAAAATCCGCTGCCCAATTTAAAGGCTTTCTTCAAACGGCCTTTCAGTGAAGCTGTTTCTGCCATAGAAGATCTTGCCCTCAGGCAGGAACGGAAGATTGCTGCTGATACGATTCCAGAAACCCGGATAGTTTGTTCATTGTTTTGCTGATCTCTTCTACAGCGGGCAGGTACACCACACGAAAGTGATCGGGCACCGGCCAGTTAAACCCACTTCCCTGCACCAGGAGCACCTGCTGCTGCTCCAGAAAATCAAGGGCAAACTGCAGGTCGCTGCTAATTTTAAATTTCCTGATGTCTATTTTGGGAAACATGTAAAAAGCGCCCATGGGCTTGATGCAGCTGATGCCGGGAATAGCCGTAAGCATTTCATAGCACAAATCGCGCTGCTGGCGGAGCCTGCCCGTAGGCAGCACCAGCTCGTCCATAGACTGATGTCCCTTTAGGGCTACTTCTATGGCATATTGTGCGGGCACATTGCTGCACACCCGCAGGCTGGCCAGTATGTTCAGTCCTTTGATGTATTCGCCCGCAGCCTTTTTATTGCCGCTCACCAGCAACCAACCTGCCCGGTATCCTGCAGACAGGTAGTTTTTGGAAAGCCCGCTAAAGGTAACGACCAGGGCTGTTTCCGCAAAGCGGGCGGTGGGGTAATGCACGGCATCCTCATAGAGTATCTTATCATAGATCTCATCAGAAAATACCACCAGCTGATGCTCCTCTGCCAGCCGCACCAGCTGATGCAGTATTTCCGGTGGGTACACGGCTCCGGTAGGGTTGTTTGGGTTGATGAGTACAATGGCCCGTGTACGGGAGGTTATTTTACGCCTGATGTCGGCCAGATCGGGATACCAGCCGGAGGCCTCATCGCAGAGGTAATGCACAGTTTTACCTCCGGAAAAATTAACGGAAGCTGTCCAGAGCGGGTAATCAGGGGTGGGTACCAGCACCTCATCGCCCTCATTGAGCAGTGCCTGAATGGCAAAAAACACCAGCTCGCTTACGCCATTGCCAATCATAATGTCATTAGGCGCCACGCCCTCCACCCCTTTGCCGGTATAATAGTCTCTGATGGCTTCCCGGGCCGAAAGCAGGCCCCTGTAGTCCGCATAACCCTGTGCTTTGGAAAGGTTTTCAACGATATGTGCTACAATATGCGGCGGCGCATTAAAACCAAAGGGAGCCGGGTTACCCAGGTTTAGTTTCAAAATCTGATGTCCCTGCGCTTCCAGCTCTTTTGCCTTTTCGTAAAGGGGGCCCTGTAGTTCGTAATGAACGCTGTCTAACCGGGTATTGCGTTGTATCATGCAGCTCTATTTTTGTAAAAATACAGCTTTTTAGCAGCTGACAGCAAGCTGCACCAGAAAACAAAAAAGCTGATGCAGGCCTACATGTATGTCAGCCTGCATCAGCTTCTGTTGAAGAAAATTCAAAAAAATAGATCAGTTGCTGTTACTTCAGCGGTTCATGTCTACAAATGCTCCGGAAGTACAGGCTTTTCAATGCCATCAATGTAGTAACTGGCCAGGGTAAACGCCAGGTAGGGAGGAAAACCACGCTGGTTGGTAAGGATAATGAAAGTAAGCTGCTGCTTGTCAAAGCGCACAAAGTCCGACAGGGCTGGTCCGCCACTATGCCCGGAAACTTTGTGCCCCTGGAAATCCTGTGCAATAAAGCCAATGCCAAAAGATCCAAACCCCTCCCCTTTCAGGGCCACCGGTGTTAGCAGCAGCTGTTGTGTTTCTGGTTTCAAGAACTTACCCTCATCAAGCACCTGGGCAATTTTGGCCATATCTTCAATAGAGGTGTAAATACCGCCTGCCGAATAACCAGTCCTGGTAAACTGCATATCGCTCACCACATAACTCCCATCCTGGTAGGCATATACGGCTGCTTCTTTTGGTATAACCTCATGTGTTCTGATACCATTATCATCGTTGTTATTCACATAGGTATGCTGCATGCCCAGGGGCTTGAGCACATACTGCGCCAGTACCTCAAAAAAAGGCTTTCCGGTTTGCTTTTCAATTAGGTACTGCAGTATCCAGTAATCGGAGCTCACATAAAAAGAACGGGTGCCCGGCTCATGGGTCATCTCCTGCTTTTTAGCCAGCTCAAGGGCTTCTTTTGTGGTGGTGGCCTTGTTAAAGTCTGCCATGCCTATTCCCGACTGATGGGAGGCCAGCTGCTTGACGGTGATGCCATGCCAGGATGCGGGAATGCTGTCCAGCAACTCCTCCAGCTTTTGCTCCGGAAGTAGAATCTTTTCTTCAAACAGCCTGCCCAGGAGCAAAGCGGTAAAGAGCTTGGAGCAGGAGGCGGTTTGAAATGCTGTTTCGCGATCAACCGGTGCATTCCAGGACAGGTTGGCTTTGCCATACTGGCCCTGGTGAATAATCTTACCCCCTTTTACCACGGCAAAGGCAAGTCCGGGAATGTGGTGTTTGGCCATGGCCTCCTGCAGAAACTTTTCGGTTTCCTTTTTTGGATCGGGAGTTTGCTGAGCAGCTACAAGTAGCGGAAGGCTCAATATGTAGCCGATCAATACGGAGATTAATAATTGTTTCATTGGGTTAAGGATAATGTTGCTGATGTAGAATTTGATAAATGTACTATGCAAAGATCCGGTCGATCCAGACCTTAATCAATCGCATGTAGAGGTGAAATTGGGGTATGCATATGGAGCCGACATCCCATAAACAGGTGATTTTAGGGGTACCGCATTTATTATTCACCAACTCCTTAGTACCTTCAGTGTATTAATCGCTGGTATGACTGCAAAGCCTTTTATTCCCCTGCTGCTGTGGCTGATGGTGCTGGTCGGCGGGCTATGTTATGGTACACCGCTGCAGTCGCCAAAGCCTGCACACATTTACCTGCACCTCGACCAGGAAGATGAGCTGGCCAGCAATCATGTGCTCGCAATTTTACAGGACTATAAAGGCTTTCTCTGGTTTGGCACCAATAACGGTCTGCAGCGTTACGATGGCAGGCAATTCATCCACTTTCGCCATGACCCCCGCAACCAGAACAGCCTTGCATCAGATATCGTCAGTACTCTGTACCAGGATAAAAAGGGAAACATATGGATAGCCGCTGCTAATACTGTTACACGCTTCAATCCGGCCAGCAACAATTTCACACGAATCAGGCTTCCGGAGCAAAGCCAGGCAGTGCTCTCGGGGGGCTTCTATTTTGCAGAAGATGGAGAGCAAAATGTATGGCTAGTTTCTGCTAGGGACCAGGGAGCCTTTTTATTCAAGCCCGATCAGGCTGCTTTTATAGCGGTTGCCGATCCTCCTCCCTTCCGGAAACAGAACAATACCTACGAACCGCTGCTGCAAGACTGGCAAAGCAACGAAACCTACGCTTACTTGAAAGATAGCCGGGGCATTGTCTGGGCAGGAAGCGAAAAACTACTGGCGCTCTATCCGGGCGCTGCCGGCTTCACCCCCATTCCCGAGCTTAAAGCCTCACGCTACGGCATTGAATACAACCGCATTTTCTGCCTGGCCGAAGACCGCGAAAAAACCATCTGGATTGGCACCGACAATGGTGTTTATTACTTTAATCCTGATAAGCAGCACTTTTTTACAGCTCCTGTCCCCGGCTTTACCCCTGGCGATGCTGCGCCCCTGCTTCCTACAGATTTTCTTCAGACTCAAAATGGAGAAATATGGGTGAGCACGCTGAACAGGGGAATTCTCACATACGATAGCCAGTTAAGGCCTCTTCAGCAGCTGACCGTGGGTAATCCCCAGCAAGCGGGCGCTTTGCAGCTATGGTGCCTGGCACAGGATCAGCAGGGCAACATCTGGGCCGGCAGCCAGGCAGGAACCTTACTAAAAATAGATACTAGTGGCCGCACCATCTACCGCCACCCCGGCCTGCTGGCAGGGCAGACCATTACCAAAGCAGCCGCCGATGCCAGCGGAAAACTCTGGCTGGGCACCGACCAGGGGCAGCTGTTCAGCTTTGACCCCATTACCGAAACCCTCCAAAATGTAGCGCTGGGAGATGCTTCCGGCAGTACCGGCCGTATTATCCGTATACTTCCCGAACGGGCAGATGATCTGTGGGTGGCAACATCCAGGGGCGGAGTTTTCAAAATCCATAAGAAAACACTTGCCCTTACCCAACACTACAGCACCAGCTCCAGCCCATTTGCTCTGCTTAGCAACGAGCTGGGCGATATGCAGTGGGCAGACAGCAGCAGCCTGCTTGTTTCAAGCATTGCAGGTTTGCACCTGCTGGATATCTCTCAGGAAACCGGTAAGATCTTCACCACGGCAGATGGCTTGCCTGCCAATGCCATCATTAATGTAGTAGGGGCAGGCGATGGAGAGTTTTTTGTGACGCCACAAAATGGTTTAAGCCGATGGAACATCAACACAGGTCGCCTTACCACCTTTGGCGCCAGGGACGGCCTTGCCAATGATCCATTCGGTTTCAGTGCCTCCCACCGCCTCCTCGATGGCAGAATTCTGATCGGCAGCATGAATGGGATTCTGTATTTTCATCCCGACAGCCTAAGCAAAGCACAGCCACCTGCCGATGTGCTCATCACCGGCCTTAGTGTTTATGGCAAGCCCATTAAGCTCGATTCTGCCCTGGCCCAGAACGGAGAAATCCTCCTGCACCACAGGCAAAACTTTTTCACCATTGAGTATGCATCGCTTAATTACTACGACGACAGCCGCGTCAGCTATTACTACCAGCTGGAAGGGGTAGACAGGGACTGGATAGCCGCCGGACCAAACAGATCGGCTAACTACACCAACATCGAAAGCGGCAAATATCGCTTTAAAGTAAAAGCAGAAAGAGACAATGGCGCCAGCACCATACACGAGGCAAGCCTGGCCATTCGGATTGATCAGCCTTTCTGGAAAAGCTGGTGGTTCAGGGCACTGCTGGTGCTCCTGGCAGCCGGACTGTGTTTAGTGCTCTACAGAATTCGTATCGCCAAGTTACTGGCTTTACAAAATATGCGTAGCCAGATCTCGCGCGATCTGCACGACGACATGGGATCCACCCTTAGCACCATTAATATACTATCGGCCATGGTGCAGCAACAGATACGCAAAGATCCCGTGCAGGCGCAGGCACAGCTGGAGAAAATCAGTGACTACTCCCAGCGCATGATGGAATCTATGGACGATATTGTGTGGGCCATTAACCCCCTGAATGATGCTGCACAAAACCTGGTAGCCCGTATGCGCGTGTTTTGCTCTGAGACACTGGAGCCCAGGGGTATCAGCTTTAGCTTTACGCTTGATGAAAAGGTTGCTGCGCTCCGACTGCCGCTGGCTGTAAAGCATAATTGCTTTATGATCTTTAAGGAAGCCGTGAACAATGCTGCAAAATATGCCCAGTGCCAGTCGGTACAGATTAGCTTTACGGTTCAGAAAAAACAGCTGCTCCTGGTGATTAGCGATAACGGCAGGGGCTTTAGTACTAACCAGCCCCGGGAGGGTAATGGCCTGCTCAACATGCAGGCACGTGCCACGGCCATACATGGAGAGTTGGAGATTGTTTCCGAAAGCGGCAGCGGCATCACCATAAACCTAAAGGCTCCCTTAGTTCAGCAGAAAGCTTAAGCCAAATCCATTTTACCATTAATACAATCCTATGATCAAAGTACTAATTTACGACGATAACAAGCCCCTGCGGGAAGGACTTAGTATGCTGATCAGCGGTTCTGATGGCTTTGTGGTAGCAGGCACCTACCCCAACTGCAACCAGGTGGCAGAGGAGGTAAGCCTTCATCAACCCGATGTAGTACTGATGGACATAAACATGCCTGGTATCGGTGGCCTGGCCGGGCTTCAGCTGATTAAGAACAGGTTCCCGGGGGTAAAAGTGGTGATGCTAACTGTTTTCGATGATAACCAGACCGTATTCGATGCCATGAAGGCCGGTGCCGATGGCTATTTACTGAAGAAGACCCCACCCGCCAAGCTACTGGAATACCTACAGGATGTTTACGGAGGTGGCGCTGCCATGAGCGCATCTGTGGCCCGCCAGGTACTGCAGCTGTTTGCCCACCCGCCCGTGGCACAACAGATTACTGATTATCAATTGAGTGAGCGTGAAAAACAGGTGCTGCAGTGGCTGGTAAACGGCTACAGCTATAAGCTGATTGCTGCCGAACTACACATTTCGCTGGAGACTGTACGCTCCCATATCAAGAAGATCTACGAAAAACTCCAGGTCCATTCCAAAACGGAAGCGGTTACGAAAGCATTTAAGAACAAACTGGTTTAGCGCTTCTGTGTCAAAGAGCTGAGATGCGTCTATTAAAAACCCGCTGCAGCATCGTCTCCCCGGGGGTCGGCACCTCCCTCCAGCCTGCCATCGGGCAGCACCAGTATGCCAGCCGCCCTGCCGATGCCGCCGCTGGTTTTAGGGGCTATTTTATGGCCTCTTACCCAAAGCTTAAGACCGGTGCCAGGCCCCAGCGCCCCCCACTCGGAAAGTATCCAGTCGGGTTTCCACTGATGGTGAAATCTGCCCGCATTCACGGCGCCCTGCATGGAAAAATTATGGTGGATTATATTGCTGATGATCTGGTAAACGGTGGTAATAATGGTGGAGCCCCCCATGCTGCCTACCACCATGTACAGCGCTCCCCCTTTTTCCAGGATGGTGGGTGTCATAGAGCTAAGCATACGTTTACCCGGCTCTATGGCATTGGCTTCGCCACCAATCACCCTGTAACTATTCGGATGGCCTGGTTTTACACTAAAATCATCCATTTCATTGTTCAGCAAAAAGCCCGAACCGGCCACAAATACCTTGGAGCCAAAGCTGCTGTTGAGGGTGGTGGTAACAGAAACGGCATTACCCATTGCATCTACAATTGAGTAGTGGGTGGTGTTGGGACTTTCGTAGGCCATCGGCTCCCCTGCAGCAACAGCATCACTGTCGGTAGCCCTGTCCAGATCAATATCAGCCATACGCTGCAGGATATAGGCACTATCCAGCAGGCCTTCCACAGGTACCTCCCAGTAATCCGGGTCGCCCAGGTGCTCCGCGCGGTCGGCATACACCCGCCGCTCGGCCTCAATCATGAGGTGGGCCGACTGGGCACTGTTCCAGCCCCACTCCTGCAGTGGATATTCCTGTGTTACGGTGAGCAGCTGGATCAGGGCAATACCACCGCTGGAGGGTGGCGGCATGGAGATAATCCTGTAGGGGCCAATGTTTGCCGTGAGCGGGTCGCGCCAGACGGAGCTGTATTGCTGCAGGTCTTCTTTGCTGATGATGCCGCCTCCACGTTTCATTTCGGCCACAATGTTATTGGCAGTAGGGCCCTCATAAAACCCGGCGCGGCCGCGGTCGCGGATCAGGCGCAGGGCGGCTGCCAGGTCCTGGATGCGGAGCGAGTCTCCTTCCTGCCAGTTGTCTTTTAGGATGAAATTTGGCCTTAGGGTATTGTAGCGGAGAAAATCCTTCTGCTGCTCATTCAGCTTTTTTGCTTCTTTCTCTGTGAGGGGAAAGCCTTTCGCAGCCAGGGATACAGCAGGCTGCACCAGCGCTGCCCAGGGCATGCTGCCATACTTTTCGTGCGCCTGCACCATACCATCTACCGTACCGGGAACACCGGCAGCCAGGTGGCCTTTCAGGCTTAAGTCTTCTATAACTTCTCCCGCTTCATCGAGGTACATATCTGCATGGGCTGCACCCGGCGCTGCCTCCCGGTAATCCAGGGCATCAATGCTGCCATCATGCTGGCGCAACACCAGAAAGCCCCCGCCACCGATATTGCCTGCATCGGGATAGACCACAGCCAGGGCAAACTGCACGGCAATGGCCGCATCTATGGCATTACCACCCTGTTTTAAAATATCGACCCCAACCGCCGAAGCCAGCGGATGGGCAGTTACCACCATGGCCTGCTCTGTAATCAGGCCTGTTTCTTCAACATCTCTGTCTGCACAGCTTACATATAAAAAAAATATAAACAGTATTAGTACACTTCTCGTCATCAATAACCCTTCTTGACTTTTTTAAAATAGATTTCAGTCACCATATACCTAACTAGCATTCAGCTCCTAAGGTTAGCTTCTTATCATTTTCAGATAGCTGTTCAAAAGGCACATCATGGGGTAGTAAGTCCTGATTCTATTGTTAATTATACTGTAGCCCTTTGTCATGTGATAGCAAAAAAATTTATTAAATGTCTTTCAAGGCTGATCAAGCACTACATCATTAAACTAAGGTACATACAGCAAAAACCCCGATGCAGTGCACCGGGGCTGTTATGAATCTAAAAATCTCAACTAATCAAACTGAGCCAGTGACGCCACATGGTCCCTGCTGCCGTCGGTTACCCAGGCATCGAGCTGGGCGGGGTCTTTCATCTGCTGCCCGCGCTGCCTGGGCACGGCTATGTAGCCTGTTTTTACATCGGGCAGGGCCGACATATCGCTCCAGAGCTTTTCTATCTGTGCTACCGGGTAGATGTCTTCCTGTCCATGCCCCCAGCGGTACTTTACCTCCTTGATGGTAACATAGCTGGGAATGCGATGCGCCACACTTCTTACAGCTTTCGCAAGGCGTGCCTCATCTCCCTGCTGCAGGTCCTGGCGGCTTAAGCCGAAGAGCGCCAGCAGCGGGTCTATCTGTATCCAGGTGGTCATGGAGTTGTAGTAGCTCAAATTCAGCTCATCTTCTTCCCTGGGTTGTGCCAGCCCTTCCAGCAGGCGCAGCTGCCCGTTTACACGGGCCAATCCGCCTCCTCTGTCTTCAAACCTGCGGGGCACCACCTCAAAGGTGAGTACATTTCCGGATTCCAGGTGGTAACCCAGCGCAGCAGGATCTACATCGGCCCCCAGGGTATCGATGTTGTGCAGCATCAGGGTTTCCAGCTGTGGGTGCTGCTCCAGCAACCTGGCCAGGGTGCCATTGCGCAGCAGGTTTGATACTTCGTACCAGTGCCCCAGTGGGGAAAAACGCTGCCCGGCTATATTATCTACATAGTCGGTACCCTCGCCTTTGCCCTTTGCCCAGCCTATGAGACTGCGGCGGCCGGCCTCGCGTACCTTCTGTTTGTTTTCATCCAGCATCTCCTGCGGCATCTCCTCCCACATAAAGCGCAGGTCGCGCTCCATGGGCACAAAGCGCTGGCCAATGGAGCGGCCGGGCGACAACAGCACATCGCCCCCATAGCCAAAGTTTCCGGTTTGGGCCAGCGTGTGCCTGATGGGCTCATGGGTCAGATAGCTGGTGGCCACCAGGTGCGGTATATTTGTACTGTAGGTTTGGGCCACCTTGCGAGTTTTTGCCATGTGGATCTCCAGGAAGCTGCGGTGTACGCCATTGATCTCCACAAAAGGGTTTAGGGCTTTGATCACCCCTGCTCCTTTGGTCCAGCGGCTGCCTACGCCTGCTGCCAGGCTTAGCACAGCTACCTCTCCTGCTTTGATGGCAGCTTCGCCTGTGGCGATGCTGTCATTCAGCTCCTGCAGCTGGGCAATGTCCTGCGGCGCTACATCTTCTATGGTGGTGGCAGCAGCAAGGCGGTTGCGTGACAAGCCAATGCGGCCCTTCTGCAGCTGCTCTCTTATTTCTTCGTGCTGTATGTAATCGAAGCCATTCTCGCGCTTGATCTTTTCTGCTTTTTCGTCTTCGGCACTACGGTTGCCCTGGGTAGAGGGATCCGATACCTTAAACAGGTTGCTGACGATGGTGCGCAGCAGCGGGTAGGCCAGGTTGTTCTTTTCGCAGTAGGTGGTAAAAAAGTCGATCTCTGCCCGGCGGGTGTAGGAAATGGCGGCAGGATCCTGCCGCACCAGCTCCGATACATGGATAGCATAGTACTGCTCCGGCATCAGGGCTTCGTTGCCCT
Source organism: Flammeovirgaceae bacterium 311 (assembly GCA_000597885.1). NCBI lineage: Bacteria > Pseudomonadati > Bacteroidota > Cytophagia > Cytophagales > Flammeovirgaceae > Flammeovirgaceae bacterium 311. Next base: position 2,416,839 of record CP004371.1, read on the forward strand.
CATGGAGCGTAGCCCAGCTGCCCTTGTTGTTGATGCTCCAGTTGTACACCACCGGCTCCATGGCAAAAGGCAGGGAGGCAGAAAGCTCCTGCTTGGTTGTGCGCAGAATATCCAGCACCTGCGCCTTCCGCTCTCCGTAGCTGTCGGGGTTTACAAACATACCCATGCCGCCGCCCGACATACCGCCGAGCATCAGGAAACCATAATAATCATCTCCAAAGGCTTTTTTGGCTTTCTGAATGATCTGCTCGGTAAAATGGGTAGAGGCCCAGGGAATAATGGTTTTGATGGGATAGCCCCAGTTCTGGGCTGTGTTTGCTGCCAGTTTCTTTACATCTCCTTCGCGGATGGAGGCCAGGATATTATCAAAGATCTGGTTGGTTTGCTGGCGGGCAGCCCATTCCTTTTCGCCCCTAAGCAGGTACTTTTCGGTTACCATTTCCAGAATAGGACCCACATTAGAAGCCATGCCGCCGTGCATCAGCACCAGGGAGTTCATTAGTTTTTCGGCCATTTCGGGATGTACCTCCTCGCCCTGCAGCACCCGGTGGCGCGGCAGCAGCGTACCCCGGCTGATGCCCCATTCCGGATCTTCCTCGCGGGCCAGCGTTCCCTGTATAGCCTTGATACCGGGCCACACACCACCGGAGTCCTGCCAGCCGCCGCCGGAACCGCCAATCCACTCGCCCAATATGGCGCGGGAGGCTACCAGCCGACGCTCGCTTTCCTGCAGCCCGTCTACCAGGCTGCTGGTTTGCCCGGTGGCCCGCATCAGCAGGCTGATGATGGAGCCCAGCAGGTTGGTAGAAACTGCAAAACGGGAGCCTTTTGGGATATCATTTACCTTGGTAACCAGCTCCAGGCCCATGCCCGGCGCTACAATGCGGCTAAGGATATCTGGCAATGATTGGTTAGTACCTTCAAAAGAAGGTGGTATCAGGCCGGAGGCAATTACTCCCGCTTTTACCAGGCTTAGGTAGTCGTTACCGAAGTTGAAGAGATCCGAAAGGTCGTGAATATCCTTGGTGGTGTTCAGGTCTATGCTGGTTAGGCGCAGCACCGGCTCTGGTATTACCCGCACATAGCTGTGCAGGGGCGGCCTAATGTCTTTATCACGCCCGTAAACCCCCAGGTCTATGGATACATTAATAACCCTTGCTCCTTCGGGGTAATCCATGCCCAGGAAAAAGATATCGGACCAGCCGCTGTGGGTCAGGTCCATCCGCACGGAGGTATGTTCATGCAGCACCGGGTAAAAGAGCGAGTCCTCCTGGCGCTGCAGCAAGCTGGGGTGAATGCGAATGGGGTGCTCGTCCTGGTGGCCTACCCGGAACATCCACTGGTTGCCCCTGCTGGAGCGTACGCTCTTTCGTACCTGGTCGGCCAGGATCTGAAAAGAAAGGTGGTGGTAGCTTTCTGCCAGTGCGCTGAAGAGGGTGGCATTGGGGCCTTTTGTGTCAAGCTCTTTCAGAAAGGTGGTAATGGCATGCTCAAAGCGGCGGGCCAGCAGGTCTTCAAAGCCTGCGTAAGCAATTTTTCCGGTAGCGGGTACCTCTGCTGCTTCCATCAGGAAAAACCTGAAACCTGCGTAGAGGAAGAGTATGGCACGTACTTTATCGTAGAGGTTGGGGGTTGCCTTGCGAAAATCGTCGAGCTCCCGCAGCTGGCCCAGCAATTCTTTAGCCGTAAGCTGACGGCTTATTTCAAAAAATGACCTGTTGCGGGTGGCAATATCGGCAGAGGTGATGGTTTCTATAAATGGGTTCATGCTAGCGTTTCTTTTGAATAAGTACTTAGGCAGCCGCCCAGCAGCAATAGCTTAAAATGGCCAGACACCAGTGCGCTTTGCGGCCATCTTATTACTCAATACTCAATACCTGTTTCTCAATACTATTCACTTCCTGTTGCGTCCGTTGGCTTCGGCCAGCAGCTCCACCATGGTGGTAAGGGTTTCGTCGTGGGCTTCGCCGGCAAGTCCCAGGGCAATCTGTGCCTGCAGCAAGCCATGGCGCTTGCTTAAGTCATAGCGGTTGCCTTTTACCTCCAGGGCCAGGTATTTGTCGGTTTTGGCCAGCTCCTGCAGCGCCGGGGTAAGCAGCACGTTGGTACTGCCCCTGCTAATTTCTTTTTGCAGCAGCTCAAATACTGCCGGGGTAAGTACGTGCATGCCAAAAAAGCAGAGATAATAGCCCACCCGCAGACCGGGGGTCTGCAGCTCAAGCTCGGCCAGGCTTAGAGAAGGTTTTTCAATGATCTTTTCAATTCCGTAAACCCCTGAAACACCGGGTAGTTGCTTACCGGTGAGTGTACCATAACGGGTAATCTGGTGCTCCGGGGTTGGGTTTACGGCCGATACAGCACAGTTCTCCTGCGAGGCAAGATCAACCAGCTGAGCTGCACAGCGCTTATCACGCAAATCAGAAACATAGAGGTAATCGCCCAGCAGCAGCAGAAAGGGCTCTTCATTCACAAATTCTTTGGCGCAGTAAACGGCATGGCCATACCCAAGAGGCTCCCGCTGCTCGGCAAACTGCAGGCGGCTTAGCAGCTGGTCTATTTTTTCTGCTTCTTTCCTGGCCCAGTCTACACTTTTAAAAGACTTTACCAGGTTATCGCGCAGCGAATGAAAGGCACTGATGTAGCGATCTCCATCACCCGGTGCACACACCACACAAATTTCTTCTATGCCACTGGCAAAGGCCTCCTCGGCAATAATCTGGATAACCGGCTTGTGCAACCCATCTATGTCTATGGCAGGCAGCATGGCTTTCTGTACCGTATCGGCAACCGGGTATAAGCGTTCACCACGGGCTGCTGCCGTTATCACTGCTTTTCTTATTCTCATGTTGTATGTTAAGTATGCTTCTTTTTTGCTCGGCTTAAAAAATAGAATTGATATACCTCTGATTTTAGAAGCGGCATCCTGATGAACCCGCTGAAAAACCAAAAATAGTAAACCCTGCAGGATTAAAAATAATTTAGATCAATCATTTCAGTTGAACGGAGGCCAGCATTCATGTGATGCTCAATCCTGCTATTTTTTTTACCCGGCACTCCTACCCGCTTACCACTCATTCCTGCCGCAAATCTTTCGTACATACCATTCACAATAATTCAATGATCTAAGTCAGATAAAAAAAAGAAATAGTGTTTGCCGCATGAAGGAAAGCTGCTACATTTGCACCCGAATGAGCGTCCGGTACAACTAGAAAGATGACAGATAATTTTACAGAGAAGAAGATAGCAATTCTGGAAACAACGCTTGAGTTAATCAAGGAAAATGGATTTCATGGTACCCCTATCAGCATGGTGGTGAAAAAATCAGGAGTAGCTGCGGGCACCATTTACCACCACTTTGAAAATAAGGACAGAATGATCTGCGAGCTGTTCCAGTATGTAACGGAGAAAATGCTGGCGGCCGTGAAGGCAGGCGATGATGAAACAGCATCTTATGAGCAGCGCTTTCTGAATCTTTGGAAAAACCTTTATAATTTTCACACCAATAATCCCAACGTACCCATATTTTTTGATCAGTATATAAATTCACCCTATTTCGAGAAAAAGCCAGGAGAAGAAACTAATGCCTTCCACCGATACATTTTTAGTTTTATCCAGGAAGGTATCACACAAGGACACCTGAAACCAGTTAACCCGAAAATTTTAGGTGTTTTACTTAGCAGCACCGCGATTACCAGCTTTAAAATTCAATCGCACGGAAAGATCAAAGCAGGAGCAACAGAACTGGAGCAGATCATTCAGATCATCTGGGATGGCGTTGCCAGACATTAGTCATAAGCAGCACCCATCACGTAAAATTTTTACCCTTAGCACATACTTGGCCATCTGCCGCACTGGTGTTCTCCACTTTTCTGCAGATAGGCTGTACATACAGAAATAGTCCCTACAACCTAAGCACTACCCCATATTTCATGAAACCGATAAAAGCTTACTGGCTATTGGTGCTGGCGTACTTATGGTACCCCGGCCTGCTAATAGCCCAGCATACCGGAGAAAACGCCGCTAAAGGCACTTTTACCCTGGAAGAATGTATTGACTACGCTTTTGAACATCAGCCCGCCATCAGGCAATCGCAAATTGACGAGGCCATTGGCGAGCGTGAGATCAATGCAGCCCTTTCGTCCTGGTTGCCCCAGGTAACGGCTGGCTTTGGCTATACCTATAATATCCAGCGACAAGTAGCCGTTTTTGGCGATCAGCCTATTCAAATCGGCACCAGAAACAACTCAAGTCTGCAGCTGCAGGCCTCACAGGTGCTTTACAGCAACGATGTGCTGCTGGCCTCCAGAGGAGCCCGCTTTACCCGTCGCAGCCTGGATCAGAGCACCACCTTTACCAGGATTAATACCGTGGTAGAGGTAAGCAAGGCCTTTTACGACCTGCTGCTTACCCGGGAGCAGCTAAAAATTCTGGACGAAAACATTGCCCGCCTGGAGAAGCAGTACCGGGATGCGCGGAGCCAGTACGAGAGCGGCATTGTAGATAAAACAGACTACCAGCGGGCAAGCATAACCCTGGCCAATACGCGCAGCGACCGTAAAAGAACACAGGAGGCCATCAAAGCCCGGTACGCTTACCTGAAGCAGCTCATGGGCTATCCTGCCAACCAGGAGCTGGACATTGCACACGACTACGAAAGCATGCAGGCTCAAATTCAGGCAGATACCATTCAGCTGGTGCAGTATGAAAACAGAATTGAGTACCAGCTGCTGCAAACACAGCAGCAGCTGCTTGGCCTCAATACAAGCTACCACCGCTGGGGCTTTTTGCCAACCGTATCGGCTACCTACAACAACAGCAGGCTGTTTCTGAATGATGAGTTCAGCCAGCTGTACAATATTGCTTACCCTACTTCAGCAGCAGGTTTACAGGTAGCTATCCCTATTTTTCAGGGCACCAGAAGAATACAGAACATGAAAAGGGCACAGCTGCTGGAGCAGCGCCTGCAGCAGGACCTGCTTGAAACACAAAATGCCATCAACACAGAATACCAGCGGGCCCTGGCCAATTATAAAAGCGATTATAACGAGTGGCTTACCCTGCAGCAAAACGTAGAGATTGCCGAAGAGGTGTACGACATTATTAAACTGCAGTACGACGAAGGAATTAAGACCTACCTGGATCTGATCGTGGCGGAGACTGATCTTCGCCAGGCTCAGCTCAATTACTACAATGCACTCTATCAGGTACTGGCCAGCAAGCTGGACCTGCAGCGGGCACTGGGAGAAATAAGAGTCAATTAATGAAAAGTAATAACCTAAACATGAAGCATAACCTAACATGGCTAGTGGCAGCCATTATATGTTCCGTAGCGCTTAGCTCCTGCGGAAACAACGGAGATGGCGCACAGCAGGGACCCCTGGCAGCTGCTGCCGTACCAGTGAGCACCTATACCGTACAGGCCGAAGCTGTAACGGGTACCGATACCTATCCCGGCACCGTAGTGCCGCTGAATGAGGTAGAGCTGCGCCCGCAGGTAGCAGGCTACATCACCAATATTTATGTACAGGACGGCCAGACAGTGAAACAGGGCCAGAGGATTTATGAGATAGACCAGAGCAAATACCAGGCTGCCCAGCAGCAGGCGCAGGCCAACCTGCAAAGTGCCAGGGCCAACCTGGAGAAGGTGCAGAAAGACCTGGAACGCTATGAGAGACTTGCTGAACAGGATGCCATTGCCACCCAACGCGTGGATTATGCCCGCACTGATCTGGCAACGGCACAGGCACAGGTTGCCACTGCACAGGCTCAGGTACGCAGCGTTTCTACCGACCTTGGTTACTCGGTGATCACTGCTCCTTTTGATGGTGTGATCGGTATCTCGCAGGTACGCATTGGCACCCAGGTGTCGCCAGGCCAGCCCCTGCTGAACACCATCTCTTCGGTAGATCCCATGGCAGTCGATTTTGTAATCAACGAACAGGAGATCCCCCGTTTCAACAGGTACCTGCAAAATCCAAAGGAGCAGCCGGATTCGCTGTTCACCATTGTCCTTAGTGGTGGCATTCCCTACGCCCTACCCGGCAGAATGAGTGCTATAGACCGCGCCGTAGGCCGGCAAACGGGTACCATTGCCGTACGTGTGCAGTTCTCTAACCCGGATCAGCAGCTTATTCCGGGCATGACGGTGAGTGTGAAGGTGCTGAACCAGGATATTGGCCGCCAGCTTGTAATTCCCTACAAAGCCGTAAGCGAACAGCTGGGTGAGTACTATGTGTACAAAATTCAGGGCGACTCGGTGGTGCAGCAGAACGTAGCACTGGGCACCCGCTTTGGCCGCAATATTGTGGTGCGCGAAGGCCTACAGTCAGGCGACGATATTGTAGTAGAAGGCATACAGCGCCTGCGCCAGGGAGCCAAGATACAAACCGGACAACCCCAGTCTGCAAGCAGGTAGGTTTGTGGTATGGGGTATGAGGTCGATAGACGCAAAGTGATATCACTGCAGATAAAGTACTACAACGCTCCTGCTGATACCCGACACATCATACCTGCCCCAATCAGTACATTACCGCATTAGCACATTGAAAAATTAGCACATTACGCTATTAGCACCTTAAAATGATATCAGAAGTATTTATAAGGAGACCTGTTACCTCTATGGTAATCTCCATTGTATTAGTGCTGGTAGGTTTATTAGCCATGATGAACCTGCCGGTTACCCAGTATCCGGATATATCGCCGCCGGTGGTATCGGTATCGGCTAACTATACCGGAGCCGATGCACAAACGGTAGAGCAGACCGTTGCCACCCCCGTAGAGACCCAGATCAACGGTACGCCGGGCATGGCCTACATTACCTCTACCAACACCAGCACCGGGCAGATGAACATGAGCGTTACCTTTGAGGTAGGCACCGACATTGAAATTGCCACGCTCGATGTGCAGAACAGGGCCAGCATAGCCCAGCCCAGCCTGCCCGAAGAGGTACGGCGCCTGGGGGTAACCGTACGGAAAAGGAACCCGAGCATCATGATGGTAATCGGTATTTTCTCCCCGAACGGCACCCACGACACCAAATACCTGGACAACTACACCAACATCTTTGTGCGCGATGCACTGCTGCGTGTGCAGGGGGTTGGCGACATCAACGCCCTGGGGCAGGACTTCAGCATGCGCATCTGGCTGCAGCCCGACAGGCTGGCGCAGTACGGCATTAGTGCCGGCGAAATAACCGGCGCTATCCAGGAGCAAAACCTGCAGGTAGCGGCCGGTACCGTTGGTGCCACGCCGCAAAGCCCTGATCAGACTTTCCAGTACCCCATAACGGTAACGGGCCGTCTGCAAACACAGGAAGAGTTTGGCGATATCGTGGTGCGCAGCAATCCTGCCGATGGCTCTATTGTATACCTGCGCGATGTGGCCAGAATTGAGTTCGGCCAGTTTGACTATGGCCGTTCCTCTACCATTAATGGAAATCCATCTGCCATTCTGCTCCTCTACCAGGCTCCGGGCAGCAATGCCCTGGAAACGGCAGATGGCGTATATGCCGCCCTGGAACAAATGAAAAAGGGTTTTCCGGCCGATGTGGATTATATTGTTTCCTTCGAAACGGTTTCGGTGGTAGAGGTTTCTATCCGGGAGGTGGTGCAGACACTCTTAGAGGCACTTGCGCTGGTAATCCTGGTGGTGTTCCTGTTCCTGCAAAGCTGGCGGGCTACCCTAATCCCTATTCTGGCTATACCGGTTTCCATTATCGGTACCTTTATCTTCTTTATTCCGCTGGGCTTTACCATCAACACCCTTACCCTGTTCGGTTTTGTACTGGCCATTGGTATTGTGGTAGATGATGCCATTGTGGTGGTAGAGGCAGTGCAGCACTATATAGATCACGAGGGCATCTCAGCGAAAGAAGCTACCCGCAAGGCCATGAAAGATATTACCGCTCCGGTAATTGCCATTGCCCTGATCCTGGCAGCGGTGTTTATTCCGGTTGGTTTTATACCGGGTATTGTAGGCCGCCTGTACCAGCAGTTTGCCATCACCATTGCTATTTCTGTTCTTATTTCCGCTTTTGTGGCCTTAACCCTCACGCCAGCCCTTTGCTCGCTGATGCTAAAGCCCATGAAGGTGAACAAGCAGTCTAAAGGCCTGAATAAGTTCTTCTACAAATTCAATGGCTGGTTTGGCAGAACCACCGACAAATACTCCCGCGGGGTAAGAAAAAGCATTAGTGCCACACCGCTGGTACTGGTGCTGCTGGCTTGTATTTATGCCGGTACGGTTGGACTCTTTGCCACCAAACCGACAGGCTTTATTCCTACTGAAGACGAAGGCCGTATGTTTATTGCCGCAGAGCTGCCGGAAGGTGCCTCTGCAACCAGAACCCGGGCTCTTCTGGCAGAAATGGGCGAGATCCTTGCCGATCATCCGGCTGTCAGGACCTATACTGCCATTGGCGGACTGAATGCAATTAACTTCTCTTTTAAGTCAAACAGCGGTACTATTTTCCTTCAGCTACAGCCATGGAGCGAGCGCAAGGATCCTGAACTGCAGCTACAGGGCGTGATGGCCTCGCTCAACCAGCGTTTTGCAGCCATCAAAGAAGCTAACATACGGGTGGTGGCGCCTCCGGCCATTCCGGGCCTGGGGCAATCAGGTGGCTTTAGCTTTATGCTGGAGCAACGCACCGCCGGCGATATCCGCGAGCTGGAGCAGGTAATGGGCCAATTTCTGGGTGCCGCTAACGAGCGGCCCGAGATTGCCATGGCCTACAGCTTCTTCAACACCCGCACCCCGGGTTACCACCTGGAGGTGGATCGTGAAAAAGCAAAAAGGCTGGGCGTAAGTGTTTCAGATGTATATACCACCATGGCTACTTATATGGGCAGCCGCTATGTGAACGACTTTACCCGCTACGGCCGTAACTTTAGGGTGGTGGCCCAGGCCGATACCTCCTACCGGATGGATATTGAAAGCCTGCGGCAGTATTACGTGATGAACCGGCAGGGCGAATCTGTTCCTCTAAGTGCCTTGGTAACCCACCGGGTGGTGGAGAATCCTGCGGTGATCTCGCACTATAACCTGTTCCGCTCGGTAGAAATCATGGGCGCTGCCGCGCCAGGCTACAGCAGTGGGCAGGCCCTGCAGGCGCTGCAGGAAGTAGCTGCGCAGGTGCTCCCCGCCAGCTATGGCTACGACTTCTCAGGCCTAAGCCGCGAAGAGCTATCAGCAGGCGACAGCACCATCTATATTTTCTCGCTGTCGATCATCCTGGTACTGCTGTTGCTGGCAGCTCTGTATGAAAGCTGGTCGGTGCCGTTCTCCATCCTGTTTGCCATTCCGCTGGGTATGTTCGGGGCCATTCTGGCGCTAACCTTCCTGCCCAAGCTGGATAATAACGTATACGCCCAGATTGGTATGATTACCCTAATTGGTCTTGCAGCCAAAAACGCCATCCTGATCGTAGAGTTTGCCAAAGAGCGGGTAGACCGGGGTATGGAGCTGATCGAAGCCACCATTGAAGCCGTTATCCTGCGCCTGCGCCCCATCATCATGACCTCCATGGCCTTCATCCTGGGTGTGGTGCCGCTGGTACTGGCCTCCGGAGCAGGTGCCGTATCCCGCCAGACCATTGGCTGGGTGGTAATCGGTGGTATGCTCGCCGCTACCTTCCTGGCCATCTTTGTGGTGCCGGTATTGTTTGTGGTGATCACCCGCCTGGCCTACGGCAAAAGGGGACTTGCCGAACTGCAGGCAAAGGGAAATAACGGGCCAGATATAGACGAAGGCGGCGATCCTTACTATGTAAACAAACACTGATAGCAGTGTTATGAACACTAAATTAATCGGGTACCAAACACCTGATGCTTTACAGAAACAATTTAGTGAGACCTGGCTATATATGGTAGCCAGGTCTTTTATATAAGTGCTGGCGGCAAAACCCCGGTTTGCATATCAACATGAAAAAGAACCTTAACAACATCATCAGGGGGCTGGCAGTTTACCAGATTTTTGGCGGTATACTGGGTATCGGTCTGGCCATACGCATCATTCCACAGCTAAACAACCTGACTACCCTAAGCTACCTGCTGATCTTTCTGACTGCTGCATTCTATGTATACTCCATCATCGCCGGCGCTGTACTGCTACAGCACCCCAAGCGTGGCCTTACCTTATCGCTGATCAACCAGGCCTTGCAGGTGCTAAGCATTGCCATAGGCACCTTTGCCTACAACTACGTAGCAGGCTTTAAGCTTGGCTTAGGCATTGATTTCATCCCCGCCTGGCAGTTCAATTTAAACCTCTCCCTCTCCTCCTTTCAGCTCATCCTGAATGCTGAAACAGGCAGGGTATTCATCGGCATTAATTTTCTGGCCCTGGCGCTGGTGTATTTGATTGAAAGGTTAAGGGAGGAGGTTGGTTCCATTAATAAGGGGGATTAGATTAAGTCTGGCGGCCTCTGTAGCGTCGATGCATGCATCGACGTGGTAGATGTTAACAGCGACCACATTCATCTCCAACCAAAGGCTCTAATCTCCATCGATTATTTCTTGATCATAATAACCTGCGTTTCATTCCGCCACCACGTCGATCCATACATCGAAGCCGGGACGCGTAGTCTACAGAGGTCTGCAGTGAATAACAATCTGCTCATTTTCATATTTAATTCAATATGTCCAGGTATGAGAAATATAGCCAAAATCCCCGGCGCCTGCAGGGGTTTGATTATAGATCTGAAGGACTATATTTTATTACCATCTGCACTAAAGATCGCTTACCATATTTTGGCAAGGTAGAGTCAGGTGAAATGATATTATCTGTAGAAGGTCAGGTTGTGCAGGATTGTTGGACTAGAATTTCAGATCATTTCCCCAAAGTATTTTTAGGAGAATTTGTGGTAATGCCGAATCATATGCATGGACTTATAGGAATAGAAAGGTCAGAGCCATCACTCCACCACGTCGATGCATGCATCGACGCTACAGAGGCAGCTGCAGATAAAAACCGGTTGATGGCCCATCGATCACCAAAGGCTGGATCTGTTTCCAGAATCATAGGATCTTTCAAATCTGCCAGCACTAATAAAATCAGAGCCTTGGGCACAACAGATTTTAACTGGCAGCCCAGATTCCACGACCGCATTACCAGAAATCAGCAGGAGCTGGAAAAAATTGAAAATTACATCATCACCAATCCTATAAAATGGACTGACGACAGATTTCACATCTAACGTGTCTATGCCATACTACTGTAGACTACGCGTCCCGGCTTAGATGCACGCATCGACGTGGTAGCACACACCTCCAGCCTAAATTATCTCCTACCATACATCGCTTCCGCCACCTTACCCATATCCAACCCACAAAAAAGCCCTCTCCTAAACAGGAAAGGGCTTTTGATATGAACACTATGAGAAACAAAATCAGGCCAAAGCAGGTACCAGCTTGCTGGCTGTCTTCTTCTCCTCCTCCAGTTCCACCTTAGGCGGTATCAGTTTATACACCACCGGCGTAACGATGCGCGAGAGCAGCGTTGAGCTGATCAGGCCGCCGATCAGCACAATCGCCAGGGGTGAGATGAGGGGATTGCTGGAGATGGCGATGGGGATCAGGCCGCCGATGGCCGTCATGGAGGTGAGGATGATGGGCAGGAAGCGTACTTCACCGGCCTCACGGATGGCCTCTTCCAGTCCTCTTCCCTCCTGCCGCAGCTGGTTGGTGAAATCTACCAGCAGAATGGAGTTCTTTACCTCTATCCCCGCCAGGGCAATCAGGCCAATAATGGCGACGAAAGACAGGGTATTGCCAGTGAGCCAGAGAGCCAGCACGGCACCTACTACGCCCAGCGGAATTACCGACAGCACAATCAGCGTACTCTTGAAGGTTTTGAACTCCAGCACCAGCACGGCTATGAACATGAAAACCGTTACCAGCACCACACTGCCAAAGCCCCCGAATGACTCCTGCCTGGACTCTATTTCCCCGCCCATGGTGTAGCTGTAGCCTTCCGGCAGTGGCATGGCATCCATCTGCTCAATCACATTGTCCAGCACGCGGTCCAGCAAAAAATCTTTCTGCACAAAGGCCGATACGGTTACCATGCGGTGCTTATCCTGGTGGTCGATGGTGACCGGTGAGGACTCCAGCTTCAGGTCTGCAATCTGCCTGAGGGGAATGGCGGTACCCTGCTGGTTGTTCACGAACAGGTGATCGAATGCTGAAAGCGATGCCCGCTCCTCCTTTGGAGTGGTGATGAGTACCGTACGGTCTTCGCCATCACTATCAGAATAAGTACCCATCGGAATACCGGCTATGGCCAGGCGTACCGTGCGTGCCACCTCTGCAGCGTTTACTCCCAGCATACGTGCTTTTTCCTTGTTGACGTCTACCTTCAGGTCAGATTTCAGGTTGGTCACCGGATTTTTTACATACATGGTGCCCTGGGTATTCTTCAACAGTTGCTCTACCCTGGCGGCTTGTGCGCGCAGGGTATCCAGGTTATTGCCCTGCAGGCGCACTTCTATGGGAGCCGTCATGGGCGGCCCCTGCTCAAAGTTTTTCACCTCTATCCTGGCACCTGCATAATTATTCAACCGCTGGCGCAGGGCTTCAGTGATCTCCAGCTTGCGGGGCAGACTTACATCCTCCTGCAGCTGCACAAAGATCTGGGCAAAGTCGGTGCGCTCGTTTTCCTGAATCACATTGTAGTAGATGCGCGGATTGCCCTTGCCTACGTTGGTGGCATAGTACTTCACCTCCGGTATTTGGGCCAGCTCCTTTTCCACCTCTTTGGCCACCTGGTTTGTATAGCTGATATTGGTTTGAAGCGGGGTTACCACATCTACCAGAAACTGCGGCTTTTCAGAAGTTGGGAAAAGGCTGAAGCCAATAACCGGGAATAGCATCAGGGAACCACCAAAAACGGCGGCAGCAATAAGCACCGTTACCACCGGGCGCTTCAGGGCACGATCCAGAATGGGCGCATAGCTGCCATGAATCAGCTTTTGCATGGCACGCATGAACATATTACCCTCTGGATGGCCGGCATGCTCTTTTAGGATGCGGCTTGAGAGGAACGGAATAATGGTGAGCGATACCAGCATGGAGGCAAATACAGCACTGATCACTGCCATGGGCAGGCTGCGGATAAAATCTCCGGCACCCTCGGGCATAAATACCAGTGGCATAAAGGCGATGATCAGGGTAGCCGTACAGCCTACCACGGCCAGACCAATCTGCTTCGTGGCCAGGATAGCGGCATTCAGGCGGCTGTGGCCTTCCCGCAGCCAGCGCTCTATGTTTTCTACCACCACAATGCTGTCATCTACGAGCAGGCCCAGGGCCACCACCAGGCCCACTATGCTTAGCTGGTTCAGGTTAAAGCCCATTACATTTAGCATCACCAGGCCAATGGCCAGGGAAAGTGGTATGGAGATCATCACGATCAAGGCTGCCCGTCCGCCCAGGGGTAGCAGCGTAATGGATACCAGCAGAATGGCAATGGCAAAATCAATACCCAGGCTGCCCAGGCGACGGTTCACATTATCGGCCTGGTCGAAATTCTGCACCAGCTCTATATTGCCAGGCAGTGTTTTGGCAAAGGCTTCCAGTATATGCTTATACTGCTCCTGCACCTGCGAAATATTGTTGCCTGATTTTTGTGCAGCCGTTATAAACACAGCACGGTGTCCGTTGAGGCGTGTAATATGTTTATCCTCCTCATGATCGTAGTGCACATCGGCCACATCCTTCAGGAGGATGTTTTTACCGCCGCCGGAGTAGACAACGGTATTGGCAATCTCCTCCAGCGATTTATAATTACCGCCGGTTTTGATGTTGAACGACTTGCTGCCAGCTTCTACACTACCACCCGGAATGTTGGTCATTTCGCTCTGCACGCTGCCCAGCACTGCATTCAGGGGGATGCGCAGATTGGCAAGCTTTTCCAGCCGCAGGTCCACACGCACGATTTCTTCGGGCAGGCCCCAGATGTCTACATCCTTCAGGGCCTGCACTTTCTCCAGCTCCTTCTGCAGGGCTTCTGCCTGGAGCCTCATGCTTTGGCGGGAGGCATTTTCAGAGATCAGCCCCAGCTGCAGAATATTCACATCTGCAGGCCTTACCTTTTTCACATCAATGCTGTAGATATCTTTGGGCAGCTCCTGGCGCATGCTGTTTACCTCCCGGATCAGCTCCTGGTACTTTTCATCCACATTACTTTCGTACTTGTAGAATACTGATATCACAGCCACCCCATCGTTAATGGTGCTTTTCACTTTCTTGATATCCTCAAACTCGGTAATGCGCTTTTCCAGCGGGTCTACCACCAGCTCTTCCATATCCTGCGGACTGGTGCCGGGATAGATGATCACAACGGGAAACTGGGGTGCTTCCATTTCTGGATCTTCGCTCCGCGACATGGTAAGCAGCGTAGTTACTCCCAACGCCACGATCATCAGGAAAATAACGAGCGTAAACTGGTAATTTTTAACGGCGTATTCTGATATTTTCATGATGGCAATTATTTCACAATTGTAATGGTAGAATTATCGGTAAGATAGGCACTGCCCCTGGTGATGAGCCCTCCGCCCCCTTCCAGTCCGCTGCTGATGTACACCCACTTATTATCCAGTGAAGCAATGGTAACGGGTACTTTTTTGGCCGTTTTGTTATCGGCAGTTACAAACACAAATCCTTTATTGGCATTGCCATCCAGCAGGGCCTCGTGGGGAATACTCCAGACCCTTGCCTTTCTGGAAGGGGTGATGGTGGCCGTACCGAACAAGCCCGAAGCAAGTGACTGTCCCTCTTTGGTCTCTACCTGGAGTTCTATGGTGAAGACGCCTGTTTGAGGATCGGCTCCCTCTGACTTGCGCACCACTTTAGCACTTAGCGGCTTTTCGGGAGCGGCATCTGTGAGAATAGTTGCAGCATCGCCCAGCTCCAGCCCTGACCATTCCTTGTCGCTCACACCAACCTTAAATACCCAGCTGGATTTGCCGGCACCATTGGTGCGCAAAACAGGCGCACCCGAACTAACCACCTGACCGTCGTTCACCCATTTCTTCAGCACATAACCCCCGGCTGCAGCGCGTATTTCTGCAGAACCCTGGTTAAAGCGGGCAGCCGTGAGCTGCTGCCGGGCTATGGATAAGGCTGTCTGGGCATTCTGATACTGCTCCAGGGTAGCAACACTGTCTTTATAAAGATTTTCTGCCCGGGCAAAGTCACGTTCGGCTTTTTCAAGCCCCAGCTCGGCCTGCTTTACCCCGGCATTAATTTCGGTAAGGTCCAGTGTGGCCAGCAGCTGTCCTTTTTTTACATAATCGCCCTCTTTCACCAGCACACGGCTTACCACGCCACCAGTTTTGAAGGATAAGGTGGTTTCATCATCGGTGGTAAACTGACCGGATACCACAACAGGCTGTATGATCTCCTGTTGCTGAATGGCTGTTACGGTTACAGGAATAGGCGAATTGGCAGCTGGTATGGGCGTACTACTCTCGGCACTGCCACAGGCTTGCAGCAGTACTGCAACTACAGCCAGGGCAAGGATTGGTTTTAGAGATTGTATGTTCATTGCTAATAAGGTTAATGGTGAATAGGTTGTGCGCTGATCTCGCGTTCGTACTGGGCCAGGGCACCCAATACTTTGTAGGTGCTAAGGGTTAGCTGCAGCTGTGAGGTGGTAAGCTGGTTGCGTGCGTCGATGAACTCAATCAGTGAGTTTGTACCCTCCGTGTACCCCCGCTCCAACAGCTTAAAGTAGCCTTGCGCGGCCTGCAGGCGCTGTTGTGCCGCTGCATAGTTTTGATGGGCTGTTGCCAGGTTATTCTGTGCCACTGCTGCGGCCATCTCCAGCTGCTGCGAGGTTTGCTCAAAGCTTAGCTGCGAGTGCTTTACATCCAGCAGGGCCTGGCGTATTTCATAGCGGTTGCGAAAGCCACTGAACAGGGGCACATCCAGCGAAAGGCCCATCAGGTAATAGCGTGCCTGGCTGTTGTATTTCATATTGTCGGCCTGGGCACCCAGGTCCAGGAAAGCATTCACCTTTGGCACCCAGTTTTGCTGTTTCAGCTGCACTAGTGTCTGGTTGAGGCGCTCTCCTGCCTGTACCATCTGCAGCTCTTCCCGGTGCGAAACCGCAGCCTGGTTTTGAGCCAGCAGGAGGGGCACGGCACTTACAGCTTCTTCAATGCCTTCAGTAGGCACAATGGAAGAAGTCTGAGGCCTGTTAAGCAAAAAGTTAAAGTAGCGCTGTGCATTCAGGCTGTTGTTCTCTGCCTCCTGCAGCTGAGCTTTTACACCCTCCAGCTCACTTTGGGCCCGCAATACTGTGGCCGGTAAACCTTTGCCATTGCGCAGCAGCGACTGGTTTACCTCCAGGTTTTGCGCTACCAGCTCCAGGGCACTCTGCCAGATCTTGACGGCTTCCAGTGCGCTTAGGTAGTTGTAATAAGCCAGCTTGATGTTCTTGACCAGCTCCCGTTCATAAGCCTTTACCTCCCACTCCTGCAGCTGTACCCGCTCGTGCTGAATGCGCCTGTTGTTGTAGAGGTCGGTATTTAGCAGCGGGACGGCGGTGCGCAGGTGTGCATCGTAAAAATTTTGCGGAAAAAAGCTCTGCTTCACATTTTCAATCTGCGGAAAATTATTGGTCTCCGTCAGCTGGTTAAGGGTGCTGTAAACAGGGTTCAGCATGTCGCCAATGGGTAAATCAATGGCACGGCCGCCATTGCCATGGATATAGCCGGCATTAAAGGAAACAGCGGGTAAAAAATAACTACTGGCAACCTTAAGCGCATGGGTGGCTTTTTCCAGCCCAATATTCTTTTGCTGCAGGATAAGGTTTGTCTGCAGGCCCTCGCGGATGTACTGCTGCAGGGGTTCTTCCCGGGCAGAAGGCTGGCTTAGGGTGTGGAAGGAGATGTTGCTAAAAAAAAGCAAAAGTAGTCCCCTTACGAGTTTGGAATAGGTACTCATATACATTGTATTTAAAATGAACACTGTTTATCAGAAGGGCAAAAAAATAGCAAATGCCGGCTGGTTTCTTGAAATGTAAACCAGTAACCAGATGCATGCTGGTAGCTATGTGTAGGCTGAAAATAAACCCGGAGGCAGCGCTGCAGTTCAGTAACTACATGCAGTTCAGCATTTGCACAAATGTGTCGTACCCTAAAGTTTCAATGGTTTCCCTTTTTTCATCGCTGATTACGCGGCAGCGCCCACGGATGCTGATGGTGGCCATACCATGTACAGTCGACCAGATCACATAAGCCATTTCCTCGGTATCATATCCTTTAAAATGTCCCTGTTCTATACAGGCCTGCACCACTTGTACCAGCACATTAAAGGCCGTCTGCCCTTCATCCCAACAGGCTTCTGCTTCTAACACATTCATAGGCGCCCTGATCACAAACATCAGGTCATAGTACTCCGGATTCTCCATGGCAAAGTTCAGGTACAGCTTTCCCATTGCCTTAAGCCGCTCAAAAGGATCGGCTACCACCTGCAGTACGCCAAACTGCTGCCTAAGCAGCATAAAACCCTCCTGCTGCAGGGCATGAAAAATAGAATCCTTATCTTTAAAATGCAGATAGATAGTGCCCGGACTGTATTCTATGCGATCTGCAATATTGCGTATACTGGTTTGGGCATAGCCTTTTTCAAAAAAGATTTCCTTCGCTGCCTTTAAAATCAGCCCCTTCAGCTCTTCCTTCTCCCGTTCTTTCCTGTCTTTGGTTCCCATATATCGTATATACACCACAAACATAATGAACAGTGTTCAGTAAACCAACACGTATTCATTAATTTTTTAACCAGCGCTAAAATAAAGTTATTAATCTGATGCAAAACAGCTGTATCGCCTCCTCTATTTGGTGTGATCGGCGTATTTCCAGTAGGCAATGGTTGCAAAATAACCTGCTATGGCTGTCAGGAGCAGGATTGCATAGCTCAATACATCCAGCTGGTCTTTATATTCTCCACCGGCACCGCTAAACAGCCCTGGTACCGACCAGGGAAAGTAATAGCCATAGCCTGTCGCAGCTACAATCTGCGAAAGCACCAGTGCCAGTGCTACAAAACCCAAAGGGGCCAGGTACCCTTTGCCCCAGATGGCAAAAAAAGCGATAGGCGTTCCCAGTAAAAGCGTGAGTGCTGCTGTGGTAAAATAATCTTTAAGATGTGCAGCAACAGCTCCATAATCTGTTGCAGTTAACTGCAGCAGACTGCCGATGGCGAAACCGATCAGCAGGTTAGAGAGGACCAGGGCAAAGCACCAGGCAGCGTATACCATGAATTTGGCGTGGATGATCCTGGTTCTGGAGGTAGGCAGCGCCAGAAGATCCTTTGTGGTTCCCTCTGAATATTCCCTGCCAAAGATCCAGCTCGCTACAAAGCCAAACACCAATACGCCACCCACACCAAGGGCCTGGCTCAGGATGCCGAAATAAGAATTCCAGTCGGCTGTAAAGCCGATCATCTGTGCTTTTGTATTAAGCGCGCTTGCTTTGGCAATGGCGTCCGGATTCCGCATGATCAGCATAAAAACACCACCCATCAGGGGTGCCAGTCCAAAGGCAACAAACGTTACCCACAGTATATGGGAGTATCTGTTTTTAAGCAGCTCCGCTTTCAGTGCTCCTATTTGCGCTTCCATCTGATGCTATTCTTTGATTGTTCGTAAAAAGTACATTTCGAGATCTTCGGTATACAAATACAGCTGTTTTGGCGGGTAAGCTTTTTCTGCCAGCAGCCTGCTAATGTTTTCCGGATGTGCAATTGCCCGATGATCAGAGATTTCAATTTCATTGTTTTCATTCAGCACAGCTCCGTAGTTGGCGCTGATCAGGTAGTGTATTGCGCTGCTGTTGTCGTTGGTGGTGACCAGAATTTTCCGAAGCAGCTGTCCCGATAACTCCTTTGTGGTTAGCTCCTTCATGAGTCTGCCAGCATGTATGATCCCAATTCTGCTGGCTACCTTTGCAATTTCTCCGAGAATGTGGCTTGACAGAAAAATTGTGGAGCCACGACTGGCAAGCTCCTTCAGGAGGCTTCTTACTTCTACGATCCCTTCAGGGTCCAACCCATTGATGGGCTCATCAAGGATCAGCAGCCTGGGCTGGTGCATGAGTGCTTTTGCTATACCCAGCCTTTGCTGGTTGCCCAGAGACAGGTGCCTGGCCTTTACATCACGATACTGGCCTAGTTTGAGCTTTTCGATCGTTTCAGTGATAAGCCCCGGATGCTTAAGCTGCCTGAGCTGATAGTAGACTTTAAGGTTTTCGGCAACGGTGAGATTGGGATAAGCATAGGGTGTTTCTACCAGGTAGCCGATGTCGTTCCATAAATTGAACTTAGGATCCAGCTTTTTCCCAAACAGATTCACCCTACCGCTGTCGGGTCTGATCATGCCCAGCAACATCCGGATCAGGCTGGTTTTACCTGCTCCGTTCAGGCCTAAAAAGCCATAGATCTCTCCCTCATTTACCTGAATGGAGATGTCGTTAACGGCCTTCGTTTCGCCGAACAATTTGGTAAGCCCGTTTGTACTGATGATTTCCACTGTGTACTGTGTTTAGCATTTAAGGATTAAGCATGGAAGCATTCATGCTGCATTGAGGTGCAAGCGCACCGCTATATAGCTGCACGCAATTCGCTGCAGCGCCCTCCAAAGCAGACAAAGTCGCGCCGAAAGGATAGGCTAAGCAGCTACTCCTGCTGAATATTTACAGCCTGCTTTTGTCCTGGTAGGTTTCTACCAGGTAGTCAATCATGGCATCCAGCGGATAGTGCTCCGTCATGGCAACGTAATCGGCGGTCATGCCATCAATAATGGCACTGAGCTTGAAGGTTTCAAGTTGTGGGTTCCTGAAGCCAAGCTTTGCCAGCAGCTCATTCATCTGCTGTACCCAATCCTGCATATCCCTGAAAATCTTGTCCATCAGCTCCTTGTTGTCGTTGATCTGCAGACCAAAGCGCTTGTAAAGCTTCCAGAACATCAGGTCGTTTTTAAGCGAATCCCTGATCTGGTAAAATGCTTCCCGGATCACTTCTTTAGGATCACCCTCCTTCTTGATGGTGGTAAACAGGCCTGCCATTTTTTCCATGGCCAGGTAAATGATCTGCTCGATCAGCTCCTCTTTGCTGGCGAAATAATTGTACAGCAGTCCCTTGGCAACACCCGCTTCCCGGGCAATTTTGCTGATGCTGGTGGCATCAAACCCCTCTTCAGCAAAAAGCCGGAGGGCAGTATTCAGCAGCTGCTCCCTGCGTTCCTGCCTGATTTCCTCATTCTGTGCTACTGTTCTGGGCGACATATGCTTTTGTTGATACTGGATAACCGGCTGCCAACAAGTGAATTATTTTTGGTTGACCGGTCAGTCATCAATAAGCCAAAGGTATAATCTCCTTTTGATATCTTCAAGCAGGCAACCAAAATTATTTATCTCATCCTGGAATCAGGAGCATGCCTGGCAGGAGAATGAGGCAGCAGGCAAACCTTCTTATCTGCACCCCCCGCCCTTAGTTATGGCATAAGTTTGGGTATTTAAAAATAACATAAGCTACAGTACAGCAAATACATAAATGAACAGGAGACATAAGGGTCTGCATATTGCTTTTGAGGCTACTAGTGCGTATGTTGTAAGGATAAACAAAAGACAGGCACCTCCTGGCTTTTACTGCGTTATACCAAACCCAAAGCATGCAAAACCACCGGCTGAAAATCTTTTTACTCAGCTTATACATAGCTGTTTTTCTATGGTCGGTCATAGAGCCAAAAGATATGTTCATCTGGATGCTGGAGGTTGCCCCTGCCGTTATGGCGCTGGCGGTTTTAGGGCTTACCTACAAAAGCTTCCCCCTCACTCCGCTCGCCTACCTGCTCATTACCCTGCATGCCTGCATTCTGTTTATTGGCGGGCACTACACCTATGCCGAAGTTCCCCTGTTCGACTGGATCCGTGATGCTTTTGATGGAAGCAGGAACAATTATGATAAGCTAGGCCATTTTGCGCAGGGGCTGGTGCCGGCCATTATAGCCAGAGAGATATTTATCAGGAAAGCAGTGGTAGAAAACAGAAAATGGCTTGCCTATTTTGTAATAACTACCTGCCTGGGCATTAGTGCAGGCTATGAGCTGCTGGAGTGGGTTGTGGCAGAAGGAACAGGTGCATCGGCCGACGCCTTTCTGGGCACCCAGGGCTATGCCTGGGACACTCAGTCTGATATGCTGTCCGCCACCTTTGGGGCAGCAATGGCTTTGTTGCTCTTTTCTCAGATGCACGACAGGCAAATTCTTTATGTACAGGCACAACCCGGCATTCTCTATGTTTCCAAAAGACTGGATGTAACCGCTTAATCTCTTTAATCTCTGCAACAGGCTTAAACCAGGCGGCTGTTCCTGTGTTACACAGGGGCAGAAAGCATGGATAATAAACGCATAAGCAAATTTTTAAGCCTGGTGTTGCGCCATAAACCCCAGGCGCTGGGTGTTAGCCTCGATGCCCAAGGCTGGGCCTTGGTTGAGGAGCTGCTGTTCAAAATGCAGCAGAAAGGCATGCCTGTAGATCTGCTAAAGCTACAGGAGGTAGTAGCCACTAATGATAAACAGCGTTTTGCTTTCAGTGCAGATGGCTCCAGGATCAGGGCCAGCCAGGGGCATTCCCTGCCGGTTGAGCTTGGCCTGCAGCCCCTGGAGCCTCCGGCGGTACTATATCACGGCACGGCCACGCAGTACATGACATCCATCCTGCAGGAGGGGCTGCAGGCTAAATCCAGGCAGTACGTACACCTCTCTGCCGACAGGGTTACTGCCAGAATGGTAGGGCAGCGGCATGGTAAGGCCGTGCTATTGATCATTAAAGCTGCCAGCATGCACAATAGCGGCTATACATTCTTTCAGGCTGCCAACGGCGTTTGGCTAACAGCGCATGTACCCCCTCTGTTTCTGGAGATTATAGAAGAAATTCAGTAACCTTTTGAGTAACAATCTCGTGTATCAGCAACGATCTGTTATACAAGTTATTTTTTTGAAAGAACTAACGACTATCTCTCTCCCTCTCTTGCCTTCGCTAAAAAGAAGCAGCAAGTTTAAACATTACACCACTTTTACAGGGTTAAATTAGAATGAATATTACAGTATATCCTGGCAATCCCTACCCCCTGGGCGCCACCTGGGATGGAAAGGGAGTTAATTTTGCACTCTATGCCGATAATGCCACCGGCGTTGACCTTTGCCTTTTCGATTCTACCGAATCTGATGTTGAGCTAATAAAAATACGCATGACCGAGCGTACACACCATGTGTGGCACGCTTACTTACCCGATATCAAACCCGGTCAATTGTATGGCTATCGAGTATATGGACCTTATGAGCCGCATAACGGACATAGATTCAATCCTCATAAACTACTGATAGACCCTTATGCAAAGGCTGTGGCCGGAACCATTGAATGGCACGATGCCATGTTTGGCTATGAAATCGGAAATCCGGAAAAAGACCTGAACCCAAGTGAGGTTGACAGTGCTCCCTATGTACCCAAATCAGTGGTGGTAGACGAGGCTTTCGATTGGGAAGGCGATATAGCCCCAAAGATTCCTTACCATCAGACCATTATTTATGAAACCCATGTAAAGGGCTTCACCAAAATGCACCCCGACATTCCGGAAGAAATCAGGGGTACCTATGCAGGACTGGCACACCCGGTTACCATCACTTACCTGAAGCAGCTGGGCATTACTGCTGTCGAACTTCTGCCCATCCATCACTTTATTACCGACCGTCACCTGAAAGAACACGGCCTTACCAATTACTGGGGCTATAACTCTATAGGTTTCTTTGCGCCGGATGTGCGCTATTCCAGCAGCGGTGTGCTCGGAGAGCAGGTAGTTGAGTTTAAAAACATGGTGAAAGCCCTGCATAAGGAAGGCATAGAGGTGATCCTGGATGTGGTGTACAACCATACCGGCGAAGGCAACCATATGGGACCCACCATCTCGTTCCGGGGCATCGATAACGCCTCCTACTACCGCCTTACCGATGACAAGCGCTACTATATGGACTACACCGGCACCGGTAACACGCTTAATGCGATGATGCCTACCGTATTACGCCTGATCATGGACAGCCTGCGCTACTGGGTTACCGAAATGCATGTGGATGGCTTCCGTTTCGACCTGGCCTCGGCCCTTGCCCGTGAGCTGCACGATGTAGACCGCCTTGGCTCCTTTTTTGATATTATTCACCAGGACCCCGTAATCTCGCAGGTTAAGCTGATTGCAGAGCCATGGGATATTGGTGAGGGCGGTTACCAGGTAGGTAAGTTTCCTGCCGGCTGGGCCGAATGGAACGGCAAGTACCGCGATACCATGCGCGACTACTGGCGCGGCGAAGAAAGTATCCTGGGTGAGTTTGCAGAGCGGCTTACCGGCAGCTCTGACCTTTACCGCGATGATTACCGCAGCCCTACCGCCAGCATTAACTTTATTACCGCACACGATGGCTTTACGCTTAACGACCTGGTGTCGTATAACGAGAAGCATAACGAAGACAACAAAGAGAATAACAATGATGGCGAAAGCCACAACCGCTCTTGGAACTGCGGGGTAGAAGGTCCTACCGACGATCCCACTGTTGTGGAGATCCGAGAGCGCCAGAAGCGAAATCTCCTGACCACCCTCTTTCTGTCGCAGGGCGTGCCCATGCTGCTGGCCGGCGATGAAATAAGCCGTACCCAGGGAGGCAACAATAACGCTTACTGCCAGGATAATGAGATATCCTGGATCAACTGGCATGAGGCCGATACGGAACTGCTGCAGTTTACACGAAAGCTGATTCATCTGCGCAAAAGCCACCCCACCTTTTGCCGCCGCCGCTGGTTTCAGGGGCAGCCCATTAAGGGAATTGGCTTGGAAGATATTGCCTGGTTTGCCCCCAACGGCAAAGAAATGAACGAAGAAAAATGGAACCAGGACTTTGCCAAAGCACTGGGTGTGTTCAAGAATGGCCGTGGCATTCACTCCCGCGGGCCAAAAGGCGAGCATATCATTGATGACAGCTTTTACCTGATCTTTAATGCCCATCATGGTCCTATTACCTTTAAGCTGCCCCCCAAGAAATACGGTCAGCACTGGAATAAAGTACTGGATACCAGCCAAAATCGTGTAAATGAAGAAATGGACACCTACCTGGCGGGAGAATCAGTTAAAATAAACGGCCGCTCCATTGTACTGCTGGAACATCCCATTTTTTAAACGACTCACGCCATGAATAAAATAGATGTAGATAAACGCTCGCTTGGCGTAAACTTTAATAAACAGGGAAAGGCAGAGGTGCGGGTATGGGCGCCTCTGCTGGAGCAGGTGAGTATTCAGGTGATAGACAAGGCTACACTGCCACTTGAAAAAGAAGACCTGGGGTACTGGCATACTGCCACCGATAAGATCAAACCCGGCGACCTCTACAAATTTGTACTGGAAAATAGAGATGAAGAGGGGGAAAATTCGCGTTTGGAACGTCCTGATCCCGCCTCACTGTCCCAGCCCGAAGGTCCGCATGGCCCATCACAGGCCATCAACCCCATAAGCTTTAAATGGAATGATCATCAGTGGAATAACCTGCCGCTGGAAGACTATATCCTTTATGAGCTTCATACAGGCACTTTTTCAGAGGAAGGTACTTTTGAAGGCATTGCCCAGAAACTGGACTACCTGAAAGAGCTGGGCATTACTGCCATAGAAATTATGCCGGTAGCGCAGTTTCCCGGCAGCCGTAACTGGGGCTACGATGGCGTATATCCCTATGCTGTACAAAACTCATATGGTGGTGCTGCAGGCCTGCAGCACCTGGTAGATGCCTGCCACCAGCGGGGCATTGCCGTGGTGCTGGATGTGGTCTACAACCACATGGGCCCTGAAGGCAACTATCTGAACGACTACGGTCCTTACTTTACCGATAAATACAATACCCCCTGGGGCAAGGCCATCAATTTTGACGATGCCTGGAGCGATGGGGTTCGTCGCTATTTTATCGAAAATGTACTGATGTGGTTCCGCGATTTTCACATCGATGCCCTGCGCATGGATGCCGTGCATGCCATTAAAGATTTTGGCCCAAATCACATTCTGCGGGAAATTAAGCAGCACGTAAACCGCCTGATGGAAGAAACCGGCCGCCGCCACTACCTGATTGCCGAAGTAGACCTGAACGATACCCGCTTCATCAATCCACTGGAGGAAGGTGGCCGGCAATCCGGAGGCTTTGGCTTTGACGCCCAATGGATCGATGAATTTCACCATGCCCTTCGTGTGACGGCAGGCGAAGAAAAAACCGGATACTACGCCGACTTTGAGGGCTTGCAGCACCTGGCAAAATCTTATGAAGATGCCTATGTGTACGATGGCCAGTACTCGCCACACCGCAATAAGTTCTTTGGCACAAAAGCTGAAAGCAATCCGGGCAAGCAGTTTGTGGTGTTCTCCCAGAACCACGACCAGGTAGGCAACCGCATGCTGGGCGAACGTACCAGCCAGCTGGTGAGTTTTGAGATGCAGAAGCTCCTGGCAGGCGCTGTGCTCTTAAGTCCCTACCTGCCCATGCTCTGGATGGGCGAAGAGTGGAGCGAAACCAATCCTTTCCTCTACTTCATCAGCCACACAGACCCCGAGCTGGTAGAGGCAGTGCGCAAAGGGCGCAAGGCAGAGTTTGCCCACTTCCATGCCAAAGGCGAAGCACCAGATCCACAATCAGAAAAAACTTTTCAGCAATCGAAGCTGCAGTGGCAGTTGCTGAAACAGGAGCCCCACCAGACCATGCTGCGCTGGTACCAGGCACTTATCAAACTGCGTAAAGACCAGCCTGCCCTGCGCCACCTGAACCGCAACCATGTAACGGTGAAGCATAACCCAAAGAATGGTACGCTCGTGCTCGAGCGCAGGCACGAGGGGCAGCATGTTATTTGCCTGATGAACTTTTCCCAAAAGCAGCAGTCCATTATGCTGCCTACCTATCGGCAGGAATGGCGCAAGCTGCTAGATTCTGCCGCAGCTGAATGGAAGAGCGGAAATGCTTCTGAAAGCGCCAGCTCCACAGTTCAGCTTTCTGCCACCGCAGGAGATACCATTACCCTACAACCCGAATCCCTAGTTCTTTACGCCAGTAGTCGCCATGCTTAATCCGGTTAGCACTTATCGCATACAGTTTCATAAAGATTTTTCTTTAAAGGAATTTGAAAAGATCATTCCCTACCTGCAGCAGCTGGGGGTGAGTACCCTCTATGCCTCTCCTATTTTTGAGGCCACCCCCGGCAGCACACATGGGTACGATGTGGTAAACCCACACCAGATCAATCCAGAAATCGGCACCGAGCGCAAGTTAAAAGCCATCAGCAAAAAGTTGCAGGAGGCCAACATTGGCTGGCTGCAGGATATTGTGCCCAACCACATGGCCTACAACCAGCACAATGGGTGGCTGATGGACGTATTGGAAAAAGGACAGCTCTCTAAATATGCTCCGTTTTTTGATGTAGCCTGGAACAGCAAGCTCTACCACGGCCGCATCATGGTGCCTTTTTTAGGCTCTCCCCTGGAGGAGGTAATAAAGAAGGAGGAGCTGCAGGTTAATTATGAGGAGCCACGCCTGGTGCTGAAATACTTCGACAACGCCTATCCGCTGCACCTGCGCTCTTATGCTACCATCCTGAAGGCAGGTCAAAAAAAGGCCCCGGAAGCCGTGCAACAGCTACTGGACCTGATTCCCGATATCCAGAGGGTGGAAGAAGCAGTAGCCCTGGGAGAGCGCATGCACGAATTTCAGCTGCAGCTGGCCAGCCTCATGAAAAATGCAGACACCCGGGATTATCTGAAAGCTTGCCTTAAAACAGTAAACAGCAATAAGGAACTGCTCGGCCAGATCGCCGAGGAGCAGGCCTACCGGCTGTGCTACTGGCAGGAAACCGAAAAGCAGATCAACTTCCGGCGCTTCTTTACCGTCAACAGCCTTATTTGCCTCAACATACAGGATCAGCAGGTATTTGAGCACTATCATCAGTACATTAAAAAACTGCTGGATGATGGCACTATTAGCGGCCTGCGTGTAGACCACGTAGATGGCCTCTACGACCCCGGGGCTTATATGGAACAGCTGCGGGCGCTGGTGGGAGAAGATACACACATCACCATCGAAAAAATTCTGGAGCCTGGCGAAGAACTTCCAAAGGATTGGCCCATCCAAGGCAACACCGGCTATGATTTTCTCTCCCATGTAAATAACCTCTTTACCAATAAAAGCAGCAAAGAGGCCTTTACTAGCTTTTACGAAAAGCTGGTGGCAGATAATACCTCTGTACATGAGCAGATTCGCCAGAAGAAAGAGTTTATCCTCTACCAGCGCATGGCTGGTGAGCTCGATAACCTGCACCACCTCTTCCTGGAGCTGGACCTGTCAGATAAAAAGAGGATAGATGCCATCAAGCCCGAAGAACTAAAAACTGCCATTGGTGAATTCCTGATCCAGTGCCCGGTATACCGCTACTATGGTAACCAGTTTCCACTGGATAAAGCCGAAGCTGCTGCCGTAGCCGATATCCTGAAAAGGAGCCGTAAAGAGAAAAAAGAGCTGGCCCCTGCACTGGCCCTGCTGGAAGAAGTGCTGCTGCGCAAACCACAGGCAGGGAATAAAGAATACAACCAGCGCGCGCTAAGCTTTTACCAGCGCTGCATGCAGTTTACTGGTCCGCTCATGGCCAAGGGCGTGGAAGACACCCTGATGTACACCTACAACCGTTTTGTAGCCCATAATGAAGTAGGCGATGCCCCCGAAGCTTTTGGTTTGTCTACCGAAGAGTTTCATCAGAAGATGATAGAACGGCAGCAGCACTGGCCGCTCTCCATCAACGCCACCTCTACCCACGATACAAAGCGGGGTGAAGATGTGCGCGCACGCCTGAATGTGCTTACCGACCTACCCGATGAATGGCTGCAGCAAGTGCAGGAGTGGCAGCAAACCAACTGGGGGCTTAAGCAAAATGCTGCACCCGATGTCAACGACGAGTACCTGATTTACCAGACGCTGGTTGGGGCTTACCCCATGCCGGAGCAGGACGAGGACAATTTCCCGGATCGCATCCAGGAATACCTGCAAAAGGCTTTGCGAGAGGCCAAGCGCCACTCTAACTGGAGCACGCCTAACGAAGAGTATGAAAGAGCCACCAAAGACTTTGCCCTGCGCCTGCTGGATAAAGACAGGCCATTCTGGAAAAACTTTCAGAAGTTTCACCGGAAGCTGGCCGATTTCGGTATAGTAAATTCGCTGGCACAGCTGCTGCTGAAATTTACCTGCCCCGGCGTGCCGGATGTATACCAGGGCACAGAGCTCTGGGACCTAAGCCTGGTAGACCCCGACAACCGCCGTGCCGTTGGCTACGAGCAGCGCCGCCAGTGGCTGGAAGAATTTACCCAAGCCGATCCCGAAGGGAGGGAAACCCTGCTGCAGACACTTTGGAGCAACCGCTACAGTGCTAAGATAAAGCTATGGCTGGTACACCAGCTGCTGCAGGAGCGCAGGCAGCAGGCCGAGCTATTCGAAAAAGGCGCCTATATTCCCCTGCAGGTAACGGGTAAGTATAGTGGCCATGTGCTGGCATTTGCCCGCCGCTACCAGCAAAACTGGAGCCTTGTGGCAGTGCCGCTGCACCTGGCGGCCCTGAGCAAACAACAGAAAAAAGAGATTCCGGCCCTGGACTGGAAGGATACCCGTATTGTACTCCCCGCAGAAGCACCCGAAGAATGGCAGCACCTGCTGACAAACACGAAAGGAAAAGCAGGAGATACAGGTATTTCCGTAAAAGAGCTCTTTAAAGGCATGCCCCTGGCCTTACTCACGCTCCGGCAGCCCATTAGCGACCGCAGTGCCGGTACACTTATGCACATTACCTCCCTGCCCTCGGCTTTTGGGGTTGGCGATTTTGGGCCTGAAGCAAGAGCCTTTGCCGGTTTCTTAAGCCGCAGCCGCCAGAAATACTGGCAGATCCTGCCCCTCAACCCTACCGAAGCGGGCACCGGCCACTCTCCTTACAGCTCTTACTCCAGCATGGCCGGCAACACCCTGCTGCTAAGCCCCGAGCTGCTGGCAGCAGAGGGTTTGCTGGATGCCGAAGAGCTGCTCAGCTACCACCTGACCGTACAGGATAAAGCCGAGTTTGATCAGGCCGAAAAAAACAAGCAAGAGCTGTTTGAAAAAGCCTATCAAACCTACAAAACCGGAAATTTCAAAAACCTGGAGCGGCAGTTCCGGCAATTTAGCGAGCAGGAGGCCGAATGGCTCGACAGCTTTGCCCTGTACCTGGTGCTCAAACAGGAGCATGGCAGCAAGCCCTGGTACGAGTGGCCGGAGCAGTATAAGCTGCGCCAGGAGAAGGCCCTGAAAAGCTTTGCCAAGCAGCAGTCAGATGCCATTCAAAAAGTAAAATGGCTGCAGTTTCTCTTCAGCAAGCAGTGGCAGGAGCTCAAAACCCATTGTAATAACCTGGGCATCCAGTTCTTTGGCGACCTGCCCTTCTACGTAAGTTACGATTCTGTAGATGTATGGGCCAACCCCCACATCTTTAGCCTGGATGAGGAAGGAAACATGACCGGTGTTGCCGGCGTACCACCCGATTACTTCAATGAAGATGGGCAGCTCTGGGGCATGCCGGTATTTAAATGGGATGTACTGAAAGAAGAAGGCTATGCCTGGTGGATCCGCAGGATCCGCAAGAACATGGAGCTGTACGACCTGCTGCGGCTGGATCATTTCCGTGCCTTTGCCGATTACTGGGATGTGCCTGCGGGCGAAAAAACCGCCAAAAATGGTGAATGGAAGCAGGGACCGGGCGCAGATTTCTTCAAAGCCCTTAACAAGGAGCTTGGTGACCTGCCCTTTATTGCCGAAGACCTGGGCGACATTAACGATGCTGTGTATGCCTTAAGGGATGATTTTGGCCTGCCGGGTATGCGGGTACTGCAGTTTGCCTTTGGCGACGAGATGCCTAAATCAACCTACATCCCGCACAACTACACACCCAACTCGGTGGCCTATACCGGCACCCACGATAATAATACCACCCGTGGCTGGTACCGCACCGACCTGCCCAAAGCCGACCGCCAGCGAATGGAGGAGTATGTAGGACAGATTGTGCTGGAGAAAGAGGTGCATAAGGTATTGGGTCGTCTTGCTTATGCTTCAGTGGCTAAAATTGCCGTGCTCCCCATCCAGGATATCCTGGGGCTGGACGAAACCGCCCGCATGAACATGCCTGCCTCTACCGAAAACAACTGGCTCTGGCGCCTCCAGCATGAGCAGCTAACCCCTAAGCACGAAGCAATGCTAAGGGAATGGTGCCGGGTGTACCATCGGGGGTAAAAAATTACTTGAGATAGATCAGTAAGTGGAACGAGCTAAAAGCTCGCACCAGCACCATTAGTTATTATAGAACTAACGCATTAAATCTTCAGCGGCGCCATTGCTAGTGCGAGCTTGTAGCTCGTACTAACTAAGGCAACAATGAGCAGGAAGTACAAATTTCATAGCTAAGAAGGCTTTTTCTTTGTAAGCTTTGCCACTGTCTATTGGATTGACGTGTTTGTTGCGACTTATATTTTCCCAATCGCTAGTGCGAGCTTGTAGCTCGTACTCAATGTGTCTATGAGAATGAGCAGGAAATATAAAATTCTTAATAAAGAGGGCTTATACTTTGTAAGTTTTGCTACTGTTTATTGGATTGATGTATTCGTGCGTGACCTCTATTTTTTTTCAGTAGTAGAGAGTCTTGATTATTGTAGAAAGACTAAAGGAATGGAAATTTACTCCTGGTGCATTATGCCCAGTCATGTTCATCTTATATTCAGGGCAAAAGCAAATAATCCTGGAGATCTGTTAAGAGATTTCAAATCTTTTACATCAAAAAAGTTGCAGAAGCTATTGGAAGAAAATATTCAGGAAAGCAGACGGGAATGGATGCTTTGGATGATGGAGCGGGCAGGAAAGATAAATAGTAATGTCAAGCACAGGCAATTCTGGCAGCAACATAATCAACCCATTGAACTATGGAGTGCTGAAGTGATTCAGCAAAAAGTAGATTATATACATTTAAACCCTGTAGAAGCTGGATTTGTACTTGAACCTCATCATTGGAAATATAGTAGTGCTATTGATTACAGCGGAGGCAAAGGGCTGCTTGAAATTGATTTTTCATGACAGTTAAGATGTTGTGGTACGAGCTAAAAGCTCGCACCAGCAAACAGAGACAACCTCAACTCCTACTCCCCCCTCACCAGCGAAATCTTAGGCACTAGTCCCATTTGGCAATGCGGGCACTTCCCTGGATCTGTAAAAGTCAGACTATCGCAGGCCTGGTTACAGGGGCTGCACTGGTAGCCATAGAGGGAATCTGCGATGGGGGCCTTTTCCTGGTAGGGCACGTAATTGTTCCACTCGGTGGGTGAGTAGGTATCGGCAATGGTAAGCGCCAGCAGCTCTTTGAAGATGCCTGTGCCGTTATCGCTATTGGTCATGATCAGCACGCCAATGCCTGCTTCGGGATAGATAATAGAATAGTGATGAAACCCACTTCCACCTCCTTCTTTGAAAGCCCCTACTCCGTAAGGCGATTGTAAAACACCCCAACCCAAACCATATCCCAGGGCAATGGCATCATTGAGCGTAGAATCCTTCAGTGACAAAGGGCCAAACTGCCGTAAGGAGTGAATTCTTATTTGAGTAGCAAAAAGCTCCCGGTAAGAAGCAGGGCTAAGGAGTTTTTGCTGCAGCACTGCTTCCATGAATTTGCTGTAATCCTCCAGGGTAGTTTCCAGTGTGCTGGCTCCCCTGGCTTCGTTGTCTTTATCTTTACCTAAAAGGGCTCCCGTGGCCGCATGGCCGTAGGCGAAGTCATCTTCGAATTGGGGTTGCCAGGTATAGCTGGTGTTGTGCATGCCCAGCGGCTGAAAAATTTTCTCCTGCGCCAGTTCTTCCAGGTCCTTTTTCAGCATACGCTCCAGCACCACCTGCAGGTAGGTCATGCCCTCTCCGGAGTAGCGGTAGCGCGTACCGGGTGTATCTAACACTTTCAGCTTTTGATCTGCTTCGAACCAGCGCCAGTTTGGAAAGCCAGAGGTATGGCTTAGGCACATGCGCGCAGTAATTTTGTGGTAGAGGGAGTCAGAGGTCAGCGCGGCATAGTCGTCGTGCCAGCGCGTGCGGGGCTCGTATTCCCATATCTTCCTGGGCAAGTAATGCTGCAGGGGTGTATCCAGGTCAATCACGCCTTCTTCCACCAGTTGCATCACCAGCACGCCAAATACTGCCTTGCTAAGGGAGGCTCCGTAAAGATTGGTGGAATCTGTAAGGGGTGTTTTTGTATCAAAACGCCCGTAGCCAAAAGTGTTTTTGTAAACAAGCTGGTGCTCACTGAACACTGCCAGGGCAAGTCCATGTACCTGAGCCTGCTCCACCAGCCTTTGTACCTCATTTGTTAATGTAGCAGCATCTATACCGCTATTGTCTAGCTTTTTTATTTCGGTATGCGAGGCACAGGCATTCAGGAGTAAGAGAACAAAAATGTATAGGGTGTGTGATAGTGTTTTCATAGTGGTAGGATAAAAATAGATAAAAAATTAGGTACAGGAAGGGGCGCAGATCCCGAGCGAGTCTGAAGTAGTACATCTGAAAAATCACAGGCATGTGTGACTGGAGCGTCTATGCTTTGGCAACTACAGACCTCCGGATGAAAGGAATTGCAATGGGATAAAACTTGCGCCTGCTGGTGAGCACCAGGAAGATGTTCAGCACAATAAAGACAATGTTGAAAATGATAGCACCAAAGTAAATGCCAAAGATTGAAAAAAGCACCCCGGCACCCTCTCCCATTAGTGGGAAAACAAAGAAACCAATTAGCCCTAATAAAAACAGCAGCGTAATGGTAAGCTGAAAGTTAATAACAGCGCGGCCGTGCCTGTCGTAGATTGGGTTATCTTCCCTTTTGTGAATCCAGAGAAATATAGGTAGCAGAATATTGATGAGGGGAAGAAGCGAACCGAGCAGGGGTACGCCATGCATTAAGAGCAGCCACTTGGTTTGGATGGCCTCTTCTTTAGGGTTTTCCAGCGGCAACAGCTCTTGTATATCTATCTCAAGTGCATCGGCCAATAGCTTAAGAGTGTTCATGTGGGAATTCACGTCGCCACGCTCAATCCGCTGAATGGTTCTGACGGTGACGCCCGATAGTTCAGCCAGCTTTTCCTGGCTGTAGCCTTTAAGCTTCCGCTGGTATACCAGATTTTTCGATAATGATTGCTTTTCCATTTTTTTGGGCTTAAGTGTAGCACAAACCTAGCCTAAACCAGTGGTCATCACCACGACATCAGGGTGTCACCTACCTGTCATGTTGCCCAAATAAAGCTTTTAAAGCCTTTTTTCCTAATTTCTACTTCCTAAAGCTTAAACTGCTGTTGTTCGTTTATTTGAATTTCTGCCCCTCCATTCGCCTGCTCAATCTGCCTAAAACTGAAATTTCAGTTTAATAACTGATAAATCAGTTGTATAACTGGAAATTAAGTTATATGTTTGGTCTATGGAGACTTTAACAAAGACCGAAGAAAGAGTCATGCAAATCCTGTGGGATATCAAAAAAGGATTTGTGAAAGATGTTATTGAACGGTTGTCTCCCCCGGAGCCTCCCTACAATACCATCTCCTCCCTGATTCGCCTGCTGGAAAAAAAAGGTTTTGTAGGCCACACCGCCTACGGCAAAACCCATGAGTATTATCCTCTTATTTCCAAAGCCGCCTACCGGAGGTTTACTTTTAAACAATACATTGCCAATTACTTCGAAGGCTCACCGGATAAGGTAGTATCCTTTATGGTGAAGGAAGAAAACCTTAGTCCGGAAGAAATCCGGAAGATGCTGGACCTCCTGGAGAAAGATAATGAAAACTCATAACAATACTCTTTATGCTTAGCAGTTTCTTTATATATCTGGCAGAGGTGAGTGTAAGTATAGCGGCATTTGCACTGGCTTATCACCTGGCATTTCGCAGGCTCACCCATTTTCAATGGAACAGGGGGTACCTGATTGGCAGTCTGCTGCTTAGCACTACCATTCCGCTGCTGCCCCTGCCGGCCGCGCTCTCCAGCCTGGGTTTGGCTGCATCGCCTGTGGCAGATACTTTCAGGCTCAATCTTGAAGGGGTCGGTGGAGCTGCTGCTGCGGGAGGCCTTTTGCCGGCTGATGGAGACACCACCGCAGGTACTCCCCTGCCCTATTACAGCATTGGTCTGCTGTTGCTGGGACTGTATAGCCTGGGCTGCCTGTACAAAGCGGGGCAGTTAATGCAAAATTTGCGCAGCATTTACCAGCTGATCCGTAACAACCACCAGCTCAGCAGGGAGGGTTACACACTGATCCATACGCCTGAAAATGGAGCTCCTTTTTCATTCATGCACTACATTTTTCTTAACAGAAACATAAAAGCGCTTTCGGAAGAAGAGCAGGCACAGGTGCTGCAGCACGAGCAGGTGCATGTTGCCCAACGGCATACGCTGGACCTGCTGCTGTTTGAGCTGGCAGGCATTTTTTTCTGGTTCCACCCTGCTGTGTACTACCTCAGCATGCAAATTCGGGAGGTGCACGAATACCAGGTAGATGCAGCCGTTAGCCGCAGCAGTGATGTCAGAAGTTATGGAGTGCTGCTCATCAAGCTGGCCTCCCAACAGCCTGCCCTGCCCATCCTGAATACTTTTTCATCCAAACAGATCGTAAACAGAATCTCTATGCTCAAACAACCAAAATCAAGTCCTGTGCAAAAGTTTAAATTTTTACTTGCCCTGCCTGTATTGGCACTTACGATGCTCCTATGTGCTTTTACAGGAAATAAAGATCAAGCCTCTACCACCACATTCGCCAACAGCACAGATGCTACCGCAGCTGCTTTAGCACCTGCAGAGGTACCTATCCGGAAAATCACCTGGATAGGAAATAAGGCCTATTCAACTGCTGAATTGAACAAAGCACTGGGTGTTCAGAAAGGCGATTTATATAACAAAGAAGCATTTAATAACCGGTTAAATTACAATCCTGATGGTTCTGATGTTTCTTCCTTGTATATGGACAATGGCTATCTGTTTTTCAGTGTTACACCAAAAGAAGTATTTACTGATAATGGCGTAGAGCTGGTGCTAACAGTAGAAGAAGGACCACAGGCAACAATAGGTAAGGTAACTGTAAACGGTAATACAAAAATAGCCACTGATGGCTTGCTGGAGAAGATCAACATCAGGCCCGGAGAGCTGTTCAGCCGTTCAAAAATCATCAAAGCACAACAGGCTATTGTACAAACAGGCTATTTTAATCCTGAAACGATAGGCATCAACCCTGTTCCCAATATAGAAGCTGGTACGGTTGACATTGCGTTTTCGGTAGAGGAGATTTGAAAATTATACGATCGGCAAAAACAATGAGCCCCGGCCTGGAAAGATCGGGGCTCATTGTTTTTAAGCTATTTGGCTGTGCCGGCAGTTGCTTTGATCATTTATGAATTCAACGATAAAGCGCTGGAGCAAAAGATAACCCACAGCCTTATCACTGTGCCGGAGGCGCAGGAAGACCTGCAGGCCATGACTTTTTACAGCTGGCTAAAGGCCAGGCTGCATAAGCGCCCTTTTTACGAGGTGCTGCTGGAAACGGTACAGGCTTAAGGCCGGCCGCTACAACTAAAAATGATTGAGTAAGGCTTGCTTGATGTTTTCCTGCTGTTGCAGCCGCATATCCTGTTGCAGCAGGCTTTCTTCCAGCCGGAGCTTATTGATTTCCTTATCCAGCTGCTGAATGGCCCTTAGGCGGCGTTGTTTGATCTGCTCGAGCATACGACGGTGCCTGGCCTTAGCTTCAATAGCTTCCTTCAGTTGATCAATCGAAAAAATTTGCATGAGTAGAGAGTTTTTCCTCTAACTCCTAAAGCCTCTGAATGTTTAGTTTTTTTAATAAATTTTTAATAAAAATCCTTCATCTATGATATGTACACCTAATAGCCAACCCTTTACATGCATCAGGCAGACTGCTTCAGACTAAAGAAAAGCTTCATTTGGTATGCATCCTGCTCCTGCCAAAGCCTGAATTCAGCAGTATCCAGACGCTCCCGCAGGTAGGCATCCATGCGCCTGCCGGCCTGCTCCAGCACATAGCGGCGAAATAGTATGTTTTTCTGACTACCCTTAAATCCTTTCTGCTGGTAATATGACCGCAACCCTTCGGGCAGACTCTCCAGAAACTCATCAAAATGCTCCTGCTGTGGCCCATCGGCCAAGAGTTGGTAGTATTCCTTACTACGCTGCGCTATCTTAAACAATACTTCCAGGGGTTCTACAGCAACACTCATCTATAAACTGTTTATAATCTTTAATGCCCAAAGCTATTCCGGCAGTAAAAATTAAGTGTGTTGCCAGTTTTAAGAAATCGTCACATCCTTAGCTCCATATAAAGCTTTTGTAAAGCATCATGCAAAGCAGCAATAAGTATGCGTCCGTCAGCTGATAAATTGTAATTTACAGCTGCCTGATTTTAATGTTGCGGTACCACACCTCGCTTCCCCAATCCTGCAGACCTATGCGCCCCCTATACTGGCCCTGGCTAATGGGTGCTGCTTTCAGGCCGCTGTTGGCCACCGCCTGCTGCCATTCCGGATCATTCAGGTCAATGTTGTGAATCATTGTACCATTCATGTACACCTTGAAAAATCCATCCTGATGCACAACGCGAACCCTGTTCCACTGGCCCACCGGCAAAACATAATTACCTCCGGCACTTGCCAGGCTAAAAAGGTCACCTGCCCGATGGTTATTTTCTTCTTCCACGCCCTTATAGATATCATCATCAAAAATTTGAAGCTCCATGCCGGTATGGTAAATCTCTTTGTAGGCGGTATCTTCCGTTACAAAGAAAAAGATGCCACTATTGGACAAATGGCCAACTTTCCAGTCGATCTGCAGCTCAAAATCACCCTCAATCACCCTATCGGTTACAAGGTCTCCGCCTCCGGGTGTTTTGTTACCCGCACGCTGGGGCACATGGAGATAGAGCGCTCCACTATCAATGCGCCAGGCGGGGCCTACTCCTTCTTTTCCGTAGTTATGCCAGTTTTGCGTTGTTTCTCCATCAAACAGTAGTTGCCACCCTTCCTGCTCCTCCTGTTCGCTTAAGGTATTGTGCCCGGCTGCCGGCGACGAAAACAGCGATGGTTTGAGCAACACCACTACAACTGCCACTGCCATCAATAGTACAAGTACGTACAGAAGCTTTTTCATCTGCTATCAGTATTTTGTTTAAGATATTCAGTTTTTCAGAAAGGGCACATGAATAATTTTTCTTTTTCACCACATACACCCAGTAGCGCAACTACTACAGCATTACAGCAATCATCCACAGCACTCTTACATTCTTTGGTAATGCAATATAGCTGCTGAAAGAAGAAGCGCGTGGGCAAAAAAACGGAAAACAAAAAAAGCAGCCCCGGTAACATCTCCGGGACTGCCTTAAATACTCTATTCACGCCAGAAATCAGGAATGAATACTAGCCTATCAGGGGTTGCTTTGGGCGGGTGCCTTATCTACAGTTGGCCGGCTATCGCGGTTGGCAAGCTCCCAGGCGGTGTAAAACACCAGCTGCGCACGCTTCTGCAGGGCTTCAAATTCTATTTTATCTATGGTGTCGCTGGGCTTGTGGTAATCGGCATGTACACCATTAAAATAAAAAATTACCGGGATACCATTTTTGGCAAAGTTCCAGTGGTCGGAGCGGTAATAGATCCGGTCCGGATGGTCTTCGTCGTTATAGGTGTAATCCAGCTTAAGATTGGTGTAGGTTGTATTGGTGCGTTCGCTGATGTCGTGCAGCTCGGTAGAAAGGCGGTTTGAGCCTACCAGGTACACATAATCGGGATTACCTTCGTGCTGCGGATCTATACGGCCAATCATGTCGATGTTAAGGTTCACCACCGTGTTTTTAAGTGGAAATACCGGGTTGGCAGCGTAATACTCCGATCCCAGCAGCCCTTTTTCTTCGCCTGTTACCAGCATAAACAAAATGCTGCGGCGCGGGCCTTTACCCTCTTTTTTCGCCTGCACAAATGCTTCTGCCAGTTCCATAACGGCAGAGGTACCAGAGCCATCATCGTCGGCACCGTTGTTGATATGCTCACCATCGCGGCCAATGTGGTCGTAGTGGGCAGTGATTACCAGCAGCTCATCTTTTTTATCGCCACCTTCCAAATAGCCCAATACGTTCTCCGACATTACGGTATCGAGCTCATGCGTTAGCTGAAAGCTTAGGGTGACAGGCTTTTGCTTTACCAGTTTTTTATTACCAGCTTCTTGAGCAGTCTCCTGGAGCTTCTGAAAAGAGGTACCCATGATGTTGGCGGCTGCCTCGGGAGAGATAAAGAAAGCGCCTGTTGCGATGTTCTCCTGCGCCACCGCCATATCAGGACGCTGCAAGCGCAGCGTAGGGTGGCTCGTCATCC
Organism: Flammeovirgaceae bacterium 311; assembly: GCA_000597885.1. Classification (NCBI taxonomy): domain Bacteria; kingdom Pseudomonadati; phylum Bacteroidota; class Cytophagia; order Cytophagales; family Flammeovirgaceae; species Flammeovirgaceae bacterium 311. The sequence continues at coordinate 2,455,353 of CP004371.1, forward strand.
GCTTTTTGAGGTTCTGCACCAGCTTCTGATGCGCTGCCTGCGTAGTGGCAGCAACAAAGAAAACAGCATGCGCGCCTTTTTTACGGGCACGGACAGAAAGGCCGCGGTATTTGGTCCAGTCGTCGGTAAGGATCAGGACAGCCTTATCTTTTACATTTAGCTTTTCGTAATCCTGCTCTTCTCCCTTACCAGCAAACACCAGATTTACGGTTTTCTCGGTATTGGTATGTCCGGAGCCCATGTACACAATATCATCATAGTTTTTGTAAGTCTGGCCATTGGCTTTTACATAGATGTTGCCAGGCTTGCCTGAAAAAAGCACTACCTTTTGTAAGTAGCCATTGCCCAGGTCTTTTACCGGCCCCTGCAGCCCCAGCTCTTCAAAATGGTGCTGAATAAAGGCTGCAGCCATTTTTTGTCCGCGCTCACCGGTTTCTCGGCCTTCCAGTGCATCTGAAGCCAATACCGATAGATAATCGTATAAATCTTCTTTTGTAATGGTAGCTGCATATTTTTCAGCATCTACCGCTGTTTGTGCCTGGGCCTGCATGACAAATAATGCTAAAACCAGACCCGCTAAAATCCTCTTCATCATATCTTTTTCTTAATCATCAATCTATTAACCCTAAAAAATACTAATCCATTCCCGCAGCTGCACAGCCTAAGCTATTCTTTTATAACTGCTGCCAGAGGTACTACGGCAAAGGCTAGGCTTTCTTCAAAAATTCTGTTTTCAGCACCACCTGGCTTTTGCCAATGCGGCACTCTACCTCCTGTTCATTATCTGTGAGGCGAATATTTTTAATTACATTACCCCGCTTGAGGGTGACAGGCATTCCTTTTACTTTCAGGTCTTTAATTACGTGCACAGAATCGCCATCGCTGAGCAGGTTTCCGTTGCTGTCTTTTACTTCCATAAATTTTCGCCGGACTTATTTAAATTCTGCCCAATATCGGCTTTTGCTTTTGATTTAACCAATGTGAAATAAGTAGCCTCTGCTAAAGCCTTGGTCATAATACTATAATCACACCAGGGCAACGTATGGCAGTATGGCTACAGGCCGGTTTTTCTCCCGTAACGACCTGCAATGGTGCTGATGATGATGATTTGAATGGCATGGAAAAGCATCAGCGGCAACAGGATAAGGCCAACGGCAGCCGAGCTCCCAAACAGGATTTTCGAAAACACTGTGCCGTGCACCAGGGATTTCTTTGAACCGCAAAACAGGGCTGCAATCTTATCTTCCAGGCTAAACGACAGCATGGTGGTGATCCAGTACACCACTCCATAAACAGAAAAAAATAGCGCCAGCACCAGCAGTACAATTACAACCAGATCTGCACCGCCAATGGCAGAGAAAGCGCCCTCGGAAAAAGACTCTGCAAAGCTTTTGTAAACGATCAGCAGGATAACTGCCCGATCGAAAAGGCTTAGCTCTTTGCTGTATTTCACGGCAAGCCAGTGCCATTTGCGCTGCATCAGGATTCCCAGCACCACCGGCAGCAGAATTTCAAGGAGCAGTTTGCCGTAGATCTGTGTGAAATCGAACGCCTCCCCTTCCTGGCTTTGCAAAAACAGGCCCATCCAGAGCGGCGTGAGCAGAATACCAATAATGCCCGAAATGCTGGCGTTAAAAATAGCAGCCGGTATGTTTCCTCTGGCAATGGAAACCATCACCACCGATGAAGAAACGGTAGAGGGCAGCGCCGCCAGAAAAAACATCGACAGCCATATCGTTTCCTGATGTTCATTCTGCAGGAGGGGATGAAAGAGGAGTACCAGCAGGGGAAAAACTAAAAAGGTGGTGCTTTGAATTACCAGGTGCAGCTTCCAGTTCCTGAGTCCCAGCTTAATCTTCTCGGGGCTTAGCTTCAGGCCATAAAAGAAAAAGATCAGCGACACACCAATGCTGCTGATGGTATCGAGCGGAACCGGCGTATTACCAGCACCAAACTGCGGAAACAGGTAGGCCAGCAGCACCGTTAGCAGAATGGCCAGTACAAAACGATCTATTTTTACAAAACTAAAGATGTTCACACGCGCTACTTTTACCTGCAGACAGCCAATACACGCCTTGCTGATTTATAGCGAAGGTAGGCCCACAGCAGGCAAATTTGCAAGCTACTGCAGCTGCTTAGCAGTAAAACTGGCACTAAGAACATACTTTGCAGGCCCGGGCCGGAGACTTACCTGGTTCTAATCCCCAGTTTGATGCCGGCATCCAGGATACGACCAGGGTAGCTTTCCCGCTGCACCAGGAGTGCGCCATGCAGGTTCAGGTAGGGATTCAGCTGCAGGTACAGCGTATTAAACACAGCTACCTCTCCACCAATTCCCAGGCCTATGCCCAGCCCGCTCTGGCTGCTTAACGCTCTGCTGGTACTGAGTCCCATGTTGTTGCTCATGTCGATATCGGCCATTACGCCCCCATTTACAAAAAAGTTTTTTGAAAGGTTGAGCCGCAGGAAAGCAGGCAGGTAGAGGAGGTGAACATCGTAATGAGTAGCGATACGTGGAACATCAGGATTGGGAGCCGGTGTTTGGATCAGTCTGTTGTAGTGATAGAAAAGGCCGGTTTCAAATTTCAGCTTTCCCCCTATTTGCCTGTAGTAGTTCGCACCCAGATCAAAGCCTCTCTCCAGGTCCAGGTTGGGACCTCCGTCCAGGTTTGCTCTTAGCACTGTTGCACTGCCTGCTCCTGCTGTTACGCCAAAGCTGTTTTTGCTCCCTTCCTGTGCGTAAGCGGCAAGGCTTATCATCATCAGCAGGACTATCAGAAATTTTTTCATCTGCATTATTAATTCAGGTTCTGAAACATAGAAGAAAACCCGGCTACTCTTTGCTATAGGAAAACAGCAACAGGAGAGCAGTCTCTATCAGTTATTTTACACTCTTAAACAGATGACATTTTAAGTGTCTGTATGGTTGGGTGCTTCATAAGAAAATAACAACACCCTACTTAAAGTAATAAGCACAAGTAGGGTAAAGAATAAAAACATGAGCACTTTCAGCAATTTCCAACCTGCTGCGCCACTGCCGCAGCGCCTGGCTCCTGTATTGATATCGGAGCTAAGCCACCTATTTATCGCAGCCCCGCCAAGCCCTAATTCCAGGCTTATCCACACACGGTATGCATAAGTTGTTGATAAAAATATTAGCATTACAACATTTTTGTGCCAACACAGTTCGTATACTTGCTAAGTTAATTAGTATTTTCAACCAAACCTGTTAGCTATGGAGCGAGTATTAGTCAGGCTGCACCCTTCCGAATCGGTAGCATCCTTAGGCATTCCTGTTGTTGGATATGTAGCTGCGGGCTTTCCTTCGCCTGCCCAGGATTACCTGGAAGATAAAATAGACCTGAACCGGGAGCTGATTAGAAACCCTGCCGCCACCTTTCTGGCCCGCGTAAGCGGCATTAGCATGAGCGGCGACATGGAAGAGGGCGACCTGCTGGTGATAGACCGTTCGCTGCCCACCAAACACGATGCCATTGCCCTCTGCTTTCTGAACGGGGAGTTTACGGTTAAGCGCGTTCACCAGAAAAAAGACCGGGTATTCCTGATGCCTACCAACAAGCTTTTTCCCGTGATTGAGGTGGAGGAAGGAGGCGAGCTGATGATCTGGGGTATTGTTACCTACATCATCAAAAACGCCCGCCATACATGATTGCGCTGGTAGACTGCAATAACTTTTACGTAAGCTGCGAGCGGGTTTTTGACCCCGGCCTGAACGGAAAGCCTGTGGTGGTGCTCTCCAACAACGACGGCTGCGTGATCTCCCGCAGCCAGGAAGCCAAAGATCTCGAGATCTGGATGGGTGCCCCTGCCTTTCAGATCCGGGAGCTGGTAGAGCAGCACCAGATCAAAGTATTCAGCTCCAACTATACCCTCTATGGCGATATGTCGGGGCGGGTGATGCAAACCCTGCGCACGTTTAGCCCCAACGTAGAGGTTTACTCCATCGACGAAGCCTTCCTGGATGCCAGCGGGTTACCCGCCGGGGCACTGCCGCAGGATCTTACTGACTGGGGACAGCTGCTGCGGGCAACTGTGCGTAAAAACGTGGGCATCCCGGTAGGGGTGGGCATAGGCCCAACCAAAACCCTGGCCAAGGTTGCTAACTGGATAGCCAAAAAGCATCGTGATTATAAGAAGTGGGGCGTGTTTGTGCTAAACGAGGAAAATCGGGAGGAAGTGCTGGAGTATTTCCCGATTGAGGAAGTTTGGGGTATTGGCCGAAAGCATGCCGAGCGCCTAAAGGAAAAAGGAGCCACCACTGCCCTGAAGTTTACCGAACTGCCCGAAAGCTGGGTAAAACGGCATATGTCGGTAGTAGGCCAGCGGCTGCAGCGGGAGCTCAAAGGTATCTCCTGCCTTTCGCTGGAGCTGATGGCGCAGGCCAAGCAGAACATCTGCACCTCGCGCTCCTTTGCCGAAATGCTTGAAGATGTAGAGCTGATCAGGGAAGCTGTAAGCACCCACGCCAGCCGCTGCGCTTTTAAGCTTCGCAGGGATGGCAGCTGTGCCGGTGCTATTACCGTTTTTTTGCACACCAACCGCTTTAAGGTAAACGACCTGCAGTATGCCAATGCCCAAACCCTGCTCCTGCCCCAGGCCTCGGCCGACAGCCGGGTGCTGGTAAAAGCCGCCATGAAGGGACTGGGAATGATCTACAAAAAGGGCTACCGCTACAAAAAAGCCGGTGTAATCGTAAGCCAGATTGTGCCCCGCCAGCAGGTACAGCAGGATCTTTTTGCCTCCTCTTCTGAAAACCCCGAGCTGATGAAGGTAGTAGATAAGCTCAACGGCCGCTACGGCCAGGAAAAGGTACGGGTAGCTGCCCTGGGCTACAGTAAGGGATGGCACCTGCGGCGCGAGCACCTCTCCCCCTGCTATACCACTGATTTACGGGAGGTGCTAAGGGTACGGGGATAGCCAGCCTACTATATTACTTTTTGTACGCTTCGCCATCTTTCTTTTGAGTAACCACATTTTTTTGATGGTTCATTCTCCTCATATATACCAGCAGCTTCACTACAGGTATAAGCTATCAGCAACTTTTCTTCTTCAATCAACTTTAAGTACAAAGCGATAATTACCAATCAACAATTTAAACCACTACATGGAAATAAAACAAATACTATTGAACAGCCGTCCCAAAGGCCTGCCCGATCAGACAAACTTTAAGGTTGAGACAGTTACTTTACCCGAATTAAAAGAGGGTGAAGTGCAGGTAAAAGGCCTTTATTATTCCGTAGACCCCTATATGCGCGGGCGCATGAATGATGCAAAATCCTACGTTCCGCCCTACCAGGTAGGTGCCCCCATTGAAGGTGGCGTGGTAGCCGAAGTAGTAGCCAGCAAAGCGGCGCAGTATAAAGCTGGTGATAAAGTGTTGGGTAACCTGCCCTGGGCTACACAGGCTGTGGTGCCGGCAAAACGGCTTACAAAGATCGATGATACCATAGCACCTGCCAGTTATTACCTGGGCATACTGGGCATGCCGGGGCTAACTGCTTATTTTGGCCTGATGGATATCGGGAAACCCAAAGAAGGTGAAACGGTAGTGGTTTCCGGAGCTGCCGGAGCAGTAGGTGTTGTAGTAGGGCAAATAGCAAAAATACAGGGCTGCCGGGTAGTAGGCATTGCCGGCGATGATCATAAGCTTAAGATGCTTCAGGAGGAGTTTGGCTTTGATGAGGCAATTAACTACAAAACAACCGATAACATGGATGCAGCCATCGCAAAAGCCTGCCCCGATAAGGTAGATATTTATTTTGATAATGTAGGAGGAGAAATTTCAGATGCCGTTATCAGGAACATCAATTTCCATGCACGCATTCCCCTCTGCGGCCAGATTGCCCTGTACAATGTAACCGAAGTACCTGTAGGCCCACGCCTGCAGCCCATGCTGCTCACCAGAAGCGTGTTAATGAAGGGCTTTATTGTAAGCAACTATCAGAGCCGTTTTGGCGAAGGCATTCAGCAACTGGCGCAGTGGTTAAAAGAAGGAAAGCTCAGGTACACAGAAACAGTCAGGGAAGGATTTGAAAATCTGCCCGAAGCGCTGCTAGGGCTTTTCTCTGGCGATAACACCGGAAAAATGATTGTAAAGGCATAGTACCGGCCATGGTAGCAAAAAAAGAAGAGAGCACCTGCAGCAGCAAGCGCTCTCTTCTTTTTGCAGCTAATCTACAGAAGCCTTTCTACTTCTTCATAATTTCGCCACAGGCAACAGGAAGTGCCGGCATGTATACTGCACCTTCGCTGTAGCGTTGCATTACCACACCATCTTTTACAAAAGCGCCATGTATCACAATTACCCTGTTTACCAGCATAAGGTCTTTTTCTGTTTGGGTACCATCATACATGTTGTCAAAAGCCTGTAACAGCTCTTTTGTGGCTACCATTTCATGATAAGAAAGGTCTCCGGCACCAATACCAACAAAAGGAAAGCTGCCAGCGTTTAGCGGCACAAGATCATCATCCAGGGGAATCAGCACCGGACCATAAAATGGAAGGCCCTCTGGCAGCGATAATATGCCATCGTCTCCCGCAGCACTGGCTGGCGGACAAACAGCTTTCTGATTTTTCTTATCACCATCCGGGGCAAAACCATGTATGTGCTGTGGGTGTACCCGGTTTGGCGAGAGGCCTTTCGCATTGATCATCACCTCAAAATTTCCGTTCTGGCTGTATTTGATAGTAGCTTTTCCTGTTACACCAGAGTTGTTCAAAGGCGTTAAATAAGCTTCGAACATTTTCACTTCCTGTTCTTCAACTTCATTAACGATCTCATCCAGTTCCTCCTCCAGGCGATCGCAGCCGGCAAAAACAAAGGCACAAATAAAAAGTGCTAAAAAGCCTTTAAGGCTAAATCGTGCATTTCTGCGCAGGGTATTCCCTGTCTTGTTTTCAGATAAATTTGTATTCATAATTTTTAGTATTGGGTTAAAAAAATTAAAGATCCTGTTACTCTATTGTTTGATCATTTCTGATGATTCCCGTACCTGCCTGTCTCAGGTTAAATAGCATATATACGATTTGTTAGGTACAATCACTTACCCATCCCTATTTATATAGCACCGCTGGGATCAATCTATTTACAAAACGGCCACTCCGGCACTGCGCCTTCCGGGAGAATCAGAGAGTAAATATCCTACTTATGTACAATTCAGCTCTGACTGTGTAAACTTTAATCATGTATTGCGCTAAAAATGCAGGTATACTGTCATTTCTAATCAAAAAATGCATAGCAAATATGCACCTGCTACAAATCAGCAGCATACAAGTGAATGCATGAACGAGAGAAGCGATATTTTTTAGCTGAAAATTTTGATTTTTATATCTAGATAATCCTTAAAATATTAGACTAAAATATAAATCACTTTTCAATACCAGACTATGTTCTATTATCCGGTAGCGTAGAGGAACAACATGGCATTTTTAATTAATGTTTGCTAATATTTAAAAATTTTTTAATTTGAAATAACGATAAATGAACCGTTAACCTACATGTTCATTTAAGACGCTCCGAAATCTTTATTATTAAGGAAGCATAGGCTCCTGCCGGTTGAAAATTTATATAAGCCCCCACTTTAAGCAAAATAGGATCAATTAAAAAAATAATTTTCGACCAAAAAATTATCTGAAGCGAATATGACATGTTTGCCCCCCCATTTGTCTAACACTACCAATCAATGTTAGTCATTACTATAAACAAAATAACCAAGTCAGCAGCAATGTTCATCAGTCTTGATTGATAGTTTTAGATAAATCCATAAAAAAATTAATTTTAATCTGCTCTTATTGAAAACATTCGCAGGTAAATCGAATTAAACATAGATATTCTGATGACAATCATTACGAAAAATATCAATTTTTAAATTTCTATGTCTTAAATTTTTATCTGCTGAATTATTATGGAAACAACTAATAGAGAAGGAAGAGCAATCTCCTGGAGAGTTGCGAAGGGATGGTTAGTGGCAATGGCAGCGGTTTTTGCCCTTTCCTCCTGCGAAACATTAAAAGACATCTTTGACGAAGAACCCAGTATGGGAAATGTTATCATGCCTGAAGGTCCGCCTCCGGAATGGGCACCGGATATAGATCCGCAGATGCTGGCCGTTATTGAGCAGCTCCAAAGCTATGGCACGCCTCCACTCCATACCCTTACTGCCGATCAGGCCAGAAAGGCACCTACCCCTACCGATGCGGTGATGGATCTTTTAAAAAAGTATAACATAACACCACCACAGCCAAAGGTCGATTTTAACCACCTGGTGATTCCAAACAATACAGATGAAGGTCTTCTGGTACGTACTTATACGCCGCGTAGTGGTAATGGCCCTTTCCCGGTTATTGTTTATTATCATGGCGGTGGCTGGGTAATTGCCGGCCTGGATACTTACGAACCATCTGCTGCAGCTTTGGCTGAAAAAACAGGTGCAATTGTAGTATCAGTGGCTTATCGCCAGGCTCCTGAGCATACATTCCCTGCAGCGCACGAAGATGCTTATGCTGCTTATGTCTGGGCACGTGAAAACGCTGGTCAGATCAATGGAAATCCCGATAAGGTGGCCACAGCAGGAGAAAGTGCAGGGGGCAACCTTGCAGTTGCGGTAGCAATTATGGCAAAAGAGCGTGGTATGGAACTCCCCGTTCATATTCTTTCTGTCTATCCAATTGCCGAAGGAGATACTGAGTCCTCTACGTATGATAAATATGCAGATGCTGTACCTCTAAACCGCCCATTGATGGAGTGGTTCTTCAATAAATATGTGCCTGATGAAACCAATAGAATGAGCCCACTTATTACTCTCACAGATGCAGACCTTACTGGTTTACCACCAGTAACTATCATCAATGCTGAAATTGATCCGCTAGAAGCTGAAGGTGAAATCCTGGCTGAGGTATTAAAGATGGCGGGTGTGGATGTTACAAGAAAAGTATATGCAGGTGTAACCCATGAGTTCTTTGGCATGGCAGCTGTTCTGGAACAGGCCAGGCATGCACAAGACTTAGCGGCCTCAAGACTAAAAGAATCTTTCAAATAGATTTTAGTCTTTTTAAAGATTTGTGCAAGGCAGTAATAACAGCTTAGGGTTTAGTTACCCTAAGCTGTTATTTTATTCTCCTTACTCTCTGATTACCAAATACAGGTACATTCAGAAAACCCGGGGAAGTACTGCTTAATATTAATACAACTGTTCCTCACAAAACAAGCTGCTGTACATGCCCGTGGTAAGCCAGGCAAAGACTTACATTCCCTCCTCGTACTCCAGGTGCCTCATTACTGCGCGCAGCTCGAAATAAGAAACGGTATCACCTAGAGCTTCCTTGGCTTCGCCCAGCCTAAGGCTTCCCTTCTCCCCATAATACCCCAGGATCGTTTCCAGCGTGTGCCGTGATATCAGGCGCCTGATGTCTATTTCGCCGGTGCTCACATAATTAAGCAGGTGGGTTTCTACGGTTCCGGTGGCCAGGCCGCGGAATTCGGCAACTTCCTGAATGGATTTACCCTCCTGGAAAAGCTCAAAGCTCTGCTGTTTGGTGTCTTTTTTTTCCTTTTTAGGTTTTGATTCTCTTTTTTCCTCTTCCTGGGCAGCCGTTTCTCCTTCTGGAAAAGCAGCAGATTCTCCAGGTGCAGGAGCATCTCCCGGGGCAAAGTTGTTGATGATCTCCAGCAGATCCTCGCCCATCTGCTCCAGCTTTTTCTTACCCAGGCCCTTTATCTTTTTCAGGCTTGCCATGTTGCGCGGCTGGCGGGAGGCCAACTCTTCCATAGTTTTGAGCGGCAGGATCATGTAGTGGGGCAGATCATGCTCAATTGCCTTCTCATCGCGGTATTGCTTGAGCCGCGTATAAAGTTCGGGATGATCGGAGGGCGTATAATGCCCGGTTTCTTTCTCTTTCTTCTGTGGCTTTAAGTTTACCTCTTCCAGCGCAGCCTTGGCGCGTGTTTCCAGGTAGGCATTTACCTTAAAGCCTTCTTTACATACCTGCAGGCAGGCCTCTTTGATGAAGGCATCCTGGTAAAGATTTTCGTAAACCTGCTTCAGGGTTTTTCTAACTTCTTTGTTGTCGGTTTCGATAGTAATCGCTTTTAAGGGCTGCAGCAGCAGCTCCCCAAGCTTTTCGGAAAAATAAGTGGCTGCCTGCTTTACCCGCGCCTGCAGGTCTCTGTTTTCCTCCACAATTTCCTGGTATAACCCCAGCTTCACCAGCTGGCCGGCAAACTTATGGCTTACATCCGCAATAGTAGTCCGAAAGTTTAGCTCCATGGTGCCTATCACTTCTGCAGGATTACCTGCCAGGCTGCCTGCATGCTCACGCAGGAGCTTATAGAAATAGCCAATGCGCCTGCCAAGCACACTAAAATCGAACAGGTCGAGCAGCAGGCGCTGCTGATAGGCCTGCCGGGCCGTCTGCAGGGCTTCATGGCCGGGCTGGTTTTTCTCCACATTACCGTTAAATCCCTGAATGGTAGCATCGCTGATGATGCTGCCGGGAGCAAGTGGCTGTGTGAGCACGAGCCCTTCCAGCGAGCGGCAGCGGCTTAAAGCTACATACACCTGCCCGTGGGTAAAGGCGGCGTTGGCATCGATAATGGCTTTATCGAAAGTAAGGCCCTGGCTTTTATGAATGGTGATGGCCCAGGCCAGCTTAAGCGGGTATTGCCTGAATATGCCTGCTACGCTTTCCTGTATTTCTTTGGTCTGCTCATCGAGGGCGTATTTGTAGTTGTGCCATTCCACTCTTTCCACATAGATCGGATCTTCCTCTCCGGGGCACTGCACAACGATCGTTTCTTCATAAATATCCTTTACCGTACCAATCTTGCCATTGTAGTAGCGCTTCTCCCGGCCCTGGTCATTTTTAACGAACATCACCTGTGCTCCTTTTTTAATAACCAGGTGCTCCTCGGTAGGATAGAGATATTCAGGAAAGTCCTTTTCTACGTTTGCCCTGAAGCTGAATTCTTTGCTCCTGATCTTCTGCAGCTCCCGTTCGTTGATTTGCTGCGCCTGGCTGTTGTGGGTGGTAAGGGTAATATAGCCTTCGTCGGCACTGGGGCTAAAGCCCTCCAGGCAGCGGCTGTTAAGCTGCTGCAGCAATTCTCCCTTCAGTCTGTTTTCGCGGATGCCGTTCAGGATGTTGATAAAGGTAGCATCGCGCTGGCGGTAAATGTGCTGCAGCATAATGCTTACATATTCTGTTTGCTGCAGGGCCTGGCTGCCAAAAAAGAATACAGTGCTGTAATGCTCCCGGAGCAGCTTCCACTCCTCTTCCCTGGCAATGGGTGCAAGCTGCTGCAGATCGCCGATCATGAGCAGCTGCACCCCGCCAAAAGGCTGGTTGCGGTCTTTGTAGCGGCGCAGCACCTCATCGATGGCATCGAGCACATCGGCCCGCACCATACTTATTTCGTCGATCACCAGCAGATCCAGGCTGCGGATAATATTTATCTTTTCGCGGCTGAACTTCTTGATTTGCCGTTCTCCCCCCGCTATGGGGGCTGCTCCCGGAAGGTAAGGCCCAAAGGGTATCTGAAAAAAGGAATGTATGGTAACACCGCCCGCATTCATGGCGGCCACGCCTGTAGGGGCCACTACCACCATGCGCTTCAGCAACTGCTGTTTCAGGTTGTGCAAAAAAGTAGTTTTGCCGGTACCTGCCTTGCCCGTCAGAAAAATGTGCCTGTTGGTATGTGCTACAAAATCGTGAGCCAGCTGAAGCTGTTCATTCTGGTGTTGCTGCATAGATATTAAAAGCTGTAGTTTAAAAAATTAAGTGCACAAGCCCAAAGCCCGCAAGAGGATTCATAGAAACATAGCCCTGCCATCCCGGTTCTGCTATATTGTTAAAGCCTTATAACTAATATCGGCAAAAGTGTTAAACTTATCCAGTAAAGCCGGCGCTAAATACATATTTAACAGCCAGTCATCTTCTGTATCCTGTGAATCAGTCCTCACACTGCCTGGCAACAAAATTGCAGCCCTGCTTTCTGCCCGCAGGGCCGGTAATTACCTGATCATCAATACCCAATGCTATCAATCCAAAAGTAACCAGAGGCACCCGGGGGCTCATAAGTTAATAACAATGAGCCTGGTACAACCTTCTGGCAGCCGCCCCTGTTAAACTAAACATAAACAAAGCGCAACCGCTTTTGGTACAGGCATTAATCCCTGAAACTTTATATCTGGTAGTGAGTTTAAGTTTTTTTGAAAAGCCAGGAAAAAATACCTATAATGAGCCCTTTATTGAGAAGGAACCTATATTTTGACTAACAATACCCCCTATTTTTCAGGCAGAAAAGATTATGATTCTGAATTTTGCGGCAGCATTCCGCTTAATTTTATCAATCTGATACAAGCACACGGAGTGCTGCTGGTGTTGCAGCGCGATTCTTTTACCGTTGTACAGGCCAGCGAAAATGCTGAACAGCTTTTGGGCAGTACAGCCGCAGCACTGGTACAGCAACCTTTGCAAAGCTTTATTAACCAGGAGCAGCTACAGGCGCTCCAGGAACAGCTGAACCGCAGAGAAAACGGCAATTATGTACCCTTTACGCTAAACTGGCAAAGCCCGGCTGGCATAAAAGCCTTATCGGCCACCCTCCACACCCGTGATCTGTACCTGCTCCTGGAATTAGAAGTAGCGCAACAAACCTCCGGCCTTTCTTTTGTGGCTACCTATCAGGCCATCAGCTATATTATTTCTTCGCTTAAAGAAGCCGAAAGTGTAACAGCAGTAAGTAATGTAGCCGCTAATGAGCTCAAAAAGCTGTCGGGTTTTGATCGGGTAATGGTTTACCAGTTCGATGAGGCCTGGAATGGTGCTGTTGTAGCAGAAGCTCAGGAAGAGCACATGGAGGAATCGTATTTAGGCCTGCATTTTCCGGCTTCCGATGTACCCAAACAAGCCAGGGAATTATACACAAAAACTTCTTTCCGTATAATTCCGGATGTAAATGCCCCCGCAGCAAAACTATACCCGGTGATCAACCCCCTCACCAGCAGCCTGACTGATATCTCTGATGCTATTTTAAGGGCTGTACCGCTGGTGCACATTGAATACCTGATGAACATGGGCGTTACGGCATCCATGTCGACCCCCATTATTGTGAACAACAAATTGTGGGGGCTGATTTCCTGCCATCACCGCAGCGCTATGCCTGTTAGCTTTGAGCTAAGAACTTCTTTCGAGATCATTTCAGAAATTATTGCCTCGCAGGTAAGCGCACGCGAAAAAGAAACCAGCTTCCGCTATCGCTCCACCTTACACGAAATTGAGCTAAAGCTCATGGAGCAGGTGTACACCAGCAAAAGCCTGTCGGAAGGATTGCTGGATAACCCTTCCTACCTGCTTGATCTGTTAGACGTGCAGGGCCTGGTACTTACCTTTAATAATGCATACCTCACGGCAGGCGAGGTACCCGACGAGCGCATGGTCAGGAACCTGATTAAATGGCTGGTGCGCTACAGCAAGAATAAGATCTTCACCACCGACTCGCTTCCTGCCTTATTTGAAGAAGCTCAGGTGTACCGGGATGTAGCCAGCGGACTTATTGCCATACAAATAACAGGCAGCAGAAACTACCTTTTAGGATTCAGGGCAGAGGTGATCAAATCGGTAAACTGGGGCGGCAATCCTAACGAGGCGATCAAATTTGAAGCCAAAAGCAAACGATATCATCCCAGAAATTCGTTTAATTTGTGGCGGGAACAGGTAGAATTCACCTCTGCCCCCTGGCGCCCGGAAGTAATAGAAGTAGCTCAGCATGTAAGAACTGCGATGTTGGAAAAATTGCTGAAAGAAGAAGAAATGCTTTAATTATTTTCGTTTCCATTAGTAAATTAGTTCCAGAAGGTACTCCCCTAGCGTTACAAACTATATGCGCTCTGCTGCTTCAGAAAACAAGCTTCAACCCTCTGCCAAAGAAAATTCCCCAAACGGGAAAAAAGATAGTCATTACGTAGTGGGTATCGGAGCCTCCGCCGGAGGCCTGGAAGCCATTAATGAACTGTTTGATAATATTCCCCATGGCGGCAATTTTTCATTTGTAGTGGTTCAGCACCTCTCGCCCAATCATAAAAGCATGATGGACGAGCTGCTGTCCAAACACACACAAATGAAAATTGTACGTGCCGAAGAAGGCACCCGTCTGGTACCCAACCATGTGTACCTGATCCCCAGCAAAAAGAACATGACGGTAAAGCACGGCAAGCTGTACCTTACCGAAAAATCCGCTACCTCCTCCGGTGCAAATCAAACCATCGATATCTTTTTGGAATCGCTGGCAAAGGATAAAAAAGACCATGCCATAGCCATCATTCTCTCTGGCACCGGTTCTGATGGCACCAGGGGTATTGAGTACATCAAAGAATGGGGCGGCATGGTGATTGTACAGGATCCTGCCACTGCCAAATTCGATGGCATGCCCAACAGCGCTATTGCCTCCGGCTGCACCGACCTGATTTTGCCTCCGGAACTGATGGCCGAAGAGATCTTCCGCTATCCGGAGCATGCCAGCCACAAAGATGCAGGCAAGCTTATCCTGCAGGAGGCCGATGTTGACCATCTGGTGGAGATCATAAACCTGGTGCGGGAGCAAACCTCACACGACTTTTCGGCTTACAAAGAGCAAACCCTGCACCGCCGCATACTCCGCAGAATAGCCCAGGTAGACATGGATAATCCCAAGGAATACATCCACTACCTGCGTAATAACCCCGATGAGGTAAATTACCTGGGCAAGGAATTCCTGATTGGCGTTACGCGTTTCTTCCGCGATCCGGAGGCTTTCAGCTTTCTGGAAGAAAAGGTGTTGCCTGAGATCGTTTCCAAAAAGAATATGGACTCCCCGGTAAAAATATGGGTGACTGCCTGTAGTACCGGAGAAGAAGCCTATACCCTGGCGATGCTTGTTTGCGAGTGCCTGACAAAGCTAAAAAAGGATCTGGATGTAAAAATATTTGCCACCGATATAGACAGCAAGGCGCTGGAATTTGCCGCCAAGGGGGTCTATCCGGAAACCATCCAAAAAGATGTTTCTGAGGAGCGGCTGGAGAAGTTCTTTACCAGAGAGGGCAGAAAATACTGTGTGAGCCAGAAAATCCGGCGCATGGTTATTTTTGCTCAGCACAATGTGATCAAAGATCCGCCATTCAGCAAGATGGACCTGGTGAGCTGCCGCAACATGCTCATTTATATGAAGCCTGCCCTGCAGCGCAAGGTGCTGGCAACTTTCCATTTTTCGCTTAAAGTTGGAGGCTACCTGTTTTTGGGACCCAGCGAAAGCAGCGAAGAATTGCTGCCTTCCCTGAAGGTGCTTAACAAGAAATGGAACATCTTTAAGGTAATTTCCAAAAGCAGAAATTTTATTTTTGAAGGCAACGCGCTGGAGAGAGAAAAGAAGCCGAGCCAGCGCATAGCAGATGTACAGCCCAAGCGCCGCTCTTCAGAGCAGGAAATGCAGGAAACCTTCCATGAGCTGGTAACCGATGAGCTGGGCTATGCCGCTGTTTTTATCAACGAAGAATATGAACTGCTGCAGGCCATAGGCGACTATAAGCGCTTTCTGGAGATGCCTGATAAGATGCTCCAGAACAACCTGCTGAAAATGGTTCCGCGCGAAGTTTCACTGGCGCTCAACCTGGCCCTGCGCAAAGCTACCCGTGATAACGAAAAGGTAGTTTCCAAGCGCATCGAAATGCTTAAAAAGGGTATTGTACACCACGTATCGCTGGTCGTAAAGCCCTCTCTTACTGCCGACCAGTACAGCCGCAAGTTTATTACAGTGCTGTTCAAAGAAGACAGCAGCGAAAAAATAACACCGGGCGAGCGTGCCCTCTTTGAGCAGCAGGTAAGTATTGAGCGCCTGATAGAGCTCGAAAATGAGCTCAAGGAAACCAGGTACGACCTGCAGGCCATGGTAGAGGAGCTGGAAACCGCCAATGAGGAGATGCAGTCGAGCAACGAAGAGCTGATCTCCAGCAACGAGGAATTACAAAGCACCAACGAAGAGCTGCAATCGGTAAACGAAGAGCTGCATACGGTAAATGCCGAGCACCAGCAAAAAATACGGGAGCTGGAAGAGCTCAACGACGACCTGAACAATTACTTCCGCAGTACGGATATCGGGCAGATCTTTGTGGACAAAAACCTGATCATCCGCAAGTTTACGCCCAGCATCAAACAGCAGATCAACCTCATTGAATCCGACCTCGGGCGGCCCATCAACCACCTTTCCTACAACATACGGCACGAAAACCTGGTAGAAGATATCGAACAGGCGATCAGTACCTCTACGGTGATTCAGAAAGAGATTGAAACCCGTAACGGAAAGGTCTATCTAATGAAAATACTACCTTATCTGCGGCAGGATAAAAGTGTTGACGGTGCGGTAGTATCTTTCGTGGATATATCGGTAGTGAAAGGCCTTAACAACCTGCTGGAAGGGGTACTCAACAGCTCCATGAGCGGTATTATGGCCTTTACCGTAGTTGCAGACGAGCAAGGCCAGCCTTTAGACCTGGAATGGACCCTCATTAACAGGGCTGCCAAAGCTATATTGGGAAAAGAAGGACAGGAGCTGGAGGGCAAACGCCTGCTGCAGGAGCTGCCCGGCTTTAAAAAAGAAGGGCTGTATAAAAAGCTGCTGGCTGTTTCGCTGGCTAAAAAGCCACTGCACCTGGAGCACTACTACCTCCATGATGGCATCGAAGTATGGCTGGAAATTATTGCCGTTCCGCTCGATACCAACGGTATTGCTTTAACGCTGGTAGACATCACCGAAAAGAAAGCCGCCGAAGAAGAGCTTTTAGCTACCTACGACGAGGTAAAAGATGCCGAGGAAAAGCTACGTAAGCTTAACCTGGAGCTGGAAAAACGTGTGGAAGACCGTACCAAGGAGCTCTCGGAAAGCGAAGAACGCTTCAGGCTGCTTTCGCGGGCCACCAACGATGCCGTTTGGGACTGGGACCTGGTAACCAGCGAATTCTGGTGGAACGAAGGTTTTCAGGAAATCTTTGGTTTTAAAGAACAAGACATCGAACCGGGCGTAGAATCCTGGTTTAACCGCCTGCAGCCAGATGAGCGCAACACCATTATTGAGGAGCTTAATGAAGCAATCAACAAAGGCGAAAAGCAGTGGGCTGCCGAACACCGGTTTTTAAAAGCAGATGGCAGCTACACCTGGGTATACAACCGGGGTTATATCCTAAAGAATGAGTATGGCATACCTTATCGTATGCTAGGCTCCATGGTAGACCTCTCCAGCCTTAAAAAAGCACAGGAAGAACTGGAGCAAAGCAATAAAAACCTGCGGAAGATCAATGCCGACCTGGACAACTTCGTGTATACGGCCTCGCACGACCTGCGTGCCCCGGTAGCAAACCTGGAAGGCCTGCTGATGCTGCTCAAACCAAAATTCAGCGAGCATATGCCGCAGCAGGAGCAAAAGCTTATACAGCTGGTAGAAGCATCTATTGAAAAGCTGAAGCGCACCATCCACGGCCTGCTCGAAATTACCAAGGTGCAGAAAGATCTTGAGCGGCAGGTAGAGGATGTAACCTTTATGGATGTGCTGGCCGATGTGGAAGGCGATATCAGGAATCAGATTCAGGATACAGCAGCCATTATCATCACTGACTTTAAGGTTGAGCGGATAAAGTATAACCGTGTAAACCTGCAGAGCATCATTTACAACCTGCTTAGCAATTCACTGAAGTACAAATCTCACGAGCAGGCTCCGCGCATACGCATCAGCACCCAGCGAAAAGACGGACATGTAATACTCACCTTTTCCGATAACGGCCTGGGCATGAATGTGCAGCAGCAGAAAAAGCTGTTTACCATGTTTAACCGTTTCCATACTCATGTAGATGGTACCGGCATTGGGCTTTACATGGTAAAGCGGATTATTGAAAACAACGAAGGGCGCATAAAAGTAGAAAGCAAAGAAGGTCAGGGCACCACTTTTAAAATATATTTCAAAGAGAACCCTTCTGAAAAAGAAGTAGATCAGGCAGTGCTGGTGTAAAGTAACTTTACCTGCCGGGGCATTTTATTTTTCAGAAAGCAGAATGCCTCTGCCTGCTGCTGGCACTGCTGCAGCTTATCGTAATTATTCTATTTTTTATTAATTTTTCAAACAAGCACAAAACTGCCCGGTTGTTAGGGTTAAGAGCGTTTTACCCTGTAAAGAAGCACTCGCTTCTATTTTTCTATCTGCCTTTCAACGCCTGAGCCGGCAGATGTGCCTGTAAATATAATTTGCCATGAAAGAAAATACGGATTCCGATGCAGGTGGTATAAAGCAGGAGATAAAAAAAATACCTCAAAAAGGCCCTTTCCGACGCGATTACTGGCGCAGCCCTTTACGCGGTCCCTGGATGGCCTCTTTTATGAGTCTCCTGCTCCTGATAGTGATCCCGATAGTGTTTATCACCGGACTGATAGACCATGTTGCCTGGAACCCGGATCTTGGGGGAACCAACAACAGGACACCCGAAATGGGCCTGCTGGGATTTCTGCAGGGTACCGAATGGCCCACCCGGCCTATCTGGCTCTACCGGCTTACGGAAGGCACCCATGTAGTCTTAGGTATTACCCTGCTTCCATTGGTACTTGCCAAACTTTGGGCTATCATGCCAAGCCTGTATAAATGGCCCCTGGCCGATTCTCTGGGGCACGCCCTGGAGCGGATAAGCCTGTTGTTTGTGATAGGGGGAATCTTTTTTCAGATTTTTACAGGTTTGTTCTATATACAAAACTTTATCATCCTCAACAATGTAACCTTTAACCGGCTGCATTTCTATGGCAACTGGATTTTTATAGCTGGTCTGGTACTGCATGTGCTGGTCAAATTTCCGGAAATGATCAAGGGACTGAAGGGGCGGGATCTTGACGAGGAAATGAGCAAATCTACAGATGAAACTGAGCCGGAACCAGAGGAGGAAGGCAGGCTTGTGAGTACAGACCCTGCGCCACCAACCATTTCCCGCAGAGGAGCCATTGCCATAGCAGGTGGCAGTGCCCTGACGATTATGGCCCTGGCTGTAGGCCAGACCCTGGGGAGAGACTGGAGCTGGCTGGCAATTCTTTCTCCACGGGCCCAGAGCCCAGCGGGCGACGGTCCGAATGATTTCCGGGTGAACAAAACGGCTAAAAAAGCTAAAATACAGCCAGAACAGGTAGGCCCGGATTGGCGGCTGGAGCTGGTTGGGGCAACCACACACAGCCTCAGCCGGGAAGATCTGCTGGCTATGCCCCTGCATACATCTTCTCTGCCCATTTCCTGCCTGGAAGGCTGGTCTACAGGCAACCAGAGCTGGGAAGGCGTGCGCCTGCGGGACCTTGCAGTACTGGCGGGCATGCCCAATGCGGGGAAGGTTCTTTTTGAGTCGCTTGAATCCACAGATGCGGTGGCCCGCATGTCTTTTATGCGGCATAACCAGATCCAGGATCCGCTTTCTTTGCTGGCACTTCGCGTAAATGGTGCCGATCTTTCCATGGATCATGGCTACCCGGCCAGGGCCATTGTTCCGGCTACTCCTGGTAACCGCAACACTAAGTGGATTTACCGCATGACTTTTATGGAGGAGGCCTGATATGAAAAAAATACCTCTTTACGGCCGTGGCCCTTTACATCTGCTGGGCGTGATCTTCTGCTATTCGCTGGCTACCTATGCAGGCATTAAACTGTTCAGCAATGTTTCCCTATGGATTGCACTGGCCTTTCCGGCAGGTATTGCGCTGCACGACTTTGTGCTCTTCCCGATATACCGCAAAGCCAATCATGTACTCACCAACTATCAGCTGAAGCGGGAGCAACAGGGAAAAACATCCCGCCGCTGGATTAACCACGTACGGGTGCCGGTGGTGATCAGCTTTCTGCTGCTGCTCTGCTATTTCCCGATCATCTTACAACTTTCCGATAACCGGCAGGAACATACCTCCCTTGACCAGGACTCTTACCTGTACCGTTGGCTGCTGGTTACTGCCGCCCTGGTGGTGGGTTCGGTTCTGGCTTATTTTCTGAAAAGCAGGCGGGCAAATACCACGGCTCCGAAGCAGGAAAAGAAAAATCTGTAAGAACACCAGCTGCAAGCGCCAGAGCCCATCTATTGGCTTTAGCAGGCATTTACGATCAGGCTATAAGTTATGTAGTGCTATAAGAGTGCCTGAACTTTTTAACCATAACGTTTAAAGAAAACCCGGAAGGTAGAACCAACGCCAACCTCGCTTTCTACTGTTATTTTACCACCGGCATTCTCTACTACTCTTTTTACAATATACAAGCCCACCCCGGAGCCTTCTACATGGTCGTGCAGTCGCTTGAACATCGAAAACATTTTTTGCTCATAGGCCAGGTCTATTCCCAGGCCATTGTCGCTTACAGAAAGTATGGTGTACTCCGGCGTGCTTTCGGTTGTAATCCTGATAACAGGGGTGCGCCTGGCTGCGCGGTATTTAATGGCATTGCTAAGCAGGTTATAAACAATACTGCGCACATTCTTGGCAGAAAAGCGTACGTATGAGTCTTTAGAAAAATCCGTTTGCAGCACTGCATCAGATTCAGCAATAACAGATTCAAAGTCCAGCTGCACCTCTGTCACCACTTGGGCAAGATTCACATACTGCACATCCTCGCCAGACTCACGCTGTATCCTGGCAACCTTGGTCAGGTCTGTTACCGTTCTTTTAAATCTTTCAATAGAAGCTTTTATATAGCTAATAAGCTGTTTAGTGGTTGCTGATTCCAGCGATTCGGCAGGCAGGTGCACCAGCAGGGCATTCATCAGGCCTTCTATATTGGAAATAGGAGCCTTTAAATCGTGCGAGGCCGAGTATACAAAGTTATCCAGGTCGGCGTTTGTTGCCAGGAGCTGCCTGTTCATTTCTTCGATCTCATGCAGAGCCTCCACCTGCTCGCTAATGCTGATGGCCACAACGATAACACCCAGGATATTATCCTGTGCATCGCGCATGGGCTGGTACAACAGGTTAAAATAATTAGTTTCCAGCTGTCCGCTCCGCAGCAGCTTAACCGGCAGCTGATTGGCCACAAAGGGTTCTCCGGTTTGGTAAACTCCCTCCAGGAGCTCCCTGATTCCCTGGCCTTCTATTTCGGGCAGTGCCTCCAGAATTGCTTTGCCCAGCACCTCTTTGGGGCGGCGTCCCCAAAGCTCGCAAATACCAGGATTCGCCAGATCTACAATAAAAGTTGGCCCACGCAGAATAGCAATCGCCACAGGCGCCTGCTGGAAAAGACTAGCCAGATATTGCTGCTGCCGCACTATTTCTTCACGTGCCTGCACACTGGTAATAGAGGTAGCAATTTGCCCTGTTAACAAGGCATGAAAACCCTGGTAATTAGCGTCGTACTTTAATTTTGGTGCAATTCCGGAGATAAAGAAGCCAATAGGATGGTCTTGTGCCGGCTTGAAAACAGGATGGATCACCGCCTGTTCGGTCAGCGCATGATCAGCTTCTTCTTCTCCTCCTGATGCAATACCCGCGGGCAGCTTGTCTACCACCACCGAGCGTTTCTTTTGCTTTACATCAGCCAGGGGCCAGGACGTGTCTGCCGCATCCAGGTCGATGGTAAGCGGAGCAGCCTCTTCAGTTAAGCCTCCTGATTTTCCGTACAAGCGGGCTTTTGTACCGGAAGCTTCCAGCAGGTAAATAAGACTAAAAGGAATATCGCTGTTATCTTCATGAAGAAACTCACAGGTTAGCTGGCAGGCCTGCTCCAGGGTCAGCACCTGGTTCATGGCCTCAGAAATATCCTTTAAGGTTCTTTGCCGCCTTTGTGCCAGTACGGTGCTTGTTACCTCAAAGCAGGCACAAAAAACACCCTGTACCTCGCCGGCATCGTTAAAAGCCGGACTGTAGGAGAAGGTCCAGTATGTTTCTTCTATAAAACCATGCCTGTCTAAATAAACCGGAAGGCTGTCTGCATAAAAGGGTTCTGCATTTTGTAAAATCCCTTCGGCCAACATTCCTAACTGTTCCCAGATCTCTGCCCACATTTCACGTGCGCTGGCTCCTAAGGCATGGGGGTGTTTTTTTCCCAGGGCCGGGAGGTAGGCATCGTTATGAAACATATAAAAGGCATCAGACCACCAGATAAACATGGGAAAGCCCGAGTTAAGCAATAAACGGATGTTTGTTTTCAGACTTTCGGGCCAGCCTTCCGGATTACCCAAAGGGTGATCATTCCAGTTATAGGCCCGCATCAGGGCTCCCATCTCTCCTCCGCCGAGAAAGATATTTGATTTACTGGGTGAGTGAAAGGGCTCTTCATGGTGCATCTGATGAGAGGTTTTGGCTGGTGAACATCAGTCCACTATTAATGAGATCGATTTTAAAAAATTAGTATAAAGTTTAGCAATGAACGTTTTTTGCTAAGGCAGCCGGGGAATATTCGTTTATATGATAACGACAGACCAGCTCCTAAAATCAACAAACATTATTGTGGTGTAGATAAGATATGGATAAATGCCAAAAAAAAGAATGGTAAACAGCATTTTCTTTGCCGCGCCTGCTGAAGGCCCGACAAAGAAATCTAATATTGGCATAGAATCCCGGCCGCTTAATTCGTGGTTCATCAGCATGCCGCCGCACTCCTGACTATGGGATTAATTGTCAGAGATTATCTTCTTTCCAGCCGCCGCCCAATGCCCGGTATAGCTCAATAACCGATAGAAAGATCTCTTTCCTGGTATTGGCCAGTTCCAGTTCGGCTTCCAGCACACGGCGCTGCGCTGTAATCACTTCCAGGTAAGATGCATAGCCGGTGGTATATAAATCATTAGCAGTAGATACTGCACTTTGCAGCACCGCTACCTCCTGCTCTTTCAGCTCGTACATATCCCTGTAATTGCGGATCCGTGCCAGGTCAGTTAACACCTCCTGGTAACCCTCCAGTATAGTTTGCTGGTAGTTGTAAACCGATTCCATTCCCTGAGCTACGGTGCGGCTATAGTCAGCTCTTATCTGCCTCCTGTTAAAAATAGGGGCAACCATGCTCGCTAATGCTCCTATGGCAATAGATTCCGGGGTTTGAAAAAGCAAGCCTGCACTGCCAGCATTGAGTCCTGCATAAGGTGAAATAATAAATGAAGGCAGGAATGCAGCCCTGGCAGCCTCAATATCGGCTTTTGCAGCGGTAAGCTCCAACTCGGCCTCCCGGATGTCTGGGCGGCGCAGCAGCATGCCGGAAGGTACGCCCGCCCTGATATCCTCCGGCATTGGCTGTTCCAGAATAGAGGCTCCTCGCGGCAGCTGCCCGGTATATCGCCCCAGTAACAGGTTCAGGTTATTTTCTGTTTCCGTAATGTTTTGCCTGATCTCAGACTCCAGCGCCCTGGTACCCAGCCATTGTGCGGTAAATTGCTGTACGGCCAGTTCTGTTGCCCGGCCAGCCATTTTCTGTATTTTAATTACCTCCACAGCTGTTTCCTGCAGCTCAATATTCTTCTGTACGATCTGAAGCTCATTATCGAGCGTGAGCAGCTCATAGTAAAGACGCGACACCTCTGCAATGAGGGAGGTTCTTACCAGTTGCCGGCCCTTGTGGCTGGCCAGGTAACGCAGGTAGGCAGCCTTGCGCATGTTTCTGAGGCGACCCCATACATCTGCCTCCCAGGCACTCTGGAAACCCACAAAATAATTCTGGTTCAGGTTCTGGATGGTTCGGTCGGGCACGGTATTGCCAACCATCCGGTTGTTGAGGTTTCCTATATTGGCCGTAACCCGCCCCTGCACCGAGGGCAGCAGCGCTCCTCTCCGGAGCTGAAACTCGGCCTGGGCCATCTCTACCCGCTGTACCGCAATGAGCAGATCAAGGTTATTTGCGAGCGATGTTTCGATAAGATCAACCAGGTGCGGGTCCTGGAAAAAGCTGTTCCAGGGTATATCGCCCACACTGCTGGTATCGGCACTGCCGGTAAAAGTCTGGGGCATTTCCTGCATCCGGGGCAGGTTGGGTGGCTCGGCTACTTTACAACTGCTGATGAAAGCAGGGACAAACAGGATGAAAAAAGAAATATATAACAGTCTTTTGATCAACATACAGCTAAGAACTTAATTACTTGACAGGGTGATTTCCGAGGCTTTGATAGATTCTGCAGGTTTCTCTTTTTTCCTTCCCCGCTCTGCCAGATGCGCAAAGATCACATACAGGCCGGGAATCAGGATAACACCGAAGATGGTGCCGATCAGCATGCCGCCTGCGGCAGCGGTACCAATAGAACGGTTGCCCATAGCCCCTGCACCCGTAGCAATACAAAGGGGTATCAGGCCGGCAATAAAGGCAAAGGAGGTCATCAGGATGGGCCTGAGCCTGGATACCGATCCTTCTATAGCCGCTTTTATGACTGAAAGGCCCTGCTGCCGGCGCTGAATAGCGAATTCCACGATCAGGATTGCGTTTTTGCCCAGGATACCGATCAGCATAATGAGGGCAACCTGCGCGTAGATGTTATTCTGCAGGCCAAAGAGCTTCAGGGCCAGGAAAGCACCGAAAATACCAGTTGGCAGCGACAACAGCACAGGCAGCGGCAGCAGGAAGCTCTCATACTGGGCCGCCAGCAACATATACACAAACAGCAGACAGATTAAAAATATCCAGATTGCCTGGTCGCCTGATTTTACTTCTTCCCGGGTCATGCCGGCCCAGTCAAACCCAAATCCGCGGGGTAAGGACTGGCTGGCTACCCGCTGCACTGCTTTGATGGCATCGCCGGTACTGTAGCCCGGTGTTACGGTACCCCCAACCCTTGCCGCGGTATACATATTATAGCGGGTAAGCTGCTCCGGCCCATACACCCGCTCCAGGCGGATAAAGGTGGAAAAAGGTACCATTTCTCCCTTATCATTTTTTACATGCAGGCTCAGCACATCCTCCGGCTTGGCCCGGTAATCCGGGTGTGCCTGCACCATTACATCATACATCTGGCCAAAACGTATGAAATCAGATGTAAGCTGGCCGCCCATCAGGGTCTGCAGGGTACTCATGGCTTTCTCGATAGTAACTCCTTTTTTTGCAGCCATATCCTGATCTACATGGATCATGTACTGCGGGAAGTTGGCATCGTAGTTGGTATACCCACTGCTGATCTCTGGTGCTGCCTCCAGGGCTGTGATAAAGTCCTGGGTTACCTCACCAATTTTCTGCAAATCACCACGGCCTGTACGATCCAGCACCCTTAGCTCAAAGCCGCTGGCATTACCAAAACCAGGCACCGTAGGGGGCGAAGAAAACTCAATGCGGGCATCCGTAATGCCGCTGGTTCTCTTTCTTAGCATAGCGATCACATCATTAACAGATTTATCGCGCTCATGCCAGGGTTTTAAACTAATCATGCCCATGCCGTAAGAGGCTCCTGATACACCATTCACCATGCTGTAGCCAGCCAGGGTAGAGACGGCTTCTACCAGGTCTAATTCCTGGGCAACCTGCTGCACCTCATCCAGCACCAGCTCGGTCCGCTCAACAGTAGCCCCGGCCGGTGCGGTTACATCTATGTAAATTACGCCCTGGTCTTCGTTAGGGATAAAACCGCTTGGCAGCACAGAATGAATGCCCCAGGTAGCCACAAAAAACAGGAGCAACAGCCCAATGGTGATAAATTTACGGCCAGCTATGTAGCCGATTAAATGCTCATACCGGTTGGCAAGTCCGTTGTAGCCCTTGTTAAACTTGTTATAGAAGCGCTGCAGTACCCCTTTTTTCTTTTCTTTGCCATGTGTATTGCGCAGCAAAATGGCACATAAGGCAGGCGTGAGGGTTACGGCATTTACCCCGGAAATAACGATGGCCACTGCCAGCGTAAGCGAGAACTGCCGGTAGAAAACCCCTACAGGCCCTTCCAGGAAAGCAACTGGCACAAACACTGCAGACATCACCAGGGTAATGGCAATAATAGCCCCGCTGATCTCTTTCATGGCTGCAAAAGTGGCCTCCCTGGGCGGCATGTTCTCTTCCTCCATTTTAGCATGCACCGCCTCTACCACCACAATGGCATTATCTACCACAATACCAATGGCCAGTACCAGCGCAAAAAGGGTGAGCAGGTTAATGGAAAAACCCATCAGCTGCATAAAGAAAAGCGCACCAATCAGGGCTACCGGCACCGCAAGGGCCGGTATCAGGGTAGAGCGAAAATCCTGCAGAAAGAGAAACACAACCAGAAAAACCAATACATAGGCTTCAAGGAGTGTTTTTACCACCTCACTGATAGAAGCATCCAGGAAGCGGGAAACATCGTAGGTTACATTGTAGCTCATCCCGGGCGGAAAGGAGCTTTCCTGAATTTCATCGATACGCTCCTTTACTTTTTTGATTACCTCGCGGGCATTAGAGCCGGGCCGCTGGTTGATCATGATCGAAGCGGCAGGGGTTCCGTTATTTTTCGAGATTCTGCCGTAATTGCTCGAGCTGAATTCTACATCTGCCACATCCTTCAGGCGTAAAATAGAGCCATCGCTATCGGCCCTAAGCACCAGGTTTTCGAACTGCTGTGGCTCATTAAATTTACCAGTGTAGCGCAGCACATACTGCAGCATTTGCGGATTTTTACTGGAGCTCTCGCCGGCTTTTCCGGGAGCCGCCTCCACATTCTGGCTCTGGATCGCCTCCACCACCTCATCGGTCGATACATTATAGGCCGTCATCCGGTCGGGCTTGAGCCACACCCGAATGGTATAATCTTTTTCGCTTACAATTTCAGCAAAACCAACCCCTTCTATACGCCGCAGTTCCTGCAGGATGTTGATGTCAGCAAAATTGAAGATAAATTTTTCATCCAGGGTGGTGTCTGTGCTTACAATGTTCAGATAGAGCAGCAGGCTGTTTACCTCCTTTTCGGTTGTTACCCCGTTTTCCACTACCTCCTGAGGCAGATCGTTCAAAACAGTTGCCACCCTGTTCTGCACACTTACCGCCGCCAGGTCCGGGTCTGTTCCTACTTCAAAATTAACCTCTATCTGTATGCGGCCGTTGTTGGTGGCTACCGACGACATGTGGGTCATGCCGGGCACCCCGTTGATGGCCTTTTCAAGAGGCGTGGCTACGGTTTTTACACCTACCTCTGAATTGGCGCCCCTGTACTTGGCCCTTACCTTAACAGTAGGCGGAACAATATCCGGATACTGGGCAATGGGCAGGGTAAGGAAGGAAAGGCCGCCCAGGAAAACGATGATCAGCGAGATAACCAGCGAGAGTACAGGCCTTTTGATAAATATATCGAACATTCTTTCTAATTCAGTTTTAAAAAATCTAACTCACAGGGGCAGAAACTACCCCTTCATACTACAGTGCCACTACGCTATCAGCGCCAATTGGCTTGGGTACAATCGTCATCCCGTCCCTGATTTCCTGTATTCCTTCGTACACAATTCTATCTCCGGCTTCCAGGCCTGACTCTACAATGTAGTAGTGAGAAAAGCGGGTTTTGGGAACAAAATTCTTCATGTGGGCCTGGTTGTTCGAATCTACCGTAAACACATAATATTTGTCCTGTATTTCAAAAACCGCTTTTTGCGGTACCATCACAGCACCTTCGATTCTGCTGGCCATGCGAATTTTGCCGGTAGCACCATGCTTGAGCAGGGAATTCGGATTGGGAAAGCGTGCCCTGAAGGCGATAGAGCCAGTGCTTGCCTGAAACTCCCCCTGCATGGTTTCGATGCTGCCTGCATGCGCATAAATAGTGCCGTCGGCCAGTACCAGGTTAACTTTCTGACTGCGCGTGACCTCATCGTTAAGCTGGGACTTGACATGCTCCAGGTATTCTCCTTCCGATACATTAAAATAGACATTTACTGCACTTACATCGGAAACCGTGGTGAGCAGGGTGCCGTGGTCAATCAGGCTGCCTGCTTTGAAGGGAATGCGGTCAATGATACCATCGAAGGGAGCTCTGATGCTGGTATAAGACAGGCGCTGTGCTGCATTGGATTGTGCCGAGCGTGATTCTTCTATTTTTGCATATACCGCTTTGAGCCTGGCCTGTGCAACCTTTAACTCCGATTCGGCGATCACATTTTTCTCTACCAGTACCTTTAACCTTTCTACCTCCAGCTCTCTGGCCTTAGACTCGGCAATGGCACTCTCGTAATTGGCTTTTGCTTTTGCCACCTCTGCCCTGTATTCTTCATCGTTTAAGCGAAAGAGGAGCTGTCCTTTTTTCACCACCTTGCCTTCGTCCACATAGATCTTTTCCAGAAAGCCCTCTACCCTGGCTCTTAACTCCACGTTCCGCACCGCCTGGATATCTGCCACATATTCATAATGGAGAATGGTATCTTTTGCTATAACCTGCGTAACCGGCAGGGCTTTCGGGGCCATTGGCTTATTTTCTGTTTTTCCATCTGCGGCACACCCTGAAGCCAGGAGAAGCACCGAGAGATATATACATCCGGTTATTCGTTTTAAATTTATTTTCATTTCAGCTGATGTGGTAGATCTGTAGTAGTTCAAATAGTTTAGGGTTTATACAGGTAATTTCAGGCCACTCCCGCAAACAATACAGGCAGGAAAACAGGCACAGGTAAAGCGGTTAAAAAGGGTTAAATCTGTAATGCAGCTTGTAAGAAAGCTGATAAACAGTACCTTCAGGTGGCAGCGAAAGAGAGCGATTTAATCCTGATGTTGAATAAGCAGGATTGTTAAGAAAATCACGGAAGAAATAAAACAGTAATAAATTACCAGCTTTACTCCATGTTGATACATGAGCATAAAATATATGCTGCTGGTCCTTCCTGTTCTTTTCACCTAACACCTTCCCTGCGGGGAAGAGTGCTCCAGATTTATCTACATCATCCATTTTAGCCGTGCTGTTTTATGCAGGAAATGCAGCAGCCAACTAAGAATTGAATTCAAAGAAGCACCATCACGGGCGAGTGTTTCAGGGGCGAACGCTATCCCTGCACAATGCCAGATCCGGACACTGAAATATTGACCAGTTCACTAATTACTTAGCTAAAACTGAAGCAAATCCATTTTGCAAACTATATGATTAAGAGTGCTTTCATTAAAAAAATACGTATTTAACCCGAAAAAAGTCGATGGAAAAATTGATAATTACTTTAAAATCAAAAAAATATTTTGATACAGAGCCCCTTCTCTCCTCCACAAGCTGCTCCTGTTATAGCCTAAGCTGATTTTATATGTAAGAAGGGTGCAGAAAGAAAATTTTAGTTTGCAGGTCATTTCTTTCCGGACAAAGCATCAAATTATGGTAATCATAGATTATTTTACACTTCCTTGCATCTGATTTTCAATCATCAGGCCTGCGAAAAGCATGCGTGTACACCAGTGCTACCCGTATGAAAACAGGCCTGGCTTCATTAAAAACCCAGAGAAATAACCAGCCCGCAATCCCGCAATAATATGAAATACCCCCTTATTTCCATCCCGAAGCATACACTTAGCATTCTTGTATTCACTATTTGCCTGCTGGGCTTTTTTATCCCCAGGGCTGGCGCACAGACTGAGATGGCAGCCTGGGGTAATATAAATGGCATACGGCTGCAGGGCCAGCTGATGGAGTTTGAGACCAGCCTTAGGGTGGTGGGACAGGACTGGTCGCAGATAAGGGCCACTGGCAAGGAACAGCAATTGCCCAAATACAGGCGCGAAGGAGACAGACAAATTGTTACCACCAGCATCGACAGTCTTTTTTTTACGCAGGAGGTTGAGGAGACCGGCCCCGGCAGCGCGAGGGTGCAGCTTGCCCTTAACTCCCGGGCAGATACCAGCCTTACAGGTGTATTTTTCAGCATTGCCCTGCCAGCAGCACAATATGCCGAAGGTTCAGTACAACTGATAGATCCCAAAGGCATCTCGTTTGCTGAAGTCAGGCCCAACGGTCAGCAGGAATATTTGCGGGTTCCTGCCGGGGGTGTACGGTTCATCTCCCAGCGGCGGCAGCTGGAGGTAACTTTTAACGAGCCTACCCTGGTGATTGTAAAGCAGGAAGAGAGGGGAGGAAATAATGCTATCCAGGTATACCTGCCGCTGGTGCAGGGAAATATAAAAAGCGGGCAAACAGTACAGAAAACTTTCAATTTAAAAGTTAGCGGCGAAGTAGATAAAACCCCTGTTGCACTTACACTGAATACCAGTCAGACAGGACGCCCCTTTGCCGGTATTGGCGGTAACTTTCGCCTGCAGAACCCCAACACAGATCCACAGGTAATCGACTACAGCCTGGAAAACCTGCGTGTTGCCTGGGGCCGCGTAGAAATGCCCTGGGCTTTCTGGCAACCCGAAAAAGGGAAAGATCCGATAGCAGCAGCCAAAGCGGGCAAGCTGCACCCCCGCGTGGAAAAAGCCATGGAAATGGCCGGTCGGCTGCACAAATTGGGCATGCCGGTAATTCTTTCTGCCTGGTCGGGTCCGGCCTGGGCGGTGGTAGGAGAGCCAAAGTCCAGGCCCGGGCCCGATGGGGTCTGGGGCAATCCGCTGGAGCCGGCAAACATGAATGAGATCTATAAATCCATTGCAGATTACATCATCTACCTGCGGGATAACTATGGTGTGGAAATTAATATGTTCTCCTTCAATGAATCTGATCTGGGCATCAACATCAGGCAAACCGGCGAGGAGCACCGGGAGCTAATCAAAGGCCTGGGGGCATATTTTGCCAGTCGTGGCCTTAAAACCAAAATGCTACTGGGCGATAATTCAGATGCCAACACCTACGAGTTTATCTATCCGGCCATGGCCGATCCGGCCACGCATCCCTACATTGGTGCCGTTTCTTTCCACTCCTGGCGCGGCTGGGAAACCGAAACCCTGCAAAAGTGGGATGAAGCGGCCGACAAGCTGAACATCCCCCTGATTGTAGGCGAGGGCAGCATTGATGCGGCCGCCTGGCGCTACCCGGCTATTTTCGAAGAGCCTACCTATGCACTGGAGGAGATCAACCTCTACACCCGCATCCTGGCTATTTGTGAACCGCTCACCATCCTGCAGTGGCAGCTTACGGCAGACTACTCCCCTATGACGGGAGGTGGTATTTTTGGCAACAACGAGCCCCTGCGGCCCACCCAGCGTTTCTGGAACCTCAGGCAGCTGGGCTCCACCCCCAAAGGTTTACTGGCTATGCCCATTAGCAGCGACAGCCCCTATATAACCAGTGCAGCCATGGGCAACAATGCCAAAGGCACCTACGCCATTCACCTGGTGAACAACGGCGCTACCCGCGAGGTAACCATCAGCGGCCTTCCCAGGAAGGTAAAGGCACTGCAAATCTATGTAACCGACCAGGGCCGTGCCATGGAGCAGGGCCAGGCTATCCGCGTTACCAAAGGGCAGGCTACCTTTACCCTCGACAGCAGGAGCTATACTACGCTGATGAGTAAGTAGGGGAACTCTCCTGGCGGGAGATGAGGGTACAAAAAGGCTTTGATCTATTATTGGCAACAACCTAACAATAGTTTGGTTGTAGAAGGCAAAAGCTTACAACAACCCATAAATTGTGTAGCCATGGCTTCTACTACCATTGCACCGGCACCCTGGCAATTAACAGGGAGGGGTGCTGTACTTCTCTATCATTTTCCGCACAGCTTTAACACCCGCTACGGGTTTATGGAGGAGTACCAGCGGCGGAGTTACCAGGGCTGGCTGGGTGCTGTGATGATGGTAGATTACACAGCCTCTAACGTAGGCCCCTACCAGGAGCTGCTGTTTATTCCGGGCCTCTTTCAGCTGGGTGGAAAATGGACCTTCTCTATTTCTAAAATATGGGTATCTACAGAAAACAGTGTACTAAACGGCCAGAGGAACTGGGGGATTCCCAAGGAGCTGGCAAAGTTTGAGGTGAAGCAGCAGGCAGATGGCAGTCAGGACTTCAGCGTAACTAAAAACAGCACCACTTTTTTCAGAGCATCTTTGAAACCAGTTGGCTTTACCCTTCCCTTCCGTAGTCAGCTGCTACCCCTTACCCGGATTTCCCAGCAGGCACTGCAGCAGCTGCTCTTCACCAGAATACAGGCACAGGGCCACACCCGGTTTGCAAAACTTCAGCATATAGATGCCGACGACGACTATTTCCCTCCCCTACAGCACCTGCGCCCCCTCCTTACCCTGTCGGTAAAAGATTTCCAAATGACCTTCCCGCAGGCACAGGTATTAACGCAGAGAAGATAGTGGTAAGAAGATAGAAGAACGAAGTTAGAAGTTAGAAGAAAGAAGTTAGAAGTTAGCCCCTGGCAGCACCTCATACCTCATACCTGAAGCCCTACACCTCACACCCCCCTAAAACCTAACTCCCGCATTGAAGCCTATCCACATTTTCACATTGGTGCGACCCCTGAATGTTTCATCGTAGAAAGTGTGCCGGGGCAGCTGTGAGCCTATTTGCCCTTCCGCGTTTTCAACCTGCGACACCATTACGTTATAGGTAGGGCCTGCAAAAATGCTGAAGTGGCGGGCAAACTGCCAGCCGGCCAGCAGTCGGAATTTGTTCAGCTGGTTAAGCTCCGGCTCCCAATCCCAGCTTTCGTCTATGCCTTTTTCAAACACATGATAGCTGATGGCATCTGTATTGAGCCGAAGTCGGTTGCTTAAACGCCATTGTGCACCAAAACCATAGCCAATGCCCCAGCGGTTAGGATCCTGCACCTGCCCCCCTGCTGCAAATATATTGTAGAAGCGCTCCACGCCGGTTTTAAAAGCAATGTTTGCTTCGAAATCATCGGCAGTCCACAGCTCCAGGCTACGGTGCCCGTGTTTAACAATGCTTAAAAAGCCAATGGGTACGCCCCTCATGCTATCGGCTATGTTGATAAACCCCAGCTGCACGCCCTTTACGTAGCCTGCTGTATTTAAGAAGCCTGCCAATTGCACACCCTCAATTCTGTTGGCAATGTTGCCGAAACCTGCAGCCTGTATCCCCTTAATCGAGCCGGCAATATTACCAAAACCTGCATACTGGGCACCTCTGCCAATAGAATCTGCTATGTTGCCAAAGCCGGCAAACTGTGCTCCCCGCACGTGGGAAGCTATGTTGCCAAAGCCCCCAAACTGGGCACCCTGCAGTTCACCGCTAATGTTGCCAAAGCCTGCAGTCTGAAATCCCCGGATACTCCCGGCCAGGTTGCCAAATCCAGCCGACTGCACCCCGTGCAGGTGGTTACGGGCAAAGTTGGAAAAGCCTCCAAATTGGGCACCTCTAACACTATCGCCGCTGAAATTGGTAAAACCACTGGCCTGCACCCCCTGCACACTGTGATTCACCACATTGAAAATGCCAGAGAACTGGGTACCCTTTACATAGTTGTTTTCAATGTTGCCAATGGAGGAAGCTTCAAAGCCCTCCAGACCTGCGCTATAGCCAATCAGCAGGTGCAACGACAGGCGGTTAACATACTGGCGGGAGTCTGCTCCCAGGTTGCTCATGGGGTAGATGATCCCGACATGCACCGGGTTTATTTCAGGCTCCGGCTCGGTTTCGAGCTTTGAAAAAATGGCACGGTCTACAGAAGCATACAATAAACCGCTCGGAGGCTCCACCACATTAGGCGATGGAGCCTCTGAAAAATCACGGCTGGGCGCAACGGTGGGCACCTGCACTGGTTCTATGATGGGGCCAGCCTCCGCCGGGGCAGATTCTTCGGGCACCTCCTGCGGCTTTGGCCGTGGTGCTTCCTGCTTTACCTCTGGAGCTGATGCCGGCACAGCAGAAGCAGACTTCCTGGGCAGGTTTTTACTGATGATGATGCGGCCATTGTGCTCGGTATAGCCCAGGCTGGTGCTGACCAGCAGCCGGTCCAGCACCTCCTGCAGCGGCGTATCCTTTAACTGTAACTTTACGACAGGCGCAGCTGGCAGGTCGTTGTTGAAATAAGAAAACTGGATGCCGTGCTGGGTATGGATTTCCTCCAGGGCTACTTGCAGGCTTACCTCATTAAAGCTGACGCTAATTTTTTTCTGCAAAACCTGCCCAAGCACAGGCAGACTCAGGCATAGGAAGAGCCAGCCTAAAACAAATGTTTTATATAAAAAAGACATGATATGTAGGGTTGAGGGTTTGGATTACTGGCAGCCCTGACCTGAGATCAGGTAGCCCTTTTGTGTTTGGGTAATCGTGAAATTACCCGTCAGGCGCAGCACCTCCAGCACTTCTTCCAGGCTGGGATTTTGAAAGGTAGCCGTAAAACGACAGTTGCTTAGCGCCGGATCCTGCAGCGCCACTTCCTGATCAAAATAATCGGATAGGGTATGGCTTAGCTGCTCCAGGCTGGTATTGGCAAAATTGAGCTCGCCACTCTGCCATGCCCTGAAGTTGGGATTCACAATCTCCTGCTTCTGCACGGCTGCTCCTGTTCCGCCGGCGTCGGAAGCACCGCCAAAGGTGGCCTGCTCGCCGGGACCCAGGAAAACAGCTTCTTCTTTTTGCGCATCGGCAAAGGCTACCCGCCCTGTTACTACCTGTACCGTTACAGGCTGCTGGCTATAGGCATTTACGTTAAAGGAGGTACCGATCACTTCTGTAATGGTGCCGCCGGCCATAATGGTAAAGCGTTTGCCTTCGGCTTTCTGCACTTCAAAGAAAGCTTCGCCTGCCAATTCCACCCGCCGATCGTTTACCGAAAAGCTTTTGGCATAGGAGAGGCTACTGTTTTCGTTAAGCCATACCTTGCTGCCATCTGGCAGCAGCACCTCCTGCTTTTCGTTGGCAGCCGTAGCAATCTGCAGCATCTCCGCTTCTTCCGGTGCCTGGCGAATTACCCAAACCCCCAGGAGCAAAAGCAAAACAGCCGCTGCCGCCCACCAGCGCAGATTGCTGACAGGCCGCAGCTTCCGCTCCCTTGCTTTGGGCTGAAGTTCCCCGACAGCAGATTCAGGGTTATGATCCGGCATAGCGGGTATTTGCTGCTCCCGCGCCATAGCTTTCACGCTAAATCGCTGCCAGGCTTTATCGGTATCAGGTTCCCATTCGTCCATAGTACCCGTTTTATCCCACAGCTTTTTGGACTTCTCCCACTCCTCTCCTTTAGCAGCAGCACGCTCCTGCTCGGTGGCATTGCCACTGAGCAGTTTTGCTAATTTTTCCATTTGCTCCTGCCGCTTGTCCTGCATAAGGTTACATGAGAAGTTGGTGTTAGGCTACCTACAGTACTAAGATAGCAGTTCGGTTATTTAATTTAAGCATCTATCGGTTTATTACACCATTTTCAGCACTGATAGTACCTTCTATGGCATCTATGGAGGCTCCGGCAAAGTAACCGGCGGCTTTGGGCCCCTGGCTGCTGGTGTTTACCACATTGGTACGCACATTGGCAATAGGGTTGGGGAACATGCCTCCGTTGTTGATCTGCTGATACAATTCCAGTAAGAACTGGTAGGTATCTTCTGTAATCACCAGCATTTCCAGCTTTACCTTATCATTAAGGCTAAAGGGCTCCCAGTTTACCTGCAGGTCGTGAATGTAGTTGCCATCTACCATCTCGTCTGATACAAATATCAGCTGCTCCGGCTTGCTCAGGTACTGGTCATTCTGGTACAGGCGCAGGTGGTAGTGATCGCCTGCTGTTTCCAGCTCCTGCCCAAAGAATTTCAGGAAATAGCCTTCGTCCATGCCACCACTCTTTTCTTTAAACTCATAGGTCAGATAATCTATCGTTACCCCTGGCTTGATGCTGGTAACTGCCTGGTAGCTTTCGCCACCATAATCAATGCTAAGCGTGTAAGTGTTGCCTGCCTTGCCCTGGATTTCCTGTGTCTGGTACTTGCCGGGAGCCACCTCTACCAGCTCTTCGGTAAAGCCTTCGCTATCGGCAATACGTACGCTGGCACCCGTAGCCCTTGGTGTTTCGGCATTGCCGAAGTAAGGAGCCGTGGTAGAAAGGGTAATGGTATAGGGACCGGGGGTATCATAGATCCAGCCATCTACCACCAGCAGGGCCTCTCCTTCGGGCAAGTCTACATCAATTACATCGGTACAGGCAGCCCCTGTAAGCAGCAGGACCAGGATCAGTATATTGTTTTTTAAGTACTTTATCATGACTAAAAAAGATTAGAACCTGAAGTTATAGGTAACCGCCGGAATCACAGAGCCAAAAAGAGCAAAGCGTACTGCTTCTGTTTGCTTAGGATTATCCTCGTTCTGGCGGAAGTAAACCGTAAAGGCATTTTTGCGGCCATACACATTATAGAGGGTAAACACCCAGTCGCTTTCCCATTTTCTGTTGGGGTGCTTACGCCCGGCTAGTGTAGCGGAAAGATCGAGCCTGTGGTAGGCAGGCACCCGGTAGTTGTTGCGTACACCCAGGGTATTGTGCGGTACAGTATAACCGCCCCACTCGTACCTTCCATTGGGGAAGGTGGTGGCAACGCCGGTGGCATAAGAGAAATTACTGCTTAAGCTCCAGCGTTCGCTTAAATCATACAGCGCTACTACCGAGAGGTTATGGGTGCGGTCGTATTTGGCATTATACCACTCCCCATTGTTGATGCCCCCAATTTTGCGTTCCGATTTAGACAGCGTATAGCTTACCCAGCCGGTAAAAATACCTTTGCTCTTTTTAGCAAACAGCTCCAGGCCATAAGCCCTGCCCTGTCCGTACAGGAGTTCCCCTTCCAGGTGCTTATTCAGCAGGGTTTCGGCACCGTCAACAAAATCTACCTGGTTCTGCATGTCTTTATAGAACACCTCTGCAGAAGCTTCTACCGTGTTTTCGCGGAAGTTGCGGAAGTAGCCCAGTGCTACCTGGTCGGCCAGCTCCGGCTTAATGTTGTTGGTGGTAGGCCGCCAGATATCCCAGGGCGATGCTGCCGTAGTGCTGGAGATCAGGTGGATGTACTGCGCCATGCGGTTGTAGCTGAACTTCAGAGAGCTGCGGTGGTCCAGGGAGTAACGGAGCGAAAAGCGTGGTTCGGGATTGGTGTACTGAGAAACCGTCTCTCCTTTGCCGTATTCCTTTGGATTCACAGGCGTTTTGGAATCACCATCTTCACCAGTATACTCCCACACGGTGGTACCTCCCAGGTAGCGGAAGTGCGATAATCTAAGACCCGCCTGCACAGATAGTTTGTCAGAAACCGTCCATTCATCGTCTGCGTATACGCCCAGCTCCAGCGCATTTTGCGGATCCATTTCCATGTTATTGTAGATAGACTCGCCTCCTACGGTAATTTTACCCGGAGAGAACTGGTAGCGAATGGCACTGGCACCAAAATTAACCGTAGTGCCGGGGTTCAGGTACCACGAGAAATCGGTTTTACCGCTGTAGTTGGTAATGTGCGAGGTCCATTTGAATGCCTCTGCGCCATCGGGTATACCCAGTGAATAATTATAGCGGCTGGCAACACCGGTAAAATTGGCAAACAGCTTTTTACTGATCAGCCTGTTCCAGCGGATGGTGCCGGTGGAATTGCCCCAGTCGGTGCCAAAGTCATCACCAAAACCTGCCACATCGCGGCCAAAATATCCGGATAGGTAAACCGTATTCCTGTCATTCAGCTTATAGTTTACCTTGGCGGTAAGGTCGTAGAAATAAAGTTTATTGTTGTTCAGCTCCGGATCGGAGCTAGCCTTCAGGAATAAATCGGCATAAGAGCGGCGGCCTGTGATGATGAAGGAGCTGCGGTCTTTTACAATAGGAGCTTCTACTGTGAGGCGGCTGGAAACCGTACCAAGCCCACCCGATACTGATAATTGTTTGGCATTTCCTTCCTTCATGCGCACATCCAGCAGGGAGCTAAGGCGCCCGCCGTATTGGGCAGGTATGCCGCCTTTCATCAGCTTTACATCCTTCACCGCATCAGGACTGAAAACCGAAAAGAAACCGAACAGGTGTGAACTGTTATACACGGGGGCTTCGTCCAGTAAAATCAGGTTCTGGTCTATGCCGCCACCGCGTACATTGAAGCCTGTGGCGCCCTCACCTACCGAGCTTACACCCGGCAGCAGCTGAATGGAACGTATAATATCCACCTCGCCCATCAGGGCCGGCATTTTGCTTACCGTTTTAATCTCCAGTGTATTGGCACTCATTTCGGTGCTCTGCACATTGGCATCGGGCCTTTCGGCGGTTACTACCAGCTCCTGCATCTGTTCCGATTCTTCAGCAAGCTGTATGTTAAGCGTTTGGTTCTGGCTTACATGAAGCTTTGTTTGCTGTGGCACATAGCCTATGTAACTAAAGCTAAGGGTGTATACCTCCTGGGGCAGGGTGAGTGAATAAAAGCCATACTGATTAGTAACAGCGCCGGTTTTCAGTTCCTGTACATATACAGTAACACCAATCAGGTCTTCGCCATTGGCGGCATCTTTTACATAGCCGCTGATGGTAAACTTTTGTTGCGCTCCGGCTGTAAAACACAATAGTATCAGGACCAGGAATAGTCCTGTTCTTTTTAAGTTCATGGGATAAGAGAGAATAATAAGGTATGGTCTAGGTTAAAGCATTCGATGGCTTGCTCTGCAGCCATTGTTCCAGCATACGCTGTGCTGATTGCCAGCCCTTGCGATAGCTGGCGGCAGTAGTGGTTTTTTCCTGCTGGGTAGCAATCCGCAACACAGGACTGCCCTCGGGCAATCCCTTTATTTTAGTATTCATGAGGGATAATTAATTAGGTTAATGGTTAAATGGGCGATGCATGGCCTGGGGTATTCTCCCCCCTTCTATAGTTAAAACACGGTAGGCTTCCGCTACCCTACCCTACCTTAGAAAAATTTCTTAAAAAAAATGGAAGAGATCAGTAGCAGGAGGCAGAGCAGGTCATTCAGCTGGTAGCGTAAGCGCCCTAGGGCAATACCCATGTGTTTTTCTACGGCTTTTACCGATATATCTAAATGCTCCGCAATGGTTTTATAAGACATTTCCTCATATCGACTAAGCGAAAAAACCATGCGTGTTTTGGGAGGCAGCGCCTCAATGGCCTGTGCGATGCGTTCTTCCACCTCCATCAGCTGCATGCTTTTATCGGCAGTATCGTCGCTGGCCAGCAGTGCAGCGGCAACCTCCGGCTGCTCCTGTGGCTTGCGCTGGCGTAGTACGTTCAGGGCAGTATTGTAGCAGGCCCTGTATAAGTAAGAAACCGTAGCTGGACCCAGCTCCAGGCTCTGCCGGCGGTCCCAGAGCTTTAAAAAAGTTTCCTGCACAATATCCTCTGCTTCTTCTGTATTGCGCAAAATCCGGTAGAGGCTTTTACAGAGCATCGGGTAGCATGAACGGAAAAGCGCTTCAATCTTTTCTTCCGGCGACTGGTGGTCATAAAGGGATACTATATTTTTTGTCTGCTCCACTTTTTAAAAACAGGTAGAAGAAGCGCTGAATTACAGGACAAACTTAGGGCGATTTATACAATTATTTCTGCCGTCTGTGTAATTTTTTCACCGGTCCTCAAAAGCTCATCCCGGTCTTTATTCCCTGTTCAAACACCAAAAAAGAGGATTTCTGATCAACCCTTGCAGGTAAAACCACCCCATTCCTCCAACCGGCTCCAGGGCTATTATATAAACCGGGGATTTGGCTGTTACCACTAGCGCAAGCATCCGCTTGTGCTCCTTCCTAAGAGTACATAACTAAAGCTTTCAGCCATGATAAACCCACGCCTCAGCCTGTCCCGGATAGGCATCTACTACAAAAAAAGCACTCTATTGCCCAGGCAGAAGTCCAGATACTTGTACAAAAGACGCTTCCAACCCAGTCAACCAGCACTAAGAACCCTTCAGGCAGTGCAATAAGTGCTTTGGATTACTTAACTTGCATCCCCCCGTAGTATAGTATTGATTGCCTTACGCTTGTTTTGACAGATACCAAGAAAAAATACCAGCGAATAGCCTTGACTGTAGGCATCATACTGATGCTGATCAAATT
This sequence comes from Flammeovirgaceae bacterium 311, assembly GCA_000597885.1. Classification (NCBI taxonomy): domain Bacteria; kingdom Pseudomonadati; phylum Bacteroidota; class Cytophagia; order Cytophagales; family Flammeovirgaceae; species Flammeovirgaceae bacterium 311. Next base: position 2,495,205 of record CP004371.1, read on the forward strand.
TACCGCCTGGTGGATTACCGGCTCCAACGCCATTCTATCTGATGCACTGGAGTCGATTGTAAATGTGGTAGCCAGTGGCTTTGCGCTTTACAGCATTGGCTATGCCGCCCGCCCGCAGGACCTGGACCATCCTTATGGCCATGGCAAAATTGAATTTTTATCTGCCGGGCTGGAGGGTGCGCTGATCGGCATTGCAGGAGTGGCCGCTATCGGCAAAGGCTTCTACAACCTACTTCATCCCCAACCGGTGGCAGCCTTAGGGCTTGGTATTGGTTTTACCCTGCTTACCGGTGGTGTTAATTTTATACTGGCACGTATGCTGCTGCAGCGGGGCCGGGAGCTCAACTCCATCAGCATGCAGGCCGATGGCCGACACCTGATGACCGATGTGGTCACCAGCGGAGGCCTGATCCTGGGCCTGGCCCTAATCTACCTCACCGGCCTTATATGGATCGACAACATCATTGCCATCATCTTTGGCGGCATCATTATTTTTTCCGGCTATCGCCTGCTGCGCGATTTTGTAGGCGGCATCCTGGACGAAGCCGATCTGACCCTGGTAGAGCGGGTTATCAAACTCCTGAATCAGCACCGCAACAAAAACTGGATGGACGTGCACAACCTACGCATCCAGCGCTTTGGCACCGGCATCCATCTCGACTTTCATTTCACCCTCCCCTATTACTTTACCCTGGAGGAAGCCCATCGGGAGATTGATGAGGTAACTGCGCTGGTGAGCCAGTCGCTGCCACATGAGGTAGAGTTCTCCATCCATGCCGACCCCTGCGTACCGCCCAGCTCCTGCGGAATCTGCATGAAAGCCGACTGCCCTGTGCGCAAGCAGGCATTTACACGCAAGATTGAGTGGAATGTCAGCAATGCTTTCCTGAACGAAAAGCACAGCCTGCAAACGCCGGAGTAAATGCTTTATAGTGTAAGGGTTTTCTGCGGATACAGGTATTTACTCCCTGAACCAGGATGCATTCACATAATAGCACTTTTTACTAAAGTGGCCATGCTACTACAGTTGCTTGTGTACAGCTTCTCCCGCACCAATCTAACACCTGGACTAAGCCGTTGAATGAAAGGAATAAATCACTCATGGCTCAACCTAAAGGCAACCCTCTAACAGCAGAACATACCCTTTTTAAATCAGCAATACAGACTACTACGAATGCATTATTACGAGTGATAACAGAAGATACAGCTTCCTCCTTTAATGGCAATGCCGGGCACAAATCATCAGCTGCAGACTTCTAAAAATTTATTCTCAATCCGGAGAACTCTTATTCTTAAATGCTTGTAAGATTAGGCAGTGATGCTCTACTTTCAGTACAAAAGAGCCGCATTACGTAAAAAAGGTTTGTTGGGTTACTGAAAAAACCCTCAAGACCGATAATCCAAACACTATCACTACTTTAACAATTGGTTCTTTTATGAACGCTCTAGATACATGTTATCATAAAATTGCAATATTAAAAGACATCGTAAGATTTATTAAAAGTAAAATTAATAAATTTTAATTTTATTTTAATGTAAGATTTGGTGCTTGATGTTACAACCTTACTTACCTTTGTTATAGATAATCTGGAAAAGTGACAAACCTTTTCCGCAACTGACTTCCTAAGCTTTCTTTAATCATAGTACCGGATGGGAATTTTTAAAGCACAATTATTCAGAAGCAGCACGCCACAGGCGCCAGCAACTGTCTACTGTTCAGAAACTTCCGGTATAGCAGCTATACTCCTCCACATTAACCTTTATTGCCTGACTGGGTTCCCGATGCTAAATGCCCTTCCCTGGGCTAACCCACCAAGATAAAAAGCAATCCCCATGTACCCTTAGCAACAGGGATGTTGCGGGTACACACCACACCACACGCTTCAGACAATACATCGCTCACAACCCATTGACACCAAAACGCTACCCTTGAAAAGTAGCTACACATAACAAATAACAGGTCTGTTCGGAACCGTCCCCTCAAGTGCTTTAGGGCACTTGAGGGGACGGTCAGCAACTTTTCTGGAAAAGCTTTAAACAACAAACCCAAATACAAATGAACAAACTTTTACAAATCGGGTGGAGTACAACCAGGAACAGCCTGGCCCGGTACACCTTTACGCTCCTCGCCATGCTGCTCATAACGGGCAGTGGGTATGCACAGGAAACCACTACCACAGTGGTTTATGGCAGTGATCCTGACCTAACCTACAGCACATTTCCTACAGTAACTTCCGATAAGGATGACTATGCTCCGGGTGAAACTGCTATTATCACTGGTACTGGTTGGACGTTAGACCAGTTTGTAGATATTCACCTTGAAGAAGAGCCTGCTCATGATCACCACCATGGTTATCATGATACACAGGTGAATGCTGATGGTATCTGGGAAATTAGATATCCTATTGAGGAAAGGCATTTAGGCGTGAAGTTTACTGTCATTGTTGATGGTAAGCAGACTGGGTATCAGGCTACCACTATATTTTACGATGGTAGAGCAGAAATATCAAGTGTATCTCCAGGCACTTTTTCTCCAAATTCAAGTCTTGGAGAAAAGGATGAAGTTATTATTACTGGTCTTAACAATGGCAATAGCGGCGGAAATAACGCAATCGGAAATTTTAATGTAAGGATCTTCAATAGTGCAAATCAGCATGTTTGGACTTCTGAGCAAGTCAATATTCCAAATGGAAGTTCAAATAATTTTACTTGGAATGGCACCTACAACATAAGCTCATTAACAGGCTTCGTTCCAGATGGTACCTATCGAGCAATCGCCTACAAGGGTAATGAAGCATCAGCAGAGCCCGAATCTATAACAAAGCAAATAATAGTTGATAACACGGCACCAAAAATTACAGTCAATCAAGCCGCAAGTCAGGCAGACCCAACTGCTGGTTCAACAATAAATTTTACTATAACTTTTAGTGAAGCTGTCACGGGTTTCACAGAAAGTGATATAACATTAAGCGGAACAGCGGGAGCTACAACTGCAGTTGTAACAGCAATTGGCACCACAGGCACAACTTATAATGTTGGGGTTAGTGGAATGACAACTAATGGTACCGTTATAGCTTCAATTGGCGCCGGTGTAGCTCAAGATGCTGCAGGTAATGCTAATACTGCTTCAACGAGCACAGATAACGTCGTATCATATACAGGCGCATGTACTGCACCTTCTATATCTACCCAGCCAATAGCTCAAACAATAACTTATGCTGGCAATGCTTCTTATTCAGTTACTGCAACAGGAACTGCTACATTAAACTATCAGTGGGAGGAATTTACTACATCCTGGAATCCAATATACAATGGCGGGGTTTATTCAGGAGCAACAACTGCAACTTTAACTTTAACAAAACCACCTGTTGCATTGAGTGGCAGAAAATATCGTGTAGTTGTTACTGGAGCTTGTAATCCTGTAGCTACTAGTGATGGGAATGCTACTTTAACTGTAAATAAAGCCGATCAGCAGATCAACGTAACTACAGCGGCTCCTGAAAGTGCAGTTTACAACACCACCTTCACTGTGGAAGCTTCTGCTACTTCAGGTCTTCCTGTTAGCTTCGCCAGCGCCGGTACCCTAAGCAATGTGGCCGGTCTTTACACCATGACCTCTGGTACTGGCAGCGGTACAGTAACCATCAGCCAGGCTGGTAACGACAACTACAATGCAGCTACTGCAGTAACAGCTACTGTAAATGCAGTGAAAGCCGATCAGCAGATCAACGTAACTACAGCGGCTCCTGAAAGTGCAGTTTACAACACCACCTTCACTGTGGAAGCTTCTGCTACTTCAGGTCTTCCTGTTAGCTTCGCCAGCGCCGGTACCCTAAGCAATGTGGCCGGTCTTTACACCATGACCTCTGGTACTGGCAGCGGTACAGTAACCATCAGCCAGGCTGGTAACGACAACTACAATGCAGCTACTGCAGTAACAGCTACTGTAAATGCAGTGAAAGCCGATCAGCAGATCAACGTAACTACAGCGGCTCCTGAAAGTGCAGTTTACAACACCACCTTCACTGTGGAAGCTTCTGCTACTTCAGGTCTTCCTGTTAGCTTCGCCAGCGCCGGTACCCTAAGCAATGTGGCCGGTCTTTACACCATGACCTCTGGTACTGGCAGCGGTACAGTAACCATCAGCCAGGCTGGTAACGACAACTACAATGCAGCTACTGCAGTAACAGCTACTGTAAATGCAGTGAAAGCCGATCAGCAGATCAACGTAACTACAGCGGCTCCTGAAAGTGCAGTTTACAACACCACCTTCACTGTGGAAGCTTCTGCTACTTCAGGTCTTCCTGTTAGCTTCGCCAGCGCCGGTACCCTAAGCAATGTGGCCGGTCTTTACACCATGACCTCTGGTACTGGCAGCGGTACAGTAACCATCAGCCAGGCTGGTAACGACAACTACAATGCAGCTACTGCAGTAACAGCTACTGTAAATGCAGTGAAAGCCGATCAGCAGATCAACGTAACTACAGCGGCTCCTGAAAGTGCAGTTTACAACACCACCTTCACTGTGGAAGCTTCTGCTACTTCAGGTCTTCCTGTTAGCTTCGCCAGCGCCGGTACCCTAAGCAATGTGGCCGGTCTTTACACCATGACCTCTGGTACTGGCAGCGGTACAGTAACCATCAGCCAGGCTGGTAACGACAACTACAATGCAGCTACTGCAGTAACAGCTACTGTAAATGCAGTGAAAGCCGATCAGCAGATCAACGTAACTACAGCGGCTCCTGAAAGTGCAGTTTACAACACCACCTTCACTGTGGAAGCTTCTGCTACTTCAGGTCTTCCTGTTAGCTTCGCCAGCGCCGGTACCCTAAGCAATGTGGCCGGTCTTTACACCATGACCTCTGGTACTGGCAGCGGTACAGTAACCATCAGCCAGGCTGGTAACGACAACTACAATGCAGCTACTGCAGTAACAGCTACTGTAAATGCAGTGAAAGCCGATCAGCAGATCAACGTAACTACAGCGGCTCCTGAAAGTGCAGTTTACAACACCACCTTCACTGTGGAAGCTTCTGCTACTTCAGGTCTTCCTGTTAGCTTCGCCAGCGCCGGTACCCTAAGCAATGTGGCCGGTCTTTACACCATGACCTCTGGTACTGGCAGCGGTACAGTAACCATCAGCCAGGCTGGTAACGACAACTACAATGCAGCTACTGCAGTAACAGCTACTGTAAATGCAGTGAAAGCCGATCAGCAGATCAACGTAACTACAGCGGCTCCTGAAAGTGCAGTTTACAACACCACCTTCACTGTGGAAGCTTCTGCTACTTCAGGTCTTCCTGTTAGCTTCGCCAGCGCCGGTACCCTAAGCAATGTGGCCGGTCTTTACACCATGACCTCTGGTACTGGCAGCGGTACAGTAACCATCAGCCAGGCTGGTAACGACAACTACAATGCAGCTACTGCAGTAACAGCTACTGTAAATGCAGTGAAAGCCGATCAGCAGATCAACGTAACTACAGCGGCTCCTGAAAGTGCAGTTTACAACACCACCTTCACTGTGGAAGCTTCTGCTACTTCAGGTCTTCCTGTTAGCTTCGCCAGCGCCGGTACCCTAAGCAATGTGGCCGGTCTTTACACCATGACCTCTGGTACTGGCAGCGGTACAGTAACCATCAGCCAGGCTGGTAACGACAACTACAATGCAGCTACTGCAGTAACAGCTACTGTAAATGCAGTGAAAGCCGATCAGCAGATCAACGTAACTACAGCGGCTCCTGAAAGTGCAGTTTACAACACCACCTTCACTGTGGAAGCTTCTGCTACTTCAGGTCTTCCTGTTAGCTTCGCCAGCGCCGGTACCCTAAGCAATGTGGCCGGTCTTTACACCATGACCTCTGGTACTGGCAGCGGTACAGTAACCATCAGCCAGGCTGGTAACGACAACTACAATGCAGCTACTGCAGTAACAGCTACTGTAAATGCAGTGAAAGCCGATCAGCAGATCAACGTAACTACAGCGGCTCCTGAAAGTGCAGTTTACAACACCACCTTCACTGTGGAAGCTTCTGCTACTTCAGGTCTTCCTGTTAGCTTCGCCAGCGCCGGTACCCTAAGCAATGTGGCCGGTCTTTACACCATGACCTCTGGTACTGGCAGCGGTACAGTAACCATCAGCCAGGCTGGTAACGACAACTACAATGCAGCTACTGCAGTAACAGCTACTGTAAATGCAGTGAAAGCCGATCAGCAGATCACCTGGAATGCTCCAGCTGCCATCACCTATGGCACTGCGCTTTCTGCTACACAGCTCAATGCTTCTGTAGCCGGTGTGACTGGTGGTTCTACCCCTGGTGCTTTAACTTACTCACCAGCTGCAGGCACTAAACTCAATGCTGGTCCTCATACCTTATCTGTAACTGCTGCTGAAACTAGCAACTACAATGAAGCTTCCGAAACAGTAAGCATCACTGTTGATAAAGCTGATGCTGATATCGACGTAGAAGGTACTACTGTTACTTACAATGGTGCAGCTCACGGTGCAACTGGAACAGCTACTGGTGTTGACGGCGAAGATCTAAGCAGCCTGCTTGACCTTGGCGCAAGCTTCACTAACGTTCCTGGTGGTACTGCCAACTGGACCTTCGCTGGCAACAGCAACTATAATGCTGCCAACGGAACTGCTGCCATTGTGATTGATCGTCGTAATATTACCGTGACTGCAAATGCTGGTCAATTTAAATTCTGCGGACAAGTAGATCCGATCTTTACCTACACTTCAAGTGAAATGTTGTTGCCAGGCAACAGCTTCTCAGGTAAACTTACTCGTGTACCCGGTGAGACAGTTGGTGAGTATGGATATGCCTTAGGCGACTTGGCAGCAGGTAACAACTACACTGTATCATTGGCTACAATTACACCCGCAACTTTTAGGATCAAGGGCATAACAGTTAGCTCAAGTGATGCAAGTACCCCTCGTAACTATACCGAATCTGTTACTATTGTTATTTCAGTAAAAGATGGTGCTAGTACCTCAGCTTTTGGTGTGCCTGGTGTACCAGTAACCATCACTGTAAATGAGACATCATATACTGAAACAACTAACACAGATGGTCATGCTACCTTTAACCTAGGAAGTCAGAATGTTGGTGTCTATATGGTTGAAGTGAATGGAGGCAATTGCTACACCGCCGAGGAATATCTACCTGTATACAATCCAGATGGTGGTTTCGTAACTGGCGGAGGATGGATATGGTCACCACAAAATCCTGCTCTACTCTATATGCAAAATGAAGGAAGAGCTAATTTTGGATTTGTTGCCAAATACAAGCAAGGTAAAAATGCACTTAATGAGGTAGATGGAAGTACAGAATTCCAATATCAACTTGGGAATCTAAACTTTAAGAGCTCTTCTCATACTGCTGGTACCCTTGTTATCTCAGGCGGCTTTAAAGCTTCTTTCAAAGGTGAAGGCTACATTAACAATAATACATCAACTGTTTATCAGTTCATGGTTGTTGCCACCGATGGCCAGGCTTCTGGAGGAAACGGATCTGACGACAGGTTCAGAATGAAGATCTGGAATAAAGTGACTGGAGTTGTGGTCTATGATAACCAAGCAGGAGCTGAAAATGCAGATCTATCAGAACTAACAATCATCAGAGGCGGTTCAATCGTAATCCACACGCCTCCTACCAAAGGCGGCAAAAATGCTACTGCTAGCACTATGCGTGTAATCGATGAGCCTGTGGTTACTGGTCCTGACTTCAACAGCATCAATGCTTACCCGAACCCGCTGAAACAGCAGCTGTTTGTGGAGCTTCCTGAAATGGAAGAACAGCAGGTTGCGCTGACCATCTACACCCTTGACGGACGTGTGATGACTCAGAAGAAGGTTCAGACCAACGGTGCTGCGATGCGCGTGGAACTGGAAGAAAGGTTTGAGCTGTGGTCTGGCGGCGTTTACCTGCTGAAGGTAGAAGCGAAGGATCAGCAAAAAGTAATCAGACTTGTGAAATAATAGATGTTAAACATGTGTGAAAGCCCGGCCATTTGGTCGGGCTTTTTTTTGTTTCAGCACCTGGCAGGTAGATGTTCTGCACCTGTAACCACGGGAACTGCGATAGAGTAAGTAATAGTAAAGGGGACTTGAACAGACACTTTTCTAAACCAACTCCATATGTGGCAGATTCCTATGTGCCTCCAGCTCATGTTTGTCTCTTAGTTACCTCGACAGTTGTCTGCACGACAACTGCACAATATATAAACACAAGCAGGCAACCAAATGAGAAAATCGGAGATGCACAACACCTTTAAAATCTAAGGCACTGCCAGTAAAATTTGTAGGTAATACAAAGTAGGCATCCACAGAAATCTCTGGTAATGAAGATTTTTTAACAAAAGGCTTTACCCCATTTATAAACAGGGTCCAAATGATTCTACCAAGAAGCTTTTGTGCTAAAAATAAAGTTCAGGTGTAAGTTCAGGATAATTTTTTATACTAATCCCCCAAGGCTAATTCAGGCATAATTCTACTTTCAAAAGAGGGGAATTTAAATAATCATATTATAGTCTTCCCCTTAAATCATAGCCGTAAAATTGATAATCATCTATATATCAGCCCTATATCGATATAATTTTAGCCTATTTTCACTTATTTTTAATTCTTATTTAATCTATTTTTAATGCAATTTTTAGCGTATAATGTTTTAACATCCTTACCTTAGTACTATAAATTAGAGAATGATTACAACGCAGTAGGAGTAAGATATTCTTTAAAAATCATCAATATACCATACGAAGCACGGGGGATCTGGAAAAGCGCAAATTGCAATACAAGGCTGTTGTATTGCAATTGCCAGGTGAGAAAGACTCTTTGTGTTAGTGTAGAAACACAGAAATGCCTGGAGTAAGTAGTATCCTGCATCCTCTGGATAATTGCTGTTACCTTACTTAAAACAGAACTCTTCGTGTAAAGGCACGACCTACGATGAGCACATCATTTGCGCTGATAACATAGTAGAACTATCAGCCAGTTTTTTCATTGACACAGACATAAACAGGTTCAGGAGGCGGATGCAGCTATTTACAAGCGGAGATATGTTTCCAGCCTGTTGAAAAATGCAAATACCATTTCCCGACTCTTAAGCACTTTGCCACCGGGAAAATGCTGATGCTATTGTAACCATAATATCGATAAGAAAAACGAACATCCGGTGATGTACGGGTAAACACCTATGCTTCCACGGATAGCTTAGCAATAAAACCTAAAACCCCTGATGAGAAGCAAAATTCTTTACGTCCAATAAATTTTAACAAACACAATCCTAACTTTCAAACAATTATTCTCATGAAAAAAACAATTTTTACCCTCGCCTTCGCATTTGTTGCTTTCTTCGCTGTTAACACAGCCCAGGCTCAGAACGCACACTTTACTGATGTAGTTGTCAATGGCCTCACCGTTACTGGCAAAGTGGCTGGTCTGGGCAGTAGCTCAGGTTTGGTTACTGTAGTATATGCTGCATCGGTTACTGCTTCCAAAACCTGCTCAACCCGTGGAAATGACATGGAGGTTCCGCCATTTACCGAGACAGCGAGTGCAACCGCCAGCGACACCTATAGAGCTGACAGAAACGGACGTATCACATTCTCTTTAACACTGGATATCTCTCAAATGGGAAGCGACTTTGATTTTAATAGCTGCCCTAACGGATTGGTAGAAAACATTGTAGAATCGGTATTATCCAAGAGCCTTACCTTCTCCACGGCCAGTGGCAGAACAGGCAGCTATGAATTTGCCGAGTAATCTCCTGCTACCTTAAAAGCTAAGGGCCAGGGTAAACACACCGGCCCTTAGCTTCTTTATTGCATAGTTATTTCCTGCAAAGCCTGTCCAAGTGTATACTTTGCCTGAAATTGAATAAAACCATAAGGTAAGTTCAGCATTTACCATGCAAAAGCTCCTGCTGGCCCTGATGGGCTTTTTTGCTTTTACTTCCGCTTTTGCGCAGCCCTCCCCTGCCGCAAGTATAGTCACCGGTACCATACAGGGTACTGTGGTTGACGCTGCCGAGCAAACTACCCTGGCCTATGCTACCGTGGCGGTAATGGAAAACGGAAGTAGCCAGCCACTAAAAACCGCCTTCACCGACCTGAAAGGGTCTTTTACACTTACAGTGGTGCCCTACAAAGCGTATACACTCATCATTACCTATGTAGGTTATCAAACCAGAACAATAGAACTTCCCCTTATTACTGCGAATCCACTCTCCCTGGGGCAGATTGGAATGTCATCCGATGTTAGCTTATTACAGGAGGTAGTGGTGGTGGCCGAAAGGCTGCTGGTTGAGCAGGATATTGATAAACTGACCTATCATGTGGAAATTGATCCTGAAAGCCACACCCTCTCCGCATTGGAAATGATGCGCAAAGTACCCCTGCTATCGGTTGATGGTGACGATAACCTGCAGCTGAACGGGAGCGACAGCTACCTGGTGCTCATCAACGGTAAAACCTCTTCCTTATTCGTGCAAAACCCGAGTGAGATTTTTAAGAGCATGCCCGCCAGCGCTATCAAAAGCATTGAAGTAATTACCAACCCGCCCGCCCGCTATGATGCAGAAGGAGTAGGAGGCATCATCAACATCATCACCTACCGGAAAACCATCAGTGGCTACAACGGCTCTGTCAGTGCCGCCATCAGCAGCCCCAGGGGTTCTACCATGGGCGGCTATCTCACAGCCAAGGCAGGGAAGTTTGGCTTCTCCGGCCACCTTGTAAACAATATCACCAGCAGCCCTCCTGCGGGCAGGAGTTATCTTAGGGAAGACCACACCAGGCAAACCCGCCTGGTGCAAACAGGTGAAAGCAACAACCGCAACAGCTCTTTGAACGGAAGCGGCGAGCTTAGCTATGAACTCAATGCACTTAGTGTGTTTACCGCCAGCTACCGGGCAAACAGCAACAATGGTACACATGATTTTCTACAGCAGGTAGCATTGTTTAACGGCAGCAACAATCTTACTCAGGCCTACCAGAACACCAGCACCAGCAGGAATAATTCAGGAGGCAACGATCTTGGGCTGGATTTACAGCGCAGCTTCCGAAAGCACCCCGAGCAGCTCCTTACCTTATCCTATAAAGTAAGCAGTAACGCCAACGCCAGCTCTTCTGATTTTGCGCTGCAGCCCCTGCTCAACTATATCGAACAGCTAAGCCAAACACAAAATAGAAGCAGCACCCGTGAGCATACCCTGCAGGCAGATTATGTACAGCCAATAAAAAAACAAACGCTTGAGTTGGGTGTAAAGTCTTCCCTTCGTCGCAACGACAGCGACTACTTCTACAAAAACCTGCACCAGGAAACAGGAGCATTTGTGCTGGACCCAAGTCAGAGTAATAATTTTGATTACCAGCAGGACATCCATGCTGCCTATGCTTCCCTCAGCCTGAAAAAAAACAACTGGGGCCTGCGGACCGGCGCACGCCTGGAAGAAACATGGGTAGATGCCAACTTCCGTTCCTCAGGCACCTTTGCTACCCAGCACTACCTGAACCTGATCCCCAGCCTGAACCTCTCGCACAAGCTCAAAAACAACAGCACACTAAAACTGTCGTACAACCAGCGGCTGGAGCGCCCGGGCCTGTACCACCTGAATCCCTATGTAAACCTGACCGACCCACGCAACATCAGCTACGGCAACCCCGGGCTAGATCCGGCCACTAACCACTCATTTAACCTGGCATACGCTACCTTCATCAAAAGCTCCTCTATCAATGCCGGTTTGTTTCACCATTTTGCCAACAACTCCATTCAGCGCTTTACCAGCCTGGGAGAAGACACAGTGGCCCGGACTACCTACGCCAACATAGGCAGGAGGCAAGCTTACGGCTTCAGCCTGAGCGGCAGCACCATGCTCTTCAATAAATTAAGCCTTAGCCTGAACAGCACCACTCAGTACCTCAGGATTACCAGCACATTTCAGGACCGGCTGCAGCACAACACCGGCCTTACACTTAATGCATCGGGTAATGTCAGCTACCGTTTCAATAAAACATGGCGGGCCAATGGCAATCTTGCTTACAACTCTCCCCAGATATTCCTGCAGGGCAGGTCTGCCGGCTTTGTTTCAAACAACCTGTCGGTCCATAAAGATATCCTTAAAAACAACAAAGGGAGTGTAAGTCTTTCGGTACGGAACCCATTCCAAAAGTACCGCCGCTATCAAAACGAGATCAGCGATCCAGCTTTTTATCAGTTGCAGGAGTCATTTTCAGTGATCCGCCAGTTTAGCCTGGCATTCAGCTACCGTTTCGGGAAAGTACAAACCAGCAGCCCCCGCAGAAAGCGAAGCATCCAGGACGACGACTCCAAAGTCACTGAATAGCAGCGGAAGAAGTTACCCAAATCATCTATCTAGATTTGCTGCAGCAGAAGTCCCTGTGGTGTAGAAAGCCCACCGCAACCAGGAAAAGATCAGGAACAGCTGATCGACATAATATTTTTTTCAGGGGCAGGATACCTCCTCTTTTTTTTGCTGATATCCAAGCCTCCAGAAATCACCACAAATCAAAGCTTGTCAGCTACCAGTCCTTTTCCTGTATTTATAGTAGCCTTTTACCGCTATCGCTCTATCACACTCACTCCGGGTTTCTTTATTTATTACAAAAAGTCATTTATGTAAGGCTTTAGCGCTTTATGTAAAAAATTAGCCCCCAATTTCCTGATATCTTGCAGCGTATTTCAATGCTTAACAGGCTTATAGCTACAAAGAGCCCTTTCAGCTCCAATAATTGTGTAACAAATCATCTTACATAATCCCGTAGCAAAAGAAAAGGTCCATTATTAAAAAAACATTAAAAACACAATTTATCCCAAATACCTAATCTCTGATTAATACAATGAGAAAACTGTTACTCACCCTGATACTGCTTGCCTTCAGCACTGTTATGTTTGCCCAAACCCTGCGCAACGGATCAGACAAAGGCTTAAACCTGCGGAGCGAACCCAGCACAAACGCCAGCGTTCTTACCTCTATTCCGCCAAATGCTAAAGTAACTGTTGTGGATACCAGCAACAGCGAATGGACCAAAGTGAAATATGATGGTAAAACCGGCTATGTTGCTTCTAAATACCTAAGCGAAGAAAACAACCCAAACCGCAGCAACAACAATAGCAACAACAATAATAATAGTAGCGCCAAAAATAACAACAGCAGCTCTTCCTCCAAAAGCAGCAGCTCCAACAGCAATGGTGTGGATTACAACACCGGCATTGGGGTACGCCTTGGCAACTGGGAAAGCGGCTTAACCGTTAAGCACTTCTTTAAAGGCAATGCTGCCATCGAAGGCATCATCAGCAGTGGCTGGCTGCACCGTGGCACCCGCATTACCGGACTTTACGAAGTGCAGAAACCCCTGGGAGGTAACGGCTTCTACTGGTTCTGGGGCGTTGGTGCTCACGTAGGCTTCTACAATGAGCGCTACTGGAACTACAACAACGACTGCAAAGATGGCCGCTACTGGCACAAGGGCCAGTGGTACCCCTGCGATGGCGGAACCAGAACAACCCTGGGAATTGATGGCATCATAGGCCTTGAATACAAATTTCCACAGGCTCCTTTTACCCTGGGCATTGACTTCAAACCTTCTATCGACCTGCTGGGATGGGGCCGCCACTACGGCGACGGCGCATTTACCACCCGCTATGTATTCTAAAACCTGCACCTGATGCTTAAAAAGGGTTTGCCTGGATAAGGCAAACCCTTTTTTACTTAAAGCTTTACTTTAAGGTATGTATGATACCCTGCCCCCCGGGAGGGCAAAAAGAGCCACAGGGGAAAAATACAGAGTTTATGGCAGCAGTTAGCATGCCGACAGGCATAGCATTGCCTGTTTAGCTCCTGATTGTATCCCCAAAGTACAATTCCTGCATCAGCATCTGTCTCTTATGGCTCAAACATAATATATGTAAGAGATTGTCCTATTGAGGAAAATAAAACCGCTGCAATTATTCAAATTTTGTAGGGTCGCCCATCAGAAGCTGCTAAACAATATAAAAGCCGGCCTGACAGAAGCGCTGCTAAGCTAGTATAACAGAGACAGCCTCTCCGGAACACAAGCTTAGCCCTGATCAAAAACCCTGACCATATATCAGAGCGCATCAGGAAAGAATATCAAAAACTACTGACAACCTATTCAAACCTTTGATTATGCACATGAAAAAGCTTACGCTAACCCTCTCCTCCCTGGCGCTGAGCACCGTTCTGTTTGCCCAGTCTTACCAGCAGATAGCTGAAAATAACCTACACCACAACGAAGCATATAGTGCCGGCTCTACGAACGCAGTTCAGCAGCAATGGGAAAACAGCTGTTCTGATAGCCAGACCGTTTATGCTTCTTCGGCAACTGTTAATAAAGGCTATTCAGAAGACTGCAGCACCAGCAGTGCTCCTGATAGAAATCCACCAAAAAGACACTCTGTGCCAAACAAGGCTTATTCGGTTAAAGGCGGTGTGTCATATATCACCAGCTTAGGTTTACGCCTGGGTACCGATGAAAGCGGCTTAACGGTTAAACACTTCATCAACAGCAATTCAGCCTTCGAGGGTATTTTAAGCACCGGCTGGCGCTACCGCGGTGCCCGGGTCACAGGCCTTTATGAAGTACAGCGCCCGATCGGTACTGATGGTCTTTACTGGATGTGGGGTGTTGGCGCACATGCCGGACTTTATACCAAGCGCCCCTGGAACAGCAAAGACTGCAATGACGATCGCTATGAACTGAATGGCGAACTCTACAATTGCGACGGCAGCAAAGTAACAGCTGGTGTTGATGCACTGCTGGGTTTAGAATATCATTTCAGCGACGCCCCCTTCACGGTAGGCGTAGACCTGAAACCGTCTGTAGACCTGCTGGGCTGGGGCAACCGTCAATGGGGCGATGCCGCCTTTACAATCCGTTACGTTTTTTAAACAGATCACCATCATCATATTACAAAAGGTTTTGCTGCAGGGCAAAACCTTTCTGCTTTTCCGGGCATGCTGTCCTGTAAAAATCTTTTCTTTATTCTTCAATAAAGCTCTTCCTGATCAGGGCCAGCTGCATACGCGATACTTCCGGATGCATAGGGTTGGCATTGATCAGCACCAGGCACCAGGCAAGCGGCGATAGTTTCCAGTCTTTTACAACGCCTGTTTCCTCGCAGCGGTAAACAGGCTTAAAATGCTCTGCCAGCTCCAGGTGCTGGCTGCGGCAAACATCCATTGCCCGCCGGAGGGCTTCCTCCAGCTCGGCCAGACCGGGCTGATCCAGGAGTTGCTGCAGTTCACTGGCGTAATAGCGCAGTTTGCTCTCCTGCAGGCTATGCAGAAAAGATTCGAAATGTTGATTGTTGTATTGTTGTTCAGCTTCAATGTGTACCAGCATACTTCTGCTCTTTAAGGCGCCTTAGCTCTTCAAAAATTTGTTTCTCTTCGTTGCTGAGCTGGCTGGGCAGCTCCACCTGTACACGCACATACAAATCTCCAAACTGGCCGGGCTGGTTGTACCTGGGCATGCCTTTCTCGCGCAGCCGCAACACCTTGCCATTTTGTGTAAGCGCCGGTATCTGCATGTTTACCGGTCCGGACATTGTATTAACCGTTATTTTACCTCCTAACAGCGCCGTATAAAGATCTACAGGCAAATCTGTATGGAGGTCATCACCCCTGCGCTCAAACTGCGGATGCGGGGCTACGTGGATGGTCAGGAACAGGTCTCCCGCCTGCCCTCCGTTTACACCCGGGGCTCCTTTTCCCTTTAGTTTAAGGGTTTGCTTATCTTCAATCCCTGGTTTTAGTTTAATACGCATTTGCTCACCATGCACGCTCATAACATGCGTGGTACCATCGTAAGCTTCCTGAAAGCTGATTGCCATTTCACTTTGCAGATCCTGCCCCTTAAAGGCTGCAGACTGCCTGCTGCCGGCACCTTCGAAACCGCCGCCAAAAAAATTCTGGAAAAAATCAGAAAAACCACCTCTCCCGCCGCTTTTCGTACCGCCGCCAAAGGCATCGCCAAAATCGTAGGACTGGTAGGTGCGGCCTGCCTGCTGCCTGCGGGCATACTCCGACCAGTTAAAACCACCGGCACCGCCCGTTTGCTGGTAGCGGTTCCAGTTAGAACCCAGCTCATCGTACTGCCTGCGCTTTTCCGGATCACTAAGTACATTGTTTGCCTCACTAATCTCCTTAAACTTCTCTTCAGCAGTTTTATCTCCCTTATTCTTATCAGGATGGTATTTTACTGCCAGCTTCCGGTAAGCTTTTTTTATTTCGTCCTGAGAAGCTGCTTTGCTTACTCCCAGTATTTTATAGTAGTCTTTATAATCCATGTGAGCGATTACAGCTTTTCTTTTTTCTTAATTAACGATTTTTAAGCAGCCTCTGTCTTGGCCGGATATAAAATAAAATACAATAACTGAATTTTAGTTTTAAAGCCCTGGGAAATAAGCGCTTCCCCTGCAAATCAATCAGCCCCTCCCCGAATAATTTGGCTACCCCGGCTCAATATTCAGAATAATTTAACAGAAGTAGCTGCAAAAACAGAACATTGTTAAGCTATTTTTCCTATTATGCTTTTTGTAAACAGCAGTGCTTTCAATAAAAGTAAAATTGCCTGCTGATTTTGGAGTGGTTCGGCTCCCGGAATGTTTTTAAACATGAGCCGCACCAAGATTATTTTTTAAAAATATTTAACTCAGGTATGCAAAAACGAAATTTAGAAGACTACTGGCGCAGGAACATCCGCTATGTACTGGGCTTACTGGCCGTTTGGTTTGTAGTATCTTATGGGTGTGGCATTCTGTTTGTCGATGAGCTGAACCAGCTGCGCATGGGTGGCTTTAAACTTGGTTTCTGGTTTGCGCAGCAGGGGGCTATTTATGTTTTTGTTGTCATTATTTTTGTGTATGTGTGGCTGATGAACCGGCTCGATAAAAAGTTTGATGTAAACGAAGAAGAAGCACCTGTAACACGCAGTACTACTTTCAGGGATCGCTTCCGCCGCCAGAAACCAAACCCTACCTTACCAAAGTAAAAACTCCATGGACGTTCAAAGCTGGACCTACCTGCTCGTAGGAATTACCTTCGCCCTCTACATAGGCATTGCCATCTGGTCGCGCGCCGGATCTACCAAAGAGTTTTATGTGGCTGGCGGCGGGGTATCTCCCCTGGCCAATGGCATGGCCACTGCCGCCGACTGGATGAGCGCCGCCTCCTTTATTTCTATGGCCGGCCTTATTTCTTTTATGGGTTACGATGGGGCTGTATACCTCATGGGGTGGACGGGCGGCTACGTGCTGCTGGCCCTGCTGCTGGCCCCTTACCTGCGTAAATTTGGCAAGTTTACCGTGCCCGATTTTGTTGGCGACCGCTACTACTCCCAGACTGCCCGCCAGGTAGCTGTTATATGCGCCCTGTTTGTGAGCTTTACTTATGTAGCCGGCCAGATGCGGGGCGTGGGCGTGGTATTTGCACGCTTTCTGGAGCTGGAGGTAGAATGGGGCGTTGCCTTAGGCATGCTCATAGTATTTTTTTATGCTACCCTGGGCGGCATGAAGGGCATTACCTACACTCAGGTGGCCCAGTACTGCGTGCTGATCTTTGCCTTTATGGTACCAGCCATTTATATCTCTATTATGATGACGGACAACGCCATTCCGCAGCTGGGTTTTGGCGGTACCCTTAGCGATGGCACCTACCTGCTCGACAGGCTGGATGGCCTGCACCAGGAGCTTGGGTTCGCAGCTTATACCGAGGGGTCAAAGGCTACGATTGATGTTTTCTTTATTACAGCCGCCCTTATGGTGGGCACTGCCGGCCTGCCGCACGTAATTGTGCGTTTCTTTACCGTACCAAAGGTAAAAGATGCACGCCTGTCGGCAGGTTATGCCCTGATCTTTATCGCCATACTCTACACCACTGCACCTGCCATTGGCGCTTTTGCACGCACCAATCTTATTAACACAGTGAATAATAATGAGTATGCATCCATGCCGGAGTGGTTTAACAAATGGGAAAAGACCGGCCTGCTGAAATTTGAAGATAAAAACAACGACGGCAGGATACAGTATGTAGCAGATGCCGGCCGCAACGAGCTTACTACTTTCGATAAAGACATCATCGTGCTGGCCAACCCCGAAATTGCACAGCTGCCAAACTGGGTGGTGGGGCTGGTAGCTGCCGGTGGCCTGGCAGCGGCGCTTTCTACTGCTGCCGGCTTGCTGCTGGTTATCTCTGCCTCGGTTAGCCACGACTTTATCAAGAAAATGGTAAACCCTGATATCAGTGAAAAGGGTGAGCTCTGGGCAGCTCGTGGCTCTGCTGCTGTTGCCGTGATCATAGCAGGCTATTTTGGCATTAACCCTCCCGGCTTTGTTGCCGAGGTTGTTGCCTTTGCCTTTGGTCTGGCGGCATCAAGCTTTTTCCCTGCCATTATCATGGGTATTTTCAGCAAGCGCATGAACAAGCAGGGAGCAATTGCCGGCATGCTTACCGGCTTACTTTTTACCCTGGGTTATATTGTATACTTTAAATTTGGCACTGTGCTGTTTGGCCTTAGCCCGGCAGCAGTAGCACCAGCCCGCTGGTGGTTTGGCATCTCTCCGGAGGGAATTGGCACCCTTGGCATGTTCATTAATTTTGTGGTATCTTTTGTGGTCATGAAGCTAAGCCCGCCGCCACCGCCGCATATTCAGGAACTGGTAGAAGATATTCGCTACCCAAGAGGCGCAGGCGCTGCCACTGATCACTAACAATTCATTTTTTAAACTGTCAGAAAAAAGTAAAGACTATAAGTTTTACAACCAGTCAGGTTTATAGGCATAATCAGGTTGATAAGGCCTGGGAAGGCAGCTTTTAATATTTCAGCTTTGTTTCATTCCTAAAACTTTACAGGGCCCGGAATGAAACAAAGCTTTAACCTTACACAGGCAATGTATTGACTGATAGTATGAACAGCACGCAGCTGCACCCGTAACAGGCCTGTAAGTCCATCTCTGGCAAATGCAAGACCGGCAATGGTAAAAGATAGTCCTGGTATATGGCCAAATTTCAGGATAAACATTACTGCCCTGCCCGTTGGTAGTGGCTGGTAACAGCACCTAAAGTTCTGAAAAATAGGGTATTTTGAGGCAGCAATTATCCAAAAAGTGCCTGCTGTCCCTATGCTTAGGTTATGCTTAATTTGTTTGTCTCTGCTTTATCTGTGCCTGCACCCGGGCCAGTTTAAAGCTTATGGCCAGCACCAGCTATTAAAAAAATTCAATGCCCGCAGCTACTACGAAGATAATGATGGCCTGATCTCCAATAACATTTTTGCCTCTGCCCAGAGCAGCAACGGCGAAATGTGGTTTGGCACCCAGAAAGGCATCAGCACCTTCGACGGCATTCGCTGGAATACTATTGAAGGATCTGAAAACCTGCCCTTCCACTACACCAGCATGCTGCTGGCCCTGCCTGGAGACAGCATGCTGCAGATGAGCTATACGCCAAACAAAAACCTGGGCCTGCGTTTATTCCACAACAAAAACTTAATTGAACTGGCAAACCTACCGGAGCATTTCGGCACTGTAAATCAGTATGGCCTGAATGCTGCAGCACTAAAAACAGGTCGGCAGCTGGAAATAGCCGTACAGGCTGACGAGCATATCTGGATTGGCCGCACTTCTGAAAAAGAGTGGCAGAAGTATAAATTACCCGAAGATATCAATACCCGGAACATCACCAAACTGGTTTATTATCAGAGCACACTGCTCATTCTCACTACAAAAGGCTTGTATAGTTTCCACCCGGCTACCCGGCACTATAGTTTATTATGGCCTGCACAATTAAAGGACAGGGAGATTTTGGCTGCAACTACCTCTCCGGATGGTAGCAAGCTGTACCTGCTTGGCAACGACTGGCTGGGCGAATGGAACGACGAAGGTTTTAGATTCCTGTCTCAGAAGCTCTATCCGGAAAAACCACTATACCTGCCCACCAACTTTTATAATATCGTTGCTACCAGGGCTGGCCTGATTATTCTCCAGCACAATAATTCGCTGATCCTTTATCATACCGCTAATGGCAGCATACAGCCATTCCGCCTGGCAGATTCCTACACCTCTTCTGTTCCTACTGCTATTATAGAAGATACAGAAGAAAACCTCTGGTTCAGCACCATGCGCGGCGTAGCCATGGTAAACAACCTAAGCTTTGCCACCGTGGCAAAAGTGGCTGGTTTGGCAGACAGTGAGATAAGCACTGTTTTACCACTGGATTCTGCCACCATTTTGCTGGGCAGCAACATTGGTGTAAATATACTAAGGAACGGGAACTGGCTTAAAGAAGCACAGGGTAAACCTACCTACAGCACCAACAACTATCGCATTATGGATGCCCGCACTATTAACGGGCAAACGTTGATTGCCGGCAATTCACAGGGGCTGGGCGTGCTGGCGCAAGATTATGAGGTGAAATGGCATAAGCTGCCCGGTAACCTGTGGGCTACCACTGTAAGTTACTGGAACGGGCAGCTGTTAATTGGTACGGACGCTGGCAAAGTATTATCCTTTAGGGATGGTAAGTTTCAGGACTTTATTGACACACATCAAAGCTTATACATCCGGAAAATCTTTATCGATCAGGAGAACAGGCTCTTCCTGCTCACTCCAAAAGGCCTTTTTCATGTTGATGGCAGCACTGCCATCCCCATTGAAGCAGAAAACCTTCACTACAATAGCCTGTTTTGCTTTGTGCAGTGGAAAGGGCGTACACTTTTCGGAACTTCTCATGGTGTATGTGAGCTTAAAAACAACAGGATTGTTCCTGTGCCAGCCATTGCCGTTAACAGACCAGTGTATGCCATGCTGCAGGACAAAAACGGCAGGTTATGGATGGGAACCGACAAAGGGGTTTATATTCTGGACAATAACAAGCTAAAAAATTATAACCGCCATAACGGACTGATCGGGCAGGAAATAAACCGCAGCGCACTGGTTGAAATGCAGGATGGCAGCATTTGGATTGGTTCCGACCGGGGCCTTTCTGTTTTTGATCCTGCTCTTTACAAAGAGCCTTCTATTGTACCCCTGCTATGCCTGGAAACAGTTAAATCTAACGAAAAACAGCTAAGCCAGCAGTCGGGCTATACCGTTGATTATAACCAGAACACGCTGGAATTCATATTTAAGCCCATTACCTTTTATTTGCCGGAAGCTTTACAGTACCGCTACCGGCTGGAGGGTCTTGAGAAAGAATGGACTTATTCAAAAAATTATTTACAAAACAGTGTGCGCTTTACCAGCCTGCCGCCGGGCCAGTATACCTTC
The DNA here is from genome assembly GCA_000597885.1 of Flammeovirgaceae bacterium 311. Taxonomy (NCBI): domain Bacteria; kingdom Pseudomonadati; phylum Bacteroidota; class Cytophagia; order Cytophagales; family Flammeovirgaceae; species Flammeovirgaceae bacterium 311. The sequence goes on from CP004371.1 coordinate 2,516,515, forward strand.
AGCATCCAGGCAAGTGTGCAGAATGGTAGCTGGAGTCCCGTTACTAGCAGTTCTGCAGTAATCATTGCGCCTCCTTTCTATACCCGCTGGTGGTTTATTGCACTTTTAATTCTGGGTGTTGGCTTTGTTGGCTTTACCATACATTCCTTTATTTTCTACAAAAGCAACGAAACCCGCCTTAAGGCAGCTATCAAAACCAAGAAAAGCCAGATCAAACAAAGCGAATCTAAATTTAAGGCTATCTGGGAAACCATGGACACCGGCGTAGTGCTTACCACCCGGAATGCCAGCATTGTAATGGCCAACCCATCGTTTTGCCGCATGTTTCACAAGCCCGAAGAGGAGCTTATTGGCAATGACATAGCAGCACTGCTGGACCATGCCCGCTTCTCCAGAGCATTTATTGAAGATTGGTACCAGAATCCACGCGTATTAAGATTTGAAGTAGAAGTTAAAGTTGCCGGAGCACCGCTATACCTGCTGGTTACCTTTTCTTTTCTGAATAAGCTTACCCCAAAGGAACCTTTACTGGTGATTGGCCTGAAGGATGTCTCTGACCAGAAGGAAGCTGAAATGAAAAATATGCGGCTGAATGAACTGCTCATTCGCCAGAACAGAGACCTGGTGAAGAAAGAACTGGAACTGGCCACCTTTAACAGCGAACTGCTGGAGCGCCAGAAAGAACTTCAGGAAGCTTTGCACATCCTGGAAGAACGTAACTTTGAGCTCGACCAGTTTGTATATAAAACCTCGCACGACCTGCGCGCTCCAATTGCCTCTGCCATTGGCCTGCTCAACATCATGAAAATGGAGGGCAATCCGGAAGGATGGCCCCGCTACGTAGACATGATCATGCGGTCGCTTCAAAAGCAGGACAATTTTATAAAGGCCATGCTGAACTTCTCAAAAACAGCCAGGGCTATAGAAAAACCTGAGCTGATCAATTTTGAAGCACTGATCGCACAGTGCCTGCTTGATTTGCAGTACCTGCCCGGCCTTGACCAGATTAGCAGGCGCATAAGCATTACTGACCCGAGAGGCAGCTTTTATTCTGACAAGATGAAGATCAACATCATTTTGTCGAACATTTTATCGAATTGCATTAAATACCGTGATTCCGGAAAAGCCACTTCCCGCGTAGATATTACTGTGGAAACCAGTGAGCAACAGGCTCATATCATCATTAGCGACAATGGTATAGGTATTAATCAGGATTATTTGCAGAATATCTTTGATATGTTTTACCGGGCTACCGAACGTTCAGACGGATCGGGTCTGGGTTTATACATTGTAAAGCAAACCCTGGAACGACTGGGTGGCAAAATAGAGGCAACTTCAGAACTTGGTAAAGGCAGCTGCTTCACCATAACACTCCCCAATATGAAAGCAGATCAGGAGGCGGTTTTAGTTTTAAGCCCAGAAAGCATTATACCAATTAATGGCTGGGATAGCAGCAACAGATAGTCCCATCAACATTAAAGATAGTTAAAAGCTGTACCAACCAGAAAAAAAGTCCTGCTTTACCGGCAGGACTTTTTTTTAATTATATACTATTTGGGAAAAAATGGCTACCAGCCATGCCACTTATCGGTTTGTAGTGGTGGTAGGTGGCTTGTTTTGTTCTTCTTCATTATTGGCAGGCGCAGGCTTGCCGGATGATTTATCCTTTGCTGCCGGACCTCTGTCAGCACCTGAGTCAGTTGCTTTTCCGGATGTTTCCTCCCCTCCCTCAGATGTGGGAAAGTCATCGTGATTCTTTAATTGTGGCGGTTCAGGTGTTTTAACTCCCTTTATAGGCGCTCCACCTTCTTGCTGTTGTATATTTTCTTTATTCTCGTCTTTCATAAGCAATGCCTTTATTTTTAGTAACCCACCTGCAAAGCAAATGTTAAATTCTTGTTCCAAAAACTAAGCATAACATTCACATCATAGCATAAAAAACCATAAAACAGACCCGCAGAAATGCCTGAACAGCAAACAGCAAAATATTTATTTGCTACACAAATAGTGGGTATAGAGCCTGACTGAATGATTGTGTACGGTCTGCGGGCAGGTTGTTCTGTACCACTATATCAGCCAGCTGATTCACCATGCTTTTCAGCTTTTTTTCCAGGGCCAGCGGATAGCCCGGCGGGTACAGCTGGTAGGAATAGATGGAGGTGCGGTCTGCTCCCATATTGTCCTTGAAGCGTATCAGCCCGCGGGTTTCGTCCAGGTCGCTCAGGCCAAGGTCGAGGTACTGAAAGCCATTGTTAGCGGCCAGCTTTAACAGTTCGCCAAACAGCAGGTTGTTGGGCCGCAGGTAGAGATGCTCCCGGCTGGAGCAGCCCCATTTATAATAAAGGGTGTTGCCTTCCTTCAGGATAACAGCACTGGCCAGTAACAGCCCATCCTTTCTTACTTCGTAAAAAAATCCTTTCTCCTGCAGTATAAACTGCTCGTATACCTGCTGAAAAAACTGAAAGCACTGGGGTATCAGGCTTAACTTTTCGGTGCGTAAGCGGTAAAACAGGGTATAGAATTGCCGGAGAGATTCTGCACTTGTGCTGATGGATGCCTCTAAATTATTGCGTAGGGCTTTTTTAATGCCACGCCTGAAGGTAGCCGACATTTTCTTTTCCGAATGGACACTAAGCTGCACCCGGTGCAGGCATGCCTCGCTGCTGGGTTTGCCCAGAAATCGCAGTTCATGAGGGTTTGCATAAAAACCTGCAAACTTCATGAGTATAGGCATATCCGGAAAAAGCCGTTGCAAAGCAGCAAGATGAAGGGGCACACGATCCGCAGCCAGCTGTGGAACGGTATAATCAGAAAAAGGAAGACTTACCAGCTTTGGTCCCAGCAGCCCTGTTACCCTGGCAAAAACCATATATTCACCCCCGGGACCGCTGCTGATCAGAAAGCTGTAACCATAGTGCTTTATGAGCAGGCCCAGCCAGCTGGGATGATAGAATAAATGCCCCGGCCTGCTCAGCAAACCTGCTGCTTCTGCAAGCGTTAGCTCTTTTACTTCTATGCTTTCCTGCAACATATAGTTAGTTCCATTCAAGAGTGCTTCTGGTGTGCCAGTAGCTTTCCGCAGGTTCCTGCAACGCTAAAAGGCGCTCCAGCTGACTGGCGTTTAATGATAACGTAAGGGCATTCAGATTAGAACGCAATTGAGCAAGGGTAGCAGCACCGCTTAGCACTACATCGGCCCAGGGCTGTGCCAGAATAGCTGCCAGTGCAATTGCATCAGCTGAGTAGCCTGTTTCCTCACTTATTTGCTGCAAAAGTTCTAATTTTTTAGCAAAAGCAGGATCGGTATTCCGGGAGGTAAGCCTGCCATTGGCCATACCTTCCTTGATGATCACACCCCAGCCACTGGCATGAGCTTCGGCAAGGGCTTCCCCAGCCGCTTGTTCCAGCAGGTTCCAGGTAGCCTGTACAGTTTCGAAGAGCTGCTCGCCATCGTAGCGGATGGTTTGGGCTTTTCTGAGGGCTTCGGCCTGGCGGGGTCCGCTCACGGTAAGGCCAATGTGCATGCCATGCATCTTAAGAGCATGCAGCCTGTCGAGTACCAGGCGGTTTTCCAGCACACCAGACTCCAGGGTAACCGAGTGAATCTGGTAGAGCTTCAGGTAACCGCCAAGCAGCAGGTTACTTTCCTCCCGCTGTTTATCCAGCTGCGTGATGGAGTGCTGTTTTACCTCATGTTCCGGAGCTTTTACCTGCCAGTTGGCTGTATAAGTGTAGCCCCATTTAGAGCCAACAATCACATCGCTTTCCGGGATATTGCGCTCCCGCAGCCAGCTGCCTAAAAATTTTTCTGCGCGTCCGTAAGAGCGTGCCGTATCGAAATACCTGATCCCCTTTCGCCAGGCCTCATCCAGTACCTGACGGGTGTGCTCCTCCAGGGCAGCGGTATTGTATTTACCCTGCAGGTCCTCCACATGGCCCAGGTTAATATAACCGGGCCTGCCCAGGGCAGCCAGTCCCAGCCCTATGCGCGATACCCTCAGCTCTGAAGAAGTTATTTTTCGATTGTGCATCATAATTTCCTGCCCTGTGTAGTTGTACGAATTTCGTATCCAAAGGGACTAAATGATAAAGCCGCCAGCTTCATATGCTGACGGGCAAACGGAATACCTATAATGGTAATGGCCAGTAGCAGTGCAAAGATAGCATGTGTAATGGCTACCCAAATGCCTCCTACCAGAATCCAGATAATATTCATCAGTGTGTACAGGCAACCTCCGCTTTGCCGGGCGGGCACCACTTCTTTACCAAAAGGTGTAAGGCTAAGGGCTGCTAACTTAAAAGCCTGCAGACCAAAGGGAATCCCTACTATGGTAAGGCAAAGAATCAGGCCTCCAATCAGGTATTCCAAAAAAATAAATATTCCTCCGCCAAGCACAATCCAAAGTACATTTCCAAGCGTTTTCATCCTAACTGCTATATCTTTGCAATAAACTTAAAAGTCTCTGGCGCACTAATTTGTTATTTGCTAAACACATGCCGGCAGTTGTTTTAATATGGAACAAAAGAAATCAAAAGATAAAGCAAGTGTAAAAGAAAATCGCCGCCGGATAGAGTTTCTGGTAAAGCTAATTCTTTTTATCGGTGTTATTGTATGGAGCATCTATTATCCAGATCTGCTGGAGCAGGACTATGGCATTCCGCGCAACCTGCTCAGCGCTATTACTTTTTATATAACGGCGCATATCATTATATCCTTCAGCCGCTTAACCCTGGTGGCCATTTACCTGCGCCGCCGCCAGCGGCAAACCGACTTTCGCGATAACTTTATCATCGGCATCAACCAGATTGCCTCTATCCTGTCGTTTATCGCACTGGTTTTCAGTGTGTTCTTCCTGTTTCAGATCGACCCCAAGGAGTTTGTAACCTCTATCTCCATTTTTGCAGCGGCCATTGCCATCCTGTTCAAAGATTATATTAACAACATGATCAATGGCCTGATTCTGATGTTCTCCAGCCACCTTAGCATCGACGATTATGTAGGCATTGCCAATTACCGCGGGCGCATCATCGACATCACCCTGATGAACGTGCACCTGCTTACCGACGACGATGATGTGATCTACATTGCCAACAGCACTATTCTTACCAGCAATATTGTAAACTTCACCATCCGCAACCACAGAAAGCTCATTATTGAATTTGCCCTTCAGCCCGATAAGATCGAGGGGCTTAATGAGCTTGAAAGCCACCTGGTAAATTCTTTAAGTGAGTGGAAGGCGCAGATGCTACCAGACTCCGCCCATTTGCGGGTGGTGGATATCAACACCTCTACAGTGCTGATCAAATTTCAGCTTATCTTACAACGCACCAACCGCCGGCTGGAGCGCGATATTCGCCGGCACCTGAACTGGCAAATCATCAGTTACATCAATGAGCGCAAAAGAACAGAAAGCCTCAGCCCCCAAACCCAGGCCTGATAATTTTTTTGAGGATGTGTATGCGGTGGTAAAGCTCATACCCCCGGGCAGGGTAAGTAGCTATGGCGCTATTGCGCGCTACCTGGGCCGCAGTGGCAGTGCGCGCATGGTAGGCTGGGCGCTAAACAGTTCTCATATATTGCAAAATGTACCCGCCCAGCGGGTAGTGAACCGGGAGGGAATGTTATCCGGTAAAGTCCACTTCGGCACCCCCACCCGGATGCAGGAGCTTCTGGAAGCCGAAGGGGTAAAAGTGGAAAATGACCAGGTAGTGGATTTTAAAAAGCTGTTCTGGGACCCGGAGGTGGAGCTGGGGAATGTATAATATGCTAATGTGGCGGAGATCGAACCACTCCTAAGGTGTATAAGACTAAGATCACATTCACAGCTGCGGCCACTCACTCACTCACTCACTAAATACGGCTCGATCGCTTCCGACCAGATCTGGTAGCCTTTTTCATTCATGTGCAGGTTGTCTTCTAAAAATATATCCTCCAGAGGCTGGCCGTTTTTGTCAAGCATAAGGCTGTAAACATCAATGTAGCGGGTGTTGGGTTTGGTACGCAGGTAATTCCTTACCAGTGAGTTTGCTTCTTCTAATTCGGGCATATGCTCCTCACGGCTGGGGCTGGGCTTCATAGAAACAAATGCAATGGGTACATGAGGCATCTCATCCCTTATTTCTTCGAAAACATCACTGAAACGCTTCAGCAGCTCTTCGGCACTGATATTACCGCCGGCAATATCATTCTCGCCTGAATAAATAACGATCTGCCGGGGCTTGTAGGGAAACACAATGTCGTCCAGGTAGTACTCCAGATCTCTAAGAGAGGAGCCACCAAAGCCCCTGTTCAGGACAACATGACCGGGAAAGGCTGTTTCCAGATCTTCCCACATGCGGATGGAGGAGCTGCCTACAAACAAAATAGCACCCTGTGGCGGAGGGTTCTGTTTATCCTTCAGCTTATACTGCTGTATCTCCTGCCAGAAGGCCGGGTTTTCAAGCTGAGTACAGGCAGGTATCATGAGGCTGCAGCACATCAGCAACATCAACAGTAAATAAGAGGGTTTTCTCATGTTAGCGTTCGAACACCGGTATATAACGCAGACGATAGTTTAGTCCTGATGGTTGTAACTTAGCCTGAAGATAGAGCTCTCTTTTCCAATCTGTTCCCGGAGCCCACTCAATCCTGCCAGTTTTAACATCAGGAAAAGCTGTAAAAAAGAGGATTAACGGCTGTTGTAAGCCCCCGCCACCTCCATTTTACGGCCGGCGCCCAGGGAAATCAGCCACAGGCCCACCAGCATGAGTGCTCCGTTCAGTAACAGAATAAAGAAGCCAAATTTAAAGCCTCCAAACCACTGCACTGAGTTATAATCAAGAATAAAGGAAATAACCGGCGCCAGTATACATACCACAGGTGCCCAGCTATCGCGAATGGCCCGCCGGGTGAGCAGGCCAAAGGTAAACAATCCCAGGAGCGGACCATAGGTGTAGCCTGCCGCCCTAAAAACTTGGTTAATTACACTCTTGTCGTTCATGGCATTAAAAACCACTATCACAATTAGTGTAATGATAGAAAAAGCAATGTGTACCATCAGGCGGGTACGCTGCTTGCCCTCCTCCTGTGTACGCTTTTCAAAACCCAGAATATCTACACAAAAAGAGGTGGTAAGGGCAGTAAGAGCAGAGTCGGCAGAGCTGTAGGCTGCTGCTATAATACCCAGCAGAAACATAATGCCCGCCAGTTTTGGAAAATTGTTCAGCGCCAGCATGGGGTACAGGCTGTCGCTCCGCTCTGGCAGGGCAATGCCCTTGGCCTCCACATAGATGTACAGCATGGCACCCAGCGTAAGGAATACCAGGTTGGCAATGACCAGCACAATGGTAAACCAGAACATATTCTTTTGTGCATCGCCCAGGGTACGCACGGTCAGGTTCTTTTGCATCATGTCCTGATCCAGGCCCGTCATTACAATGGCAATAAAAGCACCGGATATAAACTGCTTCCAGAAATAGTTGGGGCTGTTTACATCATCGAAGAAAAAGATTTGCGAAAAGCGGCTCTCTTCCACAGCGCCTACCAGCTCACTCACGCCCATGCCCAGCTCCTGCCCGATCAGGTAAATGCTGATGCCCACTGCCAGCAGCATAAACAAGGTTTGCAGGGTGTCGGTAAACACAATGGTTTTGATTCCTCCTTTAAAGGTATACAGCCAGATAAGTAGTATGGTAACCGCCACTGTAACGATAAAGGGCACCCCCCAGGCATCGAAAACAGCTATCTGTAATACATTGGCAGCCAGGTACAGGCGAAAACTGGAACCAATCAGGCGGGAGATGAGAAAAAATACTGCCCCGGTTTTATACGACCAGAAACCAAATCGCTCCTCCAGGTATCCATAAATACTAACGAGATTAAGTCGGTAATAGAGTGGCAGCAATACCAGGCCTATAACGGCGTAGCCTATAATGTAACCCAGCACTACCTGAAAATAGCTGAAGAAGCTGGCGCCCACCTCTCCCGGAATAGAGATAAAAGTAACCCCGCTTAAAGAGGCGCCAATCATACCAAAGGCCACCAGGTACCAGGGGCTTTGCCGGTTGGCCGTGAAAAAGGTTTTGTTGTCAGACTCGCCGCGGGAAGTTAACCAGGAAATAAAGATCAGGAGCAGAAAGTAGGCGGCAATAATGCCAACAACCAAAGCAGGACTCATATCGTAACTAAAAGATAAAGAGTAAATTTGAACATAATTACTTATTTTTGCCAACTTAAAGGCTTAAAGTATGAAGTTTACAACCGCTTACGAAGAAGAGGTCGAAGTACTGGAAGTAGTAGTGGATGTAGATGAGCGGGACCTGATGGTCTATAACGACGACTACAACACCTTCGACCATGTAACGAACACCCTGGTGCGTGTGTGCAAACATGATTTGCATCAGGCAGAGCAGTGTACGTGGCTAATCCACTACAAAGGCAAGTGCTCTGTAAAAAAAGGCAGTTACGAAGACCTCAAACCTATGCGTGATGGCATTCGCGAAGCAGGCATAGACGCTAAAATCATTTAATTTTTCCCACCTCTTTAATCTTCCGGCCTGACTCTATCAGGCTTTTTTTTATGCAAAATCCAATTTATGCATCAGCTGGTTTTCAGGATTTATTTTTCGCTAAATTAGGTTTTTAAACCCTATTTAAGCCCTAACCTGCGAATGATTTCACCCCCGTTTATGTTGATATAACAGCAATAAAGTACAAAATGGAATACCCATCTCAGCATATAGAAAGAGCAGTAGAAGAAATTTCTAAGCTACCAGGTATTGGCCGCAAAACAGCCCTGCGCCTGGCCCTGCACCTGCTGCGCCGCGAAGAAACAGAAACAGTGCAGCTGGCACAGGCGCTCATAGACCTGCGCACCAAAACCCGCCACTGCAGCAACTGCCACAACCTCTCAGACCATGAGATCTGCAGCATATGTGCCAACCCACGTCGCGATAATGCAGTGATCTGTGTGGTAGAAAACCCGCAGGATGTAATGGCCATCGAAAATACATCTCAGTATCATGGCCTCTACCATGTTTTAGGCGGCGTTATCTCCCCCATCGAAGGTGTAGGCCCCTCAGATCTGCGCATCGATTCCCTGGTGAATCGGGTTACCGCCGGCAGCACCAAAGAAGTTATTCTGGCCATAAGCCCCACCATGGAGGGCGATACAACCGCTTTTTATCTTACCCGCAAGCTGAAGGCATCCGGCATTCGCATAAGCTCCATTGCCCGTGGGGTGCCTGTTGGCGGTGAGCTGGAGTATACTGATGAAATAACCCTGGGCCGCAGCATTATAAGCCGCACCCTCTACAGCAGTAACGGAGAGGATAAATCATAAGCAGCCGCATAGCCCTAAAGCTCCTGTAACTCCCGATATGCCCCTGTGCATCGTCGGGATTTTTTATACCCGGCCAATTAGAAAATTCAGCTATAAAAATATAAAGATCCACAATATCAGGTCATAGCACACATACATTTGAGGCGATTTACTAACTTGGGGGCGAATAATTTTTAAGCGCCTAAAACAACCCCAGTATGAATCTCTTAAGTGAGCGTATCGCCAACCTGGAAGAGTCGGCTACCATAGCAATGGCCACCAAAGCCCGGGAGTACAAAGAAAAAGGCATTCAGATCATTAATCTAAGCCTTGGCGAACCTGATTTCCCTACGCCCGGCTACATTAATGAGGCCGCCAAAGAGGCCATCGACAGCGGTAAGTACTTTACCTACCCGCCCGTACCAGGCTATCTTGACCTGCGCGAAGCCCTTGCCCAAAAGCTGCAGAAGGAAAACGGCATAAAATGTACTGCCGGCAACATTGTGGTAAGCACCGGTGCCAAGCAGTCTATTGCCAACGTGGTGATGTGTCTGGTAAACCCCGGCGATGAGGTGATCGTTTACACGCCCTACTGGGTGAGCTACAAAGCCATTGTAGAGCTGGCTGGTGGTGTTTGCGTTGAGATTAAAGGTAGTATTGAAGAGAACTACAAAGCCTCTGCCGAGCAACTGAAGGCGGCCATCACTCCCCGTACCAAAGCGGTGGTGTATTCTTCTCCAAGCAATCCTACCGGTGCTGTTTTTACCAAAGAAGAAATAGCAGCCATTGCAGATGTGCTTAAGGATCACCCCAACATCATGATCATTGCCGACGAAATTTATGAGTACATTAATTTCCAGGGCGATCATGTTAGCCTGGGCTCATTCCCCGAAGTAGCCGATCGGGTAGCCACTGTAAATGGTTTCTCCAAAGGCTATGCCATGACCGGCTGGCGTATTGGTTATGTATGTGCCCCTAAATGGCTGGCCGATGCCTGCAACAAAATGCAGGGACAGTTTACCTCTGCCACCAGCAGCATTACACAGCGTGCCGCACTGGCTGCCGTAAAAGGTGGTCTGGAAGCCCCCTACAAAATGCGCGATGCCTACCTGCGCCGCCGCGACCTGGTGCTGGGCCTGCTGAAAGAGATCCCCGGTCTGAAAACCTATGTGCCAAACGGCGCCTTCTACATCATGCCTGATGTAAGCTCCTACTTTGGCAAGAGCCATGAGGGAACAACCATCAAAGATGCCGACGATCTGGCCCTGTTCCTGATCGATCATGCGCATGTATCGCTGGTATCGGGTGGAGCATTTGGTGCTCCTGAAAGCATACGCATTTCTTATGCTGCTTCTGATGACGATCTGCGCGAAGCCATGAACCGCATTAAAAACGCCCTTGCCCTGCTCAGCTAAAGAATGAGTAAACATTCCCTGGAGGATATATTCGAAGGTTTTAACCACTTAACTGCCCTGATTGTAGGCGACGTAATGGTCGACGCCTACATCTGGGGCAAAGTGGAACGTATATCTCCTGAAGCCCCCGTGCCGGTGGTACAGGTTACCCAACGCGAAAGGCGCCTGGGTGGTGCTGCCAACGTGGCCCTGAACGTACAGGCCATGGGTGCCACACCCCTGCTCTGCAGTGTAGTGGGCAACGATGCCGATGCCCTGATTTTTGAAGAATTACTCCAGAAAAGGGGTATTTCAAAAGAAGGCATTGTGAGAAGTCCTCACCGGATCACAACCATTAAGGAACGGGTGCTGGCAGGTTCCCAGCATATATTAAGGGTAGATTCGGAGCACGATAAAAACCTGCTGACCGGGGAAGAAGAGCTGCTGCTGGAGCGCATTGAAAGCCTGTTGCCTCGCTGCCAGGTGGTGATCTTTGAAGATTATGACAAAGGCGTTCTCACCCAGCGGGTTATTTCTCAAACCATTCGGCTGGCGCACATACAGGGTATTCCAACTGTGGTAGATCCTAAAAAGCGCAACTTCTTTGCCTATCAGCAGGCTACCTTATTCAAACCTAATTTAAAGGAACTGCGCGAAGGCCTGAAAATTGATTTTGATAAAGACGATCAGGCTGCCCTGGAAAAGGCCGTTCAGGACCTAAAGGAACGGCTGCAGCTCCAGTACGCGCTGATTACCCTTTCGGAGTCAGGCATCTACATAGCTGCCCCAGATGAGCATTTTCTGTTGCCCGCCCACATAAGAACCATATCGGATGTTTCCGGAGCAGGCGACACCGTAGTGAGCATAGCAGCGCTGGCCCTTGCCATGCAGTTACCCCCGCGCGCCATTGCAGCGCTGGCAAACCTGGGAGGCGGTCTTGTTTGTGAATATGTAGGCGTAGTGCCGATAGACAAAGCCAGGCTTTATGAGGAAGCAAAACAAAATCTTGTGAATGCATGAGTTTTAAAAGATTAAAAGACGATTTTGCTGAAAACCTCAACAGACATCTTTACGAGAGCCGGGGCAAAGCCTATACTTCTATCAGGGCAATTACCTTTATCAGCTCGCTGGCAGCAGTTGTCCTGCTGATCTACAACCTTGGTTTTGACCTGGAGCCCAACGCACAACGGCAGGTCTACTATGGCATTGACCTGGTATTTGCCATATTTGTACTCTCCTACCTGGCCCGCTGGCTGTATGCCTTCAGGCGCACAGACTTTATTAAAAGGCACCGTTTCGAAGGGCTGCTCATGCTCCTGATCCTGCTTAATGGATTATCGGTTTACCTGTTCAATTTTGCGCTTATACCAGAATTGCTGGCATCTATGGGCCTGGAAAATTCGCTGCAGTTTTACCAGTTCTTTATAGGCTGTTTTATGTTTCTGCTGCTGGTGTACGAGTTTGGCGTTGCCACTACCCGCCTGGGCAACATTAACTTAAAACCTGCAGCAGCATTCATCTTAAGTTTTCTGGTGCTGATTGGTATTGGCACTGCTGTGCTGATGCTGCCCGATATGACAAGGGCGCCAGGCAGTATGCCCCTGCTGGAAGCCCTGTTTACCGCTACCAGTGCGGTATGTGTAACTGGCCTGATTGTGGTAGATACGGCCACCTATTTTACCATCAAAGGTCAGCTTGTAATTCTGGTGCTTATTCAGCTGGGTGGACTGGGTATTCTTTCCTTTGCTTCCTTTTTCACCCTTATCTTCAGGCAGGGGGTGGGCATTCGTCATCAGGTTATGCTGCAGGATTTCCTTAGCAGCGAGTCTTTGCTTACGGCCAAGGACCTGCTGCGTCAGATTGTTTTCATGACCTTCTTCTTAGAGTTCATTGGCTTTCTGCTGATCTTTGCAACCTGGGGCGACGAGGTAACCTTCACTTCCTTAGACCAAAAAATATTTTTTTCCGCTTTCCATTCGGTATCAGCTTTTTGTAATGCCGGCTTTAGCATATACTCCAATGGCCTATACGAAGGGCTGGTACGTGAGGCCTATGTAATGCATCTGGTAATTGCAGGCCTTGTAATTCTTGGGGGTATTGGTTTTCCTGTCATCCAGGACCTTTTTTCCAGGAAAAGGCTTCGGGAGCGCCTGCGTAACCCATGGCGCAAGTGGCAGCTGGGTACTAAAATAGCTGTATTTGTTTCTGCAGCACTTTTGATGTTTGGTACCATCATCTATTATCTGCTGGAGATCAACAATACCCTGGCAGATATGACCTTTATGGAAGCACTGGTGACCAGTTTTTTCCAATCCGTGACCACCCGCACCGCCGGCTTTAACACAGTTGATATTGGTGCCCTGCGCACCCCTACCTATATTATTTTTCTGTTCCTGATGTTTATCGGGGCCTCTTCGGGCTCCATCGGGGGCGGCATTAAAACGTCTACTTTCTTTCTGGTAGTTGCCTCTACTGTTGCCACTGTACAGGGAAAAATGAAGCTGGAGATCGGGAAAAACTACATCAGCAATACACTGGTATTCAGAGCACTTTCGATCTTCGTGTTTGCAGTGGGGATTAATATTATAGGGGTCCTGCTGCTAACTATAACAGAGCCGGGCATGGAGCTGATTGATATCACCTTCGAACAAGTATCTGCCTTTGCCACGGTGGGCTTGAGTACCGGCATTACCTCCCAGCTTTCAGATATCAGCCGGGTAATCATTATTTTCAGCATGTTTATTGGACGTGTGGGCACCCTTACCTTTGCGCTGGCATTCTCCAGCAGAGTTTCAACACGCTCCTACCAGTATCCTAAAGCACACATTATGGTGGGCTAATGAAAGATGGTGAAAATTATGTTATCAGCGATTAAGCATTTAAGCTATAGCGGGATCATTATGCTCCGGCAGCCTACCAGCTGGTCTTTGGCTTTTTAGCAACTTTTTTGGCAGGTTTAGATTTCTTCTTGACTGATTTACCTTTCTTAAGCACTGCCCACATATCAAAATCCTGGAAAAAACCAGCAGATAAACTCCAGCTCATGATGGACGACTGCAGGTTATCCTGGTACAGTTGCAGTCCAAAATCACCTCCTTTAGGCCCACTGGAAAAGTGGCTTTTGGCCGGACCAAGACTGGTGCGGGCATCTACCCAGATGTGGCGGCCAAAGCCCAGATCAAAAATAACACCACCACCTGCATACAGCGACATCTGCCAGCGGTTGGCCGGATTCACATATTCAGCACTACCATATTCTCCGGTTTCGCCAAAGCGCACTGTGTAGTTCATGCTGCCTTGCTCCAGAAAAGCGGCCTGTTCATTTGTTGTTAGCCTGCCTCGCCCCCCCATCCAGTAGTGTAAGGCAGGACCTGCATTTAGGTACCACTCCTGGTGGCTTTTTTTAATTTCTGAATGAAAACTTACCCGGTACAGTATAGGCACCGTCAGGTAATTAAGGCTGGCCTGGTCTCTTACAGCCAGCATTCCCTTGTTGTAGGATACATCCTTCTGGCGGTACACATACAACCATTCCAGGTGCAGCGAGTAGCGATCATTTACTTTATAATTTGTAGCAAGGCCTCCATGGTAGCCCAGTTTTCGGCTGCTCGTATAATATTCACTCCCCTCTGCTTCAGCAAAGTTAAGCGTGTTTAAGGATACACCTCCAAGAGGTCCGATCCTTAACTGGCCAAATACACCCATGGGTGCCGCCAGTATAAAAGAAAGCAGTATAAATCGAATAGATCTCATAGCATCAATAAAAAAAATACAACCATTACCCTATTTTTTTCTTAAATCTGATTTTTGTTTGTGGCAGCAACCAAAAAGAGCAAGCACTATGCATGCATTATGTTATGGCTTCTGTCAGAGTTTAAAGGTACGGGCAACAAATCTTGAAAATGTTAAAAAAAAGATTGATATGTTACGTAAGGCATGAAGTTGTATAAAATGAAGAGGTTGCTGCCGGGACATACCTTAATTTAGCATCTGTATCATTGGTATAATAAAGGACAGCATGCTCTACCGGCTTCTTACAACTGGGTTTTTATCGCTCTTATTCGCCTGCACATGGGTTCATGCACAGGAGGCCCCTTTGTACAGCCAGTACTTTACCAACCCTTATTTATACAACCCATCCTTTGCCGGCACCGATGGTTACCCGGTTGTATTCCTTACCCTCCGCAGACAATGGGCAGGAATAGAGGGAGCACCCACCGCTTATGCCCTGAGCTTCCATACACCGGTAAGTAAGGTTTTGGCCTTAGGTGCACATATTCGTACCGAAAGCCGCGGTGTACTGCAATCTTCGCTGGCCCTAGGCTCCCTGGCGTATGTAGCACATTTCTCCGACGGGCATTTCCTTAGAATGGGCTTATCGGCAGGTGTAAGCCACCACAGCGCAGATTTTAGCGAAGCAACAGAGGCCCAGCAACCCTACCTGGCAAACTGGGCCAGTAAAGCCCTTCGTTTCGAAGCGGGCTTTGGCATTAACTACCATCTGAAGCATTTTAACCTGGGCCTGGCACTGCCTCACCTTACTCAGCAAACAGTACTGGGAAGCGAAGTACAGGATCTCTTTACCTTCTCTCCCTTCGATCAGTGGGTGGCAACAGCCAGCTATTATGCTGAATTAACGCCTGAAAAACTGGCACTGGAGCCCCTGCTGGTGGTGCAAAAAGTAGGCGAAGAGAAAACAAGGCTGGAGGCCGGAGCAGTACTGTATATGAACAAAGCACTTTGGGCGGGTGCCACCTACCGGCATCAGTATGGCATTACGGCACTGGCGGGTGTAAACATCAAACCGGGCATCAGCTTTGGCTATGCTTACGAGCTTGCCAATGCCTACACAGGCAGCTGGCTGCAGAGCACCCATGAGCTGCAGCTAAAGTTTAAGCTGGGTGCAGAAAAAGAATGGGGCAAAGAAGTGCAGCACAAGCCCCGCTTTGAAATGTAATTTTTAGAAACCATGAGAAAGCTGATTTTTATAGCCATATCCCTGCTTCTGCCCACCCTGGACAGCAGTGCTCAGCGCCCGGCAGTTACTGGAATCAATCCTGTTTCAGCAACTGTTAAAGAAACCATCACCATCTCCGGCACTAATTTTCCGGCGGTTACCAATCTTCAGGTAGATTTTGGAGCAGCCAAAGGCACTGTTATAGAAGCCAGTAGCAACCAGATCAAAGCCCTGGTTCCTGCAGGTGCTACTTACGAGTCTGTACAAGTTACCAACCTGCTATCCGGCCAGTCGGGTAAAGGAACCACACCTTTTCAGCTTTCTTTCGGAGGCAGTGCTTACAATCCGGCAGCTATTGCCCCAGAAACAAGCTTCCAGGCCAGCACAGGTATTTATGAGCTATGCTCCTGCGATTTTAACGGCGATGGCCTGGTAGATGTCATTACCTCCCATGAGAACAAATTGACCCTTTCAGCTTTCAGGAATTTCAGCAGCCTGGCCACCTTTAATTTTACAAAATCCGATATACCCCTGAATGCCTACAGCCGCAACATATCATGTGGCGACCTGGATGGAGACGGTAGGCCAGACCTGGTGGTTTCCGGTGCCGGTACATTCGGTGACAGGATCTACATTTTGCGTAATTTAAGTGCAACCGGCGGCGCCATATCTTTTAGTGCACCTACTGCACTGGCCCTTGGCAATACCGGTGCTGCCCGACTGGCCCTGCAGGACCTGAACGGCGATGGCCGCCAGGACATCATCATGTCGAACCGCTCCCTGAACATAGTTTCTGTCTTTAAAAATGCATCCTCTCCAGGCTTTTTACAATTCGATGCACAGGCACAGAATATCTCGATAACAGGTCCCTCCAACACCTATGGCCTTAGCGTGCAGGATCTGGATGGCGATGGTTTGCCCGATTTAGCCGTAAGCCCTTTACAGGGCAGCAATGTTTATTTACTACGCAACACCAGCAGCGGCACAGCCATCAGCTTTAACAGTGACTACTCCCTTACAACGGCCTCCGGCCTGGCCAGTATTGTGGCAGCCGATTTAAACAACGACGGCAAACCAGATCTGGCAGCCACTAACTTTTACGACAACAAACTGATTATCTGGCTTAATAACAGCAGCAGCGGCAATCTTCAGTTTACCTCCGGCACTCTCTCCGATACCGGTGTAGCACCCTGGGGTATTACAGCCGGCGACATTGATGGCAATGGTAAAATCGATCTGCTGATAGACCATGTTGGAGAGCGCTCTATCCTGGTACTCGTTAACCAAACCACAACAACCCTTCAATTACAGAGCCAGAGCCTGATTACCCGCCAGAAAGGAAGGTACATGCGCCTGGTAGATATGAATGGTGATGCTAAACCAGATGTGGTGTACACCGGCATTGAGTGGAACCAGCTGGAGGTGATGCGAAACAAACATTGTGTTACTCCTCGTCTTTCGCACACCGGCACTGTTACCCTTTGCGCAGGGCAAAGCCTGCAGCTAAAAGCTACGCTGGCACTGGGAGTTACTTACAAATGGACCCGCAATGGTACAGTCTTAACCACAACAGAACCTTTCCTCAACGTTACCGAAGCAGGAGAATACAAGGTAACCATTACCGCTACCCTGGATGGCTGCGCCCTTACTTCCGAAGCAGTACAAATTGTTTCCGGAGCAGGCGGTGGAGGTGGCAGTTCAGTGGCACTGGACCCAATCGCTGCGGTTTGTGCAGGAGGTACGGCTTGGTTGAAGGCTACAGCAATAAGTGGCGCAAGTTATGTATGGAGTGGCCCCAATGGCTTTACAGCCACCACCACAACGCCTACCTATTCTCTGGCAAATGTACAAACTGCGGCTGCAGGTTCTTATAGCGTAGTAATTAAATCAGGCGAGTGCCAGTTTACAACAACTGCCCAGACCCTGTCGGTAAACCAGAATCCACAGCCACAGATCACTGCTTCTGCTTCTGCATTTTGTGCCGGCACCACAGTTATTCTGAGAGCCCCTGCCGGCTTTACCACCTATCAGTGGAAATTAAACGGTGCCAGCTATACAGGCGCAGGCGCCACAACTGCCAGCATTACCACCAGCACTGCAGGTAATTACGTAGTAGAAGTAGGAAATGCAACAGGCTGTAAAGGAGAAAGTGGTGCCGTTGCCATTACCCAAACTCAGGCGCCGGTAGCTGCATTTAACGCACCGGCAACAGCCTGCCTGCAGCAGCCGGTTGGTTTTCAGAATACCTCTACCTATGCCACCGGCAGCACCCCAACGTATTTATGGACCTTTGGCGATGGCAAAACCTCTTCAGAAGCCAATCCCTCTCACATCTACACCAACATAGGGAATTATACAGTAAACTTAACGGTGAAGTATGGCTCCGAAAGCTGCAGCAGCAATACCAGCAAAACAATCTCGGTAGTTGCCTCTCCTGATGTACAGCTGGTAGCTAACGGAGGCACCACCTTCTGTCCGGGCGATAGTGTACTTCTTAAACTGGAAGGAGATGTTCAGGCTGTAGTGTGGAGTACCGGTGAAACTACCCCTTCTATTTATGCCAAAGAAAATGGTACTGTAAAAGCTTCGATCGTAACGAGCTCCGGATGTACACTTGAAAAAACAGTAGAACTTACACACCTGTCCCAGCCAGAGCTTAGCCTTACGGCCTCCTCTACCAGCCTTGCTGTTGGCGAAAGTGCAACAATTACTGTTGGTGGTGCTTTACAATACGAATGGTTGGAAGCAGATGACATCGAAAATCTTTATAGCTCCTCCGTTAGCGTTAAGCCCATCAAAACTACTACTTACACCGTTCGCGGATGGAACGAGAACGGATGTACTGCAGAGGCTTCTGTAACAATAGAAGTAGACAACACATTACGCATCAGTCCTCCCAAGATTTTTGTGCCTGAAGTAGATCGCACCTGGACGATCAGCAACCTGGAATCGTACCCGGAATTGCGCCTCACCCTGGTGAACAGCCTGGGCCGTAGCATTCTGGAAGCAGCTCCCTATCAGAACAACTGGGATGGTTCCGAAAGAGGCAGACCACTCGAAGCAGGGGTATATTATTACATTTTTAAAGACCTGTCTGGTAAAGTCATGAAGACCGGCAGCATTACCTTATTGCGGTAAAATACAACTCTTTCCTCTCATAGATTAACATTACCCTTTCCAGCAGGGCAATCTATAGTCATATCTTACATACCTCTCAAGTGACAGTCTAAAGTGCGTAATTTAGTATCCTGGCATCCTGCCTTTTACTAAATCCATAAAACCATTCTGCCTCCCTATATGAAGCAGTTTTACGCACTTATCGTTTTCCTGATAGCCTTTACTCCTGCTTTTAGCAGTAACTTGGTATTATCCAATTCTGAAGATTTTACCTGTAACTGGGACTTTAACATTACCACAACAGCCCAGATAACCTGTAAAAAAGAAGAGACAGGTGGTTCTGCCACAGTTACTTTCGCGAAAAACAAAGAAGTTGAAGGGCTACACTACACCTGGTACTTTGCCGGGACCAGAACAGTGGCAGGCACAGGAAAAAGCCTGGCTAACCTGGAAGCCGGCTCTTATTATGTAGAGGTTCAGGACCCTGTGAGCAAGTGCATCCAAAGAGCGGAAGCCACTGTTGAGTTTAAGGGAGTAAAGCCTTGGTTTACAGTAGAATATATGGAATCCGTGATAGGCTGTAATGCAGAGCCTTACGGCAGGATCAAGATGACAAGCCAGAATAAGTGGAAAGCTTTTTGGTTCTATGGCGATCAGGTAGATGACAATAAAGGCATAACTAAATATATGTCTCTTGACATCTTTGAAGAACTTCCTCCGGGCACCTATACAGTTGTATACGAAGACCCCTCTACAGGCTGCAGATCAGACCCTTACACCTTTACCATAGAAGGCTGGCCCATTTCCCCGGTGGTTAATGCCACCATTACAGCAGATACCACCTGCTCCGGCGCAGGCAGCGGCACACTTGCCTTAACCTCCCTTACCCCGGCCCCAGGTACCGAACCCGAACTGGGCTATATGTATGAATGGCGCAACAGCAACGGCGTTGTACTAAGCCAGTTTACTAACAAAGCCACGGCAAGCCCTCTACCGGCCGGCACCTATACAGTGGCAGTAACAGGAAATTACACCAACGATAACTTTGAATGTAGAAGCACTGTATCCTTTACAGTACCGCACCAGCCTACAACTCCTGTTGTCAGTGCAACCTCTGCCCCTAATACAATATGTACCCCGCCCGTCGGAGCGAGTTACAACGGCATCATTACCACTTCAGCAACATATAAAGGCCAGCCTGTAACGAACTTCAGTAACTACACCTTTAGCTGGAAGGATGCTAATGGTGCTACCGGCTCTGTTACAGGAACAAATCTCATCTCAAAACTAAAAGGAGGCTTATATACAGTAACTGCCACAAATAACACCCTCGGCTGTACCTCAGATCCTGTTACTGTAGAGATCAAGGATCAGCTGCCGGTGCAGACGCTTACCCTTGCTCCTGTTGCGCAGACTAACTGTGATAATGCTGCTCCCAATGGTTCTCTTACTGCCACCTACAGCATCACCCCTACCACCGCTACCGCACCCAAACTGCAGTGGTACAGAGGTACTACCATAAGTGCTTTCAACGAAATCACCGGCATCAGCGGCAATACTGCCACAGGTCTGGCTGGTGGTGTAATTTACACTGTAGTCGCTACTGATGCAGTCTCCGGCTGCCAGATTACCAAAGCAATAGAAGTTCCGCTACAGCCCGGTGTAGTAACCCTCACGGCTACTCCTGCACCTAATATGATCTGTGCGCCTGCCACCGGTGTGAATGGCAGCATCAATGTAACGGAAGTACGCTTCAACAATACAGTTGTAACAGATCTTAGCGGTTATACCTTCAGCTGGTTCAAAGGCAGCAGCACCACACCGATCAGCGGTCAAACCACCGCTACACTTACTGGTCAGGCAGCCGGTACCTACAGGGTGCAGGCTACCAGAACTAACTTTGGCTGTACTTCCGATCCTGTTACTGTAGAGATCAAGGATCAGCTGCCGGTGCAGACGCTTACCCTTGCTCCTGTAGCACAAACCAACTGTGATAATGCTGCTCCTAATGGCTCTCTTACTGCCACCTACAGCATTACCCCTGCCACCACGACTGCTCCAAAGCTGCAGTGGTACAGAGGCACTACCGTAAGTGCTGCCAATGAAATTACCTCCGGCATCAGCGGCAACACCCTCTCCGGCCTGGCTGGCGGGGTAACTTATACTGTAGTGGCGACTGATGCAATCTCCGGCTGTACCACCACTACGGCTATTGAGGTGCCGCTGCAGCCTGCAGTCATCACTCTTGCAGCTACGCCTACTGCCAATGCTATTTGTGCTCCGGTAAGTGCAGCTAATGGTGAGATAACCGTGAATGCCGTCAGCTTCAACGGAACGGCTGTTACTGGTTTCAGCGACTATACCTTTAGCTGGTCTAAAGAAGTAAACGGCACCTACACCCCTGTCTCTGTTACAAATGCTGCCAGCAACACCCTCACAGGTCAGGCTGCCGGCAGGTACCAGGTAAGGGCAACCAACACTAAACTGGCCTGTACTTCCGATCCTGTTACTGTAGAGATCAAGGATCAGCTGCCGGTGCAGACGCTTACCCTTGCTCCTGTAGCACAAACCAACTGTGATAATGCTGCTCCTAATGGCTCTCTTACTGCCACCTACAGCATTACCCCTGCCACCACGACTGCTCCAAAGCTGCAGTGGTACAGAGGCACTACCGTAAGTGCTGCCAATGAAATTACCTCCGGCATCAGCGGCAACACCCTCTCCGGCCTGGCTGGCGGGGTAACTTATACTGTAGTGGCGACTGATGCAATCTCCGGCTGTACCACCACTACGGCTATTGAGGTGCCGCTGCAGCCTGCAGTCATCACTCTTGCAGCTACGCCTACTGCCAATGCTATTTGTGCTCCGGTAAGTGCAGCTAATGGTGAGATAACCGTGAATGCCGTCAGCTTCAACGGAACGGCTGTTACTGGTTTCAGCGACTATACCTTTAGCTGGTCTAAAGAAGTAAACGGCACCTACACCCCTGTCTCTGTTACAAATGCTGCCAGCAACACCCTCACAGGTCAGGCTGCCGGCAGGTACCAGGTAAGGGCAACCAACACTAAACTGGCCTGTACTTCCGATCCTGTTACTGTAGAGATCAAGGATCAGCTGCCGGTGCAGACGCTTACCCTTGCTCCTGTAGCACAAACCAACTGTGATAATGCTGCTCCTAATGGCTCTCTTACTGCCACCTACAGCATTACCCCTGCCACCACGACTGCTCCAAAGCTGCAGTGGTACAGAGGCACTACCGTAAGTGCTGCCAATGAAATTACCTCCGGCATCAGCGGCAACACCCTCTCCGGCCTGGCTGGCGGGGTAACTTATACTGTAGTGGCGACTGATGCAATCTCCGGCTGTACCACCACTACGGCTATTGAGGTGCCGCTGCAGCCTGCAGTCATCACTCTTGCAGCTACGCCTACTGCCAATGCTATTTGTGCTCCGGTAAGTGCAGCTAATGGTGAGATAACCGTGAATGCCGTCAGCTTCAACGGAACGGCTGTTACTGGTTTCAGCGACTATACCTTTAGCTGGTCTAAAGAAGTAAACGGCACCTACACCCCTGTCTCTGTTACAAATGCTGCCAGCAACACCCTCACAGGTCAGACTGCCGGCAGGTACCAGGTAAGGGCAACAAACACTAAACTGGCCTGTACCTCCGACCCCATCACGGTAGAAATCAAGGATCAGCTGCCAGTGTTAAACCTTGCCCTGACACCAGGTGCACAAACAAGCTGTAACGGTACACCTAACGGAGAAATCACTGCAGCACTGAGCATAGATGGCAACACTGTAAGCAGTGCTGATTATTCACTGGAGTGGTTTGAGGGCACTGATACCACTACACCGCTCACCACAGCCACCACCCTGAACGACGATCTCGCTGAAGGAATTTATGGTGCACGCTACTATACCGTGCGGGCTACTGCTAATACCAGTGGCTGCCAGACAGTAGCATCGGTGTATGTACCAGCAGTTGAGGGCATTATTACCCTTACCTATACGGCTAATGCCAATACTATTTGCGAACCTGCAAAAGCCGCTTCCGGAAATTATGATGGTGATATTTTCATCAACTCTGTGTTGTTCAATGGCGGCAACCAGGCAGCAGATCTTAGCAAATATGAATTTATCTGGTACGAACAAAGTGGTAGCGCATACACTGAATTCTACAGGGCAATAGGTACTGCAGGGCAGTCCATCACCCGTCTGCCTGGCAAGTTTTATCAGGTTGAAGTAAGGCATACAGAACTTGAATGTATTTCAACCCGTGTTACCATTGAGGTAGATAATGACCCTGAAAAACCCACTGTAGAGCTGACGCAAACCCGGCAAACTGCCTGCGACCTTGCTTACAGCAATGGCACGCTTACAGCCACAGTAAAAGTAAACGGCATAGCTTTGCCTACTTTAAATGGTTACAAGCTGGAATGGTTTAGTGGAACTACTACAGATGGCACGCCTGTCACTACAAACCTTAGCAACAATGACAGCGAAGCAGGCTCTTTAGCAAGCGGTTATTATGCCGTACGAGTTACCAATACAAACACGGGCTGCGTAGCTACTGCATCCATATTCCTGGAAGAAAGGCAGACCATCCCTACCACGGAACTGGTGCCAACCGATATTCAAAGCTGCGAGCCAGGCGAGAAGGGATATTTAACTGCCACTGTATCTGAAAATGGCACACCATTATCAGTTGCAGATCATGCTAATTACGAATTCATATGGTACAAAGGCCGTTTTGCCACAGGAACACCTATGGTTGAAGATGGCTTTGTATTAGACTTTGAAGATGATGGAACGACTATGCTAGCCACAGGCTACTATACAGTTGTAGCCGTAAACAAAGCAACTAAGTGCAAGTCTGCTCCTGTTACCAAATACCTGGCACCGCCCCCTGCTTTATATGTAATTGATAAGGAAATAAACAGATCTCCCACAGTCTGCAACGAAGATGCAGGTGTGATTACTGCCTGGGTAGATAATGCAGGCTTCAGAGATGTAAGCAGCTACACATTTGAATGGTATGAAGGCCGTCCTCTGGATCCAACTGCCACCTTCTACTCTTATCCTGCAATAAAATTTCAAAGCGACACTCCGCTTGATGCAATTCCTGCCAATTATGACTTTTCTGATCTGGATGACCTGGGCCTGGTAGCAGGTACAGATTATTACCTGGATGGCGCCAGTATCTTCGGGCTTCGCGCAGGTGTTTATACCGTGGTGGTTACCGATAAAATCACTGGTTGTAAGGAAATGCAGATAATAGAGCTGCCTTCCGACAATGGACATAGGGCCATCCAAATAGACCTGTTCCAATCAATAACATGTCCAACCGGCGTTGGAGGGGTACAGGCACGGGCAACAGATAAGGACGGCAATATAATTGCTAATCAGTCAGATTATATCTTTAAGCTCTACAAGGGCAACAACCCTGTGGGTACTCCTTATGCACAAAAAGCGGGCGCCCCGGGCTATACAGAGTTCGATAATCTGGAACCTGGTTTTTACACCTTCCTCGCTCAGGAAACCTTAACTATTGATTATTGTAATTCAATATCGCAGTCCTTTGAGATAGAACAGGTAGCGGTGAAGCCTGCCATCAGTGCTGGTAACATACTGCCAAGCACCATGTGTACAGGCGGAGATGGATCTGCAGTGATCACTGTTGGTCCGGACGAATACAAACCCGGAGCTTATGATCCCATTACCAAACTATTCACCATTACGCTTACAGGTCCTACCACAACTGCACCTCAAACATTGGTAGCAGCAGGAGCTTACAGCTTTACAAGCCTGGAAATAGGTACTTACACAGCAACGGTAGAAGGCTTTGATATAAATGGAAATTATGTTGGCTGCTCCAGCAAGGTAGAATTCACCATCACTAACCAGCCACCGGCCATTAATGTACAGGCAGCAGCCACGCCCCAGACTTATTGCTCACCAATAAACGGCAGTCTGGCTGTTACCAGCGTTTCGGGAGGAGCTACCACTGATCTGGCAGACTATACTTTTGAGTGGATGGACGCTACTGGGACTACCCTGGCCGGCAGCACCAATGGACCTTCCATCAGCGGTCTGGCTGCAGGCACTTACTATGTGGTAGCCACTCAAAATGCCGGCACCGGCTCTGGCAGCGGCTGTAAATCCGCTCCTGTAGAAATGGTGATCAAAGACATCAGTGTAGACCCAACAGTAGCACTGGAGGCTGATCCTAATACTTCCTGTGATCCTAACGTATTTACAGGAGAAGTAAGAATCAGCAGCCTGCCTGCCGGTAACTTTGATTACACCTGGTACTTTATTCAGCCTGATGGAACAGCAGTGAGCAGGGGAACCGGCAATCAGAGCCTGTACCCTCCTATTTCCAATGCGGGTCCTGGTCTGTATCGTATCGTGGTTGTTGCAGAAAATGGTTGCGAAGTAACGGCTGAGATACAGGTAGGAGAGGAAATTGAGGTGCCTGTCATAAAACAGGTAACAGCAACACCCCAAACTACCTGTGATCCTTTGATTACAGATGGTACCATTGCTGTAGATGCAGTTGAGTATAATGGCACTACCTATACCGCTCCTTTCACCGATTTTGTTTTTGAATGGAAGGATGCCAATGGTGCGCTCATCACTGATGTGAACGGAAATCCGCTTACAACTGCTTCCATTCCAGCCCAGGTTGCCGGAACATATACAGTAGAAGCATACAGAAGTGTGAATCCTCACATGAATTGCTACTCTGCACCATTTACGATAAAAGTACCTTATGAGCCGGTATATCCTGCTGTTGCTTTCGACACCAACACTCCTAACAACGCCTGCGACACCAACTACACCGGTGCCCTGACTGCTACTGTTGGTTTTGTGGATAGCTTTGACTACAGACTGTTGCTCAACGGCACTCCTACTACTTATGCAGGAACAGCCCAGACCAATGGCAGCCTTAGCTTCAATGGCCTGCAGGCAGGTCTTTACACCCTGGAGATCACACAGCTCAATGGCTGTCCTGTGGAAGCAGAGATTACTGTTCAGGATGCTATCCTCAAGCCGGTGATCACCTCTGTAGACATCACAGCACAGACCAACTGCCAGAGCATTGGCGATGGTGAACTGGTGGTAAGTGGCATCAGCTACAATGGTATTACCGGAACCCTCTCCGATTATGACTTCCAGTGGTATGATGCCAGCAACACCCTTATTGGCAGCAACATCAGCAAAGATCAGCTCCTGGCCGGCACCTACTCTGTAGTGGCTACCAAGAAAAATACTCCTCCAGGCTCTGGTTGTGAGTCCGCTCCTTTCACTGTTGATGTGCCTTATGAGCCGGTATATCCTGCTGTTGCTTTCGACACCAACACTCCTAACAACGCCTGCGACACCAACTACACCGGTGCCCTGACTGCTACTGTTGGTTTTGTGGATAGCTTTGACTACAGACTGTTGCTCAACGGCACTCCTACTACTTATGCAGGAACAGCCCAGACCAATGGCAGCCTTAGCTTCAATGGCCTGCAGGCAGGTCTTTACACCCTGGAGATCACACAGCTCAATGGCTGTCCTGTGGAAGCAGAGATTACTGTTCAGGATGCTATCCTCAAGCCGGTGATCACCTCTGTAGACATCACAGCACAGACCAACTGCCAGAGCATTGGCGATGGTGAACTGGTGGTAAGTGGCATCAGCTACAATGGTATTACCGGAACCCTCTCCGATTATGACTTCCAGTGGTATGATGCCAGCAACACCCTTATTGGCAGCAACATCAGCAAAGATCAGCTCCTGGCCGGCACCTACTCTGTAGTGGCTACCAAGAAAAATACTCCTCCAGGCTCTGGTTGTGAGTCCGCTCCTTTCACTGTTGATGTGCCTTATGAGCCGGTATATCCTGCTGTTGCTTTCGACACCAACACTCCTAACAACGCCTGCGACACCAACTACACCGGTGCCCTGACTGCTACTGTTGGTTTTGTGGATAGCTTTGACTACAGACTGTTGCTCAACGGCACTCCTACTACTTATGCAGGAACAGCCCAGACCAATGGCAGCCTTAGCTTCAATGGCCTGCAGGCAGGTCTTTACACCCTGGAGATCACACAGCTCAATGGCTGTCCTGTGGAAGCAGAGATTACTGTTCAGGATGCTATCCTCAAGCCGGTGATCACCTCTGTAGACATCACAGCACAGACCAACTGCCAGAGCATTGGCGATGGTGAACTGGTGGTAAGTGGCATCAGCTACAATGGTATTACCGGAACCCTCTCCGATTATGACTTCCAGTGGTATGATGCCAGCAACACCCTTATTGGCAGCAACATCAGCAAAGATCAGCTCCTGGCCGGCACCTACTCTGTAGTGGCTACCAAGAAAAATACTCCTCCAGGCTCTGGTTGTGAGTCCGCTCCTTTCACTGTTGATGTGCCTTATGAGCCGGTATATCCTGCTGTTGCTTTCGACACCAACACTCCTAACAACGCCTGCGACACCAACTACACCGGTGCCCTGACTGCTACTGTTGGTTTTGTGGATAGCTTTGACTACAGACTGTTGCTCAACGGCACTCCTACTACTTATGCAGGAACAGCCCAGACCAATGGCAGCCTTAGCTTCAATGGCCTGCAGGCAGGTCTTTACACCCTGGAGATCACACAGCTCAATGGCTGTCCTGTGGAAGCAGAGATTACTGTTCAGGATGCTATCCTCAAGCCGGTGATCACCTCTGTAGACATCACAGCACAGACCAACTGCCAGAGCATTGGCGATGGTGAACTGGTGGTAAGTGGCATCAGCTACAATGGTATTACCGGAACCCTCTCCGATTATGACTTCCAGTGGTATGATGCCAGCAACACCCTTATTGGCAGCAACATCAGCAAAGATCAGCTCCTGGCCGGCACCTACTCTGTAGTGGCTACCAAGAAAAATACTCCTCCAGGCTCTGGTTGTGAGTCCGCTCCTTTCACTGTTGATGTGCCTTATGAGCCGGTGTACCCTGCTGTTGCTTTTACTGCCAGCGTGAACAACACTTCTTGTAATGCCTCGGCCAATGGTTCGTTTGCAGCTACTGTAAGTAATTTTGGCGCTCATTTCAGCTATGTGCTGTATAAAAATGGAGTAGCCACTGCTTATACAGGAACAAACATCACGAACGGCACTCTCAGCTTCTCCGGAATGGAAGAAGGAGTTTATAAACTGGAGATAGCTGCAGAAAACAGCTGCCCGACAGAAGCAATTGTTACACTGGTGAAAGAAGAGGTAAGCAGCAGCCTGCTGGTGAGTGCCACCGATCAGACCATCTGTAATGCAGATGGCACCATTACTGTAAATGAGGTTAGCTTCGCTGGCCAGACCTACAGTGGAGCAGATGTACTGCTGAACTTCTCCTTAAGCCTGCTCGACGAGAACAACCAGATTTTAAACTACACAGTTACCAGCACTACTGCCGGTGCCCGTTACGAAAACCTGCCTGCAGGTGTTTACACAGTAATGGCTACCCGCCTGCAGCCTGCTAACGGATCTGTGGTTGGCCAGGGTTGCTCCCTTACCTATGCGCAGGCCATCAGCGATGTAAGTGTGGCGCCAGCTATTGAGATTGTAGAATATAATATGATCTCTGCCTGCTTTGGCAATCCGAAGGGTGTGATCGGTGCTTCGGTAGATGGTTATACCACCAACCCCGGAAATTATACCGCCAGCTGGCAGTTCCGCCAAAATGTTACTGATGCTTTACAGCCCTATCCAGGCACTGGTTTCAGAATAACCGGTCTGGATCCAGGTTATTACACCGTAAACATCACTGATAATACCACTGGCTGCATCAATCTATTTGAGTTTGAGATCAGGGAGGTTGTTGTAGACATTGTGATCAATGCAAGCGCCAATGACCAAACCTTCTGCCAGCCGCTGGATAATGGTGAATTATTTGTACGGGTTGCAAACGAAGAGGAAATCAGAATTGCTTTAGGCTACCTGCCAAGCTTCGATTTTGAGGTTTATGCCGGTGAATGGACTACTCCTCCAGGCAGCGACTATAAATGGGAGGCCCGTAATATAAGCCAGTTCAGCAAGACGAACGTTAGCACCAATACTTACACCGTGTTTGCCTGGTTCAACGGACACCTGGTATGTTTAGGAAGTGATCAGGCCTTTGTTGGTTATGTGGATAATACTCCGATTCCAACAGCACAGGCAGATGCTTACCTGACCATCTGCGATCCCGAACGCCCAAATGCAAGCGCATCTGCCAGTGTGAATGGCGTAACTGATGGCTATACCTTTACCTGGTATAAAGAAACAGTTGCTCCGACCAGTAAGCACCACCAGGATGGACCTGTGGTAAACGAGCTAAGCGAAGGCAAATACATTGTTGAGGTGCAGCACCTGATCACCGGTTGTATCGGTTACACAGAAGTGGAAGTAAGTGCTCAGTACCCAGATGTTCCTTTTGTGGATGCCATGCTAACAGCTACTGCCTCTACCAGCTGTGCCGCACCTAACGGCAGCCTGGAGGTAAATGTTGTAAACCGCGAGGGCTTTGATTTTACCTGGTACAGGGGCGAAACTGCAGATGCTACCCAGCTGATCCCGAACGGACCAGTACCTTACAGACAGGAGAACCTGGCAGAGGGTACCTATACGGTAATAGCTACCGATAAGGCAAACGGCTGTATTTCCAATGCAGTAAGCAAACACCTGGGTGGCGACTACACCTATCCGGATTACGACATTATCATAAGTCCGGCAAACTGTTCTGTAAATGGCAGCGCACGTGTGGTAGACCTAAGCGGCCAGTTACGCGAGTACTATATTTACGATGCGCAGGGCAACCAGATTGGTGATCATAACCGCACCTTCGAAGGTCCGTCAGGTAACTATATCCTGAAGGTGGTCTCTAAAGATGGTTGTGATAAATCACAGCCCTTCGAGATCACCGATGTGGTGGCACCATTCAATGGTGTAACGGCAAACGGCGATGGTGATAATGATTACTTCCACCTGGCCTGTATTGATATGTTCCCGCAAAACCTGCTGCGCATTTATAACAGAGCCGGCGGGCTGGTATACGAAATGTCGGGCTACGACAACAGCCTGCGGGTATTCGATGGCACTGGTAACAAGGGTCTATACCTGGGCGGCAAAGATCTGCCGGCGGGCACCTACTACTGGGTGCTCTTCAGAGACAATGTAAATGAAAAACCTAAAACCGGATTCCTGGAACTCATCCGCTAAACCCATGCGCTACCTATCATACATCTGTTTATTTGTGATGCTGCTTGCAGGAGGAGGAGTTGTTGCCCAGCAGCGGCCGGCTTACTCGCAGTATATGTTCAATGGCTTAGCCCTTAATCCCGCCTATGCGGGCAGCCAGAAGCAGTTTAATGCCATGGCTGTTATCCGCAGCCAGTGGGTTAACTTTGAGGGTGCTCCCAAGACACAGCTGCTTAGTGTGCATGCTCCCCTGGACCGAAAGAACATTGGTCTGGGCATGCTCATCTCTCACGAGAACATTGGTGTGCATACCGACTGGAGTGCTTATGCCTCTTATGCCTACCAGATCAAGTTCAAAAGGGCCGGCATACTTTCGCTGGGATTGCAGGGTGGTATAAACTACCGCCAGTCTGATTTTACCAAGCTAACCGTACAGGCAGGATCCGACCCGCTGCTGGGCTACCATCGTAAATCTACCGTTAACTTTGGTACAGGTGCCTTCTATAGTACCCGCAAGGGTTACGTGGGGCTGTCGTCTCCTTATCTTGTTGAAAACAAAACTTTCAATGTAGAGGACGATGGTACGGTTACTGAAAACAGGGAAGCCCGCTATTACTACCTTACAGCTGGTAAAGTCTTTGAACTGGGGCCTAAGGTACAGACAATGCCTTCTGTACTGCTACGCCTGCAGGACAATATGCCAGTGGGTTATGACCTTAGTGTAAACTTCTACTATAACAAAGTATTGGGTACGGGTATCTCCTATCGCAATGGTGACTCTATCATTGGTATGTTCCAGTTGATCCTGAATGAAAACGTAAACTTTGGTTACGCCTATGACTACACCCTGTCCAGCTTACGCAATCATACCCAGGGATCTCATGAACTCATGCTTAATTACCGCATCAGATTAAGTCCCGAACCCTGCCATACATACTTCTAATAACAGGCACTGGGAGGTCTAGTCTGTGGTGTAGCAGCAATTGAATGGTTAAAAAGAGCAGCTCCGGAGTATTACCGGGGCTGCTCTTTATTATTATCATGTAAAGCAACAAGAGTTTGGGCTATGACCATTGAAGGCAACTTATGTCCAATACGTTAGCTGTGATAAAAATTTTATTTTCAAGCTTATTTCATTCCCACCATCCCCCCCCGCCTTAACAGACCTCAAGTTAAATTAGCCTTTCAAGGATGCAGAACTCTTGATTTCGACCATTATTACTAGCTCGAAAATGGTTGTTAAAACCCCCGCTGATCATCATCGATATTTAACATTTACCTCATTACAGGCACAAATTGCATTTACTGATGGTGGCCAGCCCATCAGCTGAAAGAGGGTTTCTTATAGCAGCAGGCAAGCTCCTGCTATACATGAAACACGATGGCCCTATCAGCTTTTTGGCTTTTCATATTGAAATACATATTTCCTAAACTTCCTATTTAATACACCGAAAATATTTATCCCTGACAAGGTAAGTCAATGATTTTAAATCATTAATAAATAACATCTCTGGTATTTTTTTAAAAATACTGCTTATGTAAGACAATAAGAAGAGGAAAAATCACCCCCTGGAATTAGTTTCCAACAACATAAAAATATAACAGGTAATTCTAAATAAGTTCTACGCCCATTTAACCTCCCATCAGGGCAACATTGTGGCATTAATGATACTTCTCGTAGCAATTATACCATAATTTCACAGTTACATATACCATTCCTATGAATGCATAATGTTATTTGCCCTGGAAAAATCATTTTCTTAGCAAAAACTTACAAAATATAATATGAGGTTTTGAAAATATTTTATGGCTATTCAAAGCCTAAGTTTATTGTTACAGGTTTTAATATTTTTTTAATCTTGTAAATAGCTAAAGTGGTAGAAAACAGGCTGTAGCACATTGGCACTACAGGAGGCTACCTATGTTTCCCAATCACTGCTGAGCCCAGCCCTTAGCCCTCATGTAAAACCCTTAGTCAGTAATGTAAAACCCTTACTTACATTGCTATTTACCTGTTGCTTCAAAGCACCTAATTTAGTGACTTGAAAATGTGCTACTTACTCCTCTAAACAATAATCTGCCTCGCCCATGAAGCAGCTATACGCTTTCTTTTTTTTGCTTTTAGCGTTCTTTCCATCGTACGGAAAAAACTTAATATCATCCAGTTTTAGTGAACCACCCTGTTCGGGTACAGAAGCCAGGGTTGTGGCAGACAGCCCCCAGAAAACCTGCAAGACCCCTTATGGCGGAAAGCTCTCGGTAGAGATATACCAGAACAACAAAAGAGTAAGCAACGGTTCTTTCAGCTACACCTGGTACCCTGCCGATCATATAAATGAAGAAGTTCACAAACTGGCAACGGGCACCTCTGTTAGCCAGCTTACTGCGGGCACCTACGCGGTTGTGGTAGTAGACCTTGAAAAGAAATGCGAAATGGTAGCAACAGGCGTTGTACTGGATGAAACGCCTGTCTTAGAATTTAGCCTTGACTACATTAAAAACACAGTAGGCTGCGATGCCGACCCAGTGGGTGAAATCAGGCTTAACAACCCAAAGAACTATAAAATTAACTGGTACAGTGGCACAGAAGCAGATCCTGACAAAAACATTCCTAAATACCAGAGCCTGGACTATATGGAATTTTTGCCTCCCGGCACTTACACCATTGTAGCTACAAATGAATCAACCGGTTGTACCACTGTACCTATACAGGTTACGGTTGACGGCTTTCCTACAAGTCCTATTGTAACTGCTGATATCACACCAGATTTACTCTGTAACGGCACTGGCAGTGGCACTATTGCCACAACAATTATACCCAGCGCTACTGGTGATGTTCCGCCCGGTGGCTACACTTATACATGGTATAACGAGGCCGGTACTGAACTATCCCAGTTTAGCAACCTGGCAGTTGCCTCTCCGCTGCCCGTAGGTACTTACAGTCTGCGGGTTGCCGGTATTTATACGGATATGAGTCTGACCTGCGATACCCTTCTTTCCTATACCATACCCCACCAGCCGATACACCCGGTGCTGAGCCTTAGTGCTACACCCAACAGCATTTGTGATCCGGCCAAGGCCACAAATGGCACTACCTACACAGGTTCAATTACAGCAGCAGTTACAAACAACGGACAGGTAATAACTGATTTTAGCGGGTATACTTTTAGCTGGATAGATGCCAATGGCAATACCGGCACTGTAAGTGGCACAAACCAGCTTAACCAGCTTCCCGGAGGCACCTACACCCTTACAGCCACAAACAGTGGCGGTTGTGCATCAGATCCTGTAAACGTAGTAATTAATAACACTGCGCCGGGCCTCAGCCTTACCCTTACTCCAACAGCACAGACCAGCTGCGGCAGCATCTATAACGGCAGCATCAGCGCCAGCCTAAGCAAAAACAGCACTACCCTTTCTTCAGGTTATCAGCTGGAGTGGTTTGTAGGCTCCACCACCTCTGGTGCAGCTATTCCTGCTGCCAGCATCAGCGGCAATTCTGCTTCTGG
Organism: Flammeovirgaceae bacterium 311; assembly: GCA_000597885.1. Lineage (NCBI taxonomy): Bacteria > Pseudomonadati > Bacteroidota > Cytophagia > Cytophagales > Flammeovirgaceae > Flammeovirgaceae bacterium 311. The sequence continues at coordinate 2,550,005 of CP004371.1, forward strand.
TCTGCAGGGCGGACTTACCTACACTGTACGTGCTACTGATAACAGCACCGGCTGCCAGACAACGGCCTCTGTACTGGTGCCTGTGCAGGAGAATACCATCACCCCCGGCTACACGGTGGCACCTAACAGCATCTGCAGTACTGATCTTGCTACCAATGGTGCACAATACACTGGTGCCATCACGGTAACATCTGTAGACTTCAACAGCAGCAATACTACTGATCTTAGCGGCTACAGCTTCAGCTGGTACAAGGAAAGCAACGGCAGCTTCAGCCTTTTTGCCGGGGCAACCAGCAGCTCTCTTTCCAATCTTGCTACCGGCAGATATCAGGTAGTTGCCACCAACACCAGCCTGGGCTGTTCTTCCGATCCTGTTACTGTTGAAGTAGTGGATGCTACTCCTACCCTTGCTCTTAGCCTTACTCCAACAGCACAGACCAGCTGTGGCAGCATTTACAATGGCAGCATCAGCGCCAGCCTAAGTAAAAACAGCACTACCCTTTCTTCGGGTTATCAGCTGGAGTGGTTTGTAGGCTCCACCACCTCTGGTGCAGCTATTCCTGCTGCCAGCATCAGCGGCAATTCTGCCTCTGGTCTGCAGGGCGGACTTACCTACACCGTACGTGCTACTGATAACAGCACCGGCTGCCAGACAACGGCCTCTGTGTTTGTTCCACAGGATGATGTGAGCATCAGCCTTAACTACAGCAGCATGCCCAACGGCATCTGTAATCCTGCCCTGGCTACTGCTACCTACAGCGGCAGTATCAGCATCAACAGCATCGACTTCAACAGCAGCAATACTACTGATCTTAGCGGCTACAGCTTCAGCTGGTACAAGGAAAGCAACGGCAGCTTCAGCCTTATTGCCGGGGCAACCAGCAGCTCTCTTTCCAATCTTGCTACCGGCAGATATCAGGTAGTTGCCACCAACACCAGCCTGGGCTGTTCTTCCGATCCTGTTACTGTTGAAGTAGTGGATGCTACTCCTACCCTTGCTCTTAGCCTTACTCCAACAGCACAGACCAGCTGTGGCAGCATTTACAATGGCAGCATCAGCGCCAGCCTAAGTAAAAACAGCACTACCCTTTCTTCAGGTTATCAGCTGGAGTGGTTTGTAGGCTCCACCACCTCTGGTGCAGCTATTCCTGCTGCCAGCATCAGCGGCAATTCTGCCTCTGGTCTGCAGGGCGGACTTACCTACACCGTACGTGCTACTGATAACAGCACCGGCTGCCAGACAACGGCCTCTGTGTTTGTTCCACAGGATGATGTGAGCATCAGCCTTAACTACAGCAGCATGCCCAACGGCATCTGTAATCCTGCCCTGGCTACTGCTACCTACAGCGGCAGTATCAGCATCAACAGCATCGACTTCAACAGCAGCAATACTACTGATCTTAGCGGCTACAGCTTTAGCTGGTACAAAGAAAGCAACGGCAGCTTCAGCCTGGTGGCTGGTGAGAATGGCAGCAGCTTAAGTCAGCTTGAAGCAGGACGTTACCAGGTAGTTGCCACCAACACCAGCCTGGGCTGCTCTTCTGAACCAGTAACAGTCAGCATCACCAACAGCCTGCCTTTACTTGCTCTTACGCTCAATCCTACAGCACAGACCAGCTGCGGCAGCATTTACAATGGCAGCATCAGCGCCAGCCTAAGCAAAAACAGTACTACCCTTTCTTCAGGTTATCAGCTGGAGTGGTTTGTAGGCTCCACCACCTCTGGTGCAGCTATTCCTGCTGCCAGCATCAGCGGCAATACTGCCTCTGGTCTGCAGGGCGGCCTTACCTACACCGTACGTGCCACTGATAACAGCACCGGCTGCCAGACGACGGCTAACATCTTTGTGCCGGAACAGGAAAACAGCATTAGCCTTACCTACAGCACTATTGCCAACACCATATGTGATCCCAGCCTGGCTACTAATGGTACTACCTACCAGGGTGGCGTTGTGCTTACCGATATTCTCCTGAACGGAGTTGCTGAATCAGATTTCGGTCAGTACAACATCCGCTGGTATAAGCAAAGCGGTGCGGACTATACGTTAATAGCTGACGAAAGCAGCAGCTCGCTTTCAAATATTGACAATGGAAACTACCAGGTAGAGGCGGTACATAATACGCTTAGCTGCAGCACCGGCAGAATACTGGTGGTGGTAGATGAAACAACAACAGATCCTGAGGTTAGCATTTCGGCCACGCCGCAGGTAAACTGCCAGGCTCCTTATGCTGGAACCCTAACGGCTTCGGTACATTCAGGTGGTGTTGCCTTACCACTTTCAGATTATCGTTTTGAGTGGTTTACCGGCACTACCACACAAGGTACTCCGCTTACCACCAACCTGTCAGGCACCAATAGCAGCCAGGCCACCAGACTTGCCAGTGGTTATTATACCCTGCGGGCCACCAACCTGAACACAGGTTGCGTTACCGTTGAATCACATTTTCTGGAAGAACTGCTGGTAGAACCAGGCACAACCATCACAGTACAAAATATCCAGAGCTGCGATCCGGACGAAAGGGGCAGCCTTACCGCAAATGTTTTTGTTAATGGGTCCGAAGTAGCAGATTACAGTCTTTATACCTTTAAATGGTATAGAGGCCAGTCCGCCGCCGGTACTCTTTTACCTGGTACTGGCAGAACCTTAACAGCCCTGGATGCTAGCAACACGCCCCTGCCATCTGATTACTATACTGTCATTGCCACCAATAACCAAACCAGCTGTCCGGCCCCTGAGCAAACAGCCTTTTTGGAACCGGCACCACCTTTGTTTACCATCTCAACCTTCCTCAACAGGGCTCCATCGTCCTGTAATGAAGATGGTGGTGTGGTAACTGCCTGGGTGAATGACGGAAGTGGCCGTAATGTAGATGATTATACTTTTGAATGGTATGCCGGACAGCAGACAGATCCGGATGCTAACTTCTACACCGATCCGCCGATTCAGTTTAGCGGATCGCCCCTCACCACCATGCCGCTGGGCTATGATACCAGCGTTGAGTTACCCGGCCAGACAGCCGGAACAGATTATTACACCAATGGCGCTACGCTGTTCTCTCGTGGTGCAGGCATTTATACAGTAGTGGCCACCCGCAAAGGAGATGGCTGTAAAGAACTGGCAGTTGTAGAGGTGCCTTATACAGGTGCCCATATGCCGGAGCTGGTTAATCTTAGCAATTCTGTTGTGTGCCCCGACGGTACAGGCAGCATTCAGGTAAGGGCAATCGATGCCAGTGGCGCTGCTTTTGCAGATCAGTCAAAATATAAGTTTTATCTGTTTGAAGGCACCAATCCCGGAGATACTGTAACCGCTCCCTACAAACAGTGGGGGCAGTTGCCGGTAACAGAGTTTGCCAACCTGGCCCCTGGCAGCTATACCTTTCTGGTGAAGGAATTTATCACACCTGAAAAGTGCATATCAATATCCAGAACGATTGAAATCAAACAGATTGCTAAAGCGCCTGTTGCACGCACCAGCGATATAGTAGCCAGCAATATGTGCGTGGGAGGCAATGGATCTGTTCGCATTGTTGTGGGCCCGGCTATCGGAGATAATGCTACTACGCTCTTTTCCATCAGCTGGAAAACAGCACCTGGCACAATGCCGGCAGACCTGGTAAATCAGGCAGCGGGCAGCTATCCTTTCTCCAGTCTAGAGGCGGGTACATATACCGCTACTGTTAGTGGGGATACAGGCTGTTCTACTGATGTAAGCTTTACCATTCCGGGACAGCCCCTGGTACCTGTGTTGCAGGCATCAGGCACCCATCAGACTAACTGCGTACCGGCAAACGGAAGTATCACCATAAGCGGGGTAAGCTTAGCAGGAGCAGCCGCCAGCCTTTCCAACTACACCATCAGCTGGTACAGGGGTGCGGGTAACCTTGCCACTGGTACGGCCTTCTATACCGGCACCCAGCTTACTACGGATACCCTTTCGGCTGGTACCTACTACCTGGTTGCCACACAAAATACAGGTACCGGCGCAGGTAGCGGCTGTAATGCTGCTCCGGTGGCGGTAATCATTCGTAACGAGAGCAACGCTACGCCTATTAGTCTGTCTGCCACACACAATACTTCCTGCGACGATCAGGCGTACAATGGTATAGTATCGGCAAATGTATCTGCTGTTGCCGGCAACTACACCTATCAGTGGTATAAAGATGATGTTGCCTATGGTGCTGCCGGCACACAGGCTACTCCTCCCGCGCTGGTGGCGACAGGTCCTGGTCAGTATCGCCTCGAACTGAAAGAATCATCAGGTTGCGTGACCTCCGCCCAGGTGGAAGTAACTGAAGATCTGAAATTCCCTATAATCACCACCACTGCCAGTCTGCCACAGACCAGCTGTACCTCTGGTGACGGAACAGCATCCGTAACAGCCATTACCTATGGTGGTGCCACTGCCGCTCCTGCTGACTTTAGCTTCAGCTGGACTGATGTTTCAGGTAACACCTACTCTGGCTCTTCAATCAGCAGTCTTGTTGCCGGCACTTACACAGTAGTAGCCACAAAGACCGCTAATCCTGGTAGAGGTTGTGCCTCTGCTCCTGTGCAGGTGGTAGTGGGAAGCAACAGCGCCTACCCTGCCATCAGCTTGACTGCTACAGCAAACAGCTCCTGCGACAACAGCAGCTTCACCGGCACTGTCACTGCTAAAGTAACTTCTCCTACTGCTGATTATACCTACCAGTGGTACAAAGATGGTGCAGCCCTTGGTGCTGCCGGTACACAGGCTGATTTAGCACCTCTTACTGCTGTAGGTCCTGGTGTTTACCGCCTGGAGGTAACAGCAGCCAATGGCTGTCCTGTATCAGCAGAAGCAGAGGTAAAGGAAAAGCTGCTGCCTATTCAGATCACCACCACTGCCAGTCTGCCACAGACCAGCTGTACCAGTGGCGATGGAACAGCTTCTGTAACAGCCATTACCTATGGTGGTGCTTCTGCTTCATTGGCTGACTTTAGCTTCAGCTGGATTGATGTTTCAGGTAACACCTACTCTGGCTCTTCAATCAGCAGTCTTGTTGCCGGCACTTACACAGTAGTAGCCACAAAGACCGCTAATCCTGGTAGAGGTTGTGCCTCTGCTCCTGTGCAGGTGGTAGTGGGAAGCAACAGCGCCTACCCTGCCATCAGCTTGACTGCTACAGCAAACAGCTCCTGCGACAACAGCAGCTTCACCGGCACTGTCACTGCTAAAGTAACTTCTCCTACTGCTGATTATACCTACCAGTGGTACAAAGATGGTGTAGTACTTGGTGCTGCCGGTACACAGGCTGATTTAGCACCTCTTACTGCTGTAGGTCCTGGTGTTTACCGCCTGGAGGTAACAGCAGCCAATGGCTGTCCTGTATCAGCAGAAGCAGAGGTAAAGGAAAAGCTGCTGCCCATCCAGATCACTACCACTGCCAGTCTGCCACAGACCAGCTGTACTTCCGGTGATGGAACAGCTTCTGTAACAGCCATTACCTATGGTGGTGCCACTGCCGCTCCTGCTGACTTTAGCTTTAGCTGGACTGATGCTAATGGCAACACTTATAGCGGTGCCTCCATCAGCAGCCTTACTGCTGGCACCTATACTGTGGCAGCTATCAAGACTGCTAATCCTGGTATGGGTTGTAGCTCTGCTCCTGTGCAGGTGGTAGTGGGAAGCAACAGCGCCTACCCTGCCATCAGCTTGACTGCTACAGCAAACAGCTCCTGCGACAACAGCAGCTTCACCGGCACTGTCACTGCTAAGGTTACTTCTCCTACTGCTGATTATACCTACCAGTGGTACAAAGATGGTGTAGTACTTGGTGCTGCCGGTACACAGGCTGATTTAGCACCTCTTACTGCTGTAGGTCCTGGTGTTTACCGCCTGGAGGTAACAGCAGCCAATGGCTGTCCTGTATCAGCAGAAGCAGAGGTAAAGGAAAAGCTGCTGCCCATCCAGATCACTACCACTGCCAGTCTGCCACAGACCAGCTGTACCTCTGGTGATGGAACAGCTTCTGTAACAGCCATTACCTATGGTGGTGCTTCTGCTTCATTGGCTGACTTTAGCTTTAGCTGGACTGATGTTTCAGGTAACACCTACTCTGGCTCTTCAATCAGCAGTCTTGTTGCCGGCACTTACACAGTAGTAGCCACAAAGACTGCTAATCCTGGTATGGGTTGTAGCTCTGCTCCTGTGCAGGTGGTGGTAGGTTCTCCGCAACCAACAGTTGCTGTTTCTTTGAGTGGTGTTAACTTTTCTGCCTGCGATAACACGCCTAATGGCAGCTTAACGGCTACCATTACCGGAGCAAGCAGCTATAGCTATGTGTTATATAAGAATGGAGCAGCTACAACCTTTACCGGAAATAAAGTAAGCACCACAACATTAACCTTTAGCAACCTGGAAGCTGCTCAGTACCGCCTGGATGTTACTGACAACAACACATGTCCTGCCACGGCCACACTTAGCATTGCAAAAGAAGTGCTTACCGGCAACATTACCCTTAGTCATGTAAACCAAAGCACCTGTAATAATGACGGCAGCCTGAGCATCACCCAAATAGACTTCGGCAATGAATTATTCAGGGGTGCCGACATTCTGAATAACTTCAGCTTACAGCTGATGGGAGCCAATGGTAATGCATTAACCAATACTGCCGTAACAACCAGTTCCGGAGCCACCTTTAACAATTTGCCTGCTGGTTTATACACTGTTAAGGCTGTTAAACGCACAGGCAAAGGACTGAATTGTTCACTGGCTGCAACAGACCAGCTGAAGACCAACAGCGTTAAGCCAACCTTGCAGCTGGCCGATAAAAAAATGATTTCCCGCTGCTTTGGCCAGACAGGCTTACTTGCTGTGTCGGTAGATGGTAATACAAGCAACGGCGGTCGTTACACTGTCGACTGGATGTACCGCCAAACACTTAGCAGCTCCTACACCAGTGTGGCAGCGTCTGATTTCAGTATCACTGATTTAAATGCAGGCTACTACACCATTAACGTTCGGGACAATGTAACCAATTGTACCGTTTCGCAGGAGTATCTCATCGAAGAGGTAGTGGTTGAGCTTACCTTAAGTGCCAGTGCCAGCGATCAGACAAACTGTGATCCGGATAACGGCCAGATCTTTGTGCGTGTTGCTAACCTGAGTGACCTGGAGGAAAAGCTGGGAAATAACCTTACGTTTGACTTTGAGGTTTATGCCGGAGAATTAAGTGCTCCTCCTGCAAACACAGCCCCTGCCTATAAAGTGAGCAGTGTCACCTCATTTAGCAGAATGGATGTGGCCGGACCAAGTGCTTACACGATTTTTGCATGGTTCAATGGACATAGGGTGTGCGTAGGCAATGACATTGCTCATGTAGGCTATGTTGATAACAAGCCAACACCTGTTATTGAGCAGGAAACATCGCTGACAATCTGCGATCCGGGAAAACCAAATGCCAGTGCTGCTGCAAGCGTAAACGGCCTTACCGAAGGATATAGCTTTACCTGGTACAAAGAATCTGTAGCAGCTGCTAATAAGTTGGCTCAGACTGGCCCCATAATTACCAACCTGGGCCTGACTGATTATATCGTTGAGGCTCAGAACTTAATCACAGGGTGCATTGGCTACGACACTGTTAGTATAACCGCGCTGTTTCCGCCTGTTGCATTTGATTCGGCTATGCTTACCGCTACCCTTTCAAATAACTGCGCCGTACCCAACGGTACGCTGGAGGTAAATCTGGCAAGTGGTCAGCGAGATAAATTTTCCTTCACATGGTATCGCGGCACTACAGCAAACCCCGACAGTTTATTGCCGGCAGGTGTAGTCCCATACAGACAGGAAGGCCTTGCTGAAGGATATTATAGCGTAGTAGCCCAAGACCTGGAGAACGGCTGTTTATCTGATGCTGTAATCAAACGTGTAGATGGAGAATATGAATTCCCTGATTTTGAGATAAAGGTAGAGCCTGCATCCTGCTCAAAGCCAGGAATGGCACAGGTTGTTGGCATAGGCGGCGAAATGATGGATTACTATATCTACGATGCCCATGGCAGACAGATATCAGACCAGAATACTCCAATGTTCGTAGGACCAGCCGGCCATTACTGGCTGCGGGTAATATCTCCTGATGGCTGTGATAAACAGCTCCCTTTTGAAATAACAGAAGCGGTACTACCGCACAACGGGGTAACCGCTAATGGCGATGGTGTGAATGATTTCATGCTGATTGAATGCATTCATTTATATCCAGAGAACCTGTTGCGCATTTATAACAGAGCCGGCGGGCTGGTATACGAAATGTCGGGCTACGACAACAGCCTGCGGGTATTCGATGGCACTGGTAACAAGGGTCTATACCTGGGCGGCAAAGATCTGCCGGCGGGCACCTACTACTGGGTGCTCTTCAGAGACAATGTAAATGAAAAACCTAAAACCGGATTCCTGGAACTCATCCGCTAAACCCATGCGCTACCTATCATACATCTGTTTATTTGTGATGCTGCTTGCAGGAGGAGGAGTTGTTGCCCAGCAGCGGCCGGCTTACTCGCAGTATATGTTCAATGGCTTAGCCCTTAATCCCGCCTATGCGGGCAGCCAGAAGCAGTTTAATGCCATGGCTGTTATCCGCAGCCAGTGGGTTAACTTTGAGGGTGCTCCCAAGACACAGCTGCTTAGTGTGCATGCTCCCCTGGACCGAAAGAACATTGGTCTGGGCATGCTCATCTCTCACGAGAACATTGGTGTGCATACCGACTGGAGTGCTTATGCCTCTTATGCCTACCAGATCAAGTTCAAAAGGGCCGGCATACTTTCGCTGGGATTGCAGGGTGGTATAAACTACCGCCAGTCTGATTTTACCAAGCTAACCGTACAGGCAGGATCCGACCCGCTGCTGGGCTACCATCGTAAATCTACCGTTAACTTTGGTACAGGTGCCTTCTATAGTACCCGCAAGGGTTACGTGGGGCTGTCGTCTCCTTATCTTGTTGAAAACAAAACTTTCAATGTAGAGGACGATGGTACGGTTACTGAAAACAGGGAAGCCCGCTATTACTACCTTACAGCTGGTAAAGTCTTTGAACTGGGGCCTAAGGTACAGACAATGCCTTCTGTACTGCTACGCCTGCAGGATAATATGCCAGTGGGTTATGACCTTAGTGTAAACTTCTACTATAACAAAGTATTGGGTACGGGTATCTCCTATCGCAATGGTGACTCTATCATTGGTATGTTCCAGTTGATCCTGAATGAAAACGTAAACTTTGGTTACGCCTATGACTACACCCTGTCCAGCTTACGCAATCATACCCAGGGATCTCATGAACTCATGCTTAATTACCGCATCAGATTAAGTCCCGAACCCTGCCATACATACTTCTAATAACAAAAAATTTACATACAAAAGCAGACCCGACTGGTCTGCTTTTTTTATTTTTAAGTGACTCATACTACTCAGATATGCTATAGATTTCGAATGAACTTTGTTGAGACATACCAATATAGTCCTATTTCTAAAGCCAAAAAATCTTTGTTTAACCAACAATATCCTTTCTGAAACACATAAATTTTCATCGTATAATTTCAAAATTGTTACTTTTTTCCCCAATTCTTTGAAATTCGTCATTAAAACAGGCTTTTTAGATATTTTTAACCTTCAGAATTGGAATATTACAAACTCTTCCTGTATAATTGGTTTATGAAAATTGAAGACGAAATCCATCAGAAGCATTTCAGGAATGAACACCAGCGGGCTGCTATAAACCTTATATATTCTCATAGCTGGCTCACCACAAAAATCAAGCAATTTTTAAGTGAGTTTGATATTACCATGCAGCAGTTCAATGTGCTCCGAATTCTGCGCGGCCAGCACCCCGAGAGTATCTCTACCTCGGTTATTCGCGAGCGCATGCTGGACCGTAACTCAGATGCCAGCCGTATTGTAGACAGACTACATAAGCAAGAACTGGTAGACAAGCAACCCTGCCCCAGCGACAGGCGCCTGGTAGATGTACGCATCAGCAGTAAAGGCCTAAGGCTGCTTGAAACAATCGATCAGCGCCAGCAGGAAATAGAAAGCTTTCTATCAAATATTTCTGAAGACGAAGCCAAAGAACTAAACCGCATCCTGGACAAAATTCGCAGCAATCCGGATGAAATCAGCTAGTGCTGCAAAAAGCATAAAAAGCAACTCCTGTTCTGTAACAACTAAAGCGGCCGCTGGTGAATTACCAGCGGCCGCTTCTTATTTTTAACTACTATGCGTTTTTGGGTAATGCCGTGCTAGCGGCGCATGCTGCTGCTGTACTCTTTTACGGTTTCAATAAAAACCTTCACCATTTCCGGGTTGGTATCCGGATAAACCCCATGCCCCAGGTTGGCAATATGCCGGTATGGGCCAAACTGGTCCAGCATTTGCCGGGTAGCGGCCGCTACTTCCTGTGTATTGCCATACAACACGCAGGGGTCCAGGTTGCCCTGAAATGTTTTATCCGGACCCACCCACTTGCGGCAGGTTTCCGGATCCATCTGCCAGTCAAGGCCAAGGGTCTGACAGGGAAGTGCAGCCATTTCCGGCAGGGCAAACCAGGCACCTTTCGCAAAAACTGTAAGCGGTACCTGCCCGTTCAGGGCTTCGCAAATTTGCCTGATGTAGACAAGAGAAAAATTACGGTACTGCTCCGGCCCCAGAATACCTGCCCAGGAATCGAACACCTGCAGCAGATCAGCTCCTGCTTTTACCTGCGCCTGCAGGTAGGCAATGGTAGAATCGGTGATCATTTGCAGCAGCTGATGCGCCAGTTCAGGCTCAGTATAGAGCATTTTACGGGCTTTGGAAAAAGTTTTGCTGCCGCTACCCTCTACCATGTAGCAAAATATGGTAAAAGGCGCACCGGCAAAACCAATCAGCGGTACGCGCCCGTTAAGCTCTTTTTTGGTAATGCGGATGGCCTCCAGCACATAGCCCAGGTCAGCTTCGGCATCGGCCACTTTTAAGGTCTTAAGATCCTGCGCCGAAGAAACTGTTTTTGGAAAATAAGGACCCTTTTTCTCCTGCATTTCATAAAGGCAGCCCATGGCTTCCGGAATTACCAGAATATCAGAAAAAATAATGGCAGCATCCACTCCCAGAATATCTACCGGCTGTATGGTTACCTCGGCAGCCCGTTCCGGGGTTTTCACTAATTCAATAAAATCACGTAAACTATTTCTTACCGCACGGTATTCTGGCAGAATACGGCCTGCCTGTCGCATAAGCCATACAGGGGTACGTTCTGTTGTTTCGCCTCGGGCTGCACGCAGCAGCAGATCATTCTTAAGTTCCATAGGGCACAAAAGTAGTATGAGAATTATTGCAAGACAAAGGGGCCGCCAAAGACTATAGCCTTTTTTTACACAATGCAAACGATTGATGAAGATCCTTTTCCTTACCTTTACATTGAATAACACACGAATATGAGTTTTCTGTTTGATGATTTTTTGGGATGGAAGGCCTACTGCGAAAAAAATGGCCTGCTCCTGCACCAGAGTGTAGCCGAGTATGAAGGGGAGCAAAAGGGAAAATCTCCGGAGGCAATCCGCGAAGGACTCAGGCGGGCTTATGAAGTTATGAAAGATGCTGTGCAAACAGGTCTGACGGAAGATATGAAATCGCGTTCGGGCATGATTGACAATGGCGGCAAAAAGGTATTTAACCACTCCCTTGCCATCCTGTCGCCTGAATTTCAAAGGTTGATTGCCCGTGCCCTGGCAGCCAAGGAAGTAAATTCCTGCATGGGCCGTGTGGTGGCAGCTCCCACAGCAGGTGCCTCGGGCATATTGCCGGGTACACTCTACACCCTGCAGGAAATACACGGACTGGAAGATGAGCAGATGATAGATGGCCTGCTGGTGGCAGCAGGCATAGCCCTGATCATTCAGCAGCAGGCCTCATTGGCAGGCGCTGTTGGAGGCTGCCAGGCCGAAACAGGCAGTGCGGCAGCCATGGCCTCTGGTGCTATGGTACATATTTTGGGCGGAAGTATAGAGCAGGTATTTAATGCTGTTGCCATTACCATACAATGCATGCTGGGCCTGGTGTGCGATCCGGTTGCCGGCCTGGTAGAAGTGCCCTGCGTAGTACGTAATGCCAGTGCCTCGGCCATTGCCTTTTCTTCTGCACAAATTGCACTGGCGGGCGTAGGGGGTACCATACCAGTAGATGAATGCATAGAAGCCATGGGCGAAATAGGCCAGAGCATGGAAGCACGCTATAAAGAAACCGCACTGGGTGGTTTAGCCGCCACCACTACCGGACAAGCCATTAGCAAAAGGGTGCTGATTCAGGATATTGAAATACTGCCTGATGAGGAAAAACCAGAATAATCAGGACCGGTGCCTGAAATTGAGAAACGAATGGTGCCTGGTAGCAATCGCATAGCCTTCGCCCGGCTCTTTCTAAATTGAAACTGCAATTATTTCATTTACAGTATACACTCATAAACAGGTAAATACTGGTTATGCAATACCTATTGCTGCCATGAGGCGTTCGTGAGAGATGCCGGCGTGCCTGATTGCAGTAAGCTATATCTCGGGGAGCATAGACCTGCTACCATGAAGGATTCCGCTTAACACAAGCCCCCAGAATACTGCGCTGACCAGCATGCTAAGAATGATCTTCTGACGGTCGCCGGAAAAAGTATTTACCAGCAGCGCACCGCCAATTGGTGAAAAAATCAGGGGAGTTAAAAAGCTTACACCAAATATTCCCCAGCGTTTCCAGATTTTAACGAACCTGCGGGTATTAGGCGTAAAGAGTTTTCGTTTCCTGCCAATAATCTTATGTACCCACAGCCGAATACCCGGGCCCAGCAGCGTGAGCAGCAGCACAGTTGTCATCATGCCCAGGATGCTAAAGAGCGCACTTTCCCAGAAGCTAAGGCCTGTAGCCACCCCTGCCAGTGGGCCGGCAATGAATTTTACCATGCTGCTCAGGTACACTGTAAGATATTTCAGGAACGCTCCGAACATTTAACTGATCACAAAATAGGTGTATACGCAATATACTGATAATAAAACGCCTCCCTCTATGCGGCTGATGGTGCGCTTTATGAACATCATGGGCAGCACCAGCAGCGTAATGGCCAGCATCCACACCATATCAACGTTCATAATATCACTACTAACGTATACTTCTTTTATGATGCTGGTGATGCCTAAAATGGAAAATATATTAAAAATATTTGATCCAAGCAGATTACCCACTGCCAGATCGCTTTCCTTTTTAAAAGCCGCGATCACAGAGGTAACCAGCTCGGGCAGGCTTGTACCCACTGCCACCACCGTAATACTGATTACCCGCTCGGTTACTCCCAGGTAAGTAGCAAGCTCCCGGGCACTGCCCACAAACCATTCGGAGCCAAAGTACAGGCCTGTAATACCAGCCAGCAAAAAGAGCACGTCTTTCCAGGGCGCTTTGGAAGGCAGGGGCTCGTCCATTACATCTTCCAGGGCGTGTTTGCTGATGTTTTCCTTACGGCTCTTTCTGATTAGAAATACAATATATATGATGAGCAGCACCACAAAAAGCACACCTTCCAGCTGGTTGATGTAGCTATCCTGCATAATGCCCCACAACAGCAGCGAAGCACCCATGGTCACCGGCCAGTCAATTTTAAGGCTGTCCTTATGCACAATAATTGGTGTGATTAGTGCAGCTACGCCCAGCACCAGGGCCAGGTTACAAATATTGGAGCCTACCACATTGCCCATGGAAATATCGGGTGTACCCTCCAGGGCAGCTCTTATGCTTACAAATAATTCCGGGGCAGAAGTGCCAAAGGCCACTACCGTTAAGCCTACCACAAGAGTAGATATTTTGAAGCGCAGTGCAAGACTGGAAGCACCACGCACTAAAAAATCACCACTTACAATCAGCAATGCAAGACCTGCCAGCAATAGCAGTGTTGTAAATACCATTTTACTTAAAGTTTTTCTCCATACGAAAGGTCTCCGGCATCGCCCAAACCCGGCACTATATACGCCTTTTCATTCAATCGTTCATCAAGTGCCACCACCCAAAGTGAATAAGGCAGCTGCAGCTGCTCCTTCAGATAAGCCACTCCCTCCGGCGCTGCAATAACTGCTGCAATGTGTATATGTTTGGGCTTTTCGCTGGCACAGAGGGCTTCCAGGGTCTGCACCATAGATTTTCCGGACGCCAGCATGGGGTCTATCACAATCAGGATGCGGTCCTGAATGGAGGGTGCCGTCTGGTAGTTTAGCTCCACCCGCAGGTCTTCTGCACTGGTATGCGGCGCACGGTATGCCCCTATAAAACCCGTATCGGCTTTATCGAAAACCTGAAGAAAGCCCTCGTAGAATGGAATACCTGCACGAAGAATGGGTACCAGCACCGGCTGCAGGGCTGGCACATCTACTTCACAATCACCTAATGGCGTTTGCACTGTTTGCTGCTTGTAGGGAAGCACCCTAGATATTTCGTAGGCCAGCAGCACCCCCAGGCGCTCCAGGTTATGCCTGAACCGTAGGCGGTCTTTTTGTATCTGAGTATCGCGCAGCTCTGCCAGGTACTGATTGGCAATAGAAGGCTCTCTGTTCAATATAAACATGCCGTAATTAAAAAATGCTAAGCTAAATAATGCCGCTGCCTCTTGCAAGCTTCATACAAGGGCACAGTGCCGCAAATACATTACTAAGACAATCTCTTTTAAATTAATCAGTCAGCCTCTGTTACTGTTCGTATATTTTTCCACTACTTTACTTTTTTTGCGCATTATGAACTTTGCACTACTCAAACAACTCTGCCAGATACACGCTCCCTGCGGCGAAGAAGCAACTTTAAAAGAATTCCTGCTCTCCTACATTCGCAAGCAAAGCCCTAAATGGAAAGTACAGCCCAAGATCGTGGCAGGCCCTCAGCTGCAGGATGCATTTATGCTGGTTTTTGGCAAACCACGCACTGCTGTATTTGCCCATATGGACAGTATTGGCTTTACCGTACGCTACCAGAACCAGCTGGTACCCATTGGGGGGCCTCATGCCGAAACAGGCTATGTGCTGACGGGCACCGACAGCCTTGGCCCTATTGAGTGCAGCCTGGTAGAAGAAGACGGGCGGCTAAGCTACAAATTTGGCAGAGCCATTGAGAGAGGCACCAGCCTGGTGTTTAAGGCCCACTGGCGCGAAGAAGAAGACAGCATTCAATGCTGCTACATGGACAACCGCCTGGGGGTTTTCAATGCCCTGAAGCTGTGCGAGGAGCTGGAAAACGGGGTGATTGCCTTTACCTGCTGGGAAGAACATGGCGGCGGCTCAGTACCGCTCATTGCCCGCATCCTGTACGAAGAATATGGCGTGCAGCAGGCGCTTGTCTCCGACATTACCTGGGTAACCGAGGGGGTGCATGCCGGAGAGGGAGTAGTAATTTCTATGCGAGATCGCAACATACCACGCCGCAGCTGGGTTAATCGCATCATAGCACTGGCAAAAGAAAGTGGCATCGATTACCAGCTGGAGGTAGAAGGTGGCGGCTCCAGCGACGGACGTGAGCTGCAGCAATCGCCCTATCCTTTCGACTGGTGCTTTATTGGTGCTCCCGAAGAGCATGTACACAGCCCTGAAGAACTGGTGCATAAACATGATATTGAGGCCATGATACAGCTTTACCAATACCTGATGGAGAAGCTGTAAAAGAATTTTTATATGTTTGCCCCTAAACTGCAAAAGCCTGAAGAGCTAAAGCCCCAGCCTTATGACGATCAAGGATAAAGAATTTGTTCCCTATCTTGAAAGCAAGCGCATACAGGAAGCCGTTACCCAGCTGGCTACCCGCATCAATAATGATTATGCCGGTAAAACACCCCTGCTGCTGGCAGTGTTGAATGGTTCTTTTATGTTTGCTGCCGACCTGATGCGCAATCTAAACATACCGGTCGAGATCAGCTTTATCAGGCTTAGCTCCTACAAAAGCACCAGGAGCTCGGGGCGTGTAAAGGAGCTCATAGGGCTGGAAGAAAATATTTTTGGCCGCCACCTGATTATTGTGGAAGATATTGTAGACACCGGCCTTACCATGCGCCACCTGCTGAACGAGCTGCAGGAGCTGGGGCCCAAATCGCTGGAGGTAGCCACTTTGCTGCATAAATCAGAAGCAACCAAAGAAGTGATAGACCTGAAATACGTGGGATTTGTAATTCCAAAAAAGTTTGTGGTGGGTTATGGGCTGGATTATGACGGGCAGGGCCGCAACCTGAACGATATATACTCCCTGGCGAACTAAAACAGTACTTTTTTAATTTAGCGGATAAGCTTATCTTTGAACCCTTTATAAGAAGAGGCCCCCGGGCTGAAAATCAACTATTATGCTGAACATTGTATTGTTTGGCGCTCCAGGTGCCGGTAAGGGCACTCAAAGCGAAAAACTGATCGAAAAATATCAACTGCTGCACCTCTCTACAGGTGATCTTTTCAGGATGCACCTTAGCCAGGGCACAGAGCTGGGTAAGCTTGCCCGCAAATATATGGACGAAGGCCACCTGGTACCTGACTCAGTTGTAATCGGGATGGTTCGCGATAAAATAGAAGCAAACCAGGACAGTAAGGGCTTTATCTTCGATGGTTTTCCACGCACAGTACCCCAGGCAGAGGCACTGGATAACATGCTGGAAGAGCTGGGCCTTCGCATCAGCTGCATGCTGGCGCTTGATGTGCCTGAGGAAGAGCTAAAACGCCGCCTGGCAGAAAGGGGCAAGATCTCCGGCCGTACCGACGATCAGGATCCGGAAAAAATCAATACCCGCATACAGGTATACCGCAACGAAACCCTGCCCGTGGCAGAGTATTATAAAGAGCAGGATAAGTTTATTCCGATACAAGGAGTAGGCAGCATTGAAGACATCTTTAATGCCATCTGCAGCAAAATAGAAGAGCAGGCAAAATAGGCACCAGCGCAAAAAATGCCCGGAGCCTGATGTAAAAAATACTTTCATCTATGTGCTGCCCCAACCAAAGGGCAGCACTTTTTGTACATATATATACTGGCAGACAGCAAAAAAGCACTGCCGAACACTATGGCACAGTCCAACTTTATAGATCACGTTAAATTCTGTTCCCGTTCCGGGGCCGGCGGTGCTGGCGCCATACACTTCAGGCGGGAAAAATATGTTCCCAAAGGTGGTCCCGATGGTGGCGATGGCGGCCGTGGCGGCCACATTATTCTGCGGGGCAACTCACAGCTATGGACCCTGCTGCACTTAAAATACCGCAAACACGTCATTGCCGATAATGGCGTGGCAGGTTCCGGCCAAAACTCCAGCGGCGCCCAGGGCAAAGACGAAATTCTGGATGTACCACTCGGCACTGTTGCCAAAGATGCCGAAACAGGCGAGGTACTTTTTGAGATCACCGAAGATGGCCAGGAAAAAATATTAACTCCAGGCGGCCGTGGCGGACAGGGCAACAGCCATTACAAATCATCCACCAACCAGGCCCCGCATTTTGCCCAGCCTGGTGAACCCGGCAGGGAGGAATGGATTGTACTGGAGCTCAAGCTACTGGCCGATGTTGGCTTGGTAGGCTTCCCCAACGCAGGCAAAAGCACGCTGCTGGCTTCTGTTTCGGCAGCTAAGCCCGAAATTGCCGACTATGCCTTTACCACCATTGTGCCAAACCTGGGTGTGGTACCCTACCGCGATTACCGCTCTTTTGTAATGGCAGATATCCCCGGCATTATCGAGGGTGCCGCCGAAGGCCGTGGTCTTGGCGTACGCTTTCTGCGCCACATAGAGCGCAACTCCATCCTGCTCTTTATGATCCCGGCCGATGCCAAAGACCTGCGCAAGGAATATAACATTCTCATCAATGAGCTCCAGCAGTTCAATCCCGAACTGTTGGACAAGCAGCGTATCCTTGCCATCAGCAAGAGCGATCTTCTTGACGATGAGCTGATGGAAGAAATGGAGAAGGAGCTCCCCACCGAACTGCCTTCCGTATTTATCTCGGCAGTAACAGGCTATAACCTGGATAAGCTGAAAGACCTGATCTGGAAGACGCTGCATAGTGAAACGAGTGAGTGATTGAGCGGTCCGCCGCTGCGGTGAGTGAGTGAGTGAATAGAGGCCTTCCTCAATTTCAAACTGGCGAGATAATATCAAGAGAGAACCATAGAAACTCTCTAAGTCCTTGCCTGCTCCCAACGAAATATTCACTCATTCACTAATCACTCATTTCCTTCTCCCTGCCAATTTGACACCTTACCCCCTTTGGCAAAGTAATTGTGCACCTCTTGTTGTTCTGAAAATTGTAGCTGATATGAGTAAAGATCAAGATAAAAATATAGTGAACGAACGTGACAATGGCGCTCAAACTGCCAATGAGCATGATGAGCAAGCTGCGCTGACTGACACAGAGACACCTACACAAAGTGATGTGGCAGATCAGGCCCAATCTCCCGAAGTAGAAGAAGAGCAGCGTAAAAGCGAGCTGGAGGAGCAGAAAGAAAAATACCTGCGCCTTTACTCAGAGTTTGAAAACTTCAGGCGCCGTACGGCAAAAGAAAAAATGGAACTCACCCGCACTGCCAACGAAGAAATGGCCAGCGCCATGCTGCCGGTGCTCGATGATTTTGAGCGCGCCATCAAAACATTTGAAAAAGAAAACCCCCAGGGCGATAGCACCAAAGAAGGAATGCTGCTGATCTTTAGCAAGTTTAAAAGCGCACTGGAAAGAAAAGGTGTGAAAGTTATGCAGATTGAAGCTGGCAGCGAGTTCGATGCCGAGTACCAGGAAGCAATTACACAAATACCCGCTCCCGACGATTCCCTTAAAGGTAAAGTGGTGGACGTGGTAGAAAAAGGCTACACCCTTGGCGATAAAGTAATCCGCTTTGCCAAGGTAGTGATTGGCGCATAAGGCAAAACTATGGCTAAACGCGATTACTACGAAATATTAGGCTTAAGCCGCACAGCAACACCGGAAGAAATCAAAAAAGCTTACCGGAAGATTGCTATTAAATTCCATCCGGATAAAAATCCGGATGACCCGACTGCCGAAGACAAGTTTAAGGAAGCAGCCGAAGCCTACGAGGTACTCAGCAATGCTGATAAACGCCAGCGTTACGACCAGTTTGGCCATGCCGGCATGGGCAATGGCGGTTTTGGCGGCGGCGGCATGAACATGGACGATATCTTCTCCCAGTTTGGAGATATCTTTGGAGGAGGCAGCAATCCTTTCGAGAGCTTCTTTGGGGGCGGTGGCGGTGGCCGTGGAGGCCGGCGCAAGGGCTCTAACCTGCGCATTAAAATTAAGCTTACCCTTGATGAAATTGCAGCCGGTGTAGAAAAGAAAGTAAAGGTAAAACGCCTGGTAGTAGCCGAAGGGGTTACGTATAAAACTTGCCAGACCTGTGGCGGCAGTGGTCAGATCCGCAAGGTAGTGAATACCATGCTGGGCCAGATGGTATCTGCCAATACCTGCCATACCTGCCATGGCAGCGGCAAGGTAATTGACCAGAAGCCTGCCGGTGTAGACAATACCGGCCTGGAACAAAAAGAAGAAATTATCTCCATCCGCATACCTGCCGGTGTGGCAGAAGGCATGCAGCTTAGCATGTCGGGCAAAGGCAATGAGCCTCCAGGTGGTGGCTATCCCGGCGACCTGCTGATTGTGATAGAAGAACAGGAGCATGAAGAGCTGAAGCGTGAAGGCAATAACGTAGCCTACGACCTCTACCTGAACTTTGCCGATGCCGCACTGGGTACTTCTGTAGAGGTGCCAACCATTGACGGCAAAGCAAAGATCAAAATAGAACCAGGCACCCAGAGCGGCAAAGTGCTGCGCCTGCGTGGCAAAGGTATCCGCAACATCAATGGGTACGAAACCGGCGATCAGCTGATCCAGATCAATGTCTGGACCCCCCAGCAGCTCAGCCGCGAAGAGCGCGAACTGCTGGAAAAGCTTAGAGAGTCTCCAAATTTCGACCCCACACCTGATAAAAAGGAAAAAGGCTTCTTTGACAGAATGCGCGAGTTCTTTTAGTAAGTAATTCCTATATTTAAGTAAATTAAGCCGACCCGACAGTCGGCTTTTTTTTAGTTAATGGGGTGCCATGCTAGGCAAAATCATTTGCTTTAGAAAAGAAGGCTGCTACATGGACCGTCGCTCAAGCTCCAAACCCAATACCTAATACCCGACACCCCATACCTCAATGGCCCTGATCAGTAAAAAGAAAAAAATTTACACCATTAGTGAGCATCTGCGTACTTATTTGCGCAGCCAGAACCGCGAAATAGAAATACCCCTCTCTTACAAAGATCTGCTCCGCTACGACAACTCAATTCCACTCTATGACAGGTTTGGTGCCGACACCCTCTGGGAAACCGTTTTTTATCCCCAGTCGGAGATGGAAGGAATCTATAACAGCCTGAAGGTGATTTATGCACAGCTTAAAACCCAGGGTGATCTCTCAATTGTAGACCACCTCTCGATTGAGCGGGTAGATCTTTGTGTGTATGGCAACACCAAGCCTTTCCGGGTACGGATTGTCAATAACATCAATGATAACTTTGATTACTTCTATGTGAAAGTAGCAGATGCCTCGCGGGTTTACGGACTGGAACTGGAGCATTTATTATCGCCAAACCACATCAACTATGTAGTGCATGATCAAACCCTGATAGAAGAGCACATTGCCGGCATACCGGGCGATCAGTTTATCAAGAAGCACCTGAAGGAAAATACTTTAAATGAAATAAGACTGGCCAAAGAGTTTGTAAAGTTTAATGAGCGCTGTTTTGTAAGGCTACTTGGAGATATGCACAGCAGCAACTTTGTAATAGAGATTACGCCCGATTTTGAGGAAATACATTACAGGATCAGGGCGATAGATTTTGATCAGCAATCGTACGAGGGGCGACGGGGTGTGTATATGCCGCAGTACTTTAAACAAAATAACCCAATCATAGAAATTGGGCTGCGCAATATGACACCGACCACCATGCATCAGTATCAGCGGGAAGAAAGGACATTAATTGCCAACAGGATAAACACCTCCAGCACAACAATCAAAAAGCTGATCCGCACCATGACCCTGGATGAGCTGGCGCCAAGAGAAAATATTGAACATCTGCGTACGGATTTGTCGCACTATTATGATGCTCCGGAATTTGAGAAATGCCAGAATATGGGTGAGATTTTACAAACCAGCCTCACACTCCTGCTTCGGAAAATGAAAATATAAACAGTACTTACTGATTATAAGTAGTTCTTATAGATTTCAGAAGCTTTTTTGAACACGCCTTCGTCGTTAAGACCAGTCATAAAACGTGCGTCATGTGCTGGAAATCCGCTTTTGCAGAGTTTCATATAGCGGCTGTAGCTCTTTAGCAAATTTAATTGCTCGCCTCTGTTCATCATTTCTTGCGCTACCATAAGCATAGGGGTCGTTGTGATTGCCATTCAGCTAGTTAAAAAAGTTATAAACAGGCTTGTCCACATCTATACGAACAAGGTTGATAAAATGTTTATAACTTTCATCAAAAATAGTAGCAAAAGTTCGGATGCCTGGTATACAGACCTTACGCTGTAATGAATGAGATTTAATTGTTACAACTTAGATTACAATTTCTCCTTCTGCCGGATCTCCAAAAGTTTTATGTAACTGACATTCATAGCGTAAGCCACTTTGCAGTGCAATGAGTGCATCGGCCCCATGCCAGTTAACTATTACGTTAGTGCGTGTGATTAGTGGATATATTTCTACATTATTTTGACAAAAAACTTCAGGAGACACTACTTTACTACGGTATCCTACCGCTTCTGGAGCCGAAATTCTTACCCAACCCGATGGATAGGTTTCATGAAATTGCACTTTAGCTGGTAGCATCTTATTTTTCAATTGTATTGCCCTGGCAGTAAGTCCTCCCAGGAACATGGGCGACATGGCCTTTAGCTGCCGGTCGGCCTTGCGGTAGAAAAAGTCAGTGCAATCCGGCAGCTGGGTGTACACGCCGGGCAGGCTTAAGGGCGCATCAATAAATACTTTCTGGATCATAAATCTCTCGATCAGCTCCACCAAAAAAAAATCTGCATCTTTTCCTTTGGGGCTGGAAAAAAAAATTATTTCGCCCGCCGACAACACCGCCATCACTGTTGTGCCTGCGAGCTTACTGCCATAATCAATACCTGCTATGGTAAAGTCCGGAAGTTTCAGCATCAGCTAAGGCTATTTCTGGTAAGACTGAGCATGCTTTGCAGAAAGAGCGGCTTATTCACCGTTTGCATCAGGAGCAGGTCTTCTCCTATATGCGTCTCCTCATCCAGAAACTTAAACAGGCGTGGGAGCGGATTTTTCTTAAACAAACCGGCAAACACCGCTTCTCCTTCTTCACCTTTTTTATCCAGAATATTGAGTAGTGTAGCATCGTACAGCCGGTGCCTTGCGGTAGCAGAAACAGGCACAGGCACTTTCCCAGCTTCCAATTGCTGCACCAAATCCCTGCACTGCTGCTGAATTCTTCTGAAAGTATAGCCTGTAGAGGGTTTGGAGGCCCCGCCAACGGATCCAATATTCAGAATATGATCCCCCTGCTTTTTAGGAAATTGATAAGTAGTCATGGGAATTACCCCCCACTCCTCCTCTACTATAGTATACTGGTTTAATTGCAGCACCTCACCAATGTAGCGCTTCAGCTCCTGCTCATAGGCTGCCGGCGCCAGTAAACTACTAGAAAAAAGGGTGTATTCTACCAGGGCCCGCGTAGGGCTGTGGGGAATCAGGTAAAAGAATCTTAAGCTGCCCCGCTGCGGTGTTCTGAAATCGAACAAGCGGAGCAGATGCGGCTGAAAGACTGGCCCCTCAGTTTCAATTACCCAGCCCTTGAAATGCTGCTTCAGACTAATGCTCTTCTTTGCGGCCTTCTTCAGAGCCTCCCCAAGAAAACAGCTGTTAAAGATCAGGCCGGCTTTAAAAGAGCCTGCGCCGGTATAAACTACTGCACCTGTCTCAGTATCATCAAATCCCTGTATGGAGGTCTGCAGCCAGTGTACATTCGGGAGCTGACTAAGCCAGCCCCTGACTACCTCATAAAAACGCTTACCCTGCAGCACCCGGTAGCTGTAAGGCGCCAGTGAAAAAGTGGCAGTATGGTAGCGGCTAAAAAATTCAGCCTCCTGAAACTGCCAGCTGGTCCATTCATCAAAGGGTTCTTCACCCTTTGCCCAATACCCCCAGGTGCGGTCATTTTCTGTTTTCGCAGCCCGGTCTATCAGCAAAATTTGCTTTTGCCGGAGCCCGGGAGCGTGGGTAAGGTGCCAGGCAAGACTTAAGCCTGCTGCGCCGGCGCCCGCTATGATATAATCGTAATGTGGTTGATTCACCAGGAAAAAACTATACAGGCTGCAAAATAAAAAAGTTCAGCAACAGATAAGCTGTTACTGAACCTTCATCATCAACCTTTTAGATAGAACCTTAACTAGAGCTCTAACGCTGCAGCAGTTCCTTCTTGTATACCCGACCTAAAATTTACTTCTAAAATCAGGCATGCTGTTCAATAATACGCTTTAACTGCGCTGCCTGCTGTACGCCAGACTGCTGCCACACCACCTTGCCATTTTTAAACAACATTAGGGTGGGCACGCCTTTTACCTTGAAATGACTGGCCAGTGCCTGGTTTTTATCCACATCTATTTTTACAATCTTCGCCTTATCGCCTATCTGGTTTTTGAGCTCATCCAAAATGGGTGGCATCATTTTACAGGGTCCGCACCAGGTTGCGAAAAAATCTACCAGCACCGGGGTATTCCCCTGCACCAGCTCATTAAAATTACCTTTCATAGCGGGTTATGTTTTTCTATTGAAACAGTAAAAACAGTGCAATTTGTTTCAGTGCCGGCCATTATACTCATACACCCTCTCCGCATTTTACATGCCAGTGATTCAGCCTGATTTTCTGTTTTATAGGTATTTGCCTGTAGCACAAGCTTACAATTTGCATACAAAATTCCCCCAACTCTCTTAAAACACCTACCTTTGCAGTATGAGCAAACGCATTATAGGCCTTCTGATCTTTGGCGGACTGATGGCCATTTTTGTATACACCCTGCTGCAAAGCAGCAATACCGGCGAAGACCCGGAGGTTTATCAGCAAAGGATTGAATTTGAGCGCTATGATAAAAACAAATCCTTTGTAGCTGCCGAGGATTCGCCCATTCCTGAAGAAGAGCGGAGCAGCTTTAAAGGTCTAAATTACTACCCCATAAAGCCCGGGTTCCGCATTGTTGCCCGCCTGGAGCAAAACCCCACCGAGGAGTACATGCAGATACAAACCAGCACTGGCACCACCGAAAACTACAAACGCTGGGGATGGGCGCATTTTCAGCTGAACAACCAGCCTCTGCAGCTGCTCATACTGCAGGCTACTGATGGCACTAACCATCTGTTTGTGCCCTTTGCCGACGAAACCAGTGCCCGCGAAACCTACGGTGCCGGCCGCTACCTGGAGGTACCCGACCCCGAGGGCAACAAAATCGTGCTTGATTTTAACCAGGCCTACAATCCCTACTGCGCCTACAACGAGCGCTACACCTGTCCGCTGCCGCCCAAGGAGAACATAATGCCCGTTGCTATTGAAGCTGGTGAAAAAAGCTACGAAAAATAGGGTTTAAACTTCGGCAATCCTTTAAAATGCTTAATTTTGCCAATTCTGCACGATAACTGCTGCAAATGAAAATTTCTTATAACTGGCTCCGCCAGTATATCGATATACAAGAGTCGCCGGAAGAAATAGCCCGGCTGCTTACCTCCTCGGGCCTGGAGGTGGAAAGTGTTGAAAAACAGGAAGGAGTGCCGGGCGGCCTGCAGGGCATTGTAGTAGGCGAGGTGCTTACTCGTGAGCAACACCCTAATGCCGACCGGCTTAGCCTGACCACCGTTGATATTGGCGGGGGTGAAGTAGTGCCCATTGTATGTGGCGCTGCTAATGTAGCAGCCGGCCAGAAAGTTGTAGTGGCCACTGTTGGCGCTACCCTCTATCCTACCGCCGGCGAGCCTTTTCAGATTAAAAAAGCGAAAATAAGAGGCGAAGCATCGGAAGGCATGATATGTGCCGAAGACGAAATTGGCCTGGGCACCTCCCATGCCGGCATCATGGTGCTGGATACGCAGCTGCCCAACGGCACCCCTGCTGCCGAGTATTTTAACCTGAAGGACGACTATCTCTTTGAAATAGGCCTGACCCCCAACCGTTCTGATGCCGCCTCGCACATAGGTGTGGCGCGTGATTTAAGAGCGCTGCTGAACCGCTCTGTGCAGTGGCCCGATGTATCAGGTTTTGCCGTAGATAACCACAAGCGCAACATTGAGGTAGAGGTACAAAACCCCGAAGCATGCCCCCGCTACTCCGGTATCACCATAAGCGGTGTAAAAGTACAGGAATCGCCCGAGTGGCTGAAGGAACGCCTGCAAAGCATAGGGCTGGAGCCCATTAACAATGTAGTTGATGTAACCAACTTTGTGCTGCACGAGCTGGGCCAGCCCCTGCATGCCTTCGATGCCGATAAAATACGCGGCGGCAAAGTGGTGGTGCGTTACCTGGCGGCCGGCACCGTATTCCGCACCCTCGATCAGAAAGACCGTAAGCTGCAGGAGCAGGACCTGATGATCTGCGATGCCGAAGGTGGTATGTGCATTGGTGGTGTATTTGGCGGCATGGAAAGCGGCATTACCGGGAGCACGCAAAGTGTGTTCCTGGAAAGTGCTTATTTCTCGCCGGACTGGATCAGGCGTACGGCACAGTACCACGCCCTAAAAACAGATGCCTCTTTCCGTTTTGAGCGTGGCACCGACCCTAATGTCACAGTATATGCCCTGAAGCGGGCAGCCCTGCTTATTAAAGAAGTAACCGGCGGCGAAATAAGCTCTGATATTGCTGATTTTTACCCGCAGCCTGTGGAAGATTTTAGGATAGCAGTACGCTGGAAAAAACTGCACGAGCTTATTGGCCACCCCATTCCGGAAGCTGAGGTGAGAACCATCCTCTATAACCTGGATATACAGCTGCAGGACGAAACTGCAGAAGGCTTTACCGCCACAGTGCCTCCTTACCGTGTAGATGTGCAACGCCCTGCCGACATTGTGGAAGAGGTGCTGCGCATTTACGGCCTCGACAACATACCAATGCCGGCCGGCCTTAGCAGCAGCTACCTGGCTGAATTCCCGAAAACGGACGAGAATATTCTGCGCCAGGAAGCTTCTGCCCTGCTGGCAGCCAACGGCTACCTGGAGGTTATGACCAACTCCCTTACCAGTCCTGAATTTGCCCGCAAAAGCGATTTCCTGGAAGAAGAGAAAAATGTAGAAATTCTTAACAAGCTAAGCGAAGACCTGGGGGTAATGCGCCAGACGCTGCTCTATAGCGGACTGGAGGTAATAGCGCACAATATTAACCACCGGCAGCGCGATCTGAAGCTGTTTGAATTTGGAAAAACCTATCAGAAAATTAATAACAAATACCAGGAGCACAAGTATGTGGGAATGTGGATAACCGGACATGCCGAAGGGGAGCATTACCTGCAGGAAGCCCGCCCTGTGGCCTACCACGACCTGCGCCTGGCTATTGAGCTGTTACTCAACCGTTTCGGAATAAATGATATTTATCCACAAGTTATTCACGAGCGAGAATTTGCCTACGGGCTGGAAATTGTGTATAATGGTAGGAAAATTGGTGGGGCTTTTGCCAAACAACCTCTTGTACGCCTTGGTAAGGTAAAACCAGCACTGGCAACACTTGCCGGAGTAAAGCAGGAGGTGTTTTGGGCAGAAGTAAACTGGGTTCTGCTGCTGCAGCTCTCGGGCATACAGGAAACGGTGTACAAACCGGTTTCCCGCTTTCCGGAAGTAAGGCGCGACCTCTCGCTTGTGCTGGATAAAGGGGCTACCTTTAACCAGATTCAGGAGATTACCCGCAAGGCCGAAAGTACACTGATTAAGCGCATTAGTGTTTTTGATGTGTACGAAGGAGACAAAATAGAGGC
This sequence comes from Flammeovirgaceae bacterium 311, assembly GCA_000597885.1. Taxonomy (NCBI): domain Bacteria; kingdom Pseudomonadati; phylum Bacteroidota; class Cytophagia; order Cytophagales; family Flammeovirgaceae; species Flammeovirgaceae bacterium 311. The sequence continues at coordinate 2,577,003 of CP004371.1, forward strand.
AGGCAAAAAGGCTTATGCCTTAAGTTTTATACTTCAGGACGAAGACAAAACACTGACCGATAAGGTGATAGATAAAACAATGCAGCGGCTAATGGCTGCTTTTGAAAAAGAACTTGGTGCTTATATTCGAAAATAGCAACGCATGGAGCGGGAGACACTGGAGAAAAAATTAGCCACCCTGGAGCGAAAGCTAAGGCTGCTGCTCAATGAGCACCAAAACCTGCAGCTGGAAGTAAGCCGTCTTCAGGAAGAGAACGGTGAGATGAAAAAAATTCTCAGGGCTAAAGACGAACAGGTTGAAGGATTCAAAAACAAAGTAACTATAAATAAAATTGCGAGTTCAGTAACAGCCGACGAAGGCGAATCTGCTGAGATAAAGCAAAAACTAAGCGAGTATATCAAGAAAATAGATTTGTGCATCGCGCACTTGAGCGAATAGTTCTAAATCAGGATTATGGGAGAACTTTCGATAAGGATAAAAATAGGCGACCGGGAATACCCTATGAAGGTAAGTGCCGCCGAAGAAGAGAAGGTACGCAGGGCCGGAAAGCTCATCAATGAAAAGATGCGTGAGTACACTGCCCGTTTTGGCCTTCATGACAAGCAGGACCTGCTTGCCATGGTTGCGTTTGATTGTATCGTGGAGCGTTTTGAAACAGAATCGAAAACAGGCTCTGCAGACGACGAGACCATTAGCAACAAGCTTGACCATTTAAACAGTCTGCTAAGCCAGGTATTGTAGCACCCTATTATTCCTTTATCAGAAGAATACCAGTACATCCACTAGCTTATTTATTGCCTCACTCCAGGTTCACTAACAGGGGCTGTTAAAATTATAAACCCCCATAAATAATTTTAACAAATACCACAATGGAGTACATATACGTCCTGCTAACGGCCATTATTGCGCTGGTAGCAGGGATCTTTATCGGGCGCATGCTCTTGCAGCGCATATACCAGCAACAGGAAAGCGAAGCCCGCGAAAAAGCGGCGTTAATCGTTAAGGAAGCTGAAACCAAGAGTGAAAGCATCATGAAAGAACGGATGCTGCAGTCTAAGGAAAAGTACCTCAACCTGAAAACTGAGTTTGAGAAAGAAGTAAACAAGAAGAAGACAATTCTTACCCAGAACGAAGCAAAGCTTAAACAACGCGAGCAGCAAATAAAACAGCAGCAGGAAAAAGTAAGCCGCCGCGAAGCAGAGCTTGAAAAACTTAAAACTGATTTAGACGAACAGACCGAGCTGGCCAAACGCCGCCGCGAGGAAGCTGAAAAGCTGAAAGAGCAGCAGATCTCCATCCTGGAAAAAGCTGCCAACCTAACAGCCGAAGATGCCCGTAATCAGCTCATCAGCACCCTGGAGGAAGAAGCCCGCACCAAAGCTTCTGCCAACATCAAAGATATTATTGAAGAGGCCAAGCTTACTGCTACCAAAGAAGCTAAAAAGGTAGTACTGGAAACCATTCAGCGTACTGCTACCGAGCATGCAATTGAAAACTGCGTAAGCGTATTCAACATCGAAAGTGACGATATTAAAGGCAAGATCATTGGCCGTGAGGGTCGTAACATACGCGCCCTTGAGGCTGCCACCGGTGTGGAGATCATTGTGGACGATACTCCGGAAGCAATCATCATCAGTGGATTTGACCCCGTGCGCCGTGAAATAGCCCGCCTCTCGCTGCACCGCCTGGTGCAGGATGGCCGTATTCACCCTGCGCGTATCGAAGAGGTGGTAGCCAAAACCACCAAGAATATTGAAGATGAGATCATAGAAATTGGCGAGCGTACTGCAATCGATTTGGGTGTGCATGGACTGCACCCGGAACTGATTAAAATGGTAGGCCGCATGCGTTTCCGCTCCAGCTACGGCCAAAACCTGCTGCAGCACAGCCGCGAGGCAGCCAAGCTTTGCGCCACCATGGCCGCCGAGTTAGGGCTTAATGCTAAGCTTGCCAAACGCGCAGGCCTGCTGCACGATATTGGCAAGGTATGGCCGGAGGAGCCAGAGCTGCCGCACGCGATCCTTGGCATGCAGCTGGCAGAGAAATACAAGGAGAATCCGGAGGTATGCAATGCCATTGGTGCTCACCACGATGAGATTGAGATGACTTCCATGCTATCTCCCATTGTGCAGGCATGCGATGCGATCAGTGGCTCACGCCCCGGCGCCCGCCGCGAGGTAATGGAAAGCTACATACAGCGTTTGCGCGATCTGGAGACCCTGGCCCTTAACTTTGATGGCGTGCAGAAGTGCTACGCCATACAGGCCGGACGTGAGTTGCGGGTAATGGTAGATGCTGAAAATGTATCGGATGAAGTGGCCAGCAGGCTGTCTTTCGATATCTCACAGAAGATTGAGCAGGACATGCAGTATCCGGGCCAGATCAAAATTACCGTAATCCGCGAAATGCGCTCTGTAGCCTACGCGAAGTAATTGATTCTACAGCAACAGCTTTAAAAATAGAGCGCAGCTCCCAAGGGCTGCGCTTTTTCTTTGAACGCCTGTTACTGGCCAGGGCGCTTCCTGAAACACTAGTTGCTGTTCACCATTTTCCTGATCTTCCACCATAGCTTTTCCGGGAATGTCTGCTGTTTGATATGCACCGCAACCATGCCTGCAGTTACTGTTACGGTACCACGAATGTCTTGTGCCATGGCACATACAGAAGGTGCCATTTCTACAATCAGCACTTCTTTCCAGCTGCTTTTTACAAGCGTTAGGGAGTCGTAGCCCAGGCTCTCAAATTTCAGCGCATTTACAGATATGAGGTCCTGATAAAGCAATTCGAAATCACCCTGCTGGTCTGTGACTGCCAGGGTATTCGCTCCATCTGACACCACCACACCCGCCATAGGGATTCCTGTTTCAGCATCCAGCACACTCCCTTTCAGTTTACTGATCAGCGACTCTCCGGGTTTGATGCGCTCCAGCCTGAGTAACTGCTGCCCTGAATCAGTAGTTTTATGCGGATGTTGCTGCGTAAGCGGTTTTGTCTGCTGTGAAAATGCCAGCCCTGGCACCCCTATTCCGACCATTGCTGCTATTAACCACTTTTTCCAGACAGGGACAGCTGCTACATAACCATATGGCTGTTCCAGCTGTACTTCTCTAAAGCGGCCACATACCGGCTCTTTTGGCCTATTAAAGAATTCCCTGATCTCCCGATCAGACATGGCAGTGAAATCCACCACCTCTTTCCGGCAGCTGCTGCAATAAGCACCCTTGCCTGTAGGGGTCATGTTATTCCATTCTTCGGAACAGGGCCGGGGTATGCTTAGCTGAAATTCTTTCATAGTAAAAGATACACACTTTTGAACAAAAAAGCGCAGCCCCTTTCAGAGCTGCGCTTTGGTTATAGTGGAACGAGTTTAATTCTTGATCTCCAGGATCGTGAATTCTACCCTGCGGTTGCGGCTGCGGCCTTCTTCCGTTTTATTATCGGCTTCCGGCTTGGTGCTGCCATAACCTCTGGAGGTTAAGCGATCGGATGCAATACCCTTACCGGTAATGTATTTTGCCACTGCACCTGCACGGTCGGCAGAAAGCTTGTTGTTGAGTGCAGCGGTACCTTTGTTATCGGTATGGCCTGCAATTTCTATTTTCATATTGGGATTTTCCTGCAGAAAAGTAACCACCCTGTCCAGCTCTGTGAAAGACTCCGGCTTAAGGGTAGATTTCGCATTCTCAAAGAAAACATTGTTCAGGCGGATAGACTGGCCAACCTCTACCGGCGCCAGGTACAGGTCTTTGTAAACTTTTATCTGCTTTTCTTCCTGCGAGAGATCAATCGTTTCGGTAATAGGATAGTAACCCTCTGCCTTGGCACTTAGGGAATAGGTATTTCCCAGCGCAAGCGGTACAGCATAAGTGCCCAGTGTATCAATAATTGTCAGCTGCAGGGTATCGTTGAGCATCACCTGAACAGGAACACCAGCCGGGAAGGTTTTACCGGTTTTACGGTCCAGCAGGCGGCCCTGCACCGTGGCAGTGTTTACTTTGCTGGCGTAAAGATCTCTGCTGATTACCTGGTATGCCTTTACCTTATCCAGCAGCAGGGGCTGTTCTTCCGTTTTGTGACCTTTTGCCTGCACCTGCAGCTTGTAATTTTGACCATAAGGTACCCATAGGGCATATTCTCCTGTTTTGGCATTCACCACCAGCGAATCCGGCTCTTTGCCATTCACCATGATGCGTGCATTAGCTTCTGCCGGGAATGGTGCAAGCGTACTGCGCTCAAGTAATTTTCCCTGCACTTTAACCACTGTCCAGGGAGTGAAGTAAAGGTCAAGTTTGGTTTCTGTATATTCATACAGACTATCGGCTTCTACAGTTACCGGATCGGCATCGTAATTCGCCAGCTGCGGCTTAAGCTGATATTTTTTTCCCAGCGGCAGCTTCATGGTGTAGGTACCATCTTCATTTACCATCAGCGAATTCTCCAGGGAATCATTTGCGTAAAGGGTAACACCAGAAAGATTGGTAATGGGCAGATTGGTCTTTTTGTTGATCACCTGACCGGATACCACGATAAAGGGGTTTTCTTCAAACAGCTTGATGGTGTAAAGATCAGGATTGGAATTTTTATCGGCTCTTGCCGAGTACCATGCCTGACTTCCTTTTATATTAGTGCGGAAGTAAGATTCCCAGTTAGCAGAGTTAATGCTGCTTAGCGGCTGTGGCTCCGACCATTTGCGCCAGCTTTCGTCCAGGCGCTCTGCCACCCACACATCAAAGTTGCCAGACTTATTGCTGCTGTAATAGAGCTTTTGTCCATCGGCCGAAGCAAAAGGGGCATGCTGGGCACTTCCCTGCTTGATCTTTATCTTTTTAGGTCTTCCATAATGGCCCGGCTCTTTCTCACGACTTACATACAGCCTGCTTTTTTTGCCGTTGTACTTCCTCGAGAAGCTCATAAGGATGTGTCTGCCATCGGGTGTCAGGTAAGCAGTGGTATACAGGCCCCTGTTCTTTCTATGGAATTTAGAGAGCGACAAAGTTTTAGGTGTTTCCCACTCTCCTGCTGAAGTGCGGCGTACGAGGGAGAAACCACGCTTCTTCCAGAAATCGCCGTCCTTGTTGTAGCGGCCCTGAATCAGTACGGCAGAACCATCCTGTGTAAAGGCCCATACAGCATTGTAGCGGCCAATATTAAGCTCTGGAACACGAACTGCCTCAGACCAGGTGCCATCTTCGCCACGTTTGCTGTACCATACATCTTCACTGTCTTTTGCACCGAAGCCATTCTGAGGGTGGTTAGCTCTTACAAAGAACAACTCATTCCCATCTGGCGACAGCACCGGGTTTAATTCCGCATAGACACTATTGATGGCTTCTCCGACCTTTTGAGGTGCAAAGTTTGCCTGGGCATGCGCAGCTCCGCTGATGGACAACAGCAGGAGTACTGTGCTATATAAATGCTTAAAAGAGAAATTCATGGATTAATAAGGAAGCTTAGTAGGTTTTTTGATTGTTCCGAATACCAGGTTCAAACCGGCCCTTACGTTTACATTTTTGGCATTTTTATAATCGATGCCCCCCAGCACGTTGTCGCTTACCACGTACAGCTGGAATGGTGTGAGCCGGAAGCTAAACCCGGCACCTACGTTTGAGTAAGAACCATTAATGGCAGTATAGCTAAGGGAGGTTCCTAACCTGCGACCCCATTCTTTATTGATGGCTGCCGTAAATCCCGGCAAAAATCTGCCTTTGTACATCTGGCTGAAAAAGATACCGGAAGCATGTACACTGCGGTGAAGCTCATAAGTGATGTTTAAGTAGCTTTTAACAGGCAAACCCGTGCGGTAGCTGCCTATAGCCTTATCCTGTGGTTCAAAATATTTGGCTACACTATCGGCAAATGCCTCGGCCCTGTAGTTATCTTCATTCAGGCTTCCCTCATCAAGATTCTGAAAAGTAGTACTTGCTCTTTTTATGCTGTACTCGCGGGCACCGTTCTTCCAGTTAATGGTGCCAAGATCCAGAATACCCAAACCAAGCTGCATTTTATCTGTAAGCTGGTAGGTAGCACCAAGATCTGCCGCCCAACCGCTATTGCCTCCAATAAGATCCATTATATCACTGTAACTAGTGATTTCTTCATACTTTTCTGACTCGTCATCTTCTGCTTCTAAGTCATAACCTGCCGTATAAGCAAGCATACTACCTTCCAGCTGCAGCAAACCTTCAGATGGTCTGGATTTTAGGGTCATATCCAAATGTTCGGTATGCACATTCGCAAGGCCGGTTAACCTTTTGATATTAGCCCCTACTGTAAGCTTTTGGTTCACTACATAAGATGCTCCAAAGGAATTTTCCAGATAACCCATTGCCTGCACCGAAGGCGCAAGTGTTATAGAATTGCTCGTCTTTAAGAATTGTTCATCTGCCAGCAAAGCCAACCCCCGTGGCAGCATTATCTGCGATACTACTTTAGTACTTAAGCGGTAACGCAGGTATAAACGTGCATTTGCACGAACTCCCACAGATAAAAGATCTACCTGGGCACCTCCCGTAAACCAGTTCTGATCCTTCATCTTTGCCCGTAAATCCAGCAAAGATCTTCCTGAAAAGTCATCTTCGAGTTTCAGCTCCTCAACCTGCTGATAGGAAAGGCTATTACTGCCTCCATAGCCTGCTACTGATGAAATTCCCGGCAGGCCCAGATAAAAGGTTTGGGTAGGCACAAAGGCCGGATTGGTATAGCCTGCCTGTGGCAGGCTTCGCATGGTACTTAGGGTTGTTTCCTGCTGCGCACTCGCCCAACCCATTGCGCTTAGGCACAAGGTAAGAACTAAGTAAAATTGTTTCATTTAAACATTTGGGGTGATTAATGATGAAGCGCCAGAAGCTTGTAACTCATGCTGTTAAAATCCCTACGCCCACTAATCCACAAAGGTATTGAGTGTTATATAAGCAGCCTGAGTAATTACAGGAGAAAAATTACATAGAATAAATAAATAAACTTGCTGCCAAAGAAGCAGGTTTATCGCAGGTATTTAACAGCCGGAAAATTGATCTGTCTATAAACCACTGCTGCTGCTGCTCCTAAAGGCTATCACCAGGCAACAAACTGAAATTGAGGCTAATGTATAAGAAATTTCACTCTCGAATGGAACACATTCATAGTGTTTTTCGTACAAATAATTCATCAAATCTTACATTAAAATTACATTTCATCCCGCGCCTGAAGCATAAAAAAAAGCCTGTCCTTTTGCGGGACAGGCTTCTGTATAAGTTACAGTTTGCTTAGGCAGTAATACCAGCTTCTTTCAATGCTTTTGCAGTTGCAGCGCCAATTTCGGCTGGAGATTCCACAACAGTAATACCGTTTTCACGTAAGATTTTCATTTTTGCAGCTGCAGTATCGTCGGCACCGCCAATGATAGCACCTGCATGGCCCATACGGCGGCCGGGAGGCGCTGTCTGGCCTGCAATAAAGCCAACTACAGGCTTTTGATTACCGTTTTCCCTGATCCAGCGGGCAGCAACAGCCTCATAATTACCCCCGATCTCACCAATCATTACAATGGCATCGGTCTCTGGGTCGTTCATGAGCAGCTCTACGGCATCTTTGGTAGGCGTACCAATAATCGGGTCGCCGCCAATACCAATGGCAGTAGAGATACCAAGGCCGGCTTTTACAATCTGGTCGGCTGCTTCGTAAGTAAGAGTACCGGATTTAGAAACGATGCCTACACGTCCGGACTTAAATACAAAACCAGGCATGATACCAACCTTAGCCTCACCAGGCGTAATAACACCAGGGCAGTTCGGACCTATCAGTCGTACCTCTTTACCTTTCAGGTATTCTTTGGCAATCATCATATCTTTTACCGGGATACCCTCAGTAATGGCAATGATCACTTTGATTCCGGCATCGGCAGCCTCCATAATAGCATCAGCAGCGAAAGCCGGTGGTACAAAAATAATAGAAACATCGGCGCCGGTAGTTTCAACAGCCTCTGCAACAGAATTGAATACCGGCCTATCCAGGTGCGTCTGGCCACCTTTGCCAGGGGTAACGCCACCTACTACGTTTGTGCCGTATTCAATCATCTGGCCGGCATGGAAAGTACCTTCAGAGCCTGTAAAGCCCTGTACGATCACTTTCGAGTTTTTATTTACCAAAACACTCATTAGCGGAAGTTTTTCGTTTGCACAAAATTAAAAAAAAGGGCGGGTTTATCAAGGCAAAACTCTTTACACCACCATCCCTGTCCTATTAGTACACTTCCGTGCCCTTAAAGTTTTTATTCCTGGGTCAGGAAAGCGTAATTTGCCAATAAAAAGTAGTTTCTTCTGAATGAAACAGCCTCTAGCCAGCATCATCATTGCTATCTATAATAAATTTGAATTCCTGGAGCGGGTACTGGCCGGCCTGGAAACCCAGACCATCAAGGACTTTGAGGTGATTCTGGCCGATGATGGCTCCAGTCAGGACACCATTGCCGCCATTGAAAAATACAGGCAGGGCAGCACACTCACCATTAAACATCTCTGGCACGAAGATGTGGGCTTTCGCAAAACTATTATGCTCAACAGGGCAGTGTTGGCCGCCGAAAGTAACTACCTTATTTTTGTAGATGGCGACTGTGTACCCCATCCCCATTACATTGAGGCGCACCTCCGGCACCGCCAGGCAGGAGTGGTACTCTCGGGCAGGCGCGTAAACCTTTCAGAGCAACTTACGGGCTGGCTAACGGCAGAACGCATAAGAGCAGGTGCCATTGGTGCTGCTTTTACACTCCGCACTTTTATGGACAGTATAACTGGTAAAACACGCGATGCCGAAAAAGGGATTTACCTGTCGAATAAAGCCTTTGAGGCTTTGTTCCCTCAAAAATTTAAGGGTTTGTTAGGGTGTAACTTTAGCCTTTACAAAGAGGACCTGCTGGATATCAATGGCTTTGATGAGCGCTATCTAGCTCCTGCCGTTGGAGAGGATACCGACCCTGAATTGCGCCTGCGCTGGGCGGGCAAAGGCTTTAGGAGTGTAAAAAACTATGCTATTCAGTACCATCTCTACCATCGCAAGCTGCAAAGGCCATCGGTTAATGCAGATATACTGGCACAGGTAAAAGAAGATAAGGTCGCCTTTACCCCCTTTGGTATTAAGAAAGCCGCTAAGTCTTAGCACCCCTGCTATCACTGACCGGTGGGTACCTGGTCCACTTGTATGCCAATCTCCGCCTCTGGCGGATGCGCCTCCTGTGGAGGCGGTGCAGATTGAATGAGGTATTTAAGCCATTCACCGAATAGCTCTTTTTATCTGCTTATGCTCTTAATAACGTCCAGGAAACGTCACAATAGCTGATGATAGTTGATTTGACTTTAGTAGCCAGTCTTTTATTAAACTTTCTGTGATAGAACTGATGCTTACTTCGAACCTCCTCCCGTATGTCTGAATCTGCAGGGGCGGCGCTTTGATTAGAAATCGCCAAATCGGGCCACTCCATACAGGTAATCCTGTACCCTTTATTCAGATAAAACTGACTTAAACCAATTTCTCCTTTTATAATGAGCTGCGACCTGTCTGTTTCTTTAGCACCTGGAAAACCATGTTTCAACATTCTTAAAAAGGATATATTCGTTAAAAAGGAATAGGTCTGAATATGCGGAAGATCGCCCTTCAACCCCCTGCTGGGATGATCCAGGAAATTTATTGTGCTACCGCAAAGAGCTATACCATCGAACCTTTCAAATTGCTGTATAAAATCTTTGTACCAGTTATCCAGGCATGGCCCATACCCACTTCGATTCTGAAAAAAAACATAATCCTTAGGACCAGCGAGCCGGTTTACCTTTTGAAACAGGCAATCATAGGAGCTCATGTCACGTCCCAGATTATCTTTAAAAAAAATCTCTTCCAGGACAATTTCAGGATGATCTTTGAAAAGGTTCTTAACAGTGCTGATAAAAATTTTATCGAAGGCATTCATCTTATTTACTTCACTGATCGCAATAAAAAGCACCACTTCCGCAAGACCAGTACTTTTATTTTTGATCTGGGTTAGGTTGATGATGTCTTTTCGGTATAAGCGTTTATCATTTGCCGTCGCATAACAATAAAAAAACTTTTGTTTCATCCGTTTGTAATTTTTTAATAGCAGCCGCTTTTGAGTAAAGCAATAACAGGTGGCCTGGCACAAGTACTTCTCGCTGTCTGCACCTTTATTTTATTGTTAAAGCTTCACTTATTCCCCCCTCTACTTCCTCAGGCATCGTAACCCAATTTATTAAATAATTGCTTTGCCAATAGTTGCGGCATGCGCAAAAAGAAAGAAGCCTTCTGCCAGTAATTTGGCAGAAGGCTTACAAAATAGATAATCTTTGCTAAGAATTAATAACGATAGTAGTCTGCTTTGAACGGACCCTCTACCGGTACACCAATATACTCGGCCTGATCTGGCGTAAGCTCTTCCAGCTCCACCCCGATTTTCTCCAGGTGCAGGGCAGCTACCTTCTCATCCAGGTGCTTAGGCAGGGTGTACACAGCATTTTCATACTGTCCGGTGTTGGTCCACAGCTCTATTTGCGCCAGCGTCTGGTTTGTAAAGGAGTTAGACATTACAAAACTTGGGTGGCCGGTAGCACAACCAAGATTTACCAGGCGGCCTTCGGCCAAAAGGATAATATCGTTACCCTCTACATTATAGATATCAACCTGAGGCTTCACGGTTATACGGGTGGTGCCGTAGTTCTTTTTCAGCCAGGCAACATCAATTTCATTATCAAAGTGGCCAATGTTACACACAATGGCTTTGTCTTTCATTTTCTTAAAATGCTCGCCCGTTACAATGTTTTTGTTACCAGTTGCAGTAACAACAATATCGGCACGGTGCACGGCATTTACCATTTTCTTCACCTCAAAGCCATCCATAGCAGCCTGCAGGGCGCAAATAGGGTCTATTTCGGTAACGATAACACGCACACCGGCGCCACGCAGAGAGGCGGCAGAACCTTTGCCTACATCGCCATAACCTGCTACAATGGCTACTTTACCGGCCATCATTACATCGGTAGCACGGCGAATGGCATCTACAAGCGATTCTTTACAGCCATACTTGTTATCGAATTTCGATTTGGTAACAGAGTCGTTGATGTTGATGGCAGGCAGTGGCAGAGTGCCTTTGCGCATGCGGTCGTACAGGCGAAGCACACCGGTGGTGGTTTCTTCAGAGATGCCACGGATGCCCTCTACCAGCTCAGGGTAACGATCCAATACCATATTGGTCAGGTCACCGCCATCGTCCAGGATCATGTTCAGTGGTTTGCCGCCTTCAAAGGCAAAAAGAGTCTGCTCAATACACCAGTCAAATTCTTCTTCGTTCTGGCCTTTCCAGGCAAATACCGGAATACCGGCTGCGGCAATGGCTGCGGCAGCGTGATCCTGGGTAGAAAAAATGTTGCAGCTGGACCAGGTAACTTCCGCACCCAGCTCTACCAGGGTTTCAATCAAAACGGCAGTTTGGATTGTCATGTGCAGGCAACCGGCAATACGGGCACCCTTCAGGGGCTGTGCTGCGCCATATTCTTCGCGAATGGCCATCAGGCCCGGCATTTCAGCCTCTGCCAAACGGATTTCATTACGGCCCCATTCGGCCAGTGTAATATCCTTTACCTTGTAATTTTCTGTCTCTTTGAGCATATCAATCTAAACTAATCATAAACTTTTCCAAAAGTACAAAATTTTAGAGTACTTACCAGCCATAATGCAAACTTAGCATACTGGCCAGGAGGGTACCAAAAACCTGCCAGAGTATAAACACAAAAGCCTTAAAAATGATTTAGTGCACAGTAATTCAGTGCATTATGTGCAAAAAATTAAAGGTGTAAGCAGCCTATCCTTAAACACAGCACTGCTGTATCAGGAGAGGTAACGGATCTGCTGTATGCTGTAGTAGAGGAGCTGTTCATCCTGTTGATGGAGTACGGCCAGTTTACCCTGTGCATCTATCCCCACTATTTTTCCGGTAAAGCAGGTGCCTGCAGATTCAAATTCGTGCCACTCCCCTAACCAGTACATCCGGTCCAGGTACTCCCTGCGCAGGCCTTGTACGCCACCCTGCTGCCGTAGCTGCAGATAGCGTACTTCCAGGGCCTTTAGCAACAGGTCCAGCAGCTGCTGCAGGCTTTGTTCCTGGCCAAGTTCCAGGGCAAGAGAAGTAGCAGTGGGCACCATAAAATCTTTTTGATTCACATTTATGCCAATACCTACAACACTCCACTCTAGTTGAGCGTTTTTCAAGGAGCTTTCTATCAGAATTCCCCCCAGCTTTTTTGATCCTGCATAAAGATCATTAGGCCATTTTATAGCTGCTCCGGATAGCTGCAAATGTGTCAGGAAATCAGAAATGGCAAGAGATATGCTGATATTAAGTAGGAATTGATCCTGTATAGGTAAAAAACGCGGTCGTAGTATTATTGAGAAGGTCAGGTTTTGCCCGGAATCAGCCTCCCAGCTGTTTCCGCGCTGACCACGCCCCATGATCTGGCGATTAGTGATGATTACTGTGCCCTCCGGCAGGTTCTCTTGCTGCAACAACTGCAAGGCTGTTGTATTAGTAGAGTGACATTCTGGCAGATAAATAAGCTTACTACCAATAAATAGCGTATTTGCCGGAGAATTATACAAGGATTTATTTAATTTGAGGAGCAATTTAACGAGCAAGAATGGAAGAAAAAACGAATTCAGAACAATTGGCCAATTTGATTGTAGCTGGTATGCAGGAGAAGAAAGCCTCAGACATAGTGGTTCTGAACCTTACTAATGTAAAAAATGCAGTAGCCGATTACTTTATAATCTGTACGGGTAATTCCGATACACAACTTGATGCGATCAGCGATTCAATAGAAGAAGTTGTTTATAAAGAAAGTAAGCAGGACCCCTGGCACCGCGAAGGCCGTCTGCAAAAAGAATGGGTGCTGCTGGATTATGTTGATGTTGTAGCCCATGTGTTTAAAAAAGACAGGCGCGATTTTTTTGCGCTTGAAGAACTCTGGGGCGATGCAGAGATTGTACATATTTCCACAGAAACAGAAGCTTAAACCAAACACAAAGGCCTTACACTTTGTAAAGGCCTTTTAATGTTCATACATTTGATATCCCTTTTTGTATAAAACGAATGGCAGAAAAACCGAACCGTAAGAACCTTATACCTAAGCCACCCCAGCGCAACAATTACCAGGCCTACATTATTGTAGCCCTGCTGATTTTGATCTTTGGGGTTCTATGGCTTAGTAAAAGCAGTTCTACAGAACCCATAAATTACCTTCGCTTTGAGGAGCTGGTTAGAGAAGGAAAGGTAAAGCAGGTAACTTTAATCAAAGGGCAGGACCTTGTTGAAGTAACCCTCACCCCGGAAGCAGTAAGCGATCCGGATAATCAGAGACAATTACAGGACCGTAAAATGTTCACAGCCTCGCAGGGGCCTCACTACCGCATGAAGATTATCAGCGAAGAGGTTTTTGCGCAGGATTTTCGTGAAATGATGTCGCAGCTTCCTAAAGACCGGCAGATTGCCCTGGAAGCAGAAGAACGTTCAGACCTTACCAGCCTGATTACCAGCTGGGGCTTTCTGTTCCTGATCCTGTTTGGCTTCTGGTTCCTGATGCGCCGCATGACGGGCACCGGCGGACCCGGCGGGCAGATCTTTAACATCGGCAAATCGAAAGCAGCCCTTTTTGATGCTGAAAACAAGGTTAAAATTACCTTTAACGATGTGGCCGGCCTGGATGAAGCCAAGGAAGAGATCAAGGAAATTGTTGATTTCCTAAAAAATCCCGGCAAATTCACCAAGCTAGGGGGTAAAATTCCAAAAGGTGCGCTGCTGGTAGGCCCTCCGGGCACAGGTAAAACCCTTTTGGCCAAAGCCGTAGCCGGCGAGGCTGCCGTACCTTTCTTCTCCCTCTCAGGCTCCGACTTTGTAGAGATGTTTGTAGGTGTAGGTGCCGCCCGTGTACGTGACCTGTTTAAGCAGGCCAAGGAAAAAGCTCCCTGCATTATCTTTATAGATGAGATCGATGCGATTGGCCGTAGCCGTGGCCGTGGTGCCATGCCTGGCTCTAACGATGAGCGCGAAAACACCCTGAACTCCCTGCTGGTAGAGATGGATGGTTTTGCCACCGACTCAGGCGTTATTATCCTGGCCGCTACCAACCGCCCTGATATCCTGGACTCCGCCCTGCTGCGCCCCGGCCGTTTCGACCGCCAGATCAGCATCGACAAGCCGGATATAGTAGGCCGTGAGGCTATCTTTAAAGTACACCTGAAGCCTATCAAGCTGTCGGCAGAGGTAGATCCGAAAAAACTATCGGCGCAAACGCCAGGTTTTGCCGGTGCCGAAATTGCCAACGTCTGCAACGAAGCAGCCTTGATTGCTGCCCGTCGCGACAAAAAGGCAGTAGATATGCAGGACTTCCAGGATGCTGTTGACAGGGTAATTGGTGGACTGGAGAAAAAGAACAAAATTATTTCTCCGGAAGAGAAGAAAATTGTTGCCTACCACGAAGCCGGACACGCCGTTGCAGGCTGGTTCCTGGAGCACGCCGATCCCTTGGTAAAGGTAAGCATTGTACCACGTGGTGTAGCCGCGCTGGGGTATGCGCAGTACCTGCCCAAAGAGCAGTTCCTGTACCAGACCGAGCAGCTTTTCGACGAAATGTGCATGACCCTGGGTGGCCGTGCCGCCGAAGACATTGTATTTGGTAAAATAAGCACCGGCGCCCTCAGCGACCTGGAGCGGATTACGAAAATGGCCTATAGTATTGTTTCTGTTTATGGCATGAATGATAAGATTGGCAATATCTCATTCTATGATCCCAAGCAGAGCGAGTACAACTTCAATAAGCCTTATTCCGAAGCCACCGCCAAGATTATTGATGAGGAGGTAAAGGTGATTATTGATAAGGCTTATGTAGCTGTAAGAGAATTGCTGATGGATAAGCGTGATAAGCTTGAGATCATTGCCCAGGAGCTGCTGAAAAAAGAGATCATTTATCAGTATGACCTGGAGCGGCTCATAGGCAAGCGTCCGTTCGATAAACAAACCACCTATCAGCAATACATAACCCCTAATGGCGAGATGGCAAAAGAAAATATGCCGCCAGATGCCACTACGGTAGAAGAGCGGGTAGGCTCAGATGGAGACATTCCACCTGAAGACAACCGGGAGCAAGAATCCTTATAACAAACAGATCAGGCAGCTTTAGGGCTGCCTGATTTTTTTAAAGCCCTTTCTTTTGCTTAATTTCGTAAAGCAAAAAGACTACAGCCCTACTTCGTTTTGTCTAAAGAACTACCCCCTATTACATTAGCTGCCGGCAAAAAAGTGTTTTTTGCCTCCGATTTTCACCTGGGTGCGCCCAATAAAGAAAAGAGCCGTGAACGTGAGCGCAAAATTGTGCGGTGGCTGGAGCATATTCGCAAGGATGCTGCTGCTATCTTTCTGATGGGCGACCTGTTTGATTTCTGGTTTGAATACAAACACGCAGTACCAAAAGGAGCCATACGCCTGCAGGGCAAACTGGCTGAGCTTAGCGACAGTGGTATACCGCTTTTCATCTTTACCGGAAACCACGATATGTGGATGAAGAATTACTTTCCTGATGAATTTGGAATTCCTGTGTACCGGCACCCCAGAGCAATTTATATTGGCAATACCCGTTTTCTGATAGGCCACGGCGATGGTCTGGGGCCCGGCGATAAACGGTATAAGATTATGAAAAAGGTCTTTCAGAGTCCGTTAAGCTACTCGCTCTACAGCTGGCTGCATCCGGATATTGGTATCAAGCTGGCAAATATGTGGTCGAGCAAAAGCAGGTCTAAGAATAAAGGAAAGGACGAGGTTTTTCTGGGCGAAGACGAATGGCTGCTGGCTTACTGCCGTTACAAAGAAGAAAAAGAGCACCACGATTATTATATATTTGGCCACCGGCACCTGCCCCTGAATCTGGAGGTAACAGAAAACAGCTATTATATAAACCTGGGCGAATGGATAAACTATTACACTTATGGCGTTTTTGATGGGCATAAAATGGAGCTTCAAATCTTTGAAGCAGCTGAATAGCCGTTTGCTTCATTGCATCTTTGCACTTTTGTGCCTAACAGGGGTGCATCCTTCCATGGCCCAGACGCTGCTGTTCAAAGGCAGTTTTGCCGCGCCAAAAGCAATTGCCACCGCCCAGGATGTGCAGGGCAACCTGTACCTGGCCAATCAACAGGGGCAGGTACTTCAGTATAGTCCTAAGGGCCAGAAGTTGGCTACCTTCAGCCCGGATGAAATGCTTTCTATCAGTAGCCTGCAGGCCCTGCCAGGTTTACAGCTGCTCCTGTTCGATAGAGCCAATCAGCAGCTTTTATGGGTAGACCGTTTGCTCACCCAGGCTGGCAGCTACCGCTTAAGCACCAACAACAATACCGGCTTTATAGATGCCGTAGCAGCAGCAGAAGGAAATGGCATCTGGCTGCTCGATGGCAGCCAGCAACGCCTCCTGAAGCAACAGTTCCCCGGTGGTGAAGTGGCAGTTTCCATTCCGCTTAACCTGGTGAGCGGTGCCAATGCCAAACAAATGAAATTCAATTACCTGCGCGAATACAAAGGTAAAATCTACCTCTACAGCCCTACAGCAGGCTTTCTGGTATTCGATGCAATGGGCAATTATGAACTAACACATGATTTGCCCGGCCTTCATTCGCTGTCGCTGGATGAAGACAGGTTCTACTTTCTGCAAAGAAACCAGCTGGGCTATCTGGACCTAAAAACCCATGAGGTAGTACGCATTTCCCTTGTAGAAGCTACTCCTGAACACCTGCTGGTAAAGGGAAGAGACATCTGGATATTTAGCAAGGGAGAGGTATATCATTATTTGATGATGCCTAATGCTGCTGCTCAGCAGGAAAAATAAAAACCGCAATTACTTTTCAGCAATTGCGGCATTTTAGAGAAAGAGAGAGAAGTACACCTTATTTAGCTTCCAATATCCACCAGCTCGATATCGAATACCAGGTCTTTACCTGCCAGTGGATGGTTGGCATCCAGTACAATCTTTTCTTCTGTTACTTCCTTAACAACCACAGGCACCTGCTGGCCGCCATTATTAAGCGCTAACTGCTGGCCTACCTGCGGGTATACACCTTCAGGCACCTGCTGACGCGGCACATCTATCACCATTTCTTCCCGACGTGCACCATATGCTTCATCAGAGGGTATTTCAACTGTTTTCTGATCGCCAACAGCCATACCGTCTACAGCCTTGTCGAAGCCGGCAATCATCATACCAGCACCTATCTGAAACTCCAGCGGCTCACGGCCCTGAGAGCTATCAAATACATTTCCATCTTTTAAACGGCCTGTGTAGTGCACACGTACGCGGTCGCCTTTTTGAGCCTTCGTCATGTTCTAAAAATTTAGTTCTAAAAATATTCTATAAGCAAGGTACGAAAACACCCTGCCCCTCACAACCTTAACGCCGCTTTTATGGCCTGTGGTGGTGTTTCCAAGGCCAACCTCATACCAACCTCATATCTGATACCCGATACCTGACAGCTGATCCCCCATATCCGGCATCTAACGTTTCACCCACTATAAAATACCAACCGGTTGTCAGGAAATAGGGCCACTAACCATAATATATGAAGTGAAAAGGATATTTATTTGTACTTTAGATTAGCACCTTCCAACCCCATACTATGAAGAGCGATTACATACTAGAAGTACACGGCCTTACCAAACGATATGCCGCACACACGGCACTGGAGGATGTAAGCCTGCGGGTACCCAGAGGCAGTATCTTTGGTTTGCTGGGGCCTAACGGAGCCGGCAAAACCACTCTTATCCGCATTATTACACAAATCCTGATGCCGGACGAAGGGGAGGTATTCATCAATGGAGAAGCGCTTAGGCAGGAACACATCCGCACTATTGGCTACCTGCCCGAAGAGAGGGGCCTGTATAAAAAAATGAAGGTGGGCGAACAGCTGATGTACCTGGCACAGCTAAAGGGCCTGAAGGAGAAGGAAGCACGGCAACGCATACGCCACTGGCTGGACCGGCTTAATCTTACCCAATGGGCGGGTAAAACCATAGAAGACCTTAGCAAGGGCATGGGCCAGAAGGTACAGTTTATTGCCACTGTTATGCACGAACCTGAGCTTATTATTCTGGATGAACCATTTTCAGGTTTTGATCCTGTAAATGCTAACCTCATCAAAGACGAGATCATGCAGCTTAGGGAACGTGGCAGCAGCATTATTTTCTCCACCCACCGCATGGAATCGGTAGAGGAGCTGTGCGATCATATTGCCCTTATTAACAAAAGCCGGAAAATACTGGACGGCACCAAGCGTGAAATCAAAGAACAGCACCGGAGCAATACCTTTATTGTGGAGCACAAAGGCTCGCTGATTGGCCTTGGCGGCGAAGTGGAGGTACTGGAAGAAAAACTGCTGGAAGAAAATTACTACCAGTCTGTTATACGGGCAATAAGGATTAGCAGCCCTAACTACCTGCTGCAGCTCCTGCTGCCGCGGGTGGAGATCCATCGCTTTGAGGAAAAGATCCCGAGCATTAATGAAATATTTATTTCAAAAGTAAAAGAAGAAGATAAGGAGGTTGCTTATGTCTAAGATAGGCCTGATCATAAAGCGCGAATATGTAACCCGGGTACGCAAAAAGTCATTCATCATCATGACAATCCTGGGGCCCCTGCTGTTTGCCGGCTTGTTTGCCATACCAATATGGCTGGCCTCCCGTGACAGTGATGATGTGCGTACTATTGCAGTGGTAGACGAAAGCGGCCTTTTCAGGGGCTCTTTCGAAGATCAGAAAGGCTTAAACTTTGACTACCTCGATGCCTCTTTGAACGAAGCAAAGATCAATATGAAGGAAAGCAACAGCTTTGGCCTGTTGTATATCCCGGATCTTGAGCTGGATAACCCCTCGGGTATTACTTTTTATTCTGAAAGCAGCGCAGGCATAGAGCTGAAGGAAAGGATTGAACGGGTACTGGAACAGAGAATTGAAAACCTGAAGCTGGAGAAATCACAAATCGATAAAGCCACCCTCGATGCCCTGCGCACCAACGTGAGTCTAAGTGAAATAAGCCTGGCTGGCGGCGAGGAAAAATCTGCCAATACAGGCATTTATACCGGCATTGGTTACCTGGCTTCTTTTATGATCTACATGTTTATCTTTATCTATGGGGCACAGATTATGCGCGGTGTGCTGGAGGAGAAAACCAGCAGAATTGTGGAGGTGATCATTTCATCGGTAAAGCCTATTCAGCTGATGATCGGTAAAACCATTGGCATTGCTGCCGTTGGCCTTACTCAGTTCGTTATCTGGATTGTGCTAACATCGCTGATTTATAGTGTTGGCCTCTCACTGATTGGCCTGGATGCCGAATCTATTTCGCAGATCAACCAGATGCCCTCTGCAGAAGCGGCAGATTTCTCATCTACGCAGCTAACTGTTGCAAAGGCCACTAGTGAGCTGGGATCGCTGAATATCCCGCTGATGATAGGAGGATTCCTGTTTTACTTTTTAGGTGGATACCTGTTGTATGGTGCCATGTTTGCTGCCATTGGCGCTGCTTCTGACAGCGAAACAGATACTCAGCAGTTTATGGCGCCGGTTTCCATGCCCCTGGTGCTGGGCTTTGTTGTTGCCATCACAGCTGTATTGAAGGATCCGAATGGCAGCACTGCCTTCTGGTTCAGTATGATTCCTTTTACCTCACCTACCGTAATGCTTATGCGCCTGCCATTTGGTGTACCCATCTGGGAGCTGGCTACCTCTATGGTGCTGCTGGTATTAGGCTTTTTGTTCATGACCTGGATTGCAGGCCGCATTTACCGGGTTGGCATTTTAATGCACGGCTCCAAGGTTAATTACAAAACCATGGGCAGGTGGCTTATGATGCGCTAAACAACTGTGGTTCTAATCTTTCTTATATTAAAAAAGCCGGCTGGTCCGGCTTTTCTTTTTGCATAAATTTGGTGTTTATTCGTTAACAGAATTGTGCCGCAGCAAAAAGGCTAAACCTGCAGCTAATAAACACCGCCCGCCCCCATGGCCCGACCCCTTCGAGAAACCGCTGAGCTAAATCTTTACCGCCACAAAAGCACCATTAAAATACTGGTAGGACTTATTGCCATTTTGATTGTGGTGGTATCGGTCTATTACAACAATTTTATTGTGCACATGCTCAAAGAACGGGAGCGCAACACTGTAGACTTGTTTGCCCGCTCTATTGAGTTTATGGCAGAACAGGGCGACCATGCCAACGTTACCTTTATCAATGAAAACATCATAAAAAGTAACACCACCATTCCTGTGATCCTGGCCGACCAAATGGGTGAACCTACTTTAGACTACTTAAACCTGGATATACCTGAAAACTTACCCGAGGCAGCGCTGTATGAAATGCTGCGGGCTGAAATTGTTAACATGCGGGCCGAGAATGAGCCCATACAGGTAATATACCGGAATGCGGCCAACCAGGTAGAACATGTAGAATATGTCTTTTACCGCAACTCTGATCTGCTTCGCCAGCTAAGCTATTATCCCTTCATACAGCTTAGTACTATTTTACTCTTTGGAGCACTTGCCTATCTGGCCTTTAGCTATAGCCGCACGGCAGAGCAAAACAGGGTGTGGGTAGGGCTTGCCAAAGAAACAGCACATCAGCTGGGCACCCCCCTCTCCTCACTGATGGCCTGGCTTGAGTACCTAAGGGCAGATGAACGCACCCAGCAGCACGAGGCCCTGCCTGAAATGGCCAAGGATCTGGAGAAGCTGCACCTCATTACAGAACGCTTTAGTAACATTGGATCGGTGCCCGTTCTGGAGCTAACCTCAGTACCTGATATGATCCATAACTCGATAAATTACCTGCAAAAGCGTATCAGCACCAAGGTAAAGATTACGGTGAGCAGTGTAGGCAACGATTTACGTGCACAGCTCAACCCCCACCTCTTTGGCTGGGTAATCGAAAATGTAATTAAAAATGCTGTAGATGCCATGAGTGGCATTGGTACTATCGATATTCGCATAGCACCAGGCAGCAACAATACCGTTTATATTGATATAGTAGACAATGGCAAGGGCATTTCCAAGGCTAACATTAAAAAGGTGTTTCAGCCTGGCTTCACCACCAAAAAACGGGGCTGGGGCCTGGGCCTAACCCTGGCAAAACGTATAATTGACCATTACCACCAGGGCCGTATTTACGTTAAGCAAAGTGAACCCAATGTTGGCACCACTTTCCGGATTGTGCTGCGTAGCTAATACGGTACAGGCCGCAAGGCTGATATTGGTTAAAAATAGCCGTACCTTTGCGTAAACTTTTTGCCTTATGAAGAACCGACCTCCTTTTACCGTCATATACGAAGATAACCACCTGCTCATTGTAAATAAAGCTGCCGGTATTCTGGTGCAGGGCGATGCTACAGGCGATAAAACCCTGGCAGATTATGCCAAAGATTATATCAGGGAGAAGTATGAGAAGCCGGGTGATGTTTTTTTAGGCGTGGTGCACAGAATAGACCGCCCGGTTAGTGGCGCTGTGATACTGGCACGTACCAGCAAAGCGCTGGAGCGCATGAACAAAATGTTCCAGAGCAAAAAAGTATATAAAACCTATTGGGCTGTTGTAAAGAACAGACCTAAAGAAAAAATAGGGAGGCTGGTACACTGGTTAATAAAAGACGAAAGCCGCAATGTAACCACTGCCTATGATTATGAAATACCTGAGGGCAAGCGCTCTGAGCTTACCTATAAAGTACTGGGTCATTTGAACGACCACTACCTGCTGGAAGTACAGCCTCTTACCGGCAGGCCGCACCAGATCAGGGTACAACTGGCCAGCATGGGTTGCCCCATCCGGGGAGATTTAAAATATGGTTTCTCTAAACCAAATCCTGATGGCAGTATTAACCTGCACGCCAAAAACCTGAAGTTTGAGCATCCGGTAAAAAAAGAGCCTCTTTTTATCAGGGCTGGCCTGCCCGAAACCAATTTCTGGGAGCAGTATTTAACCCTGGAAGATCAAAAGCTGAAGATGAACAAGCTGGACAATATGTTCGGTGCGTAAAGCCATCATTCTGCTACAGATTGATAAGGGGTAAAAGATTATTTACCCCCTTAAACTTTTTATTTCTTAGGCTTCATGTGCAGCAGCATCCAGTTTACAAAGGCCAGCAGCAATACCAGCAAAATGGTAAAACCAATCACCCCAATGCCCCATACAATTGTTTTGGCACCGGTCCCTGCAGCAGCAATAATACCGGGGAGGCTAAGCGTGGTCAGCCAGAGGGTGAAGCAGATCAATACGCCGCAGAGTGTCCGCCAGAGCCACTGATTATTCCATAAAACCTGCGCAGCCAGCAGCAATGCTGGCAAAAAGACCAGCACTCCATAGGGGGTACCGAACGAATTAGGGATCAGCAGCCGGTTAAAGTTTCCATTACTGTTGTTAATGTACAACCAAAACAAGAGCAGGACTAGGTACACGATCCGCTGCAAGAGCGGCTGGGTTAACCATTTTTCAATCTTTTTCACACAATAGACTGATAATACGCTGTGGCTGAGAAGAGATAGTGTCCGATAAATGCCTGATGGAGAATTACTTTGCTGCAGCAATTCTCCTGATGAATAAGCGCCCAAATTAACATCTATTCTGATGCTCAGCAAGTACAGCCGTTAACTCCAAAAATAAAAAGAGCTGCTCCATGGAGCAGCTCTTTTTATTCTATAGCAGCATTCAACTATTCTGGCTTTAGGCGCAGGGTAGAACCATCACTGGCGTGTAATACCATATTATCATTTTCCAGCTCCTGCACATGAAAAACTTCTTTTACATCCTGGCGGTCATCGAAGGTAACTTCCAGTTGTTTCTGACTCTCATTATAATTCCAGCGGCCAGTCTGGAACTCGGCATCCTCCTGTATCTGAAAGGTGCCATTCGCATAAAAAATCATTTTTTGGCCTTGTTCTGCATTGCTAAGTTTCTGCTTATCACCCTGTGCATTAGTTTCCCGACTGGCAACCCAGGTTTTGCTATTTTCTCCTGCAACCATCTGCCGCGGGTTTTCATTCTGATTCCCACAGGCAGCCAGCAGAAACAAGGGTAACAGCAGCAGCAAAGTATAATACCGGACTAGTTTCATAAGAAAATCGTTTGTTTAAAAAAAATATATCCGTAGAACCAGCAAGTTTCCATAATGTTTTGTGCAAAAACCTTTAACAGCTGCCATCGTACTATTCAATAATATCAGATTTTTTTACTATGGGACTAAAGGATTTTTTCCGCAAAGGAAAAGAAGAAAAAATAGAACAAAAACAGCCTACAAGGCCGCAGCAACCGGGACAGCAAGGCACAGGTTCGTTGGTAGACCTGCAGCCGAAGCAGCAGCCTAATTCTACACAGGCTAGTACTGCACAGGACCGGCAGCCTGTACAGAACCATACAGGCACTATCTCGCCCGAGTATTATGAGATCAAAAAAGGTGATACTCTTTCGGCTATAGCAAAACGTCAGTATGGTGATGCTTCAAAATGGCAAACCATTTATAATGCCAATAAGGATACCATCAAAAACCCAGACCTGATTTACCCGGGACAGAAAATTAAGCTACCCAAGCAATAATTATTATCTAATATAGTATTACCCAAAAAAAGGCCACTCCAGGTAATGGAATGGCCTTTTTTATAATGGTCCCGGTAGTTGTTATCCGCTAATGAGGCGTTCTACCAAAACAGATATTTTATTGTTTAATACTTCCACTACCCCACCATCTACCTCCAGCGTGCGGCGGCCTTCAGATTTGCTCACATAGGTGATTTTGCCCTGTGCCAGTGTGCTGATAAGCGGAGCGTGGTTGGTAAGTACCTGAAAAGAGCCCTTAGCGCCAGGGAAAGTGGCACTATCTACCTCACCTTCATATACTTTTTTATCGGGAGTGATTATTTCTAAAAACATATTAAGCTTCGGCTAACATTTTCTCACCTTTCTCGATGGCCTGTTCAATAGTACCAACAAGGTTGAAGGCAGCTTCCGGTAGGTGATCAAGCTCACCATCCATAATCATGTTAAAGCCTTTGATGGTATCTTTGATATCTACAAGTACACCTTTCAGACCTGTAAACTGCTCGGCAACGTGGAAAGGCTGGGACAGGAAGCGCTGCACGCGGCGTGCACGGTGTACAACCTGCTTATCTTCCTCACTAAGCTCATCCATACCAAGAATGGCAATAATATCCTGAAGCTCTTTGTAACGCTGCAGAATTTGCTTAACGCGCTGTGTACAGCCGTAGTGCTCTTCACCCAGAATATCGCGGGAAAGAATACGAGAGGTAGAGTCAAGGGGGTCAACCGCAGGATAGATACCAAGCTCGGCAATTTTACGGCTTAATACAGTGGTTGCATCAAGGTGAGCAAAGGTTGTGGCCGGAGCAGGGTCAGTCAAGTCGTCGGCAGGTACATAAACAGCCTGCACCGAAGTAATGGAGCCGTTCTTGGTGGAGGTAATACGCTCCTGCATGGCTCCCATTTCTGTAGCCAGGGTTGGCTGGTAACCTACCGCAGATGGCATACGACCCAAAAGAGCCGATACTTCAGAACCTGCCTGCGTAAAGCGGAATATGTTATCTACGAAGAAAAGGATATCACGGCCCTGACCAGTACCTTCGCCATCGCGGAAGTACTCTGCAATGGTAAGACCGGAAAGTGCCACACGTGCACGTGCACCCGGAGGCTCATTCATCTGACCGAACACAAAGGTTGCTTTAGAGTCTTTCAGGCCTTCTACGTTAACAGTAGATAGGTCCCAACCTCCTTTTTCCTCAAGCGTATGCAGGAATTCCTTGCCATAATTTACAATACCGGCTTCGATCATCTCACGCAGCAGGTCATTTCCTTCGCGTGTACGTTCGCCTACACCAGCAAATACAGAAAGACCAGCGTATGCCTTGGCAATATTGTTGATCAGTTCCTGAATCAATACGGTTTTACCTACACCGGCACCACCGAAAAGACCAATTTTACCACCTTTTGCATAAGGCTCGATCAGGTCGATTACCTTGATACCTGTATATAATACCTCCTGAGAGGTAGATAGATCTTCAAATTTTGGAGCAGCGCGGTGAATAGGAAGGCCTCTGGTGCCTTTTGGCTGAGGCAGACCGTCGATTGCTTCGCCTACTACGTTAAACAGGCGGCCACGAATATCGTCGCCAATGGGCATTTGGATTGCAGATCCTGTGTCTACAACTTCCAAACCACGCATCATACCCTCGGTAGAGTCCATGGCGATAGTCCGTACACGGTCTTCACCCAGGTGCTGCTGCACTTCCAGCACAACCCGTTGTCCGTTTTCACGGGTTACATAAAGGGCATCCAGAATGTTCGGTAAGCGAGATCCTTCAGCTTCGAAGCTTACGTCTACCACTGGGCCAATTATCTGGGTAATTCTACCAATATTTGCCATTTGTTATTTGAAAAAGAATTAACGCTTGGGTTTTTCAGAGGGCAAAATTAACTTAAAAAGCTTTCAAAGCAAAGTGATTATCTATTTTTCAGCCCGGATACTTACACCTGTTTAGCAGGCAATTTTCATTAAACCCTACTCCCTTTCTTCTTCTACGATAATGACTCCCCAATCATAAGAAGCTACCTGAAAAAAGCCCAGCGGCTGATTGTCGGGATTGGTAAGATTAATGACATTGCTGGTAGGATTCCGGGGCGGTGGGCTAAACAGGCCGCCATCGTTAAACAGCAGCGAACGCAGCTCAACATAGTAATTGTACATGGCTGCATCCAGGCTGTAAAGCTCCAGGCGCACTGTATCGCCTGGTTGAAAAGGATATTGCAGCTGCTCCACTATTCTGCTAGGTACAAAGCGGCTGTCGGGTACCAGCAAATCTGTGCGGTCGTTGTAAAGCGAATCGTTCTCATACACCTTTACGCGGTAATAATCGGCTGCTTCCTCTGGTATAATACCATATAAGGTAATGTAATAGCCTGCATCAAATACGGGAGGCACTGCCTCGTAAAAATTTACCGAGAGCGAGTCTACGATACCTTTCGGCATTAAAGTGCCCGATGATGCATACTGCTGCCCCTGCCAGTCAATGCTTAAATTGTACGACCTGCCCACCACCCCCTGCAGGGATTGTGTTGCATACACCCCATTGCCGGTATAGACCAGCTGCTCCACATTACCGGCATTGTCGCTTATGGTCACCACAGCGTCTTCTACCACAGGTACCGGAGCAGTACTAAAATAGTCCTGGCTAAGCGTTAGTTTAACGGTGTGGGGACCTTCTGTATCTATGAGATGCCCCTCTACTATCAGCCGGGCCTCCTGCAGGGGCAGGTCCAGTGTTACAAGCTCCCGGCAGGAGGCCGCTGCTATTACCAGCAGTAGCAGGAATATATATCTTCTGAAGCGTATCATTTTCGCTTTGGCTTAATTTCAAAGTTATAGGTAACAGAAGGTATAATGCTGAAAAGGTAGAGCTTTACCGCTGCAGCATCTACACTCTGCACCTGGTCTTCATCCGGATCGAAATTTGGGTCCTGATTATACACCTGCTCGAAGGTAATGGCAAAAGGATTTTTACGCGCGTAGGCATTGTAAACAGAGAAGGTCCAGCTACCATCCCACCTTCTGCCGGGCTTAGGCCTGTTTTTAAGCGTTGCCGCCAGGTCCAGCCGGTGGTAACCCGGCATACGAAACGCATTGCGGCGGGTATCGTCGTACACCGGCATAGTAAAACCATCTACACTGGCCTTGCCTACCGGTAAAGAAACTGCAGTGCCCGTACTATATACAAAAGTGCCCGATACAGAAAATCTTGGGCTTAGCTCATGGCTTAGTACTACGGAAAGATCGTGGATGCGATCGTAGCGGGCCGGATATACCCTCCCCCCGTTAATGCCCGGCACCTGCCGCAGGGTTCGTCCCAGGGTATACCCTATCCAGCCTGTGGTAGCACCAATGTTTTTTCTTACCAGAAACTCCGCCCCGTAAGCCCAGCCCTTCCCTTCCAGTGCTTCTGTTTCAATATTGTTTGTAAACAGAATATTGCCCTGGTCTCCCAGCCTGTAATCTACCAGGTTATCCATCCATTTATAGTATACTTCCACAGAGGTTTCAAAGCTGTTTTGTCTGAAATTTCTGAAGTATCCCAGTGCAACCTGGTCGGCAATGAGCGGCTGAATGTAGCGATCGGCGGGTATCCAGCGCTCAATGGGCAAACCGGCCGTAGCATTGCTGGCCACCTGCAGGTACTGCCGCATACGGTTGTAGGAGGCTTTTACAGAGCTCTGTTCATTCAGCAAATAGCGCAGCCCCAGCCGGGGCTCCAGCCCATGATAAAACTGTATGTTTTCAAAGCGGTCAAAGGTTTCGGTACCTGCTTTTGTCTCTTCTGTGCGCTCCGCTCCCTCTTCGTACAGGAATATACTGCCCGGGCCTACAGTATTGAAGGCAGAATAGCGCAGCCCGTATTCGGCTGTGAACTTTGGCGTGGCTTTCCACTCATTGCCCACATATACTGCATTTTCCACAGCATAGCGGTCGTTTACATCAGGAGCGGGGAAATTGGATTCGCTCTGAAAGCTAACCCGAGGCGCACCAAAGCTTCTGAAGATCGAATTTACTCCATAGGTAAGCGTGTTTTTTTCACTGATGTAATGGGTGAAAGCAGATTTAAGATTATACTCCTGCATGGTAGATCCCCAGGTGAACCGGGTTGTTGCACTCTCCCCAACAAAGCCATAGCTAAAATTGCTGAATATCAAAGAAGTGTTTAAAAACAGGCGATCATTGAACAGGTGATTCCAGCGGGTAGTAAGGGTACTGTTGCCCCAATCCAGGCTAAACAGATCATCAAGGCCTAATACATCGCGGCCAAAGTAGCCTGAAATATAAAAGCGGTTGTTTTCATTTAAGATGAGATTGGCCTTGGCGTTGAAGTCGTAGAAATAAAGGGTGTTATTGTTGATGTCTTCGTTGGGGCTAAGTCCCAGAAAAATATCGGCATAAGTGCGTCGGCCGCTTACAATGAATGAACTTCTGTCTTTCCAGATGGGGCCCTCTACCGTAAGCCGGCTGGCAATAAGGCCCACCCCACCGGATATCACATATTCTTTGTTGTTTCCCTCCTTCATCTGGATATCCAGAATAGAGGAGAGCCTGCCACCAAAACGGGCCGGGATGCCACCTTTATAGATCTCCAGGTTTTTAATGGCATCCGGATTGAAGACAGAGAAGAAACCAAACAGGTGGCTGGCATTATAAACAGTGGCTTCGTCGAGCAGCACCAGGTTCTGATCGGCGGCTCCACCCCGTACAAACAGGCCGGTGGTACCTTCGCCGGCGGTTTGCACCCCTGGCAGCAGTTGTATGGTGCGCAGTACGTCTACCTCACCAAACAGTGCCGGCACTTTTCTTACCGCCTCTACAGTTAGTTTTTCGCGGCTCATGCTCACATCGCTCACATTGGCATCTTTGCGCTCGCCGGTAATCACTACCTCCTCCAGCTGATCTTCGTCCGGTAGTAATTCAATGTTCAGCCGGGTATCGGCCTGCAAATTAAGCTCACGCTGTAATGTTTGGTAGCCTAAATACTGATAGCGAAGGGTGTAGCTGCCTGCAGGCAGGGGCAGTGCATAATAGCCGTATATATTGGTGGTAGCGCCAGTACCAGGCAACTCCACCACCTGCACGGTAGCGCCTATCAACTCTTCTCCACTTGATGCATCACGTATGTAACCACTTAATGTGTAACGCTGCTGCTGGGCCTGGCGCTGCTGCTGGCCCTGTGCCCCCAGGCTTAGCAACAGGCCTGTTATTATCAATACTAACAAAAAAACTCTTCTCATATCGGCTGCAAAGTTCAGGGCTGCCGCTTCATTTCCCAATACTTTTTTACCGGAAATGGCAAAACATAAGAGCAGCCTTATCAGCTGCTCTTCAAGTTATGCTCAAAAAGCTTAGAGCCCTGCAGGTGTACAACTAACAGCCCGAGTTTCTGTTGTCTGATTTACCACTTTTGGGTGTATAATCTGAAATTCTGCCCTGTGCATCGGTTTCTATCTGGCAGCAGGCTTCCAGTTGCTGCTTAAGCTTTACCCTTGCCCGCTGAATGCGTGATTTTGCACCAGATAAGCTGATGCCCAGACGGTCGGCAACCTCCTGCTGCGACAGACCTTCCAGATCGGCCCATTGCAGCGGGTAGCGGTCTTTCTCGGGCAACATCAGCAGCATTTCTCCCAGGCAGCCCGCCAGCCTATGCTCCGGCAGTAAAACATCTTCTGCGGCAGGCAGGCTGTCTGAATTGGGCAGGTCTGTGTAACTGCGCTGCCGGTAATGATCGGTAAGGGTATTTTGGGCCACCCGCATCAGCCATGCCCGTACATCTTTTACTTCAGCCAGCCGATTACAATTCTTATAAGCCTTTAGCATTATATCGCTCAGCAGATCGTCGGTAAGGGCATGCTCGCGAGTACGGTTTTGCAGAAAATACCGCAAGCTCTGGGCATGCTCCTGCCACACACTCCATGCCTGTTCGCACAGATCATTACAGGCCGGCGCTGGTGTTTCTGCCACTCCTTCAGAAGCGGAGCAGCAATTGGGAGCGGATGCTCCTGATTGCTTAACCATGGTATTAGTAGCAGAAAACTGATCAGACACGGCTGCGGCATTATTAGTATTATTCATGGCGCTTTCGGGTTTAGAAGAAATTTTACATCTGACATCGCAATATTACGATTAATATACAGATCTACTTAAACTCTACCAAAATTTTTAGGGAGGCAAGTGCCCGGCAGCGGTAAGCCACAGCTGCCTGCCTTAAGGTTAGGACTAAGCTGAAAATACAGGGCATAAAAAAAGCCGGCTGCTGCCGGCTTTATATTAGCTAAAAGCTCAAAGGCTTATTCTACAGTAACAGACTTAGCCAAGTTACGGGGCTGGTCTACATTACAGCCGCGCATCACTGCAATGTGGTAAGAGAGTAACTGCAGCGGAATAACTGATATCAGCGGCATCAATACTTCATGTGTAGCAGGCACTTCAATCACAAATTCTGCCATGTCCGGAATAATATCATCGCCCTCTGTTACAATGGCTATTACCCTACCCTTACGGGCACGCACTTCCTGTATATTGGATACGATCTTCTCATACGACTTATCTTTGGTCGCGATGAATACCACAGGCATTTCCTCGTCGATCAGGGCAATAGGGCCGTGCTTCATTTCTGCAGCAGGGTAACCCTCGGCGTGTATGTAGGAGATCTCTTTGAGCTTGAGGGCTCCCTCAAGTGCCACCGGGAAGTTATAGCCACGGCCCAGGTACAGGAAGTTGCGGGAATCTTTGAACAGTTCAGAAATATACTTTATCTGGTCGTTCAGTTCCAGTGCTTTTTCTACTTTGGCCGGAATGGTCTCCAGCTCTACCAGCATTTGTTTGTACTGGCTAAGAGGCATGGTGCCACGCTTATGGGCAACCTGCAGCGCCATCATGATCAACACCGTAAGCTGCGCAGTAAAGGCTTTGGTAGAAGCCACTCCAATTTCAGGGCCTGCATGGGTATAGGCACCTTCATGTGTAATACGGGCAATAGAAGAACCCACTACATTACAAACACCAAATATAATGGCCCCTTTGCTTTTGGCGAGTTCTATGGCTGCAAGCGTATCGGCTGTTTCACCAGATTGTGAGATGGCAATCACCACATCACCCTCCTTAATTACCGGGTTGCGGTAACGGAACTCAGAGGCATACTCTACTTCTACCGGTATGCGGCAAAATTCTTCAATAATGTACTCTGCCACTAAGCCTGAATGCCATGACGTACCGCAGGCAATAATCATGATTCGTTCAGCATTCTCCAAGCGGTTTGAATACTCGCGGATACCGCCCAACTTCAGATAACCTTCATCGGCTTTCAGGCGCCCACGAAGGCAATCGGCAATGGAGCGGGGCTGCTCAAATATCTCCTTGAGCATAAAGTGATCATAACCACCTTTTTCGATTGCCTCAAGCTCCAGATCCAGTATCTGTATGTATGGGTTACTCACAACATCCTGAGTATCTTTGATATTAAGGCTGTTGTTCCGGATCACAGCAATCTCAAAGTCGTTGAGATAAACCACTTCATTGGTATACTCAATGATTGGAGTTGCATCAGAAGCCAGGAAATACTCATTTTTGCCAATACCAATTACCAGCGGGCTGCCTTTGCGGGCTGCCACCAGTGTTTCAGGATCTTTTTCATCCATTACCACAATGGCATAGGCACCAACCACTTTTGTAAGGGCAAGCCTTACAGCTTCTTCAATAGAGCAATTTTCATGGCTCTGGATATCTTCGATAAAATGAATCAGTACCTCTGTATCGGTTTCACTCTCGAAAACATGCCCTTTACGCATAAGATCTTCCTTAAGCGAGCCGTAGTTTTCTATAATACCATTATGGATAATGGCTAAGCGACCATGCCCCCTGGAAACCACATGTGGGTGAGCATTACAGTTATTTGGTACACCATGGGTAGCCCAGCGGGTATGGCCCATGGCTATTGAACCTGATGTATCTTTATCATTAGCGACAGCTTCCAGCTCACTAACCTTACCCTGCTGCTTGTAAACATTGATATTTCCATCGTGCAAAAGTGCCACTCCGGCACTATCATACCCTCTGTACTCCAACCGCTTCAGGCCTTTAAGCACCACAGGGTATGCTTCTCTATGGCCAATGTATGCAACTATACCGCACATAAAACTTAACTTATTATATTATAGGTTAGGCCTTGCCAATTTTGTATACCAAATCTTGAGTTTCACCTGGCCTGGCTTAATAACAAACTGATTAGGCGAATTATACACTGATTCAGCAGGATAAAGCATTGCCTGCAAATAGCGGTCTTCTCCTGTTTTCATGTATTGCTCTAAATTATATACTATGTCGGAGGTAAAATAGTTAACATTAGTCTCTCCAACTGTATAAAACCTTCTGGCGGTGGAGGGTGCTCTTTCGGCACCGGATAACATGGCAGACTGGAACCTTCTGTTGTTATCATTCACAAAATACAGCACTGCTTCGTTAGGAATTGGCTGGCGCGTTACACCATTAAAGAGGCTGTCAAACTCCAGAGAAGCACGGTTGATGGAGATAAGATCACCTTCGTCCTGGTTCAGAATAAAATCTTTGAAGACCCTGAACTCTACTTTAGGAAGCAAGCCACCCAGGCCCTGGAAATAAACCCTGCCGTCCAGCGGATTAAACTCCTGCAGGTGACCAGCAGAAGATGCATTAGCCAGCCCGGTTCCGCTACGATCTACCTCCACCCCATAATAGGCAGGCAGTGTATTAAGAGAGGTTTGATAACCATACCTGACCTTGTTGGTCTCCGATGGATAGAAAGGCAGGCGAAGTGTTCTTTGTTCGGTACCCTGGGTATAATAGAGGAACACACCGCTATTTGCATTAGCCAGTTCATAAGTTGTTACAAAGGTATTGATATCCTCGGGCACCAGGGCTATGCCTTTCACAAAATTGTCAAATGCTGCCTGGCTATCACGTATTCCATCGGTATTGCTGCGCAGTGCAGCCAGGATCTGTTCACCAAAAGCATAATCCAGCTGTCCGGCCATTATTCTCCGGCTAGCATCGCTCACAAATGTTGCGCTGTCGAGCTTATCGTATACCTCACTGATATCAAGGCTTAGCTGCCCCAGCGGCTCACCCAAAGGCTCTTTATTTATTGCATAGTAGCGGTAAAAGAGCACATTCACCGTATCGTTTTCTACAATACTGTTTGTAGGGCTGATTGGCTGGGCAAGCCGGTAAGTCTGAAAGCGCTGCTCTTGCCGCAGCGCAGTACCGAAAACATTTCTGCTATTCCAAACCAGCTGAATCCGCACTGAATCCAGCCGTGCATTATTACCAATGGTAGGCAAACCCGTAGGCAACCCAAGATTGGCGTAAAGCGTGGCTTTGGTTACACCAAAATCAGGATTATCTAACCGGCCAATATAAGGGTAGTTGCCAATGCTATTACCAGAAAATTGAAGGGAAGTGAGTGTGCTGTCACTACGTACCTGAGAGGTATTAACCGGTAGTTCGATGTAATGGGTAGAAACAGCTCCTGTGTTGGGATTTAGATTTGCGCCAAGTTCGGTAGGATCTTCGCACGCGAAAAAGAGGGCCGGTAAAAGTACCAGCCCTATTTTTTTAACCAGCAAGTTCATTATATAAGTTATAGTAGGAATCCAGATAGTCGGTGTCTTTGTCAAAGGTATCTATTTTTTTATTTCCGTCAACTCCGTCGAAAAGCATATTCAGGCTTTCGCTGTATTTCTCATCACCTTTCACAACTGCATCGGCATATTGAATACCTAACTTGATAAATCCTTCAAAGTCGGCAGATTGCAGTGGCACCAGCATGCTGTCTTCCACATCAATCATTTTCACCTTGTCCAGCAGGTCAATATTAAATTTGTGTTGGAACGAGTTATTATAAACGGTGAATACCGTCTTGGTATTTTTGAAAAGCGGATCATTTTTATAAGTGCTCTTCAAATACATGGGGATGAGGCTGGTCATCCAGTCGTTACAGTGTACAATATCTGGCGACCAGCCCAGTTTACGCACTGTTTCAATAACTCCTTTACAGAAGAAGATAGCCCGCTCATCGTTGTCCTTATAAAAGCGGTTTTCTTTATCAACGAACACATACTTGCGCTGAAAGTAATCTTCGTTATCAATGAAGTATACCTGCAACTTAGCATTGGGGATAGACGCTACCTTGATGATCAGCGGTTTTTCCTCATCGCCTACAGAAATGTTAATGCCCGAAAGCCTTACCACCTCGTGCAGCCGGTTTTTGCGCTCGTTGATGAGCCCGAAACGCGGCACCAGAATTCTAATCTCCATACCACGTTCCTGCATGGCCTGTGGAAGCATCCGCACAAAATTGGCAACTTCCGTAGTTTGCAGAAAAGGGTCGATTTCGCTGGCTACATACAAAATGCGTAATTTACACATACCTAAGGGCTAAATATTTTAAACTAAAGTTTCAAGCCCCAAAAATACAAAAAAAAACGGGGGCTTTCAAGAAATAATCCACCTATTAACGTATGTTTGCGGCCATTTAGTGCGAAAAGCTTGCTCCTTTATGTTGGTCTTTAGGAAAAAAGAGGCGCTGCGGCAACATTTGCAGGAGCATCGGCTGCAGAATACCTCCATAGGCTTTGTACCTACCATGGGTGCCCTGCACCAGGGCCACCTGTCGCTGATCCGTAAATCGCTGGCACTTACCGGCTATACCGTGTGCAGTATTTTTGTGAATCCTGCACAGTTCAACAATCCCGAAGACCTGAAAAAGTATCCGCGCATGCCCGAGCAGGATATAGCTCTGCTGGAAAAAGCCGGCTGCCATGCCTTGTTCCTGCCGGAAACAGAAGAGATTTACCCCAACCCTCCCCTGGTACAGTTTTCATTTGGTGCCCTGGAGCAGGTAATGGAAGGCTATTACCGGCCAGGCCATTTTAGCGGGGTGGCACTGGTGGTAAGCAAATTTCTACATATAGTAGAGCCCCAGATTGCTTTCTTTGGTCAGAAAGACCTGCAGCAATGTCGTATTCTGGAGCAGCTGGTAAAAGACCTGGCCTTTAATACCCGCATACAAATAGAACCTACCGTGCGCGAGGGCGATGGCCTGGCGCTCTCCTCCAGAAATTTGCGCTTAAGCCAGCAGGGGCGGCAAACTGCCCTGAACCTTTCTAAAGCACTGCAGCAGGCAGCAGAAGCCCTGCAAAGCGGCAAAGAGCCCGAAATAGTTCAAAAAGAGGCACTTGCCTATCTGGAGCAAATTCCAGACCTGGAGCCGGAATACTTTTACATCACAGAGGGCGGAACTTTGCAAGAACTAAGAAATGTTCAAAAGGGGGACCAAATAGCCATTTGCACCGCTGCTTATGTAGAGGGTGTAAGGTTAATTGACAACCTGTTATTAAGTTATCAAGGCAACTAATTACCTTTGCAGCACCATGTTTATACAGGTACTGAAATCAAAAATACACAGAGTAAAGATTACGCAGGCAGAATTGCACTACGTAGGCAGCATTACCATAGATGAAAATCTGCTGGATGCCGCCGGCCTCCTGGAAGGAGAAAAAGTGCAGATTGTAAACGTAAACAATGGCGAAAGGCTCGAAACCTATGTTATCAAGGGCGAGCGGGGCAGCGGCATGATCTGCATGAACGGTCCGGCCGCTAGGAGGGTACAGGTAGGCGATGTTATCATCATTATCTCCTATGCCTTCATGACGCCTGATGAAGCAAAAAGCTTTAAGCCTTCAATTATCTTTCCTGATGACACCAACAAACTCGCGTAAGTGTGAAGGCATCCATTATCAGGCAGGTACTCCGGTACATTTTACTGCTTCTTATTTCTATGGCGCTGTTCTGGTTTGCCTTACGGGGTGTAGAAATCAGTGAACTTGCAGAGCGCATATCAGAAGTTGAGTGGAGCTGGGTAGTCTTA
Organism: Flammeovirgaceae bacterium 311; assembly: GCA_000597885.1. Lineage (NCBI taxonomy): Bacteria > Pseudomonadati > Bacteroidota > Cytophagia > Cytophagales > Flammeovirgaceae > Flammeovirgaceae bacterium 311. The sequence continues at coordinate 2,612,558 of CP004371.1, forward strand.
TCTCTGTTAGCCTCCCTCATCAGCCTTATTTTAAGAGCCTGGCGCTGGAAAATGCTCTTCAAGCCTGTAGGCTTTAGTCCTTCCCTGGGCATTACGTTTAATTCTCTGATGGTGGGTTACCTGGCAAATTTTGCCCTTCCGCGCTTTGGAGAGGTGGCCCGCTGTGGCGTGCTAAGAAAAAATGCCGGCATCCCCATACCTACTTCCTTTGGCACTGTACTGGCCGAACGGGCCCTTGATTTTATTATGCTGCTTACGGCGGTGGGCGTAACGTTGCTGCTGGAATTTAACAAGCTCGAAGTTTTTTTAACTGATATATTCTCCGGCGAATCCCGCTTTAGTTCAACCCTGGTGGTGTGGCTGCTGGTAGCAGTTGCAATTCTTGGCTCTATTGGTATTTACCTCTGGCGCATTTACCACCTGCGCCTCATGAAATTTAAATTTTATCAGAAGGTAATCGGCTTTGGAAACGACCTGCTGGCCGGGCTGCTAAGCATCGGCAAAGTAGAGCATCAGCTGGCATTCTGGACCTGCACCCTTCTTATTTGGGTATTGTACTACTACATGACTTACCTGATACTTTTTTCGCTGCCCCACGGTATCTCCATAAGCTTTGGCGTTGGGCTCTCGCTGCTGGCCATGGGCGGCATTGCCATGGCGGCACCTGTTCAGGGCGGCATTGGTACCTATCATGTGCTGGTGAGCGGCACCCTCATGCTTTATGGCCTGTCGAAGGGAGATGCTGCATTTCTTACCCTGCTGATGCACACTTCTCAAAGTCTTTTTGTTATTATTATCGGGAGCATTTGTCTGCTCATCAGTTTAATAAAAGGCACTAAAGCACTTCAGCATGAGGCTAAACCAGCATAGTTCAAATAAAATCTTTTCGTTACCTGCACTACAAACAAAACTGACAGAATGGCGTAATGAAGGTGAGCGCATTGTGTTCACTAATGGCTGTTTTGATTTGTTACACCTGGGGCATATCGATTATCTTGAAAAAGCCAGTCAACTTGGCGAAAGGCTTATAATTGGCATAAATTCTGATACATCTGTACGTAGACTAAAGGGTAACAGCAGACCCCTTCAGCCCGAAGATGCACGTGCCCGCCTGCTGGCAGCACTCGCCTTTATAGACGCAGTAGTGCTGTTTGAAGAAGATACCCCCGAGGAGCTCATCAGGCAGGTAGAGCCCGATGTGCTGGTAAAAGGAGACGACTATACTATAGAAAATATAGTTGGCGCGGACTTCGTTCTTCAGAAAGGCGGAGTGGTACGGACCATCTCACTGGTGGAAGGATGTTCTACTACAGCCCTGGTTAATAAAATAAAATCTGCTTAAACTCTGAAAAGCTATGGTATTCGATGGAACAGGATTAATCATATTCGCAGTATTTGCCATTTTAAGCTGGCTGGTAGGCCAGCGCTTAAGAAGCAAATTTCGCAAGTACTCACAAATTTCGCTGCACAGCGGCATTAGCGGCGCCGAGGCTGCCGCAAAAATGCTGCGCGACAGCGGCATTACTGATGTAAGAATTCAATCGGTAGGCGGCAAGCTTAGCGACCACTATAACCCTGCAGACAAAACCGTTAACCTAAGCCAGGAGGTTTACCAGGGACGCAATGCCGCTGCAGTAGCAGTAGCTGCCCACGAGTGTGGCCATGCCGTGCAGCATGCAAAGGCTTATGGCATGCTTAAAGTTCGCTCGGCCATGGTACCGGTGCTTTCGGTTTCCTCTCAGTACCTTTCCTGGATTATCCTGATCGGTATCTTTATGATGAACACCACACCAATACCGCTTATGCTGGGCATTGGCCTTTTTGCCTTAACTACCCTTTTTGCCTTTGTTACACTACCGGTTGAGTTTGACGCCAGCCGCAGGGCACTTGCCTGGATGGGCAACACCGGTATGGTAGACAACCAGGAAATGGGCATGGCAAAAGATGCACTGAAATGGGCCGCCATGACCTACGTAGTAGCGGCACTTGCCTCACTGGCACAGTTACTTTACCTGGTCATGATCATGCTGGGTGGCAGAAGAGACTAACCCATTATTTTAAACTAAGAGCCGGCACATTGCCGGCTTTTTAGTTTCATTAAAAATGCTCTTCATGCATAACATTTGCAGATAGGGGCATAAAATATTTTTTTCCTTTATATTCGTGGCGCAAACGATTTAAATCTGATTAACAGCCTTTTTATGGTTTTCAAACTTACAGAAGAACAACAGGCCGTGCGCGATGCTGCCCGTGATTTTGCACAGACAGAGCTGCTGCCCTGCATTGTGGAACGCGATGATGAACAGCGTTTTCCGGCAGAGCAGGTGCGCAAAATGGGCGAGCTTGGCTTTATGGGCATGATGGTAGACCCTGCCTACGGCGGCAGCGGGCTTGACACCATCTCCTATGTGCTGGCCATGGAAGAGATCTCCAAAGTAGATGCCTCTGCCTCGGTGTGCATGTCGGTAAACAACTCGCTGGTATGCTGGGGCCTGGAGAAATACGGAAACGAAGAACAAAAGCAAAAATACCTGACCAAGCTGGCCAGCGGACAGCAGATTGGCGCCTTTTGCCTTTCGGAGCCCGAGGCAGGCTCAGATGCCACCTCACAGCGCACCACTGCCGAAGACAAGGGCGATTATTACCTGCTGAACGGCACCAAGAACTGGATCACCAATGGCAACTCTGCCTCAGTATACCTGGTAATAGCACAGACTAACCCGGAACTAGGCCATAAAGGCATTAACTGCCTGATAGTGGAAAAGGGTATGGAAGGTTTTGTAGTGGGCAAGAAAGAGAATAAAATGGGCATCAGGGGCTCCGATACACATTCGCTGATGTTTCAGGATGTAAAGGTACCTAAAGCCAACAGAATAGGCGAAGACGGCTTTGGTTTCAAGTTTGCCATGAGCACCCTGAATGGTGGCCGCATTGGCATTGCTGCCCAGGCCCTGGGGCTTGCCTCCGGTGCACTGGAGCTGGCCATTGCCTATGCAAAAGAGCGCAAGGCATTTGGCAAACCTATTGCCCAGCACCAGGCCATACAGTTTAAGCTGGCCGATATGGCCACACAGGTAGAAGCTGCGCGCCTGCTGGTATGGAAGGCCGCCTGGCTAAAAGACCAGAAACAGGATTTTGGCGCCGCGAGTGCTACTGCCAAACTCTATGCATCACAAATTGCCCAGGAGGTCACCACAGAAGCTGTACAAATCCATGGTGGTTATGGATATGTAAAAGAGTATCATGTGGAGCGTTTAATGCGCGATGCCAAAATAACCCAAATCTACGAGGGAACCTCAGAGATTCAGAAAATTGTAATTTCGAGGGAACTTTTAAAGTAGTAATGTTTGTAATCTTTCTAAAAAAATGGATTTTAGAGAAAAAAATTACACAATTTTGGCTTAAAACATTTTATGGGCTTTCTTTGTGTGAGTTTCAATATAACTAGAATTCCATTCTGGAGTGCATAATGGAGGATTACAATAAAATTATCGAGTCGCTTAGCATTCGTTACCTGAAGGCAAAGCATTTTAGGGTACTGGAGCCAGTAGCCGTTGACAACTACTATGACGTTGAAAACACCATACTCTACTTGCGTAGTGGCCAGTGTAGTTTCAATAGTGGCGAGGTTGTTAATGAAGGAGAAGCCCTGTTTGTTCCGGGTGGAAAAACCACATCCTTTGTATTTGGTTCCAACCCATCCTTACGGATACACAACGAGGACTTTCTCACCAACCGTGAAAAGTACCTTCAGCCTATCTCTTTTGATGACGCGCAGTCTTCACAAGGCCTGGTATTTACTCAGGTGAGCTTTGAAGCCAAGGTGTTTGATTCTGTGAACTTCTTTGCTTCACTGGACGTACCTGCCTTCAGCCTAAGTGAAAACCCTGTTATCTATGAGATTATTGATGACATTTCGCGTGAGGCAGGCTCCAAAAAGCCGGGTAAAGACAGAATTGTTAAGATCAGTACCGATTTGCTGGTGGTGGAAGTGATTCGCCATATCCTGGATCGTAAGCTGTTCGTAGAGCAGCTGGCAACCAACAGCACCTACTTTAACGATCCTCGTTTAATCGATATCTTTACTTACATCAAGGAAAATATCTCAGGCGATCTGTCGAACAAAGTACTTGCCAATGTTGCAAATGTGTCTGAAGACTATGTAGGGCAGTACTTTAAAATGCTGACTGGTATCAATCCTCAGGATTATATTGAATATCAGCGTATGGAGAAAGCGGTTACCCTGCTGCGTACCAGCAAAAAGAGCATCCGTGAAATTGGTAAGGAAGTTGGTTACAAAGATACGGCCTATTTCTGCCGTCGCTTTAAGATGATGTTTGGTATCCCTGCCGGTAAAATGCGCAGAAGAGAATCACTCATGAACGTTTAAGGCTGTATTCAGCTCATGAACAGCATAAGAAACCTCAATCAGCAGATTGGGGTTTTTTTCTATCCCATTACCCACCACCACCACATCGGCACCGGCCTGCAGGGCCTGCCTCGCAGCTACACCAGAGCGAATGCCTCCTCCTACAATCAGGGGTAGCTCTACACTACGGCGCACGGCACCAATAACACGGGGAGCAATAGGCTCCGGCGCACCACTGCCGGCATCCATATACAGCAGGCGCATACCCAGCAGTTCTCCGGCCATGGCCGTACAGGCTGCTACAGAGGGTTTGTCGTTGGGAATTGGCAAGGTATTGCTAATGTAAGCGGCAGTGGTCTGAATACCAGAGCCTATCAGCATATAGCCGGTGGCAATAACCTCCAGCCTGCTTTTTTTAAGAATTGGTGCCGCCACTACATGCTGCCCAATGAGCAGTTCGGGGTTACGGCCGGAAATAAGCGAAAGGAAAAGAATGGCATGCGCCTGCTGATGTATGTGCAAATTACTGCCAGGGAACAGTACCACCGGAAGCGTGCTTTCTGCACGCAATAATCGCACTACCCAATCCAACCGGTCCTCTGTGATGAGGCTGCCTCCCACAAAGAAAAAATCCACCCCGTGTTTAACACTCAGGTGAATTGTTTCTAATAAAGAATCTTCATCGGCTACCTTATCCGGGTCTATCAGAACGGCAAAACTTTTTCTGCCTTGCTTAGAGCGCTCGGACAGGATGTTGAGCACCTGCGGATTATTCATCTAAAATTTTATGTTCTTTCAAAGCCTTTGGCTGCCTGGCTGTAAAACCACCACAGCAATGGTTAAAAGCTGTTGTGCCTTAACTAAACCATCAGGGATGTTCTGTTAATCACTATTGCCTTAGTCCCACCGTTGTTCTATTGGAGCGAAAATTACTCTTTTTTTCCGTCTTTTCTGTTTGCTCCTGCTTATTACGTACTTAAGAAGTTTGAAACCCAGATATATCCCGCCACCTACCATCAACACTGTTTTCCCTACATCTGCAGCATCATCTTTAATACCATCCAGCTGGTATCCCATTTCGGTTTTCAGCCGTTCCTGATCAGCCATAAGCTGTTCTTTATTTTTACCGGGTAATTGGTCTTTATCCAGGGTTTCCATAAGCTGTTTTTACAAGATAAGCTAATTTCGATTTGTTTTTAAAAAATTTTCACCCAATTAAAAGTACATAATGGCAACAGCCAGCATAATGAAGGTTTAACATGAACAGAGCAACATATTACTAGGAACGTTCTTCTCTGTCAGTATCCTCAGATTCTGATTCTATGATCGTAGCGTTGTGAGAATCTTTTTCTATGATGGTAGCATTATGATTGGTGCGTACTTCCGAAACGGTAGTAGCCTGCGCCTTGCTAAGAGGTTCCCGGTCTGCAGCTGTAGTACGAGATTCTCTGGCTGCTGTGGTTGTGTAGGTTTCCTGGTCTGCTGTGGTGGCCCCGTTATCTGTTCCAGCATCTTCGAAAATTACTTTCTTGTGCTCTACAGCGTTATTCTGATGCGTTGTAGCTGCGGTATCATCATCATGCTCCTGCTGCTTTGGCTTTTCTTTCAGGAATTTGGTACTGCCATCAACAATCTGTTTCTTGAGCCATACAGAATCCCGCATTGAAAACATCACAACAGCGCCTATTAGATAGATCACGCCTACAATTAAGAAACCCCAAACCCGACTGTTTAACCATACGTTGATGGCCATCGCTAATGTCAGGCTTAGAAAAATCAATGCAAAAAAGCCAAATAGGGCAGCAGGTACTAAAGCTGCAATGGTACTTCCAATATCTGCAACTTTTTGCTTTGCTTCCAGCTTGGCTATCGCTATCCGGTTTTCAGTGTATTCTTTTACGTTCTGAACAAATCCTTCAAGCCGTAAAAATTTAAGTAATCCTTTTGGTTGCACGTGGTAATAATTAAAAATAACAAACGGTTATGCTACTCTTCTAAACGAGAGCTTAAGCTGTAATGTTTAGCTAAACCACTGAAGAGACCAACACTTTCGTTATTCTTTTTAAAGAAATAATAGCAAAATGCTGCCAAAAATCTAATTCTGCTGGTTAATATATATCAGAATAAAGGGTAAGAGAAAGAAAGTTAACAGAATGTACAGAAAGCCAATCATCCTGTTACGGCTGGTTACACGACCCAGGCCCTGCGCTATTCTAAGAGGTATTTTACGCAGAAACTTGAGCGGAAAAAAGATAAACACCCCAAACAGATTGAAAAGAACATGCACCAGCGCAATGCTTATGGCGGCATTGGAATGAAACATGGCTGCCAGCAGTGCGGTAATGGTAGTTCCTAAATTTGCCCCCATAATATAAGGGAAACATTTTTTAAGCCTGATTTTTCCGGTAGCTACCAGCGGTACTACAAGGGGCGTGGTAACAGAGCTTGACTGTACTGTAGCAGTAAGCAGGGCACCGAATCCAAAAGCTTTCAGGGGTGTGGCAAAAAATATTCTCTCAAAATCTTTCCTGAATCTGCCAATAAACAGCTCATAGATGTAGCGTGCCAGAAACTTGATAGAAGCAAACAGCAATACAAATGCCAGTACCAGCACGATCCATAAATTATCTATCGTATCTACCAGCCACTGCACCGGCGCAAGGTTATGCCAGAACCCGTAGGTAAATATATCGCTGGAATCCAGCCCATCTGGCAGCGCAATAGAAGCTGCAATCATTTGGGCCAGCGTAGAAAGAAAACCTGTATATAACTCCAGCGGCAGTAGCACAACGGTGGTAAGCACGTTAAAAATATCATGAACCGAGCCTGCAGCCAGTGCTTTTCTGAATTCCTTCTTTTTGGTGATAAAGCCAAGCGATACAAGGGTACTGGTAAGGGTTGTGCCTATGTTGGCCCCCATGATCATAGGCACTGCCTGATCCATATTTAATGAACCCGCTGCAACTGCCGCAACTACCATAGAGGTGGTAGTAGAGCTGCTTTGAATGATGGCCGTCATCAGCAGGCCAATAAAAAGGCTGATAAAAGGATTGGAGGTAACCTCCATGATCTGCTGCGCCCTGCCAGCCGCCAGCATTTTAAATGCGTGCCCCAGCAAGCTTAGTGCAAACAGAAAAAAAGCCACAGCCACCAAAATGGCCAGAATCCTGCTCACTATACTGATGGATGGTTTTGTACCGGCAGCAGAATGCGTCAATTTATTACCAGATTTGTCTTTATGCTCCAGAAAAAACATAGAGTGCCACCCTTCCTTTTTCCTGACTTTTAATGCCGTGGGCAATCAGGCTTGTGGCGCCAGAGAGGGAATGCAAATATATTTGAATAATATCTGAATCGTGACCTATCTAATATGAAGCAATTGTTAATTTTTTTGAAATCTAAAAACAATTTTAATTATAAAATTGTGCATCTAGCAGTAATATTCATGTTCGTCATTAATTTATTTTAGTAATAAGTGATATACTTAACATTGGCTTAATCTTAGGGTAAAAACTATTTTATAACTTTGCCTTCCCAAATTAAAGATCAAAGGGATCAAAGCCGGCCACAAAAATCTTCATGGCTAATAACATCAACCAACGCATCACTTGGGAGAAACTCTCCAAGCGCCCCATCCAGATATTTACACTGGTTAAGGAAGAGCGAAATTTTCTAATTCTTATTGCGGTTCTGTTTGTAGTCTGCGCCTTTGTAACCCCATTTCCGCACATTGCCATGTGGGTTGGTTTTGCAATTGCCGGTTACTCAGCCATTGCTAATGATAGTATTCAAACCATTGGAACCTTTATTGCCTCCAATAGTCAAAGACGCTGGTATTATCTATGGCTGTACATGGGCATTATTTTTATTGCTACCATGACCTACAGCTGGCTGGTATACGATGGTGACGTGAGTTACCAGCGCCTGGCATCAAAAGGTTTTGATCAGGCCCCGGAATCATTTTCCTTTCTGCAGCTGGCAGCACCTATTTTTCTGCTGATTTTAACCCGGCTCCGCATGCCGGTATCTACTACTTTTTTAATACTTAGTGCTTTTGCCACCAGCTCAGATGCCATCTTAAGTGTGCTTAGCAAAAGCTTAATTGGTTATTTTATTGCGTTTATAGCAGCCATTATTGTTTGGTTTGGTGTCGCCTTTGCCGTTAAGAACCTTTTTAAAGGAAAACCAGCCAGCTGGTGGCTACCTGTTCAGTGGGTCATCAGCGGTGCCCTCTGGTATACCTGGCTATCTCAGGATGCTGCTAACATTGCTGTTTTCCTGCCCAGAAGCTTAAGCACCAGTCAGTTTTTAGGCTTTGTTGCTTATATTTTCTTTGGTCTGGGTATTCTCTTTTACCTGAAGGGTGATAAAATACAACGCGTGGTAACAGAAAAATCTGGTGTAACCGATATACGGGCCGCTACCATTGTGGATTTTGTATATGCCCTGCTCCTGCTCTATTTTAAAAACCTAAGCACTATCCCCATGAGTACCACCTGGGTATTTATTGGTCTGCTGGGCGGTAGAGAGCTTGCCATTAGTATCAGCAAAAAAAGAGCAAAGAAAAGATACCGCAGCACAAAAAGAGCCGCCAAAATGATTGGCAAGGACATGCTATACGCCCTGATTGGCCTTACTGTTGCAGTTATTCTGGCCCTCTCAATCAATGCTGAAGTACGTACACAGGTATTTGAAGCACTTTTCGGAGATAACTGATAATTAAATTACAGCCTATAAAAGAGAAAGAGGAGAATGGCAACCCCATTCTCCTCTTTCTCTTTTATAATAAGACAAGAATTATTTTACCTCCAGTTGCTTTAAAGCAATCCAGGCCATCAGCCCGGCACCGATAGGCAAGGCAGTTTCGTCGATATCGAAAGTAGGGGTATGTACAGAAGAGGTAATTCCTCTTTCTTCGTTACGGGTCCCCAGGCGGTAAAAACAGCTATCCACTTCGTGTGAATAATAGCTGAAGTCTTCGGCAGCCATCCACAGATCTAAATCAACCACATTTTCCGCTCCCAGGTATTCTACGGCGGCAGCACGTGCCTGCTGGGTGAGCCCGGGATCATTCTCCAGATAAGGATACCCCTTTTGAATATCAAAATCGCACTCACCACCCATGCCTTCTGCTATGCACTCAGCCATTTTTTTCATGCGTTTATGCGCTTCTGCTCTCCAGGCCTCGTCCATGGTGCGGAAGGTACCTTCTATATGTACCTCATTAGGTATTACATTGGTAGCGCCATTGGCAATTATTTTACCAAAAGAAAGCACGGTGGGTACTTTTGGGCTGGCAACCCTGCTTACGATTTGCTGTAATGCTACAATTATATGGGCCGTTATCAGTACAGGGTCTATATTTTGCTCAGGCATGGCAGCATGGCCGCCTTTTCCCTTTACCGTAACATAAAGCTCATCGGTAGAGGCCATATACATTCCTTCCCTGAAGCCAACTTTTCCTGCAGGAATGAGGGGCATTACGTGCTGGCCTACTATCCCGGCAGGTTCGGGATTCTTCAGCACTCCTTCTTTGATCATCAGGGAAGCTCCGCCAGGCAAGAGTTCTTCGCCAGGCTGAAAGATCAGGCGTACGCTACCTTCAAAGGAATCTCTAAGCTCATGAAGTATACGGGCAGCACCCAGCAGTGAGGTGGTATGAACATCATGCCCGCAGGCATGCATTACGCCATCATTTTTAGATTTATAGGAAACATCGTTAGCCTCCAGAATAGGTAAAGCATCCATATCCGCCCTAAGAGCAAATACTTTTTTCTGCGGATTTTTACCTGCTATGGTACCCACTATGCCTGTGCCGGCTACAGGTGCCTGAAAGGAAATGCCCCAGCTTTTTAAACGCTCCTGAATAAAAGCTGCCGTTTGGTACTCCTGAAACGACAGTTCCGGATTTGCGTGCAGGTGCCTGCGGTTAGCTATAAGATCTTGCTCCCATTGTGCTGCCAGCACCTTAACGCGCTCCAGTAACTCCATAAAAATTTAAAATAAATGCATTGACACGCCCCGGCTGCTGTTAAACAAGTCCGTTCAATGATCCTTCGGGATCAACTATTCGTTAATCTGGATACGGTCGGGAATGACAAGTGCGTTTGGAAATTCTTTTTTAAGAGAGGCATAAGTAGTTTGCGCCTCCATTCTTTCAACAAAGCGGCCTACAATTACACGATAGTTGGGCTGAACAAACTTAACTTCGGGCCGGGCCTCGGGCACCGCCGAATACACCTGCCGCTTTGCTCTTTCTGCAGCTTCGCGGCTGGTACCCAGGTACACCTGAACGGTAAAACCTGGTAAAGTTTTTATTTCTTTATTGCGCTCTGCCGAAGCCGTTAAAAGGTTTTCCAGCTGATTGGTTACATCCTGATTCGCCGTTACAGCCCCGGAAGCCGGATACTGTGTGCGCTCTGGCGCAGGGCGTGGAGATGCAGCCTCCGGTTCAGCCGTTTTATAGTCCTGGTTACGCCGCAGCACAGAAAGATCTTCTGAATAAAAGGTCTCGGATCGTTGTGGCGATTGTCCCGGGCCTGCACAACTAAAATACAGACCCAGCATCATAAACCATATCATATAGTTGCGTTTGCGCATGCTTGTTTTTTTCATAACGAAACAGTTCTGGGGCTAATACATGAGATACTGCTATTATAGCGCAATTATCTGCACAGGGTTAGCTTCCAGAAATAAAAACCGCAGTTTTCCTGCGGTTTTTATCAATTATTATTATTCAGAATCAATTATCACGCAGCGGCTGGCTTTAACATCCTCCTCTACGAGCTTAAATTTAACATTCTTCTTGATTGTTCCATCGGCATACTGTACGCTAACCCTGTCGTTACGGCCGGCTACTTTTGCAGACTTAACCGGAACCGGAGCAACTCTCTGGGCTGTTTCCTGCTGAGTTTGTGGAACACCCTGCCCGCCGCTTACCAGGGACTCGGAATCTTCCTTGCTCTCGCGTAAACGCTGCTGCTGCTGGCGTAGGCGCTGTAACTGCGCTGCCTCCTGCACCATCTCTGGCTCTCTTACCGGAAGGTTTGCTTTGATCAGGAAGCTGATAGTCTCCTCATTCACCCGGCCAATAAATCGTTTAAAGAGCTCAAACGCCTCGAATTTATAGATCAGGAGCGGATCTTTCTGCTCGTACACCGCGTTTTGTACCGACTGTTTCAGGTCGTCCATATCGCGCAGGTGGTCTTTCCACAGCATGTCTATGATCGAAAGCGTAATAGACTTCTCCATAGACAGGATCAGCTCCTTACAGTCAGTCTCCAGGTTTTTCTCCAGGCTGGACTCTACAGCAATCTGCCGCTTGCCATCAGTAAAAGGTACAACTATATTTTTAACAACCGCACCGCGCTCCTCATGCACCTGCCTGATGATAGGGCTGGCCTGCTGGGCAATGTTGCTGTTCTTTTTATTATAATGGTCGTAGGCCCTGTGGTAGAGCTTTTCAGAAAGCACCTCTACATTACTCTTGCGGAAGGTGGTTTCGTCCAGGCTGTAATCAAAGCCCAGGATGCTAAGCACGTTAAGGCGCAGGCTCTCGTAATCGTCGGCACCTTTGGCATTCTGCACCAGGTCTTCGGCAACCTGGTAAAGCATGTTCATAATGTCCAGTTGCAGGCGTTCGCCATAAAGCGCATTTTTACGACGGCGGTAAATTACCTCACGCTGTGAGTTCATCACGTTATCGTACTCCAACAGGCGCTTACGAATGGAGAAGTTGTTCTCCTCTACCTTCTTCTGTGCGCGTTCTATGGATTTGGTGATCATAGAGTGCTGAATTACCTCACCCTCCTCATAGCCCATGCGGTCCATCAGGCGTGCAATCCGGTCGGAGCCGAAAAGGCGCATCAGGTTATCCTCCAGGGATACAAAGAACTGGGTAGTACCTGGGTCGCCCTGGCGGCCGGAACGGCCACGCAGCTGGCGGTCAACACGGCGCGACTCATGGCGCTCTGTGCCTACAATGGCCAGACCACCCGCCGCCTTCGACTCCGGCGACAGCTTAATGTCAGTACCACGACCAGCCATGTTGGTGGCAATAGTAACGGTGCCTGACTTACCGGCTTCGGCTACTACCTCGGCCTCGCGCTGGTGCTGCTTGGCATTCAGTACCTGGTGGGGTATGCTGCGGATCTTGAGCATACGGCTCAGAACCTCCGAAATTTCTACCGAGGTAGTACCCACCAGCACCGGGCGGCCTGCATTACGCAGTTGCTCAATTTCCTGGGCCACGGCGTTAAACTTCTCGCGAGTGGTTTTGTATACCAGGTCTTCGCGGTCATCTCGTACAATGGGGCGGTTGGTAGGAATTACCACCACATCCAGCTTATAGATATCCCAGAATTCGCCTGCTTCCGTTTCGGCAGTACCGGTCATACCGGCCAGCTTGTGGTACATCCGGAAGTAGTTCTGCAGGGTAATGGTGGCATAGGTTTGTGTGGCATCTTCTACCTTCACATTTTCTTTTGCCTCAATGGCCTGGTGCAGACCGTCGGAATAACGGCGGCCATCCATTACACGGCCTGTTTGCTCATCTACAATCTTGATCTTGCCTTCCTGAATGATGTATTCAGTATCGCGCTCAAACAGGGTGTATGCCTTCAGCAGCTGGTTAATGGTGTGAATACGCTGCGATTTTGTAGCGTAATCTTTAATCAGCTTATCTTTTCGTTCCAGCTTTTCCTCGTCGGTTAAAGCCGTATTATGCTCCAGTTTGGCAATTTCGGTACCGATATCAGGCATGATGAAGAACTGCGGATCTTCACCATCTCCCGTAATCAGGTCAATGCCCTGTTCTGTGAGCTCTATCGTATTGTGTTTTTCGTCGATGGTAAAGTACAGCACCTTATCGGCCTGCGGCATCTGCTTCTGGTTATCAGCCAGGTACACATTTTCTGTGCGCTGCAGGGCATTGCGGATACCGGGCTCACTTAAGAATTTAATAAGTGGCTTATACTTTGGCATGCCTCTGTACGCACGGAACAGCGCCAGGCCGGCATCATCATCTTTCATGTCGGTGCTAAGGCCTTTCTTTGCCTCCTGCAACAAGCCTGTTACCAGCTTGCGCTGCGCCTCAACCAGGCGGCTGATGCGTGGCTTCAGGTCGTAAAACTCATGCTCGTCGCCACGGGGAACCGGGCCTGAGATAATGAGTGGCGTACGGGCTTCGTCCACCAGTACTGAGTCAACCTCATCGACCATGGCATAATGATGTTTCCGCTGTACCAGGTCTTCCGGGCTGCGGGCCATGTTATCGCGCAGGTAATCAAAACCAAATTCGTTGTTGGTGCCATAAGTAATATCGGCACGGTAGGCTTTGCGGCGGGCTTCGCTGTTGGGCTGGTGTTTATCAATACAATCGCAGCTCATCCAGTGAAAGTTAAACAGCGGACCCATCCACTCAGAGTCGCGCTTGGCCAGGTAATCGTTTACCGTAACGATGTGTACGCCGCGGCGGGCAAGCGCATTCAAAAAGGCAGGCAGGGTTGCTACCAGGGTTTTACCTTCACCGGTTGCCATCTCGGCAATTTTACCCTGGTGCAGCACAACACCGCCAATGAGCTGCACATCGTAGTGCAGCATTTCCCATTTTATTTTATTACCGGCAGCAATCCACTCACCCTTCCAGATGGCTTTATCTCCCTCTATCACTACATGTTCGTGTTGTGCGGCATATTCGTGGTCGTATTGGGTAGCTGTTACCACCAGCTGTCCGTTTTCTTTCCAGCGGCGGGCTGTTTCACGTACTACGGCAAAAGCCTGTGGCAACACCTCCAGCAGCACTTTTTCCAGCTCGGTGTTCCGCTCAGTCTCCAGCTTATCTATGCGGTTAAACAGCGCCTCTTTCTGGTCTATATCCAGATTAGGCTGGTCGGCCACCTGCTTATGCAGGGCTTCCAGCTGATCATCAATAGCGCGCAGGCTGTTATCAATGCTGTTTTGTATTTCTTTAGTACGGTTACGCACCTCATCGTCGGATAGTGAAGCAAGCTTCTCATACTCTCCAATGATTTGGTTAACCAGAGGCATTACAGACTTTACATCCCGCTCTGATTTACTGCCAAGCAGTTTTTGTACACCTTTCGTTATAAAATCTAACATGCGAACGTCAATCTCCCGATAAATTTACAAGCTTTTTCTTTAATCACCCTGCAGCCAAAGCGCTTGTTTAGATTTTTACTTCTTGCGTTTTAACGCTGCAAAGGGTATTCTTTAAACAACTGCTAAGCTACAATTCAGGTAATCAACAAAAATTATACCTTATTATTAACAATGGCTGTAAGCAAATGGTGCACTGCCAGCCTGTCATATTGAAATTTCACCTACGTATACCGGGGTAACAGGCCCCGACAAATAAATATCTGTGAACTGGTCGTTCCCTTTTGTTTTAAAGGCTACCTGCAGCTGTCCGCCCGGTGTTACCAGCTTAACCGGCGAGGCATAGCCCAGGTAGGTGCTGGCCAGTGCCACAGCCGTTACTCCTGTACCACAGGAGAGGGTTTCATCTTCCACACCGCGCTCATAAGTCCGTACATACAGCTTACCTTCGTGGGTGGGTTCAGCAAAGTTAACATTGGTGCCTTCGGCTTTGTAAAGCTCCGAATACCGGATCTTTTTACCCTCATCCACCACATTCATATCGGCCAGCTCCTTTACAAAACGTATGTAGTGCGGCGATCCGGTGTTGATGAACATATCTTCTTCGAACTGCTCCACCCGGTCTACATTGCGCATGCGCAGGTACACCTGGTCGTTGAGCATATAAGCTTCGTGAAAACCATCAATGGCCTTAAATTCAGCATTATCATTTACAATGCCCAGGAAGCGCGCAAAGTAAACTGCACAGCGGCTGCCATTGCCACAAAAGCTTTTAGAGCCATCTGAGTTAAAATAGATCATCTCAAAATCAGTCTCCGGACTGTTCTCAATAAGGATGAGTCCATCGGCTCCAATACCATAACGGCGGTGACACAGCTGGCGTACAAGCGCCAGATTCTCTTTATCGAAAACTTCCTGCCGGTTATCGATCATGATAAAGTCGTTACCGGTACCGTGGTATTTATAAAATTGCAGTTTTGACATATAAAGCGCTCTTAACAAGCCTTACCCAGGCAACAGGCAAGGCAAATTTTGCCAAAGGGGCATTATCACTACGAAGGTAATAAAACCGCGGCTACAAAGATAATAAAACCGTAGCGCCAGCCCTGCAGTGCAGACTATTATTTCGCCAAACATCTGCCAAAGTGGCCGGAGCAGGTATCTGGGGATGGTGCCGCTGTGTTAGGGGGTAAAACAAAAAGCCTCCCGCGTAACGGGAGGCTCTTGAATGTTTTATGCAGAAGATGCTTATACCAGTTCTTTGATTCTGGCAGCTTTGCCCTGACGACCACGCAGGTAGTACAGACGTGCTCTTCTAACTTTACCCCTGCGTATCAGCTCGATTTTATCGAGGTTTGGTGATAAGATAGGGAATATACGCTCTACACCAACACTGTTAGATACTTTACGTACAGTGAAAGTTTCACCGTTGGTACCTGCATTTTTCCGCTGAATTACAGTTCCCTGGAACTGCTGGATACGCTCTTTATTACCCTCGCGGATCTTTACGTGTACATTTACAGTATCGCCTGATTTAAAAGAAGGAAACTTCGCGCGTGCTTCCTGGTATTCCTTCTCTACAAATTTTATAAGCTCGCTCATAACGCTATTTTTTTCTGCCTCCGTAAAAGGAATCGCAAATATAAGAATTTTTTTCTTTTATACAGTTCTGCTCTCTAAAATTTTATACAAGCTGCTGCTTTAAGCATTTGTTTATCATTTAAAGTATGCCATCGTTTACCCAAAATATCAGTCTTTAAACAGCCGCGCCTGCCCCATGCATATCAGAGGAAAGGCATACCATAAAGTTTCCAACTTTGGAAGAAGGCCTGTGAGAGCTTTTTATTTTTGTTCTCTTCCGGTTTTAGAACCACCGGATATTTGATTGCCAGACACAGGATCCTGATCAAACAGGTCTGGCCGGCGTTGCTGCGTACGTTCAACTGCCTGCTGATGACGCCAGGCTTCGATTTTACCCTCATGGCCACTCAAGAGTACTTCCGGCACTTTCCAGCCCCTGAAATCTGCCGGCCTGCTATAGACCGGGGGCGCCAGCAGACCATCCTGAAAGGAGTCTGAAAGTGCAGAGGTTTCATCATTGAGCACACCCGGCAGCAAACGAATAATACTGTCGGCCAGCACTGCTGCCGCCAGCTCGCCACCACTTAATACATAATCGCCTATGCTGATCTCACGACTGATGAAATGCTGCCGCACCCGTTCATCCACCCCTTTATAATGACCGCAAAGGATCATAAGATTCTGTTTCAGGCTTAGCTCATTGGCCATTCCCTGATTGAGGGTTTCTCCATCAGGGCTCATGTAAATGGTTTCATTGTAAGTACGCTGCGCCTGCAGATGCTCAATACAGCGGGCAACAGGCTCTATCTGCAGCACCATACCGGCGCCTCCGCCATAGGCATAATCGTCTACAGATTTCTGCTTACTGGTGCTGTAGTCGCGCAGGTCATGTACTACTACCTCTACCAGGCCTTTATCCTGAGCTCTTTTTAATATAGAATGAGAGAAAGGACTATCAAGCAGGCGGGGAAGCACTGTTATGATGTCAATCCTCATCATCCGGATTATTATTGGGGTTCAGGTATATATCCAGCAGACCTTCAGGCAACTGCATGTGCAGCTCCCGCTGCTCCCGTTTAACTTCTGAAATAAGCTCGTCGTGGAGGGGTACCAATATTTCTATTCCCTGCCTGTCTACCACCAGCAGATCCTGCATACCGCTTACTACCTCCCGGATTTCTCCTACAGGACCACTTTCCTGATCTACCAGCTGAAAACCTATGATCTCGTGGTAGTAAAAAGCATTTCCTTCCAGCGGAGGCAGTGTGCTTAGCGGCAGGTAGAGTTCCAGGCCACTTAGTTCAGCAGCCTCCTCGTAGCTGTCTACTTCCTCAAACTTAAGTATAACTTTTTGGGAGCCTATCTGAAGTTCTTCAATAAAAAAAGGAATCAGTTGTCCGTCCTGATCGACGAACACTGATTCCAATGCTGTATATACAGAAGGATCGTCTACGTCCAGAAAAACTGCTACCTCACCCTTTAAGCCATGAGGCCTTTGTATGATACCAAGCTGGTAACAGTCATCTTTACGCATGTCAATTTATTCTGCAGAAGGTTCTTCAGTACCTTCAGATACTACCTGGCCGGCATCTTCAATTTCAGCTGCATCTGCACTGGCAGCGGCCATAGCTTCTTCTTCTCTTTTGCGGATGGCTTCTGCACGTGCTTCTTTCACTTTGGTTTCAGCATCAAGACGAGCCTTGGCAGCAGCCTCACGCTCAGAAGCGATCTGCTCGGATTTGCCCTGGATCTTACCTTGTTTGGCGTTCAGCCACTCATTCAAGCGGTTGTCTGCATCTTCCTGAGTGATGGCGCCTTTGTTAACACCTATCTGCAGGTGCTTGCGCAGCAGAACACCGCGGTATTTCAGCATTGCCGCTACGGTATCAGAAGGCTGTGCACCTTTCATTACCCAATCAAATGCCTTATCGGTGTTGATGTCTATTGTAGCGGGATTGGTATTAGGGTTGTAAATACCAATTTTCTCAATAAAGCGACCATCACGTGGTGCTCTAGCGTCGGCAACGACTACATCGTACATTGCGCGTTTTTTGCGGCCTCTGCGGGCCAGACGAATACGAACTGCCATATTATTATATAGTATAAATTCAGCTGCGGAACACGTCCGCTTTGAACAGGCTGCAAAGATAGAAAAAAATCCTGTAGTTTCACAACATTAAACCTTTAGCATTTAGGGATTAAACATTCACTATTTTGAAAACAGTTTTTTCTTTTTAGCCTTACTATATTAGGGCTTAAAGTTACCTAGCCAGAAAATATACAATATTCGTGTATGCGAATATGCAATTATTATAACTCGTTCAACTTAATTACTTTTGCGCAAACGTTTATTTTTAAATGGATAAATATAGCTACATAGCCAATGCCCACGGCAATTATATAGAAGAGCTGTACAAGGCATACAAGGCGGATCCCAATTCAGTGGATCCTACCTGGCAAAAATTCTTTGAAGGGTTTGACTTTGCCCAGCAATTCTACCCTACACTTCCGGGAGAGGCTTCCTCAAACGGAGCGGCAAGTTCTCAGGGCAATGGAAAAGCCTACGCGGCAGAAGCTGCAAACATAGCCGACAAACCGGCTGCAGGAGCACCTACCATCTCTGGTGGTAATGCAAAAGAGCTCAACGTAAGCCAGATGATTCATGCTTACCGCAGCCGCGGTCACCTCAAAAGCAATACCAACCCAGTGCGCAAGCGCCGCAACCATAAAGCATACCTGGATATCAGCGACTTTGGCCTTACCGAGGCAGACCTGAACCAGGAGTTTGATGCCGGTAAGGAAATAGGCATTGGCCGTGCCACTCTCCAGAAGATCATAGATACCCTGCACTATATTTATATGGGCACTGTAGGCTTCGAATATATGTATATCCGCGATCCGGATATGATGGAGTGGTTTAAAAACAAGGCTGAGACTGAAGCGCTTAAGTTTAACCCGCCGCTGGAAGAAAAAAAGCAGATCCTGAGGAAGCTGAATGAAGCGGTGGTATTCGAAAATTTTCTGCACACCAAATACCTGGGCCAGAAACGCTTTTCTCTAGAGGGTGGCGAAAGCACCATTCCGGCACTCGATGCCGCCATTACGCATGCAGGTAAGCTGGGTGTGAAAGAGGTAGTAATTGGCATGGCGCATCGCGGGCGCCTCAACGTACTGGCCAACATCATGGGTAAAACCTATGAGCAGATCTTCAATGAATTTGAAGGCGGCTATGATGTTGACCTTACCATGGGCGATGGCGACGTGAAATACCACATGGGCTACAGCAGCCAGATTAAAGTGGGCAACGATGTTGTTAACCTGAAGCTGGCGCCTAACCCTTCGCACCTGGAGGCAGTAGACCCCGTGGTAGAAGGCTTTACCCGTGCCAAAATTGACTGGCAGTACAACAACGATGTGGATAGCATGCTGCCCATCCTGATCCATGGCGATGCCGCTGTGGCCGGACAGGGCATTGTGTACGAGCTTATCCAGATGAGCAAGTTGAAGGCCTACACCACCGGTGGTACCATCCACTTTGTAATTAACAACCAGGTTGGTTTTACCACTGATTATGATGATGCCCGTTCCAGCATTTACAGCACCGACGTTGCCAAAGTTGTGGATGCGCCAGTGCTGCACGTAAATGGCGACGACCCGGAAGCAGTGGTATTCTGTATGAGGCTGGCGGTAGAATATCGCCAGAAATTCAATAATGATATTTTCATTGACATGGTGTGCTACCGCCGCCATGGCCATAACGAGAGCGACGAGCCAAAATTTACACAGCCTCAGCTCTACAACATCATTAGCAAACACGCCAACCCACGTGAGTATTATAATAAACGCTTGCTGGAGCGTGGCGATGTTGATGCACAACTGGCACAGAAGATGGACGAGGAGTTCCGCCAGCTGCTGCAGGACCGCCTGGACATGGTGAAGCAAAAGCCGCTCCCCTACCAGTACCAGGAGCTTGAGCAGGCCTGGCACAACCTGCGCCGCTCAAAACCCGAAGATTTTGACCAGTCTCCTGCTACAGGTGTTCCATTAGAAGCGCTGCATAAAGTGGCCGAGGCGCTGGTGAAAGTACCGCAGGGCTTCCGCCCAATTAAGCAGATAGAAAAAGCACTCGTACAGCGCCAGGAGATGTTCTTTAACGAGAAAGTGGTGAACTGGGCCGGTGCAGAGCTGTTAGCCTATGGTTCGCTGCTGGAAGAGGGAAATATGGTACGCCTGGTAGGGCAGGATGTGGAGCGGGGAACCTTCTCGCACCGCCATGCCGTGCTGCACGATGCTAAAACCGGCCAGGCCTATAACAGCCTTAACCACATTCGCGAAGATGATTCGCAGCCTTTCCGGATCTACAACTCCCTGCTAAGTGAGTATGGTGCCATGGGCTTTGAGTTTGGCTATGCCATGGCCAACCCCAATGCACTGGTAATCTGGGAAGCTCAGTTTGGAGACTTTGCCAACGGCGCCCAGGTGATGATAGATCAGTTCCTGACCCCGAGCGAAAGCAAATGGCAGCGCATGAACGGCCTGGTGCTCTTGCTGCCACACGGCTATGAAGGACAGGGCCCGGAACACTCCAATGCCCGCCCTGAACGCTTCCTGCAACTTGCAGCAGAGTATAACATTGTTGTAGCCAACGTTACAGATCCGGCTAACTTCTTCCACCTGATGCGCCGTCAGCTGGCATGGCCGTTCCGCAAGCCGCTGGTGGTGATGTCGCCTAAATCGCTGCTGCGCCATCCGCGCGTGGTAAGCCCTATGAGTGCCTTGACTGATGGCCGTTTCCAGGAAATTCTGCCAGACAACAACGTACGTGGCGAGTCGGTGAAACGTGTGCTGCTTTGCTCTGGCAAAGTTTACTACGACCTGCTGGAGCGCCAGGAGGAAGAAAAACGCAGTGATGTTGCTATCATTCGTGTGGAGCAGCTGTATCCTTTCCCTGAAAAAGCAATTGAGGCAGAGCTGGCAAGCAACTACCCAAATGCCGAGGTATACTGGGTACAGGAAGAACCTGCCAATATGGGCGCCTGGAATTTCATTCTGCGGATCTACCAGCGGCCGGTTAAATTTATTGGCCGTAAGGCTAGTGCATCTCCGGCTACAGGTTATTATAAAGTACATAACAAAGAGCAGGCAGAGCTGGTGAACCGTGCTTTTGCTGTTGAGCAGGCACCTGAACTACCCGCCAGCCAGGGAACGCCGGTAATGGAAGCAGAACCTAAGCAAAGGAAAAAAAAGGCTAAATAAGCAGGATCAATTTTTTAGAAGACAGAGACTACCTATAATACTATGAGTATAGAAGTAAAAGTGCCCACGGTGGGCGAATCCATCTCGGAAGTCACCATAGGCCAGTGGTTTAAAAACGACGGCGATTATGTTGAAAGAGACGAGAACATTGCCGAACTGGAATCTGACAAAGCAACCTTTGAGCTTGCTGCCGAGCAAGCCGGTATATTGCGCATAAAAGCCGCAGAAGGCCAAACGGTACCCATCGGGGAGGTAGTGTGCTTGATTGAAGATGGAGATGCCACAGCTGGTGGCGGTTCAGGAGCTGCAAAAGCTGATGCCAAACAAGATGCTCCCAAGGTGGGTGATCTGGGTGCTGGCGAGCAAACCAGGACCCCTGGTGAGTTTAGTGGTGCAGCCAAAGGCGGATCTGACAGCCAGGGTAGTGCTGGTGGCGGCGGTGCAGCCGGCGGCGGTCAGGTGGTGGACATGGTGGTGCCAACTGTTGGCGAATCGATTACCGAGGTAACCATTGGCCAGTGGCTGAAAGAAGATGGCGATACCGTACAGCTCGATGATATCATTGCAGAAATTGAGTCTGATAAAGCAACTTTTGAATTGCCTGCAGAAGCTGCAGGTGTACTGCGCATTAAAGCACAGGAGGGCGAAACACTGCAGATTGGCGCCCTTATCTGCCAGATAGAAGCCACAACCGCGGGGGCAGCCCCAGCCGGCGCCGCACAAGGCACTGGAGCAGGGCAAACCCCTACAGACAAAGCCGGCTATGGCAACCATGGCAATGGCGGACAGACAGAAGCAACTACACAATCATCTGATCAGGGACAGGCATCTGGTTATGCAGCCGGACACCCCTCTCCTGCAGCAGGTAAAATCCTGGCTGAAAAAGGTATCTCTGCCGAAGCCGTAAAAGGCACAGGCGTAGGTGGCCGCATCACCAAAGAAGATGCCCAGAATGCACAGGGAGGCGGACAGAAGCAGCAACAAAGTACCGCTCCTCAGCAGCAGCAAAAAGCTGCGCCTCAGGAGCAAAAGGCTCCACAGACAGCTTCAGCAGCTGGCGCCCGCGAGCAAAGCCGTGAGCGCATGAGCTCACTGCGCAAAACCATTAGCCGCCGCCTGGTAAGCGTTAAAAACGAAACGGCCATGCTCACCACCTTCAACGAGGTGAACATGAAGCCCATCATGGATATCCGCAGCAAGTATAAAGAGCAGTTCAAGGAGAAGTACGAGGTAGGCCTGGGCTTCATGAGCTTCTTTACCAAAGCGGTATGCGTGGCCCTGCAGGAATGGCCTGCCGTAAATGCCCAGCTCGATGGTAACGAGATTGTGTACAACAACTTTGTAGATGTTTCCATAGCCGTATCCAGCCCTAAGGGCCTGGTGGTTCCGGTGGTGCGCAATGCCGAAAGCATGAGCTTCCACGAAATTGAAAAGGAAATCATCAGCCTGGCTAAAAAAGCACGTGATGGCAAACTTAGCATCGAAGAGATGCAGGGCGGCACCTTCACCATCACCAACGGTGGTGTGTTTGGCTCCATGATGTCAACCCCTATTATCAACGCACCGCAAAGTGCCATTTTAGGCATGCACAACATTGTGGAACGTCCGGTAGTGGAGAATGGCGAGATTGTAGTGCGCCCTATCATGTATGTTGCCCTTAGCTATGATCACCGCATCATCGACGGCCGTGAGTCAGTAAGCTTCCTGGTACGCATGAAGCAACTGCTGGAAGATCCAACCCGCTTACTAATAGGCGTTTAATTTATTGTACCAAGTATAATGTATGGGGTACAGCACTTTACACAAGTCATGTACCCCATACTAACTACTAAAAACTAAACCATGCAATACGATGTAACCGTAATCGGTTCGGGACCTGGCGGGTATGTGGCAGCCATTCGCTGCGCACAGCTGGGACTCAAAACCGCAATCGTAGAAAAATACACATCGCTGGGCGGCACCTGTCTGAATGTAGGCTGCATTCCCAGCAAAGCCCTGCTCGATTCTTCCGAGCACTTCCACAACGCCAGCCATACCTTTAAGGAACATGGCATTGAGCTGAATGATCTGCAGGTAAACCTGCCTCAGATGATCACGCGCAAGCGCAATGTGGTAAAGCAAACTGTAGCCGGCATCGACTTCCTGATGAAGAAGAACAAGATCGATGTAAAGACGGGTATGGGTTCTTTTGTAGACAAGAACACCATCAAGGTAACGGGTGACGACGGCAAGGAAGAAACCTTCCAGACCAAAAACACCATTATTGCTACGGGCTCTAAGCCTACAGCACTCCCTTTCATCCAGCTTGATAAAGAGCGTATTATTACCAGCACCGAAGCCCTGGAACTGCAGGAAGTGCCTAAGCACATGATTGTAATTGGCGGTGGTGTGATTGGTATGGAGTTGGGCTCTGTTTATGGCCGCCTGGGCGCTAAGGTAACTGTAGTAGAGTTTCTGGACCGCATTATTCCGGGTATGGATGGTGCCCTTAGCAAAGAGCTGCAACGGGTGCTCAAAAAGCAGCATGGCTTCGACTTTAAGCTAAACACCAAAGTTACCGGCGTAGAACGCAAGGGGAACGAGGTGGTAGTACGTGCCGAAAACAAAAAAGGTGAGCAAATAGAGATTACCGGCGATTACTGCCTGGTATCTGTAGGCCGCGCACCTTATACCAAAGGCCTTGGCCTGGAAAATGCCGGCGTTCAGCTGGACAATCGTGGTCGTGTGGAGATTGATGACCACCTGCGTACTAATGTGGAGGGCATCTATGCCATAGGCGATGTTATTAAAGGGGCTATGCTGGCCCACAAAGCCGAAGAAGAAGGTGTTTTTGTAGCGGAAAGCATAGTTGGCCAAAAGCCGCACATCAACTACAACCTGATTCCGGGTGTTGTTTATACCTGGCCTGAGGTTGCCGGTGTAGGTTATACCGAAGAGCAGCTGAAGGAAATGGGGCGCCAGTTTAAAACAGGCAGCTTCTCCTTTAAAGCCTCCGGCCGTGCCCGTGCTTCTATGGATACCGATGGTTTCGTGAAGGTGCTGGCCGATCAGGAAACAGACGAGGTACTGGGTGTACACATGATTGGCCCACGTGCTGCCGACATGATAGCCGAGGCCGTAGTGGCCATGGAATTCCGTGCTTCTGCCGAAGACATTTCGCGCATGAGCCACGCCCACCCTACCTTTACCGAAGCCATCAAAGAAGCCTGCCTTGCCGCTACGGATAACAGGGCTTTACATACGTAAAAAATAAACTCAATACTGTACCATAAAAAAGCGCTGCCAAATAATGGCAGCGCTTTTTTGTTGTCTCCTGTTATTTTTACTCACCAGACCATTCGGGCCAGCGGCCGGGGGTATAGGGAGCTCCGGCAATTTCCAGCTGTTGCTGCAGTGCTGCAGACTGATCGGCTATTTCCTTTAGCTGCGTGAGCATGGGCCCCAGCTGCCGAGCAGCAATCCGGTAAGATTCCCGGTAGGTTTCAGGCGGCGCCGAGGTAGTGGTCCACATACTGTATTGCAGCACACCGGCACGCTCGCTGATGGAAGGTGCGGTTTCGAACTGATGACGGGCAAGCTCCTGATCTCCCACCAATGCCATCTTAACCTGGTACAGGCGCCGTTGCAGATCATAGATCTGCTTTAGCGCTTCTGTAGATGGAGCTGACATTTCCAGAACGGCCGTCTGCATGTAATTCAGGTTACGGGCAAGCTCTGTCTGTATACTACTTGCTGCGCTTACTACCCTGTTCAGGCGGGCAATATTTTCAGTAAACTGCCTGTACTCATCCCAGTTTTGCGTCTGAAAGGTTGCCTGATCCAAGGCTTTTATGGTAAAGGAAACAGGCTCGGTCAGTGTTGTTAGCTGCCCGTTTTCGTATTTGCTTAAGGCTACACTGTATATGCCAGGCACCGCCAGCTGCCCTTTTTCTTCGGAGCCGAACAACTCATCTGGCGCTGGTACATAACGGTTGGTAACTGGTGCCGATACATTGTGGCGCAGATCCCAGTTGATCCGCTGTAAACCTTTCTTAGCCGGTGCCTTTATCTGGCGTACCACGGCACCCGTTGCATCGGTAATGGTAAACAGCAGGAATGGCTCCGGTTGCTGTGCTTCCAGCCGCAGGCTGTCCTGGCTGGGGTAATAAACACTCTCTTTCCTGTCTATTGCTTCTTTTTCACGGGCTCTGCGCTGCTGGCGTATGGTTTGCAGTTCATCCCGTACATAGTAGGTAAATACTGCTCCAAAAGCCGGATTAGGCGCTGTAAAATAACTGCTGCCCAAATGTCCTTTATCGCGTAAACCAATCGGAAAACGTTCTACATACAATAGCGCATCCTTAACAGGCAGGATGGCCGCCGCCTGGTTAAAGCTGCCGGCATCCAGCGTACGCAGGGGCGTGTAATCATCCAGTATGTAAAAACCACGGCCAAAAGTACCCAGCACCAGGTCATTCTCCCGGCGCTGTATTTCAATGTCACGCACGGCAATGGTAGGAAGTCCTGACTTTAGCTGCACCCAGTCTGCACCACCGTTTTTGGAGTAGAAAGCGCCAAACTCGGTGCCGCAGAACAACAGGTTTGGATCTACATGATCTTCGGCAATGGTATAGACATTGCCGCGCTCAGGCAGTGTGCCGTGTAGTGCCCGCCAGCTTTTGCCTCCATCGGTAGTTTTAAACAGGTAAGGCTTAAAATCGCCATAACGGTGGTAGTTAAAAGCTACATAGGCCACATTTTTATCGAATTGCGAGGCAATTACCTGGTTCACATAGCTCTGGCGGGGGGCGCCTGCAATATTGTCGATCCTGGTCCAGTTCTGACCGCCATCGCGGGTAAGGTGCAGCAGGCCATCATCAGTACCCACCCACAGCAGGTTTTCGTCTAAAGTACTCTCGGCAATGGTGGTGGTTTGTCCCCAGATATCTGTAGAGGCATTTTTGGCAATGGCATCTACGCTCCATACCCGGCCCATTACCTCCAGGCGGTTCCTGTCTACGTCACGGCTAAGGTCGGGGCTGATGGGTCTCCAGGAGTTTCCCCTGTCGTCGGTGCGGTACACCCTGTTAGCGCCAATGTACAGCCGGGTGGGCTGATGCTGTGAGATCAGGAGCGGTGCATCCCAGTTCCAGCGCAGGGCTGGTTCATCTTCTCCTTCTATTGGTTTAATAAAGAGGTATTCGCCGCTGCGGCGGTCAAAGCGCACCAATCCTCCATGCTGGCTTTGAGCATAAATAATATTGGGATCAGTAGGATCTACCTGTGTTTCGAAACCATCGCCAACAGAGGTAATGTACCAGTCTTCGTTGGTGATGCCACTTACACTGGTGGTTCTGCTGGGGCCGCCCAGGCTCAGGTTGTCCTGTGTACCGCCATGGATGCCGTAGAAAGGCTCCGCATTATCAGTAGAAACTTTGTAAAACTGTATGACCGGCAGGTTTTGCTTAAAGTGCCAGGTGTTGGCAAAATCCCAGGTTTCGTAAATACCGCCGTCGCTGCCCACCAGCAGGTGATCTGTATTTTTAGGATCTATCCAGATGGCGTGGTTATCGATGTGCTTGTTGAGCTCACCCAGGTTGCGTACAGTTTTGCCGCCATCATCGCTTACCTTGTACCAGGTATCCGTAATAAAGATACGGTCTGGATCAACGGGATCGCAGTTAAGCTCCTGGTAATAGTTGCCACTGGTAAAAACACCACTGCGGCGCTCCCAGCTGCGCCCGCGGTCTGCCGAACGATAAATACCTCCTTTGTTGTCCGGTGCTTCTACCACGGCATACACCACATCCGGGTTTGCCGGCGATACATCAATGCCAATACGCCCGATGTCTCCACCCGGGAGGCCTCCCTCCAGTTTTGTCCAGCTTTGCCCTCCGTCGGTTGTTTTGTAAAGGGCCGATTCGGGACCGCCGCCAATGTAGGTAAACACTTTGCGCTGACGCTGATGAAAAGCAGCATAGAGCGTATTCGGATCGCGGGGATCCATGATCAGGTTGTTGCAGCCTGTGTATGGGCTTACAGATTTAACCAGCGCCCACGACTGGCCTCCATCTGTTGATTTATAGACGCCTCTTTCACCGCCATCGCTCCAGACGGGGCCATAAGCCGCTACCCATACAATGTTGCTGTTACTGGGGTCTACTATAATATTGGCAATATGTTCGGAGTTTTTTAGGCCCATGTGTGTCCAGCTTTTACCTCCGTCGGTACTCTTGTACACGCCATCGCCATAGCCAACAGATCGCTGGTTGTTGTTTTCGCCGGTACCTACCCAAACGGTACTGGGGTTAGCAGGATCCAGGCTTACACAACCGATGGAATAGCTTCCCTGCTGGTCGAATATGGGGGTATAGGTGGTGCCATGGTTTTCCGTTTTCCAGACGCCTCCGGAAGAGGAAGCAACATAGTACACATCGGGGTTTTGTGGGTGAACCGCAAAATCTGAAATGCGCCCCGAGGTAACGGCCGGACCAATACCCCGAAACTGCAGGGCCTGGTACGTATCAGACCTTAGGTGTACTGGCTTTTCTGTAGCAGCCTCCTGGCGCCTGGTGCTCCTACCCTTCTGTGAGTAAGCAGCTGTACTGCCGATAAGCAGCAGCATAAGCGTGTAGTATTGTAATCTCTTCATAAGTATAATGGGAGTGGGCTTCTACAAATCATAAGATTCTGGCCCACAGAAAAACGAACTATTTATTCGGAGTTTGAAAAAAACGCCCCTGCCAGTATTCAGGAATAGGGGATAATTGCATTTTAACATTAGTGAACCCAGCCTGGTATGCCTGCCTCAGGAAAGCTACAAAATTAGAAATGTTTCCACAAGCTGAAAAATAGCAGCCTTATAAGTTGTTGCTGGTATGCCTGTTCCTTAGCTATAATTCCCTTTGCAGCACAAACCCTTTAAACTCTTCATGAGAATAGTATATGTATGTTTATATGTATTCCTTTTGCGGTATCTCCTGTTTGCGCGGGCAATAATATTACTGCCTTTGTAAATGTATTTGGTCTTTCTTTATAGATTATAGTGAAATACATGAAACCGATCTTATATTAAAAGGAATGGTTATCCTGAACCCCGAATACCTGGCAGAAATTGCCCGTCAGCTTGCATTTGTAAGTGCTTTTCTGGGCGGTTTTGCGGCTACTTTTCTGGCAACTCTCTTGTTTGTTAACAGCCCCAAAAAGGCAGCCGGATGGGCTATTGCTGGTGCTTCTTTTTCTGCATCTGCTTTTATTGTTGCAGTAATTGCTCTGATCATGCTGGTTGTTAACCTCAATCCGGAGGCGTTGTCTGTAAGTGAAAGTAGTTTACTGGCAGCCAGAGTTGTTGGTATGCTTAGCTTTATGGCCGGCGCCTATTCGCTGCTTGCCAGTATTGGCATTAGCGGTTGGCTCCGCTCCCGCAAAACCGGGCTTGCAACCAGTATTCCTGCAGGGATGGCTGCATTATTAATCACCTGGGCAATTACCGGCTTTTAAAATAAAGCATCAACAAAAAAATAGCCCAGCATATAAAGGCTCCATCCTCTGCAGGATGGAGCCTTCATTAGATGCTATCAATAATTTATGGATTAACTCTTTCGCTTAACTTTACGGCATCTACCTGTTTCTGTCGAACCAGCTCATTAAAAGCCCTAAGCTCCTGGGTTTTGATCTGTTGCCATTTTGCAAGTTCAGCATCAATAGCAGCAACTACTTCTTCTTTAAAGGCATAGGCCTGCTTTGGCGGGCGGCCATCGCTCATGCCATACAGCGAATTTAAGTGCGCCAGCTTATTGGTAAGCCTGATGGGGTAGTTGAGCGGATCCTGACCACTGCGGTTTTTGGTCTGGTACAGGGCCTGTTCTACCTCTGTCATCTTCTTATCCAGCAACTTGGCTGCCGCTAGCACATCCTTCATGGCAGAGTCGGCCCCTATGCGGGTTTTCAGGCTCTCCAGCTGCTTGCGAACGCTGCGAATATCAGCAATGGCAGTATGCGATTCTGTTACTTTATCGGTTACTGATTTCAGGAATTCGAACTGAGCCTGCAAGTCTTCAGGGCTGGCACTGATACGGGGATCGGCCAGGATATGGAAAGTCTGCTCCTGCACTTGCTCGCCTACCGTCATGCGAACCTTATACTCGCCTGGTACAGCTTTTGGCCCCTGCAGTCCTGCCCACCACAGCACCATCCCCTCAAAATCTTTAGCACCCTCGTAACGCATATCCCACACAAAGCGGTTTAAGCCCTTTTTCAGGTCGTTCAGCTCCAGCTTCTTGTCTTTTGCATTTGTAGCAAAAGTACGGATAGGGGTACCATCTGGCTCCAGAAACTCCAACTTTACCACCCTGGCAGTATCGGGCTGCTCTTTGAGGTGGTAGTATACCATTACACCACCGGGATGGTTGGTGCCGGCATTGCGCGGATTTTGGGCCTGGCCACCATCCATGCGGTAGCTGGGCATGGGCTGGTACAAATAAGCAGCATTCGCTTTCACCTTATCTCTAAGCTGGTGCAGCGGCGTAAGATCATCAATGATCCACAGACTGCGCCCCTGTGTCGCGGCAATCAGGTTATCGTTTTTAACGGCCAGATCGGTAATAGGCACAATGGGCAGGTTTTGCTGAAAAGGCTGCCAGCTGCTGCCATCATCAAAAGATATGTACATAGCTGTTTCCGTACCCGCATAAAGCAGGCCCTGACGCTTTGGATCAGCCCTGACTACACGGGTAAAGTGTCCCTGATCGATACCATTGGTGATCCTGGTCCAGGTTTTGCCATAATCTTTGGTCTTGTAGAGGTAGGGGCGGTAATCGCCCGCCTTGTACAGGGTACCAGCTACATAAGCGCCGCCTTTCACAAAGGGATCGGGATCTATGCTGTTGATCATCATCCACTCCGGCATATTTTTAGGCGTTACGTTCTGCCAGCTTTTGCCCCCATCGCGGCTCACGTGGATCAGACCATCATCAGAGCCAGTCCAGATAAGACCGGCTTCATATGGAGATTCAGTAGCGGCGAAAATGGTACCGTAGTACTCAACACCCGTATTGTCTTTGGTAATTGGCCCACCAGAAGGGCCAAGCTTGCTGGTATCATTACGGGTCAGGTCCGGGCTAATGGTTTCCCAGCTTTTACCACCATCCCTGGTAGTGTGCAGGTGGTTGGAAGCTGCATAAAGCTTATCTTTTTCGTGCGGCGAAAAGAAGATGGGGAAGTTCCACTGAAAGCGGTACTTCATACCTTCTGCTCCATGCCCCATGGGGTTATCGGGCCATACGTTTATGGCATGCTCCTCCTGGGTGTCATGGTTCAGGCGAGACAAATAACCTCCATAGCTGCCACCATACACGATGTTGTTATTCTCGGGATCTACGGCCAGGTGGGCACTTTCACTGCCGGCGGTAATTTCCCAGTAGCGCTCCTCAATTGCACCTCCATTGGTACGGTGCGGAATACGGATGGTGGTATTATCCTGCTGCGCAGTGTAGATGCGGTAAGGAAAGCTGTTGTCGGTTTCGATACGGTAAAACTGTGCGGTTGGCTGGTTGTGGTAGGTGCTCCAGTTTTCGCCGCCATCAAAGCTCACCTGGGCGCCCCCATCGTCGGCAATGATCATGCGGCTGGGATCTTCAGGAGCAATCCACAGATCGTGATGATCGCTGTGTGGCGATTCGTATGCTTTATAGGTTCTGCCACCATCGGTAGATTTATGGTAAGCTACATTAAGCACATACACCACTTCAGGATCTTGCGGATCGGCATAAATACGGCTGTAGTACCAGGCCCGCTGGCGCAGGGCTCTGTCATCGTTAAGCTTTTGCCAGGTTTCGCCACCATCGTCGGAGCGGAAAACGCCGCCCTCGGCATGCTCAATGAGCGCCCATACCCGGTCTGGCTGTGCCGGTGAAGCTGTTACACCAATAATACCGCGGGTGCCTTCTGGCAGGCCTTTGTTTTCAGATATTTTTTTCCAGGTATCGCCGCCATCGGTGCTCTTCCAGAGATCGGAGCCTTCGCCACCACTCTCGAGGCTATAAGGCGTGCGCCTGATGCGCCAGGTGCTGGCATAGAGCACGCGTGGGTTGGTCGGGTCCATGACCAGGTCTACTGCACCGGCATTTTCGTTGGCAAATAGTATGCGCTCCCAGCTTTGGCCGCCATCTTTGCTGCGGTATACACCACGCTCCTGGCCGGGCTTAAACAAATCGCCCATAACGGCAGCATACACCAGATCGGGATTTTTAGGATGCACCCGCACCCGGCTAATGTGGCGGGAATCCTTCAGGCCAATGGCTTTCCAGGTTTTACCGGCATCTACAGATTTCCACATGCCATAGCCGTAAGATACATTCCCCCGAACGGTTTTTTCACCACCGCCCACATAGATCACGTTCGGATCCCATTCGCTAACAGTTACGGCACCAATGGAACCACCAAAATAACCATCGGAAATGTTTTTCCAGCTTTGGCCGCCATCCTGCGTACGCCATACGCCACCGCCTGTAGCACCAAAATAGTACAGGTTAGGCTTGCCGGGCACCCCCGTTACAGCTGCAGAGCGGCCCCCGCGGTAGGGTCCAAGGTGGCGCCATTGCAGTCCGTTGTAAAGGGCTGTATCGTAAATTAAGGGAGCCGCTGCCTGCTTTTTTCTCTGGGCAGAAACCGGCAGCACAAGACTTAAAAATAAGAGCAGAATAAGGGGACAGAAAATAAATCTATTCATAAAAGACAGATGGTTTCGAAAGGTAAGATAATGCTTTTGCCGCATTACCAAAACCATCTGTTCCGCCTCCTGCCGAAATTTCAGCATGGAAGACCAGCCGCAGTGAAAGAGCGACTTTTGTTCTGCAAACCTGACTTTAACCAAAAATATAGTATAACGATGTTTTAACATGGCTGGCGCTGCCTGCCAGGTAAAGTTAACAGGTAGCGTCGCCTCCTAGATAAAACTAAATCCCGCTTTGCATTTCCTTCCGCAGCTCTGCCAATTCCAAGAGAATCCTCATTTCTTTTTGTATTCCTTTCCTGATCTGCCAGATGAGCAGCAGGGCGCCCAGCACAAAAGATCCATACATTAAAACTATCCACTCCGGTGCAATGTACCTGCTGAATTCCGGGCCCAGCATTACAAAACCCAGGCAGTATAAAGCTACAATGGTGATGGTAACAGGACCGTGAATTTTTTTACGGAATCTGTAAAATTCCAGGGTGTCGCTGGTAGTGCTGGCAGCGTCATTCACCATCCGGATTTTTTTCGACTTGAGTACACTAAAAATTTCTATGACAATTCTGATGATTAAACCACCCACCATCAGGGCAACGCCTGTTCTGCTAAGCAGCTCTCTGAAAGGCGCTACGTAATAAAAAAACAGGGAAATACCCACCAGCGTGATTGACAGGATAATAATATTTCCATAGTGAAAATAGAGATTGTTCTTTTTTTTCTGCCGGGCAGAAGCAACCAATGCTTCTATATTTTGTGGCGGAAGCGCAGCCGATTCACGGGCCTTCTTCCATTTATTTTTAAGCTCATCCATGTGCTTGTTCTTTTTCAATGAATTCTCTGAGTCTTTTCTTTATCCGGTGTATTTTAACCCGGAGGTTTACGGGGTTAATCCCCACAATGCCGGAGATCTCATCATACCCAAGCTCCTCCAGTACCATCATAATAATGAGCCGGTCCAGCTCCGATAATTTGCCGATAGCCTGGTACAGCTCCTGATAATTCTCCTCCTCCTTTTCAGCAGCTTCCACACTAACAGTATGAGGAGCATCCAGCAGCGAAACTGTTGTTTTTGCCTTGTGATTCCTGATGTGCAGCAGGCAAGTGTTTACCGTAATGCGGTAAATCCAGGTCTTGTAGGAAGATTCTCCCTTGAATTTTGAAAGCGCATTCCAGATGTTGATGAATACCTCCTGCGCAAGATCTTTTGCCAGATCCCGGTCTCCTTTCATATAGCCAAGGCACATTTGCAGCACCGCGGGCTGGTACTGCCGGTGCAGGGATTCAAATAGGGGCATTAAAGTTGCAGAAGCACTCATTTCGCCAGAAAGGTATTAACTTTTTCAAAGAACCATTCCGGCTGGTCGAACATGATAAAATGTTTGCTGTCTGTGGCCAGGGCAATGGTTTTGAGTGGCAGATTGGCATACTGCTTCTCAAAGTTCTCCAGAACCAGCCCGGCATCAGGGAAGGTGGCACCCAGGATCAGAGTTTGGGCCTTCACCTGCTTCAGCGCTTCCCGTAAATCAAGCTTCAGCAGGTCGGTATACCCCAAAACAAAGGTTTTGCGATCGGCCTCCATAGACCACTGTACCAGCGTATCGATTCTATCCTGCCGGTTGGTCATGTTATTTGCCATCATGATGGCAGTTTTGCGCAGGTCCTCATCAGACATCCTGAGCATCTGCTGGTTGTACGGACTGTTGTGCTGTATCTGGGAAGCAGCAACCCCGGGCATCATCAGCTCCCGCATACAGGGAATGGCATCTACCAGGATCAGCTTTTTTACTCTACCAGGTACTGCTGCGGCAATATCTACGGCCAGGTTGCCGCCCATACTGTGCCCTACAATGCTTAAATTGGTTAGATTTTCCTTTTCAATATACTGCAGCAGCTCTTTCCGGATGCTGGCATACCAGGGGGTATCAATGGGCAGTATGCCGTTAAAACCTGCATAAGAAATAAGATAGCTCTGTTTTTCAACCTCCAGATTTCTGATTGTTTCTTTCCAGACTGATCCCGGTGAGGTAAAGCCAGGCAAAAATAAAACCGGATCTCCCGTCGTGCCTGTTTTTTCAACTCTGATGGCCTGGTGAGATTGAGCTAAGGCAAATGCGGTAACAAATAGAAGGCTGAGTGTAAGGATAAACTTTTTCATGGACTTTTTTCTGCTTTGATACAAGCTTGGCAGAAATGTTACAGCCTGCTCCAAAATTTTTTAGCAGGGTGCAGGCCAAATGGCCATGCTGACAACCTGAAGCAGCCACAGATCTGTAAAAGCAAAAAGCCGAAAACGCTACTTAATCCTTCTTTTTTGGCAGAATGCTAATCTCGCCACTTCTTTCCAGATAAGCCTCTTTTATATCGTCCAGTGAATCCAGGCTGGATTGTGTTCGGGCAGCAGCCATTAAATCCTGTTCGGTAATATGGCTTTTTCGCATATTATCCTCCAACAGCTTACCATCTTTCACCAGGGTTCTGCTCACACCTTTGATCCAGTCTCCGAACCAATCGCTTCGGTAAGATACATATGCCAGCGAGCGATGGGTAATAACCAGTATGGCACCGGCCACCAGTGTTGGTATAAAAGGGGCAGAGTCTGTAATAGCCCTGCTTAGGATGGAACCCAGCATAATGGCAGCTACAATATCGAATGCAGAGTTTTTGTTGAAGATGCGCTTACCACCCAGGCGCACATACAGGACTGAAATGGCAAAAACTACTACTGCCCTGATGGCAAAGGTGATGATGGTACTAAGATCTGTATCCAGACCAAATAATTCATTTATATCCGGCATGACTGTGCTGTTGCTTCTATAGGATTAACCCCGGAAAGCAGCAGGTGTTGCCAGCAGGCTGTATTAGTCGGCCGGAGACTAAGCTGTCCCTCCTCAATAGCTTTACATTTAGCCATGCATCTATTATTTTACAGCTTAAACTGCAACAGCATGATCATCAGCTGCCACAATTGCACCCTGCGCCCCTGGCAGGCTTCGGACAAGGAAGCACTGCTAAAGCATGCCAATAACTATAAGATCTGGCAGAACCTGCGCGATCGCTTTCCACACCCTTACACAGCAGCAGATGCCGACTGGTGGCTGCAGCATGCCGGAAAACAGCAAGCCTTTAGCCAGTTTGCCATAGATGTAAAGGGCGAAGCCGTGGGCGGCATAGGTCTGGAATTACAGCAGGATGTAGAACGGGTATCAGCAGAGCTGGGCTACTGGCTGGGGGAATCTTTTTGGGGACAGGGAATCATTACGGTTGCCATCAAAGAACTGACAGGCTGGGCAATTCCGGCATTATCGCTTAGCAGAATTTACGCCCTGCCTTTTATTCATAATGGGGGCTCTGTAAGAGCACTGGAAAAAGCCGGTTACCAGCGGGAAGGCATTCTTAAAAGAAGCGCTATCAAGGAAGGCAGGATAATAGACCAGGTAATGTATGCTTTTACAGATGCTGATCTGGTGCTGGTATAAAGCACCGGCTTGCAGGAAAGCCTGCTGGTGTACTCCAGTGAATCAAGACTCAATTGTGCTGAGCAGTAGCTGTTTTAAGCGGAAGCCACCCTTGGCCAATGCAAAAAAAAAGCCGCTTATCTAGCGGCTATATTATTAAATATCAAACTTAGTTGCGCGGAAAAGGGGCTTGTTGCCCCTGTCGGTTCCGCACGGGAACCGGCACAAGTTCCGGCTTAGGACTAAGCTTCTCCTGCAATGAAGAGAGCAGGTCTTTTATTTGATCTATGAGTTTATCTATATTTAAGTTCATTATGTATTCCTCCTATATGGCAATTAAATTATCTACTATAAATGATTAATCAAACTTTATACCAAAGTTAATTTTACTTTACTATACGTTGATAGAAGGAAACATGTTGGGAAGCGCTCATTATTAGAACATTAGCACCTCCTGCTGCTTTTGCTTCTTTTTTATTTCCCGCTACTATAGTAACGTTGCAGCATACGTTACAAACATAAAGCCAAAGCCTTTATTTTAGGCTGGTATGTAAGAAAATACAGAAGCTTGCATCAAAGTAAGATATGGTTTTGAATCCTCCCCCTTTGTGGCTAACTTTGTCCCCCGAATATTTCAGCGCTACATGCCAAAAGACCAATCAATCAAGTCAGTTCTCATCATCGGGAGCGGACCAATCGTCATCGGGCAAGCTTGTGAGTTCGATTATTCGGGCAGCCAGGCAGCACGATCCTTACGAGAGGAGGGTATTGAGGTAATTCTCATTAACTCCAACCCCGCCACCATTATGACCGACCCTGTAACAGCAGACCATGTGTACCTGCTGCCGCTGGAGAAAAAGTCGATCATCAAGATCCTGAAAGATCATCCGCAGATAGATGCCGTACTACCCACCATGGGTGGACAAACAGCCCTGAACCTGGCTATTGATTGTGATAAAGCCGGGATCTGGGAAAAATTTGGTATCCGCATTATCGGTGTTGACATCAACGCCATTGAAACCACTGAAGACCGCGAGAAATTCCGCAAGAAAATGATAGAGCTGAACGTTGGCGTTTGCCAGGGTGCAACAGCTACCTCTTTTCTGCAGGGTAAGGAAATTGCCCAGGAAATTGGTTTTCCGCTGGTGATCCGCCCCTCTTACACCCTTGGGGGATCAGGAGGCGGTTTTGTGGAAAAACCCGAAGATTTCGATAAAGCCCTTACAGCTGGCCTGCATGCCTCTCCTATTCACGAGGTACTGGTAGAGCAGAGCATCATGGGCTGGAAAGAATACGAACTGGAGCTGCTGCGCGACAGCGTGGGCAATGTGATCATCATCTGCTCCATTGAGAACTTTGACCCCATGGGCGTACACACCGGCGACTCCATTACCGTAGCGCCTGCCCAAACCCTGCCAGATACGGTTTACCAGAACATGCGTAACCTGGCCATCAAAATGATGAATGGCATTGGGCAGTTTGCCGGTGGCTGTAACGTACAGTTTGCCGTTAACCCCGAGGACGACAGCATCATTGGCATCGAGATTAACCCGCGCGTAAGCCGCTCTTCGGCACTGGCCTCTAAGGCAACTGGTTACTCCATTGCCAAAATTGCCGCCAAACTGGCCATTGGTTATAACCTTGATGAGCTGAAAAACCCGATCACCAAAACCACCTCGGCTTACTTTGAGCCGGCTCTGGACTATGTGATCGTGAAAATACCACGCTGGAACTTCGATAAATTTGAAGGTGCCAACAAATACCTGGGCCTGCAAATGAAATCCGTAGGTGAGGTGATGGGCATTGGCCGCAATTTTCAGGAGGCGCTACAAAAAGCCTGTCAGAGCCTGGAAATTAAACGCAATGGTCTTGGGGCCGATGGCAAAGAGGTAACCAACCAGGAAGTAATTCTGCATAGCCTGAAGAACCCAAGCTGGAACCGCCTTTTCCATATTTACGATGCCTTTAAGCTGGGCATTCCCATGCGCACCATTCTGGAGCTTACCAAAATTGACAGGTGGTTTCTGAACCAGATTGAGGAGATGATTGCGCTGGAGCGTGAAATTGAGAAATACTCGCTGGCAACCCTCCCCGCTCCGCTCATGAAGGAGGCCAAGAGCCGGGGCTATGCCGACCGGCAGATAGCGCACCTGCTGCGTTGCCTGGAAAGCGAAGTGCACAATAAGCGCCTTGAGATGGGTATTAAGCGTGTGTACAAAATGGTGGACACCTGCTCTGCCGAGTTCGAAGCGAAAACCCCTTACTTCTACAGCACCTTTGAGGAAGAGAACGAAAGTATTCGCTCCGACCGCAAGAAGGTGGTGATCCTGGGCAGCGGTCCTAACCGCATTGGCCAGGGTATTGAATTTGACTACAGCTGTGTGCATGGTGTACTGGCCGCCAATGAGTGTGGCTACGAAACCATCATGATCAACTGTAATCCCGAAACCGTTAGTACCGACCCGGATATCTCCGACAAGCTGTACTTTGAGCCGGTATTCTGGGAAAATATTTATGACATTATTCTGCACGAACAGCCCGAGGGTGTTATTGTGCAGCTGGGTGGCCAGACAGCCCTGAAGATTGCTGAGAAGCTGGAACGCTACGGCATTAAAATTTTAGGTACCACCTACGAGGCCCTGGACCTTGCCGAAGACCGCGGCTCTTTCTCCACCCTGCTGAAGGAAAATAATATTCCCTACCCTGAATTTGGGGTGATTGAAGATGCCGAGCAGGCCGTGGAACTAAGCAAGAAGCTTAATTTCCCGCTGCTGGTGCGCCCTTCTTATGTACTCGGTGGTCAGCGCATGAAAATTGTGATCAACGAGCGGGAGCTGGAGAAGCATGTGATTGACCTGCTGCGCGATATTCCCGGCAACAAGGTACTGCTCGACCACTTCCTGGAAGGCGCCATCGAGGCCGAGGCCGATGCCATCTGCGATGGTGAAAATGTAATGATCATCGGTGTGATGCAGCACATTGAGCCTGCCGGTATTCACAGTGGCGACTCCTATGCGGTATTACCTCCTTACAACCTGGGCGACTTTGTGATGCAGCAAATTGAAATGTATACCAAAAAGATCGCACTGGCCTTGAAAACAGTAGGCCTGATCAATATTCAGTTTGCCATTAAAGACGACAAGGTATATATTATTGAGGCCAATCCGCGTGCCAGCCGTACAGTGCCTTTCATTTGCAAAGCCTACCGCCAGCCTTATGTAAACTGGGCTACCAAGGTAATGCTGGGCAAAGCCAAAGTAACTGACTTTGAGTATGCACCATACAAAAAAGGCTATGCCATCAAGGTGCCGGTATTCTCCTTCAACAAGTTCCCGAATGTAAACAAGGAGCTGGGGCCGGAGATGAAATCAACGGGTGAAGCCATCTACTTTATCGACGATCTGATGGATGATTACTTCTTACAGATTTATTCTGAAAGAAACTTATACCTCAGTAAGTAGGTTAATAAGGTACTATGAAGACTCTGTTTATATTATTTCTCTGCTATCTGCTTTTCCTGTTTTTACGCTTTTTGTTCCGTGCCTTCCTGGTACTGTTACAACAGCGCAAGCTCTGGAAGCAAATGATGCAGCACATGCAACACCAGCAGCGCCCCCAACGCAGGGAAGGCGATGTGGTAATTGAATATGTAACTGCAGAAGAAAAGCAGCAGCAACAGCAGAAGAAAGAAAAGCCAAAGTCGGACCAGGGAGGAGAGTACGTTGACTACGAGATTATTAAAGAATAAATAAAAAAGCCCCGCCAGTGATGGTGGGGCTTTTTTATTTATATCAATTCCCTCCCAACACCTCATCAGGCAGTGCAAAGGCAATGTACTCATCGCCGGAGGGGCTGCCGATTTTGCCCCCGCCGCATGCGATTACCACGTACTGTTTGCCGTTAAGGCTGTAGGTGGCAGGGGTGGCGTAAGCGGGTACGGGTAGCTTTGCTTCCCATAATACTTTACCACTATTTTTATCGAAAGCCCTGATCTTTGAATCTTTGGTGGCCGCAATAAATACCAAACCGCCTTTGGTGACCAGTGGGCCTCCATAGTTCTCGGTACCTGTGGGCGGTATTCCCTGCTTCGTAAGCTCTTTATACTCTCCCAGAGGCACCTTCCAGAGGAGTTTACCACTGTTCAGGTCTATTGCATTAAGGGTGCCCCAGGGTGGTGTAATGCCTGGATAGCCTTCTTCATCCAGAAAGCGGATATAGCCTGTGGATACATAAGGGATATCTTCCAGAATACTCCTGGGTCCTGCCAGGTTATGCTCCTCGGCACCGTCAACTTCTGCTGTATTAGTCTCCAGCTTTGCCGTTGCTTCCTTTTCCTCTGCATCCATCAAAAAGGCTAGCAGGGCAGTGATTTCGTTGTCCGGTATTTGCTTGAAGGAAGGCATCATGTTACGGCCGTTATGGATAATTTGCTCCACCTGTGTTTCACTCATCCGCTGGTTCAGTGCTACCAGCGTGGGGTAAGACGGACCATTTCCCTTCAATTCAGGTCCATGGCAGGAGATACAGTATTTGTTGTACACCGATCTGCCAATGCCTTTCAGCGACAGGTCCTTACCGGCATCCTTCGGCACATCGATCATGGTGAGGATCCAGGGCATTTCACTGCTGTTTACGTACATGATTCCTGTTTCGGCATCAACAGCAGCCCCTCCCCATTCGCCACCGCCATCATAGCCGGGAAATATCCAGGCGCCTTCCTTGCTGGGCGGTACAAACATTCCCTTATGCTTTACCTGTCGATACTTTTCAAGCAGGTACTGGTGTGATTCAGGGTTTAAGTTTGCTACATCCTCTTCATCAAATTTATGCCGGGCAAAAGGCTCCGGCAGAGTAGGGATTGGCTGGGTAGGCCAAACCTTTTCACCTGGCAATCCTTCTGTTGGTACCGGTTTCTCTTCTATGGGAAAAATAGGTTCGCCAGTTATCCGATCGAACATAAACACATAGCCGTGCTTGGTGATCTGAGCAACTGCATCAATCCTTTCTCCATCCTTTTTAATGGTCACCAGGTTAGGGTTTGCCGGCAGATCGCGATCCCAGAGGTCGTGGTGGATTACCTGGTAGTGCCAGATATAATTGCCGGTGGCGGCATCGAGGGCAAGCAGGCTGTTGGCAAAGAGATTCTGGCCCTTGCGCACCCCGCCGTAAAAATCGGGGCCGGCAGTGCCGGTAGGTACGTACACAACACCCCGCTGCTCATCGAGCGACATACCGGCCCAGCTGTTGGCACCGCCTATTTTCTGCCAGGCTTCGGGATCTTCCCAGGTCTCATATCCCTTTTCGCCGGGGTGGGGAATGGTATGGAAAATCCAGCGGCGCTCCCCTGTACGCACATCAAAAGCACGGATATGGCCGGGGGCAGCATCGCCGTCCTCGGTAACACGCATGCCCATGATGAGCAGGTCTTTGTAGATTACGCCGGGTGTTGTGCCGGCTATGTAGGCATCCTCTGTTCCTTCCCGATCAAGGCCCCGGGTCAGATCAATGGAACCTCCATTGCCAAAACTGCTTACCAGTGAGCCATCTTCGGCATTTATGGCAAAGAGCCTGGCGCCAACGCTGTACAGGATGCGTTTGTCTGTACCGTTCTCACCTTCCCAGTACACCACCCCCCGGTTAATCTGATGAAACCACGCCATCTCATCATCCGTATTCGCCTGTGCCTCTGCAGGATCGAACAGCCACTTTTCCTGTCCTGTGGCAGCATCCAGCGCAAAGAGCATTAAAAAGGGTGAAGTACCATACAGCACGCCATCCACCATGATAGGATTGCACTGTATCTGTGAATGATCATCGGGATCTTTATCGCCGGTGCTGTAGCGCCAGGCCACCTCCAGCTGGGCAACATTTTGGGTATTGATCTGCTCATTGGAGGAGTAGCGGTTGCCAGCTTTGGTACCGGCATAAGTACGCCAGCCGCTATGGTCTGCTGCTGAAGCACTCTCCACAAGGTCTGTTTCAGTGCCGGGAGAAGCGCAATTTGCAAAAAGCATAGAGCCTATCAGAATTGCCAAAAAGCCGGCACTGCCATATTTTTTTATCATAAGCTGAATTGCACATTAAAAAACCATTTAATATAAGCAGTATTCTGGTTGTTCCGGTAGATCTTCTCCAGGAAAGCAGCTGATTGTAGAGTTCCACTGGCTATTTTATCCAGTCTGTTGCTAATGATCCTCCCCTATTTATGCCTCCTGCTACAAAAAAACAGGCTCTCCCGCTCTGGAACTCCACTTGCATTAACCAAAACAGCCTGATTGTCGTAAAGGAGTCTGAGATATGAAAAAGACAAATACTCCTATTTCAGAAACATCCAAAGCCCCCCTCAATAATCCACAAAAAGAGGAGGGCGTGTTCAATGATCCCGAGATACATTCGGTAAAAAAAAGTAAAGCGCCCCTTTATATTTCTATCGGTATTGTACTGGCACTGGTGCTCTCTTATTTTCTGATTCCTGGTGTACAGGATTTTTTTTCAGAAGCCTGGTCAGTATTAACCAGTGATGATGAGCAGCGTATTAAGAACTGGGTGGGGCAATTCGGAATGCTGGGGCCTGTCGTCATCATTATTGCCATGGTCGCCCAGATGTTCCTGCTGGTAATTCCAACCCCCCTGCTCATGGTAGTTTCGGTGCTGGCCTACGGGCCCATTTTTGGCTCTCTTATTATTTTAGCAGCAGTGTTTTGTGCCTCCAGTGTAGGCTATTTCCTGGGTGCTTACCTGGGCCCGCCCGTGGTGGAAAAAATTTTAGGGCCAAAAGGCGAAAAACAGGTAGAAAGTTTCATTGCAGACTATGGCTTTGGGGCTGTGATCGTAACCCGCATGGCTCCTTTCCTGTCGAACGATGCTATTTCTTTTGTAGGAGGTATGCTGCGCATGGGCTACTGGCGTTTTATTGGTGCTACGCTTATCGGGATTACGCCCCTTACTATTTTTGTAGCCTGGCTCGGCGAGAATAATGAACGGCTTAAATCAGGCCTGATCTGGGCCTCTGTGATCAGTATTGTACTCTTTGCTGCTTATGTCTGGTGGGATAAAAGGAGAAAAAAGAAGAAATCTGCAGCAAATTAACCTATTTTAACTCCATTTAACATTACACAACAGTATCAGGCTCAATTCTTGCTCTTTCTCAGGAATTAAAATTCAACCAAATAATTTTAACCCTATGAGAAAAGTAATTCTTATTGTGCTGCTGGCACTGCTGTATGCCAATCCTTCTGTTGCACAAACTGATTCGCTAAAGCGTGAAATCGGCTTCAGTACCCAGATTATTTTTGATAACATCTTTGAATCCAGCGGATCGCCAGTGGAGCTGATGCTAAAAAAACGCACAGGTGAAAACAAGTGGATGCGGTACGGGCTTGGCTTAACCGGTAGTCATCATGATAATGCCTATACGCGTAACGGTAATTTCAAAACTTCTAGTACCTACCTCTCAATATCTCCATCAGTGGGCATTGAGCATAGAAATCCCCTGTTAAAAAAATGGCATATCTTATATGGAGGCGATTTATCTTTGAATTACAACTATTCAACATCAACTCAAATTTCTGAGGATAACAATACGTCTGTAGAAGTATCAAATAGTACTTATAATGCAGGAGCAGGCTTAAGGCCATTTCTTGGACTAGCCTATAACATTACACCCAGATTCTATGTATCTACAGAAGCATTCGCCAATATAAGTACCTACTTTGGGCAAAACAGGCATCAGCGCAAGCAAACCTATGAAAATATAGATAACTCGGCTAATAGGTGGGGCTTCGATGTTAATGTCAGACCCGCCTCTGCTATCTTCGTCTACTACCGCTTTTAATACGGCACTGGCTTCAATTATAACAAACAAAGCGAGGGTAATATTTCCCTCGCTTTCTCTTTGGTATGCAAGCATACTAATTGTAATTTTAAGGATGATCAGAAAGGTGCTGCACAGAATCTACTCTACCTATTCCCTCTTTATGTTTGGGCTGGGATTCCTGCTTATGCTGCCCTTTTTCATGCTCATGATCTGGATAAGGCCCCTGCAGCGCTATTTATATATTGTGCACCACATTTGGGCTGCCTTTTTCCTGGGCTTTAGTTTTGTGCCCTGGAACATCCTTTACCACTACCGGCCCAAACGCCGGCGGCAGTATGTGGTATGCTCTAATCACTTTTCCATTCTGGATATTGTAACCATGGGCTTTCTGCCCATCAATGCTCTTTTTGTAGGCAAGAGCTCCCTGGGCAAATTGC
This sequence comes from Flammeovirgaceae bacterium 311, assembly GCA_000597885.1. NCBI lineage: Bacteria > Pseudomonadati > Bacteroidota > Cytophagia > Cytophagales > Flammeovirgaceae > Flammeovirgaceae bacterium 311. The sequence continues at coordinate 2,656,299 of CP004371.1, forward strand.
CGCTATTTGGGTATATGTTCCGCAAACTACATATTACTGTAGACCGCAGCTCGCTGAAAGACCGCTACCGTGCCCTGCAAAAATCAATGCTGGCCGTTGATCGCGGCATGAGCCTGATCATGTTCCCGGAAGGTGGGGTGCAAAGCGATTGCCCACCCCGGATGGCACGCTTTAAGGAGGGCCCCTTTCGGGTGGCCATAGAAAAACAAATCCCGGTGCTGCCTGTCACATTTCCATACAATTGGCTAATTTTACCTGATGATAAAACCTACCTGCTCTATCCTCAAACCGTGAGAATGGTGGTGCATCAGCCCATTGAAACCAAAGGAATGAGCATTGCAGACTTACCTGCTCTGCAGCAACAGGTATACCAAATTATTGACCAGGAACTGAAAAAGTACAACCGGGATGAAGATAGACAAAGAAACCCTGCAGAAAATTGCGCACCTGGCACGGCTGGAATTTGAGGAAGCCGGCGCCGAAGCCATGATGGCTGATATGAGCAATATTCTGACCTGGGTGGAGCAGCTCAACGAGGTGGATACAGATGGTGTTGAACCCCTTACCCATATGTCTGTCGAGGTGAATGTACTGCGTGATGATGTTCCCCTGGAACCACTCTCTCAGGAGCGTGGCCTGAAAAATGCTCCAAATAAAGCCGCTGATTACTTCAGGGTACCCAAAGTACTGGAATAAGCTCCTACTATGCTTCAATTTGCTTTCTGGAATAACTGGCAGAAGCCATACCGGATATTATTCATCATGCTGTTGGTTTTGCTGGCCGGCAGCATTATTTATTTTGTAGTCTCACTTATTTACGGGACCGATTTTGTAGTTCAGTGGCTCCTGACACCTGTTCTGGAACAGGTACAGGTACCGCTGCCGGCCTGGCAGCATCCGCTGCAACATGTACAGGTACTGATGGACACCTATGTGGTGAAACAGACCTACTGGGGTGGTCCGCTGCAGATCAATACCACCGCAGCAGCCATCAGCCTCTTTTTTTTCCTGTTGGGCCTTGCGGTAATTCTGGCTTGCCTTACCACTTTTAGCCGGCTGTGGTACCTTGTGGGGGTTACTGCTCTATGCGGCGTAGTGGTGCTCCTGCGCCTGGAGCAGCTGGGCGTTTGGGGCCGGTTTGACAATACACCCACCGCTGTTGTTTTTATTCTGCTGCTACCGCTCTCATACTATTTTCAGGCAATACGCACCCACACCTCCTTCCTGACCAGGCTGCTGGCTTTTACCGCTATCATTGCTCTACTGGCTTTGGTTTTTGGCTATGGGGCAACAGTGCCAAATCCGGTGCTGTATGTAGTAAGCTATGGCCTGCCTGCCTGGCTGGGTCTTTCTTTACTGCTGATGATTTTAGTGGGACCGGAGATCATCACAGGCATTCTCTACCTGGTAACTGCCACGGCGACCCCAGACAGCAGGGGTAGCTTCAGGCACTTTATGATTGCCTCAGTGCTTTACCTGCTGAACCTGATCCTGTATTACCTAACGGAACGACAGTACCTGGACCTGGGCATTTACTACGTAGGTCCGTACTGGGTGCTGCTGATCAGTATTATTACCGGCCTGTGGACCCTGCGCCTGCGCCGCGAAACGCTGGCTGCGGTGCTGCAGACCGAGCCCTATGGATTAATGCTTTATGTGGCTCTGGCCATGATTACCTTAAGCACACTGGCCTATGCATCGGCAACCGCTAATGATCCGCTGATCGATGCCCTTGAAGATGCCATTCTTTATTCCCACATCGGCATGGGGGTTGCCATGCTCCTGTACATTATTGCCAATTTTTATGCGCTCTTACGCCAAAACCAGCGGGTGTACCGCGTGCTGTACCGCCCGCAGTACATGCCTCTGTTTAGCGCAAGGCTGGCCGGCATCATCATCATCATTGGATTGTATGCCGTCAGAGGCAACTATGCTTACTTTCAGCCCATAGCAGGTTATTACAATGCCATCGGAGATTTGTATGCTGCCCAAAACGACCTAATCGCTTCACAAAACTACTACCGGCTTGGCAGCCAGTACCAGGTGCGCAACCATCGCTCTAATTATGCGCTTGCTACCCTGGCGCTGGGTGCCAATAGTCCTAAACCTGCCATTATATTCCTGAAAGAAGCCACAGAGCGGCAACCCACGCCCTATGCCTTTGCAAACCTGGCTAATTTGTACCGGGAGCAGGGGCTGTTTTTCGAAGCCTTATTCACACTTCGCCAGGGCGTTCAGCAGTTCCAGCTTGCAGGCCCGCTCTACAATAATCTGGGCCTGTATTATGGAAATACCCAGCTGACTGACTCTGCCTTTTATTATTTGCAGGCTGCTTCCGCTGATAGTGAAAGCGAAGAAGTTGCCCTGGCAAACATGCTGGCTGTGCTGGCACAAAAAGGAATTCAGCTCTCTCCAGATAGTTTGCTTACCTGGAACACCCCTAACAACCTTGCCCTGCACAACAACATGCTGGCCATGGCCAACAGGCAGGGTTATCGCCTGCGGGAGCTTCAGTCACCCAGGCAGGTGCTTGGCAGCGACAGTTCCGCTACCATTCCGCTGTATCTGCTTAACTATGCCCTACAGGCTCCGGCAGCCGATACCAGCCTGGTGCGGCTGGTGGGAGATGGATACAAAAGAGCACAGCTTTCTGCGCTGGAAGAACAGTGGGGAATGGCCTATGCGCTGCTGCTGTACCAGCTCCCGGACTATTACAACGCATTTGCCGTGATGCAGGACCTGGCAGACCGCAGCCAGTTCAACAACATTACCTACTATAAAGTACTGGGCCAGTGGGCACTGGAGCAGGGTGCACCAAAACTGGCAGCCGATTGGTTTGAACAGGCACATATGCGAGGCGATGCAACTGCAGGCTTCTACAGAGGCATAGCCCTTGCAGAAAGCGGGCAAGCCGAAGCTGCCTCAGAAATATGGGTAAGTCTTGCAGACAGTACCTTGCCAGCCCCACTGCAGCAGCGTAAAAACCTTGCCCTGCTGGCCATGAGCAACACGCCGCTGGAGGAACTGCCACAACAGGAGCAAATAGCATCCTTACGCCTGCACCTGCGCCCCGGCGCCCTGATAGAAGCAGAAACAAATGCCCTGCTGAATGCCATAAGCGCTGCTCCTGCCCGTGCAGATGCCCTGATACACCTGGCAGAAACTCATTTACGTGCAGGAGACCGGGCGCAGGCACAGGCCTATCTGGGCCGCCTGCAGGAGCTGCAGCCACAGCTCAGTGAAGTACAACAGCAAAGAATTATAGCGCTCCGGCTGCGGTATCAGCTGGGCGTGAGCGGTGCCCTGGCCGAAAGTAGCGCAACCGCCCATCCCCTGCATGAACTACAGCTGCAGGCCAGCCGCGAGTTAGCCAATGGTAATGCTACAGCAGCACTTCAATTGCTAAGGCAGGTTACAGAAGCATCTCCCTTCGAGGAGGGTGCTATATTGAGATCGGTGCATCTGCTCAATACGCAAAAGCAGCCCGAAGAAGCTTATGCCCTGCTGCGCAGATCACTTTTACTGAACAGTTATTCCCTTACGCTGCTGGAAGCCTATGCCCTGCAAAGCCTTAACATTGGCCTGGATGATTATGCCCGGGAAACAGTAGAAACCCTAAGCACCATCTCTCCGGCTGACCGGTTTACGAACTTCAGGGAAGAATTTAACAAGCGGCAGGCCGAAATCGAAAGCCAGCAAAACTGGTAGGGACTTCGCTGGCGGAAAAGCTGGATTACTACATAGATACCAACATGAATCCTTCCTGTTATCCCAAAATGAATGGATCGCCGGGAGGATTTTACTATAGCTTCAGCGGGACTCCATATGCCCGATAATAAGAATGATCCTCAAGGGCTTAAGATTAGCCTGCCAATCATTTTCGATATATAGAGACTGTTTAGCTAACCTTGCTTTAAGGTTTGCGTAGAAAAAGGTAAACCATTTTTGGTTCTGCATGCGATAGAGGTCTATCAAGATCACTAAAATGCAATTTTTTGTACTACCCAAACGAAGCTCAATATGAAGCCTATAGATTTTGATAAACTTAGCCTTGATGAGAAAGCCAAGCTTATTCTCAGCAAGGGCGTATACGTTTCCAAATCTGAATTTTTTCAGCTGGAAATATCGCTATACAGAATTGAAAATGATTTTGTAGAACTATGGTATGAGCCTATTACAGGGCGGGTCATGCGCATTGATTACCTTAAGGGAAAGAAAGTAAATCCATATCTGAAGCACTTATGTGCCTCTAACTTAAACTAACAGAAGAATTACGGTTAAATAAAACGTATTTACCTGCAATCCTTCCAAACTCCCTTTTATCAAAAATATCTTGATAAAGCCTTCTTTTCCTGCTTAATTCGTTAAGACCTTTTATATGTTACTATAGAAGGTTTTTTTGTGTTCAAAGAATCCAGTCAAAATGAAAGAAGTAATTCGTACCCGTGATATTTCGAAGGTATACCGCATGGGTACCGAGACAGTGAAAGCATTAAAATCTATTTCCATTGAGGTAATGCGTGGGGAATACGTAGCTTTCATGGGACCTTCCGGCAGCGGAAAATCTACCTTCATGAACATTATAGGCTGCCTGGATACCCCCACCAGCGGTCAGTATATACTTAACGGCCACGATGTAAGCTCCCTGAGCGAAAGTTCCCTTGCCGAAATCAGAAATAAAGAAATAGGCTTTGTCTTTCAGACCTTTAACCTGCTGCCCCGCCAGACAGCCCTGGAAAATGTAACCCTGCCGCTGATCTATGCCGGTTACAATTCACGCCAGCGCGAAGAAAAAGCCTACGCCACCCTGGAAAGTGTTGGTCTGGCAGACCGTGCAAAACACAAACCAAATGAGCTTTCCGGCGGACAGCGCCAGCGCGTAGCCATTGCCCGTGCACTGGTAAACAACCCCAGTATTATACTTGCCGACGAACCTACCGGTAACCTGGACACAAAAACTTCTTACGGCATCATGGAGTTATTCCAGAATCTGCATGGCAGCGGCAATACCATTATCATGGTAACACACGAGGATGACATTGCCCATTATGCCCACCGTATTGTGCGCATGCGCGATGGCCTGGTAGAAACAGATCTAATTAACGAAGAACGCATTCGGGCTAAGAATGCATTTATTTCATAAATCAGAATTTTGTGAAGATATACACCAAGACGGGCGACGCCGGCACCACAGCACTTTTAGGAGGTACCCGTGTAGGAAAAAATCACCTTCGGCTGGAGGCTTACGGTAGCCTTGATGAGCTCAACTCCTGGATCGGGCTCCTGCGCGATTTTACGGTGAACAGCAGCCGGCGTGAGCCCCTGAAGAAGATACAGGACATGATTTTTACCCTGGGCTCCCATTTGGCTACCGCCCCGGGCAAAAAGATTCGCCACCTGCCCTCCTACACGTCCGAAGATGTAACAGCACTGGAGCAGGAAATAGACCAGATGGAAGAAGACCTGGCCCCGCTGCAAAACTTTATTTTACCTGGCGGCCATGCAGAAGTTTCGCAATGCCATATTGCCCGCTGTGTTTGCCGCCGTGCCGAGCGCCTGGTGGTAGCCCTGCATGAGCACGAGCCCTTAGACGAAATCATACTGGCTTTTCTGAACCGGCTTTCGGATTATTTATTTGTACTGGCACGCCGCATGAGCCATGAGCTTGGCGCAACAGAAGTACCCTGGCAGCCCCGAAAGCTTGCTGATTGAGCGGAATGTATCTATATTTACCCAGGCTCTAACCCGGGCAATGCTCAGGGCTGAACCAAGCTACTGTTCTACATTTTTTCAAGAATAAATTTCTGCATCATGGTCGATACCCTGAACATATCCACAACCAAGACTCAGCATAGTCGCTTATCAGAAGTTGATTTTAATAATATCCCTTTTGGCCGGGTCTTTTCAGACCATATGTTTGTAGCAGACTACGACGGCAAAAGCTGGACCAACCTACAGATCCTGCCCTACCAGCCGCTGCAGCTAAGCCCAGCCAACTCAGCCCTGCACTATGGCCAAAGCGTTTTTGAGGGAATGAAAGCCTACAGAAATCAGGGTAAGGATGTGCTGGTGTTTCGCCCCCGTGCAAACTTTGAGCGCTTAAACCTTTCTGCCCAGCGTATGTGCATTCCAGAGTTACCGGAAGAGCTTTTCATGGCGGGCCTAACTGAACTGCTGCGCCTCGACAGGGACTGGGTACCTGCCAATGAGAACACTTCCCTGTACGTACGCCCCTTTATTTTTGCTACCGACGATTATCTGGGCATTCGCCCATCAGATACATATAAATTCATGATCTTTACCTGCCCGGTGGGTGCTTATTACTCAGAGCCGGTACGGGTTAAAATCGAAACCCGTTACAGCCGTGCCGCAGCCGGAGGAACCGGTGCTGCCAAAGCTGCCGGTAACTATGCTGCTTCGCTGCTGCCTGCCGTGAAAGCCCACCAGCAGGGTTATCACCAGCTGCTGTGGACGGATGCTAAATCGCACCAGTTCATCGAGGAGTCCGGTACCATGAATGTGATGTTTATTATTGATGGCACCCTTATTACCGCCCCAACCGGCGATACTATTCTGGCAGGTATTACCCGCGACAGTGTACTTACCCTTGCCCGCGAATGGGGATATAAGGTAGAAGAACGTAAGGTAGCTGTTCAGGAAGTGATTGATGCCGCCAAAGAAGGGCGCCTGCAGGAGGCATTTGGCACTGGTACTGCCGCCACCATAGCACAAATAAAAGGCATTGGCCACGAAGATAAGGACTATGAGCTGCCTCCGGTAGAAGGCCGGGAGTTCTCCAACCGCGTGCTTCGCGCCCTGGATGAGATAAAAACAGGAAAAGTAACCGATAAGTGGGGCTGGATATATAAGGTTTAAGCTTTGCCCGGTTACAGGGAAAAGCATAGCATGCATTATTCTCCTACCGGCTAATACCAGCATAAAAAGCAGCACGGATCTCTGGCCCGTGCTGCTTTTTTATACAGCTGCCATTTTACAGATAGATCTGCTTTTGCAGGCCATCCTTCTGCAACCCCACCCTATGCGGGCCATCGGGTTACCAGCCATTAGCTTGCCGGCTACCTGTGCATACCCCTTCTTTTTTTCGTACCTTTGCATCGCCAAAAAAGAAGAGGCTAAAAGAAACACCCGGAGCACTTCTTCCATATACTATATACAACAAACATAACACCCACTCACATGACTGCTGAACAGCTCAAAGACGTGAAGGCCCGCATCTCGGCCTTAAGGAGGTATCTTTGACTACGATACCAAAAGACAAGAGATAGAAGATTTTGAAAGCATGAGTACGCAGCCCAGTTTCTGGGACGATCCCGAAGAGGCAGAGCGTATTATGCGGGAAATTCGCAGCCGTAAGGCCTGGACCAACAGTTACGAGCAGGTGCAGACCATTTATGATGATCTGGCCACCCTCTGGGAATTTCTGGAAGCCGGTGAGGGCTCTGAAACCGAAGTTGACAAGGAGCACGCCAAACTGCTCAAGGCACTGGAAGATGTTGAATTCCGGAAAATGCTAAGCGGCGAGGAGGACCAGCTGAATGCCATGCTGGAGATTAACTCCGGCGCCGGCGGTACCGAAAGCCAGGATTGGGCCAGCATGCTGATGCGCATGTACATTATGTGGGGAGAGAAAAACGGCTATAAGGTGAGGGAAGTGAACCTGCAGCAGGGCGAAACTGCCGGCATCAAGTCTGTTACCCTGGAGTTTGAAGGCGAGTTTGCCTACGGCTACCTGAAATCAGAAATTGGCGTACACCGGCTGGTGCGGATCTCGCCATTCGACAGCAATGCCCGCCGCCATACATCCTTTGCTTCTGTTTTTGCCTTTCCCGTTATTGACGATACCATTGAAATTGAAATAAATACAGCCGACCTAAGCTGGGACACTTTCCGTGCAGGAGGTGCCGGTGGCCAGAATGTGAACAAGGTAGAAACAGCCGTAAGGGTGCGCCATGCTCCCTCGGGTCTGGTAGTGGAGTGCCAGCAGGAGCGCTCGCAGCACCAGAACCGCGAAAAAGCCCTGCAAATGCTGAAATCGCGCCTCTACCAGCTTGAAATTGAAAAGCGCAATGCCGAACGTGATAAAGTAGAGAGCACCAAAAAGCGCATTGATTTTGGCTCTCAGATACGCAATTATGTGCTGCACCCCTACAAGCTTATCAAGGATGCCCGTACTGGTGTTGAACGCACCGATGTGCAGGCAGTACTGGATGGAGATCTGAATGACTACATCAAGGCCTTTCTGATGCAGGAAGAACCCGAGAGTAATTAAGAATAAAAAATGACCCCGCTAAGCTGGGGTCATTTTTTTTAATTTGCTATTACTTTTACCTGTCCGGAAGGTATGTTGGGCCTGTCTGGCGCAACCGCCACACTTCGCGGAACGGTTAATTTACTGTCAGGTACGCCTCCTGCTGCCCCTGCAGGTAGTGGCATGCTGTATTTCTCCAGGCTTAGGCGCGAGAGCAAATAGCACACCTGGCTTTCCGCTCCCTGGTGGCTGCTAAGCTTTCCATGCTTCAGTCCATCGTAACAGCCGCCAGTAGCAGGATTGTAGAGGGCCTGCTGCAGGCTGTTATTACCCATAAACCAGCTGAAGGCTGCATACATTTTTTCAAGGTATTGCTGTTCGCCGGTTTGCTGATAAAAAAGGTTGAGCATCAGAATTGTCTGACTCACTTCTACAGGCTCGTTATTAAAAGCAAACTGTTCTTCATTGATTACCCGCAGGGCATGATCTTCTGTTGCCGTAGCAGCAGGCACTTTAATAAAAAAGTGCTCAAGTAAAAACCTGAAAGAACGGTATGCTGTATTTTTAAAGGTTTCTTCTCCGGTAGCCATCCAAGCCATTAACATCGCCTCCGGCAGCAAACCATTTTCCAAGCCCAGTTCAGGCTCAAACCAGGCCCATTCTGCACTGGCACTGGCATTGAAAGACTGCTGGAGGTGGCTGGCCATTGTGGTGATCAGCGCTGCAACATCGCTGCTCTCCTGCACCTTGCTGTATTGATAAAGTGCTTTTACCGCATAAGCAGAAGCCTTCAAAGAAGATACAGCAGCTATATGCGGGAGTGCACTGTTGAAGATGCGCTGTGCTAACCTGGTCAGATCGGACGGCAGCTGATCCTGACTGCTGATCAGGTTTGCCAGTGCCCACATGGCTTGCATGCTGCTTTCTTCTGAAAGCTGCCTGTTATGCTGGGGTACATAGTCGCCACCATCGTCGAGCTGGTTAATAAAGCTGCCATCGGGCTGCTGGCATTTGCGGATCACGTTCAGGAACCGGCGCATGAGCATTAACAACAGCAGTTCGTTTGCAGCATCATAGCGATACCAAAGTAAAGCAGCCACCAGGGCTTTGGCGTTATCTTTTAGTAAATAGCCCTGCTGGGCAAGCAGATGATCGTGCAGATCAATATGGAGCAGACCAATTGAGGTAGTTAAACGATACAGATGATCGGGCTTTAACTCAGGCAATTTATAGTGCGAATGCAGTGGCACCAGTTCTCCAAAAATTTTCTGATAGGCAAGGGCGGTATTTGGCCATAAAAGAGGATGCTTTGCCGAAATAACGGGTAATATCCCTGATGGCTCTTTTGAGGTTCCTTCGCTCGCCAGGCTGCTAATAGTTGCCGCAATAGCTTCGGGGCATTTTAAATTAACAGTGCTGCTGCTGGAAGGATGGGTCTGCAACAATTCTTTTACAGCTGGTGTTTCATCGGCCAGCACCATATTACCGCTGCTAAGGGCCATGGCCAGGCTGCTAAGGTTATTGTTGCTGTTGTGAATGTATACATCAGACAGGCACATATACTCCAGAAGCTCCTCCTGGCCTAAGAATCGGTTCACAAAACGAACATGCTTTTGCAGCTGCTTTTTAAAAATAAGGTCCTTCAGCTGAATGCGATAACGGTCACCCTCAAAGCGGAAAGCAGTTGGATGGGTTTCGCCCAGGATCAGGTAAACTACATCCGGATGTTTTTCTCTGATGATATCCAATGCATTTAGGATATGTTCGATGCCCTTACTACGGCGGAGCAGTCCGAAAGAAGCCAGTACCAGCTTACCCGACAGCTTGTGTTTTTCACGGAGCGCATCCTTGTTGAACGGAGAAACTACAGGAGCACCCGGCAAAACAACTCTTATTTGCTCATCAGGCACCTGGTAATGCTCCCTCAGCAATGAAGCATGATGATTTGTTAAGGTAACCAGCAAATCTGCCTGCCTGCTAATTTCCTTAACCACATGCCTGAGTTCTGTATCAGGTTCCGGCAGTACATTATGCAGTACAATAGCCAGTGGTTTATCCAGCACCTCCAGAAAATGTAATATATTATCTCCCCAGTTATTACCACCCCAAAGGCCAAATCTGTGCTGTATGCATACGGCCTGTACATTGGCATCTCCGTTAATAAGGTGGGCTAATTCCCTGCAGGCAGCAGGATCATAGGTGTTGAGCACATAGCGCACATCGCGCATATTCTGCACGTTGCGCACATCATCCGGATCATGCAAGCTACTTCCCTCTTCTCCTTCAAGTGCACAAACTTCAACAGAAAGGCTGCTGGAATCAAAATGTTCTTTCAGAGCCTGAATAAGATGGTAAGAATACGAAGCCACCCCATACTCCCGGGGAGGATACGCGCTTAGAAAAAGTATCATCTATATAAAAAAATGGTTAAGCTACTCCTCTACTCAGCTGGTCGGTAACATGCCATGGCTGTTGCAAGCCCTCTGATAAACATAACTAAAGCCCTATTCCGGCACTGATGATAGCTTATTAAGTATCAGGGCAATAAGCTATATGCTCTATACAAAAAAAAGCCGGGTTTGTTCTAAGCTGCAGCTTTAAAATATGCACAACAAATATCGCATATTTTAAATATTCTATACAGAAAAGTTCATACTATTTCCTCTAAAACCGTTCGCTGCTCCTTTAACAAAAGAAACCATTCCAGAATAAAACCTCTTATGTTAATTTAACAAGCAAGTTTAAAAAAACACAATAATAACACTCATTTTATAAATAATAATGAATTTTACCTCACCAGTAGCAGCAATTATTAAAGAATTGAAAATAAAGTAGCTAACGGTTTAAATATGTTACGGTTTAGATGAAAGTATGCTGCTTCGGCATTGCATTAGCTGTGCTGGCGCAACCATTCTTCCAGAACTGGAAAAACATCTTTCGGAGCATCGGGATGGGTTAATAAATTGATGTGTCCGTAATTATGCCTGAACCCTGACTGCTTCCCTGCCACGATCAGCTGGTTTTCCTGGTCAACACCTGTTTCCTGTATCAGCCTGTGTACATCTACAGCATTTCCAAGCACTTTATCATCGGCGCCTGTCAGGTAGAGCGCCGGTGGCAGTGCCTGCTGTTTCAGCGCTTTGGCATAATCGAAACCATCGCGGGGATCAAGCCATTCTTTTTCCACCACCCATTTATGAGTTTCCCGATAAGAGCGTGCAGATTCATCATCGGAACCCATTTTCCACTTTTGCGCAGGTAAATAGCCATAGAGGCGGGTAAGGGCTTCACCCATTGAAGACCAGGCGCCATCTACCATAACCATCTTCTTCAGATTCCAGGTTGCCAGGCGGCGCTTAGTACCAAAAAAAGAGAGAGATGCTACCGGTGCCGGCGTTTGCCAGCGGCCTAAATATGCCAAAGCCATAACACCACCCCAGGAGTGCCCCACCCAATGCTGAGGCACAGTTCCGCGCAGCTTTACAATTTCCTGCAGCATGGCCGGAAAGTCCTGTTCCAGAATTTCCCGCAGACCCCAGTCTGCCCCGGCATCTACCTTTGGGGTACTCTTGCCACGGCCCCTAAGATCTGTCACAAACACATCAAAACCCCTGGAAGCCAGCCAGGGAGCTAGTCCTTTTCCCGAATCAGAATAAAAAATACCACCGTTCTCAATAGAACCATGCACCATAAACACTGGGGCCCCTTGTTCATTTCCACAGATACGCATCAGGTGCAAGCGCTGCTCACCTACCTGCACGTAAATCGACTCTCCCGGAGTAGCTCTATCTTTTGAATTAGTATGCATGCATACAAATATAAGGTATGTATTTATAAGAATGTTAAAAAAGCTATTCACCAGTGGCAAATAGCTTTTCTTCTATACTTAACAGACGCACATAATTATGCGTTCACCCATATCAGGATTGGGCATTGGCTTTGTTTACGTTATTTTTAGCTGCAGAGATACCCTCACTCATTACTTTCACCATACTCTCGCAGAAAGCGGGCAAATCATCGGGGTTTCGGCTGGTTACCAAGCCGCCATCTACCACTACCTCCTGATCTTTCCAGATGGCACCAGCATTGATCAGGTCCGTTTTGATAGAAGAATAAGAGGTCATGGAACGGCCTTCCACTACATCGGCTTCTACCAATACCCAGGGAGCATGGCAGATGGCAGCCACAGGCTTTTCGCTGGTAAAAAAGCCTTTTACAAAATTCACTGCCTTATCATTATCCCTTAGGTTATCCGGATTCATCTGCCCGCCGGGCAGCACCAGTCCATCATAATCTTCAGGCTTTACATTTTCAACTGTTTTATCCACCGGAAATTCATCTCCCCAATGATCATGTTTCCATCCCTTTACCTTGCCACTTTTCAGGCTGACAGTTTCCACATTTGCCCCGGCATTTAGCAGTGCTTCCCTGGGCTTTGTATATTCTACTTGTTCAAATCCATCAGATACCAGTATGGCTACCTTTTTTCCGCTTAAATTATTTTCCATTGTATTCAAATTTGATCTTAAGTTTAAAACTATAAGCATCTACGGCTCAGCTGAGGCATTGTTTGTGAATAATACTTAAAAAAATACAAACCTGCAGGAGGTTATGGCGTATGAGATAATCATTTAGAGGAGGCCGAATGGCAGAGGAGAAAATAGTTAAATTAATATATGTTACTGATGACGAACCTGGCTATCGCAGAAAAAAGTGGGGCCGTGGACATCAGTATTTTGATCCGGCGGGAAGCAGGATCTCGAGAGATGAACTAAAGGACAGGCTGAAAACCCTGGTAATTCCCCCCATGTGGGAAAACGTATGGATCTGCAAGCGCAAAAACGGCCATTTGCAGGTAACAGGTTACGACGAAAAGGGGCGCAAACAATACCTGTACCATCCACTATGGCAGGAGTACCGCAGCCGGCATAAGTTCGATAAAATGATCGAATTTGGCCATGCACTACCACGCATACGTGAGCAGGTAGCTAAAGACTTAAGAAGAAAGGGCTGGCCTAAAGAGAAAATTCTGGCACTGGTGGTATCCATACTGGACGAAACCCATGTACGGATTGGCAACCGGGAGTACCTTAAGGAAAATAATACTTACGGCCTTACCACCCTTCGCCGCAAACACCTGGTGCTGGAAGATGGCGAGGCCACTTTTACCTACAAAGCCAAGCATGGTATAGAGCAAAAGGTAACCATTGACAATAAAAAGCTGGTAAAGCTGATTAAGGAATGTAGTGAACTACCCGGTTACGAACTTTTCAGATACCAGGAAGGCGCACTGGCCGGCCAGGCGGTAGACAGCGGCGATGTAAACGAGTATTTAAAGGAAATTAGCGGCGAAGACTTCAGCAGCAAAAACTTTCGCACCTGGGGAGGCACTGTAACAACCGTAGAACGGCTGGAGGATGCGATTGAGGATATCACAGAAAATCCCAAGCGGGAATTAACCCCTACCCTGGTAAAGAAAGTGGCAGAGCGTTTAGGTAATACCGAAGCTGTTTGCCGGGAGTACTATATACATCCCTGTGTGCTGGATAGTGTCGACAGCGGTTATCTGCTGCAAAGCCTGCGAAGATTTAAAACTACAGATCAGGGGCCTTATGGCCTCAGGCCATTAGAGCAGGTTACGCTTAAAGTGCTTGAGAAGCAGCAAAAGGAGCATGAGGTAACAATTGAAATCGTAGACAAAAAGAACCTGTCGGGTTCCACGGTTATCAAAAATAATATTAAAGCAGAAGCCCATAAAAAAAGCGCCTGATAAACAGGCGCTTTTTTTTGATTACCGGCGGCTTAGCACCACAAATGCATGTATAATACCAGGCACAATGCCAATGATAGTAAGTAGTACATTTACAAAAAATTTGCCTCCCAGACCATAGCGCATACCTACAGCCAGGGGCGGAAAAAAGATGGCAAGTATGATTTCTAAAAATGTCATAGTTTCAATGTTTTAGACTAAAAAATATATATTGTTTAGTACGGAGGCAGACAAATTTTGTTTTTTTCCCTAATAAGACCTCCTGATTAAGTTTATTGCCGTATATTTAATTAATAAACCGGCATAAACGCTGCACTATTTACTTTAGTACATCACAATTATGCTTTTTATACCGCTGAAACAAAAATTTTGCCCGCTCAAATAAAAACCGTTCAAAGCTGGTGCAATTTTTGCTTCATTTACAAAAAAGAGCAAGGCTAATTAACGTCTGCGCGTATGAAACAATTGTACATCCTTTTTCTTATTGCCATATCAATGATGATTGGTACCGGTGTTCAGGCGCAGGTTCGCTCCGGCTCCGGCACACCGTCTTATAATACACACAAAGAGTTTGCATTCTCCGGCGATAGAGTAATAGACCCGCGCAGTGATGTAAAGCTTTTCCCTAACCCGGCTGTTGAATACCTGATCGTTGAGATTAACAGCCAGGACCTAAGCAGCGTTAGTTTCGAGCTTAATAATATTATTGGCAACAACTTTGATATACGCAGTGAGCCAATGGGAAATAACCGCTATAAGATCTATGTAAAAGATCTGCGTCCGGGTTATTATTTTATTACACTGAAGGACGACAACAGCTCCTATAAGCGCACCTACCGCTTTCTGAAAAAATAACCCTGTTCTAAAATATTGAAAAGGCCTGATTTGCATCAGGTCTTTTTTTGTATCCCGCATTTGCCAGTCAGCTCTTTACCAGAAATAATCCTTATTGCCTATGAAAAGCCGCTTTGCTGCTTTAGCCCTTGTGCTGTTGGGAATATGCTTTTCTTATCAGAGCAGTGCAAACAGCACTACCACTACATACCTGACAGACACGACCCTGCAAAAACAGAAGGGTAGCTGGGTAGCCCTGCCCGTGCTCTACTACTCTCCCGAAACCCGCCTGGGCTTTGGGGTACTGGGCATGCACCTGTTTAAACCTCGCGGAGCCGATACCCTCACCCGCACCTCCAACATACAGGCATATGTATTGTACACCATCAATAAGCAGTTACTGATCTCGCCACGCTATACCATTTTCTTCCCGCAGGATAAGTACACCCTGCAGGGAAACCTGGCTTACTTTAGTTTTCCGCAATTTTACTACTGCATTGGCAACAAACTGCCGGAAGAAAACGAAGAGCTGGTGGATTACACCCTTTTCAGGCTGGAAAACAAGTTCATGAAAAAGCTGACACCAGCCATTTTTGCCGGCCCACAGTGGAATTACTACCAGGTATACGATGTAGTGCCGGTAGCAGAAGGACTTTTAGAAACGACAAAACCCAACGGTTGGAATGGTTACAGAGCCTCGGGCCTTGGCCTTGTAGCCGCTTACGACACCCGCGATGTAGTGGTAAACCCTTCAGGCGGTGCCTTTCTGGAAGTGAGCACCACCTTTAACACTTCCTTTTTTGGAAGCGAATACCGTTTTTCCAGGTATAACCTGGATGCCCGCAGGTACTTTACCCTGAACAAGAAAGGGCATGTACTGGCCCTGCAGGGTATTGCCCAGCTAACCAGCGGTGATGTTCCGTTCCTGGAGCACCCGGCACTGGGTGGCGACAGGATCATGCGCGGCTATTACGAGGGCCGCTACCGCGACAAACAGCACCTGGCCGCACAAGCCGAATACCGGGCGCCGCTTTTCTGGCGTATTGGTGCAGTAGCCTTTGCCGGCTTAGGCGAGGTTGCCCCTTCCCTGGATAGGTTTGAATTAGATGAAGTAAAGCCTTCTTATGGCTTAGGACTCCGTTTTCTGGTGAACAAGGCCGAACGTGTAAATATCAGGCTGGACTATGGCTGGGGTAAAGACACCAGCGGCTTCTACCTGGAGATTACAGAGGCTTTTTAAAAAATATTATTTTTTTATGCATCCCTTCCAACCAACCGGCATGCAGGCAACGTCTTGACTGTAGATTCTGATATTATAGTGTGGAGATCAGGCGTGTCCCTCCTCCGAATTACTACTCTTCTGATGAACGCCTGATCAAGCATCTATTGAAGGGTGCTGGTTAAAAACAAGGATGTGCAACTAAACCTTGTTTTTCTCTTCTCACCTCCAAAAAGCACCGTTTGTTCCAACGGTGCTTTTTTTTATCACTAAACAGGCTGTCAATATGGTTGAAGACGAATCAGGGCTGACTCTCCTTTTCAGGTATAAAACGATCCAGCTCCTGCTGCCAGAGGGGAGTATTGATAATGCGGAGCAGCGCATGGTTTACCGGCTCTCTTAAAGGGCTGTTTGCTTTCAGGCCGAAAGCATAATAATGAGGGGCTATTTTTACAGGCTGTACCTGCAGAGGAAGATTGGTGCTGTTATTTATGGTGTACCTCAGAACAGGCACACTATGTAAAACAGCGTCCAGCTCATTCTTTTTTACTGCATTCAGCGCTTCCTGCAGGTCCTGAAACTTATGAAAAGGGATTCTCTCCTGCTGCAAATATGCAACAGCCTCAGAACCTTCTACAGCAGCAATCTCCATATCACGAAGATCAGCAGGAACTTTAACCTTTCCTTTACCAGAGCTCCCCATCACAACCGAGACCAGTGACGCAGTAAGTACCGCCGTAACAGCCATAGCAACCAGCATCCAAAGTAATGCAACAGCCCGCCCTAATGGAGTTACTGGTGCTTTATCACCATAGCCAATGGTAGTCATGGTTACCCCTGCCCACCAAAAGCCAGAGCCAATTCCCTCCAACACCGAGCGGTCTCCTCCGAACTGCTTTTCATTATGGCCCCGCTCTATCAAATATATGATTGAACCGACAATGAGCAGCAAAACTGAAAGCATAGCTGTAATCACCCAGAAACGCTTGTTGAAGAAAGCTTTAGTAATAGACGATATTCCCCCTATTTCCGCTGTAGCAACTCCCAGCTCAGCAGTATGGTAAAAATGGCTAAAATCTACGAGTGCATCAGATTCAGCAGTAACATCCCCCAGCAGAAACAGGTCTATCTTTTCCGCCTGTAGCAACGAAACAGCATCACCGGGGGCTATTTCAGTATAGCGGTAGGTAATATTAATATCCTCGGCTACAGCTCGCCATAATCGAACACTAATCCCATCCCAGGTGCCGTTCTCACCCTTAATAATGTAGGGAGGTTGTGGATGTACCCCAATTAAGAGCTCACGCCCCGCTTGAGCTTTTGCAGTGGTATCTGATTGCCCATAAGCAACCCCTGAAAATATAAGAACTAAAAATAGCTTGATTAAAAGCAAAAAACAGATTAAACGCATGGCAATTTAGGTTAAAGAGTCTGCCATCAAAAGGTAGCAGCAGACACTAAGGCTGTTAGTGTTGCATAAATAAAGTCCAGGCTTCAAACTAAATTCAGGAGCAGTTGCTATAATATATAGCTCACAAGCAGTATGTTCACTCCCTATCCGATCGCTGCAGGCTAATGATTGGGAGGCTGGTATCGGTAAATAAATATCTACGGCACCTCATAGCTCGCATGATGCTTTAGAACAAAACTGCAGCTCAAATCCCGGATTTAATACTGTATCTGACTTAAAAAAGCTGAAAAGGAGTTTGTTTGTTTTGATACCACCGGTTTCAGGACCGCAACACCCGCAGCGTAAAAAAAAGCACCGGCCATAAAACCAGTGCTCTTCTATCATCTAACTGCTATCTTCTAAAACTAAAACTCCGCACTGCCTGGGAAGCGTGGGAAGGGAATCACATCGCGAATATTGGTCATGCCGGTAACGAAGAGCATGAGGCGTTCAAAGCCAAGCCCAAAGCCGCTGTGTGGAACAGTACCAAACCTGCGGGTTTCCAGGTACCACCAAATGGCTTCCTCCTCAATTCCCATGGATTTTGCACGTTCTTTTAATTCTTCATAACGTTCTTCCCGCTGCGAACCGCCCACTATCTCGCCAATACCGGGAAAGAGAATATCCATGGCGCCTACAGTTTTACCGTCTTCGTTCAGGCGCATATAAAATGACTTAATGGCAGCCGGGTAGTTGTAGAGAATCACCGGCTTTTTAAAGTGCTTCTCTACCAGGTAGCGCTCGTGCTCACTCTGCAGGTCGGTTCCCCATTCTTCTATAAGGTACTGGAATTTCTTTTTACGGTTGTGCTGCGAATTACGCAGTATTTCAATAGCCTCTGTATAGCTTAGGCGCTCAAAGGGATGCTCCAGCACAAACTGCAGGCGCTCCAGCAGTCCCAGTTCACTGCGCTCGTTCTGGGGTTTTTGCTTTTCTTCTTCGGCGGCGCGCTGTGCTAAGAACTCAAGGTCTTCGCTGCAGTGCTCCAGGGCATAGCGGATCACATACTTCAGCATGCGTTCGGCCAGGTCCATGTTATCATCCAGCTCGTAAAAGGCTACCTCGGGCTCAATCATCCAGAACTCTGCCAGGTGGCGGCTGGTATTTGAGTTTTCTGCCCTGAAGGTAGGGCCAAAGGTATAGATCTTGCCCAGTGCTGTGGCTCCAAGCTCTCCTTCCAGTTGTCCGCTTACGGTAAGGTTGGTAGCATGCTCAAAGAAATCTTTTTTATAATCTATCTCCCCTGCCTCTGTACGGGGCGGGTTTTTCAGATCCAGGGTAGTTACCTGAAACATTTCGCCGGCACCCTCGGCATCAGAAGCCGTGATAATGGGCGTATGCAGGTTAAAGAAACCCTCCTCGTTAAAGAACTGGTGAACGGCAAACTGCAGGTGATGGCGTATGCGAAACACGGCACCAAAAGTATTGGTACGCATGCGCAGGTGTGCAATTTCACGCAAAAACTCCAGCGAATGCTTTTTAGGCTGCAGCGGGTACTTTTCAGGATCGGCTTCGCCGAGCACCTTGATATCTGTTGCCTGCAGCTCTACGCTCTGGCCTTTGCCCTGAGAGGCTACCAGGTTACCGGTAACAGCCAGTGCTGCTCCTACACTAATTTTGCGCAGCACCTCCTCCGGCGTATTGGCCGGATCGGTTACCACCTGCAGGCTTTGCAGGGAGGAGCCGTCGTTAAGCGTTACGAAAAATACATTTTTGCTTTCGCGCTTATTGCGTACCCAGCCCATGGCAGTTACCTGCTGGCCGGTTTGCTGGCCCTGCAGCAATTTTACTATTTCTGTGCGTTTGCTAGACTTTGTTCCTTCCACGATGTTATTCCTCTTGTTGCAATATTACTAAAGCTTTGAATAATTCAGCAAACTTAGCGCTGCTGATTCGTTATAATATAGAAGCACAAGGTAGCCAGAGATTATTAATAATAGGGAGAAATCCTTAAGAAGAAGCTTTGAACAGACGTTTACAGCTCTTTTTTTGGAGTAATGCCGGTAAGCAAAAATACATTGTGCAAGAGAGAGTCAGGAAATTTTATAATTTTACCGTTTAGCAGAGAAGATAAACTAGAGAAGGGCTCGTATGCAAAAACTGAATCTTAGCCAAACGCTCACCCAAAAGCTGTCGCCCCAGCAGATACAGTTTATTAAGCTGCTGCAGGTGCCAACTGCTGAGCTGGATACCCGTATTGAGGAAGAACTCGAGAGCAACCCTGCCCTTGAAGAGGGCCCTGACGATTCTTACGAAGAGCCCGCGACGGCAGCCGATGAGGATGACTTTGGCAGTGATACGGATGAAGAACGCTATGGAGAAGATTTGGATGTAAGCGAATACCTGCGCGACGATGACTACGCCGGCTATAAAATGCAGGGCGATGGCCCCTCTGACGAGGAAGAGCGTGATATGCCGCTTGCTGCCGGCAGTACGCTTACGGAACAGCTGATGTCCAACCTGGGTTTTCTGGGTCTGGATGAGCGCCAGGAGGCCATAGCCAAGCAGCTGGTGGGGAGCATTGAGCCCGATGGTTACATCAGGCGGGAGCTGGATGCCATTGCCAACGACCTGGCCTTTTCCCAGAACATCCGTACCGACGAGGAGGAGCTGGAGCGTATTTTACACCTGATCCAGGAGTTTGACCCTCCCGGCATTGCAGCCCGCGATCTGCGGGAGTGCCTGCTGCTGCAGCTGCGCCGCAAGGAACCTACCGAAGCTGTTATGCTGGCCACGCGCCTTATTGATGACCACTTCGAAGAGTTTACCAAAAAGCACTATAAAAAAATATTGAAGCGGCTGGGGCTCGAATCTGAAGAAGAGCTGAAATCTGCCATCGACGTAATTACGCGCCTGAACCCTAAGCCCGGTGGTGCGGCGGCAGGCTCCAACGTTCGCTCTCAGTACCTTATTCCCGATTTTATCATCACCAATAATAATGGCAAGCTGGAGCTTACGCTCAATGGCCGTAATGCGCCAGATCTGCGCATAAGCCGCTCCTATGCCGATATGCTCGATGCCTACGATAAGAGCAATAAAAAAGACAAGAAGCTAAAGGAAACGGTAAGCTTTGTAAAGCAAAAGCTCGACTCTGCCCGCTGGTTTATTGATGCCATTCGGCAGCGGCAGCATACGCTGCTGAACGTAATGGGTGCCATTATGGATTACCAGTATGAATATTTTCTGGAGGGCGATGAAACCAAACTGCGCCCCATGATCCTTAAAGATATAGCCGATCGTGTGGGCATGGACATCAGCACCATCTCGCGTGTGGCAAGCAGCAAGTCTGTGCAGACCGAGTTTGGGGTACTCCCCCTGAAGTATTTCTTCTCCGAAGGTATCTCTACAGAATCTGGCGAGGATGTGAGCAGCCGTGAAGTTAAGCAGGTATTGAAGGACATGATCGACGGGGAAAATAAGAAAAAGCCACTCTCTGACGATAAGCTGGAAAAAATGTTAAATGAAAAAGGGTACCAGATTGCTCGCCGAACCGTTGCAAAATACAGGGAGCAACTGGGCATTCCTGTTGCCCGCCTTCGTAAAGAACTCTAACTTTGAATCACTCCGAACACTCCATTCGTCAGAATACGGCAGAGGAACAAACACCCAAAGCCCCCGAAGCAAACATGGCGGAAACCGGCACGTCTGATACCAGCATGTCCGATACCGGCATGTACAAAAACAGCTCCCACGGTAATGAGGATCCGCTAACATCTGTAGCCTGGGCGCTCTCGTTACTGATGCACCCCCTGTCACAGCCCTCCCTGATGTTTGGGCTGGTGCTACTTTTTGCCCCTGATCTTGTGCTTGCCGGAAACCTGGAAATCCGCTGGCAGCTGATGGCCCTGCTTTTTCTGGCTACCTTTGCGCTGCCTGCTTTGGTAGTGCTTACCCTTAGGTTGTTTGGCAACATCCCCAGCCTTACCATGACCCGCCGGGAAGACAGACGCATTCCTTTCCTGTTCGTCTCGGCTATTTACCTGATTATTACGCTTTTCTTTTATAAGGTATTTCCACAGATCCCTTTTATTATTCTGGGCCTGATGAGCATCACCGCCTGTTTGCTGGTACTCACGGCAGTGAGCCTTTTCTGGAAGATTAGTGCCCATGGCATTGCAGCCGGTGGTGTTACCGGCTTTATGGCGGGCCTGGTAGTGCATTACCATAACCCGGAGCTCATCTATCCTCTCACCCTGCTGTTAATCTTATCGGGAGCTGTTATGTGGGCGCGGCTGCACCTGAACCACCACACACCGCCGGAAGTGTGGGCAGGCTGGTTTACCGGCTTTAGTATTTGCACAGGCATGGTGCTGCTGCTGTACCCCCTGCTATAATAACTGATAAAAAATCCGTTGCTTGAAATAGGGGTTATAATGCCGGAAAGCCCGCAAATTTTTGTAAAATAGCTTTTGAAATTTTTCACTGCATTGCATGTATCAATTTTTGAAATACCAGAAAGAAGGAGGTGTTGTAAGGCTTGGCATGAACAGGCCCGAAGTATACAATGCCTTCAATAATGAGCTTACCTACGAGCTTCAGGATGCCTTTAAGCAAATTCGCCGCGATGCCGAAGTGCGCGTGGTGGTACTTACCGGAGAAGGTAAAGCCTTTGGATCAGGGCAGGATTTAAAAGCTTCACAGGCCGATCCTGACCGCAGTTTTCTGGATTCGGTACGCAAACGTTATAATCCGCTAATCAAGGCCATGCGGGAACTTCCCAAGCCTGTAATCTGCCGCCTCAACGGTGTTGCAGCAGGCGCCGGGTGCTCGGTAGCACTTGCATGCGATATTATTGTTGCCTCGGAACTGGCTACACTCATCGAAATCTTCATCAACATTGGCCTGGTACCCGACAGCGGCTCCAGCTACTTTATTCCCAGGCTGGTAAGTCCGGCCAGGGCTTTTGAGCTTTGCACCATGGGCAATAAGCTTACTGCCCGCCAGGCATACGAATGGGGCATGATCAACAAAGTGGTACCTCATGAGCAGCTTGACAGCGCCGTGCAGGAATACGTGGATTACTATGCAACCGCCCCCACTAAAGCCATTGGTATGATCAAGAAAATGCTTAATAAATCTCAAACTGCCTCCCTGGATGAAATGCTGGAGTACGAAGCATACTGCCAGGAGATTGCCGGTAATTCTGCCGACCATAAAGAAGGTGTTACCGCCTTCCTGGAAAAAAGAAAGCCCCAGTATCAGGGAAAATAAAGTAGTAAACTGAAGCATGTTAAGGCCTGTACAGGCTACTTTCTGCACCGCTTTTGGCAATATAGAACTCTATAAATATGCAGATGAGTGCCCCTAAAAGGGAGTACATGCGGACGCCCGCTGCTATAAACAGCTTAGCCGTGCCTGGCAGCCCTGCCGAATCTTTTGGAGAACAATGTTGTCCGGGGTTTTCGAAAAGTCAACAGACCCAATTGCTATTAAAAAAGGCTGTATAAGAATAAAAAAGAGTGGGGTACCTGTTTGTGGAAATAAATCCAGTACAGGTGCCCCACTCTTTTTTATAAATCACTTTGCCCAGACGGCGACAACGATCGTTTTACCGGAGGCGCATAACTGCCCTAAAAGGAGCATTGCTTAGAGACCTCCTTCTAGAACAAATCAATGGCCAGGCCAAAGCGTATGTTCCTGATGCCCTCAGGATAGGGCAAAAATGGTGCTGGTCCATTGGTAGTATTATTACGTCTGGTACGGTAGTAAGGGCCGTCACCAGCATCGAACAGTTCAGAAAACTGGTATTCTGCGTATAGGTTAAAAGCAGAGTATCCAATTCTTGCAATGGCACTATAGCGGAAAGGATTCAGGTTCCAGTCGCGCTTCAGTTTATCTTTGCGGGTATCATCACCAACGGTGTATTTTAATTTCATGTGAGAGCCATAAAGTATCCCTACTTTACCGCCCACGGTTACTTTAAAGCCGGCTTTTGGATTGGTTCTGTTGCTTGCCCAGGTAAACTCCAGGGGCACATCTACATAATTAGCAGCCAGCCTGTTTTTCTTGTATAAACCAGAGCCATATACGAACTGCAGAGAATCAAGGATAAGAACGGAGCCCGGCTCATTGATGCCTGGTACTGATTCGCGAAAAACCGGCGTAACAGGGTTTTCAATCTCATATTTCTCTAAGCCTAACCCAATACCCGGATGAAATGAAAATGCGCTGTTGCCCAGCTTGATATCATATAAATAATAGATGTTAACGCTTTTGGAACCCCAGGTTTTAAGGCTGAACTGTTCCGGAGCATTCTGAAGTACATTTACTCCTACAGCAAATAAAAGTGAACCCCGTACATTAGGCTGAAAAGTTTCTCTTTGTTGTGTGGTGGTGCTGGTCTGACCTGCAGTTTCCTGCGCTAATACCGGCGTACTCATGAGCAGGAGAGCCAGGACCGAAAGAACAATTTGTTTCATGCGATAAAAATAAGCTTGATGCAGCAAAGTTAAAATTTTTTTCAAAGGATGCACGATTCTATTTGCTGATAAAAAAAGTTTACTTAGATTTGCATTCCCAAACAACGGGAATGGCCTTGTAGCTCAACTGAATAGAGCATCTGACTACGGATCAGAAGGTTTCAGGTTTGAATCCTGACAAGGTCACGAACAAAAAGCCCCTTAGCAGCTTGCTATGGGGCTTTTTTTATGCTTTTGACTGTTCTTTTGTGCGAAGTGTTTTTTGCATTCGCACAAAATTCGCACAAAAATATTTTTTATTCTCGTCTGCCAAAGGTTGCCCGAAACCTTTTCCCGCTAAAGTTTTGGTATTCCTCAGTCAAAATACCTACCCCAGAATAGTAAATTCAGGGCAACTCCCTTTGTCTCTCCTCAATACCCTTTTCTTTCGCTTTTCATTAAGAGTAAGAGGCCAATAACATTTCCTAACAATTTCCCCATCCCTCCTACTCCACATTTTCTTAAACTTCCTTATCTTGGAATTCCGATCAGCCAAATATTTAAGGGAACATGTCGAAAAAGACTCCTCCGGCCGCCAAACCCAAGGCCAATATAGATTTTGAAAAAGAATTTTGGGATGCCGCCTACGAACTGAGTGGCACTGCAGCTGAAAACCAGTACAAAGATTACGTACTAATTAGAGGTGCTAAGAGAAAAAATCACAATCAATGAGAAGCTTTGCCCTCACTAACCAGTGCACTAAAGACAACAGCTGAAGAAAATATAATTGTGTCAACACCCATTGACACAACTGAACTCTCTGAGTACCTTTTTCCTTGAACTCTGAATTTGGACGCAAAAAGGAGCACGAAAAGAGTGGACGCAGCCAGCTGCTTTGCCAGAGCATATGGGCTTGAAAATATAAAGTAAAGCTAGATTTAATGCTTTGAAACTAGAGATGAATACAAAATGTTGAAAAGGTATCAAATACTCTTAGCTTGCAAGCCGGGAGATACATGCAATAAGAGCCTTAATTAATTCTCTATGGTGTATGAAATCAGATTAGCAGGTGCACAACAGGACGACGGAAGCATTGATCTCCATCGTTTAGCTTTGCTGGCTCAGACCGTGACCGAGATTGCTAGGGGAGCCTTAAATATCAGAATTGGAGGTATTAGCACTGACAGGAGTAAAAAAAGTGATAAACTCCAGCAGGGCCTAAGTATTAAACTTTCAAATGTAAAGTCAGGCTCGACTGTTTTAGTACTTGAATGTGAGCCTTTTGGTAATTATTTGGCAGGTGTTCAGGGCAATGTTTTCAGGCCTGAAGTATTGAGTGAGCTGCCTGTGCAAACGCCTATGGGACTTGTAATTGAGACCTTCAGAGAAGCTCTTAATTTCAAAGAAGAAGCTTCTTATCTCGATAAGGCGCTGCTCAAAAAATTAAAGTCTTTTGAAAAAATATTCACCTCTGCTGATGAAAAGATAAGCTTCTCTAATCAGGGAAGTATACCCGAAGTATCTCTTCTGAAAGCTGACTTTCAGAAAATTCAGTTTTTAGAAGAGAGCATACCAAATCCTCACGAAGTAATCATCAATGGCGTAATTGACGAATTGAAATTTTCAAAATCGAGGGTTACCATCATCACCCAGGAAGGTCCGGTAAATGCTGTGTTGAGCGAAGAGGTAGTTCCTGAAAACATAGCAAAATTTTGGGGAAAGAGTCTTACCATTGTGGGTACCGCTCATTATCAGCCAGGGGGTAAAATTTCATTTTTGTTCATCGAGAAAATATTTGAGCCGCGTGAAGCAGATCTGTACTTCTCTAAAAGGCCTGCAGCAGAAGCTATTGATCAACAGATCCAGCGGAAGTTTAGTCAGAAGGGGAAAAACCAGTTGGCTGATGTAATTGGCAAATGGCCTGATGATGAGCCTTTTGAGGATCTACTTAAGATGCTGGATTGATGAAGCGATTTCTCTTGGACACAAATATATGCCTTGCTTATATCAGGGGGCACGCCTTGTATAAGCAGGTCGAAAACCAGTTGGGATTAAGTAATGAGGATGCTATTGTGTTGATTTCTGTGGTGACGAAAGCCGAGTTGATGGCTTTGGGGATGAAAAGAGGCTGGGAAAGAAAAAAATTGGCCCAATTAGATCTGCTGCTCCGAAAGCTGATCATCCTTGACATCAGCGAATCAGATGAAGCCCTCATCCAGGCCTATGCAGAAATTGATGCTTTCAGCCAGGGAAAGCTGAAGACATTACCGCTAGGGGGCTCTGCTAAAAATATGGGTAAAAATGATCTATGGATTGCTGCTTCTGCGCGTGTTGCAGCGGCTACCTTGGTCACTGCCGATGGAGATTTTGATCATTTGAATGATGTGTGGTTCCAAGTATATAAATTCTGAGGTATATGTGTACTAGTGGAATTTCAACGTGGAAATCCTCTTCATCGATGCCCGTAAGCAGGCCAATATAGTAAGTAGCTGCCTACGTGTGCTCTAGAACAAAGACTTGAAGCGTATCGTATCACTGACACCTATCACCAGTGGCGCAACCTGAGGCACCTATGTCGATGTAAAAGGCTTCTGCAAAGCTACCTCACTGGAAGAAGTGGAAAAGCATGGCTATGCCCTATCTCCAGGTTGTTATGTGGGGTTCAGGGGGTGGCGTAAAACTATCTGCAGAGAAGTAATAACGTAGCCACATAGCCAAATAGACCTACTTGTAAGGCCACCGCACTAAAGAAACCTTTGTTTCACCGTTTAGAAAGCTGCTCAATTTTTGTATGTATAGCCAGTATCTGACTGTAGATCCAGGATTGTTGCTGCAGGAGTTGATTTAGCTGCTGTTGGAGCTGATTTCGGTGTGCTTTATCAAATAGCTGATCTTTCAGTAATAATACGCCAGCAGTGCCCACTGCAGACTCACCTACACCCGCCATTGACATTCCCTTCGAGGCTGGTTCTGCTGCTGGCATTGGTGTTGGCAGCGTTGGCATCGTCCCCATCCCCATACCAACAATCTCTTGCTTATCTTTGGTTACTTCCCTGGAGGCTGCTGGCGCAGTAATTAAAGTTTCCTGCTGCCTTTTTCTTCTATTAAAATCTTTAACCCTGCAACAACCACAGCAGTATTTCTTTTTGGGTCTTAGGAGCGCAAAGCTGTTCGTACATCCTGGGAAAGCGCATTGTTTTTGAAGTGTTATAGTTTGCATAGCCTATAAATCAGTTAATGGAGTAATTTTCATGAGCGTCTTATAATGAAACATTATTTATCTTCTTCCGCGAAGTGGTCGTAGGTATTTCATTACCTGTTGTTGCCGCTGTTCTTCTGAAGCAGGCTGCTGACTACTACTTTCCAGCCATGCCCGTAAATTTTCCTTTTTAAAATAAAGCCGCTTTCCCTGCTTCATAAATGGTACCTGGCATTTGGATGTTAAGCCGTACAGGGTAGAGGTGGAGATCCGCAAGTAATCGGCTGCCTCACGAACTGTCAGCAGCTCATCTTTTACAGTTTCATCCAGCACAGATCTTTTTTCAGTGGATAGTGCATCTACTTTGCGCTCAATGATGAAGAGCCTCTCAAGAAGCATCTGAAATGGGTTGGGTATGTGTTCGTTTGGATACATGTTTGCTATATGTTTTATGCAAAGCAACCAACCAAAACAGGTAACTAAACAGGGGCGACCCTCTTACCGACCCTCTGTACTACCCTCTTCCAGCTTATATTTGAATGCGTGAATCAGGATAATCACCCTGCCGAAGTACCTTCAAAATGCTTTTCTCGTTAACAGGCATCAGTTTTCCTTCATCTTTACTCCAGAAGAAATAATGTTGGCTAAGCCATTTTGCTAGATCAGTATAATGCTTAACTCCTTGTAGTATTCCTTTATCCTTTAAGCGTCTGTAGAAGTCTCCCAGCATTACCCGGCTCTCATTGAAATAAATAGGTACAGTGCTACTGCCCTTGGTTAATAAATTTTCAAGCTCCTGCATCTGGTCAGAATCCACATGAGGGGATAATGCACCCAGCACTCTTTCAAGATAAGAGGGAAGTACCGTCACTAAAATCTTCTTATTCTGTGATTTTTGCGCTTCTTTTTCAGGTATGGCGTCCCGTGCCTGGGCTACAGCTGCAGTCAATGGAGAATGCTGTGGGTTGATCTGGGATTCTAAAACTCTATCGCCATCTTGAGCATGCAGCCTGATCATTTTAGTAAGCTCTTCAAGCAGTTCTTGGATTGATTCCTTTTCCTGGGAAACAATTGATTTCAAGGGATCAGTATAGGAAAAAACTTCCTTCCGCAGTTGCTCTAAAAGCTCTTCAACATCCCGATGAAAAGGCAGCAGCTTTTCCGCAATGCTGCTATTATTAGCGGTTGTGCTTAAAACATCTTTCATGTGGCTTCGCACTACTGGCTCTGTTACCAATAATGCTAATGCTACAGCTAACTCTTTTTTTGATTGTGTTACTTCTACCTGCCGATAGATCTCAATTAAATTCTCATTATGCTTCTGCCATCTGGGAGTAAAGTAATTCGCTACTATCTCTTTATCGAGGTTTAGAGTGAATAAAAGAAGTTCTTCTAACTCATTTTTTGAAAACTGGCTGTACTCATCCATTAGCAGCCTATAGTCTGATTGTATAAAAAAAAACGGGAGATTAACGTTAAGGTTAACGTTAATCTGCCATAGTTAGACTGTTATTGGTTCGTTTGGAGCTGTGGAACTGCTACATTTGAGTGTACAAAGGATCAAGCGAAAATAAATAATAAAGGGCGATGTTGCAAAAGAGAACGGGAATGCTGGGCGACAAATATCCACTAAGAGTTCAAGCTTACGGTAGCCATAGAGGCCTGATTGAAGTCAGCAAGTAGAAAAAATAAAAGAACTGCTCAACAAGCTGACGTTTCAATGAAGAGTAAGGAGTAAAAAGAGAGAATAATTCCTCTTATGTTCTCACACCTCTAATAGCTTTTTGAATACCAACCTATGCAAAGCGTTAATAGAATTTTAAATATTCAGGGTGGCAGGATTCGAACCGTACCCATACCCCAAAAAAGGCCTTTTCCTGCATCTAAATGTGGTTTTTAAACCAAAAGAGCCACAATTTGTGCCTAAAAAAATTCCACTGGAAGCTTCCTGTTTATTTTGGAAAAATCTGGCCTTAGGCTGCTCCTCTCCTGTTTTTTGGTGAGTAACTACTAATAATGTATAGTCAAGATTTTTGGATATATCATTGGTGTCACATTAAAACTCATTATGAATTTAACTTCTTCCTGTTTTACTTCTTATATAATATAGCGAGAATACATAAACTTTTGGTGTCATAAAAACCCCTGGCTATGAAAGCCAGGGACTTTTATTTGTAGAAAATTATTTAGCAATACCCTGAAGATTATTTAATGTGCTTTGATCATTCTGAGGTTGTAGATACCGCTTGGTGTAACCAGGCGTGTCACGAACATACCCCCTGTCATTTCAGAAGCATCTAACTCGTATTCGTTTAGCACACCAGCCTCGGCTGTTCCGGATACAAGCTTCTTCACCAGTTTTCCATTAAGGTCGTAAACCTCCACCGAATACTGTTCATCCTTATCCAGTACAAAGGCAATGGTAGTTCTATCAGAGAATACGTTAGGATAGTTATAAAACTTGATGGCCAAAGGTTCTGAAGCAACTACCTCTTCCTCAACCTGAGTATCTGTAATTTTCATGGTAGTAGTGGTTGCTGCTCCTTTGATCACCAGGTTACCACCAACCAATGTAAGTTCCTCAGTTCTGGTTCCGTTCCAGTCGCTGGAGTACCACAAGCCTCCGTTCTTATTCCACACCGTGATGGCAATCATATCTGCAGAACCAGGCTCACCTTTATCGGTCATGTTTACCTGCAGGGTAGCATTACCATCTACTGAGATAGGAAAATCAGGATTGGTAATATCCTGGATACTAGCCTTACCATTGAATACTGCTCTGGGATAAGGTGATGCAGCCGTAGCTGCCTGTATCGCCAGTGAGCTCATGACATTGCCCTTGATCTGATAAACGTGCAGGATACCATCTGCTTCCGTTCTACGAACAATGGCGTTGATGTTGCCCTTCGGGCCGGATTTGGAATTCTTGATGTTAAAGCCAAAGTTATTCTTTCTACCTGCATCAGAAGCTTTCTCACCTGCAGATCTTGAAGGTTTGATGAAACCACCACCAGTCACCAGATCATTAAGCGGTTTCGACACCGTTACCACTTCATAGTCATCGGAGCTATTGCTGCGCTTATAGTAGCCATCAATTACAAGCTCAACCGTATAGCTTTCAGAATCTGCGCTTCCGATGTTTGCCGTCCAGCTGGCAGTAGCAACTGCTGTTTTCTTATCAGCCGAATTCACATAACCCAGTGTAGCAGGTATGGTTGTCAGATATCCTCCTGTGGAAGTTTTGATCTTAAACTTCAGCGTTGCATTCTTGATATCACCGGCAAAAACATCATAAGCAAGATCACCCGCAACAGCGGTAATGTCCTGAACAGTAGCCGCCAATGTTACGGTAGCTAAGGATGACTTTACACCTGCAGTTGAGGCAAACAAAGCTCCGGTATAAGTTGCCTTGGCATCTTCTCTTTTAATAATAAAATCATCCCTGTCACTGCTAGCCTGGTAAATGGCATCTTCTGCAAAGGCCGATAACACTGTATATGATCCAGGAGCCTGGCTGATCTTTAATGTAGCCAAAGCATCTCCGTTCGCATCCGTTGTAGCAGAAACAGCCTGCGATCCTATGGTGAAGCTGATGGTTTTATCTGCCAGTGGGTTACCAGTAAGCTTATCAGTTAATCTGGCTTTCAGACTTACCTGATCAGAATATTGCTTATTGAACTCAAGGGTATATACCAACTCTGTAGGACGATTCTTCACTGTTACTGTTGCCTGACAGCTAGCGGTGTTGCTGTTATTGTCGGTAATTGTTAATACAACAGTGTTAGCTCCAACATTAGAAGCTGTGAATTTACTGAGTGATATTGCTCGAGACTTAATACCACATGCATCTGTACTACCCCCATCTACATCAATAGGATTAATAGAAACGGTACCTAAGTGGCTCAGATACACTTCAATATTCTGACACTTGGCTACCGGTGCTACATTATCCTCTACAGTGACTGTGGCTTCGGCAGTAGATACATTGCCGTTGTTGTCAGTTACTGTCAAGGTCACTGTGTTAGCTCCTACTTCAGCACAAGTGAAGCTGCTCTTGTTAATGGCCAGTGACTGAATATCACAAGCATCTGATGAACCATTGTCGATATCTGATGCTGTGATAGAAGCATTACCTGCTGCATCCAGCTGTACAGTAATAGCTTTGGCTACTGCTACCGGTGCTACATTATCCTCTACAGTGACTGTGGCTGTATTGCTGTTGCTGTTGCCATTAGCATCCGTTACCGTCAGGTTCACAGTTACTGGCGTACCTACATTTGAGCAGCTAAAGCTTTTCTTGTCCAGTGACAGCTGTAGACTTTCTGCTGCTGTACAGTTATCTGTAGAACCATTGTTGATCTGCGAAGCTGTGATAGTGGCTGCACCATTAGCATCTAACTGTACTGTGATGTTCTGTGTCACTACCGTTGGCTGAACGTTGTCATTGTAAGAAAACGTGAAATCTGCCACTATGGTACCAGTTGATGAAATGACGGTAATAGGCAAATCATTTTCGCAGCCAGCTTCTACTACAAATTGAATTTCTGTGCCTGTGGCATTTACTGTTAAATTGGAATAGCTAATTCCATTGATTCGTATTTCACTTACACCTCCTAGACTTGTTCCAGTTAAGACCACAGTACCCCCTGCAGCAGAGGCATTACTAATCCCACTTAAAACTGGCGCCTTCGAACCACTAACAAAGGTTAAGCTCCCATTAGGTTGAGCTCCGTCTGATACGTTCAAATGCCTAAGAACACTAAAGCCACCACCATCCTGGGCAATGGTAAAGATGGTACCCCATTCATTGGTTCCGCCACCACTAGTCATGCCATAGAACTTACCATCACTTCCCAGCGTTAAGCTGCCTTGAGGACTAGATCCTTCTGAATATTTCAATTGCCTAAGAACACTAAAGCCGCTACCATCCTGTGCAATGGTAAAGATGGTGCCTGCATAATTACTTCCTCCACTACTAGTCATGCCATAGAGCTTTCCATCACTTCCTACAGTTAAGCTGCCTTGAGGACGAGATCCTTCTGAATCTTTCAAATGCCTAAGAATACTAAAGTTGCTACCATTCTGTGCAATGGTAAAGATGGTGCCCCTGTTATTGGTTCCTCCTTCATATGTCATGCCATAGAGCTTACCATCACTTCCTACAGTTAAGCTGCCTTGAGGACGAGCTCCATCAGATAAGCTAAAATTCTTAAGGACACTAAAGCCGCTACCATCCTGTGCAATGGTAAAGATGGTGCCATATCCATAGGTTCCTTCTTCTGTCATACCATAGAGCTTACCATCATTTCCTACAGTTAAGCTGCCTCGAGGATTATTTCCGTCTGAACGGCTAAAATGCTTAAGAACACTAAAGCCACTACCATCCTGGGCAATGGTAAAAATGGTGCCCATTCTACTGATTCCGCCACTACTAGTCATGCCATAGAGCTTACCATCATTTCCTACAGTTAAGCTCCCTACAGGATTGACTCCGTCACTCATAACAAAGGAACTAAGGACACTAAAGTTAGTACCATCCTGTGCAATGGTAAAGGTGGTGCCAACTCGACTGGCTCCTCCATTACTTGTCATGCCATAGAGCTTACCATCACTTCCCAGCGTTAAGCTGCCTGTAGGATCAAGTCCTTCTGCGTAATTTCCAAATTGATGTAAAATAATGTTATTACTACCATCAGGATCCTGAACAAAAATAGTTCCCCTGCCACCAGTACCCCCTTTTCCCGTTAGACCATAGAATCTTCCATCACTCCCCTCAATCAAATTTCCCGTAGGGTTGCTTCCTAATAAGGATTCGAAGGACTTATGAACCAAAAAATCTGATCCATTTTCTGTCAAAGAAAAAACAGAACCTCCATCTTTCTCTGATCTTATGCTGGTCATGCCAAAGAGCAAATCTTGCGATTGCACTGGGGAAATGATGAACAATATGCAACACAAGCATATCAGTGTGGTAGTTTTAAAAAAAACTGTAGATGTCTTCATAATCAAGTGCCGGATTAAATGATGCGCGTACAGCGGCTTGCCCTGGAGTACCAAATATTCCGAATTTGAAAGATTATTGCCTAATAATGGGCATAGACAAAGTGTGTACACCCGGCACAATCATTTGATTATCAAAAACTTATTCTTAAATCAAAAAATTGGCAGCGACGGATGGTTCCTTTTAGGCAGATGACAGATTTTGCGGCTACGTCCAGCATAACACATTAAAGTTTTTGCTCCTTACTTAGCTGTTGTAGATTCGTTTGTCTCCCCGTTTGATTATTCAGGTGCCAGCCCTTTATCAACAGCCGCTATTTTTTTGTAAAGTCGGGTTTTAGCTGTTCTCACACTCGCCGGATCAATATTTAACAAAGCCGCAATTTCTTTGGTGGAGAGATTGATGTGAAAATAGCTCAACAGCCGCAGTTCATTTTTGGTAAGGGTAGGATATTTTGCCTGAAGTTCTTCAAAAAAATGTGGGTGCACCTGCTCAAAATGCAGCCTGAACTTATTCCAATCCTCATCCAGATAGAGATTGCTTTGCAAAATATCTTTTACAGCTGACAATTCTTTATGCTTATTGTTTGGACTCAGTTTATTCAGCTCTTCGATTTGCCGTTTCAACTCGGCCAGCAGTGCATTTTTTTGTACCAGGTACAGCATGTTGGATGCCAGCTCGCGTTGGTTCGCTTCTAATTTGTCTTGCAAATTTTTGTTGGTGAATCGTTGCTGCAACATTTCACCGCTCAATTGCTGGGTTTCCAGCTCACTTGCTTGCCGCTTTGATTCTATTTCCTGGAAAGCTGCATGTATTTGCTCATTCTCCAGCGCTATTTCTCGGTGCCTATACTCTACATTCTCAATGTTTATCGCCAATTCCATTGCTTCGTTTTCTTTAGCCACCAAAGCCTGCTGTAGTATTTGTATCCGGGATACAATGGCAACCGAAAAGCAAAGTGCCTGAGAAACAACAACTAAGTCGGGTAACAGTAAGTAGCCGTTCTTTTGATAACTGATGAAAACATTGTACAGGACAGCGATTAATAGAAATAGCAAAGGCAACACATTGGCCAACAAATAAGTAAGGGAAGAGGGCAATTTGCGTCGGTATGCCACAATGCTGGTTGCCAGCAGTATAAGTATCACCAGCAATACCAGAATATTGTCGTATAGCAATGTGTAGTGATCAAGATAAAATCCACTTAGATTAATAAGGGCAACAATCACGCTAAAGATTAGGTAGCCATACAAACCGTTTCGAAGCCAGAAATCCCATTTTGGTAACGCTGATTTTGTCTGGAGATATGAGCGGCTCATTTGTACAACACCATATAGCAGGATCGCTACGCCGGCATGCATTAACAGAGCGTTCATGCCATAAAAGTAAGAGGTGCCATTAGGTAATAATATAAGGCTAAAGGGTAGGGAAGGAAAAATCACATTAAAAAATGACCGATAAGCTGTGATGTACATCATACCTCCCACTTGGGCAAAGAGGAAAAACAGAACGGCATGGTCCCGAAAGCGGTAGTAGACATGCAGGTTGTTTAGAAAAGAAATCAGGAGAATTATCATGGATGCCATCCATGCGGTGCCAAAAAAGAAATCTTTTTCCTGAATGACAGATTCTTGCGTTAATACAAGCCGTGTTTTTACATA
Source organism: Flammeovirgaceae bacterium 311 (assembly GCA_000597885.1). NCBI lineage: Bacteria > Pseudomonadati > Bacteroidota > Cytophagia > Cytophagales > Flammeovirgaceae > Flammeovirgaceae bacterium 311. The sequence goes on from CP004371.1 coordinate 2,691,100, forward strand.
TTTTGGGAATAAGTGTTCCTTACCCAGATTTACCAGCACATAAAATGTAGTAGAAGTGTTCCCCTGCAATATCAGATGTAGCTGACCTTTTTCTCTTTTGTTATCAGTCGCTACTTTGATTCCTGCCCGTCGGTCAAGCCAGCCACTCGAATCCTCATTAAAATAAAAGAGCGTATTATCAATATTGGGAAGTACCTCAAGCCAGCATGTTTGGGCATACCTGCTCCGGTTGATTGCCTCTATTTTAAGCCAGTACCGAATCACTTGCGAAGGCCGTAAAGAATCTCCACTCACAAATCCCAGGGTGGTATCGGTCAGTATTCTTTCCAGGGAATAATTACGGTCAGCTAAAATTTTATACTGTAATATTTCGATAATCTTATTTCCATTCAGGTCTGCGGAAACCTGGCCAAATACAGGAAATATAATTAACACAATGACAACTGTTAAAACAGGTTTCCGCAACAAATGTGTATGAGTTATAGAAGTAAATGAGGCACTCTTAGAAAAATTTAAGTTTGATACATCTCTAAAAGCCTGTCTGAGAATTTTCATCAGCATCTTAACTCACTCTGTAAAGGTGTCAAACTTTATATTCGATGTAGCAGGACTTAAATATATTTAAGTTGAATGGATAAATCTTCCCTGACTCCAAGGGAAAGGTCTCGTTTTTGCTCATTGTATTTTCTGTGAAGGCAGATGGTTTAAGCAAACCTAAAAAAAGCTTAGAGTTATGCTTAGACTTCAGCATAGTACACAAAAAAAACTGCCCAAACAAAGCGTTAAGGCAGTTTTTGTAGTGTCGGGTTGGCAGGATTCGAACCGTACCCATACCCTAAAAAAGGCTTTTTCCTGCATCTGAAGGCTTTTTTTGAGCTAAAAAAGCCCCATTTTGAGCCTAAAAAAATTCCACTGGAAGCTTCCTGTAGATTTTGGAAAAAACCGCCTTTGTGCTGTCACTCACCTATTTTTTGGTGAGTCATTTCTAGAAATGTATAGTTAAGTTTGTAGGATTTTGGAGTGGGAGATAGAAACCTGATGATTAAACTTTCTTGTTGCGGTACTTCAAAGATTGCAATCTTTTTGCTGGAAGGTTTTCTGGAAGGCTTATAAGGGTTATTTATCAAATATTTTTAGAGTTAAAGCTATTGATCTGATCCTTCACCCATTCAATCATTTTTTGCTTCTTAAAGTCAAACCATTCCTGTCTGTAGTGAGCGTGATTATCAATCTCAACTTTAAAATCCCGGATGGCTTTGGCCTATTTAATGCAGTAATTAACTTATTTTGATATTGTTCATATGGAATCTCATCAATGAATTCTGCCATCAGCTGGTATGATGATCTTGAATCTATTTTTTCAAATTCAAATTAATCATCCCAGTTATCCTCAATTTCTGCCATATCCTCTTCCAGTTCGATGGTCAACTCCAGAGGATCTTTAGAGTCAATGATGCTTTTGATTTCCTTGGTTCGAATGTTATAGAAGCATCTCAATCCACAATCCAATTCTTCTGTAATTGTCCCTATTTGCTCATTTGTTAATTGAATCTTCATAGCTGCCCTTGTCTTGGTTGGACCCAACGTACGTTGAATAAAGCAGGCGTCCTGGCACCATAGCTATCAGAAAGTTCGAAAAGCAAGCGGGCTGCAAAAGCAATGGGGCGTTTATTTTATTCTAATCCTCCGTATTTTTTTTGGGGAACTCCACTAATCTCTTCCGCTATGATGTGAAAGGCTAAGAACTTTATACAGTAAAAGCACACCAGCAAATAAGCTAACTGAACTTGCTCTTGGATTGATCCTTTGCTTTTGATGAAAAAATATCTTTACTTTTGAAAGTTTCTTCGATATAATATGAATTTTCAGAAAGCAAAGGCTTATGCTATAACCCGCCTTCAACAGGAGTTGCCTGAAAATTTGTATTACCATGGCCTCCATCACACGCTAGATGTTTGCCAGTCCATCGAAAAACTAGCCATTAGGGAACATGTACAGGCCGAAGACCTTGTTATACTACGAACCGCGGGCTTGTACCATGACATAGGCTTTGTTGAACAATACCAATGTAACGAACCTATTGCCTGTCGCATTGTCCGGGAATCACTGCCATATTTTGATTATACATCTACTCAAATAGATATAATTTGCAAGATTATACTATCTACGCAGATCCCACAGCGCCCGCACACACATCTGGAGATGATCATGTGTGACGCCGATCTGGATTATCTTGGCAGAGATGATTTTTTTGAAATTTCTCGCACGCTTCTAAAGGAGTGGATAGAATTTGGGATTATTAATTCGACTCAAGAATGGAATAGGAAGCAAATAAGCTTTTTTCAGCAGCACCACTATTATACTTTAACTGCCAGAAACCTTCGAGAACCCCTTAAGTTAAAGCACCTTCATGAACTTCAAAGAGTACTTACTTCTTGATGAAGTTTATTGATCGGATGGATCAGATAAGTCAAATAAATAAGATTATTTTCCATTAGCCGAGGGATTGTATCCTGAGGAATGTACATTTTTTTTGATGATGGTCTTTGAAGCTAATACAAGGCTTCTTTGTTCATATCTAATTATCAATAGGGGTATTACAAAGGATTCCTTACCTGAAAGTTTAATCTATTTCTACGCTCAAATTCAAGAACATGAATAAAGCTGATAAAATTAATTGGAAGGTGATTTTCTCCTTATCCTCTTTATTATACTTGGTCACAGGAGTGTCTTTTGCTTTAGTGGCACTGAAGGGATTTTTGATTCCAAATCATTTTCTTGATGGGGGTGTAACAGGCATTTCAATTTTATTAGAACATATATTTCATATTCCCTTCAGTATACTTTTAATAGTATTCAACATCCCCTTTTTGATTATTGGTTTCAAGAGAATTGGTAAGACCTTTAGTGTTCAGGCTTTTATAGCTATCATGCTGTTATCTGTTCTGATAAATTTCATTGATATTCCGGCTGTAACTAACGATAAAGTACTGATAGCGGTATTTGGTGGGTTTTTTATAGGGGTTGGTGTTGGTCTGGTGATCAGGAGTGGCGGAGTAATTGATGGACTGGAGATTATTGCCCTTTATACCACCAAAAAATCAGGATTTTCAACCGGTGAAATTATCATGGCTATTAATTCCCTTGTTATCCTGAGCGCCGCCTATGAATTTGGTATTGAAACAGCCATGTATTCTATTCTGGTATATTTTACGGCAATGAAAACCTCTGATTATGTAGTCGATGGATTTGAAGAATTTACAGCTTTAAATATTATTTCAAAAGATCATGAATTGGTGAAATCTATGATTGTTAATGATTTCGGCAAGGCCATAACAGTATACAAAGGAGAACGCGGATACCTTCCAGCATCTTTTGGCACCAAACATGACAATGACATTATCATGACAATTGTAACAAGATTAGAATTGCACCGAATTAAACAAGCCATTGCTAACCTTGACCCAAATGCATTTTTTTATGTCCAAAGTATAAAGGAAGTCAGAGGAGGTATAGGAAAACATACAAAACATTTGCATCATGATGAGTACCAAACCGCTGGTATTCCTAGTAGCAAAAACAGCGTTTAAAAATAGGCACTGTTGGAATTTCTGTAGATAAGGCTGAATCTGTTGTGTACATATAGCCAAGACTATTTCATGCTTTTACTTTCTTCCAGACCATTACTAAAGTAATCTCCAACTATAGTAGTTGCAAATACCTTAAAAGCGCAGACATCGTAGTTGAGATGTGTTAAAAAAACATGGCACCGAACTCACCACGCTTTTGAATATAAATGCATTAATTCAAGATCTCACAGTATTTGTCTTGCAGACAATACGGAATGACTGTAATCCGAAAGGATTATCTATATTTGATTTACCAACTCTATGTATTGTTTAGTCAGCGATGCCAACCAACATGCAAGCGGTACGCCTCCCATTTATAGCCCTACTCCTGTGTATCTGTTCGCTTGCCTGGGCTCAACAGTTTACCGCTTCTATGCAACATTATGGCCCCGAGAACGGCTTAGCGCATCGAGAGGTCAATGCTATATTTCAGGACCGGCAGGGGTTTATGTGGTTTGGTACCAAGTTTGGTTTAAACCGATTTGATGGACTGAAATTTACCACCTTTACCAAAGATGGTAACGGACTCGGTTTTGATGATGTACAGTCCATCGCCCAGGATGCAGAAGGCTATTTATGGCTCATGGGGCCTTACGGTCAGTCGCATATCACCCTTTTCGATCCTCTGACCAATAAAGCTGTTTCATTTGAGGAGAAGTTCAATAAAAAACGACCCTCCACTTTGTTCGCTGTACCACAGCGACTGCTGGGTAGCCCTAATGGCACCATCTTCTTTGCAGATTACCAACCCGCTGTTCTTATTTCCTATCATCCAACATCTGGGCTGAAGTATGTGCCCTTGCCACAGTTTAAGAGGCTTGCTGTATTTCATACCACTGCCCGCAATACAGTTTGGGCCATTGCTGATGACAAACACTTGCTTGAGCTGACACCCGAGGGTCGAATACTTCACCAGTTTTCCCATCCCCAGGAATCAATTATTGTTTGTTTCGGACAGCGAAACGCCGGTATCGAGTTTTTCTACTTTCTCTCGGATCCCGCCAGTAGCTCCCCTCAGCTATTTTATAGCATAGATGAATATGGTAAGCGCCGGGAATGGGCATTGGACTTGCTGACATCATTGAATCAGTACATATTTCCCGTTGGTTATGCCTTTGACCAGTCCGGCTTACTCTGGGATGGGATGAGTTTGCGGGATTCAACCGGTGGAGCGCTGCTAACTATTGCCCCGCAGACTTCTGGTGAGTCGATTGAGAATCGAAGTTTTCTACGAGACCGAAACGGCCTATTTTGGTTAGGTACTAGTTTTGGGGTATACCAGGTAAAACTTATCGAAAATCACTTTCAACGATTATTCTATCAGGGACCTAGTAAAGGGGGAAGCGGTTACGCCATTCGGGGCATTGCCGTAAAGGGCAGTCAAGTGTTTGCTAATCTGGAAAAATCCGGCTTGTATGCATCTTCCCCATCTGGAGGTTTACCCCAAAAGAAATATACGAATGGCGATGAATTTGCCGCCGCTAATGCTTTGATCCCAGATGGGCAGGGAAATCTTTACGTCGGGATCGGTAATCAATTGGTTCATTACAATCTCTCCACTGGTACAAATTCCACAGTAGAACTACCAAGCGATTTGGGCGCCTGGGCTCTTCACGCGCTTGGGGCCAACAAATTGCTTGTTGGGAGTAGTATGGGTCTTTTTTTGTACCATGACACAAAACAACAGCTGCAGCCTTTTACACGCTATAACCAATTTACCGAACTGGCCCAAGCTCACATCCTCTATATTGCCCCCGACAGGAAAGGAGCCCTCTGGATTTGTGCTAACACCGGCTTCTACACCGTCCACCCTGAAAAAGGCGTAACTGCCCGTTACTGGAGTGGAGGGAAAGGGCACTTTCAGCTACCCGCCGACAGTTATCATCATTTTTACCAGGATCCCCAGGGCCTGTTCTGGCTGGCTACAGCTAACGCAGGTCTTATTCGGTGGGACAGGGAGCAGAACATCTACCGGCAGTTCAGGCGTACCGAGGGCTTATCCAACGATAACATTTACGCGGTGTACGCTGACTGGCGGGGCCATCTGTGGTTAAGCAGTGACTACGGTATTATGCAGTTTGATCCTGTTGGCATGACAGCCAGATCCTATACTGTTCAGGACGGCATTACTAGCAATGAATTTAACCGCATTTCTCATTTTCAGGCTAAAGACGGCCAGCTTTATTTCGGCAGTCTGAACGGGATTACCTCATTCAATCCCAGGGATTTTGAACATGAGAAACCTCCTGTTACGCTTCCGCTGCACATCGTCTCGTTTCGTCAGTTTGATGATTCGCTTGACAAACTAGTAGATAAAACCGAAGAGCTGGCAACAAGTAACCGGATTATTATCAGGCCCGATGACCGTACGAGTGTGCTGGATTTTACCCTGCTGAATTATGCCGACGCCAGTAATAATGTGTATGCTTACCAGTTTAAGGGATTGGATAACGAGTGGACCTATCAGACCGAACCATCACTACGGTTGGGAAATTTACCCTATGGCGACTATCAATTATTGGTGAAAGGGCAGGCGTCCGATGGCCGGTTATCTTCGGCAAACCTGTCTATCCAGGTGAGCGTACTACGCCCCTTTTATCTCCGCAGCTGGTTTTTGATGCTGATGGTGTTCTTGCTGATTGGCTCAGTATGGGGCTGGGGACGGTGGCGGGCTTGGAGCCACCGGCAGGCACAAACCCGGCTGAAAGCTCAGATCAAGGAGGCTACCCACGTTATTGCCGAGCAGGCACAGGACCTGCTGCGACTCGACGAGACGAAGTCGCGGTTTTTTGCTAATATCTCCCATGAATTTCGTACCCCCCTCACCGTAATTCTGGGCATGGCAGCTAACCTGAAGTTGAATCCCGACCCCGAGCTACAACAGACGGCCAGTCTTATTGAACGCCAGGGCAGCAATCTGCTGCGGCTGATCAACCAGATCCTGGACCTCTCGCGGCTGGAAGCCGGTGAGATGCCATTCCAGCTGGTGCGGGCCGACCTGGTTAGCTTCATCCACTACGTTGGTGAGTCGTACCATTCGATGGCGAAGGCCAAGGGCATACAGCTGCTATTTACCGCAGAGAGAGACGCCATTGAAGCCGACTTTAACCCTGACAGGCTCCAGGACATTTTGGCCAACCTGCTGGCCAATGCCATAAAATTTACTCCTACGGGCGGACAGGTGATGTATAGCGTCACCCTTCAGGAGGGCTGGCATCCGCTCACCGCTGCCGGGTACCACGAAGAAATCACCCCCACCAGCCATCTCGATCAGTCGTGGATTCGGATCACCGTTAGTGATACCGGACCAGGCATTGAACCGGACAGTCTGGCCCGGATCTTCGACCGCTTTTATCAGGCGGGGCCACCGTTAGCCGGGCCGCGATCGGCAGAGAACCCGCAAAACACACAGGGCGGTGGTACGGGCATCGGCCTCTCGCTGGTGCGAGAACTGGTGGTGTTGATGCAGGGTGGCCTTGCGGTCCGCAACCAATACGTCCTGGACGGGTCCGACGCGGAACAATCAAACCTGGGAGCTGAATTTGTGGTCTTTTTGCCCTTGACCCGCCAGGCACCCTTAGCGGAAGCTCCAGCACTGCTTGCAGCCAACTCTGACCAACCCGAATGGATCCAGCCTTCTCAGGAAGCAGCTGTTGAGCGACCCGTGCTATTATTGGTGGAAGACAATGATGACGTAGCCACGTACACCCAGACCTGTTTGCGGGGAGCGTACCAGGTTGTACGGGCCAAAAACGGTCAGGAAGGCATTGACCTTGCCCTGGCGACCATACCTGACCTTATACTGAGTGATGTTATGATGCCGCTCAAAGATGGCTTCGTTCTCTGCGACACGCTCAAGAACGATGAACGAACCAGCCATATTCCCATTGTGCTACTTACGGCTAGGGCCGCGGTGATTGACCGCATTGCGGGTTTACGCCGGGGAGCGGATGCTTACTTGGTCAAACCCTTTCAACGTGAAGAACTCCTGGTCGTGTTAAGCAACCAGCTGCAGAGCCGACGCTTGTTGCAGCACTATTACGAAAAACTGGCTTTGGGAAATGCTGAAGCAAATTCAATCCCTGCAGAATCCCCTGAGGCAATCGAAGATAAGTTTGTGACAAGGCTACGCAGTACCTTAACACCTCATCTCGACAACCCAAGTTTGGATAGTGACATGATCTGCCAGTTGATGGGCATGAGCCGCAACACTTTACACCGTAAGGTGACTGCCCTGACAGGCCTGTCAATAAATCCTTATCTGCGGGCGCTACGCTTGCAAAAAGCCAAAGAGCTGCTGCTTACCCATGAACTAAGTATTGCCGAAGTAGCTCATGCGGTAGGATTCGAAGACCCGAGCTACTTTGGCAGAGTTTTCAGCGAGGCATATAAGATGTCGCCCGGACAATTTCGGAGCATGCATAACAAATAATCAATTCTTAGCCCCTGTGGGATAATTATCCTGGTTTTTGGGCTAAATCTCCTACTGCTTTACTGCCCCGAGTAGTACTTTTGTTTTAGTAACTAGCATATTTTTCAGGCCTATCCCACCCTTTAGAAAAATCCAAAGGCATTATTAAATGTCCTTTTTTTCTAAAAAATGCAGGGGATACTCCTGGTTTACTAATCAATCCGGCTACAGCATTTTAACCTTTTTTATACCCATATTCAATGAATCCACACTTCACCTTCAAATCCATCACAAGCTATTCTAAACTTCTGCTTGGGGCAGCAATCTGCTTCAGCAGCTGCGAGAATCCTGGAGATCTACCAGAACCCCATGCAACTTCAGCGGTAAACAAAGTACAAACAGCTAATAGTTTAGGAACAAAAACCTTTTATGGTCCGGCAACACCATTAGGACAAGGGGTCGCAAAGGCCTGGGTTTCCACAGACAAGCAGGGTAATCCGCTTTCTGTTGGCATCACTGTATCTGAACATGCAGTTGAAGCATTATTAAAAGGTCAGGGTCATGATCATCAAAGTTTTACACTTAAGCTGCCTAAGCAGGGCGAAAAAACCCTGTACAACCACATCGTTTTAGACTGGAACCCCATGGGGCATCCTGCGCCAGGCATCTATGACTTACCCCATTTTGACTTACATGCCTATATGATTTCAGAAGAGGAAAGAATGGCTATCGTACCAATGGCTCCTTTTGATGCAAATGGGCAGATATCATTTGATGATCGGCCTTCCCCTTTATTCATTCCAAAAGATTATGCGCTGGATCCTGGCATAGTACCGGCCATGGGAGCACACTGGTTAGATCAAATGGCACCTGAATTAAATGGTGAAACCTTTACCCAAACCTATATCTATGGATCTTATAAAGGAGAGTTCATCTTTCATGAGCCCATGTTTACTGTTGCCTATCTGAAGGATCTAAAGCAAAAGAGCAATCCATTTGCATCATACGCAATAAAGCAGCCAGAGAGTTATCAAAAGGCAGGTTATTATCCTATGGAATATAGCTTCACCTATAATCCAACTCCAGGCGAATACATCATTTCGCTGGATAAATTAGTGTATAAAAACTAAGCCGAAAACCGGCATAGTTGAAGACCAATGCATTGGTAGCAAAGCGCTGCCATACTGCACTTTAAAAGCCATGAGAAAGCTATTTTATGTGGCTTTTAAAGTGCAAATGATCTTCAACGTTTGAAGTACACCTGACTCTTACTGCATTAGTGTTATTTACAGGTGATTCTGATAGATGTACTACCTGAAAACCTTGATCGATATTACTTCACCTTCTAAGGATAAATCCCTAAAAATCATGAAATCCAGAAATATAGAAATCAGAGGAATACTCTTTCTGGCCCTTGCATTTTCCATTGTAATGGTTGCCTGTGATTCAAAAAAAGAAGTAGAGAATAAAGAAGCCTCTTTAGCACCTTTAACCGAAGACGAATATATCCTTAGAGGAGCATATTTAATCAAAGTAGGCGGCTGTAATGATTGCCATACACCCAAGCTGTTCACTGAAAAGGGAATGGAACTGGATACAAGCAGGTTGTTGTCAGGACATCCCGCAGGAGAACAACTTCCGCCAGTTGATCCAAGAGCATTACAGCCGGGATATTGGGTATTGTTCAATGCGCATAATACGGCTGCGGTGGGTCCCTGGGGTCTGACATATGCCCGAAATCTAACTCCTCATGAGACAGGTATCAAAGGATGGCAGGAAGAATATTTCATCAAATCTTTCCGGACAGGGAAGCATATGGGGATTGAGGCAGGAAGGCCAATAATGCCACCAATGCCCTGGTTTAATTTGGCTGAAGCAGCAGATGAGGACTTGAAAGCAATCTTTCATTACCTAAAATCTATAAAACCTGTCGATAACGCTGTTCCAGAGCCACTATCTCCGGAAGAGGTGCTTAAAATGTCGATGGATCCAGGATATCGGAAAATTTAGACCACCACTACCACCCCTAGAATACGAGCTAAGAGTTGGTTAGAAAATTGTATCGCATCAATAGCTTCGGCTCCTTAGGGATTTGCAACGACTAAAGATTATTACTTCTACTGTTTTCGATTATTACTGGCTAGATAGCTCGTGTGTGCTATTCCCGCCCATAGATGCTGTTAATCATGCGTCTTGTAGCCAATTAAGGGCGCTGCAAAGCTGAAATAACATCATCAGACTATTCTTCTATACATTCATTTTCTTTTGCTCTTTAAGCAGTATTTATGAAAAGTGTTTTTGCACTCACCCCTGCCAGCACAGCCAGGGATATTTTCAGCCTGATCATCAGAGGCCGTGCTATTCAACGCTTTGCCTTAACCATTCTTTTGTGCCTGCTCCCATTTTTAGCTGTTGCACAAACAAGAAACCTTGTACCCATTGTGGAATGCGTGAAATACACCGGTAATGGCAAATTCCAGGCAACCTTTGGGTATGACAACCCTAATAAAAAGGAAATAAGCGTTGGAGAAAGCAACAGCTATCTTGTATATGAAGGAATAAAGCCTAACGGAAAGCCTGTATCTAACTTTAAAACTGGTAGACAATCCAATGTTTATAGTATTGAGTTTGATGGCAAAAAAGTAACCTGGGCGATAAAACTTCCTAATGGAAACACTGTTTTTGTAGATGCCAGTATTAATGCTTCTCTTTGCCAGCCCACTACAAACTTCTCCTATGGCAGGTATCCTATGCCACCGGCGGGTAAAGACAATATCAGTAAAACAGGTGCTTATTTACCGGCTCTTTTTCAAGTAGGCAGCAGTGGCAGTTCAGACGAGATCTTTCAGCTTGAAACCCAATATGTACTTGTTGAAATGGTGGCCAATGCCGGCATGGCCTCACAACTTTTATCAGATGCCCTTGCACTGGGTTTAAAACCAGACTACACCATCAGCCCCTATAACCCGCTGTTGATCACTGGTGGATTCAGGGTAGATAGACTAGATGCCCTTAACGCACTCCCCAGTCTTAAATTTGCCCAACCTGTTTACACTGCAAAGAGCAATGTAGGACTCACCACCACCCAGGGCGATGCTGCACAACGCTCAGACGTTGCCCGTTTAGGCTTCGATATTGATGGTACTGGCGTAAAAATTGGGGTTATTTCAGATAGCTATAACACTAAAGGTGGTGCCTCTGCCGATATGAGCAATGGCGATCTGCCAGGCACTGTACAAGTACTTAGCGATTACCCAAGAGCATTATCTGATGAAGGAAGAGCTATGCTGCAAATAGTACATGATGTAGCACCAGGAGCCTCTTTAGCCTTTGCTTCTGGCTTTTTTGGCGCTACTCCTTTTGCAAAGGCAATAGATGATCTGGCAGCGGCTGGCTGCAACATAATTGTAGATGATATCAGCTACATCAACGAACCCTTTTTCCAGGACGGGGTGGTTGCTCAGGCAGTAGACCGTGTAAGTGGGGCGGGGGTAAGCTATTTCTCTGCTGCCGGTAACTACGGCCAGAAATCATATGCTGCTCAATTCAGCGCCAGCCCGGCTCCGACCGGAATCAGTGGACATGCACACAATTTTGGAGGCGGTGATATACTACAACAGATTGCCCTCACCGAAGGTGTATATACCGTTGTGCTGCAATGGAATGACCTGTTTGCCTCCCTTGGGCAGGCTGGCAGCGCCACCGACCTGGACATTTATCTGACAGACAACAGTGGCCGAATCATCTATGGCTTCAATAGAAATAACCTGGGAAATGATCCTGTAGAGGCAGTGACTTTTCTGGTACCCAGTGGTGGTGCCATCACTAACCTGATGATCATCAACGCCACCAACAACAGCCCTGTAGCCATCAAATACTTAGTATTTCGGGGTGACATAGCTATTACAGAATATAATACCAATTCATCTACCATAGTAGGGCAGGCCAACGCAAAGGGTGCTAACGCTGTAGGTGCTGTTCTATTCCGTAATACTCCTGTCAATGGCGTGAATCCTGCAACTAAAGCATCCTTCTCGTCTACTGGCAGCACCCCTATTTTACGCAACACTTCTGGCAGTCCTTTAAATGGCGCTCCACTTCGGGAAAAGCCTAACTTTTGTGCCCCCAACGGCGGAAATACGACTGTAACCTTAGGGGTTCCGCCTCCCGATTTCAGTGATGGAGATAGCTACCCCAACTTCTTTGGTACTTCTGCTGCTGCACCCCATGCCGCAGGAGTAGCAGCTTTGCTACTGGAAGCCCATCGAAAATATAAAGGCACTAGTCTTGCACCCACTGATGTACGCAACATCTTGCAAAACACAGCCCTGGACATGGGAACATTATCCCCTGGTAAATTTGATTTTGAAACTGGCTATGGCTTTATCCAGGCAGATATCTCCCTTGGTACTTTTGCCAGCCCAAAAGCTATCTTAAACAGTATTACAGCCTCTGCTACACCTGTAATTGGCGGTGGACCCTACACGGTGGTAGTGAATGGAGAGTTTTTAACAAATAGATCAGTCGTATACTTCAATGGAGCACCCCTAACCACCAGCCTGATCAGCTCTACACAAGTTTCGGCTACGCTGCCGCTTCTATCGGGAAACTTCCCGGTGCAGGTATACAATCCGCCACTGGTGGCAGGGGGTTCTGATGGCGGCTTTTCCAATTCGCTCTACTTCTTCAACAATCCTGTTATTACCATTAAAGCCGATAATAAAACAAAGCTGTTTGGCGAACCACTACCTGCCTTTACAGCTACCATTACTGGCTTACCTGCTGGGGTAACAGCCGAATCCCTGGGACTCACCAACCTGGAATTTTCTACTACAGCAACAGCTGGAAGTAATGTAGGCTTTTATACCATTGGTGTGGCCAAAACAGGCCCTATAAACCCTGATTATATCTTTGACTTTAAAAACGGAGCTCTCACAGTAGATAAAGTACCTCTGGTAGTAAAGGCAAATAACCTGCAAACGACCTACGGCAATAAGATAGAAGGCATCACCTATACCTATAAACTGCCGAACTCATCAGCAGAAGCTAAATCCGCCATTATTGAGCAGATAGCAGCAACGCATGCAGCAGCCATTGCCAATGCCATTGCAATTGTAGATGCCAGTGCTCTGGTAGATGCAGCAGCCATTGCCAACAGAAGCTTCCTGGTGAGCGCAGCCGCTATTGCAAATGCGGCAGCCATTGCTAATGGAAATACTGCCATTTATGTTAATGCACAGATCCTGAATACTTATAACCCCGATCCATCAGCACCCTTCATCAGCGCTTCCGCAATTGCCAATGGAATCGCTATTGTAGATGCGGCAGCGATCGCCAATGGTATTGCTATAGTTGATGGAGCCGCGATCGCCAATGCTTCTGCCATTGCCAATAGTGAAAATAATACTTTAATTGGTACGGGCAGCAATGAAAGAACCCTGGTTATTTTTTCCGGTGAAACAAACATAACAGCCTTGAACAGTATTCCGCTCCTCACCGGACTCACATCGGGAAGTATAATTGTCCCTGCTGCTTTCGTACCCCCTGCTACCGGTAACAACTATCTGGTATCATATGAAAATGGACAGCTATTGGTGTTACCAAGAGCTTTGACGGTTAAGGCAGATGATAAAGTTATATGCCAGGAAGATCCTGCACCTGTCTTTACGGCTACCCTCAGTGGTTTTGCAAATGGAGAATCGATTGCTAATCTGAGCGGCAGCCTTAGCTATACTACTTCACCCACTACTACTTCGGGCTTATCAAACATCATTCCGGGAGGGCTTAGCTCAGCTAATTACAACATCAGTTATATCAATGGTTCACTATTCGTGAATCCGGGCGGGCCGGGGGTGGGTCCTTATTTGGAATGTGTAGAACGGGTATCCAAAACTTCCTTCAGGGCCTATTTCTCGTACCAAAACAACAATTCCTCAACCATCAGGGTAGCAGTTGGGGAAAAGAACTGGATTGCAGCCCGCGGAAGTTATCAGCTTGAAAGCCCTATTCCTACTACCTTCCTGCCAGGGCGGCATTATGCATTCTCCCTGCTATTTGATGGGCAGGAGCTAAACTGGAATCTAAGGATATGCAGCCCGGAGATTTTCTCTTCTGCCATAGCCTCTGCTTCCAGTGCAAGTACTTCCCGTTGCAAGGTGGGCAGCATCACCAGCAGAATTGACGAAAGTGATCAAGGCGATGCACAACTGGCTACAGCCGGTATCACTACTTATCCAAATCCTGTGCGGGATAAGCTGACGATAGACCTCCAGGCATACAAAGATATGCAGGTACAAATTCTGCTCTATGACCTGTTGGGCAAGGAGCAACTCTCGACACGCTTGCATGGTACGGGTGATAAAGTAATACTGGATATAGGCAGGCTCAAGGCAGGAATATACTTATTGAAAGTAAATTCGGATAGGGTTCAAGAGCAAGTAAAGATTATCAAGCAATAACAAAGCTATAGCAGCCCAATTTAAACATAACCACCTTACCAACAGGCTATTACAGGACATAATTCTGTAGTAGCCTGTGGTTGTTTCCGGTGAGTTCATCAATATGAGCAATACAGGTGGTTATCAAACATATTCCTTATGAAAAAGATCTTACTCTTCTTTTTTTTGGTTTTGTATCTGACAGCAGCTTCGGCTCAGATAAGCAGGCTCGATAGCCTGGAGCAGGCGCAAATGGTTGCCAAGGATACCACCAAGGCCAATCTTCTACTCGAAATAAGTAAAGCCTACATTGGCACTGATCAAAAAAGGGCAATTCAGTATGCTGAGCAAGCGATGCTAATTGCACAGGCATACGACTTTCAAAAAGGAACAGCTTATGCCCTTAAAAATATTGGTCTTGCTTACTATGTAGCAGGCAGCTATCCTGAAGCCTTGGAGTATTGGCAAAAGTCTTTACAAGCCTTTGTTGAGATAAATGATAAAACCGGAGAGGCCAACTTACTAAGTAACATAGGTGCTGTCTATTTTAACCAGGGATGGGATGCAAAGGCAGTAGAATACTACCTAAAGTCCTTGAAAGTCTCGGAAGAGACTGGGGATAAACTGCGGATGGCAACAGTCCTGTCAAACATTGGTGCTGTATATAACAATAATGCCACTACTCATAATAAAGCACTGGAATACTATCTGAAAGCTTTACCACTGAGTGAAGAAATTGGCTACAAAGCAGGTGTGGGCACCATTTCGGCTAATATTGGAGAAATTTATTTGGCCAAAGGCAAAGACGTGGAGGCCCTTACCTATCTCAATAAAGCAATTGCCCTGCTGGAGGAGACTAATACCAAAGAAAGGGTTGCTTTTAGCCTGAACAACATCGGCAAAGTATATGCCAGAAGGGGCGAATTTGACAAAGCCATGGGATATCATCAAAAAGCCCTGGCCACTGCTGAGGCCATACCGGCAAAGCTTGAAATGACCCAGTCTCTGATAGGTATTGGTCAGCTTTACAATAAAATGGGAAATGCCGCACAGGCGCTAACCACCTTTAAACGTGCCGAAGAGATTGCCCATGAATTAGGGGCACACTACCAGCTAAAAGATGCATATGATGGTTTGGCCCATACCTACAGTCAATTAGGCGAGTATAAAATGGGCTTCGACTACCAGGCTCAGCTCCTGGCTGTAAAAGACACTCTTTATAATACAGAAACAAACCAAAAGATTGTAAATCTGCAGGCTAATTACGAAAGTGATAAACAGCAAGCCCAGATAGACCTGCTCACCAAAGATAAAGCCCTGCAGGAATCTGCCTTGCAGCAACAGAAGTTGGAGAAGTACGCACTGCTCCTGGGCCTGCTGCTTATCCTCATACTTGCCTTTGTACTCTTTCGTAACTACCAGAACAAAGCGCATGCGAACCGCCTGCTCACACTTAAAAATGGGGAGATAAACGAGCAGAAAGAAGAACTTGCGGCCCAGCGGGACTATCTGGAAGTCACTTATCACAATCTGGTGAACACCCAGGGCCAGCTGGTGCAGGCAGAAAAAATGGCCTCTCTGGGGCAACTCACAGCAGGGGTAGCACACGAAATTAACAATCCTATCAACTTTGTATCGGCCGGTATTGATTCTCTTCGAGCCAATTTTACAGATATCATAGATGTTGCGCAGCAATATTTTGCCCTTAAGCCTGCCGATGATGCCCAAGAGCGGATCAGGCAGTTGCAGCGGCGCAAAGCTGAAGCAGAGGTAGAAGAGCTGATAGAAGAATCGGAGCAGCTCTTTAAGACTATTAAAAACGGAGCGGTACGTACCACTGAAATAGTAAAAAGCCTTCGGAACTTTACCCGTCTGGACGAGAGCAACCTGAAAAAAGCCGACGTACACGAAGGTATAGATTCAACCCTGGTTATTCTCAACAGCCAGCTTAAAGACCGAAACATTCAGATAATTAAGCAGTACGGCGAGCTTGCTCCCTTCAATTGTTATCCAGGCCAGCTAAACCAGGTGTTTATGAACATCATAAGCAATGCTATTCAGGCTATGCCAGCAAAAGGCACCATCCATATTCAAACCAGCACCCAGGCAGGATGGGCTGTGATCAGCATTAAAGATACGGGTGTAGGCATGAGTGAGGAAGTAAAGAAACGCATATTTGAGCCTTTCTACACCACCAAAGATGTGGGTGAAGGGACCGGCCTGGGTTTATCAATTACCTACGGCATTATAGAAAAGCATCAGGGCAAAATTAAGGTAGAAAGCACACCAGGCGAAGGTACTGCCTTTATCCTGTACCTGCCCCTGAACCTTTCAGAGTCCGAAAACCAGGCTCCAGTAGAAAAAAAATTAGTCCGGGTCTAGCAAGTCTTCTTGCTGCGGTGAGGATTGAGAAAGTTATAACGTACATACCATGGAAAATTTAATCATAGATCGTCCTGAAGTTTCTAGCGATGAAGTTCTGGAGAAGCCAAACATTCTCTACATCGATGATGAACAAGATAATTTACTCGTGTTCAAAGCAGCTTTTCGGCGTCACTACAAGGTGTTTACTGCACTTTCCGGGGATGAGGGCATGGAAATTATTCGGGCGAATGACATTTGCCTGGTCATCACTGATCAGCGCATGCCCGGCATGACGGGTGTGCAATTTCTAAAAAATCTTCCAGATGAGCTGGAAACAATCCGGATGATCCTTACCGGCTACAGCGATATGGAAGCCATTATCGAAGCCATCAATACGGGCAAGGTATACCGTTACATCACCAAGCCCTGGGACAAAGAAGAACTTAAGATTACCATCGACAATGCCCTTGAGGCTTTTCGCTTACGCAGAACGAATAAAAAGCTCCTCTTTGAACTGAAGGAAGCCAATGAGGACCTGGAGCAAAAAGTAGAGGACCGCACCCGAGAGGTGAATATGCAAAAAGTAGAAATTGAAAAGCTACTATTAAACATTCTACCCTCTGAAACTGCCCGGGAGCTAAAAGAAAAAGGATTTGCCACACCTCATTTTTATGAGTCTGCTACTGTTCTGTTTACTGATTTTGTTGGTTTCACCTCGATTGCAGAAAGCTTAAGCCCTCAGGAGCTCGTTAATGAGCTGAACAGTTGCTTTATAGCCTTCGACGCTATCGTTGAAAAGTACCGACTGGAAAAGATCAAGACCATTGGCGATGCTTACATGTGTGCCGGAGGCTTACCAGCAAAAACAGAGACACATGCCACAGACGTGGTGCAGGCAGGTTTAGAGATCCTGCAGTATGTGCAACAGCTCAACATCAGCCAGCTTGCCCGAGGCCTTGAGCCCTGGAAAATCAGGGTTGGTATCCATACCGGACCTGTAGTAGCAGGGGTTGTAGGCAGGAAAAAGTTTGTCTATGATATCTGGGGTGATGCCGTGAATATTGCCAGCCGCCTGGAATCCTGTGGGGAAGCTGGCAGGCTCAACATTTCAACATCCACCTATGCTCTGGTGCAGCACCATTTTAGCTGTTTTCACCGAGGTAAAATACAGGCCAAAAACAAAGGAGAAATAGACATGTATTTTGTGGAAGGAAAGCTGGTGGTGTAAAACTGACAACCGGCACACGCCAGGCTGCCGGAGTTCACTAGACACAGCAAATCTCAGCGATCAGCGCTTAGACCTTTTCAATGCTGTACAAGTTTATCGAAAGCATGAAAAATAGCTATGTAGTTTTTTGTTAATAGCCTTTTTTCCTGATCACCTTACAAGGCTTATTGCCGGTACCAGCCCTACTACAGAAGCAATAGAAACTACATAACCTCTTGCGCTGCTGTCTCCCGCGCCATCAATTGCTGTGTACCCACCTCTAACAGGTGCTGCTTAGCATACTGATAGCCTACTTCTACGATCTTTTCAAACTTATCCAATGCCAGGAAGCCAAAATTAGCCACCGGTGGGCTTAAGAACAGCGCCAGGTCAGGAACCTGGTTACGCTGGTGCTCAGTACTGGATAAAATCGTAGATTTTATCATGATAGAAGCAATGCTGGGAGCTTTATACCGCTTAAACCTAAGGAACGGCATAAACTTAGAGAGAAAAATAGGCCAGCCACCAGGCAGCTGGGTATAGTTGAGAGTATACTCTTTATCAGCCAGCAAATCAACCCCAATTAGCTTACCCCCGAAGCGGGTCTTCATAATGTCGACCGGGAAATTATTGAACACACTTCCATCGACCAATAAGTGATTTCCCTCTACCACGGGGGGCAAGACACCCGGTATGGCTATTGAAGCAGTAACCGATTTCCAGATAAACCCTTTATCGTGAATCACCATTTTAGAGGTGGTGTAATTGCCTGAAACGCAAAAGAAATTCAGCCAGAGATTCTCAATGTGGCGATCGCCAAAATACTTCTTGATAACGTGCTGGAGTTTTTGGCCTTTTAAGAGGGAAATAAGCGGCAAAGTATAGTCGTTAAGTGGTTTGTCTTTAACAAAGGCACTTCTGCCTATTTGCAGCATTTCATCAGCATTCCACTCATGAGCAATGGCAGCAGCAATGATTGATCCCATGCTCGTGCCGCATACCATATCTATGGGCACACCAGACTCTTGCAACGCTCTAAAAATGCCCAGGTGTGCAAAGCCCTTGGCCCCACCTCCACTTAAGACCAAACCAACGCCTTTATCCAGAATCATGCGTGCCAGCCGCTGCATATGCCCCTCATCATTATAACGGATGTTGTAGTGGCGTGTTACCTCTCGCTGGACCAGTAGCTCATGTGTCTTATACGGTACCTTTGTATGCTCCGGATACAGAACCACTAGCTCCCTTCTTTGTGGATATTGTGTTTTCTGGGTAATGAGTACCTCCCGTTCCAGCGAAGATAATTGGTTTTCTTGATGCACATTTGCAACAATGATTATTTTGTCTGCCTGTCGCAGGCACTGCTGTGTCCAGGGAGAAAATTTGGCTTCTGCCTGGTATATAACGCAATCCTGGCTCATCTCCTGCTCGGTGAGCCAGTTGTGAAGTGCAAAAGTAGATGCCTGGGATTGACTCTCGCCAGGATCCAGGGAGGCAGGAAGTAAGGTGCGATTGAGATGTTTAACTGTGCCGTTTCCGCTCAGGGCCTCCAGCAGTTGAGGAACAAACGTATCCATAGGAACATCGGCACTGGCAGGCACCAGAGCAATATTAAAAGCCTTGGCAGGCGATTTGGTATGATTAAGTGTAAGGCTGAGTCGATTTATAGTTAATCTGGCAATACCCAGAGCCATTTCAGGGTATTCGCTAAGCATTTGTTTGAAGTCCTCCTGGGACAGTCGGGCGAGCAGGCAATCGCGAATCGCATAGACAGTAGCTGTCCGAACCTCACCGGTAATAAGTGCCATCTCACCCACGCACTCACCTTGAGAAATCTCTCCTATTTCACGCTCTTGGTCTGTATGCATGTTTACTGCCGCCTTCATCCGCCCACTCACCAGGATGTAAAGACTGTTACCATCTTCTCCCTGGTGGAACAGCACATTACCTCCACTCGTCTCTATCCATTGCAGCTTAGTCATCAGTTTGTCATGAGCAGCTTCACTTAGAGTCTCAAACAAATGCTGAAGCGTATTTCTGAGTTTAACATTACGCAATTCCTGAGAAAAGCTGTCTGAAAATGACTGATATACAGGGGGCATTGCCATGGTAGTTTGATTAGGTAAGATTGTAACTTAGTTTACTAAACATACAAATAATATTAGAATAATACAATATTAGTTTTGATTAATAAATGGGAAATTTCCTGACTGTTTTCCAGCCTTTAATGGTCGCCAATTGAGTCCTGAAAACAACTTTTGCAGCTAATTTTAAATGCGCAAAAGGATTTAACAATAACTATCTCAAAGCATCGATATATCGGATATTATCTGTACTTTTAAACAAAGTAAGTTGTACCAAAACAAAGAGTATGTCCTCCCTAGCCTCTGAAAAACAGCTCAACGAACACTCTTTTTATGAGCTGCAGAATACTAAACTTAGGTCAACACTGGAGCATCTTTTCCACACCCTTAATGAGGCTGCAATTACAACCCTTATGGCTAAACTGCAATGGCTGGAAGTCAGGGGAGGAGATGTACTCTTTCGGCAGGGCGAAGTGGGCGACAGCCTGTACATCCTGGTGAGTGGGCGGATGAAGGCAATACTGGAGGCCGATACAGCCGAAGAAAGGCTGGCCGGTGAAATTTCTCAGGGCGAATGCGTGGGTGAGATGGCACTTATCACCGGGGAAATGCGTGCAGCCACGGTCTATGCCATCCGCGATTGCCTGCTAACCCACCTCTCACAGGAGGATTTCAAGCAGTTGATGAGCGAATATCCTGAAGTAGGAATCAGTCTATCCAGGCTTATCATCAACCGGCTCACCCACACCATGAATCACTCCAAGACACCCGCAAAGACTTTCAACATAGCCCTGGTGCCTGCCAGTCCTGGAATCTCCCAAGATACCTTTGTCAAACAATTACTGGAAGCATTACAGCAGCTTGGCCGGGTGCAGTATATAAGCAAAGAACGTTTGCCAGCATCCCTTAAGCCTAACTCCAGCTTTTCTAAAGAGGCTGATTTTGCGCTCCACCACTGGCTCACTGAACAGGAGATGGAGCAGGATTATGTGATTTACTTGGCAGATGATTCCCATTCTCCCTGGACACAAAAGTGTCTGCGCCAGGCCGACAAAATCCTTATCGTGGTGGATGCAAAAAGCGAGGCTTCTTTAACTGAGCTCGAAAGGGAGGTGCTTTTCAACAGCAAAAGAAAGTGCGCCCAAACCCTCGAACTAATAGTGCTGTATCCAGAGCAGACAAGGGTGCCCGATAAGACACACGAGATACTGGTCCAGCGGGAGGTAACACGCCACTACAACATCCGTTATAATGATGAGGGGCATATGCAGCGGCTGGCACGTATGATTTTGGATAAAGGCGTTGGCTTGGTCTTAAGTGGAGGTGGGGCCAAGGGCTTTGCACACCTGGGCATTTTTAGAGCGTTGCAAGAGTCTGGTGTGCCCATAGATATGGTATGCGGCACGAGCATGGGATCAATCATTGCTGCTGCCATTGCTCATGAGTGGAATGCTGATGAAATGCTGCAAATAGGCAGAAGTGCCTTTGTCAAAGACAAACCACTCAACGACTATACTTTGCCGCTTATTTCCCTCTTAAAAGGACATAAACTGCAAAAAATTAATAAGAAATACTTTGGTGAGGGTCACATCGAAAACCTGTGGTTAAATTTCTTCTGCGTTTCTGGCAATTACAGTACTGCAGAAATGGTCGTGCTCGATAAGGGTCCTGTGTGGAAGGCTGTGACTGCCTCAGTGGCCATTCCGGGCATATTGCCTCCGGTGGTAGAGGGCAATGATTTACTAATTGACGGTGGCATTTTCAATAATTTTCCGGTAGACATTATGAAAGCTCGCTTCGGGGGCAAGTTGATTGGTGTCGACTTGCTGGCAGACAAGAGGTATACTTTGAATTACACCCAATTGCCCGGCGGTTGGACACTCTTCCTTTCAAAAATATTTCCATTTCTAAAGCGGTACACGGTACCGAGCATGGCCTCTATCATCATTAAGTCTACCTTGATGTCCAGCATAGTTCATCAGCGAAGCCAGATTTCGGAACTCGAAGTGGCCTTCAGTCCTCCTGTAGCTGAGTTTGGTTTGCTTGACTTGAAAAGTTATGACAAAATAGTGACTGCTGGATATCAATATGCAAAGGATTACCTTCAAGAGATTGATACAGAAACTCGATTGCTTCAAAGAAAAACACTCCTATCTAAGGTGCGCATATAGAAGAACATCCCCCCCCAACACCACAATATTTAATAATTCGCGCTGTGCTATTAATATAAAGGAATTTTGCGAATACCAAGCCAGCTACCATTTTACCACTAAAGTTACAAGAACATAGTTTATAATGGGTAGTGTCTAAGGAACTGTGTAAATGAAGATTCATCGAGACGATAAATGGGTTTTCTTAGCCATTGAGCAAGCAGAATGAGATATGAAGAACCTGGTCTTGGCTAGGCCAGGTTCCATTCCACTTGGCACGCCCTATTGCTGACAGGTTGCTCCCCAGCAGAGCCTGCGTCCTCTTCGGGAGTGCAGAATGAAGATAATACATTTTCACTTTAACCTAAAGCCTGCACCTGTCTTCGTAGAGACTTGAAAACTGATTCAGGATTATAGGCCAGTTTTGGATAGGCTGGGTCCATTTTTTGGTAATTTCCCTTAAGGCCAGAAAGACCGCTTTCTTCACTGCATTATCATCAGGAAAAGAGCCTTTGGCTTTGGTATACTTCCTGATTTTGCCGTTCAGGTTTTCAATCAAATTAGTCGTATAGATGATTTTCCTGATTTCCAGTGGGAAGTCAAAGAAGACAGTGAGCTCTTCCCAATTGCTGCGCCAGGATTTTACAGCATAGGGATATTTATTACGCCAGATCTCTTCCAGCCTATCTAATTCGGCTGCTGCCATTTCTTTAGTAGGAGCCGTATAGATTCTTTTCAGATCCTCAGTAAAAGTTTTCTTATCCTTCCATACCACATAGCGGCAGCTATTGCGGATCTGATGTACCACACAGATCTGTGTGGCAGCATGGGGAAAGATGCTTTTGATGCCTTGGCTAAAGCCAGAAAGATTATCTGTGCAGGTGATGAGAATTTCCTCCACGCCTCTGGCTCTTATGTTTGTGAGCACGCCTATCCAGAAAGCAGCACTCTCGGTTTCAGAGAGCCACATGCCCAGCGGCTCCTTTTTGCCTTCTTTGTTCAGGCCCACTGCTAAATAGATGGTCTTGTTGATGACCTTCCCATTGTGACGGACTTTGAAGATAATACCCAGGTTTAGTGACGGGACCAGCCCAATCATTGTTAAAGCTCCGGAATAGGCTCCTCCGTGTTGCAATACTTCAACTCCGTTGTATTGCATGATTTCCCAGCCTAAACCATAGGTTTTGAAATAGCGGTTACCGTCTGCAGCCTTATCTTTTCCGATAATGGTGTGACTCCTCCACATTTTTTCGATGGCTGCATCCGGTATAATCTCCTGTCCATCAATTCTTCCCTTATTGAGCAGAACATTCATCCAGATGCCAAAATCATGAACCGTTGAATAAAAACCTCACTGGGGCTGTGGATCTGGCTTACCGGCCGGAAGTACAACAACTTGATTTTTTTTTAAGGTATGGTCTGAGACAATGTCAGAAGCTTTATTGATAGCATCAGCATGTATCAATGTTCTTCTCATGTTGAGGGGATCAAAAATCGTTGCCTGTAAAAAGTACCGCCAGTCTTTACCATAGATAGGTTTTATTGTTTCTCCGGCCAATAGATAACCAAAATTAGAGTAGCCAAATCTGGTACGAATGGGATAAGCAGGTGTGATTTGTCCAAATTTTTGCAGCATGGCTGGCACATCCATTGAAGACTCTGTATTTAACAGGTCACCCTGAAAGGTCTTCCATCCTGAGCGATGCGATAATAAATCTGCCAGGATTATTTGCCTCTGGTAATCTTTATCTTTCATTTCAAACTCCGGAAGCCATTTTTCCAGTTTGTCGTCCAGAGAAACTTTTCCCTGAGCCTCAAGAGTAGCTAGTGCAGCCCCGATAAATTGTTTGCTCACTGAAGCAATTGGGAAAAGTGTTTGTTCACTTACCTTTTCATCATTACCCAATTGGGTTAATCCATATCCTTTTTGGTGAATAACCTTTCCATCTTTTACAATACATACAGCCACACCTGGTATTTTCCATGCCTGCATACTTTCAATTATGTACGTATCCAGACTGTCTTTAACAAAAGAAGGAATGGATTGAGCAGAGACTATATTAATAAGGAATACAAAACAGATGAGAAAAAATGGTCTCTTGTTCATTCTTTTAAAAAATTTATAGATGTGTATTAAAACAGTGTAGTTTATTTAGAGATGGCTTATCTTAAGGGAAGTAGTATGTTAATTATCGGTTTTACTTTCCATTTGCAGATTTTGAATGAAAACCACCTTGCCAAATCAGTGATCTATTCTTAGTATATTCCGGAAAAGCTGTAATCTTTCATTATAAGCTCCACAGGTATGCAATCAGCATACATTTCTGAAATCTTTTTTATATAGCCGATATCAAAGTAGCTCTCCTTTTGAATGTTCTTTTACAATTGCAAGAATGGCCTTTTTTTCTTTTATGGAGACATTTTTTTTATTTACACCTGGACTTTACAGCCTTTTTGAACTTCTTTTAAATGGTTTTCTATTGCATTATCGTCAATTAAAGCCCAGTGCTCAATAATTTTGAAATCAATCAGCTTAAAATACCGGTAACCGGCAGCATAGACTTCTGCACCGGTAGGTTCTATATCTCTCCATTTGCCAATGTGTTTCATCAGCATTTTAATTTTTACTATTACTTTATCATCCTCACCAACTATTTCGTCAACAAATGTTTGGTTTTCGAATGCCTTGCCAGTACCCATAATCCAAAATTTGAGACCTTCCTGGTTTGGAGGTAGTGAAGGAGGTAGTGAATGGTCTTTGAACTCCGGGTGAAGGTAAATTCCCATCTTATTGAAATGCTTTTGATTCCAGATTTCTTCAATGAATCCGGCTACAATCTCTTTGTTAGTAATGCTCATAAGTAAATTTTAAATTATGATTTTCGTGGGCAGCAAAGCGTTGGATAAAGAATTAAGAGCTCCTGTGAAAATCGATCCATAAGCAGTTTTGTAAATAATTTTTGTGGAAGCGCTAATGGTTTCACTTGCCATGGCCGGGCAGAAGGAGATTTTAGAAATTAATTGCTTAAGCTATTCAACACTGGGCCCATTAAGCAGGGTTGATTCAGATTTTGGGGCCTGCAAAAAATATTCTGAAAAACTATTGCTCCAGCTCCTCAACAGCCCGCTCAAGGGTTCTGTCCTTTCCTGCAGAAATCTCTGCCAGGCTGTTTTTCTCATACACATCAGGAGCAAGTCCAACGCCTTCATACGATTTACCATCAAAGAGTTCAACTTTTTGTGGCACCAGAGAATAGAACCAGCCATTTGCCAGCTCTCTGCCAATCATGGTTCCGTGAGCTCCATTTGTAGTATCGCCTATAATGGTTACCTGTGGCAGGGTTTTGAATGCCATCACAGCCCTTTCACCGGCGCTGATGGTATATCGGTCTGTAAGTACCACTATGGCTTTATCCGTGTATGTTCCCTCTGGCTCCAGGTACCATGAATGCCAGGGGGTGTAGTCCTCTTCTCCCGGACCGTTTTTGGTTTTACTTTTAAATACATATCTACTATCCTTCGTGAGCTGCCCCAGAGCGGAAAAAGCATAAGTAAAATCTCCTCCCTGGTTATGCCTGAGGTCAATGATATAGCCATCGGCATCCTCAAACTCTTTTAAAAAATCGTCGAGTATCAGAAAATTCTCCCCTACATGATCGAAGAAAATATATCCAATGTTGGTATTCTTAAGTTTGCCGTATAGATAGCTTTCATCCTCATCACTTTTATAACCAGGCTCCAGGTAATGCTGCCTGATTACCTCCAGCTGGAATATGGAATCTTCCAGCAGCATGTTTCGGGTTGTGTTGGAGAAAAAGATTTTTCTTCCGGGAGCGGTAAGGCTTACATGTCCGTCATCCAGGCTGCCAAGCATGCTGGAAAGAATTGTAAACAGTTCATCATCAGAAGTATTTTCAGCAACCATAGGCCTGTATTTTACATACTGGGCTTCCCAGTCCACTCCTCTCTCCTCAAAAGGTGCATATTCCTCCTGAAAGCGGGTCCAGAGATCTTCGAAAATAGCTTCGGGGTTATTTGCTGGCTCCGGATGAATAATATCCTCGCAACTTGAAAGGATAATTATCAATAACAACCCGACAGTGACTTTTTGTAATAGTCGCATAGTATTAAAAAGTAAACCTGCCACTTAAGCTAATTTCTGTTTGAAGCGAATACAAATTCCTTGGCCTGCTGGCATGCAGGAAAGTAATCTGATTTTGTAGCCCAAGCTCCAGTTGAGAAGAAATTTTGTAATAATATCGGGTTGTAAGGTCGAATGACTGAAAGCGGTTAAGGCTGGCCAATTGCCCGTCTTCTATAAAGGCCAGAAAAGTATTGAGGCCCTTATGAGAAGCCGTATTTTCAATAAACTCATCGTCGTTTACCAGGTAAGGGGAACGGGCAAGCCAGGAAAGGAGCGGCAACTGAACACTGGCAGAAAGGCGAAATTTCTCTCCAATCTGCTGTAAATAGGCCGCATAAAGTCCGAGACCGGTGGAGGCGAAATAGCCAAAGTTACTGATACGTCCATAGGTATAGTTTAGGGCCTGCACCTTGTTCTTGAGCGATCCGCCCAACAATATTTTAGCCTTGCCATGCTCTATTACCGGTTTGGCCATTGAATAGTCCAGGCTGATAATGGTAAACTGGTGCGGTTGCGCAGTTTGCTTGTCTTCATACTCATAAAAGATATAGGGATCCCGTAGCATAGGATCATACTGACTAAACCCAATGTTTATCTCATGAAAGAATTTTTTCTGCCGTTCAAACACAATTCCTCCCTGCAGGAGCGTACGATCTTTATGTTTGAATGGGGAGAATACCAGATCCTGCCGAATTATATTACCGGCTCCCCAATAGATACTCACAGCCTTCATGGCTCCATCCTGAGCGTTACTCCCGGCATGGATGAAGAAAAGAAATAGGGCGATTATGGTTTGAACTTTCCTCATCATTATTAGTAATTATTTATGTAGCTCCAATCGCCTTCAGTTCAGATAGAGTAATGGTTTTTATTTACTACAAAATTAAGTGGTGATGAGGGTGAAGGATATCAGATATGTTTCTAATCCTACTACTATTGTTGCATCTTTACATTATATTGAACTTCCAACGCTGCCTTACTGTAAGTTGTCAATCCCTTAATAGCAGATATCTGATTTGGAGGCTTCTCACACTTCTGACCCAGTTCCTGTAGGGTTTGCTGCTCTTTAAAAAATCAATGGCTAACCTGCCTTTACTCGGCTGAATATAGCTCTCTCTTTTGCATAGGTTCACCATCTAATGGTCTGTAGATTAAGTCACTGCCCAAAATGGTGATGTTAGAAATTAACAGTAGCTGCATTTTGGAAGTCTTTAGCTGTAAACTCACCGCTACTGGATTATTATTTGGGGTAAATAATGGAGCAGTATGGATGGCTTTTGAACCGTTTGAAGTTAAATTTCCATTACCTGCTAGATTCCATTTCCCTACATATTTGCTTTCCAGATCAACCGGTTCCCGTATAGGAGCATATTTAGTGTTAGGTACTAACGGAGCCAGCAGGTCATCGTCAATTCTTACAAATCTCACTGCCTTTAATTCTACACTCCCTCATGTTTTGACACAATACTCCTTTAGTGTTTGATAGACATAGGCCATAATGTACCAGTCACTGAAATGGATGGATTTTACGGTTACCGTTTTATTTCCAGTATCAAAGACAGGGTTCACCACATAATTCCATACACCACTATTATCTTGAAAAGCAACGCCTAATTTCTGGACAGCGGCTTCTAAGGCTTCATCATATTTAAAGCTGATTTTGTAGGCTTACCCGAAGTTCGGCCATTCAAAAGTTAGAAAAATCTTTAACTTTAAATGGAATGAAGAAGACAAAATTCACCGAATCACAAATTATCAAGGAGCATGAGAACGGACGCAATGCTCAGGAGCTCTGCCGGGAGTTAGGTATCACTACTGCTGCTTTCTACAAGTGACGCCAGCGTTATGGAGGTCTGGAAGTAAAAGAGCTTAAGCGGATGAAGGAATTAGAGGAAAAGAATTCCCGTCTTAAGAAGATGTTTGCAGAACTCTCCCTGGTGCATCATGCCATAAAGGATGCAGTAGAAAAAAAGCTTTAAGGCCTGATGAGAAGAAGGCACTGGTGGGATTTATGGTAGAGGAGCATGGAGTGAGCCATCGTCAGGCATGCAAGGCAGTAAGTATGCCCAGAAGCAGCTATCAGTACCAGCCTAAGCAAAAAGATGATACCCCTATCATTGAACAGCTAAAAAAACTGGTTGGAGAAACATCCCTCCATTGGCTTTTGGCAGTGCTTTTACCGGATGCGCATGAAGGGCTACTGCTGGAATCATAAGCGGGTGTGTAGGGTCTATAGCGAGCTAAGGCTCAATATCAGAAGAAGACATAAGAAAAGACTTCCTGCGAGGGTGAAGCAAGCACTGTTTCAGCCAGAGCGAATCAATCAGGTGTGGTCTGTAGACTTTATGTCGAATAGTCTCTGGGATGGCAGAACCTTCAGACTGCTCAACATCGTGGATGACTACAATAGAGAAATTCTTACAATGGAAGCAAACCTTTCTATTCCTGCTCTGCGCCTGATCAGAGTGCTGGAGTACCTAAAGGAGTTCAGAGGACTGCCGGAAATAATCAGAATGGACAATGGCCCAGAATTCATCTCTTACAAGCTGGAGTGCTGGTGCAAAGAAAACAAGATCCGTCTGGTGCATCCCTTAATTTAGCTAAACCTGTTGTTAAACTGAAGAAAATTAAACAGTTTTAGCAGCCAAGCTTTCCGCACAAACTGACGTTAGCGGGCATTCATTAACTTAACTCCGAAGTAGATTCGATTGACAGAATTATCACTACATATTGAACCATTAACCGGCGGCCAACAACCCCCTTTTGATCTACTCGAATTAGCAGATCCATCTAAAGCACAAATCAATTTGTACTTAGAATCAGGAATTTGCTATGTAGCGAAGTTAGGAGATCAAATAATCGGAGTAATGGTATTAGATGAAGTAGATAATGCTACAATTGAAATCAAGAACATTGCCATAAGGGAATCTGCTCATGGAAAAGGATTTGGGAAGCTCTTGTTAATATATGCTGAAAAAATTAGTCGTGAACAAGGGTATAAAAAACTATTGATAGGAACCGGGAACTCAAGTGTTGGGCAGCTTGCCCTCTATCAAAAAGTAGGATTTGAAATGAAGAGAATAAAGAAAGGCTTTTTCTTGAAAAATTACAGCAAACCAATTTATGAAAATGGGATCCAGTGTAAACACTTGGTTATTTTGGAGAAGAAGTTAAATAATTAAAAACGCACTACAACAACAGAATAAAGCAACCGCCCCGTAGCTCCGTTACCAATGACACTGCAAGTAGCTAACTTAACGTACTCTAATCACCGCAGGTTGACGGGCGCCTGCTTTATTCAATGGACGTTAGTGGGCATTGTTGGAAGATCTTTAAACGACAGTCTCAACATAATATAAAGTAGAGCTTCAGGTGACACAAAAGAATAAGATGATAGACACTTCATTTATTATCAAATCGTAGAAGTTCTTATTCAGCTAATTAAACATTAAAAGCTATCATCTGAATATATTACCAGAATCAAAGCTAGCTTAAATCTTAAAATAGAAGGGATATAAACTTCAATCATATGGTCACTTATTTTTTTGGGCGGTAGGGTTCAATAGATTTTTAGTTTCAATTTGTCATTCATAAATCTTTTAATAAATAGTTTTGAAATGAATGGAAGAAACATTAGTCTGACTGAAAAATTTCGCAACCATATTCCGAACCGACTTTTGGGCACAAAAGATTTTGCGAACTTTTGCGCTATGCGTTGCTTATCCTCAATAATTGGTTTAAAAATGTTTTGATATTGATCAAAAGCAATTCTATAATCACCATTTGCTTCTTTCAGCTCACCTGCCAAAATATATGCACCAACCATTGCAAGCGTAGCGCCTTGGCCCGATAACAAAGACGGACAGGCACAGGCATCACCGACCAATGTTACACGGTCTTTTGACCAATTATCCATTCGGATTTGACTTACCTCATCAAAATAAAAATCGGGTGCTGTTTCTATTTTTGATATTAATTCCCCGCACTTCCAACCCATATTCTCAAATTCATTTCGAAGAATTTGTTTTTGTTCCTCGATGTCGTGATGATTATATGACAATTTATCAGGTGAAGTAAAAAGGAAAAACGTAGTTAGCTCCTTTTCATTGGTTGAATATATAGCTGCCTGCTTGCGAGGAATGTTATACATTTTAAACTCTTTTTGGCTAATGGGGGTATCGCTAATCGTATAAGACGATGTGTAATAGCCATAATATTTTTCAAAGGGTCCGCCATGTTGAAAAATCAAATTCCTCACATTTGAATGTAAACCGTCAGCACCTACAATCAAATCAAAATTTCGGATTTTTCCGCTCTGAAATGTTACCCTTAACTCATTTTCGTGTTGTTCTATTTTGCTGATTGTATCACCAAAAATAATTTCAATATCCTTATCAAGATGATTGTAAATGACTTTTGCCAAGTCACTGCGAAGTATATTTAGGGCACGACCATTCATCAGTTCTTTCATCTTTTTATAGCTCAATCCGCCTTTACGATTATCGTTTTCATCAACGAATGTAAGCTCCGGAATTTGTAGGTCCGCTTCTTTAAGATCAGGGACAATTCCCATTCGTTCTGCTACATCGAAACCTGCGCCCCAAAAATCAATAGCATATCCGCCTTTACGTATTTCAGGCGCACGCTCTACAATAGTCGGATTAAAACCAAATTTCTTCAGCCAAAATGCATGAGTAGTTCCTGCTATACCTGCTCCTGATATTAAAATGTTTTTATTCTTCATTTCAGTTTTTTGGGTAATGTATCAGATGTAAGGCCGGACATGTGCAACGGTCAGATCTACTCAGTCTTCTTAATGTCATCAAGATCTGTTTTCTAATAAAATATTTAATTCATGAAAATCCGCAGCCTTGCGGCTGGAACACTCACAGGCTCATTGATTCTATTTATAAGGTTTTTTCACATTTAAGGTGCTTTCCTGATTTGT
Source organism: Flammeovirgaceae bacterium 311 (assembly GCA_000597885.1). Classification (NCBI taxonomy): domain Bacteria; kingdom Pseudomonadati; phylum Bacteroidota; class Cytophagia; order Cytophagales; family Flammeovirgaceae; species Flammeovirgaceae bacterium 311. Next base: position 2,722,474 of record CP004371.1, read on the forward strand.
ACAATTCTAAAGACGAAGATCAGGAAGGCTCTCATCTAACAGAAGTACAATTTTACACCTTGTCGAGATCAGAAGGTGTTTTTCCGTAAACTTGCCTGAAGCATTTAATGAAATAGGACACACTGTTAAAACCTACCGCATAAGCTACATCCGAGGTATTTCCGAAATTGTTTTTTATGAGTTCAGAGGCCCGTTTCAGCCTGATATTTCTGATAAATTCTGTGGTAGACTGGTCAATTAAGGCTTTTAATTTCCGGTGAAGCTGTGAGCGGCTCATCCCAATTTCTCTTCCCATTTCATCTACACTAAAATCAGGATTTGACATATGTTTTTCTACTGTAGCAATGCATTTGCTGAGAAACTTTTCATCTGTAGAAGTAATGGCAATCTCTTTTGGCTGTAAAAGAACGGTCCGGCTAAACCTCTTTCTTAGTTTCTCTCTTTGCTCCAAAAGATTCTTAACTCTTACCTGCAATTCTTTTAGGTGAAATGGCTTGGTGATGTAATCATCTGCACCAGTTTCAAAACCTTCAAGCTTACTCTCCTGACTTGCCTTAGCCGTTAAAAGTATCACCGGAATATGGCTTGTCTTTTCATTTTCTTTTAGTAACCTGCAAAGTTCCTGCCCATCCATTTCCGGCATCATGATGTCTGTTATTACCAGATCAGGGATATTTTTTTCAGCACTTAACAGCCCCTTCTTCCCGTTTTCAGCTTCGAGCACAACCAGCTCTCTCCCGAAAGCACTCCTGATATAAGCCCTTATTTCATGATTATCCTCAACAATCAAGATAATAGGCTTACTTTTTTCTCCATTCTTGTTTTCTTTGGTAAAATTATTAATCTCTTCTACTGCGAATTCCCCAGAGGCTATCTTATTTATAGTGCTCTTTTCAATTTCTAAATGACCGCCCTCTTTAAAGTTCAGCATTTGAACACTGGAGGCTTTTTTAAATTCTTTTATTTCTACCGGAAACAGTATTGTGAAAACAGTGCCTTTTCCTTCTTTACTTAATACTTCTATTTTTCCGTTATGAAAAGCTACAAGCTCTTTCAGTAAAGCCAGCCCTATTCCCGTACCCTCATAAGTTTTAGAGGCATTATCTATTTGATAGAAGCGATCAAAAATATTTTCCACCTTATCTTCAGGAATTCCAATGCCATCATCGATTACCTGTAATATTATTTCATGCTCATTGAAATCAACCAATACCTCAACCGATCCACCCTCCCGGGTAAATTTCAAAGCATTCGATAGCAGGTTATTTAATATTTTTTCAAATTTATCCTTATCAATAGAAGCAATAAGCTGTTGGGCAGTTGTAACAAAACGAAGGCTAATTCCTTTACTTACCGCTAATGAAGAAAATGAAAGTGTACTGGTTCGGAGAAATGGCACAATATCAAGCTCTTCTAAATACAAGTTCATGTGGCCAGATTCCAGCTTGGAGAAATCCATCAGCTGATTAATCAATTCCAGGAGCCTTTGGGCGTTACGGCTCACCATGTCAAGATTTCTCTTTATTTCGTTCGCACCCAGTTTTTTTGACAAGGAGGAGGCAGTCTCCAGTGGTCCTAAGATCAGGGTGAGCGGAGTTCGAAACTCATGAGATACATTGGTGTAAAACCGGGTTTTAATTTCATCTAATTCCTGTAGCTTCCTGGACTCCAGCCCTTTTAAATAAAGCTCATTTTTCATTTTTTCTCTGTTGGTAAAATATCTCCAGATCAGGTAAATGATAAAAAGGCCCAGGAGAAAATAAAGAAAATAAGCCCACCAGGTTTTATATGCAGGAGGATGAATTACTAATTCAACAGCTGTTCCGGCTTCGTTCCAGATACCATCATTATTGGCTGCCTTCACCTTGAAAAGGTATTTTCCTGGATTAAGGTTGGTGTAAGTGGCAGTTCTGTTCGTTCCGGAGTAAAACCATTCCTTATCAAATCCTTCCATCTTATAGGCATAGGTATTCTTTTCTGGAAGGGAAAAATTTAGTGCGGCAAATTCAAAAGAGAATACATTTTGATCGTGCAGAAGATCAATTTTTTTTGTTCGGGAGATTTCAGCATTCAGATAATAATGGGATGAATCCTTTGAATATCCCACCGGAACAGAGTTATTAAATATTTGAAAATCAGTAAGAACAACAGGTGGAGCTACCTTATTTTGCTCCAGATCTTCGGGATTAAAGTGATTATACCCCTCCATCCCTCCAAAGAATAAGCGGCCATCCTTATTTTTAAAGGCTGCATGTATATTAAACTCATTATGGACCAGGCCATCCTGGGTAGTATAGGTATTTATTTTTTCAGTTTTGGGGTCCAGCACTGCCAGTCCATTGAGGGTGGCCATCCAAATCTTCCCGCTGTTATCTTCTAATAATGAAACTATTTCATTATTAGGAAGCCCGTCCTTCTCGTTATAGAGCTTGATACCTTTTTTAGTCTTCCTGTCAAGCAGGACGAGTCCATTTCCTGATACAGGAACCCATAATTTTCCAGATTTATCTTCAAGAACAGCAGGTATTTTTTCGGTAAATTTTGCAGAACTTAATTCCAGTGGATAAACAGATATGTTATTTGTTACCAAGTCATATTCTGCCAGTTTCCCTATCGAACCACCCAGCAGGATCTTACCATTATCCCCTTTTGAAATGCTATGAATATCACCTAAAATTTCTTCATGAAAAATATCCTCTATCTTGAGAGTTAAAGGATCGATAGCCTTCAAACCATCAAAAGTGCCCACGTATAGATTACCATCCTCACCATTCAAAATAGAATATCTTACCGGTATTTTTATCAGAAACTCAAACCGCTGCTTCTCTTTTGAAAATCTGCTAAGCCCTAAATGCGGATGAGTGGCCCAAATATTTCCGTGATTATCTTCGCACAATTTGTAAAAAAAATAGTCTTTATTATGGAAGTTGTATAGCTGGTTGGTTTTGGGAGAATAGCGGCTTACTCCAGAATATGCGTTTACAAACCAAATATCCCCATTTTTATCTTCGAGCAGGCTAGTAATATTATCAGAATATTCATTCCTGTACGTCTGGAATTTATTTTTGGATCTATCATACTTATTAATCCCCCCTCCATATCCACCAATCCAGAAAATCCCGCTTTCATCGCGATAAATGGATATTAAATCGTCGTTGTTGACTGAATGTGGATTTGAGAGGCTCCTCCTGTGAAAAGTAACTTTGTTCCTTTCTTTATTAATAATTGCCAGGCCTTTTCCGGTAGTGGCTACCCACAGATTCTGATCCGCATCCTCTTCAATATCATTTATAAAAAAATCATAAAGTTCAGGAAAAGGGTAGGTAACATTATTCCAGTCACCATTTTTATCCAGCCTGCCCAGTCCCATTTCGGTGGCTATCCAAATCTCTCCATTTTTGGTCCTGTAGAGCTCTTTTGGGATTTTTGAATCCTCCTGGTGGCGCTCTGTAATTATCTCAAACCTACCCGTAGAGTCAAGCCTCTGGATTCCGGCAAATGTAGCAATATAAAGCCTCTCATTATACGGAAGGAAATCTCTTACAATATTGGCCTCTTTCATCCTTGTTTGGAATGCATGAGACTTAAGGATACTGGCTTTTCCTGTTTTCTTATTTAATAAAATAATTCCTCCTTTTGTACCAAAATACAGGTTGCCAGACGGGTCTTCATAAATGGCTAGGATGTCGTGGATACCTGGTTCATCAATCTCTACTTTCAGTACCTCAAAGGTTTCACTGTTTTTATCAAATTTATTTACGCCACCATTGATTGTCCCTACCCACAAAACAGAATCCCGGTCTTCGTAGAGGCACGATACAAAATTAGAGGAGATGGAGGCAGAGTCATTTGGTGTTTTCAAAAATGATTTGAAACTGTAGCCATCGTACCGGTTTAGGCCAAATGACGTGCCAATCCACATAAAGCCCTTTTTATCTTTGATTATACAATTTACAGTGCTCTGAGAAAGACCATCTTCCATGGTGATTTTTTCAAATTTGATATCCTTGTCCTGTGGGTAAACTAAACCCGTCTGACAGAACAGAATGATTAAAAAAAGAGCGCTGACAATGGCTTTCAAAATTAACTAAATTATATTAAATATAATTATTAAAATGAATTTATAAACTTTTCTAATAATATATTTTTGTCTCCTGAATATAGCTTATAAAAGAACTTGTAAAGCATTTACCTGTCGGGAAGATTCCTGATATACTCCAGGTCTCTTGCTTTAAGCCCGTCATCGTCGGTAAGGCTCCAGAGGGCTGTCTGAATATTTTCTGAATTGATCCAGAAATCATCATCCCCCTCATATTCACTATAGAGTAGTTTTTTGCCGGAAAGCCTACGAAGGAAATCTTTGATGAGGGGGGAGTCCGTTACGGGACCTATTTTATACTTTGCAGTACTGTCAGAATGTTTCCGCGCACTGTTCAGACAGTATAGCATTAGTTTAACTTTACATTTACCACTGTTACCTCCGCCACCTTCTACTGTTGGTGGCACCGTCACTAATACTCTTTCAATCAGCAGGCCATTCTGGAATCCCTCGAGGGCAGTGACGATTACAAGTCCAGGTGGAAAAGTAACAGTGGTAGGACCGGGGCCAACTGAATCATTTTCTATAGTCACGGAAACCATCACAAAGGGGCCTGCACCATCAACCACGCACTCATCTCCTGCTATACCGGTTTCGTCGCCCACAATAGAAGTAATGGTTATGTGTTTTGGTAAGACCAGCTTTTCGCCCGTTGGTTCTCCTGGTTCTTCACCAAAGCCAGGTATATGTCCAGCTTTTTCCTGTATGTCCGGATTGAAAGGATCACCGTCATCCTGGCAAGCCATCATGCTCATGACCATCATCAACATACAGCCGACAAGCCATTTTGAAACGCTCAATATATTCATCATTGTAGTAAAAGGAATCTAGTTGCTCCGTTAGCAAACATAAACATTACCCCTAGCCTGGGATGACAGAAATGTTGTAATTAATATTACTATTGTTGTATGCTTGAATACAAAGGATGGGATACAGGAGGAAATCTAGGAAAAGGAATGGTATTTCTACTAAAAGCCTATTGTAACACTCATGAGGTCTGACATGCATCTTCACAAGCGTGAAAATAAATCCGGCTGTTTACATTCTTACTTATTTATACCGGGCCTCCCTAATATCCACTGGCGACTAAACACTTTGCTTCGCAACGGCGAACCGTCGGTAGTTCTGTTTTCCAAAGTGAGTATGTCCATTTCTCTTTATCTTGTCTGAGAGGGCATGAGGGGCAGTGCATCTTAATATTAAGGGTGGTTCATGAATGCCAACACAATGCCTCCTTGGTTTTATTCTACTTCCTCCCCAGCCGTACATCTGATACACTATCGGAAATTTTATGGCTAATGTTGTAAATTATGATGCTGATGATATTTAAGAAGCGGCATAGGTGTAGCTGTAGGAGCAATGAATAAGACCTGTGGAAATCTTCGAGTGCGTTTCAGTATTGAGAGAACAAACTTATTTATATGCCAAAGCCTCGATTTACTTTATCCCCATCAAACCTTATGGGGTTTTATATATTTTTTTATTTATCCAATTCAACATATATTCTAAAACCAATGGCAAATTTCCAAACTGACAATGCTGATCTGCCTGTTCTGATTTCAAGAATATTCTTGTGGTAACAGATTTAGCATTTTTTAAGGCCTCCTCTTGTTTTTTTAATAAAATAGGAGGTTGAAATGCATCATTTTCACCTGTGAAAAGAAGAACGTCTTGATCAATCAATCGGCTATTCAGATGCTCTTTGTTCATTTCCATCATCCATTTTACAGCGTCATAGGGTTCATGCTTATTTTGAATGAAGATGGCATTGTTGATGGTGTGTTTAAGTGTTCCCACATTCATTTTCAGCCGAACGAAGAAATTAGTCAGGTTTCTTTTGGTCAGAAACCATTTTGCTAGTTTCCTGTTCATTGGACTGGTCATTTCAAGCCAGTCATACAACGGAGGCATTGCAATTACCCGTTTGATGCGTTTCTCAAAGGCTGCTGCTCTCATGATCCAATAGCCACCCATTGATACTCCTAAAGCAGTAGCCTCACTTAATTCAAAGTGATCTAAAATCGCCTTCGCTGGTTTTTCATAGTCGTGGTCAAAGGTTTGTCCATACGTCCTTCGGCTAGCCCCTTGTCCTGGTCCTTCAAATGCGATAACATCGTACCCCTGATAGGTGAAATAATTCCATATGCAATAAAATTCTTCAATAAACGCATCAAATCCGGGTATACCTATGATGGTCCCTTTACAGATTCCAGTTTTTGAAGGAATTTTGATCGCAGAGAGAAAGCCATTATTGTATGGAACTTTATGTCTTTCAAATATTTCATCAGAAAACGCTTTGTCAAAAAGATTTATAAATTCATTGTAAACTGGAACTTTTCTTTCATTGTCCGGTGAAATAAGAAACTCAGCTGCCCTTAAATAGGTAGCTGCATTTTTTAGCCGATTCTCTTTAACCGCGAGTTCTGAAGCCTCCAAAAAAGCGCTTATGTAGTCATCAAAAGTTTTGATTTTGGCACCAATGCTTTCAATATCCTCTTTTCTGGCATACCCAAGTGAATACCACCTGTTTAATTGATAGTTAAGAAATTTGTTTTTATGTAACTTATGATAGCCAACAGGTATTTTCATTGGTTGCATTTCAATTGAACAAATGTTTTAAGCTTTGTGAAGGCAGGGCATTGATTTTCCGCCCCTTCATTTACTTCCGGATGTTCAATAAAGATATTAGTTCAAATCTTGTACTTAAGTGCTACTTTTACAAAGCCGTTATTGTGCGTTGGTAATTTCTTGTGTCATTTTCAGCTTTAATTAAATCTTGTTATGATAAAGGATATTACAAAACACATTAACGTTGATAATATTCCTATAAATGGAATGTTAAACCAATATTTCTTAGCCAACCAGAGGTAAAATATTGTGTTAACAATATTTAGGATATAAAAGAATGCCTCTGATCGTATAAGGTCATAGAATTGTGTTGCTAGATAAAAATTTACCAAACCAATAAAGATTGCGCCTGAACTATGACTTGCATTAAAGCCTATCCAGGCTTTCCACAAAGTAGTATCTTTAGTCAGATTTGGCCAAGAAGATTTCATTTCTTCTATTGCCTTTTCATTCCGCGATGAAAACTTGTCAGTAAAAAATGTATAGTATAAATGGATAACTCCCAGCACTATAAATATTAGGGAACCAATTATCCACAGATATTTTGCTATTGTAGTCTCATTTTCCATGTTATTAACTATTCAATATCTACTTATCAATTTTATCTCTGATACTTGATTTAATAGTACTTCCGCCAAAAGTATTGATATGTGTGCCATCTTCTTTGAATGATACCAAGCGTCAGTATTTCTATATTATTTTTCCTATTTTTTATGATTCCTTTTAAAATCGTTGGGATGATTAGTTTATTAAAAGGTCATTGCGGTAAAAATAAAGTCGTCTAATCAATCAGGGAACAGGAGGGACATTGCTACTAAAAAGTCTTTACTGAACACCGGGGAGGTCTGACCTGCATCTTCACAAGCAGAAAAAAGATTGTTAAAAACCTGCTGATAAAACCAGGGATTCTCTATTCATTATATAAAAGATTTACACAGTTAAAGCACGAACTGGTTTGCGGCTCAAAATCAATCACCAGGTTTGATACATATTCGCTATTCTGATTTTCAAAGTTCTTTAATTTTATAGGTAATTCTTCTGATGCTCCTTTGTAAACCGCAGAAATATTGTATTTCCCAATAGGCAGGTCTAATAGTTTGGAATAAGATTCGGTAGCAGGTTGTCCGGGTTTTCTTATGATTACTTCTCCTTCTGATCCATCTATAAGAGGACCCACCGGAGTCAGGGTAAATTCTATATTTTCCGTATCATATATCTGGCTATTTACACCCTTATTTATCTCTATCAGGCCTCCATAATATCCTGAACTCGTTCCGGGTTTTTTACCAGTCAGCTTCCATTGAAAATTCCGGACAGCACCTTCCTGCGTAAATCCTTCATCAGTTTCAGGATGAAGTTCCAGTGCGTATTCTTTACCATTGTATTGCTTCATGTATCGGGCATAAGCCCGGAAAGTACCAAATCCAAGTTCAATTTTGTATTCGCCTTTGTCATTAGTAGTTCCTAATGCGTTAGCATCATAGAGATACAGATTATCAACGATAACTTCTACCCCCGGAAAGGGCCTTCCATGGGTGTCTGTTACTTTCCCGGTTGCAAATCCTTCTGTAGAAGCAGAGTCATTTTCATTTATCTCTTCCCTTTCACAAGCTGTTAATCCCTGAATAAGGAGGAGTATGAAGTAAATTGTTAACTGTCTCATAGAAAGTATTTTAAATTAGAAGCTATCTCATAAATGGTTTTAGCAGAATTAGCATGCAAGCCAGCAAAATGAATGCTTTATAGTTCTCTACATTGTATTCATATCTGGTCACACATCTTCTATAATTGAAGAGCCAGGCGAAGAACCTTTCAACCTTCCATCTTCTTTTATAGCGCCTTAATTTCCTGCCATCTTGCGTCTTTTTTTTGGTTCTGTTGCCCCTATGAGGAGCAATCATTTCAATGCCTTGCTGCCGTAAAGCTTCATCTAAAGGATCTGAATCATAGGCTTTATCACCAATAAGCCGCTCTGGCAGTTCTTCAATAAAGCGCTCCTCTATCACATTCTCCACGAGTTTTACTTCGTGGGGAGATGCTGATTGGATTGAGACAGATAGTATAGTACCACCAGCATCTGTGACTGCCATGATCTTGGTCCCCTTTCCCCGTTTAGTCTTGCCAACAGAAGATCCCCCTTTTTGGCCATGCAGAATGAGCCGTCAATAAAGCACTCGCTCAAATCCACACCGCCTCTTTCATGAAGATCTCTTGCCAGGGTCTCTACCACCTTCTGCATCACTCCCTGTTCTCGCCATTGCTGGAATCTCCTGTGACAGGTTTGATAAGGAGGATACATGGGAGGCAAATGGCTCCACTGTGCTCCTGTCTTCAAAATCCAAAGTATTCCTTCCAGCACATCTCGCTTATCTCGCCAGGGTCTGCCTTTACCATCTGTCCTCTTTGGACCATCAGGAATCATGTCCTTTATCACTTCCCACTGCTTATCTGTCAACTTCATGAAAAATAAACAACGAGCTATCAATTAAGATCCCTATTTATGAGATGGCTTCTAGTCATATATTAAAACTGAAGCCAAAGTCCCGGGACTAAAACCAGAACTAAAGCTTTTTTAATATTTTCATCATCATCTTCGCAGGATGAAAATGAAACAACAATAAAAATGCACATTAGGGGTTTCAGGAAATTCATTTGTGATATAAGGTTTTAGATTCTTTTAGATACATTCTAAAATGGACTCAAAACTAAATCGATGGGCAGAATTCAGAAGATCGTAATGTTGCGATTGATATTACTATTGTTGCATTCTTAAAATAAGAGGTAATCGTAGAATTGTCAGATCGATTATCCAATTCTATATTCATAGTTTTGGGTCATGATTGTTTCCCTAAACTAAATCCTAGATGTAGAACTTTATGAACAGATTATCCACAAAATCAGGTGGTTAGCTGCTAAAACTGTCAGATCACCGTCTAAGTATCTGATATACACCGTAAATCGCTATGATATAAATCTTTCGTGTCTCCTCTAGAGACTCCGGCAGCGGCTCAAAAATAAAAATATTATAGCCACCAGAGTTCTTGTATAAGTGTTTGCCTGGCTATACTTTGCGGTCTAACAAATCTCACAAATAATGTATATCGAAGTAACATCTGCAAACAAGCCCATGTTGGTGAATTTAGAAGCTGTTCAACACATTGAACCTAATTCTGAAGGGATTAAGATTGTTATGGCAAGTGGTTTCACTATCAAAACTGAAGATTATAGCTATACACAGATCATAGATATCTTAGGAAAGCACGGTCACATTGCTAAACCTCAAGTATCTAATAGTTCGGATAGTTCAGAAGTAAGGCGCCGAAATTAATTAAACCCTGGTTAGAACCGGGCTACTTTTATTTTATTCAAGATCCTTTATTGTTACAGTTCTGTAGATTTCGGCATGGAAGAAAAAACAACCGAGGAAATACTTGACCTCATTTTAGAAACTCTAAAGGGTAAAAAGCTTTTAAAAGAAACTAGATACTGGGACGAAGGCTCTATTTCCTCCAAATCAGATCCAGATCCTTCAACAGGTATAGAGACCCCTTCATTTGACGTTGCCCCTTGGGACACTAATGAACTATGGCGATCACTAAAAGCCAAGGGACTCGTTCTTGACCCTTTTAAGTTAAGAGCGTTTATCTATCAGCTTATGAAGGATGGCTATGTCCATATCTTTGAAAAGGACGTTTTCTTTGGAGACGAGATACAACTTGTCATAAACCCAATTGGCGCTTCCTTTGTAGCTAATGGCGGGTATGTTAAACAAGCTTTTGACGAAGAACTCAAGAAGAAGAAAGAAGCAGAAGTTCTTGAAAAGCAACTTAAAATCGCAACTGATAACGCAAATGCAGCAGAGAGAAGCGCAAAATTTGCTTTATATCTATTAATTGCCACTGGTGTCAATATTTTGCTTTTTGGTTTTCAAGTAGTTAACGAATATCTGAAAGAGGATGCTCCTCCTCAAATCATAATTTCCGATGAGGTGAGGGAAGAGATTGAGCAAACTCATATCCAAATTCAACAGATACAAGAACAACTGTATCAACTGCAATCTAAACTTCCTACAAAAACTCCAGATACAGCGCTATGATCCACTAATATGAATGGCACACCAACCACCAGGGTGAAGGTTTTAGCACAGTCAGAAATAAAACTAGGATTGTCTGCGGCTTCCCTCCTGGCTATGATCCCATGGAGCTGGCTCTTGCAGTTGCCGCTTACCTTGATATCATAAGGACTACAGGGAGCTGATTGCAATGGTAGAAGAGATCAATCCAGACCGGGCGTAGAAAAGTAAGCAGCTGCTGAAGCAGGCTGGGCAGTGATTTTAAATGTTATGTTTATGGATATCAGTTCTAACAACATATATAAACCTATAGTCAGTGATTTAGATACTGTAATTAATGGTATCGAAACGCCGGGAGAAGATGGTACTTCAAAAGTATTGTACAGAAATGGATTCTTTTCATCCCATAATAAATTCTTTTATGTCATTTATGAATATTTAGTCCGGCCTCACATGAAGATTGACGTAGAAAGAGTGTTAGTGATTATAAAACCAAATAACCAGGCTCATGTATATTACAATTATCTTGCTAAGGTTACTGTCAATCAAAAATCTCATGGCTTGTCTGCAAATTCATGGGTTACATCAACCCAATTGATGGGAGACATTGTTTCTGTCTCACTAGAAGCTGGAGAATTTGGGTTTCCCTTTGAAAAGGGAGATCAAATTATATGGTTTTTTAGGCACAAGCTAACATTTGGGATATTCTTCGATTTCAGAAGAGAATTAGATAAAATCGATATTCAGAGAGATTTAACTGTGGCGTATAAAAAATTAGCTTTCTATGAAATATACAATTTTCTAAGCCAAACAAGCTCTGTTGAAAAGCTATTTTTAATGGGCTGGTTTCCTTTTTCTCAACTGATTTATGGAAGTTATTCTAAAGCTGTAAGCATGACAACCTCTGAAAGTTCTAACCTAGAGGAAAGAGTTGGCCAATTGTTTGTAAATGAATTCAGCAAAGAAAGAATAACCTCAATTTATAATAAATGGCTTACTGATGAAGTATTCAATGATAGAAAGCCCATCTTGTTCTCTGGCATCAACTCATATAATAATCAGGATTACATTGCATCTATCAGTACCCTTATTCCACAAATGGAAGGGATTTTGCAACAAAAGCATATTATAAATAACAGGAAAGCCCTGAAACCACACGAAGTAACTAACTATTTGATAGATGTTGCAAAGTCAGTGTATAGTTCCAGTGATTCCACGATGTTTCCTGACTTATTTAAGTTGTATTTAGATTCTAGTCTATTCAAAAATTACAATGCAATGGGTAAAAATATAAACCTCAGTAGGCACACTACTGCTCATGGTGCTGCACCAGCAAAATTATTTACTCAAGAAAAGGCTTTACAAGTTATCTTAACCTTGGACCAGATATTTCACCTTTCAGTCTGACCATAAATACATATTTCGACATATGATATTCTATTGCCCATGTTGATCAAATCTATTTGTTGATGTTTCTTGACTCCTGCCTCGCGAGCCTTCTGGATATCATTGTATAGTTTGAGCATGCGCTTCAAAACTTTCGTCATTACTGGTTCACGCTTCCGTACATCATCTTGTTCAAAGACTTAGCAACCCTGCAAGTTTTAGAAGATCAGCAGGCTTACAATGAATATAGCAACAGTTTTGGAATGGGAACAGTTGAAAGATAAAAACATTACTCAACAAGTACTCACACCTTAATATGTTCTATAAGCTGAACTGATACTTTATACTCTTGATAGTTCTAGTTGCTGGTTGTAAGCAGTCAGAGTTAAGGCCAAACTTACCTCTAACCTTTGAAGAACAGCAGATAGCGTTGGGCAATCCCAGCATGGCTACTGCTGATCCTACAAACTTCAACAATTATCTGATGATGAAACCACATTATGCTTTATCCTATAGCAGGGACCGGGGAACACCTAACTGGGTGAGCTGGCATGTTAATAAAAGCTGGATTGGTGATGCTCCCCGGCAGAATAACTTCAGGACTGATGTGACACTACCTGAAGGCTGGTATAAAGTCACCACAACTTCTTATTCCGGCAGCGGCTTTGACAGAGGGCACAATGTTCCTTCTGCTGACCGTACCAGCACAGAAGCAGATAACTCTGCCACATTCCTGATGACTAACATCATTCCACAGGCTCCTAAGAACAACCAGGAGACCTGGGCAAATCTGGAGGACTATACCCGCCGCTTAGTGGATGAAGGGAATGAGGTATATGTGATCATGGGAAACTACGGAACAGGAAGCACCGGCAGCAATGGCACAGCACAGACCATTGATGGGGGTAGAATAGTTGTACCTGCCAATATATGGAAAGTGGAGCTGCTAGAATTGAGTGGACAGTGATTAAGAAAAAAAAGCAATAATTTTAGGCGATGTTACGAGAGTGAAGTGGTCCTAACGCGCGGAAAATTCGACAAAGAATTCAAGCTGATAGAAGCCTACACAGCCTGGATTAAACTTAGCAAGACTAGAGAGAATCCTTCCTCCTCAACAATGAAACTATTGTATGGTTGGAGCTAATGAACCCGATAGCGCAAATTACATGATAGACGAAGAAATTGCGCTACGAGAAGGTCATTCTGTAGGAAGAGACTTCGAAGAGTGAATATGCCTTTCATTTTTTTTATACTCCAGCTCAATCAAAACATTCAAACATGAAAATACTTCAATCTATCACCCTTTTTGTTTTAGCTGGTCTTTGTGAAATAGGTGGAGGGCGATGGACGATCTTCGCCGATTCCTGGAATCAATACATGAGATGAATAACCTTTATGGAAACGTACTGGAAGTTGAGCAGGTGGATCCTTCTGCATGGAATCAAGAGGGTGATGCTTTGGTTCATATGCTGCTAAAAGGTGATCAGCAGCACATCCAAGAACTCTTAAACCATGACCGTAAAAAGTACTTAATTCAATATAACCCACTAGCACTAAACAGATGCCCATCTTGCAAAAGAATCTTTCTCATAGCAGCTCCACCACCACATGATGGACTTGAAGACCCTAAGCCCATTTTTTGCCCCTACGATAAAATTGAAGTAGCAAAAAAATCACCAGGGCACCTGAATGGATTAGCATTGAATACAAATACAAAAGGTATTATCCTAACCTCCAGATACCTGATTTGGATGATGAATAAAGGGAGGAGGGGTTAGTTAATTTATCAGGTCAATGCGAAACCCACTTCAAACCAATGATTGAGGCTATTAAGGTTGATAAGAAAAATATCCTTAACAGGTCTGCAGGCTCTTTAAAGAAGAATATTCCTACCAAAGCTGTTCCTACTGCACCAATGCCTGTCCATACGGCATAAGCTGTTCCAATAGGGAGTGTTTGGCTTGCTTTGTAAAGCAAAAGCATGCTTAAAAGAAGACTGATGAAAAATCCTGCCATCCACAAGGCTGCAGTAGATCCACTTGCTTCTTTAGCTTTTCCCAAACAGGTGGTGAAGCCAACTTCAAAAAGTCCCGCAAGAAGTAATATCCACCAAGCCATAGCTTGTTATGTATGTATGTGAGTAAAACTGTTGCTAGACCTGTGCTCCAGCCTTTCTCCCAAGAGAATAAATAGTTTCACCCTGGAACTCATCTTGTCATTGTAGCCACTAAAATAGGGAAAGCCACTTCTTAAAGTGGCTCTCAATTTCATACTAAGTTGGATCGCAAGCTAAATATTTCAGCTTATCCTTGATTAAAGGCCATTTCCTTAGAAATTGTTTTTAGCCGATTAATACAGGCTAGCATATTGCAGGGCGATCCCGTGGCAACCTCGATCAGATCAGAGTGGTGCAGCAGTTCCTTCTGTAATTTGAGCTTCAGATTTAATTTTTTATTCCTTTTTATTTCTATCAGACAAGGGGAGGAAATATGGCTTGTAGAAAATGCAGTGGGGCTTTCTGTGGTATTTCCTTTTTTCTAAACTAAGCAGACAGACCAAAAAGATATTTTTAAAACTGGAACCTTAAGTATAATTGTTTTATTTTGATGAACTGATAGTATCACTATAATAAAAGCACATAAAGCTATTGAACCTATGTTTACTTTTAAAGATTTAAAAAATGACCTTCCAGCCGGTATAGTAGTATTTCTGGTTGCAGTTCCTCTTTGCCTTGGCATTGCCTTGGCATCTGGTGCTCCACTTTTTTCCGGGATTATTGCCGGCTTTGTAGGAGGCATAGTGGTAACCCTGTTCAGTGGATCTAGTTTAGGAGTAAGCGGTCCGGCAGCAGGTTTGGCCGTGATCGTGCTCAACGCAATCGAGAGCCTGGGTAATTATGAGGTATTTCTTGTAGCCGTGGTCCTGGGCGGCATTATTCAGCTGGCAATGGGATTCTTGAATGCTGGCGTCATTGGCTATTACTTTCCCTCTTCAGTAATCAAAGGAATGCTCGCCGGCATAGGCATCATTATCGCCTTAAAACAGATCCCTCATGCTTTTGGCTATGATGCCGACTATGAAGGAGACGTTAATTTTGTACAGCCGGACGGAGAAAACACCTTTTCAGAAATTGTAAATGCCTTTAACTATGTTTCTACCGGCGCTATAATCATCAGTGTTCTATCCCTGCTGATCCTTATATTCTGGGACCAGGTATTATCCAAAAAGGGCAAAATATTTCAGATTATCCAGGGCCCACTAGTGGTGGTAATGCTGGGCATTGGGCTTAACCTTTTATACAAGAGCATATGGCCCCAGCTTGTCCTTGCAGAAGACCATATGGTACAACTCCCCGTGTCCGGTAGTTTAAGCGGCTTTGCCCAGCAGTTTACCTTCCCAAATTTTAGCGGGGCCTTATCGTCTATATCACAGGTAGTCATTTTAGGTTTCACCCTGGCGATTGTGGCGAGTTTGGAAACCTTACTCTGCCTGGAAGCAACTGATAAGCTGGATCCTTATAAAAGAATAAGTCCGCCGAGCCGGGAGTTAAAAGCACAGGGAATAGGTAATATTCTATCTGGCCTGATTGGTGGTTTGCCTGTTACCCAGGTGATTGTAAGAAGTTCTACCAACATTCAATCCGGTGGTAAAACCAGGCTGTCAGCCTTTATCCACGGTGTCCTGATCCTGATAAGTGTCATGATCTTTCCGGAATTTTTAAACCTGATTCCTCTTGCCAGCCTTGCAGCCATTCTGATAATGGTGGGTTACAAGCTTGCGAAGCCTGCTCTGTTTAAGAAAATGTACCAAAGCGGATGGAATCAGTTCCTTCCATTTATAGTAACTATTATAGCCATTGTTTTTACCGATTTACTTACAGGTATAGGTGTTGGTGTGGTGGTAGCTATTTTCTTTATTCTGAAGAAAAATTACCATGTTTCACATGCCGTGTATAAGGATGAAACTCCTGAAGGGAAAAAGGTGTACCGCCTGGTGATGGCTGAAGATGTAAGCTTTCTCAATAAAGGAAATATCATGCAAACCTTAAGAAGGATTCCTGAAGGATCAAAGGTTGAGATTGATACTACCAAGTCTGTCTTTA
Organism: Flammeovirgaceae bacterium 311; assembly: GCA_000597885.1. Taxonomy (NCBI): domain Bacteria; kingdom Pseudomonadati; phylum Bacteroidota; class Cytophagia; order Cytophagales; family Flammeovirgaceae; species Flammeovirgaceae bacterium 311. Next base: position 2,738,761 of record CP004371.1, read on the forward strand.
TTGATGATGATGTAAGCGAGCTTTTTGAAAACTTTAAGGATACGGCTGTACGACAAAATATAGAATTAACTATCCTCGATCATTCTAGTGAATCAAAAATTAAAAAATATGCACCCCTTCAGGATAGCCCTACAAATCCATAATCTTTGAAACCTAAATTAAAATTATTTTTTACAATGAGAACGCAAACCAAACAATCACAGGCACAATTAACCCCCGACAGGGCCAAGGAAATATTGCTGGAAGGCAACCAAAGATTTGTCAACAGCCTTAGGTTAAACCGTAATTATCTGCAGCAGGTAAATGAAACCTCGGAGGGCCAGTATCCTTTTGCAGTTGTGTTAAGTTGTATCGATTCCCGCACCTCTGCAGAATTAATATTTGATCAGGGGCTGGGAGATATTTTCAGTACCCGAATTGCCGGAAATATTGTGAATGATGATATTTTAGGCAGTATGGAGTTTGCCTGTAAAGTTGCCGGTTCTAAACTTATTGTGGTACTAGGCCATACCAATTGTGGAGCGGTTAAAGGAGCCTGCGATCATGTAGAGCTAGGACATCTTAGTGGCCTTCTACATAAAATCAAGCCATCTGTAGATGCTATCAAGCACGCAGGAGAAAGGAGTTCTAAAAATATGGAATTCGTAGAAAAGGTGGCTGAAAGAAACGTTTTAAACATGTTGAAACAAATTCCTGAAAAAAGCCCCATTATCCGGGAAATGGTTGAAAAAGGGCAAATAGGAATAGTGGGCGGAATGTATAATGTTGAGACGGGTGCTGTAGAATTCTATGATGAAAAGTTGGAAGACCAAAAGCTTTTAAATGAAGAATCTACTGGCAAACATTAATATCAAGGTTGATGAAAAATTATATCTGAAAGATCCTGAAACATCGGAAATAGGGAAGAATATCCTGCAACAGGGTATTCTCCTTATGGATGAATTAGGCTTTGAAGCATTTACTTTCAAAAAACTTGCAGAACGGATAGGGTCGACTGAGGCCACCATTTACCGCTATTTCGAGAACAAGCATATGTTGCTGATATACCTGATCTCCTGGTATTGGAACTGGCAGGAGTACCGGCTTGTATTTGCAACCTTAAATGTCACCTCTCCGGAAATAAGACTAAAAGCTGCTATTAGGATCCTGGCAGGTAACATCCGCAATGATCATAATTTTTCTCACATCAATGAGGTAACCCTGCAGCGAATTGTGGTAGCTGAGTCGGCAAAATCCTTTTTAACGAAGGAAGTAGATGCTGATAATCGCGAAGGTTTCTTCCGGAGCTATAAGCGCTTGTGTAAGCGGATATCGGATATTATCGTGGAAATTAACCCTGATTATCCTTATCCTGTTTCCCTGGTTTCCACCGTTTCAGAAAGTGCACATTACCAGAAGTTCTTTGCCAGCCACTTACCCTCCCTTACTAACATAAATGAAAGTCCCGGGGATCAGTTAGAAGAGTTTTTAATCGATTTGGTAATGAAGACCATCTCCAGAAATGGAGAAAGGTAACACAACCTGAACTCGGAATTAAGCAGCAAACCTAAACGGGGGATAATGCTGCTTCGGCTTTGGTCCTTAAAAGTATAAACAGCTAAAGCAGAGAAGATTTGTGCCAGTGCATTGAGTGCCTACCTGAACCTTTTTATAAAAACTAGTAGAGGTAGGCACTCAATGGGTGGTGCAGGATCTCAAGGGCAAAGAAACCTGATCCAAGTGGAGCACCAAAGAGTGCGGTAAATCCAGCAGCCATGCCTGCTATAGTCAAAGAACGCAAGTCTTCTCCTTTCAAGCGTAATTTTCTGGCAAGCCAGGTGCCGGTTGAGCCTGTTACCTGTACCAGGGGAGCTTCCGGGCCAATGCTGCTACCTGCTGCTATGCCTATAAAGGAGGAAAGCAGCATGGAAGGGTTATTCTTTGGCTCCAGCCGACCCCCTTTAAAGCGGATGTTGTTTACAATCAGGTCCATTTCGCCTGGATCTCCAAACCAGTGAATAATCAAACCCACCACCAATCCTGCTCCTGTCATCAGGGGGACCAGGATCCACCCATCTAACTCCATTCTGTAATGCAATACCCATTCCAGTGCTATCCAATATACCGCTGCTATTATTCCCCCAATAAGACCAATGATGAACCAGTACAAGAACTGCCTGCTCAATACAAAAGGATTTAGCTCAAGCTTTTCATATACTTTGTTTCTGATTTCCAGGTATTGTCTTTTCTGCTTGTACTCTTTCATTATAGATTTTGCAAACGGCGAAGATAAGCCTCCAATTAGGGGATACCAATATATATCAGTAATACCTTTTGCTTAGCTGCAATGATCCCATCTCGATAAGATAAGCTAGAAACATTCAGAGAATAATTTAATTGAAGAAGTATGGAGCACACCAGCAGAAGCTATAATTGCTCTTAGGGCTGTTTCTTTACTTTATTCACTGATGTAGGATGAACTACCAGGCTATCCAGTTAGATATTTCCCAGATTGGGGACGTGTTGCTTTCTTCCCTTATAATATATGTTTGTCTAATCATTTTCAGCAGAATAGTAGGGCCGAGAAGCTTCTCGCAAATGACAGCGTTTGACTTTGCCGTTACTGTAGCCCTTGGCGCAATAGTGGGAGCAACTGCTACGGGTGCTGCTACTTTGCACAATGGTATCATAAGTCTTGCCGGCCTCTTCCTACTTCGCTGGCTGGTGGCCCACTTCCGCAGATATGGACTGACAAAAGTAGTGGATAACTTCCCAATAATGCTGATGGATGGCTCTAAGATCCTTCCTGAGTATCTGAAAAGAGCTAATATAACAGAAGCAGACCTCCTACAGAACCTTCGAAAGAATGGAATTACAAGACTTGATCAGGTACAGGCAGTAGTGATGGAGCGAGATGGCTCTATTAGTGTATTGAAATCTGGAGTGCCACTGGATACTTACCTCCTAAAGGGAGTAAAAGGACATCCTGCTACAGGTAAAATTCATGTTGAGCCTCCACTGAATAAGAATTAGGAAAGGTTATTCATTGATCCAGGCACAGCTGGGTCTTGAGCAGGCTATCTTTCTCTACAACCCTAAGCGATCACACTTGAGCTATGGTATGTTACCTCCTGAGCAGGCTCATCAGCAAACTGGGCAACTAAAATGGAGATGGCAAAACTTCTACAGCAAAAAACCTTCATCTACACTTGTGGTCAATGAAAATCAGGATTAACTTTTAATGGTCAACATATAACAGTATTAGCACAAAAGGTCAACACATTTTAGGACGGTTCTGTGCCAACCAAAACCAGTTGGTGGAAATATGGATAACTCCCCTCCACGCCATACCCAGCAAAGCTTACCCTTATTCCCACCAGCATAACAACAATAGCAACTTACTTAGATTTTTGAAAAGAGTCAATTTCGTAGCGTCTCTTTCATTCTCTCACAAATTAACGTTAAGATTAACGTTAATCGAATTCTAGCGGGGGAACCTCACTGCAGTTTCTGCAAGGCAACTCCCCCTAACACTATAATCAGCAAACTCTGTATTTACATTTGGGCACCAATGGCTGTTTTATTTATAAGTAAAAGAAAGAGCTGCTTGTTATCAGCACTTATACCCCTTTCACCAAAACTTTTCTGTTTGTTGCCAAACCTTCTGTAGCCGGCATTCTGTTTTTATCTACCCAGTATCCCCATAAAACAAACAACCACTGCAGGTGGCCAGCCCAGGCAATACCGGCTACATCTGGCGGCGGCGGACCGAAAAGATTTCCTGTCTGGATAACCACCAGAAATACTACCAAAGACCATAGGCCATAAATTCCTTTCTTATTTACCGCAGTGGTAGCACGCAGGTACAAAGCCAGGCCCGCTGCAAAAACCAGCCCTTCTACCAGGATAGTGCCGGGCAGCGAGTTCCAGAGGCCGAGGCCCAGCAAAGGAGAATCGCCGGGATACAGGGGCAAATCGGGCCGGTGCATGATGAGATCCAGCACCCAGTGGCTAAGCACGCATAGCCCCAGGACCATGGCTCCTGCCCTGTTTTTCTTCAGCAGCCAATAACCAAGTGCAAACAAGCCGCTCCACACCAGTACCATCAGCAAACTATGGGAAATGGGGTAATGGGTAAATTCCAGCGGATTAACCACTGTGATACCCGGATTGATGACAACCTGCTCCAGTTCCAGCAGCAATAGCGTAGGCCAGAGCAGATCCAGCCACTGAGCGGCCAGAAAATAAGTGCCCAGAGAAATTGCTGGCTGTGCCTTTTTAGCACCAAAGCCAACAGCAAAATGACCGATAAACATGGGTTAACAATTTTGGGTGAGTATGTACAGAGAGAATTGCAAAGCTTGCATTATTAAAAAACTATGCTATTGCAGAGGCTTCTGCCCGCAGGTATGGCCGTTCCCCTACTCCCGGACTCCAGCTACATTAAAACAGATCAGGCAAAAAACAGCTTAACCTGCGTATTGCTGTTTTTTATGACCAATCCAGCCTAAATGCGTATGCTTAAAACTATCTTCATACTTCAGGCCATAGCCAACAGCTCTATCCATGGCGCTATGGCCAAAAAGTACAAGTCCTGCCAGCTGCAGCTCCGGCATTGCCATTACTACTCCCGCCACGCCAACAGCAATGGCCAGGCCCTGGTGATGGAAGATGTTATACACCCAGGCCCCTACCCTGGTATTGAGCAGATAGCCCAGCATGCTTAGATCGGGTACCAACAGCCACGCCAGAAACACCCACCAGGAGTACCCGATGTACAGGCTTGCCCCGTAAGCAAGCAGTAGTTTAGCGATATCTTCAATACGGATTAGTGCATTCATGCTGCCCTGTATTTTTAGCCTTAAATCACCCTAAAATGGTTTATGGCCTGTATATGGGATCTAAGGTAGGAAAAAATGTAATTTGTTGCTGCTTGTAGAACACACCGTAAAAGCTAAATTTTTTTAGCTATAGTGATACCAGCTGCCCTTGGCAGGGCAACTGGTAATTCGCGCATCATTAATTCTGGATTACAAGCAGTACTTATGCAGCCACCTTTTTTTTGTGAGTTCCTGTTACAGCGCTGGCAGGCGAATATTTTTCCTTTGCTTTCAGCCCAAAAGGCACTCGCAGTAAGTTTATCTGCATAATAACCCCTCTTATCAGTACAAAACAGATCAGGAAGGTAGCCACTACCATCAGGCTGAATTTTAGCCATATTGGCCAGTTCAGATCCATTACCACGAATCCCAGAGCCACAATAACAGTCTGGTGCAGGATGTAGAAAGGATAGACCATTTCATTGGCAGTAGAGAGGTGAACGGAGCGCCGGTTGAGATGCTGCATGGCAAAGCCTGTGATGGCCAGAATCCAGCACCACCTGTTACCTGATTTCAGTAGCCAGTACAAAGGTTCTTCATAGCCTGCCAATTCCCTGGCAGGTACCCAGTATATGGCGTAGAGTATGCTTATCAGCACTACTGCCAAGGCCAGACTGTGCCACCTTAGCCTGCGAATAGAATCTTGCAGCGGCGGTGATGTAACAATCAGAAATCCCAGCAGAAAAATACTGAGGTAAAGAAAATGGTTGGCCCAATCATTTGTTAAAGCATTGGTAGCCGGAAAATGGGGTCGTAACAGCATCTCTCCCCCACCAAGCCAGAGCGCAGGCAATAAAATAATCATCCATGCACTCATCCTGCCTAAGTCGGGCTTATGCTGACGCAGGTAGCGCAAAAGCGGCAACAGCAGCAGGCTATAGCAGAAAATGTAAGCCAGGTACCAGAGGTGATGCCAGCTGAAATTTCCCTCCGGATAGGATTGCAGCTCCAAAACACTGGGATAGAAAGAAATGAAGCTGTAGGTATAGCCCTGGGTGAGGCGCTCCAAATACACCTGTGGCGGTACAATCACGAGCATTCCAAAGAGCAAAGGCAGCAGTATACGCTTTAGTCTATCTTTGGCAAATACAGCAGTACTGCGATACCCCATAGCAAAATAAACCCCCACCCCCGAGATGAGAAAGAGCAGCGACATACGCCACTGCCCCAGAAAGAGCATAGGCCACTCCATCACTTTGCTTAGCTCATTGTTTTTTACATGCCACTCCCAGCTTACAAAGAACATCCCGGTGTGGTAAAAGATCAGGAGTGAAAAGGCTAACACCCGTAGCCAGTCAAATTCGTAACGTCTGATTTTTTGTTGCTGTGCCATATCCTTTTTTTCACCAAAGGAAGGCACCAGGGGTGGTCTATGTAAACTCTGCCGGCCGGTTAGGTGTGCTAGTTTATAAGGCAGCACTCACAGCACTGCTGTTTTCTTATACGCTCCGGGGGTAGTACCTGCAAATTTCTTGAAAGCAGCATTGAAAGCCGATTTAGAGAGGTATCCCGTCATTTCAGCTACTTCTTCTATTTTAAGATGATTTTTGGCAGGATCTGACAGGATTGCCTTTGCTTCTGCAATACGCAGCTGGCCCACGTATTCAAAAAAGCTGTTGCCAAGGCTTTCGTTAAGCACCTGCGAAAGATAATGTGGAGTGGTGTTAAGCTGCTTGGCCAGCAAAGCCAGATTCACGGAGGGCTGCAGGTAAAACTTTGTCTGTACGGCAGCTTCCAGTTTCTCCAGCAGTTCCTGTCTGCTGCTGTCTGTAAGGGTCGACTTTTCGTATTTCACCTGCACTACCGGCTGAAAGAATGCTGAATTAGTCAACATTTTATAGCTGATCAGGAAGAGCTGCAGGGTTAGAAAGGTAGCCAGCAGGTGGTCGCCCAGATCATTCTTATAACTAAAACGTACCAACACATATAAAAAAACGGCTACGCTGAAAAAGCCTGTGAGCAGCTTTATCCAGGATAGGAAATAAGGATTTTTGTTCGTGCCGGATCTGTGCTGTTTTGCCCACCATAACGATGCGCCCAGGTAAAGGCTAAAGTGCAGCAGGGTTAAATAATCCAGGTTTCTTCTGATGTATAAGGGATCTACAGGAAAACTGTGTTCCACTGGCGGCCTGGGCAACTCCGGATGAAAGGCATCCAGAAATGCAATGTACTTCACTGCATTACCTTCCAGCAGGAACAGGAGATGGTATGAAAAATACAGCACGAAAGGCATAAAGTGCAGCCAGTCCTTCTTCCTGAAATGCGCTCCGCCCATGCTCCTGATGAGCAAAAAAATAAGCGGACCAATCACAAAATTAAGGGGTTCGGTAAAATCTACCAGGAAAAGAGTCCGGGTCATCAAACCTGTGTATCCCAGAAAAATGTCCAGCACCAGCAGTGCGCAGGAGAGTGACAGAAAAGCCAGGATAAGGTTATGATATGGCTGCTGCCTGGGCTTTGACGCCAGGAGGACGAATAGCAGGAAGCCCTGTACTATTCCCGTCAGGAGAATAGCCACAAACAAATCAAACCTGAAAAAGTCCTGTACTGGAGGCATGCTTTGCAGCTCTAATTTTTTCCGCATTTATCAGGCATGGGAACGCCTGAAATCGCATCAAAAACAAATTTATTATTTTCAGCCTCCTTTTAAAGCGGTTTGTAGCGCTTTTTCAAGCGTTCGTATAAATTATTTTTCGCTTGTATGATAAGTGAAATAGTTTTGTGAGCAAAAAAATGATAAATCTGTTTTATTCGTTAACACCATAGGAGATCTTAAAAATTGAAAAGCTATTTCTGAAAGCATCCAACAGGAGTAGGAAAATCATAGTGATCATCCGTGAACGGATGTGTAAACTGGCCGTATACTTATATTTTTTAAACCTGAATTTTTTATGAAGACACTATCAACTCTTCTGTTCTGTATTGTTCTTATCCTGGGCTCAAACACAGTACAAGCCCAGCAGTATTTTATGTTAGGCCCCAAAGCAGCATTCAGTGTAAACCGCTTTGAGGATCTGCGCACAGACGACAACATTACTTTTGACAGTTTCCAGACGGTATCTGCCGGCCTGTTTGGCAGGGTAAACCTGGGGAGACTGTATGTGCAGCCAGAAATTTATTTCCTGGTGAAGGGGGCCAATTATAACCTGTTAGGAACAACACGGGAAACTGGCAAAATACGCCTTCGCACTTTCGAATCTCCGATATTGCTGGGTTACTACCTGGCAAGATCAGAAACCCTTAACCTGCGGGTAATGGCCGGACCGGTCTTTAACCTGTACACAAAAGAATCTACTAACGATCTAAATGTAACTGACCCCAACCGCTATGATTTTGACAGAAACGTAAACAGCCTGCAGTTTGGCGTTGGAGCAGATTTATTAATGTTTACCCTGGATGCCCGCTATGAATACGGATTATCCAGACTGAACAGGGAATTAGGAGTAAGGGCTAACCAGCTTATCTTTGCTGTCGGGTACAAACTTTTTGAACGTTAGGATTATCTTTTAACGGATACTTTTAAATTTGTGAGGCCTGTTGTTAAGGCACGATATTGAGCAGACCAGCCTCCAGCCCCTATGGTTAAGCTGCAGGCAAGGCCAGACGATCATGCCATTCATATCTCTCACTTTACAAATGAAGCTCCACATAAAGATTGGACTTACTCTTTTTGTGGCTGGTTTTACAGGCATCCTTAGCCTGCTCACCATGCCTTTTGCCTCTGATGCCATTCCGCCAGAGCTACTTGCCGGCTACTCAGAAATAAGCCTGCGCCTCCTAAGTACGATCAATCCACTGATATTACTGACTGTGGCAACAGTTTTGGGCACTATCCTTTATCCAAAGGTATCTCGTCTGAGGGCACCTGCCCTGGAATTAATTTTGAGATCGGGTGCTGACAGCTGGCAGAAAATTATCGCACAGCAGGCAAAAAGCGGGCTGATGGGCGGTATTATAGCAGGTGCGGCTGTTATTGTACTGGAAGCCCTGTTTAAGCCGCATTTACCGCTGGAGTTTACACAGCTTCCTGCCCAGCATCAGCCTAATATAGCAGTGCGGCTGCTGTATGGCGGTATTACAGAAGAAGTAATGCTAAGGTTTGGCCTGATGACCTTATTAGCCTGGGCGCTGGCAAAGCTAAGCCGTACAGTCAATCCTGTTTCCATGTGGATAGCCATTTTACTGGCGGCTATTATGTTTGCAGCTGCTCACCTGCCAATTGTTTTTGTAAAGGTGCCTGAGGTAACAGGCCTGCTGATCTTTTACATCCTGCTTGGAAATTCAGTAGCAGGCATCATATATGGCTGGCTCTACTGGAAAAGAGGGTTGGAAGCTGCCATCATCGCGCATATGGTTACACATTTAGTAATATTGGGGGTAAGTGCTATGAGTTAATGCTGTGGGCATTAACTCATAGCAAGAAAAAGGAGCTCTGAAACATGGCCATACAAGCAATAAAAAAAACAGGCCTGATGGTTACCAGGCCTGTTTTCTGTTTCGGAATTAATTCTTTCTTATTGCTGCTGTTTAGTGATTCCTGATCAGAAAGTAACTAAACATTCTGCTTTTTAAGCTCCTTTACAGCATAATCTACAGCCCGGGCTGCCAATGCCATGTAGGTAAGCGAGGGATTTTGTGTGGCCGTAGAGGTCATACAGGCACCATCAGTGACGAATACATTTTTGCAGGCATGCAGCTGGTTCCATTTGTTGAGCAGGGAGGTTTTGGGATCATGCCCCATGCGAACACCACCCATTTCGTGAATATCCAGACCGGGCGCCTGTTTAGAATCCCTGGCCTGAATATTGGTAAAGCCGGCATTGGTGAACATCTCCGTCATCTGCTCTATGTAATCCTTAACCATTTTCTCATCATTATCGTCATAATCGATAGAGATTTTGAGCTGCGGAATACCAAAGGGATCCTTATTTGAGCTATCGAGCGCTACGTAGTTAGTCTCTTTGGGAATGGTTTCGCCCATCATGTGAGAACCCACACGCCAGCCACCCAATTGCGGGTTATGCAGGCTTTCTTTCAGGCTTACACCCATCCCATCGCGGCTGGAGTTTGATACCCGGCTGGCATTGAAACCTGCCGCATAGCCACGCAGAAAATCCGTTTCCTGTTTGTACACATTACGGAAGCGCGGAATATACGGACTGTTTGGCCTGCGGCCTTCGGTGGTAGTATCCAGGTGGCCATCGTACTCGGCAGAAACCCTTGCCCGGTAATTATGGAAAGCCACGTATTTGCCCATGATGCCATTATCGTTGCCTAATCCGTTAGGGAAACGACTGGAAGTAGAATTCAGCAGGATCAGGTTGGTATTGAGCGCAGCTGCATTTACAAAGATGATGTTGGCATAATACTCCATCTCCTCCTTTGTGTTTGCATCGATCACGCGCACGCCGGTTGCCTTGCCTTTTTGCTCATCGTAAATAATGGAATGTACCACAGAATGGGGGCGCAGGGTCATGAGGCCTGTTTTAGCCGCCCATGGCAGGGTAGAAGCATTGCTGCTGAAGTATCCCCCAAACGGGCAGCCCCGCTCACACAGGGTACGGTGCTGGCATTGTGCACGCCCCTGCTCCAGGTGGATTGGCTGCGGCTTGGTAATATGCGCCGCCCGTCCTATGATCACCTGGCGGTCTTTGTATTTTTTAGCAACTTGTCCCTGAAAATGGCTTTCCACGCAGTTCAGCTCATGTGGGGGCAGAAATTCGCCATCGGGCAGCTGCGGTATACCATCCTTGTTACCACTGATACCGGCAAACTTCTCTACATAGCTGTACCAGGGTGCCAGGTCGGCATAGCGGATGGGCCAGTCTACAGCAAAGCCATCACGGGCAGGTCCGTCAAAATCAAAGTCGCTCCAGCGCTGGGTCTGGCGGGCCCAGAGCAGCGATTTACCCCCTACCTGGTAACCCCGGATCCAGTCGAAGGGCTTTTCCTGCACATAGGGATGCTCCTGATCTTTTACAAAGAAGTGCTCAGTACCCTCATAAAATGCATAGCACTTGCTCACGATAGGATTGGCTTTGCGTACCTCCAGCGGCAGCTGGCCACGGTGGTCAAACTCCCACTGATTCTTGGATGCAGTCGGGTAATCTACATTATGTTTTACATCGCCTCCGCGCTCCAGTACCAGGGTTTTAAGCCCGTGGCCGGTAAGTTCCTTGGCTGCCCAGCCACCACTGATCCCCGATCCTATCACAATTGCGTCAAACGTTCTCTGCTTCGCTGAATCTCCGTTAATATTTGCCATGGTTTGTTAAGAAAGGGGGGTTGATGCTTGTACCGGAACACAACCGTGGTAACGGCCGGGTACCATTTCGTATTTGGTGATATGGGTCATCACGTATTCTGAAGTCATGTAACCCTGAATGGCGAGGCCTTTAACAAGGCCGAAGAAATCTTTCTGAACTTCCTCTTCGGAAAGGCTCATCTGCTCCAGAACAGCAGTTCTTTCGGCAGGGCTGCATGCTGTAAATGACTGTTTGTATTTCTCGTTGGCAAGCTTATCTACTTTGTCCAGCCCTTTTACCAGGGCATGCTGTGCATCTTCCTCAAAGCAGTCGGCCACCATTTTATGAATGTACGCGTGCACTTTCAGTTCTTTGGCCCCCGGGGTGTCGGTAGCGGGGATAAGCGTTTCCACGATTTCTGCCAGCAGGCCTTCCTGTTTAGCAGATAAAAGCGGATCTGTTGCCTGAACCGCGGTTTCCTTCCAGCCGGTAGTATCGCAGCCTGGCAGTACCAACAGGCCTGCAGCGACAAAGGCCAGGTTTTTCAGCGCTATTCGTCTATTCATCAAAATGTAAGGGTTTTAAGATCAATGTCAGAAGTTCAAGCCTCCTTAACTTTCTTAGGTTCCTGCTGAGACTTCTAAAGCTAACAAACAAGATACGCAAAAAACGGCCATTCCCGAAAAATCGTTCTCTCCCACCGCTTATTTGTAATATTTTTCAGTTGTTTTTACAAAGCTTTCAACCAAACATGCTGCTTTTACGCTACCTGGTAAACCGAATCTTTATCCATAAACATAGCATAACGCCTGAAGATAATGTAAAGCAGCACCTCAAGCCTTATATGGCAGAGCAGTCATCAACCCCTTAACAAAACCCTGATGCTGAAAGCACTGTCTGCTGCCGCAAGCCCACCCCCTGCAAAAACAGCTCCTTCCTGCTGTTAAAACGCTTGCAGGACCCTGCAGGAGCCTTAGCTGCCTGATTTACAACAAAATCAGAGCCCCTTTTTTCCCTCTTTAAAATTGATAAGAATCACTACTCTGGTTGATTTTAATCATCGGGTCTGCATCGCTTGATACCTTCTTTTACTGCAATGAAAAACAGCAGAGATCCTCAGAAAGTAACACGTATAGAGCAACACAAAAAAGCACCTTAATAAAGCCTACACCATTATTGGCAATGAGCTGCTGAATTTTGGTGAGGTAGCCGGTATGTTATTTGCAGCACTGGATAAACCCATTAGCTTTATCAGTCCCTCTCCAATCATGTTCTTTCTTGCTAAAAGAAAAGCAGGCTTTCCCACAGCTTTCATTTTGGTGATGATCATGCTCCACTACCTGCCCAGGTACCAGAAACCGCCCTGCATCAGCCAGGAGCTGAGCAGACTTACAGGAGAAGAACCCGCTTCACTGGCCGGCTTCATTCAATAGCATACAAAATTTTGGAAATCTCCCTTAACTTTACCCGCACAGTAAAATGTATGACAGAGGTTATCCAAGCAGACAGCACACATTTCTCCACCATCAGGAATATTGCTTTACAAACCTGGCCCCCCACCTTTGGGGATATTCTAAGCGGAGCGCAAATTGAATACATGCTGGAAATGATGTACAGCATCCCTGCCTTACAGGAGCAGGTAAACCAAAAAGGCCACACCTTTATTCTTGTAAGCGAAGAGGAAGCTTTTCTGGGTTTTGCCTCCTACGAACTCAACTACCAGGGGCAGCCAAAAACAAAAATTCACAAAATCTATGTATTGCCTGCGGCACATGGTAAGGGTCTGGGCAAAGTGCTGATAGACCACATCCGTGAGGTTGCTTTAGCGCACTGCAACCCAACCCTCACCCTGAATGTGAACAGGTACAACAGAGCCGTTCAGTTTTATGAAAGAATTGGGTTTACAATGGTAGGAAAGGAAGATATCTCCATCGGCAACGGATACCTGATGGAAGATTATATCATGGAAAAAACACTTTAGCGTATAACAGCTGCCTGCCACTCATCTAAAGTCACTGCAGCATAAAAAAGAGGAGTAACCAATCATTGATTACTCCTCTCCCTGTTACCTTCATGAATACTACAAATCCGGGCCGGATGTTTTAAACTCTATGCCACTAATGGTAAAGAGCGCCTGCTGATCTCCGGATTTGTTTCCTTTAAAAACAAAGAACACATCCTGCACACCCTCAGTCGGGGTAATAGTAACTGGTACGCGGGGAGGATTTACATTTTTACCCATGCTCTGTTGCCTGATCCCGGCACTTTCTCCAACCAATTTACCGGTAGGCGAGCCCAGGCGCACCTCTATTTTACCACCTGCTGCATTAAGATGTTCTTTTGGTGCTATGGCCAGGAAATCAAGCTGTCTGATACCGGTCATATCAAGCTGGTTAAACCCGATGTAGGAATCATTCTCCTGAACGATTACAATTTCTACAGGCGGTTCTTCCAGCTTATACTTTTGGATACCTGCCGAGAGCTGACTGGCGGTGGCCGGCGCAACAAAAGGATGGCGGAGCAACATTACTTTTTCTGTTGTTGCCGGGGGTACGCCATTTGCACCCCTATCCGTATAAGCCATACGTGCTAAATAAATGCCCTGTCCGCCTGCTTCTGCCGGTCCTTTAGGGGTAAAGGAGCCTATCAATGGTAAAGAGGAGGCCGGTTTCTGGCTACCGTCCAGACTAAGCACATACTTAATAATCTCTTTGGCATCATCCGGAGATATGCCCGGGTGTGCCGACATGGCTACTTCTCCCCAAACACCGGCACCCCCCTGAATCACTTTATCCGCCAACCGATCCACTGCCCCGGCATCGCCCCTGTATTTTTTAGCCACCTGCTGGTAGGTGGGCCCTATTGATTCTTTATCAATGGCATGGCAGGCCTTACAATCGCTTGCCTCCATCAGCTTTCTGCCATGGGCAAAAGCAACAGCTTCGTCGGCACCGCGGTGGCCCTGTGCAATGGCAATCTGATCATAGCCTTCCTTCATGTAGTCTATGGTAAAAGCAACCTCATCTGCAGCAATACCCCCACTTGCCAGGCTACCGTCTTCGGGATCAGTTACCTGCACCTCGTACTGGAATGGCTGGTTCGGGAAATAGAAGGTACTGTTACCTCCGGAAATATTCAGTTCCAGCTGCGGAGGTACATTCCCTGCCACAAGCTCCATTGAGCTCCTGGCTGTTGCACCCTGTGCATCGGTTACCTGCAGCTGAACGGTATAAAGGCCCGGTTTGTCGATGGTAAGCGCCGGGTTAGGTTCATCCAGGGTTTTATATAGCTTTCCGTCCTGTGCAGTTACTTTCCATTCGTATTTAAGCTCATCCCTGTCAGGATCATGGGTACCTGCAGAGGAAAGCTTAACAGCCAGGGGAACTCCACCTGCCTTAGTATCGGTTGCCAGCTGTATCACAGGCGTACGGTTACCGGCATTGTATTCAATCTTAACCAGTTTTGCTGTAGCATTCTGCTGAAACCAGCCTTCGCCGTAATCCAGCATGTACAGGTCGCCATCCGGACCAAATTCCATCTCCATGGGGTTGTTAAACTTGCTGCCTGGCATAAAGGGCTCCATGCTCTGCAGATTTCCTTCTTTATCCATGGTAACGGCCATGATCCAGCCGCGCATCCACTCGTAAATGAAAAGCTTCCCATCATAGTAATCCGGAAAGGGGCGTGCTGCCTCTTTAAAATGCTCTGTATGATAAACAGGGCCGGCCATTGCCGTTCTGCCTCCACTGCCTACCAGCGGAAATTCATCAGACACATCATAGGGATACCAGATAAATGCCGGCTGGGCTGGGGGCAGCTCCTGCAGACCGGTATTATTAGGGGAGCTGTTTACAGGTTTGGCCGGATCGAACTTAGCGCCTGCTTTTCTGGCAGCAAAGTCAATTCTTGCATAAGCCTTGTTATCGCCAATGAAATGGGGCCATCCAAAATTACCAGGTTTTCGTGCCTGGCCAAATTCATCGTGTCCGCGGGGACCCACAGCCAGAGAATCCTTGTTGGCATCAGGCCCTACATCTCCCCAATACACAAAGCCTGTTTTCTTATCTACCGAAATCCGGAAAGGATTGCGGTGGCCCATGGTATAAATTTCAGGGCGGGTGTTAGGCGTACCATTAGAGAAAAGGTTGCCCTCCGGAATGCTGTAAGTGCCGTCGGCTTCGGGGTGTATGCGGATAATTTTACCACGTAAGTCGTTGGTATTGGCAGAGCTCTTTTGGGCATCCCAGGGGCTCCGGCCCTGCCGCTCATCTATTGGGGCATAACCGGTGCCGAAAGGGTTGGTGTTATCACCGGTAGAGAGATACAGATTTCCCGCTGCATCAAAAGCAATAGACCCACCGGTATGGCAGCACTCCTGCCTTTGCACAGGCACTTCCAGTATTACTTTCTTAGAAGCCATGTCTAATTCATTGCCCTTCAGTACAAAGCGGGTAAGCATATTTTTTGGCTCGTCGCCGGCGGGTGAGTAATACAGGTATACCCAATTATTCTGCTGAAAATTGGGGTCTAAGGCCAAACCCAGCAGGCCGTCTTCGGCTTCTTTTTGCTTGCCGTCTTTGGGCAGGTACTTTGTATTTACTGGAATGCGGGCTGCAATGGTAGTTTGCTCCGTTGCAGGATCATACAGCTTTACATTGCCCTTACGCTCAATAAACAGCACACGGCCTCCTTCCATCACAGCCAGCTCGTATGGCTCGTCAAGGTTATCAACCAGTACTTTTTTGGTAAAGCGATTTTCATCGGGCACCCGCCTGGTGCGGGCCAGGCTGTAATCGGGTTTCTTAGGGTTTTCGCCCCCCATGGCATACTGAATGCCTCCCAGAATGTGCTGCAGCACCAGGGTTTCTGAGAAGCTTTCGTCTGTATGGCCAACGCTTGTATAAAAGGCCCTGCCGCCATCATAGTCATGGTACCAGGCCATAGGATGATTGTCGCCATTGGTACCACCCTCATAGCTTTTCTCATCGATATCCATCAGCACGTGCACATCCGAATTCATGTCTTTAAAATTGTAGAATTCATCTTCGCGCTCCCAGCGTTCGGGCAGCTGGGCTGTTGCAGGATGGTTTTTATCCAGCACCCTGAAAGTGCCCTTCAGCACATTAGGGTTGTTGGGGTGGCTTTCGAAATAGGCGCCGCTAAGCTTTCCGTACCAGGGCCAGTCATATTCTGTATCGGCAGCGGCATGGATGCCCACATAGCCCCCACCCGCCTGTATGTAGCGTTCAAATTCGTTTTGCTGCTGGTGGTTCAGCACATCGCCGGTAGTATTCAGGAAAATAACGGCATGGTACTGCTGCAGATTTTCATCCCGAAAGCTGGAGGCATCTTCGGTGGTGTCTACTACAAAGTTGTGCTCCTGGCCCAGTTGCTGAATGGCTGCTATGCCCGCTTCGATAGAAGCATGCCGGTAGCCACCGGTTTTAGAAAAAACTAATACCCGGCGCTCTTCTTCTTTTTCTGAGGAGCACGAAAGCAGCCCGAACAGCTGAAAGCTCAGCAGCAAAAGCCAGCATAATCGTTTGCCGGCTGTAGAATATGGATTCATATATGTTTGTTGGTTGTAAATTTTTATCATCAGTGGGCGCTAACAGCGCAAATGTTCTTATAAACAGACTACAAGTTACAGGCAGCAGCCTGTATCCGCATGCCTGACTATATGTATCAAAAAGACAAAGGGGAAAATTAAGCTTTTAAGCCCTTACCTACAATGCCTGCCGGTATAAAAGCCTCCGGACAGGAAGTTGTTTTTGATAAGTTTATACAATCTGCATATAAAACTCGTAGCAAAATTAAGTTTCGGGATCATCAGGAAAATCAAAGAGTATTTGGCAATCTGTAGGCTCCTGCCCTATTTGTAACGCCACTACCGGCAGGCTTATTTTAAAAGGCTACCCCCATCATACCCCTGTACGGGGGCTCCTCCCAAAACAGCTAAACAAAGGTGTCTGGCTGGCTGCAGCTTATTGTATTTATACAGGAATAATTTTATATTTAAGCACACCTCCTTTTATAGATGTGCCAGGAAGCCACTAAAAGGGTGCTCTGCCACAAGGCATATTTTTTATTTCCGAACCAGAGTAATATTTTGAATACCAATCCTAACGTACTGCCGCTAACTGAAACAGCTGATCCTGATTTAGATCCGGACTCTGCTCCACCCAGCAGTGATCAAAGGGCAATGACTGCCTTTTCAGAAACTCCTGAAAACTCTGGCATCAGGCTTAAGCCGGACATTTTGTGCAGGCAGGCCGCCATGGCTTTCACTTCCGCTGTTCCTAAACCAGGCTTTTGTACAGCAACTGCTACGTCTGTTTCTTCTACTCGTAGCTATAGCGTTAGCAATAAAGTTCCTTTGCTGCAAAACCAGTGTTTCCCAAAGCTAAACTGGCAAATTCATGCAAATGCTACAGCGCATGCTCCATAGACTATTCCATCCCGTTCTGGAATTCCTCTTTCCGGGACAAAGCTTTCTCCAATGGTTTCAATGTTCATCAGCCGACTTTCTTTTACCCCTTGCAATTTTTTCTAAGAAGCAGGCACTTTCAATATTTTTCAATGAAGACAACTAAAACGGCTTTTCCCCAAAGTTCTATTCTTTACAGGATTGGCAGGCCATATGATTATGCAGATAGTTATCGTACTACTTTCAGTGACCCGGATAACCGCATTACAACTACAGAGGTAGGCAGGGCTTTTTTTTCCTCAGCACCCGGTTGGGTTAAAGCTCTTTTTGCTGTTAGAAACAGCATTGGTGCAGGCCTTGGGCTAAAGACAGGCGGCAGCCCCACCCACAAACAGGAGTTACCTCAGGATTTTAACCCTGAACCAGGCCAGCGGGTGGGCTTATTCAAGGTTTTTTCTAAAACTGATACGGAGCTGGTGCTGGGAGAAGATGACAGCCATCTAAATTTCAGATTATCACTGTTACTCACAAATGGTCTGACCAAAGAAAATGATAAACACCTTATTTTGACTACAGTAGTGGAGTTTCATAACAAGCTGGGCAGGCTTTATTTTTTACCTGTTAAACCACTGCATAAGCTAATAGTACCTGCCATGCTTACATCTATGGCCACTCAGCTGGAACAACCACGCGTTATTCAGCTATAACTTTCCAGGCCCTGCGGCACTTAGGGTGTCCGTTTGCCTGCACCTTTTATGCATACTTCATCATTATCATACACAAAATCAGTTTAGCGGGGGTAAGCCAGGTTCCAGCCACCAAACATCCAGGCTGAATCTCAGTCTCTTTTAAAGAGCACTTATAAATTTTAATTTAGAGTTAAGTGCTCCGGAGCTATTCCTATGAAGCTAAAAAAATATTGGAAAGAACTTTATGAGTTCTTTGTGCCACCAAAAGAGGAAGATATAAAAAAAGTAGAGTATCCAGGGCGTATGCCTGCAGAAAAAGGCTTCTTTATTGTATTTATTTTATTGCTGGTATTTATCCTGTTGTTCCTGTTATTAAACATTTAGCTTCGGCCCTATGCTGGAATCAAAACCTTTTTCAGCAATAACCGTCTAAACAAGGATTGATCATGAGCTATTAGCTATAGTTAGTCTCACAAAAGCATTTTTTAAGAATATATTAATGTTAGCCGCTTTGAGATATACTTATTCTAATTAATATTTGTACCCATTTGCATAAAACTTGTAAATTACCCTCCGACTAAAGAAGATCTTTCCATTGCATGTCTGAAAAAATAAATAAAGAACATTGGGATTGGGAGTTTGGCAGCCACACCACCTGGTGGGGATGGAGTGCAAAAGAACTTTGGGCTTATCGCAACCTGTTAGGCAGGCTGGTGAGGCGTGATTTTCTACTGAATTACCAGCAAACTATACTGGGGCCCCTCTGGATTTTATTTCAACCCATTTTAACCCTGGCTACCTTTGTAGTAGTATTTAATAAACTGGTAGGGATCGATACCGGCGATATACCACCGGTATTATTTTACCTGTCGGGCATTGTACTATGGAACTTCTTTAACGACAGTTTTATAGGAACTGCTTTTACCTTTAGGGAAAATTCCGAGGTATTCAGCAAGGTATATTTTCCCCGTTTGGTGATGCCCCTTTCGGTGATTAGCACAAACTTCTTCAGGTTCCTGATGCAGTTTATACTCTTACTGCTGGTAATGGTGTGGTTCTGGGTGGTAGAAGATGTGCCGGTAACCATAAACAAGTGGGTGATAGTACTACCATTTTCCATTCTGCTCATCAGCGTGATTGGTTTATCACTTGGCCTCATTTTTTCTGTGTTAACTGCCAAATACAGAGACCTGGTAAACCTTGTACATTTAGGGGTGCGCATGCTGATGTTTTTAACACCTGTTATTTACCCCTTAAACATTATTCCGGAAAATTTTCGCTGGCTTGTACTCTGGAACCCCCTCACCCCGCTGTTTGAACTCACACGCTATAGCCTGTTAGGCCACGGCACATTTACCATACCGCACCTGCTTTACAGCACCCTGGTAGCCGTATTGCTGCTGCTGGCTTCCCTGATGATCTTTAATAAGCAGGGAGATAAATTGATTGATGTAGTTTAAGGCGTAAAATTATGGCTGACGTAGTAATACAAGTAGAAAAGCTCTCAAAATTATACCGCCTTGGTACCATAGGCACAGGTTCGTTGCGCCAGGACCTGCAGCGTTTCTGGACTACAACCGTGTTACGGAAAGAAGATCCGTTCTTCACCATTGGAGAAGAAAATAGTAGCGCCGACGAAATTACGAGCGACAGCTACCTGTGGGCGCTTAAAAATATTGATTTTGAGGTAAAGGAAGGCGATGTATGGGGTATTATAGGCCAGAATGGCGCGGGTAAATCTACGCTCCTCAAGATACTTTCGCGCATTGTAAGGCCAACCCATGGTGTTGTAAGAGGTAAAGGAAAGATTAGCAGCCTGCTTGAGGTGGGTACAGGCTTTCACCAGGAGCTTACCGGGCGTGAAAACATCTTCATCAGCGGTTATATACTAGGCATGAATAAAGCAGAGATTCGTGGTAAGTTCGACGAAATTGTTGCGTTCTCCGGAATCGAAAAGTTTATAGATACACCGGTTAAACGTTATTCATCCGGCATGTACGTACGCCTGGCCTTTGCTGTAGCCGCCCACCTCGACCCCGATATTCTTATCGTTGATGAGGTATTGGCCGTGGGTGATGCTGATTTCCAGAAAAAATGCCTGGGCAAGATGCGTGATGTATCTCAAACGAATGGACGCACCATTATTTTTGTGAGCCACAATATGCAGGCCATTACCAATCTTTGTAGGCAGGCGCTGTGGCTAAAGGGAGGAAAGATCAAAGAAATTGGAGAGGCGAACAACATTGTTAACAAATACATTACCGATGTGCAGCAGCTTGTACTCAGGCAGAACTGGGATTTGCCCGAAAATGCACCGGGAAATGATAAAGTACGGTTTAAGTCTGTGGAGCTGATTCCGCACTTACAAAATTTAACCGACCCAATCGATATACGTACCCCCTTAACCTTAAGATTTAAGTTCTGGTACATGGCTGAAGATACAGCAGATGTTAGCGTTAGCCTGCTGCTCTATTCCTATTCAGGCGAGTGTATATTTGATATGCACTCCCCAATAATCCGCTGCCAGAAAGGCCTGGTAGAAGGTGAGTGTAACATACCAGGCAATTTCCTTAACGATGGCTCTTATTACATCACCCTGTATATGGTAACAGACACCTCAGTCTATCTTTATTCTCTTGAAGAGTGCATTTCCTTTGATGTGGAAGACTACCGGGAAAATATAAAGTGGTATGGTAAATGGTTAGGCGCTGTACGCCCTAAGTTTCCTTTTAAGCTTGTTCAGCGCCAGGATGTACTCCTGTAAGGGAGCTGCTATAATTTCAATTGTTACATGAAGTACCCTCCTTACCATATCAGTCATCTGCCCCTGCACGAAACCCTGCAAATGCCCTCGCTGGATACTAGCCAGGATGGACATTACCTGGTTTTATGGTGGAAAGATATTCCGCTAGGTCATGTATACATCATGCCCAAGCGGCCGCTAAGCACCGCAGCATACTATAAAAAGCTGGCCGATGCCATCAGGCCAACCCTCCGCTACTATGTAGGTGGAAGGGAGTTGCTCTCTACACCCTGGGAACAATGGATCGCTCAGCATAACCAGCAGGCCTGGAACAAGTGGATGCAAACTATTTTAGCCCCGGTACTTCCGGAACATTTACCTGCCACAGTGCCTGTTTCTGTAATCATTTGCACCCGCAACAGGGCCTCTTACCTGCAGCGCTGCCTGGAGATGCTTAAAACCCTGGAGTGCCTGCCCCAGGAGGTAATCGTGGTGGATAATGCTCCATCCGACAACAGCAGTGAAGAAGTAACAAAACAGTACCCGAAGGTACGTTACTGCAGGGAAGTACGACCCGGCCTGGATATTGCCAGGAACACAGGCATTAAAGCCGCCAGTGCCGAAATTGTTGCTTTTCTGGATGATGATGTGGTAGCGCACCCCCTGTGGGTATACCGTATATGGGAGGCTTTTCAGAACCCTGAAACAACAGCTGTTACCGGACTGGTGTTTGCCTCTCAGCTGCAAACCGAAGCACAGCAAATTTTCGAAAGGCACTGGTCTTTTAACAGGGGTTATGAAAACAAAGTTTACGACCATTCCTATTTCGAAGATCACCTTGAGCTGGGACCACCTGTATGGGAAATTGGCGCAGGGGCCAATATGGCCTTTCGTCGTAGTGTATTTGAAAAAACAGGCTATTTCGATGAACTGCTCGATGCCGGTGCAGCCGGCTGCAATGGCGATTCAGAAATGTGGTTTCGCATACTCGCCGCTGGTTATAAAATAAGGTATGCCCCCCTGGCTATTGTGCACCACGAACACCGCAGGGAGATGGAAGCACTTAAAAAACAAATATTCAACTATATGCGTGGCTTTGCCGCTGCAGCCCTTTTTCAGCAGCAGCGGGTAAACAGGGCCGATTATAAAAAGCGGCTCATCTTTAAACATCCTTTTTATTTTGCAAGACTCATCAAAAAAGGGTTCCCTTTTTATAAATTCCGCTATCGTACCGTTTGGCTGGAAATGGGTGGTGTACTTTCAGGCGTGCTTTACTACCTGCGAAACAGACATAATTCTTCCGTGAAATAGAAATGGACCGGCAGCCTACCATACCATCTGCAGTAGTATCGGTAATTATACCCTGCTATAACCACGGTAATTATTTAACCGAGGCTGTAGAGAGTATTTACCAGCAGGGCTATAGCCCTGTAGAAATCATTGTGGTAGACGATGGCTCCAGCGACAATACCAAAGATATTGCAGCCCGGCTAAAGGGGGTACAATACGTTTACCAGCAGAACCAGGGCTTGTCAGCAGCACGCAACACGGGCATCAGGCATGCTACAGGAGAGTTTATAATATTTCTCGATGCCGACGACTGGCTGCTGCCCGGGGCCATCACCACCAACCTGCGTTACCTGCAGCAAAACCCCAAGGCTGCCTTTGTATCGGGCGCCCATGATAAAGTTTTTGTCGATACCAATACCGTTAGAGAAGAACGTAGCGAAGTAACACAGGATCATTATGCACACCTGATGCAGGGCAATTACATTGGTATGCATGCCACAGTGATGTATCGCCGCTGGGTTTTTAATGAATTCCAGTACGACACCAGCCTGCGAAGCTGCGAAGATTATGATCTGTACCTGAAGATTACGCGTAAATACCCGGTGGTACATCATGGTGAAAAAATTGCTGCTTATCGGCTGCACAACAGCAATATGTCAGGTAATATTCCCTTTATGCTCTCTATGGCACTGGCAGTGCTGGACCGACAGCAGCAGCAGCTTAAAACCAGTAAAGAAAAAGAAGCTTTTAGGCGGGGTCATGGCATTTGGAAAGAATACTATACCAAAGAATTATACCAGAAGCTGCGAGCAGGCAAGGCACCTGCCAATAAAGCATCCCTGCTAACACTTTTAAAATACCAGCCACTCTTACTCTGTAAGTACTTATTAACCAAAGTAATACCGTGATAAAGCCACTTATAAAACGATTGATACCTCCTTTTGGCAAACGTTGGCTTAAAAAGGCTGGTCTGCTGAAAGATTTTATTCCTGAGCCCGGTCAGGTTTACTTTGGGGATTTAAATCGCCTGAAACCCTTTAACAATAATTTTGGCTATGAAAGGGGGGGGCCAATTGACCGTTACTACATAGAAAGCTTTTTTCAGCAGGAATCGGCCAGCATAAAAGGCCGGGTACTGGATATTGGCGACAATGAATACACCATGCGCTACGGAGGGGCAAAAGTTACCCAAAGCGATATTTTGCATATTGATAGCAGCAACCCCAGGGCAACCTTTGTGGGCGATCTTAGCAATGCTCCGCATATCCCAGACAATCTGTTCGATTGCATTATCCTGGCGCAAACCCTGCACCTGATATACGATTTTAAAGGCGCCATCAGAACCTGCCACCGGCTGCTAAAGCCTGGAGGCACTCTGCTGTTAACAGTACCTTACATTACTTCAATAGATGAGGGTGCCTGGAATAGCATCTGGTACTGGGCATTTACCAGGCAGGCCATGCAAAAGTTAATGGAAGAAGAGTTTCCTTCCGCCAGGGTCGAAGTTTCCTCCAAGGGAAATGTTTATGCAGCAACTGCCTTTTTGTATGGCATGGGGCTTTCAGAAGTAGATAAACAAAAGCTCAGCCACCAGGATCCGCAGATTCAGATGGTTGTTTCTGTGAAAGCAGTAAAAGCATAAGCTTTGATAAGAAAGTTAATCAATCGTCTTAAGCACACCATCAGACCAAAAGCACTGGTTTTGATGTACCATCGCATTGCTCAGCCGCAGTCTGATGTGTGGAATATTGCAGTGAGCCCGGTTAATTTTGAGCAACAACTGCAGCTGCTAAAAAAAAGCGGAAAAGTTGTTCCGTTAAAAGCGCTCGTACAGGGCCTGGAAGAAGGCAGCCTTCAATCGCGAAGTATGGCCATTACTTTTGATGACGGATATGCCGATAATTATGAGGTAGCAGTACCCCTGCTGGAAAAGTACAGGCTGCCCGCTACTTTTTTTATTGCCAGCGGCAATATTGGAAAAGAGACCGAATTCTGGTGGGACGAGTTGGAACAGCTGATACTCTTTTCAGAGGATCTGCCACCTGCTTTTTCAATGAATATTGGAGGAGAAGCTATTAATATATCATTAGCAGAAGAGGAGCGGCTGGATGATAAGCTTCACCGGCAACACCAGCAATGGCGTGCCTTTGTAACCGAGCCTCCGGGGCAAAGGGCCGCGTTGTTCCTGCAGCTATGGCAACACTTAAGGCCCTTACCTGCTCTGGAACAACAGCGTATACTGGCACAGATCAGGCAGTGGGCGAATGTACCACAGCAGTACCGGGCAAACTACAGAAGCATGACAAGGGCACAGCTTCAGCAGCTGTCAGCCAAACCGCTGTTTGATGTGGGCATCCATACGGTAACCCATCCGGCACTGGCCGATCATACTGAAGATTTTCAATTCAAAGAGCTTACTGACAACAGAGAACAGCTCCGGGAAATAACAGGAATGACACCAGCGCTTTTGGCTTATCCCTACGGCAGCTACAATCATCAAACGCTGAACATAGCAGAGAAACTAAAAATCAAAGGAGCCGTAACCACTGAAGATACGCTCGTAACACCACAAACAAACCTGTTACGCATAGGCAGGTTTCAGGTAAATAACTGGAATGGAAGTATGTTTACAGAACAATTGAAGGGGTGGCAATCTACTAAAAATCCTGTTTTATGATCAATGGTAAAAATCCGCGGGTAAGCGTTATCATCACCTTTCTGAACGAGGAAGAATATCTTCCTGAGTCGGTGGAAAGTGTAATAGAACAGGATTTTACAGATTGGGAACTCCTGCTGGTAGATGACGGCTCTACCAACAACAGTACAGCCATTGCAAAAAACTATGCAGACCGCTATCCTCAAAAAATATTTTATATAGAGCACCCAGGCCACATCAATAAAGGTGTTTGCGCCAGCCGCAACTTAGGCGTGGAGAAAGCCAGGGGCGAATTGATTGCATTGTTCGATGCCGATGATAAGTGGCTGCCAAAAAAATTATCCGCCCAGGTTGCCCTGTTCGATAGCAATCCGAATATTGGTATGCTAGCTGAGGCATCGCTTTTTTGGCATAGCTGGCAGCCAGAGCCCCTTAAAAAGGATATTATACTACAGGTAGGTCCCGAACAGAACAAAACTTTTGAGCCGCCAACACTCATCCCCCTGATTTATCCACTGGGTAAAACTTATGCCCCCTGTCCTTCCGGACTAATGCTTAAGAAGAGTGCCATATTGAAAGCGGGGGGTTTTGAGGAATCCTTTATAAAGAAGTATCAGCTATACGAGGATCAGGCGTTCCTGTGCAAAATTTATCTGCAGGAGAAAGTTTACATATCTTCAGACTGCAACAACCTTTACAGGCAGCGCAGCACTTCGGTGATGCACTGGGTACATGCCGATGGGCAGTACCATGTGGTTCGCAGGTATTTCCTGGATTGGCTGCAACAGTATCTTCAGAGAAACAACATCACACATAAGCAGGTGCATGCGTACCTGCAAAAAGCTTTACGCCAGTACCGCTACCCCAAATTGTACTACCTTACCAATGTGCTGCCGAAAAAGGTGAAAAATAAAGTTAAGCGAACCCTGAAGCAAAGGTAGTTTTACTATGCCCCAGCTAAGCGTTTTAATGCCTGTTTATAATGCTGAAAAGTTTTTAGCCGAAGCTATTGATAGTATTCTGGCGCAAACTTTTACAGATTTTGAGTTTTTGATCATCGATGATGGCTCTACGGATAACAGCCTGAACATCATCAGGGCTTACGCCGACAAACGCATTCGCCTCATACGCAATGAAAAGAATCTTGGTATATCAGCCACGTTAAACAAAGGCATCCGGCTGGCTGCTTCCGATCTGATCGCCCGAATGGATGCTGATGATATTGCTTATCCTGACCGTTTAGAAAAACAGTACCAGTTTACCCAGGAGCATCCCGATGGTGCATTATATACCTGCTGGGTGCGGCAGGTTACCGAAGACAGGCAGGTAATTAAAACAGAACCTTTCAGACCACCCTTTTATTACTACAACCAAACGTTTGAATGCTGGATTTATCACCCCAGCATGTTATACAGGAAAGCCGCCGTTCAGGCAGTAGGTGGTTATACAGTGCCCTATGCCGAAGATTGGGAGCTCATCTGGCAGCTCATGCGTGACTATAAGCATTACCATTTACCAAAGGTACTACTCGATTACAGGATTACCAGCCAGAGCCTGCACCAGGTAGCTAAAAAGAAGGAGTATGATGAAGCAATGGAGGCAATAGTACGCAGAAACATTCACTACTATACCGGTGGAGCAGTAAATCTTACCGATCCGCAACTTGAGTGCCTGCGCTACAACATTCAACCACTTTTAGAAATTGGCAGTGTGCAGGAAGTGCTGCATACACTGGACCTGCTTTCAATGATTACCCAGGCGATACTGGATACACCTAACCCAAACCGCTGTCCGGCAGATATTGAGGGTGCAGCGTATGCTAAGCGTAAGTATCTCATTATAAATTTTGCATCACATTTAGCCCCTCACAAAGCAGCATATCTCTTGCTAAAAACCGGAATGCTTTCGCTGGCAACAAAAATCATTAAAATTCGATTAAAACAATTAATCAAAAATAACACGTAGTAATAGATATATTTTTTTACATATATTTAGGAAAAATTTACTTTTATCCTGAAGTACAAATTGGACGAAGTAGATTTTAATATCTGGCCTTTGTGAATAGAATAATAGCAAGCCCTCCTCCGATCAATCCTGTAACAGTGCAAACCAGGCGCCCGCGCTGGTCTGTAATGATACCGGTGTATAATGCTGCAAACTTTCTACCGCAAACCTTAGCGGCAGTGCTATTGCAGGATTTGGGGGCTGACCAGATGCAAATTGAGGTTGTGGACGATGCCAGCACAGATGCAAATATTGAGGCCATGGTTCACGAGCTTGGAGGGGGTAGAATTTCCTATTACAGGCAGCCCGTTAATGTAGGCAGCTTAAGAAACTTTGAAACCTGTCTGAACAGATCCCACGGTTATCTTATTCACCTACTGCATGCCGATGATCTTGTGCAGGCTGGGTACTACCAGAAAATGGACACTTTGTTTGAATGCTTTCCTGAAGCTGCCGCGGCTTTTTGCCGATATACACACATCGATGAGAGAGGAAATACAATCTTACATCAACAGCCCGAAGCAAGTGAGGATGGCATCCTGACTAATTGGCTATTACGTTTAGGGGAAAGACTTCGTATCCAATGTTGTACTATCACCGTTAAACGAGAAGTATACGAAGCACTGGGAGGATTTTGGGGAGTAACCTATGGAGAAGACTGGGAAATGTGGATGCGCATTGCCAGTCGCTACCCTATGGCATATACACCAGAAACATTAGCCGCCTATCGTATGCATTTTCAGTCTATATCAGGGCAGGCATACAACAGCGCTCAGAACATGAGGGATTTACAATGGGTGATCAATACCACCCAGGAATATTTGCCTCAGGCAGCCCGGCAACAGGTGCGTAAAAAGGCGCTAAAATTTTACGCTCATTTTGCCCTGAGGCTGGCCCACCGTCTTTGGAATACTTCCCATAACAGGAAGGGAGCCCTGGCACAGGTACGGGAGGCCCTGCGTATGCACCAGGATCTGTCCCTGTACTGGCAAATACTGAAGTTATATACTAAAATGTTATTGAATTATCCGTGAAAGCAGGTGTTTCCATAGTAATATGCGCTTATAATGCTGCCAAAAGGTTGCCCTGCACCCTAGGCCATATAGCTGAGCAGCAGGTAAGGGAGGGCATTGATTGGGAGTTGATTCTGGTTGATAATGCCTCTACCGATAATACTGCCCAGCTGGCCCGTGAGGAGTGGAGCAAATATAACAGCTCCGCTTCTTTCAGAATTGTATACCAGCCCATCCCAGGCTTAAGCAATGCCCGTGAAATGGGTTTTGCAACTGCGCAGTACGATTACATCATTATGTGCGATGATGATAACTGGCTAAAGGAAGACTATGTAGAGATTGCCTTCGACGTAATGCAGCAAAACCCCCGTTGTGCTGTTTTGGGGGGCATGGGAATATTTGTATACGAAACTACTCCGCCCAGCTGGCTGGCTGCTTATTCTCTGTATGCAGGCGGGCCACAGGCTCCGCAGTCGGGTAAAGTTGCCACCAACAGGCTGTATGGTGCAGGGAGCATTCTTAGAAAATCTGCCTATTATGCCGTTTATGAGGCCGGCTTCCGTTCTTTGCTGGCCGATAGAATGGCGGCTCAGCTAACCTCCGGCGGCGATCATGAGCTCTGCTATGGACTGGCACTGGCCGGTTACGAAATCCGTTACGATAAGCGGCTGCAGTTTCAGCATTTCATTACCAGCGATCGCCTGAGCTGGCAGTACTACCAGCGCTACATTAAAGAAAGTGCAAAATGCTTTGAGGTTCTGGAACCCTATAAGATCCTGTTGGAAACCAACAGCTCAAACCGCTTTACTTTCTACAGAAAGTTAGGCAGAAGCTTCTTTTACCATGTAAAACGGTATATACCACTCTGGTGGCGCTACCAGTCTATGGACAAAAAGTCAGAAGAAGGTAAAATAACTCAGGTGCAGTGCATCATTCTTAAAACAAGAATTAAATCATACTTTAGCAGCTTCGGTGCCCTGCAGGAAAACTTTTCACATGTGGTGGCACTTCGAAAAAAGCTAAACAGAAAAATTCATCCTAAAAAGAATACAATGTCTTTTTAGCTGTCTGCACATGTCAGGCTTAAAGCAGCAACCATCGTCAGCCCCTTTCAGAACAGTTTCTTTAGCGCAACAGCCTTACAGTCCAGATGCAGGTTGTAGGGGATTCCTACTCCAAATCTGACCAATATCATTCGGGATTATGACCCCACTCATGGCATTACTAGTTAGAGGAGATTACCTTGTTGATAACAAACATCTTCTGCCATGAAAACGCTGCAAAACATACTAATCCCGGTAGATTTTACGCCACATGCCGATAATGCATTACGTTATGCTGTAGCACTGGCCGGAAATTTATCAGGCGTAAAGCTTTTCATATTACATACCTACCACCTGCCTGCTGCTGTTACCGGTGCAAGTGCCATGGCCCTGGCTCCTTATTACGACGAAGACCTGCGCGAAACTACAGCGCTTAAGTTTACAGAACTGGAACAAAGGCTGCTTCAGCAATGTAGGGTACCCTATCAGTTTATCAGCGAATATGGCCCTGCTGTACCAGATATATGCGAAGTATCAGAAAGGAATAATATTGACCTGATCATTTTGCCGGCCCACCCGCTTAGTGCCCTGGAAGAATATATAGGAAATGTAACCACTGCCACCATCAGAAACAGTGGAGTTCCGGTACTGGTAATACCTCCCACCTGCTCGTTTGTAATACCCGATGCAATTGTGTTTGCTACCGACTGCAAAAACACGCCAAACGAAACAGCCAGAGAGCAGCTTAAACCCTGGCTCCTGCAGTTTAAGCCCCGTTTGCACCTCTTGCATACCGGTAAAGATCTAAATCATCTGCCCGAAGATAAAGCCCTTAATTTACTGGCACTCGAAACCTTGTTCAGCTCTTTCTCACCAATTTTAAAGGTAGAGGAAGCGGAAGATCCTGAAGAGGGCATCATTAGCCATGTAAAGGAAAAACAGGCGAGCATCCTTGCTATTTTGCCCCGTAAGCATGGCCCGCTGTATCACCTGTTAAACAAGAGCGTTACACACAGGCTGGCCTTTCATACACCTGTACCAATGCTGGTGCTTAAAGAGTACTGAACAAGGATCTGAATGGTCCGTCAAGGGTTAATTGTGTGAGCAGAAATATTAGTGTGGTTTATTATTTCAGAATATCCCGTTTTGATTTCTCCTGATGCACAGGTTTCTATTTTGGCTTAGTTCTTGCACCAGTTTTAATGGGGTTTAGGTTAGAAGGCCTGGCTACTTCGGTAGTCGGGCTTTCCTTATTGTAAAGGCTGGCTTATAGCTTAATTTTCCGGTGCAGCCGTGTAGCCTGATATGTGTAGCAGAGACCTGAAAGCCTTTTTTTTACAGCCTTACCCGTAGTTCGCAGCGTTCGCCTTTCAGCTTTTCCACTTCTTCCTCCATATTAAAGGCCAACTTGGCCTTCTGCATAAGTTCGCGGCTCTGGAAATAAATCCTGCGGCGCTCCCTGGCCTCAATAAAGCGGCGCACATCCTGCTGCGTCTCCAGCAACAATGGGGGCACCTGGAAAGGATGGCCTTCTTCGTCTTTTGCCACCATGGTAAAATAGCTGGTATTGGTGTGTTTCACAAAGCGCTCCTTTACATTTTCGGCAGTTACCCGTATGCCCACCACCATACTGCTTTTCCCCACATAATTTACCGAGGCATTCAGCGATATCAGCTCCCCTACCTCTACCGGCTGCATAAAGTCGACATTATCTACTGAAACCGTTACACAATAAGCCCCGCTGTGCTTGCTGGCACAAGCGTAGGCCACTTTATCCATCAGGCTTAACAGTATACCTCCGTGAATTTTACCACCAAAGTTGGCATAGGAGGGTATCATAAGCTCGGTAAGGGTGGTGCGGCTGGCGCTAACAGGCCTGGCATCTTGTGAGTGTTGCATGCTATTGATGGTGGCTAAAAAAATAAGCTTTATGTATAATGGCTACCGGGCCAGTCTGCAGCAGGTCTTGGAACAGCAGGCGCCAGTTAATATACTGTTAAAGATAAGCCTTAGCCGCAAATTCTACCCTGCATTATCAATAAATCAGCAAACACAGAAATATTATTGATCGCAGACAAGCTAAACAAACAGCCTGTCTGCTATTTCATACTGCAAGAGAAACTCTTGGGTAGCGCCGGACAGGCTTCCAGCCTTACCCAGGATACCAGCCGGCACCAATCAGGAAGTAAGCTGATGAATCCGGGATTTATCGCTAAGCCACCAAAAGCGCCCGGCAAGTAGTACGGCAGCAACAGTAAGTCCCGTCAGCAGCCCCCACCATATCCCGCTGATGCCCATATCAAATGTAAAGCCCAGCACATAACCCAGCGGCAGGGCCAGAATCCAGTAGGCAAAAAGGGTGATCAGGGTGGGAAGGCGTACATCTTCCATACCCCGGAGGGCTCCCAGACCCACCACCTGAAGGCCGTCTGATAGCTGAAAGAAAGCTGCAATGATCAGCAGGCCTGATGCCACATCAATCACATTTGCATTATCGATGTACAGGGTTGGCAAAAAGTTGCGGCCAAACAAAAACAGCAGGGCAAATAAGGCTTGCAACACAAGCACCAGTGCTGCAGCCGTAACGGCAGCGGTGCGCAGGCCCGCCACATCCTTACGCCCCAGCAGGTTCCCTACCTGCACCGTTGCCGCAGCACTAACGCCCGAGGCAATCATGTAGCTCATGGCAGCCAGGTTTATAGCAATCTGGTGAGCGGCCTGGGCAGTATCGCTGATCCAGCCGGCCATGATCACGGCTCCGCTAAAAGCGCCTACCTCAAAAGTAAACTGCAGGCCCATGGGAATGCCCAGCTTCACCAGCTTTACCGACATTTTCCGCCTGAAACGCTTAAAGCTGAAATACTCCCTGTAAGGTTCAAAAAGCGGGCTTTTATAGCAGTACCAGGCCATGCCAATGGCCATCAGCACCCGCGAGAGAAGGGTTGCCCAGCCGGCACCTGCCAAGCCCAGGGCCGGAAAACCCCACTTGCCGTAAATCAGCAGCCAGTTAAAAAAAACGTTTACGCCATTGGCACCCAGTGAAATATACATGGCCTGCCGCGTAAAGCCCAGACCTTCTGCAAACTGTTTGAAGCCCTGAAAAACCATGAGCGGAATCAGTGATCCGGCAGCGATGGCCAGGTAAGGGCCTACAATCTCTACCACAGCAGGAGGCTGCTCCATATCGTCCAGGAACGGCAGCAGCAGCACAATCAGGCCCGATAATGCCGTGCCAGCCAAAAGATTTACCAACAGGCTGTGCTGCAGCAGGTTGGCAATGCGCCGCCGGTTGCCACGGCCATCGGCAGCAGCCACCAGGGGCGTTAGCCCATAGCTTAGGCCCAGGCCAAACATCATGGGGAGCACAACAAGGCTGTTGGCCAAAGAAACCGCTGCCAGCGGCACTTTTCCCAGCTGCCCCACCATCATGCTATCGGCGGTGCCTACCAGTACATGCCCCAGGTAACTGAGCATCACTGGTAAAGCTATTTGTAAGATGCGCCGGGCCTGCCATTTCCAGGCGGTGGTAGCATGCGCTGTGGTGGGTGTCATAAATTTATATACCTTTCAGCCGGGCTACTTTCAGGAGCCCGGCAACGGAAATGCTATCCGTGATTTTTCCTTCCATCACCCAGTCTACTGCTTCTTTCAGCGATAGCTTTTTTACAACCAGCTGCTCGGTCTCCTCAGGCTCTTCTTCGCCGGCGGTAAGCTCCTCTGCCAGGTATACGAATCCTGTTTCGTCGGTAACCGAGTTAGAGGTATGAATAGACATTATATTAGTCCAGCGGGCGGCGGTATAACCGGTTTCTTCTTTAAGCTCCCGCATAGCCGATTCCAGGATATCTGCCTCTTTAGGGCCTCCACCCATAGGTATTTCCCAGCTCCACTCGTTGAGGGAGTAGCGGTACTGCCCTACCAGCCAGGTATTATTATGCTCATCCAGCGGAATAATACCCAGCGCCCAGTTCCGGAAGCTCACCACGCCGTATATGCCGGGATTTCCGGAGGGGTTGATCACCTGGTCTTCGCGCACGCGTATCCAGGGATTCTCATACACAGGCTTGCTGTTGGTGGTTGTCCAGGGATTATGATCTGGATCGTATGTTTTTTCAAAATTCATGGCCGCAAAATTAAGAGGAATCTTCTACCTTTCGGCATAAAGTAAAAGGATTGGTACAGGCATTTTTTCATTATTCAATGCACTTTATAGTGCCCGGTCTGCTGGCCTGGTTCTTTTTCAGGCCCATGTGGCAAAGAGCCTGGTTCCTGATGATCCTTACCATGCTGGTAGACCTGGACCACCTGCTAAGCACACCCATTTTCGATCCGGAGCGCTGCAGCATAGGCCACCACCCCCTGCATACCCTGCCGGCTATTATTGGCTATTTGGTGCTGCTGCTCTTACCCCACAGAACTATCCGTATCCTGGCCTTAGGCCTGCTCTTCCACATGCTGACTGATTTTATTGACTGCCTCTGGATGCTGAAAGATTGCCCGGAGTGCTGCGAAAAATCAGCCATAAGCTGGGTGTGCAGCTTTTTATAAAAAGCAGCTTAGTGAGGAAATGCCTGCATTTTGTGTAAAATCGCAACAGCTATGTTTTAAATCAGCTATGACTGAGCTGTTACAGCACGGCTAAAAAGCCCATCACATAGCAGCCTGACTAAAGGAACAGACCTATTCAGTCAGATGCATGTAACTCCTTTTCATTACTTTAGATCAGGCAGCAGCTTCATCTACACTGATGAGCCTGTCGAGCCGGATCAGCTGTCCTTTTTCCATTAATACATAGTTGTTTCCCTGCCACTCAAAAAGGTCTACGATCACAGTATTCAGCCTGACGGCACTGCCATCGTTCTGCCGGTATACAATGGCGCAGGACTTCTCCTGAGAAGACCAGTTTTGCAGGTAATCAAAAAAATTATAGGTGAAAGGAGTTTTCATCGCAATACGCATAAAAAATGGTTCTGGAGTTAAAAAATAAGGTTTCCGTTGTAGAACGGGGATTTCTTTTACGTGTGAATACCACAGAAGGTTGAGCCATAAAAAAAAACCTCTGTTACCAGGAACCGTTTGATTATCAGAGACGTAAATGCTAACGTTTAGGCGCCTCCGGATATGGGGTATTAGCGCTGAACAAACTAATTTTTAAGACTAAGACTATGAAAAAGTTAAGTATAATGATTTTTATGGCCGCTACTATGCTGGCCGCTTGTAGTGATGGTGAAAGAACACAACCAAAGGCTGGTGAGCCGGGCTATATCAGTACAAATGGAGAAAGTGTTGAAACCAATGATGTAGAACTGGAGCGTACTTCCAACACTCCTGATGCTACACCTGATGCTACAGTTTCTGAAGAAACACCCATGTCTGAGGGCAAAGAAGAGGCCGATGCAAGAGCCCGTAAGGCCATGAACGAAGAGCAGAAGCGCCTTTCCTACTGGACTGTAGAAGAGGAAAGCATTACTGCTGATGCAGAGTCTGTTCGTGGTAATCTGGACCAGATGGATAAGAACTGGTTCAGGATTAATGCTGACCTTAAAAATGTAGAAACCGGTACTTATAACCCACAGGGTCAGTTAAGCCGCGAAGGACAGAAGGAAATTAAAGAAGCCCGTGCAAAAGTAGAAGAAGCCAAAAGACTGGTTAAAAATGCACAGCGGAATAATGAAGCCGGTAATCACGAAGCTGCTTCTGATAAAATAAAAAATGCTAACCAGAAACTGGCAGATGCCCGTGAAGATTACCTGGAAGCACTGGAAAAAGAAACCGGTGTAGAAAGGGAAGAAGAAGTAGTAGCAGATCAGGAATAGAGCAAAATGGGTTCAGAAATAACCTGAACTACTCAATAAATACTTTATCAAATCAAGAAGCAGTCGGTAGCAGCACATGCTATGCAGACTGCTTCTTTTTTTGCTTTTCACCAAAGCAGTTAAAATACTTTTCCGTCATATTCGTGCTGCAGCTCCCTTGGGAATGTTGGTGTTTATATCCGATCTGTCTATTTTTAGGAGATTATGCTACGCCCATACTATCATAACTTAGTGCCGGAAGCAGGCTGCGATGAAGCTGGCAGGGGCTGCCTGGCCGGGCCGGTAGTTGCAGCAGCCGTAATACTGCCGCTTACTTTTCAGCATCCGTTTTTAAACGACTCAAAGCAGCTTAGCCCGCAACAGCGACAGGAGCTGGCCCCCTTCATTAAAAGCAGTGCCCTGGCCTGGGCAATTGCTGCCTGCAGTCCGGAAGAAATTGACCAGCATAATATTTTACAGGCAAGCCTGCTGGCCATGCACAGAGCAGTGGCTCAGCTGCAACTTACACCCGGGCTATTACTGATAGACGGCAATCGCTTTAACCCGTATCCCTTTATTCAGCATGTATGTATTGTAAAAGGCGATAGCCTCTATGCCTCTATTGCGGCTGCGTCGGTTCTGGCTAAAACGCATCGCGATGAGCTCATGCTGGAGCTTTCGGCGGAACACCCTCAATATGGCTGGGCAAACAATATGGGCTATCCAACCCGGGAACATAAAAAAGCACTGCTGGAATGGGGCCCAACTCCCTGGCACCGCAAAACCTTTAAGGGAGTGATGCCATGAGACAGCCGCTTCTCCAAAGTCAATTTTTCTTTACATACCTGGCAGTTGGGGCGATTCGTTATCTTTAGACCCAGATAAATATTAGTACTTCAATAAACATGATCAATAGAATTAAGAAAAGCATGGCGGGCCTGCTTGTGTTGCTGATGATAGCATCGGCAGCAGGCTATGCACAGCAGAAAAAAGCACCATCGTTAGAGGATATTTTTGAGCGCAATGTTTTTAGCCAGCAAACGGTACGAAGCATTAACTGGATGAAAGATGGCCGCTATTACACCTCGCTGCGACCAAACCAGGGAAGTAATACGCAGGATGTTGTTAAATATGATATCACCACAGGCGAACCGGTAGCCACCCTGGTAGATGGCAGCAGCCTGGCCGGTAGCGGGCAAAACGGCCCCTTCCGCTTCTCTGACTATAGCCTTAGCGCCGATGAAACCAAGGCTTTGCTGGCTACCGAAGAGGAGGGCATATACCGCCACTCCACCAAAGCCTACTATTATATATATGACCTGAAAACAGCTGAGCTGAAGCCTCTTGCAAGCGGCGATAAGCAAATGTATGCCACCTTCTCGCCAGATGGCAGCAAGGTAGCCTATGTGCGCGACAATAACCTGTACTATAAAGAGCTTGCAGATATGCAGGAAGTAGCCATTACCACCGATGGCCGCTTGAATCATATTATTTACGGCGGTGCCGACTGGGTATACGAAGAGGAATTTTCCTTTGCCAAAGGTTTTTTCTGGTCGCCCGACAACCGCAAAATTGCCTTCTACCGCTTTGACGAAAGCCAGGTGCCTGAATATAACATGCAGCTCTGGACAGATGTGCGCCAGGGCCAGCTCTATCCGCAGGATTATAAGTTTAAATACCCAAAGGCAGGCGAAAAAAACTCTGAAGTAAGCATACTGGTATACCACCTGCCCGAGAGAAAAACCGTTCAGGTACAAACGGGCGAAGAAAAAGACATTTACCTGCCCCGCATGTACTGGACCGCCAATCCCGACCTGCTGGCATTCATCCGCATGAACCGCCTGCAAAACCAGCTGGAGCTACTGCATGCAGATGCTGCAGACGGCAATACCTCAGTTGTCATCACTGAAAATGCTGCTACCTATGTAGACCTGAATTTTAATGATAACCTCCTTTACCTGAAAGACGGAAAAGGCTTTGTTCGCACCAGCGAGCAGGATGGCTACAAGCATGTGTATCATCATAAAATGAACGGAGAGCTGGTGCGGCAAATCACCACAGGCAACTGGGAGGTAACGGAACTGGTAGGTGTTGATGAAAAAAAGAACCTGGTATATTTTATCTCTTCTGAAGATTCTCCCCTGGAACGCCAGTTCTACAGCATCAACCTGAAGGGGAAGAATAAAACCAAACTTAGCCAGGAACAGGGTGTAGTGGATATTAGCATGAGTCCTGATTTTACCTACTATATCCAGTACCACTCCTCTGCTACAGAACCACTTACCGTATCGCTGCACCGGGCACCGGGTGGTGAGCTGGTAAAAATCCTTGAAGAAAATGCAGGCCTGCGCCAGCGGCTGGATGCGATTAACCTGAACCCTAAAGAGTTTCTTGAATTTCAGACGGAAGATGGCACTCAGCTGAACGGCTATATGATCCGCCCTTCAGATTTCGATGCAACCAAACAGTACCCTGTACTGATGTATGTGTATGGCGGACCGGGGAGCCAAACAGTACTAAACAACTTTAGCACCCTTCGGGAGGTATGGCACAGCTATATGGCCGATCAGGGTTACCTGGTTGTATCTGTAGATAACCGTGGAACAGGCGCCCGCGGCAGAGATTTCAGACATCTCACCTATGGTCAGATGGGCAAACTGGAGGTAGAAGACCAGATACAGGCCGCCAAATACCTGGCCACCATGCCTTATGTAGATGCCAGCCGCATTGGTATCTGGGGATGGAGCTACGGTGGTTATATGTCGTCGCTGGCTACCTTTATCGGCAACGATGTTTTTAAAGCCGGAATAGCCGTAGCACCTGTTACCAACTGGCGATTTTACGATACCATTTACACCGAGCGGTATTTAAAAACCCCGCAGGAAAATGCCGAAGGTTACGATGCCTACTCTCCCCTTACACATGTGGATAAACTAAAGGGGGCATTTCTGCTCATCCATGGCACCGGCGACGACAACGTACATTTCCAGAATGCTGTTGCCCTGCAGGATGCCCTTATTGCATCGGGCAAACAGTTCCAGTCATTCTATTATCCAAACCGGGCCCATAGTATCAGGGGAGGCAACACCAGCCTGCATTTATACCAGATGATGACTAACTTTGTAAAAAGCAATCTGTAGAAAGTATATATGATGTTTTAAAAGCCACCCAATGGGTGGCTTTTTTTGTTGGTACATTCATATTTAAGTGCAAATCTTACATACCATACCAGCCCTCTATCATAAGATTATTCTCCAATCTCACAATTTCATTGCAAAATATTTTGAATACTGGTGGTTACCTTTCTGATAATTCCGGTATATATAGATAAAAAAGCACCTGTGTATTATTTCCACAGGTTAATAAAGATTTTCCCCGGGAAAAAAACCGGAACTTAAACTTAAACTCTTATAATAATGGAAACAGCATTACAAACCTGGTATGAAGCTGGTCCTTTTGTAGCTTTGGCTACAGGCGGAACCGGACTGGCAATTTTGCTGTACTATATCGTACGCCTATCATCTCAGAAGGAGAAGAAAGACAAGTATGACTTTATCATTCGCCATGAGATTGATAAGTTATGGTACAGTGCCCTTGCCCTAATTGTAGCGGCGGCTATTTACGCCAATACCGTTGCCATAGAGGCAGAACCCCTCTGGCTATTTGTACGCGTTTTTGTTAGCGTTATGTTTGCCATCATTCTGGGGGTAATTGTGCAAAATCTGCTCAAGTTCTACTACCCCTTCTTTATAGAATCGCGGCTCAAGAAACTGCGCTATACGCCACGCGTTAACCCCAACAATGGCAACCTGATGAAGCTGCTGGGCGAAGATGAGGAAGATGTACACCTTGAGCCAGGCATGCAGGCCGAAGAAGACCTGCACTCAATTGACTATGATGTATGGCTTGATGCAGCAACCGGCTACACCCGCATTGAAAAATACGACGGCCATCTGCATGCACTGCAGTGCCCTGAGTGCAATTACCAGACTTTCAAAGTAAAGCGCGAGGAGCTGGTACTGGCACCAACCACCACTACCGAAGGAGAGCTGGTTAAACATTACTGCTGTGCTTACTGCGATCATAAATCCAGAAAAGCTTTTAGAGTAGCAAGACTTGAGCAAGAAGTAGCCCCAACACTGGTTACCAACCCGCAGCACCGTATTGCCGGAGCATAAAACACACTCTTCACATCCTGTTTCTCTCCGGTAACAACCAAAAGAAGCCGCACCAGGTACCTGGCGCGGCTTCTTTGTATGATCATGTTACCAAAAAAAGCTTCCAATTCCAGTATTATGCAGGCAATATTGATTCAAGGAAACGATCAGCATTTCCATAGCTAAGCTTC
The DNA here is from genome assembly GCA_000597885.1 of Flammeovirgaceae bacterium 311. Classification (NCBI taxonomy): domain Bacteria; kingdom Pseudomonadati; phylum Bacteroidota; class Cytophagia; order Cytophagales; family Flammeovirgaceae; species Flammeovirgaceae bacterium 311. The sequence continues at coordinate 2,777,873 of CP004371.1, forward strand.
CGCAACTGCTCCTGGCTTAGGCCCCTTTCTGCTAATTGCTTTAATATTTCCGGATACCTGCCCGCATTTTCATGCTCCCGGAAATAGAACGGTACGCGGCTCAGGTCAGGCATATCTTTGGTATAAAAAAAGTCGGCGCCAAAACAAAGCAAATCTTCAGCTCCCTGTTCCAGCCCGTACAAAATGTGTTCTGCCAGTGCCTCTGGGTTTTCATCGTGCACGTAGGCCCTTAAAAAGTTGATGCCTATGAGGCCTTTGCGCCTGATTAACTCCTGCACAAACTCATCGGGCAAGTTACGCCTGTGCTGCCAAACGCCTCTGAAATTCGAGTGACTGGCAATAATAGGAATCTGCAGGTTGCGCTGCTCGGTATAATTGAAAATTCCTTCGGCAAGGGCATCGCTGGTATGGGCCAGATCTACGGCTATATTTCTGCCGGACAGATAATCAAGGAGTACCTTGCCATCTTCTTTAAGACCAGCCTCGCTGTAGTTACCTCCGCCAAAGCGGTTTTCGGTATGATGCGTGATGCCTATGTAAAAAATACGATCTGTCTTTTGCTCAATAGCCTCCAGGCGCCCAAAGGTTGTATCCAGGGGTTGGCCTTCTTCGCAAAGGCCGGCGGCATTTTCTATTGCCACTATGGCGCCTACCTTACTGCCTGTAGCCAGCTGATGCAGGTGCTCCTGCCTGCTAACCGACAGGAGGTAATCGCCATAATCCTGCAAGAGGCGGCAATACAACTGGGCCTGATCCCATGCTTTTTGGGTGCTGCCGGCCTTAACATCTGAATAGATAGCCATTACCTGCAGCTTTACCCCACCCTGCTGCAGGTAAGGAATGGTAGCACCCATATCGTCAGTACCAGCCGGATCAGCATGAGGTACTTCCCGCAGGTAAGCCAGCAAATCGCAGTGCAGGTCGAAAACGGGTAAATGGGCAACAGAAGGTCGTGTCATAAATAAGAAGAAAAGATTAACAGCTATGGTCCTGAACAAACAGGCAGCACTTTGTTAATATAAGTAGTTGTATAGTAGCATACAGGGATGCAAGTTAGTAAAACGTGCTTTTTATCAAAATTGATGGAAATCCCTGTTCTCTTTCGTATTTTTGAATAGAAGCAACTATTAGGTGTGGAAGAAGCCAGATTAAAAGACATGTTACGCGGCACAGGCCTGCGGTACACAAAGCAGAGAGGAGAGGTATTATATCTCTTTCGCGAGCATGATACAGCCCTTACCCAGGCAGAGTTGGAAAAAATGCTTCCCTCCCAGTTCGATAGAATCACCCTCTACCGCATATTACGCTCTTTCGAAGCAAGCGGTCTGCTGCATAAGGTACTGGATGATTCCGGAACAACCCGTTTTGCCCTGTGCCGAACCGGCTGCTCCGAGCATGAACACCACGACGAACACGTGCACTTTCGCTGCTCCAACTGCCAGAAAACCCTCTGCCTGCCAGACGTTGCCATCCCGGCTGTTAAACTTCCCGGAGGATATGTTTTTGGCGATGCTAAACTGCTGATTGATGGTATTTGCCCCGACTGCATCCAAAGCAGCAATTAACCCCTGCACCCAGGTTAAAAACAATTAGAGTCAAAGACGCATTTCAATAGCAGGTGCTTTAGAGCATTTTTTAACTGCAATTGCACTAATGTTGCAATAGTACGCTCCTTTTCATTACCTTTGAACCGCCCTGACAATTTTTGATCAAAGGGTACTGCTAGCACTGCATTGCTATTATTTAAGTTTTTCACTGTCTTGGAAAAATATACGAGCACCATCATCAGCTGGATGTTTAAAAGGAACAGACTTTTCAGAAGCATGCTGTGGGTTCTGCCAATGTTGTTTACATCACTACCGGCAGCTGCCCAGGTGCAAAAACCAAAATGTATAAAAGACTGCAGCTGCGACATGGCCGGCCGGGTGGTAGACCAGCTTACCAAAGAACCTCTGCCTTATGCCACCGTTCAGCTCAAAGGCTCCTCTGTAGGCACCATTGCCGACGATGAGGGTATTTTTCATTTACACAACCTTTGCGAGGATGAGTTTGACCTGGTAATTTCCTTTGTAGGGTATAAGCCTATTACCCACCACCACGACCTTTACCACGACGATCCGGTTATTTATCTTTCTCCTGAAGAAGCTCAGCTGGAAAGCATAGTGGTAGAAGGCCGGCAGGTGGAAAGAGGCATGGCCTCGGTTACGGCAACTACCCTTGGACCCGAAGAGCTGGAAGGCAGCCAGGGCGAACGCTTAGGCGATCTGCTAAGCCGGCTATCGGGTGTTACTACCCTGAGTACCGGCCAAAATATTGTAAAACCTGTTATTCATGGCCTGCACAGCAGCCGTATTCTCATCATTAACAACGGCATACGGCACGAGAGCCAGAACTGGGGTGCAGAACATGCCCCTGAAATAGATCCTTCACAAGCCAGCAACATCAGCCTGATAAAAGGGGCTGCCTCTGTAAAATATGGTCCAGGTGCTCTTGGGGGTGTTATTGTGATCAATCCTCCGCAACCCAGGCTGACAAGCACATTGAATGGTAGCGCCAATCTGAGACTGCAATCCAACGGCCGTGCCGCCGGCAGTACCCTGATGCTGCAGAAAGGTTACTCCAAATTTGCATGGATTGCGCAGGCCTCCGGCCTATACCAGGGTGATCTCCATGCTCCTGATTACAACCTAACCAATACCGGCGCCCGGGAATATAGCTTTTCTGCGGGGGCACTTTATCACAGAAGGCAACTGGACCTTAGGGTACACTACAGCTACTTTCAGCAAAAACTGGGTATTCTAAGAGGTTCTGTTGTAGGCAATTTAAATGACTTAGCCTATGCCATTGGCAACGAGCCTCCAGCCGGTACCAGGAGCTTTTCGTATACCATCAATACCCCTAATCAGGAAGTAGCACACCACCTCCTGAAACTACACGGCACCTACTCTTTCCCCACCAGCAGCCTGGATTTCCAGTATGGATTTCAGATAAACCAGCGGCAGGAGTTTGATGTAAGAAGAGGATCGAACAACGAAATACCTTCCATTAACCTGGAGCTGCTCACGCATTCTTTTGAAGCAGAATGGAATCATCCTGTGCTGGGCGCCTTTCGGGGCTCTGCAGGCATTCAGGCCCAAATGCAGGATAATAATAATATCCCCGGCACCAACACCACCCCTTTTCTCCCCAATTACAACAACTTTAACCTGGGGGCATACCTGGCGGAATCTATACAGGCTGGAAACACCATTTTTGATGCCGGCCTGCGGTTTGATATCCAGCACAGCTCCATCAGGGGCAGAGATCAGCAACAAAACATTTTCCGCAACGAACTTAATTACAGCAGCCTTACGGCCAGCACAGGATTTCTAGCGCCCCTGAACGCATGGTCTTCCATACAATCTAACCTGGGCCTGGCCTGGCGGCCGCCTAATATGGCAGAGCTCTACAGCTTTGGCAAGCACGAAACAGTTATAGAATATGGGCTGTGGCGATTTCATGAGGGCACATCCGGAGTTTATTCAGGAGCTGAACGGACTGCCAACAGTGAGTTGAGCTATAAATGGGTAAATACCTACAACTATCAGCGCAACAGAACCACAGCAGAAATAACCGCCTATGTTAATTACCTGCAGAACTACATTTACAGCAAGCCTGCAGGCATCACTTCTACTGTACGGGGCCCATTTCCTTTTTTCATCTATGATCAGACCAACGCCCTGCTGGCCGGCTTAGAGGGCAGTTTTGCACTGCAACATAACACCAGCTGGGAATCTGCCCTGCGCTTAACTTTACTGCATGCTACGGATATCAAAAACAGGGAACGCTTTGTAGGCCTGCCTGCCAATCGTATGGCCTATTCCCTGGCATATACACAACCCAGGCTTGGTAAATTTCAAAACCTTGGCGCCGGGCTCGAAGCCTCCTACACCTTCAGGCAGTACCTTGCTCCAGCTGTAATTACACCTTCAGAACTTATGGAATCCAGAGGGGAGGCTACAGAAGTATTTGCCTCTGCCGAAAACGGCTTTGATTTTATGGCTGCCCCTGATGGCTACTTCCTTCTTAATTTCACCAGCAGCATCGAAAAGGGCAAATTCACCTACCGCCTTGGGGTGCGCAACCTGCTGAATACTTCTTACCGGGACTATACCAACCGCCTGCGCTATTTTGCCGATGAGCCTGGCAGGAACTTTGTAGCATCAGTTAAATATACTTTCTGAAACTTTTTTACTTAAAAATGATTTGTATATTTGCATCAATGTTGCATTAAATAATATACATTCTTATGAAACCGTTAAAAATCATTTTTTCACTGGCCCTGCTCTTCTGCACTTTTTTTCTAATGACCGGCTGCTCTGACGATGATGCTCCTGAAGCTGAAAATGAAGAAGAGGAAATCACTGAAGTAATCCTTACCTTCTCACCTACCACCGGAGGGGATCCATTGGTTTTTTCTTGGGTTGATCCTGATGGTAGTGGAACTCAGCAACCTGTAATAGATCCCATAGTATTGAATCAAAATACAGCCTACACCCTTACAATTGAACTTTATGGTCCAAATGGTGAGGATTTTACAGAAGAGATAGAAGAAGAAGCAGATGAACATATGTTTTTCTTTGGCTGGACCGGCTCACTTTTTACTAGTCCTGAAGGAAATGGCAACATTAGCAACCGCAGCGGCACAGTTAACTATGGCACGGATTTAGATAGCAGAGGCTTGCCTCTGGGACTCTCTACCACCTGGGCAACCGGCGAAGCTGCCACCGGCACTTTCAGAATTGTACTGAAGCATCAGCCAGGTATAAAAACAGCCAATTCCACAGTAAATGATGGAGAAACAGATGCTGATAATACCTGGAGCGTTACAATAGAATAATTTTAGTCTGAAAGATTATAGCATGAGCCTCGGGATTTAAGCCCGAGGCTTTTCTTTTATTGTTCCGAACTAAAACTTGGTATTTTTAGCTTTATAAAATAATGATCCGACTGCTGAAAAAGCTTGTTGCTGCTATACTCATAGGGCTGGTACGATTTTATCAGCTGGCAATATCTCCTTTGCTGGGCTCAAACTGCCGCCACTCGCCTACCTGCTCTGCCTACATGATCCAGGCCATACAGGAGTGGGGTCCAGTCAGGGGTACATGGCTGGGGCTGAAGCGTATTGGCCGCTGCCACCCCTGGGGCACCCATGGGTATGATCCTGTACCACGCCGACCGCGCCCGCAGAAGCCATAAAAGCATGCCGTAAGCCCTTTGCAGACCAGGCCGCAGCAAAGTATACACAGTTATAGTTTTTTTCGTATTCTTTTGCCTGCCGGCAATACTCCTCTTACCTGATGCCCAAACCGGTAATGAAGCCCCAGTGCGAACTCGTATGTATTGTCGTTAGTGAACGACCAGTCCTTTCTCCAGAGATAGAGAGATTCCAGGGCAATTCTGTCCTTCACCGGAATGTGTGCTGATAAAAACCAGCCATCATCACCAATGCCGCCCCACTGAAGGTTGGTTCCATTTTTAATTCCAAAACCTGAGCCAATGCTGTACTGATACTGCATTCCGGGTAGGGCGGATGGAAATTGCTGTGCTATCCGCAGATTCAGGAAAAGGATATTTATGGGGCCTAATCTTACAAATGCCTGTGGAAACAGGGGCACCTTTTTAGTAGCGCTAATATCCTGTGAACCAGTAATAGCATCCTCCTGCTCGCGGATGGTGTACAACAAACTCCCTATATGAAACCCTCCGCCAAATCCATAGAACCTCCTGTTATAGGCTACATAAGGATTTAAACCGAATATGGTATGCCGGTCCTCCTGGGCATTGCTTAAATTGGTTTCAGTGTGTATTCCCCCATACATATTCAGGCCATAGGTAAATGTTTCTTTTTTCCGCTCTTTGGTTCTGGAAAAACCGCCACCCACAATGTTATATTCCTGTTTATAATAGGTTGTGCTTGTGTTACCCCCGCAGCCCCCATTATCGGGTGCAGTCGAATAAAAGGTTAAAGAATTTGTATAATTGCCTGTTCCGTACCCCACGCTAAGGGTATTATACCTTTTTAAATAACTGGAATCTTTAACAGCAGGAATGGTCTGACTCATCAGCAGGAGGGGCAAAAGCAAAAGTGCCCCCGTTTGCCACCTGAAACCAGGCTGCGCATAAGCCAAAAACAGCTCATAAGCTGCAACAGCTATTACTGGTAAAAATACTATATTAAGCACCAGGATCTCCCGTAGCACCAGCCAGTTGCTTAGTGACCAGAATACGACCACCAGCAGCAGGAGATACAGCAAATGTTGTTTCAGGGGCCTTGGCTCAGTCACAGCTGTGTTTCCTTCAGCATTTTTATGCCTCTGCTCCCGGTACAACAGTATAAGACCTAGCAGCGTTACAAACAGTAAAATGCCCCACTGAACCTTATTAATGCCCCAAAACTGGTCTTTGCCTGCAATTGCTAAAGTAGCATCTCTGAAAAATTCTGTAATAAAACGGAAGGAAGCAAAAAAGAGTACAAAACTCAAAAACAGGTTAACGGGAGCCTTAACATGCCTGCGCACAAGAAGCAGTAACAGTAATACCATAAAGGCTGCTGTTGCCTCGTAAAGCTGGGATGGATGCACCGGTAAGGATATACTATCTCCATAAGCAATGGCGCCCCTTTCGAACTGGTGGTAATGCGGCAGGGTGTTAACAGGATACCGTACAGCCCAGGGCACATTTGTTACTGTGCCATGGCAACAGCCTACCAAAAAACAGCCCAGACGCTGAATGGCCATACATACAGGCAGCACCCATGCAAAAATATCGAGTGATGACCAGGGCAAGCGGCCCCACCTCCTGCCCGCCAGCAAACCCAGCATCCCCAACAGTACGCCTCCCAGAATCGTCATTTTTGAGCTGAGGGGTAAGCTGTAAGTAGCCATTGCTGTCTGCAATTCTTCGGCAGTATAGGCAAGCAGCTTACAGCCCAGTACAAAAAGCAGCCAGCCGCTGGCCACCATCAACAGCCAGGGCAGTTGTGCATAGCCTCTTTTCCTGCCCTGGTGCAGCAACATGATAAAAGCTAGCAGAAATGCCAGCAGATAAAAAATATTGAACCACAGACCACCATCTGCGATGTCAATGATCAAAAACTTTTCCATTAGAAAGCCTGGGGAAAGATGTTTATCTAATGTAAGATAATTCTATAATTTATTAATATTATACAAGCTAGTTTATTTACCTTAGGGCCTGTCTTTCAATAAGTTTGAAGGATCTCCTAAACCTTTAGCCACTAGTTTCTTATTATGACAGGTCCTGATCCCGCTACAGCCTTTCCTTTAAAGCATTATGACAAGCTTTGCTTTTTGAAGAACATCATCAAAGCACCCAATATCAGCATAGGCGATTACACCTATTATGATGATTTCAGGAGTGTTGATAATTTCAGAAAGAATGTAAAATACCTGTTTGACTTTACCGGCGACAAGCTTATGATTGGTAAGTTCTGCATGATTGCCTCAGACGTACAGTTCATCATGAATGGAGCCAACCACCTAACGAACGCCATCTCCAGCTATCCATTTGCTATATTCGGCCAGGGCTGGCAGGAGGCTATGGAAGGCAAGGCTTATCCCTCCAAGGGAAATACTGTGATCGGAAACGATGTGTGGCTGGGCTACAAAGCTGCCATCATGCCGGGCGTAACCATAGGTGATGGTGCTATTATTGGAGCCTATGCGGTTGTTAGTAAAGATGTGCCTCCATACTCCATTGTAGCCGGCAACCCGGCAGCCCTGATCAGGAGGCGTTTCAGTGAGGAGGACATTGAACGACTCTTAAACATTCGCTGGTGGGACTGGCCGATAGAAAAAATTACCCGCAACATTCAGCTGCTCACTGGCAATGATATAAATGGGCTGGAAAAAGCAGATTAAAGCGACCGATAACCAGGTTTGAAAATTAAAAAAGCCTCTCCTTATTTGGGAGAGGCTTTCTTTTTATGAATACTGTTGATCAACCACCAAAGTCGTCGAAGCGGATATTTTCTTTGGGAACACCCATATCATCGAGCATTTTCAGTACCGCGGCGTTCATCATTGGAGGTCCGCACAGGTAATACTCAATTTCATCTGGCTCGGGGTGAGTCTTCAGGTAATTATCGAATAGCACCTGGTGAATAAAACCAACATAACCATCGCCGCTGTCATCAAGAGCTTTTTTCACCTGCCAGTTATCTTCCGGCAGCGGCTCAGAAAGGCCAATGTAGAAGCGGAAGTTCGGGAAGTCCTTCTCGATATTACGGAAATGGTTGGTGTAGAAAAGCTCTTTTTTAGAGCGGCCACCATACCAGTAGCTTACTTTACGATCGGTTTTTTCTGTATGGAACAGGTGGAAGATGTGCGAACGAAGCGGAGCCATACCTGCACCACCACCAATGTAAACCATTTCACGCTTGGTTTGGTTGATGTGGAACTCACCGTAAGGACCGGAAATTGTTACTTTATCGCCGGGTACACGAGAGAATACATAAGAAGAGCAAACGCCGGGGTTTACATCCATCCAGCGGTTATTGGCACGGTCCCATGGTGGAGTGGCAATACGGATGGTAAGCATCACAATGTCACCTTCGGCAGGGTGATTGGCCATGGAGTAGGCACGGAAGAGCTCCTCATCGTTTCTCATAGTCAGCCCCCACATCTGAAATTTATCCCAGTCGGACTTGTACACATCAGGCTTGTGGTTCAGCTCAGGCTTAGGCGTGATATCCATGTCCTTGAAAGAAACGGTAATTACCGGTACGTCGATCTGGATGTAACCACCCGGCTCGAAGTCCATGCTTTCACCCTCCGGCAGGCGCACCACAAATTCTTTGATAAAGGTAGAAACGTTGTAGTTCGATACCACTTCGCACTCCCACTTCTTGATACCGAAGATTTCTTCCGGGATGCGGATGCGCATATCATTTTTCACCTTTACCTGGCAGGCCAGGCGCACGTTTTCGCGTTGTTCGGTACGGCTTAAGTGACCAACCTCTGTGGGTAACACCTCGCCGGCACCTTCTTCTACCACGCACTTACACATGGCACAGGTACCGCCGCCGCCACAGGCAGAAGGCAAAAATACTTTCTGCGCAGACAGGGTGCTTAGGAGCGTTCCACCTGCCGAAACTACCATTGGCTCATTTTCGTCGCCATTCACCACAATGCGCACGTCTCCGGACTGTACTAACTTGGACTGAGCGAACAACAGGATCAGCACAAGGAGCAAAATAACCACAGCAAACGCAACAATGGCAGCAATGATTTCTGGACTCATGTATTTCTCTTAAAATGGGTTTAAGATCTAATTTGGCGCAAATATACCCAACAAAGGGCAATTAAATCAGTAAAGTTCGGTTTTTTTCCTACGTATTCAGCACTGCTTTTTAATGGGTTATTCACCCCTTATTTGCATGTGTTCCTGGCTTGCTTTTTGCCTGAAAAGGCTTTTCCAGGTACCTTTCATCAGGTTGTATTTCAGGGTACTAGGCAGAGCCTGCCAAAAATATTTATTCACCTGTACGGCAAAGGAAGGCTGCATATAACAGTTAATGGTACAACCCTGGCATTCGGGCAACCTCCCTTCCTGCGCAATAAGCGCCTGCACTTCTGCAGAATAGTAAAGTGCCTGGAGTTGCCCATTAATCGGGAACTCCTGCAGCCCCAGGTGATAACAGGGCAGCACCAGCTTATTTTCCGGAGAGATCACCACTGTAGTGCTGCCTGCCAGGCAAACCGGTGCTTCAGTATTGTTGCCCCCGTCCTGCCTCAGGCCCACAAAACCATTATTCAGATATACCCCAGTCTTACGCCCCCAGCGCTTGAGCTTCTGCAGGCTTTCGGCAGAAAGCCCTCCTCCTGTTGCTACCTGCTTGTACTCAAAGATAGGATTTAGAATGAGCACCAAACCATTCGGCTCACTAAATTTTTCATAAACCTCCCCAATCTGATGCACATTGTTTTCCATCACGGTAAACAGAATATCAGGCCGCTCGCCCAATGCCTTAGCCACTGCAATGCTTTCTACCACAAAATCGTAACAGGCTACTCCGCGGCTGACATTATGCTCCTCCCGGTGCGGCGAATCAAGGGAAAAGTGCAGCATATCTACCAGGCCCTGCAGCCGCTGGGCCCATTTAGGGTATAGTAAGCCATTGGTGGTAAGGGTGGTGATAAAGCCCATGCTTTTGGCCAGCCGCAGCAACTCATCTATCTGACGGTGCAGCAGGGGCTCACCGCCTGTAAAATCTATTACCCGCACACCAAGCTTGCGTAGCTGCCGTAAATTTTGTTCAACCTGCTCGGGCGTAACATAGGGTGAGGGTCGCTCCCATATATCGCAAAAGCCACAGCTGGCATTGCAGCGGTAGGTTACATAATAATTGCAGAGTACCGGGTGGCGAACTAAACGCATGGAGTAAAGGTACAGAAGCCCCTGCAGGAGAAAAAATATTCTATAAAACACAGGGGCAATAAAACAGAGGCGCAATCAATGACTGGCCTCTTTATGGCTTGCTTACCAATAAGCCTACCTCAAAATTAAATGGTATTTTAGTATGAGTAACCCGCTCCAGCGTATAACGATAATCGCCGAGCACTACTGTGTGCAAACCATCAACATCCGGGTTGTTGAGGGTAAGGGTAAGCTGTTCTGATTTGCCATCTGTCTGCACACTCAGGATCACGACAGCCTCACCCCCCTCCTGCTTACAGGCTTCGCCAGGAGGGCATCGGTCGTCTGTGATGCCCAGAATCTGCATATTCAGCTCATTGTAACGGGCTTTTTCAGGAGGTACCAGCGAAAATGATTTATCTAACTCTATTTGATGTACCACATCTGGTATAGGCTCAACCTCTTCTCTACAACCATAAACCACAAAAAGGCACAGCACCAGGAAAGAGAATTGGTATTTCATAAGTGAAAAAAATTATGTTGTGCAGAAAACGCAGTTTCAGGGCAGGCCAAAAATATCTGATCACACACGCCGGTCCTGACGATAGGCAATTGTCTTTCTAAAATAGACAGAAATTACAACAATACACAGCTTAGCAGCCGACAAGTTAGATTTGCCCTGTTATCAATACCAATTATTTGCCATTGAGGATTAAACAAGCTGCAGCGCAACTGCCACGAAATGGCAAATACTGCCACCCAGCACAAAGAGGTGCCATACAGCGTGGGCATACCGCATCTTTTCCTGGTGATAAAAATAGGTACCTGCTGTATAAAATAATCCTCCGGCTAATAACCATAAAAAGGCCTGAAGCGGCAGGGCATCCAGCAGGGGCTTCATGGCAATCAGCACCATCCAGCCCATGGCTATGTAAATAGCGGTAGAAAGTTTTTCGTAACGTCCGGTAAAGAATAGTTTAAAGACCACTCCCAGCAGCGCCAGCCCCCAGACAACCCCAAACAGGCTCCAGCCCCAGGGGCCTTTTAAGCTTACCAGCGTAAAGGGGGTGTAGGTACCGGCTATCAGGATAAATATGGCACAGTGATCGAATACTTTTAAACGTGCTTTGGCTACCCCATGCTGTATGGCATGGTAAAGGGTAGAGGCCGTGTACAGCAGCACCAGCGCTGCCACAAATACAGATGCGCTTACAATCTGCCATACATCCCCGTAAAGTGCGGCCAGCGTTATCAGTACTGCACCTGCTGTAGCTCCGGCCAGTATGCCAATGCCATGAGTAAGTGCGTTTGCGATTTCTTCCTTAAGCTGGTGAGTAATATGCATGCTTGTAAGATTCTGTGTTTCAAAGAGGCTGTTAAAAAGGCTGCAATTTAGCGATCCTGAGAAACCAAAAATATGATCTTAATCATCTGGACTTACCATTACTTCTCAGATGCACCTAACCAAGCAGCGGCGCGTGCCCTTCCACTGTTAACGTTGCAGGCAAGCCGAATAGTGCCTCCCTTTCTTAACAGCCTAGGCTTTGCGCAGCACCCCGCCTGCTGGAAATTTCAGGGGCTACAGCACGAAACTCCTGTAGCTTCTGTGCTTCTCTGTTCATTCACAAAGGTTTAACAAATATTTTGTGGTGTTACACAAACCATCGCCTGCCCTGTGTATTTAATTTTATAAATCTTTTTAATTATAAAATATATAAACCATGGACAGACTATTAGGAAAAGTAGCAATAGTGACTGGTGGCGCCACAGGCATTGGTGAAGCCATTTGTAAGAAATTTGCCCGCGAAGGCGCAAAGATAATGGTAGCTGGCATGCCACAGGATCCTGTGAATGAGGTAGTGCAGGAGATCATAGAGCAGGGCGGCCAGGCTGCCGGTTTTATGGGCGATGTTGCTGATGCCGATGATGCCATGCGCTGTGTAAGACTGGCCGTAGAACAGTTTGGAAAGTTAGACATCCTGATCAATAATGCAGGTGTTTTCCCCGACATGAAAGAACTGCAGCAGTATGATATTGAGGTATTTGACAACATGATCCGCAACAACATACGCAGCACCTTTATGATGACACGCATGGCCCTGCCGGAATTACACAAAACCCAGGGCTGTATTGTATCGGCAGGCTCAGAGGCAGGCCAGCTTGGCATTGCCCAAAACACCCCTTATGGTGGCACAAAAGGCTTTATTCATGCCTTTATGAAAGGCGTAGCCGTAGAGCAGGCACAGCATGGTGTACGGGCCAACTGTGTATGTCCGGGAGCAATCGATACTGCCTGGACTCACAAAGAAGATGGCCCCTTCGACAAAGAGGTGGAGAAAATGGTGATCAATGCCACTCCTATGGGCCGCAGGGGCACCCCGGAAGAAATGGCCAACGTATACCTGTTCCTTGCCTCCGACGAAGCCTCTTTCGTTACAGGTGCCCTTTTCTTTGCCGATGGTGGTATTACAGTAGCCAAAGGCAGTGTTGGGGAAAAAGCGCACGAAAGCATGAAAAAAGAACCTGAAGGGCAGCTAAACCTGCGTCATGCCCGGGAAGGTGCCACAGAAATTCGCTGGCCAGGCAATAAAAACCGGGACCGTGTTTAGCTGAAGCTTACTTAATTGACTAGCGAAACAATTGTACCAAGCTTTGAATGCAAAAAAAGAGGCTATCTCAAAAGGGACAGCCTCTTTCCATATGCTGTAGTTTTACTCTATGCCTAAGCTTTAAGTAAGAGCGGCGGCAGGTTTGGCAAACGAACTGTTACGGTAGTTCCGTAACTCCTTTCCGACTCTACACTAATGGAACCTTTAAGCCTTGATACGGTCTCTTTAACAATATAAAGCCCCAATCCCGACCCGGGATGCTGGTCAGTGGCACGATAAAACATATTAAATATCTTATCATGATGTTTTTGCTCAATGCCAATACCATTATCTTCTACTACAATAGTAGCATGTGTTTGAGTTAATGTAACATGCACCTTTACATAAGCATCTTCTCTGCCAGACTTCAAATATTTAAATGCATTCGACACCAGGTTGTTAAGAATGATGCCCAGGCGGTAGTTGTCGGTAAAAAAGGGAGCTTCCTGCTCAACCTCATACTCATAGGCCACCTTCTGGATATAGGTAAAGGGAGAAAATACTTCTGCTAAGAGCTCATGGAAATCAATTTTTTCAGACTGCAGCTCCTGGCGGGCATTCCTGGAGTAGTCCAGAATATCTTTGATGAATTTATCCTGCTTCTCAAGCGTTTTTTTCACCAGCAAAAGCAGCTCTTTTATATTATCAATATCCTGCTCGGCATCAATAAGTTCTACCAGGCCCAACAGCGAGGAAATGGGTGCTCTCAGATCATGTGAAACACGATACACAAAATTATCAAGCTCCTGATTTACTTTCATCAGCTCCGCATTCTGATTTTCAAGCAGCTTTTCGTAACCCTTCTGCTCTGTTATATCCTGCTTTACACCAATAACTTTAAGAGCCTGACCCTTTTTATCACGAATCACTTCGCCGGTTGTTCTGATGCAAACCTCGCGGGCCGAGTCCTTTTTGTTGCATCTGTATTCATAGACCAGGCGCTTTTCCCTGCTGTTCAGAATATAGGAAAAATATTCATTAAAGTCTTCGCGGTCATCGGAGTGGATACAGGAAAGGACTTCTTCTGTCTGGTATTCACCGGCTATATTTAATCCAAACAGATTAGCAAAACCTTCGGAGACCTGAATAAGCTTGCTTTTCACATCCAGCTCGAATATACCAATACTGGCAGCGCTTTGGGCACGGGTAAGAGCCAGATGCTGACGTTGCATTTCCTCCTGCAGGCTCTCATGCTGCTGCTGGCTTACCTCCAGGTTATGCTTGTTCAGGCGCAGTTCAAGTAGTTTTACAATATACTTTCCCAGCACCACCAGTCCAAATATCTGCTTATCTGTTAGCTTGCGAGGCTCCTGGTCCAGCACGCATAAAGTACCAAGCTTATAGCCACGGGGGCTCACCAGCGGCACCCCTGCATAAAATCTCACCCGGGGGCTGGCAGTAACCAGTGGGTTATTTTTAAAGCGTTCGTCCAGCAATGTATCTGGCACCTCCAATATACCATCACCCAGTATTGTGTGGGCGCAAAAAGCTATTTCCCTGGAGGTTTCAAAATGCTCCCAGCCAACTTTTGCCTTAAACCACTGGCGGCACTCATCTACAAAAGTCACCAGGCCTATAGAAGCGTTGCAAATATAAGAAACCAGCTTTACCACATCCTCAAATTCCTGCTCCTGAGGAGTATCCAGAATTGCATATCTTAGCAATTCCTGAAGTCTTGCATCTTCTTCATCGAAAGTTACTGTGGCTACCATACTGGTGATTTAACATTAAATATACCATCAGATGAAGCAATCATATATGCTCACATCCTCTATATAATAATAGCAAATTCCTTTGATAATTAAGCATTCACCTAATAAATGTTAGATGAGCAACACAAAAAAAGCCTGATGCTATTGCCAGGCACCAGGCTTTTCCAATAAATTATATACTGTTATTTTCGGGTCTTTTCTTCGTAGTTGGGCCCCTTGCGTGCATCCCAGTCCTTGAGATGTTTTTTCTTTCCTTTCAGCATCAGGGGCGTAAATGTTGCGATCAGGATTGCCACAAAATATACTGCCAGTGTAAATGCATAAGCTATTCGGTACTCAATGCCCACCAGCCACAAAAAGAGCAGCTCAACTGCATAGCCTACAAATACCAGCCTGAAGCTGTTAAAAAGTGCGCGGGAACGGTTTGGCTTGGCTATCCAGAATGCAATACTGGCATAAGAAAGAAAGCCCAGCGTCATAAAAATAAAGATCCCGATGCGGGTCATATACTCCTGGTTAAAACCAAGCTCATATGAATCGCTCATGGGCTCCCCGATTACATATATATATATAAGGTTGCCAATTATTCCCGGGAGCGCTGCAATAACGCCGTAAAGAATAATGAGTGGCCAGGTTATTCGTCTGTCTGCTAATGTAGTATCCATATTCTATCAGTTAAAAAATAATGTTTTGGTCTATTACAAATGGCTCTGCCAGCTATAAAGCTGAACAACCATCAATGTCTTATGTACTTAAATACTAATTTAGGATTGGCATGGTTTGTCAATTAACGGGAAAATGATGTTAGTAGCCGGTATAAACTTAAAAAGCCGGCATTATACCGGCTTTCTTCTATATGGCCTGCTGCTTTATTTAAGAAAGCATGCCCAGTAATAGGGTAACTTTGCTTTTTAGATTGCGGCGGTCTACGATAAAATCTAGAAAACCATGCTCCAGTACAAACTCTGAGCTCTGGAAGCCTTTGGGCAGATCTTTGCCAATGGTTTCACGGATTACGCGCGGTCCGGCAAACCCTATAAGTGCTCCCGGCTCGGCAATATTAAAATCGCCCAACATGGCAAAAGATGCCGTTACACCTCCGGTGGTTGGATCTGTAAGCAGGGAAATATAAGGAATTTTAGCCTCACTGAGCAGCGCCAGTTTAGCAGAGGTTTTAGCCATTTGCATCAGCGAAAAGCCAGCTTCCATCATGCGTGCACCACCCGAGCGGGAGATCATCATGAACGGAATCTTATGCTTGATCGAGTAATCAATGGCACGTGCTATTTTCTCTCCCACTACCGATCCCATAGAACCGCCAATGTAGCTGAAGTCCATGCAGGCTATTACCAGTTCGCGGCCGTTCGATTTACCCACGGCAGAACGTACAGCATCTTTCAAACCTGTTTTTTTCTGCGAAGCTACTATCCGCTGCGGGTAAGGCTTGCTGTCTATAAAGTTAAGGGGGTCGGCAGAGCTAAGGTCTGCATCCAGTTCGGTGAATTTGTTATCATCAAAAAGTATCTCGAAATACTCCCTGGAGCCAATCCTTACGTGGTAGTTCTCGTCTGGCACTACGTAGCAATTGTCTTTCAGCTCCCGCGTATGTACAATTTTACCGCCTGGCGATTTAAACCATAATCCGTCAGGTACTTCCTTTTTTGCCTCAGTAGGCGTAAGTATACCTTTGTCCTTTCTCTTAAACCACGTCATAAGGTACTCAATGAGTTTACCGCAAAATTATGCAATCGTTACGTCATCAGAAAGGTAAACTTCCTGAATAGCGTTCAAAATTTTAATTCCTTCGTCCATAGGCCGCTGAAAGGCCTTTCTGCCACTGATTAAACCCTGCCCGCCGGCACGTTTGTTAATAACAGCGGTACGAACGGCCTCTGCCAGATCGCTCTTACCCCCTGAGGCACCCCCGGAATTGATCAGCCCGATGCGCCCCATGTAACAGTTAGCCACCTGGTAGCGGCACAAATCAATGGGGTTATCAGAAGAGAGCCTGCTGTACATCTCCGGATGGGTTTTACCAAAGCCAATAGCCGTAAAACCCCCGTTATTTTCCGGCAGCTTCTGCTTTATAATATCGGCCTGCAGCGTTACCCCCAGGTGGTTGGCCTGGCCGGTGAGATCTGCAGCTACATGATAATCAGTACCTTCTTTTTTAAAACTATTATTCCGGGTGTAGCACCATAAAATGGTAGCCATTCCCAACTCGTGGGCACGTTCAAAAGCGGCAGCAATCTCTACGATCTGGCGGTTACTTTCTTCGGCCCCAAAATATACCGTAGCGCCAATGGCTGCAGCGCCCAGGTTCCAGGCCTCCTCCACAGAGCCAAACATAATCTGATCCCACTTATTGGGATAGGTCATCAGCTCATTATGGTTAATCTTTGCCACAAAAGGAATCTTATGCGCCCATTTCCGCGACATAAGCGCCAGGTTGCCAAAAGTAGTAGCTACCGCATTGCAGCCGCCTTCAACTGCCAGCCTGATGATATTTTCCGGATCAAAATAATCAGGATTAGGCGCAAACGAGGCACCGGCAGTGTGTTCAATTCCCTGATCTACCGGCAAAATAGATAAATAACCCGTACCAGACAACCGCCCGCTGTTGTAAAGGGTGGCCAGGCTTCTCAGCACCTGAGGCGAACGGTTTGACTGCCCAAAGATGCGATCAACAAAATCGGGACCCGGTAAATGGAGCCTTTCCTTAAGAATAGCCTGGCTCCGGTGGTGCAAAAGGGTTTCGGCCTCCTGCCCAAGTAATTGTTCAATGTTAACAGCCATAAAAATAAAGTTTTGGCAAAAAAATATTACACAGGTACGATTCAAGACAATCCGGGCTGGTCTGCCCCCCTGCAGTATCATACCTTTAGGTGTGTTTAATCAATTTTAAGAAGTTTTATGCAGATGAACAAATTGTACAGACGCCTGATACTGATTTTAGGATTGGCTGGCACAGTTTTGGCAGGTAATAGTTGTAGCGAAACTGTTTATGTTACCCAACAGCGCCAAACCTTTAATGACTATAAAGCAATGAAGCACGATAAGGTGGTTAATAAAACCAGAAGGCCCAAAGTGCGCTCCCATCAATAAAGTTTTTTGTTTTACTACTCTTCTGATTGATTGAAAAGGCTGCTAAGTGAAGGCAGCCTTTTCGTATTTACAGCCCCTTTGCCGGCTGGTTCTTTTCGGAAATCGGCGTATCTTCGCCCCTATGGAACAGCCCGATCTGAAGATATTCTTCACTCCCCTGCCCGAATCGGCTCATGCCGGTATTACTGCGCCAGATGCTCTGGTTAAAAGCATCAGGCTGCATGCAGAAACCTTTCCCGACCTGGAGCAGGCCGATCTGGCCCTCATTGGTCTTACAGAAAACCGCGGCAGTGGCGATAACGGGGGTGTAGGTGCCGCCGCAGATACTATCAGGGAGAAGCTATACCGCTTAAAAAGATGCCCTACCGGCACCCTGCGTATTATTGACCTGGGCAACCTTATTAACGGACACGACCTGGAGGAGACCTACCTGCGCGTTCGCGAGGTATGCAGCATGCTGATTGGCAATAATGTGTTGCCCATCCTGCTGGGTGGCTCCCACGACCTTGCTTTTGGCCAGTACCAGGCTTACGAAGACCTGGAAAAGCTGGTATCGGTAGTCCATGTAGATGCCAAGCTTGACCTGGAAGATGCTGCCGATATGCCTGCCAACAGCCGGCACATCCACAGCCTGCTGGTGCATGAACCTAATTTTCTCTTCAACTACTCCCTTTTGGGTTACCAGAGCTACCTGGTAGATCCTGCGGCCATGGCCATGCTGGAGCGCCTGTATTTTGAGGCCCATCGCCTGGGAGCGCTAAGGCGCGACATACGCGAAGCCGAGCCGCTTGTACGCGAGGCCGACCTGCTAAGCTTTGATATTACTGCCATTAAAGCCACCGATGCCCCCGGCAATGCCATGGCACAGCCTTTTGGCCTTAGCGGCGAGGAATCCTGCCAGCTCTGCTGGTACGCCGGCCTTAATGAAAAACTGAGCTCCATTGGCTTCTATGAGTACAACCCTGCCCTGGATGATGCCCGGAAAACCACTGCCTCGGTGGTAGCTACCATGGTTTGGTATTTTATAGAAGGCTACTACAACCGCAAGCAGGAAAAGAGCTTTGCCAGCAACGACTACCAGCGCTTTATCGTTACCATGCCATCTGAGCCCTCTACCCTTACCTTCTACAAGAGCCGGCGCAGCGAAAAATGGTGGATGGAAGTACCCCACCCCAACGATGACCTAAGCCGCTACGGCCGCAATTTCATGGTACCCTGCAGCTACAACGATTACCTGATGGCCGTACAGGGCGAAGTACCGGAGCGGTGGATCAACACGTACAATAAGCTGGTTTGATATGTGCTAATTGTTTAATGTGACGTTTCGCCCGGGGCGCGTAGCCGCTGCGACTAATGTGCTAATTTGGTGGGCGCGGGTTTAATTTGATTGCTGTTGGTAATTTGAGGCAACACTAAACCATTCATAAAAGTGGTTGCAAAGTCAGTATTTGGTGCTGTATATTATCAATAGTTCAGATATAAATCCTCCAGTTTCATCATAGTTTTTACGGCTCGCATATGGCTTTCATAAAATGCTGCTCCTGTGTGACTTTTGGTTAAATATGTTACAGCTACATGTGGCCCTATTGGATATAAATCTTCTATGTTGTATTCTAAAGTATAGATTTCATAAGTAGAGGGCGCATAACCCGCTCCCATTGTAGTCTGCCCAAAGGTGGTATGGTAGCCAGTCAGGTAAAGCTGAATGTATACTTTATCAGCCTCTACATTAAAATGGATTTCATGGGAAGTATTTAAGTAAAATTTAATTGCAGGACCTTTGCTAACCTTCTGAACATTAGTATAGGTGCCTTTGATCCTTAACTTGCCTTGCTCTTGATTTTGCTCCAGTATCCCTTGGTTTCCATATCGTTCATGTATATATCCCAAAGCCACAAAGAACAATTCATCTTTGCTAAATCCTGGCATTTCTACTGCCATGTTATAGATTGCCCTGCCTGCTTGGTCAATTTCCCACTGCCCCCGGATCGAATTTACCAATTCTACAGTTTCCCGATTTTGGGCAAACGCATGTAGGCTCACACTTGTGTAAACCAACATGATAATTAATTTTAGTGCTTTCATAAATAAGTCGTCATCTACACATACAAAAGTATGTGAAATAACAACTTTCACACCCTAAAAATAAAAGGTAATAACACCACTACAAGATAAGATAATGTAAGAAATCAGGCTATCCGTAACGATAATAATGCACAACAGATAGCTTCCAGTGAATGAATGATTATCCTAGAAGTTTGATAATTACAAATACACTTTTAGATTATCTTTTCTGATAAGCAGAAGCAACTTTATAAATCCAACTTTGAGCAATTTGCTTCTTCAGATTATCTTATAAAACTAAATTTCAGAAGTGACTTATTAAGTGATTTTCAGCTACAAAAAAGGGAGCTCTCAATTAACACATTAAAAAATTAGCACATTAGTCGCAGCGGCTGCGCGCCCCGGACGAACCGTCACAATACCCCTCTACATATCCCTGTAGTACATCTTTTCGTACTGCTCCTGGTAGTGCCAGATACGAAGGATGACCTGGTATTCGGTGGCTTCTTCCATGAACTTGAGGGTAGGGTTGCAAAAGGCGATGAAGTCTTGCAGATCTCTGCCTTTATAGCCGGTTAGCTCAGCTACAATCTCTTCATCGAACCAGAAATCATGCAGCGCTTTGTAGTATTCTTCTTCCCTGGCTCTTTCTTTCAGGGCGCTGATCTTCTTGCGCTGTTTTGCTTTTTTACTGAAAAGATTGGCAAATTCGGTAATGGCGCCCTCCAGCGCTGCACCGCTGCCGGTGGTGGCCAGGCCTATTTTCTGGTCTACCGGATCCAGGCCACTGGGTTTTACACTACGGTAACCTACATAGGGATCATCGCTTTTCCTTTCAGGGGGCGCAAATGGCTTGTACACCTGTTTCTGCCCGCGAATTGTAACCGGCCTTAGGGTAACCACCCTTTCTTTCATGGCAAACTGGTAGTTGAGCTGGCGCAGCTGGCTTACCGTCAACAGGGTATCATGGTAGCCAATCATCCTGAATTCTATCTTATCATCTTCAGTAACAGGCATTACATAATAGCCATCCAGATCGCTAACCGTACCATTGCCGTTGCTCCGGTTAATAACCTGTACATAGGGCAGCGGACGCAGGGTATCCGTAGCAAGCACCACACGCCCTTTTATCTGGCGCTGGTTTTGCCCCTGTGCTGTTACCAGCAGGCCTAGAAGGGCCAATATACATAGGAGAAGCTTTTTCAAGTTAATAACTGGCTCACAATGTTCATACAACGCAATTCAGCGCAAAAATATTCTTTTTACAGCTGCAATCAGATAAGGCCTCGTGATTTTAACTCCAGATATTTATTGATCACATTGATGGTAAGCCCCTGAGGCGGTGTTAGCAGGGCCTGAATGCCATGCTGCTGAAGCTCCCGCACGATCAGTTTTTTTTCATGCACCAGCTTTTCGGCAATGGTCTGGGTATATACTTCATCCAGTACGCTCACCGGTGCTTTCAGTAGTTGGGTAAGCTCGGTATTCTCAAAGAATACCACCAGCAACAGGTGCTGGCGGGACAGCTGCCGCAGGTACGGTAACTGCCTGCGCATGCCCTGCAAAGACTCAAAATTGGTAAAGAGCAGCAGCAGGCTGCGCTGCGTAATTTGCCGGCGCAACGTGATAAAAAGGCGGCTGAAGTCCGATTCCTTGAAAGCAGTTTTCTGGTTGTAGAGCGCCTCCATGATACTGTTCATCTGCGCACCCTGTCTGCCTGGAGGCAGCACCAGGCTTACCTTATGCTGAAAGGTAACCAACCCTGCCTTATCACCTTTTTTGATGGCAATGTTAGAAATGGCCAGGCTGGCATTAATGGACCAGTCCAGCAGCGAAAGCCCTTCAAAAGGCATGTGCATCAGGCGACCCTTGTCAATCACCGATACCACCTGCTGCGAGCGCTCGTCCTGGTAGGTATTCACCATCATGTGGCCGCTGCGGGCGGTGGCTTTCCAGTTAAGGGTGCGGTAGTCGTCGCCTTGCACGTATTCCCTGATCTGTTCAAACTCCTGGTTATTGCCCATGCGGCGAAAGCGCTTGATGCCCTGCTCCGGCAGGCTGGAGAAAGCCAGCAGCTCATATTTGTGCATCTGGATGTAGCTGGGGTACACCGGCACCTCTTTCTGCAGCGGAAATTTATAGCGCCGGCTGATGAGCCCGAGCGGTGAGCTGGCATAGGCATTTAAAAAGCCAAAGCCATAGGTACCCCGCCTGGTGGGACGCAGAAAGTACGTATGGCGCTTTTGCTCACCGGGCGCCAGCTGCAGCGCAAACTGCAGATCGCGGGCCTGAAACTGCTCCGGCACCTCATCGATAATGGTAAGGCTAATGCCAAAAGGATAGCGGTTGCTTAGCTCCAGCTGTATGGGGTTATCATCGCCATTAGAGAAGCGGTCGGCGGTGGTCCGGGTGGCCTCCATACCCTGCCGCAGGCGGTAGAGGGCCAGTATATCGGCCAGCAGTAGGAGCATCAGGATGCCAAAACCGGTTTTAGACCAGAACAAGAGGGAGGGCAGCGGAAAACCTGCCAGCCCTAGTGCAACCAGGGCCAGGGCGGCTATCCAGAAGCGCCGCTGCAGGTAGAGTGACCGGATAAAATCCACTAGCGGGGTACTTCTACGGTTTCAATCATTTCCCTGAGCACATCTGCTTCTTTGCGACCTTCCATTTCGCGCTCTGGCGTTAGGGCTACCCGGTGTTGCAGCACAGGGATGGCCAGCCACTTCACATCCTCGGGGGTAATAAAATCGCGTCCCTGCAGGGCGGCATAGGCCTTGGCAGCAGTGAGGATGGCGACCGATGCCCGTGGTGAAGCGCCCAGGTACAGATCGGGATAGGCACGGGTGGTAGTAACCAGGCGGGCGATGTAGCGCAGCAAATCCTGGCTCACATGCACCTGCCGGGCAGAAGCACGAGCGCTGGCAATCTGCTCCGGCCCCAGCACAGGCTTTACGGCCGCAGCCGAAAAACCCTTACCCCGCTCATGATGCCCCTGCAGGATCAGCACCTCTTCGTCCAGGTTCGGGTATGGCACATCGATGCGGAACAGGAAACGGTCCAGCTGAGCTTCGGGCAGGCGGTAGGTACCCTCCTGCTCTATCGGGTTTTGGGTAGCCAATACCATAAAGGGCTCGCCCATGCGCATGGTTTTGCCATCCATGGTTACCTGCCGCTCTTCCATTACCTCAAAAAGGGCCGCCTGTGTTTTGGCCGGTGCCCGGTTAATTTCATCAATTAGCACCAGGTTGCTAAAAATGGGACCGCTCCTGAATTCGAAATCAGAAGTTTTTACATTAAAAACTGAAGTTCCAAGAATATCAGAAGGCATCAGGTCCGGGGTAAACTGAATGCGCGAAAAACCAGTATCTATGGCCGCTGCCAGGAGCTTTGCCGTTAATGTTTTGGCCACCCCCGGTACCCCTTCCAGCAGCACATGCCCCTCGGCCAGCAGGGCTACCAGCATCAGCTCTACCATTTCCTGCTGCCCCACTATCACTGAGCCCACAGCCGCACGGATCTGAGCCATGCTGCTCTGCAGTTCTTCCAGGTTAATGCGATTGGCAAAAGGTGTTTGTATATCTTCCATCTAGTTCTGGGTAAAAGATTCTAATTTATGTTGCAGTTTCAGCAGGTCCTCTGGCGAAAGAGCTGCCTGCTGTTGAATGCGTTCTATATAGCTAAACAGGTTGCGCACCTCCGCTTCGGGTTTGCCGCTTTTGCGGGAGAGTCGCTGCAGGTATTCTTCATCAATGTTGCCGGCAGGCATCTGGTAGCGCTCCCGCAGCCACTCCTTAAAGTAGCTTATTTTTTTATGGGCAATATCCAGGTGGTTGCCCTGGCTGTAGTAAAGGCGTGCAACTGTTTCTGCAAACTGAAGACTGGTATTGGCAGGTGGCGCCACCACCGGAATGGGCCGCTGCCGGCGCTTTAAGCTAAAGAGTACAAAGCCCAGAAGAATACCCATGCCCAGGTAGTAACTCCAGCGCAGGGCAGGCTCCTCTAATACAAAACGCAGGGGCGTATTGGCTTCCATGCGTCCTAAATGATAATATTCTGTCCAGAAAAGGGTTTGCCGGGGCAGGTAGCTCAGGGCTGTTTCGCTGAAGGAGCGGCTCTGCTCCTGCATCAGAAAATAATTGGTAAACAGCAAAGGGGTACTGGAGAGGAATATGGTGCCCCTTCCCCAGGGTACTGAAGCAAGCACTACCGCACCCTTGTCTGTTTTTGCCAGTACCGTAGCGGAAGCAGGCAGGCTGTCAAAAGTAGAGGCCAGCACGCTGTTGGCAAATTGGAAGCGCTGACGGGGCAAGCCTGCCTGTGTAAAACGTACGTTAGTACTGTCGCGTTCCCGCCCCCCTACCTGTGCAGGCAGCTGAAAATCATACGCAAAAGAAAAGCCCAGTGTATCTGTAAACTCTTCACTCCAGAATTGTGCCGAGATAAAAGCATGATTTCCTTCGGAAACCCGGCGCAGCAGCACTTCCAGGTCTTCCTCCCCGGGCAGAAACTCTTCCGACAGCACCAGCAGGTTCAGCGACTCCTGTACAGAGTCGGTTTCGTAGAGGGTAACAGACTGTATACGGAGATTGTCAGGAGCAACAAGACCCGGCAACAGCTGTGCCAGTGCATAGGCGCCATATGGGTTTTTATCACGATGCGAATAGGTGGGGGTCCAGTTCAGGGGCCTGGGCATCAGCATTTCTATCACCACAAACAGGAGCACTACGCCTGCCAGTATCAGTATTCTGCGCCTGCTCATACCCGCACCTCCACCAGTTTGCTAAGCTCCCGGTACTCCTGTTCTGCCTGCTGGTACAGCTGTTCGTTCACCGGAAAATCGCCATACCATGCGTATTCAAAAACGTGTCCCAGGCTGGCAAAGCGACTGCTGCATTGGGGCGAGCGTAATTCGCGCTGGTACTGCCGGTTGGTTTTTCCGGGTTCAAACCTGATGAGGCCGGCATCTGCCAGTCGTTTTAAAGAAGCCAGGTACAGCAGGCGAACTGCCCGTTTAAACTCCTGCTGCTCTACAGCGCTACCAATTTCCTTTTCGAAATCCAGGGCATGAATATTTTCTGTAATGCCCTCGTTTACACCAATGGAGGGTGCCACCGCGCGGCGCTGCACCAGGCTGGTGAGATCAACATCCAGAAAGCGGAAAATGATAAAAATGCCTGCACCAATGCATACAACATACACCATCCCATCCAGCAGGCCGCTGCTGGATGCACCGCCGAATAATTGGGAAAGTTTTGTAAAGAACCATCTTTTAATGCGGCCCCAGGAGTCATCTTCCGCCACTTCTATTTCATAAACAAGCCGATCATCCTCCTGCAGCTCCTGCAGCTTTTCGGCAGAAAAATAGCGTTCCTCCCATTGAGGCTCCCTAAGGGCAGCGCTTGTTGAGTCAGGCTGTGCAAAGGCAAAAAGAGGCACCAGTACCATCAGCAGGTACAGCAGAACATGCAGCAGGGGCTTAGTATTGCTCTTCTTCCTCATGTACCGATTGGGTTACACCAAAGGACTGCATGCGCTCCAGCAAACCACTGGCCTCCCGCCTTTCGCGCAGGTTAAAATACTGTAGCGTAACCGCAATAAGCATAATACTGCCTATAAGTGTTAAACCAACAGAGTACACTATGGATGCCAGGGCACTAAAAAGAGTATACCAGCTGAACTGATTCGACTGGGCAAGCACATCCTCTAGCGAACCGCCATGCAACATCTGGTAAAAGGTAATGGCATAAACCGGTATGGAAAGAGCCATGATGATGACGAACTGAATAGTGGAGGTGATGAACACAAGGCCTGCAGTACTCCACCATTTACCCGAGTTCAGCGCAATCACCCTGCCTATGGCATCGAAGAAGTTAGTCTTTTCAAAATTCAGGATTGGATAGATCAGCATCATGGCAGAACCTGCCACCAGCATACCCACAAACATAACCAGCACCATTAAAACAGCCAGAAAAGGCGCCTGCAAACCAGCAATCAGGAGCGAAAAGGGTACAATGATCACCATCATGGTAATAAACATCAGTACACCGATGCCCATGGTAGCACTTAGTGCCGAAAGAAAATCACGCCAGATGGTTTTAGCCAGGTTGCCAGCCTCAATAGCGGCATTGCCAGTTTCTATATAAGCTTTGATATGACGTTGTGCCAGGGCAATGGTAAGGGCAACCATGGCAAAAATAACCAGGTAAGAAATGCCCAGGTATGAGAGCCAGGCTGCAGAGGTAAACATGCCAGCGGCGCCGGAGGCATCACCACCTGAAAGTGTTCCGGAAAAATCGCCAAAATTACGTATCTGGTAGGCCTGCAGCACCAGGGTAGTGATCAGGGCAAAAGGCCCGGCAATGTACAGGGCGCTTTTGGCGATAGGTTTCAGGTTCTGGCTTAGAAAGGCAAACGTAGCATTGATCTTGTCTCCAAAACTTCGCTCCCGCTTAAAATTAATGTACGGCTCCGGCATCCTCTTTGCGTTCTAATTGAGAGGGATAAATTACAAAGTAATAGAGCATAAACAGAGCAGATGTAAGAATAATTACTGCTTTTATGGACCAGTGCCAGTCAGTAAAGCGTGTTATGTAAGATTCCAGCACTGCCGCCACCACAATAATGGGCAGTACCCCAATCAGCATCTTCAGGCCTTTTTGGGCACCCCGCTTAAAGGATTCTATGCGCGGGTAGGTGCCCGGAAACAAAAAGCTGTTGCCCACCACCAGGCCGGCAGCCCCGGCAATAATAAAGGAGGCCATCTCCAGCGTACCATGCACCCATATAGTGAGAAAGGAAGTCCAGAACAGCCCTTTTTGCAAAAAGAAATACTGAAAAGCCCCTACCATTACGCCATTGTAAAACAGGATAAGCCCTGCCCCTACAGAAAGCACCAGGCCGGCGGCAAAAATAGTAAGGGCAACCCTTAGGTTGTTAAAGGCAATGGCTGCAAACATGCTAAGCATTTCCTCATCTTTGTACACGGCCATCGGATCGCCTTTTTCAATATTTTCCAGCGTCATGTTCACATAACCATCTCCCAGGATCAGGCGGGCGTAGGTGGTATCGTATTCAGAAGAAAGGATGCCGATGCCAACAGAAATAATAAAGATCAGAAAAGAATACAGCAGCGGACGCCGCGCTTCCCGGAACAGCAGGGGCAGCTCCCGGGTCCAGAAGCTCACAAAGCGGCCCAGGTCTTCTTTTTTATTGCGGTAAATGCGCTGGTGCACCCCGGCAGCCAGGTTGTTCAGGTAGCGGGTAATATCACTCTCAGGATAATGTGTGCGGGCAAAGGCAAGATCATCAGTTAGCTGCACAAAGAGCTCAGCGAGCTCATCAGGCGTGGCTGCCTTATTTTTTTGCATTACTGCCTCAAAAGACTTCCATTTTGGATAATTAGTTTTGACAAATACGGCCTCGCGCATACATTTGTTAAATTCTGAGCGTACAAGGTAACAAAAGATGCAGAAAGTAGGGATACAAACCACCCAAAATGTATTGATCGACTATGAGGTTGCGGGATTGGGCGACCGTATTGGTGCTTATCTGTTAGACTCGCTGCTAACGGGTGCCTATTATGTTGTGTTGTTTCTGGTGAATACTGAGGTATCGGAAATGCCTACCTGGCTTAATATTTTACTGATTCTTCCACCTTTTCTGTACCACCTGCTGTGCGAAATACTGCTGAACGGCCAGAGCCTGGGAAAACGCCAGCTCCACCTGAAGGTAGTACGGCTCGATGGTACACAACCAGGTATTGGCAGCTACCTGCTGCGCTGGCTGCTGAGGCCACTGGATATCTGGCTGTATGGGTCGGTGGCCATAATTACTATTCTCATCAATGGCAAAGGCCAGCGGCTGGGCGATTTAGCTGCGGGCACTACGGTGGTAAAATACCGCAATCAGCAGTATAATTTTGAACAGCAACTCTATAAGCTGGCGCAGGAAAATGAATACCAGGTGCAGTTTCCACAGGTTAACCGCCTTAATGAAAAAGACATCGCACTAATCAGGGAAACTTTACGTAACTATCGTTTAACCGGCAATACACAGCCTGTACAGGTAATGGCCGACAAGGCCCAGGAGCTCTTAGGCATCCAGACTAACTTAGCGCCCCTGAAACTGTTGCATACACTGGTGAAGGATTTCGAGCATAGCAACCCCCAGGCCTGATGATGGATACAAAAGAATGCTGAAGGAATATACCAAAGCTCAGCTGGCGCTGCGCAACGGGCAGGACCGCCCCGAGATATGGTGCGCCTATCAGGGGTTCATTTATGATGTGGCTCCTTCGCGCCTGTGGCGCAACGGCAAACATTATGAGCATTGGGCTGGTCAGGATCTTACCCATGAACTAAAGGATGCACCTCATACAGACAAGGTGTTCGATAAATTTGTTATAATAGGAAAATTAAAAGCGTAAGATATGATACTGATTGCCGACAGCGGTTCAACCAAAACTCAGTGGAGGATGCTGCAGCCAGATGGTAGTATTAGCCAGGCACGCACCAGTGGCTATAACCCCCACCACCAGACTGCAACAGAAATCAAAGACCTTGTACAAAGCGAGCTGCTCCCGCAGCTACCTGCCGGCAACAAACCGGCCAGCATCCATTTTTACGGTGCCGGCTGCAGCTCAGAAAAAAGTAAAAGCATTGTGCGCATGGCCTTTCGAGAGGTTTTCCCCGATGTGGCCGTAGTGGTAGAACATGACCTGCTGGCAGCCGCCCGTGCCCTCTGTGGTACAGAACCCGGGATTGCCTGCATATTGGGTACCGGCTCCAACTCCTGTTTTTATGATGGCAGCGAAATTACCCACAACGTATATGCCCTGGGCTGGATCATGGGCGATGAGGGCAGTGGTTCTGATCTGGGCAAACGTGTTGTGGCCGATTACCTGCGCTACGATATGCCCGATCACCTGCGCCAGCTCTTTAAACAGGAGCACGATATTACTGCGGAAGATGTGCTGGACAAAATTTACCGCCAACCCTTTCCCAAACCTTATATTGCTTCATTTGCCCGCTTTCTGCACAACAACCTGCAGGATCCCTGGTGCTACCGCCAGGTGTATAACAGCTTTAAGAGCTTCCTGGAACGCAATGTGGTTAAATACCCCGATTACCAGCAGCACAAGCTGCACTTTGTTGGCTCGGTAGCCTACCACTATGCTGATGTATTGCGCAAGGCCGCATCAGACATGGGACTAAGGGTGCATCATATTCTGGAAAATCCTATTGCCGGCCTTACCCTGTATCATCAATCTACCCGAGAAACCTAAAAAAAACCAGCCTTTCAGAATCAATACTAGCCAAACAATGTTGCAACCTAGAAGGAAGCTGTATAAAAATGATCAGGAATACGTTTGGCAAAGAGATTGTACCGGTAAATGACGAAGCAAGGCTAAAGGCTCTATACCGTTATGAAATACTCGACACACCACCGGAGGGTGCTTTTGATAAAATAGCCACACTGGCCCAGTCTATTTTTAAAGTTCCGATTGCACTTGTTGCCCTGGTGGATCAGAAGCGCGTTTTCTTTAAGGCTAACAGGGGCATGGGCGATACCAAAAGTGTGGATCGTGGTGTAAGTCTGTGTTCGCTGGCAGTGCTGGAAGAAGGTGTTACCGTTTTTGAAAATGCAAACGACGACCCCTGCCTGCTGCACAACCCACTGGTGGCTGGTGCATTCGGACTCCGCTTTTATGCCGGTGCCCCCATTACCACACACGATGGCTACCGGGTTGGCACTGTTTGCATTGTTGATCATACCCCACGCAGCTTTTCCGCAGAGCAACGCTCTATACTGGCTCAGCTTGCTGGTCTGGTGATGGAGGAGCTTGAGCTCAGGCTCTCTGCCCGCAAAGCCCTGGGTGCACAAAATGAAATGCTGAACATGACGGTACATGACCTGAAAAATCCAATAAATAACATCAGCGGACTGGCACACCTTATTGAGATGGAAATATCAGACAAGGAGAGTGTACTCACCTATACCGGTCTGATCCATAAATCAGCAAAAACGCTCAACCAGGTTGTTCAAAACCTGTTAGACACCTCCCTGAACACAAGCGGAGAAACAAACCTTAAGCTGGAAAATGTAAATTTATCATCGCTGTTGTGGCAAACTATAGAAGAAAACAAAGCAGGCCTTCTTAAAAAGAATCAGTCACTCACAACCGATATATCCAAGAGTGTAAGGCTGCAGGCAGATCCGTTTCGTTTAAAACTTGTACTTGATAATCTGATCAGCAACGCCTCTAAATATTCTGACTCCGGGAGTGCTATTGACGTTACGCTAGAGCAAACAGACGGCACAGCCAGGGTAGCCATCAGTGATAACGGGCAGGGACTTACCGCAGAAGACCATAAAAAACTATTTGGCAAATACTCACGCTTAAGTGCAACACCAACTGCCAACGAAAGCTCTACAGGCCTGGGGCTTTACATAGCAAAGAAAATTGTACAGCAGCACAAAGGCAAGATCTGGGCAGAAAGCGATGGCAAAGACAAAGGAAGCCGCTTTATTATTGAACTGAAAGCAGACCATAAAAATTAAGCAGCAATGCCCCCGCAAGCCAGGCCGCTTTCTGGTCAACATAAAAAAAAACACAGCCGCTCCTGCGGGCTGTGTTTTGTCTTGTAGGGTTTTTAGAAAGGAAAGGATCTGCTGCCTTAAACCACAATGGCCAAGCTTAGCAACTGGCTGGAAACCTTTAAGCCGGTTTTATCCATTGCTTCCTGATTCAGCTCAAAACGCATTTTGCCGTCTACAATCACGAAATTGATCATTGATCCTTTCTTCACTAATCCGTTCCGTTCGGTAACGATCAGTTTAGGAGCGCTGCTGTACATTTGAGAATAAGCTCCTACTTTATCGCTTTCTTTATCAGGAATGAAGATCACATGACAGGCGGCGGCATCTTCCGGTTTCGAAATTACCTTAACGGTATATTTACGATCTCCCATAGATTTGCTCTGGGCCATTTTTTCAAAGGCCATCAGGGCATCTTTATCACCTCCCTGTATGCCAATGACTGTCTCATTGCCTGCACTCGGCCACTCAATGTATCTGGTAAAGTTGTAAACGAACACCGTGTGGTAGGTGTAGTCTTTTGCCAGCACGTTACCGCTTCCTAATAGCAACAGAAGGGCAACAATTGTTAAAAACCCTGCTTTTTGGTACTTCATGATTTGAATTGTTGTTTGAACAAACACAATTCAAGTTAGCAGCACAAAAAACCCGTTGCAACGATCAAATCTATTAGCCAGGTAAAGTACAAAATTCTCCTTCCCTGCAACAGTAGTTTTCCGGTCCCGGATGCTGTTACGCTGGCAGAAAAGAAAGGCAGACATACAAAAAATCCATATAAATAGATATGAAATCTTTGCGTGTATTTAACGAAAAATGGCTTTGGATGCTTTAAAACGCATCTTTTGTCCTGAAAGAATCTTTACTACAGGATAAGAATATTACATAGTGCTGCATGGCCCGAACTACGCTGCCGCCTGTGCAGTACAGACCCTGCAGCACAGGTTGACCAACCTACTACTGTGGAACAGCAGACAACCCTGGAGGCACAAAATGAAGAACAGGCTAAAAATTAAACCGGGCTGGACTGGCTTATTTACATGGCAGCCCGCTCGGAAGCTTCCTGCAACAGGTACTCCCGTTTCAGCAGGGGGCAGATTCTGTAACGTTCGTCGCCTGTATCCAGCAGCACGGCCTGCAAAAGTTCAAACACATGCTTCACCCCTATTTTATTGCACCAGGCAAAAGGCCCCATGGGATAATTGGTGCCCAGCTGCATACCCAGGTCTATATCTTCGCGGGTGGCGGTACCTTCCTGCACCGTAAAGTAGGCCTCATTTATAATCTGGCACACCACCCGGGGGGTAACCATGCCTACCCGGTCCTGTACCAGGCGAAAATCGGCTCCTAAAGCACTGCATATTGACTGCAGACGGGGCAGATCGTTCTGATCAAGCAGGCTTAGCTCCAGCAGCGGGCGATTCACAAAGCCGGGCAGGCCGTTAAACCCTGCCAGTGAACAGGAGGGCCTGCCATAGCGGTACTGCAGCTCTGCCAGGCATAATTTTGGAACATTACAGAAAAGCATCAGGCTATCCAGCCGCTGGTATTGCAGCATGCGTTCGGGCAAAGAATCAAGCCAGAAATCAAAAATGGCATCGGCTTTTAGCAGCTCTGCCTGCGGCAAGGCTTCTACCGTATGATATACTACCTCATCGGGCTGACCATAGCGCTCCTGAAATTCGGCCAACATTTGAGCGGGTCCTGTCACCAGTATTAGCATAAATAGAGTATTTTTGGCCAAAATAAGCTTTTTTATCTACTAACTCTACCCAAAATGAGCAAAAGCGTAATCTATAGCGAACAGGCCCCCGCCCCAATCGGTCCTTACAGCCAGGCAATTCGCGTAAAAGATACCCTCTATGTTTCGGGCCAGATTGCCTTGCTTGCCGGCAGCGGCGAGCTGGTTAAAGGTACTATTGAAGAGGAAACCCGCCAGGTAATGAAAAATCTGGGAGCCATTTTAACAGCAGCAGGTATGGACTTTGGTAATGTGGCCAAGTGCACCATTTTCATCAAAGACATGAATGATTTTGGCGCCATCAATGGCGTGTATGGCAGTTTTTTTTCTGATCAGCAGCCGCCGGCACGCGAAACTGTAGAGGTAAGTCGCCTGCCAAAAGATGTTCGTGTGGAAATTTCCTGCATAGCCGTGGCCTGATGCAGCTGTTTCCTTACAAGCAGGAAACTTTTGTGCTTCCCTATACGGCAGATGAGGCCCTGAAACGCATGCGTGTCCATACGCGGCCTATAAGCGGAGAATATGAGTTTAGCACTAATGAAGAAAAACGTTTCCTGTTCAATGGCGTTGTAAAGAAAGGCATCTTTCGCATTAGCAGAAGGGTGCAAAAGCCCGAGAACTTTTTGCCCCTGCTCCTGGGCCGGTTGGAAACCACTTCTGTAGGTAGTCTGCTGTTTGTAAGCTACCGCCTTTTTTTCGCTACCGCGATGTTTCTTATTTTCTGGTCGGTGGTGTGCCTGCTGCTAACCCTGTTCTTTTTAATATACCATCAGGCCTGGCTCTATGCAGGCATTGCTTTTGGCACTGGCTGCGTACAATACATCATAGCCATCAAAAACTTTAGCTTTCAGGTTAACAGAAGCAGGCAGGAGCTGGAGAAGGTACTTTTCTCTAAAGAAGTGTGGTGAGGCCCGACCTTTCCACACCATTTTAATTTTATAAATTTGCAGCAAATTTGAGCAGCATGGACAAAGAAGTGAGAGTAAGATTCGCCCCCAGTCCCACCGGGGCTTTACATATTGGCGGCGTTAGAACCGCCCTGTACAATTACCTGTTTGCCCGTAAAACCGGAGGCACCATGATTCTTCGCATAGAAGATACCGACCAGACCCGCTATGTGCCCGGTGCCGAAGAATATATACAGGAAGCACTGGCATGGGCCGGCATAGAGCTGGACGAAAGTCCATGGAAAGGCGGCCCCTTTAGCCCCTACCGCCAGAGCGAACGTAAATCTTCCTACCTGGAATGGGCACAGAAGCTGGTAAACGAGGGCAAGGCCTACTATGCCTTCGATACTCCCGAAGAGCTGGAGGCCATGCGTGAGCGCCTGAAGGCTGCCCGTGTTGCCAACCCCCAGTACGATGCCCTTTCGCGCATGCAGATGCGCAACAGCCTTACCCTGCCTCCCGAAGAGGTAGAGGCACGTATTGCCAGCGGCGAGCCCTATGTGATCCGCATAAAAGTACCCCGCAAGGAAGAAATAAGGCTCAATGACATGATCCGGGGCTGGGTAATGGTGCACTCTGCCACTTTGGATGATAAGGTGCTCATGAAGAGCGATGGCATGCCCACCTACCACCTGGCCAATGTGGTAGACGATTACCTGATGAAGATTTCGCACGTAATTCGTGGCGAAGAGTGGCTGCCCTCTGCGCCTATCCACGTGCTGCTGTATAAATTTCTGGGGTGGGAGGAGCAAATGCCGCAGTTTGCGCACCTGCCCCTGATCCTGAAACCCGATGGCAATGGTAAATTAAGCAAGCGTGATGCCGAACGCCATGGATTTCCTATTTTCCCGCTGCAGTGGACAGACCCTAACGGTGGCGAGCAGGTGGCTGGTTTCCGCGAAGAAGGTTACCTGCCCGATGCCATGGTGAACTTCCTGGCTTTTTTAGGCTGGAGCCCGGGCACCACCGAAGAGCTCTTCACCATGCCCCAGCTGATTGAATCATTTTCCATTGAACGTATTGGCAAAGCAGGCACAAAATTCGATATCGACAAAGCTAAATGGTACAACCAGCAGTACCTGCGCATGCGCTCCGACGAGGAGCTGACGGCGATGCTGCAGGAGCAGCTGGATAAGAATGAGGTAGATTACTCACCCGAAACAGCAAAAAAGGTAGCACTGGAGATAAAAGAGCGGGCGGTATTTCCGCAAGACCTCTGGAAAGACGGAGCCGTCTATTTTATACGCCCTGCCCGCTACGATGAGGCCGTTGCTGCCAAGAAATGGAATGCCGAGGCAGCCCTTATTATTGAGCAGTTTGCCGATGCAGTGGAAAACAGCAGCAGTGCACTAACGGCTGATGGGGCCAAAAGCCTGCTCCAGGAGGTGCTCGATAAAAATAATGTAAAGATCGGGCGTGTGATGCAGGCAGTACGCCTTGCGCTGACTGGCATGGGCTCTGGCCCTGACCTGATGAATAT
The DNA here is from genome assembly GCA_000597885.1 of Flammeovirgaceae bacterium 311. Lineage (NCBI taxonomy): Bacteria > Pseudomonadati > Bacteroidota > Cytophagia > Cytophagales > Flammeovirgaceae > Flammeovirgaceae bacterium 311. The sequence goes on from CP004371.1 coordinate 2,812,579, forward strand.
GATTGAAATAATCGGAAAAGAAGAAACAGCAGAACGCCTGCGCAAAGCCCTGCATCAATTACATGTGAATGGCTAAAGCCATGGCGCATGCCCATGGCACTTAACAGTACAAATACAACTGAATAACAGAAGCCCTTTTTACTTTATGTAAGAGGGGCTTCTGGTTTATAAGGCAAACTCTTTATTTGTTTGTACTTCATGATCAAAACCGTTCATAAACTTTATACACCGTTCGGTATATTCAAAATTTACTTTGATGCTCATACAGCCTATTTTAGTTCAGGCTACCTTAAAAATCGATTTACAAGACCTGAATTGCTCTGTTTTGCACTAAGCTCTCTGAAGAAAGCTTTACTTTCAAAGCAGTATAAAAAACAAATACCTGTAAAATAGTTGTATTAGTAGTGGCATTATTGTACAATTCCACTAAAACAGTTTTATATTAATCCTACGAACTGTTTTTTAGTATACTACTACAAAGATTATAGGCTATGGCACGTAAACCCGAAAAAGGAGATAAATCAGACAAACCTTCAAAAAAGGAGTCACCAAAGGTAAATGATGAGCTAAATGGTTTCGACATCAAGATCGATACATTTGGCGAAATCAGGTCTACCATGAGCATCGACGATATCAACAAGTTCTTAAACAAGAACGTGGATGATAAAAAGCTGCGCGACCGAGAGGATCTTGAATTTATTCAGGATAAAAAAAAGAACAAAATACCAAAGAAGATCCCAAAAGATAACCAATCAGAAGAATAAGCTATGTACCGCCCTTCCGACCAGATCGATTACAACATTATAGGAGAAAGTATTCAGGTTGTAGAAATTGAGCTAGATCCTGGAGAAACCGTTATTGCCGAAGCCGGCGCCATGCTTTATATGGAAGACGGCATCCAGTTCGATGCCAAAATGGGCGATGGCTCCGATGCCAGCTCCAGTATCTTAGGCAAGCTGTTTCAGGCTGGTTCCCGTTGGATCATGGGCGAATCGCTTTTTATGACCCACTTTACCAACCGCGGCGGCCGCGGGGCTTCCGGCAAGGCAAAAGTTGGATTTTCGGCCCCTTACCCGGGCACCATTGTACCGGTAAATTTGTCGAGCATGTACCGCAGCGAGCTGCTGGTGCAAAAAGATGCATTCCTGTGTGCCGCGCTGGGCACCAAGATATCTATTGCCTTCAATAAAAAGCTGGGCAGTGGCATGTTTGGTGGCGAGGGCTTTATTCTGCAGAAATTGCAGGGCGATGGCCTTGCCTTTATACACGCAGGCGGCACCATTATTAAGCGGCAGCTCAACAACGAAACCCTGCGGGTAGATACCGGCTGTATAGTAGGTTTCGAGTCTACTATTAACTATGATATTGAACGTGCCGGCGGCTTAAAGAGTATGATCTTTGGTGGTGAGGGTATTTTCCTGGCAACCCTAAGCGGCAGCGGTACTGTATGGCTGCAGAGCATGCCTGTGCGCAAGCTTATTCAGGCCCTGCTCCCTAATGGCGGGAACAGCGATAAAGGTAGCAGTTCGGTGCTGGGCCAGTTCTTTGAGCAGTAATCATAAAAATACCTATACTGTTTTGATACAAAAGCCTCTGCTTTTCAGCAGAGGCTTTTGTATTTATGCTACCGCCCACACCCTTCAGGTTTTAAAAAACTGGCAGGTGCAACCTAAATGCACTCACTTAAAATAAGAAGCATACTTTTTAGGCATTTCGCTGATGCTTCTGATCTTAATATCTTTGTAAAAAACCTCTGCCGCCTCACTTTGCAGCTGTATTTTCCCTTTGGTGAGTGGAATATCTTTATCATTTTCCACATAGCGGGAGTTCTGCAGGACCATCACCACATGGCCATTTACAATATGCAGGCTCTTGTCTCCAAAGCAGATCAGCTCCAGCTCTGTCCACTCACCCCTGGGACTTTCGTGGTCTTCGCTGCGCAGGCAAAAACTATCGATGCTTTTGCCGGAACCAATAGGCACAAAAGCCTGTCGGGCGCTTGCCACTGTATTCATTCTTCCCTCCGGTATAAAAGCCCGGATATCAATTGCCGAGTTTGCAATGTTCCAGTAGTCGCCCATGTGGCCCTCCATGATCTGAAATTCCTGCGAGAGCATCCAGGCACGCCAGTAATCCACACCTGCCTCGCCAACAGAGTGATATAAAATGCCGGAGTCTTTCAGCTTGTCCATTCTTGGCTCCCACTTCTTTTCACCCCACTTTACCTTTAGCTTCAGATGGTAATTCTCAAATTCCTGCCTGGTGAAAACACAGCCGTAAATTTCACCACTCACCCTTAAAACAGGCTCCCCTCCTTCTTCCAGAACTGAAAAAACCTGGGTTTCATCTTTGTTATACCCAATAGGTGCTACCGCTGCACCACTGGCATCTGTTGGCATATCACCGGCATAAGCGGTGTTATGGCGGTAGCTAAGGTACACCTCCCACTTAGATAAATCTTTGTCGAGCAGGGGGGTCCACTCATTTTTAATGAAAAAGGAGCTGATGCCCAGGAGTATCAGGGCAATGGCTGCGAAGCCCATCATTCGTCTGCTTGAATTGTTCATAGGGGTTAAAAAAATAGTACAGGGCTATGCCCTGTCGGTAAATTTTAGGTTGTTTAAAATTGCATCAATGGCTTTGGCAATGCGCGCTACCCGGGTATCTTCAGTTTTTGCGCTGTAGATCCAGTCTATATAAGCTTTTTGTTCCCCCTCTGTAAAGCGCATAAAATTCTGGCGTGCCTGAGGCTCATCCTGCAGGCAAAGCAGCAGCTCCTGTGGTACCTCCAGAGGGGCATTATCGGCATACAGCACAACCTTTACCCAATCGCCTTCTTTTTTGCCAATCTTCTTCCTGATCTCGGCTTTCACCGGCAGAAAGAGCCTGCTATCACCCATGGGCATCAGGTGGCAACTTTTTATTTCGAGCCCATCAATTGTTCCCCTCACCTTAACCCAGCCAAAATGTGCTTTTTTATCCTGCGGAATTTCAGGAATGGCTGCGTAGGTCCAGCCGCCTTTGCCGGGAAATTTCTCCAGCAGGTACTCCTTCTCGACCAGGGGTGCATCCATGGTGTTGTGCTTTACAAAGTAGTGGCAGCCTGTGCTGATGCTTTATTCTTCCGGGGTATTGTTGTAGTAGGTATAGTCTTTGGTGATCAGGCCATTTTCGACTGTAAAAATAGTGCATATCGGCAGGCTCCATTTCGTACCATCTGGTGCCGAGCCGGAAGATACAAACTCAACCACTACATGATTTGCGCCGGAAGGATAAACATTCACCACTTCGTCTTTTATATCCGGAAACATCTCACCCATCTCCTGGTACTTGGCAGCAATCTCCTCCCTTGTCTGCGGCACTGCCTCCAGACCAAAGGCAGGATCTTTGAATTCAGCAGGGTTGCTGTAGAGACTAGCCATCGCGGTCCAGTTGTGTGCGTTAAAATGCTCTTAAACCTTGTTTACAATTTCAACATTCTGCTCAGATGCATTGAGGCTGGCAAGGCTGGTTTCTTTCTCTGGCTTATTGCAGGCTACCAGTAGCAGCACTGATAAGGCTGCAATCATTAGTTTGTTGCTCATATGGATAAATTGGTAATTCCTTAAAAAAACAGCTTTGACACACCCCTCCGGTTCACCTTCTTAAAAGGCTGGTGTTAACAGGCACATAATGCGCCCAGGTTGCACCTGGTCTTAGGCATTGTTAATTCTCAATGACTATATGATCTCCTGTTACTAACCCCAGTGGCCAATCACCCGCTCACTCACTCACATGAGCCTGTGCAGGGTTTCTGGCCTCCAGGCGCTCAAACTGACTTAGGCGGTATCCGATTATACCTGCATGGACATCTATCGCAGCATGCAGCGTGATGACGATCCAGATATTGTTGGTAAAATAATAAATAGTGCTGAACAAAATACCAAGAAAAAATGAACTAAACAGGTTTTGTTTGCCGCTGCCAATGTGGGTAATGGCGAAAAGAGCATTTACGACAACTAAGGCGATGCTGATGTGTGTATAATCCAGCAGAAATTCAAAGAGAAAAAGCCTGAAAATAATCTCTTCGCATATGCCCGCACTCAGAGAAAGCCCGGTGAACCACCTTAATTCCTTTGGTGTCTTGGGCAGGTAGTGGTAGATGTACTCCATATTAGCTTTTACAACAGAGGCTGTTTTTATTGTAATTTTAGCCTGTATTGTCTGGAAAATTATAAAGGCAACAAGCAGTATCGATAAAATTATACCAGTGGTATTGAAGACAGGGTAAAAATCATCAATCAGGCTGTTACGAAGAACTGCCCTGAACACAATCAGCGCAGTAGCCAGCCAAAAGATCACTATAGTTCTTTTGTAATCTGTCAGCCTGTACTTTCCGTCTAACCTGATACTGTTGTGGATCTTCCGATAGGTCAGTACAAAGTACAAGGGGTAAACAAAGCCGACCAATGCTGCCACGATATAAGTTAAATTCATCTTATAATAACCTCTGAATAATAGACCTTCAAAACATCAGGGACTGCCGGATGCCTACACCTCAAAGCCTTTAATGTAGCAGTTTAGTAGATGAAAGGCAATTAGCTATGGCTGTTATTATATAATTGTTGTTTACCATTGCTTCTATTTTCCCAATCCTCTTCGAGAATCGCAAATTCATAGTTATCAGACCAGCCCTCTTTCAGTGGCAGTACTTTTCTTTTATGTCCTTCTTTCAGCATACCTGCTTTTTCCAGCACTTTAATGGAGCCCGTATTGGCTGTTGCACATCCGGCTTCAATTCTATGCAGTTTTAAGTTTGAAAACCCAAAATCAAGTACTTTTTCCAGGGCTTCGGTAGCATATCCTTTCCGCCAGTGTTCTACATGCAGTTTATACCATACCTCTCCGGTCCTGAATTTTGGTTTTCCGCATTTCAGAGCAATCAGCCCTATGAAAGTATCAGTTTCTTTGCTCCTGATGCTAAAGGTAAAGGCGGTGCTTATTTCTGCTTCTGCTGCAGCTATCCATTCCTGAACAATGTTAACTGTCTGCTCCACGGACTCCGGAATACCCAGCGTATTGTATCGGTCAGTTTCCGGAAGAGTATGCAATTCATGGATATCCGGCAGGTCCTCTAACTGTACTAAGGCTAAGTTAAGTCTATGAGTTGATAGGGTTAGATCCATTGTGTTTAGAATATGTGAAATCATACCCGCCTCTTCTTCCCAAGCTTCGGAATGATCATGGGTACTTTTTGTCTGTACTGGCGGTAGGCATCGCCAAACTGCTGCTCCAGGTCCCGTTCCTCTAACCTGATTCCTACAAAGAGATAGATAATAACCACAACCGTTGTAATAAGGTTGGCAAGGGTTGGCATGTAGAACCAAAAGCCAAGAATAAACAGCAGCATAGCCAGGTAGAGCGGATGGCGGACCTGCGCCAGGATTCCATGCGTTTTTAACCCGCCCTGATCGGCAGTATGTTCTGTCACAGGCTTCAGGCCCACAAATTCCTGGAAAGAATACACCCGGAATGCCTGCCGGAACGCAAGAACGCTTAAGGTCGCCAGGATCAGCCCTACATAACGGTAGGTTTCCTCCTCAGGCAGCAGGCGCTCATGCGAAATAATAGCATTATAAAATAATATGCCGAGCAGGCCAAGAGAAGAACCAAGGCTGTAGAACAGCCGGTAATGGGGCATTAGCCAGCGCAGATGGCGCGAAAACCAGTCCTTCATCCAGGGGCGGGCAAAAAGGCTGTGCAGCAGGAAATACAGCACCCACAAGATAACTAAGAGAAGATATGGGCTCATGGTAGCAAATTACTATATTTGAGCGTCTTTTCCGGCAGTTTATTGTATTGCTGAACACCAGAACTAGCTTTTTTACCTATGCTTAAGATTGGCCTTATCCGCGAAGGCAAGCGTCCTATTGACCGGCGGGTACCCCTTACGCCCCAACAGGCAGCCACCTTTAACAGCCAATATAAAGAGGCTACTATTGCCGTTCAATCCAGCCACATCCGTTGCTTTACCGACGAGGAATACATGGAAGCAGGACTAGCTGTGGAGGATGATATGCACGATTATGATGTACTGATGGGCATCAAAGAAGTGCCGCTGGATGAGCTGATCTCCCACAAAACCTATCTCTTCTTTTCTCATACCATTAAAAAACAGTCCTACAACCGCCAGCTGCTGCAGGAGATCCTGAACAGGAACATACGCCTGATAGATTATGAGCGCATCACCGACGAAGAAGGAAACAGACTGGTAGCTTTTGGAAAATGGGCCGGCATAGTAGGCGCCTATAATGCCATCTGGACCTGGGGGCGCCGCTATGGTACCTTCGATCTGCGCCGGGCACACGATTTTTATGATTACCAGGAGCTGAAAAAAGAATTCAAAAAAGTAAAGCTGCCGGCCATAAAGATTATTCTAACCGGTGGCGGAAGAGTGGCCATAGGAGCAATTGAGGTACTGGAAGCCATGGGCATACGGCGGGTAAGCCCGGAAGAGCTGCTGCAGGGATCACTTACCGAAGCAGTGTACGCACAGCTCAACAGCCGCCACTACCACTATCGCCGCAGCGATAATGGTTTTGATCAGGAGGAGTTCTACCAGCATCCGGAGCTGTACGATTCATCTTTTGCGCAGTTCTACCGTGTGGCCGACCTCTTGATTGCCGCTGCTTACTGGCACCCGGCAGCGCCTGTGCTCTTCTCTCCGCACGAAGCTGCAGCAGAAGATTTTAAGATTAAAGTGATCGCCGATATTACCTGCGACATCGAAGGCTCCATTCCCTCTACCAAAAAGCCCTGCAATGTAATAGAGCCCATTTATGACTATGATCCGGCCAGCGACAGCATAGCCACCCCCCTCTCCGGCGAAAAAAATATCACGGTAATGGCCATTGATAATCTGCCCTGCGAGCTGCCGCGCGATGCCTCCGAGAGCTTTGGCCGGGACCTGATGCAGCACGTAATGCCCCACTTCGAGAATGGCGACAGGCAGGGAATTCTGGCCCGGGCAACCGTAGCGGAAGAGGGCAGGCTAACGCCTGCGTACGCCTACCTGCAGGATTATGTAGATGGAAAGGAGTAACCCTAACTCACAACCACTTTTTCTTTCTGAATATAATTAGCATCATGATGGCAAGACCAATCATCACCAGCCACACAAACAGATAACCATAGCGCCACTTTAGTTCGGGAAACACCTCGAAGTTCATGCCATACACCCCTACAATAAAGGTAAGGGGAATGAAGATGGTGGAGATGATGGTAAGCACACGCATAACTTCGTTGGTGCGGCTACCCACTGTAGAGTGGTACAGATCGGCCATGCCCTTAAGCAGATCACGCGTTACCTCCACAATGTCGATGATCTGCGTCATGTGGTCAGAAACATCCCGCAGGTAAATTTGGGTCTGGTCCTGAATCAGGACGAAATCGCCACGCTCCAGGCGGTACATCACATCACGCAGCGGCCATACCGATCGCCAGATGGTGAGCATCTCCCGCTTCAGGTGGTAAACAGTATCAAAATTTTCTTTCGAGGCATCGGTAAGCAGCTGCTCTTCGAGTTGGTCGGCACGCTCATCGATCCTATCTAGGATTACAAAATAGTTATCAACCACTGTGTCTATAAGGGCGTAGAGCAGATAATCGGCACCTGCACTCCTGATACGGCCCCTGCCGGCACGTAAGCGGCTGCGCACCGGCTCAAAGGTGTCTCCGGGCCGTTCCTGAAAAGAGAGCACAAAGTCAGGACCCAGCACCAGGCTTATCTGTTCCAGGCCTACACTGGCCTTTTCTTCATCGTATTCCAGTACCTTCAGCACCACATACAGGTAGCCCTCCATTGATTCTACCTTGGGCCGCTGGCGGGTGCTAACAATATCTTCTATCGTAAGGGGGTGAATATTGAAGTGCTTGCAGATCTGCTCCACCAGCACCACATCATGAACGCCATCAACATTTATCCAGGTAGTTCCATTTTTACTAACTGCATCAATTGCTTTCTGTGGCGATTCAGGAAAAGATTCCTTAAGCCCATCCTCATCGTAAGCAAACAGCTGCATACTGATGGGGGCATCTGCATTTTCGCCGGTATACATGATAGAGCCAGGCGGAAGCCCTACCTTTCTTTTGTTGCGTATTGAAGCTGCTATATTCTGGGCAGTTTTAAGTGCCTGGCGTGTTTTAGATTTTTTTTCCGGCATTTCTTTTTACTACAATTGTTGAGCTGCAGGTACTGCAAAGCCTTCCCTGGCACATCATCTCCCAATCTCAGCTGCTGATAACCCACAAGATATTGATTCTTTACCGATATGCAAAGTCAATAGCTGCGCCTCCGGTTGCGAGAAGAGATTTCAGAAATTGCCGGGCACAAAAAAAGCGACTGCCAGGTAAGGCAGCCGCTCTCTTATAATAATTATATCAGATGGTTATCCATTCATGGATACCAGAAACTCGTCGTTATCGCGGGTGCCGCGCATTCTTTCAAGCAGGAACTCCATGGCCTCCTGAGAGTTCATGTCGCTCATAAACTTGCGCAGGATCCATACACGCTGCAGGGTTTCCTTGTCCATCAGCAGATCTTCGCGGCGGGTACCTGAAGCAGGCACATCAATTGCAGGATAGATACGGCGGTTGGAAAGTTTACGATCCAGCTGAAGCTCCATGTTACCGGTACCTTTGAATTCTTCAAAGATTACCTCATCCATTTTAGAGCCTGTTTCGATCAGGGCGGTAGCAATAATTGTAAGCGAACCACCATTTTCTACGTTACGGGCTGCACCAAAGAAACGCTTTGGCTTGTGCAGGGCGTTGGCATCCACACCACCGGAAAGAATTTTACCGGAAGAAGGAACCACGGTGTTATAAGCACGGGCAAGGCGCGTAATGGAGTCTAGCAGAATTACCACATCGTGGCCGCACTCTACCATTCTCTTTGCTTTTTGCAATACAATGCTCGATACTTTTACGTGACGCTCTGCCTGCTCATCAAAAGTAGAGGCAATTACCTCTGCCTTTACGCTGCGGGCCATGTCGGTAACCTCTTCAGGTCGCTCGTCAATCAGCAGGATGATCAGGTAACACTCAGGATGATTCTCGGCAATGGCATTGGCAATTTGCTTCAGCAGCACCGTTTTACCGGTTTTAGGCTGTGCCACAATCATACCACGCTGGCCTTTGCCAATAGGGGCAAAAAGGTCGAGGATACGGTTGCTGTAATCGCCGGAGGTGGTACTTAAACGAAGCTTTTCCTGTGGGAACAGCGGCGTAAGGTGCTCAAAACCAATACGGTCGCGTACTTCTTCAGGTGTTTTGCCATTGATGGTTTCCACGCGCAGCAGGGCAAAGTATTTCTCGCCTTCTTTTGGCGGGCGAATCTGACCTTTTACCGTATCGCCGGTTTTAAGGTTGAAAAGCTTGATCTGAGAAGGAGAAACGTAGATATCGTCGGGAGAAGCAAGGTAGTGGTAATCGCTGGAGCGCAGAAAGCCATAGCCATCCTGCATAATTTCCAGTACCCCTTCGCTGGAGACAATACCATCAAATTCTTTTACCGGTGCAGGTGTAATTGCATTAGCATCCCGGCGGCTCTCATTGGCAACAGGGGCATCTGCCTCTTGTGGTGCCGAATCACGATCGCGGTTGCGGTCCGGGCGTTCACGTTTGTCAGGACGTCCTTCACCACGATCGGGGCGATCATTCCTACGGTCAGTCCTTTCACCACGTTCTGCCTGAGCATCGCCACGGCGGCTTTCCTGATCTTCGTCCTGTCCACGGCGGTCATCACCTCTACGGTCATCTCCACCACGGCGTCCTTCTGCACGGTCTTCACCGCGACGGTCACCACCTCTGCGATCGTCGCCACGGCGGTCATCACCACGAGGACGCTGGTTGCGCGGACGGCTTTCAGTTGATTCGCCTTCTGCGTTTACACTGGTTTCAGGTTCTTCTTCAACAGGCGTAACGTTCACACGGCGGGCAATCCTTGCCTGGCGGCGATCCTCCTCCTGCTGACGTTGCTGATCATCTTTGTTCTGTCCGTCACGGGCAGCACCATCAGCACCAGGCTTATCCTGTGTTGCTTCAGCAGAAATAGCTTTGTCCTGGTTACGGTCTGGTTTGTCCTGGCTACGCTCCCGCTCCTGGCGGGGCCTTTCCGGACCGGGTTTCTCAGACCTGTTCCTGTCCGGCCCAGTCCTCTCTTTACGAGGCTTGTCGGGGCCGCCGGATCTATCCTGACCGGGTCTATCCTGACCGGATCTTTCCTGAACAGCAGTATCATCTGCTGCTACTACTACTTCCTCTTCTTCTACAGCACTATCTGCTGCAGTAGACGGTTCTTCTACAGGAACAGGAGGAGCTGCTCTTCTTTTGGGAAGGGCATTCTCAGGCATTACAGCCTGCTGATCCAAAATCTTGTAGATTAATTCTTTTTTGGGCAGTTTTTTGTAGTTTTTTACGCCCATTTCCTCTGCAATCTCTTTCAGTTCCGAAAGTAGCCTGAGATTTAGTTCTTCAATTTTGTACATATCCGGGTGTTAGAACAACGAGTCGGAATGACTACCTAACGAGGGTTGAAATACCTTAAAAGATGAATTATTTATTCCTAAACTGGGTGCTAAAGGTCTTTAAGAAAAGCTTACCTGCCTATAGCCCGGGGACGGCGAACGTCTGAAAGGTGCACAAGTATAGCTAGTATGCTACGAATTCGCAAGATTTTTGCCAAATTTTATCTTTAGCCAAAAAAGCCTTTAACCGGAAGCTTAAAGCTGAAAAAATAGTTAATTTTACAGCTAACGCAAGGAATAACCCCTTACGGCATGCTATCAGTATCCTATATCAAAGATAACAAAGACATTGTTATAACTGGTCTCTTAAAGAAAAAGTTTAAGCAGGCTGAAGAAAGTATTGAAAAAGTACTCTCGCTCGACGAAAACCGGCGTACCACCCAGAAGCGGATGGACGATTTGCTGGCCGAGCAAAATATGGCTTCGAAGCAGATTGGCCAGCTCATGCAGCAGGGCAAACGCGAGGAAGCCGAAGCCGCCAAAGCCAGGGTGAGCGAGCTGAAACTGGAAAGCAAAGAACTGGGCGACCGGCTGCAGCAATACAGCGACGAGCTTACCCAGCTGCTCTACACCATTCCCAATGTACCGCACGAGCGCGTACCGGAAGGCAATGGCGCAGACGATAATGTGGAGGTAGACAGCGGCGGCGCAAAACCCGAACTGGGTGCCGGTGCCCTGCCCCACTGGGAGCTTATAAAAGAGTACGACCTGATCGATTTTGAACTGGGTATCAAAATTACCGGTGCCGGCTTTCCGGTTTATAAAGGCAAAGGTGCCCGCCTGCAGCGAGCGCTCATTAACTTTTTCCTGGACGAAGCCCTGGCAGCAGGCTATACGGAATACACCCCGCCACTGCTGGTAAATGAAGCCAGCGGTTATGGCACCGGTCAGCTCCCCGATAAGGAAGGCCAGATGTACCACGCCACTGCCGATAACCTGTACCTGATCCCTACTGCAGAGGTACCTATTACTAACCTGTTCCGCGATGTGATTTTGCAGGAAGCGGAGCTGCCCGTAAAATGTGTTGGCTACACCCCCTGCTTCAGGCGCGAAGCCGGCTCCTGGGGCGCCCATGTACGCGGCCTCAACCGCCTGCACCAGTTCGACAAGGTAGAGATTGTGCAAATAGCCAGGCCGGAAGACTCCTATAACATTCTGGAAGAGATGCGCCTGCACGCCACCAGTCTGCTTAAAAAGCTGGAGCTTCCCTACCGCGCTATTACACTCTGCGGCGGCGATATTGGCTTTACTACTGCCTTCACCTACGACCTGGAGGTGTGGAGCGCTGCCCAGGAGCGCTGGCTGGAGGTAAGCTCTGTGAGCAATTTCGAGACCTACCAGAGCAACCGTTTAAGATTACGTTACAAGCCGGAAGAAGGAAAAGGAAATCTGCCCGCCCACACCTTGAACGGTAGTGCCCTGGCCCTTCCGCGCATTATGGCCGCCCTGCTGGAAAACAACCAGACCCCGGAAGGCATCCGCATTCCAAAAGCGCTGCAGCCTTACTGCGGCTTTGAGATGATTAGGAAGGTGTGAGGTTTCAGGTATCGGGTATGAGGTATGGGGTATGAGGACAGGAGATAAGATACCTGTTCATATGATTGACTGATTGGCTTCACTGTTCCATAGCAGGATACATTGCTGTTGCTTTGTTGCTGTCTGCTGCAGTATCTAACCCATACCGCAAAGCTCATTCCCGATACCTCATACCCCATACCTCTATATTTCCTCCTCGCCGGTAGTTTCGATTTTAGATTCCGGCTTTTCGTACCCATACCTTCTGTCCAGCCATTCCATGACTGGGTAAGCACTGAAGCCATGTGCGATGGAAGAAACGACGATTACCACCAGTACAACACCCCAAAGTTCTTCTGATACCCCAAAATCATAATTGGCAAGTGCATATGCCAGGTAGTAGATAGAGCCAATACCCCTGATACCAAAAAATGCTACAATAGCTCTTTGGGAGCCCCAGACCCTGGATCCCAGCAGACAAACCCAGCCAATTAGAGGTCTGATCAATAGAATATAGATCAGGGCATACCAGAGCATATCCCAGCTAAGTGTAGGCCACATAAAAGCCAGCAGTCCCCCCATAAAAATAAGCACCAGCGATGCAATTACGTGCTCGAGGTTATAGGTGAACTCATGCAGAATGATATTAAACTTATTGGTGTGCTCACTTCTGCGAAAAGCATAAGCAGCTACAAAAACTGAAAGAAAGCCATAGCCTCCGATTGCCTCAGCCCCTGCATAAGAAATAAAAAGTACGCAGATAGCAATAGAGCCCATCCCTTCGGCAAACACAGGCCGCTCCTTTGGCACTTTAAATACCAGAAAAGCCAGCACCCTGCCCATTAAGTATCCTGCCAGCACACCTACCCCTATTTTATACAGCACATCCTGCCAGAACCAGGTAAACAGCCAGTCGCTATCAAAGCCTCCTGCCTCTGCCATGCGTATGGCAAAATAAGTGAAGGGAAAAGCAAGACCATCATTAAGTCCTGCCTCGGAAGTAAGGGTAAAACGCACCTTATCATTCTGCTCATTGGGTGGCCCCACCTGCACATCAGAGGCCAGCACCGGATCGGTAGGTGCCAGCACAGCTCCCAGGAGCACAGCCGCGGCAGGCACCAGCCCCAGCAAGGCATAACCCAGCCAGGCACCCGCCACTATGCACAAAGGCATTACCAGAAAAAGCAAACGTCCGGTAGTTTTCCATTCCCCGGAGGTGGGGGATGCATCTATCTTTAAGCCTGCTCCCAGCAGGGAAATGATTACTACAAATTCCGAAAGCTTCTCCCAAAGTCTTTGGCCGGTCTCCGAATAAGGATTAGGAACTTCGATCAGAAAAATCTTGAAAAAAAGAAAGCCGGCCAGCACATACAGCAGGGCAATGGTAAAGTGCCTTTTCACTAAAATCTGCGGCAACCACACACCAACTACCAGGGTGAGTCCTGCACCAAGCATAGCCCACTCGTAGGGATCAAAACTTATTAGCTTCATTTTGTAACGATCTCCTGCTACAACAGGAATTCTTTACATGTGGTTAAAAAATAAATGAGCCCCACCTACAGGCAGGGCTCATGATGTACAGTGTTTAAGAAGATTTAGTTACCGAAGCTTCAACTTCCAGGACTTTATTACTTAAAATTCAGGATTATTTTTTCTATGATATCGCAGCATTCGTGCAGCTGCTCCTCAGTCATCACCAGGGGTGGGGCAAAACGAATGATATTGCCATGGGTAGGCTTGGCCAGAAGCCCCTCCTCTTTCAGGGCCACACAAATATTCCAGGCGGTAGAGCTGTTTGCAGAATCGTTGATCACGATGGCATTAAGCATGCCCTTGCCACGTACCAGCTTAATCAGGTCAGTTTTGCTGATAAGCTGCTCCATTCTCTCCCGGAATAGATTTCCCAGGCGACGGGCATTTTGCATCAGGCGCTCATCGCGCACCACCTCCAGGGCTGCAATGGCTACCTTACAGGCCAGCGGATTCCCCCCAAAAGTGGAGCCATGCTGGCCCGGCTTGATCACATCCATAATCAGATTATCTGCCAGCACTGCCGATACAGGATAAACACCACCGCTCAAAGCCTTGCCCAGGATCAGAATATCAGGTTTTGTGTAATGCTCCGGCTGGCGCTCGCACTTATTTTCGCAGCTGCAGTTGCCACAAACTGCCAGCAGGCTGCCGGTACGGGCAATTCCAGTTTGTATTTCATCAGCAATAAACAAGATACCATTTTCATGGCACAGGGCTGCCACTTCCCTGATGTAGCTGTCATCAGGAGTAAACACACCTGCCTCGCCCTGGATTGGCTCTACCAGAAAGCCTACCACATTTTCCTCTTCCTGCAATACCTTTTTTAACACCTCTACATTGTTGTAAGGCACTTTAATAAAGCCCGGAGTATATGGTCCAAAGTTTTTACGGGCATCCTCATCATTGCTAAAAGAGATAATGGTAGTAGTACGACCGTGAAAATTACCCTCCGCCACCACTATTTTTGCCTGTGCTTCGGGCACTCCACGCCTTTCATAGCCCCATTTCCGGCAAATCTTGATGGCAGTTTCTACTGCTTCGGCTCCTGTGTTCATGGGCAGCACCTTTTCAAAGCCAAAGTATTCGGTTAAGTACTTTTCGTACACGCCCAGCACATCGTTGTAAAACGCACGCGAAGTAAGGGTAAGGGTTTCGGCCTGCTCTTTGAGGGCACCAATAATGCGGGGGTGACAATGGCCCTGGTTAACGGCACTATAGGCCGATAAAAAATCATAGTATCGCCTGCCTTCCACATCCCACACATAAACACCTTCCCCACGGCTAAGCACAACGGGCAGCGGGTGGTAGTTATGTGCGCCGTAGCGGTTTTCTAACTCCATTGCCTCCTGGCTGGTACGAATTTCAGTAGTCATAACTTCATGATTTAAGATCTGTTGGCAGCTGGCTCAGGCAAAAGCCCACACCTGGGCGAAAGCCCGCACCTGCCACCTAAAAATAGCTCTTTAGCTTTGTATACGTTTTCCACAATTAAAGGGGAATGGGGTAAATATAGCGATTACAGCACAGAGCGTAAAATAGCACTCTATAAAAAGCTGTAAATGCCATATTCCTTCTCCTGTTTTAACTTTTAAGCTGAAAAGCTGCTGCATGGAAAGTCAGAATATTTTTTCCTGAATTATAAACCTGCCCCTGCAGCAGCTTACTGCCTTTATACGGAAAGAAGCTATCTTGTGGCTTAAAGCTGCTGCGAAGCAGGCATACATGATTTGATCTAAAATATTTGAAATCGAGAAAAACAGCACCACAGCCCCTGCAGGCAGGCGATTTTTACTACAACAGCCAGGGTTTGATAGTATTTACAGAACAGTACCACCTCAGGCGGGGCTCTTGCTGCGGCAGCGGCTGCCGGCACTGCCCCTGGCGGGAGGGCCAAAAGGAGGTTAGAAAAGATATGCCAAATCAGAATAAAAAATAGGTTTGGATATTTAAACTAATATCACGATATTTGCAGACTAATTTGAAACAACCATAAGCAATCACAGGCATTGGTAGCTTAAAGCATATAAAGTCATGGCCAGAGTTTGTCAAATAACAGGAAAAAAACCAGTAACGGGTAATAACGTATCACACGCTAACAACAAGACTAAGCGTAAGTTCTATCCGAACCTGCAGAAGAAGCGTTTCTATCTGCCAGAAGAAGACCGTTGGATTACCTTAAAGGTATCTACCCAGGCGCTGCGTACCATTAATAAAAATGGCCTGCTGAATACGCTGAAAAAAGCAGCCAAAAAAGGAACCTTAAGCTAATCATTCGGATTAATCTCCAATAATAAGAAAGCATCATGGCAAAGAAAGGCAACCGTATCCAGGTAATTATGGAGTGCACCGAGCAGAAGAATACTGACGTTCCAGGCACTTCCAGATATATCACTACCAAGAACCGTAAGAATACAACTGAGCGTTTGGAGCTGAAAAAATACAACCCGAACCTTAAGAAAGTAACTGTACATAAAGAAATTAAATAAGCATGGCTAAGAAGGTAGTTGCAACCCTGAAAAACAAAGAAGCCAAAGGCTTCGCGAAAGTAATCAAAGCCGTGAAATCTCCTAAAACAGGTGCTTACACCTTTAGAGAAGAGATTGTACCGGTAGACTTAGTAAAAGACGCGCTGAAATAAGCATTGTTGATGTGCTGAAGTAAGCCTTATATCATTATTGATCATAAAGTCCCGTTGGTTCGGGACTTTTTTGTTATATTCCCCCGGAAAAGCATAATTGCGGTAGCTATGGGTTTTTTTGATTTTTTTAAGGAAAAGCCGGAAGTCAGGCAGGAGAAGCCTGAAGAAAAACAGGAAAAGCTGGACAAAGGCCTGGAAAAGACGAAGGAAAGCTTTTTTTCCAAGTTAGGCAAAGCTGTAGCAGGTAAATCCAAGGTTGACGAAGAGGTACTCGATGAGCTGGAAGAAATCCTGATCTCAAGCGATGTAGGCGTAGAAACCACGGTTAAAATTATTCGGCGCATAGAAGAGCGCGTAGCCCGCGACCTCTACCTGAATACCAGCGAATTAGACACAATCCTCCGTGAGGAAGTTGCTGCACTCCTGGCCGAAAACAAATCGGCCGATGTACAGGGCTTTAACATACCGGAGGGCATTCAAAAACCTTATACTATTCTGGTGGTGGGCGTTAACGGTGTTGGCAAAACCACTACCATTGGTAAGCTGGCAGCCCGTTACAAGGCCAATGGAAAGAAGGTGGTATTGGGTGCAGCAGATACTTTCAGGGCTGCAGCTGTAGACCAGCTAAAACTTTGGGGCGAGCGTGTAGGCGTGCCGGTAGTTTCGCATGGCATGAATACCGACCCTGCTTCTGTAGCTTACGATGCCGTTGAAACCGGCCAGAAGGAAGGTGCCGATGTGGTGATCATTGATACCGCCGGCCGCCTGCATAACAAGGTGGGCCTCATGAATGAGCTCTCTAAAATTAAGCGGGTTATACAAAAATTTGTACCCGAGGCTCCTCATGAAGTAATGCTGGTACTGGATGGCAGCACCGGCCAGAATGCCCTGCTACAGGCCCGCGAGTTTACCAAAGCCACCGATGTTACCACACTGGCCATTACCAAACTGGATGGCACCGCCAAGGGCGGCGTGGTGATTGGTATTTCTGAAGAGTTTAAAATACCGGTAAAATACATAGGCGTAGGCGAAAAAGTAGACGACCTGCAGGTATTTGACCGCAAAGCATTTGTAGAAACTATCTTTAAAAGATAAGATGCAAGAGGCAGGATCAGCAATTTTACCTGCTGATACCACTAAAGATGAAGGCCCGGGCTTACTCCCGGGCTTTTTTATTTCAGCTCATTCACCCATGCTCCTTATCCCCTTCACCTTAGCTGTGTACTTTTAGATCAATCCACATATCCCTGGTAATCAATATAGGAAAGACGGTTTTGCCTGAAGCGAAGGCGAATGGAGGTAGGCGCCTGCTCTGCTCTTATCAGAATGGTTTGAGGTACTGTTTTTTTGCCCTGCAGCGCCTCAATGCGCTCTGCCACTTCCTGTGGTTTCATGCCCACTTCAAGGCCTCCTCCAAAAGCAATACCACTCTTTGAGAGGGTAGCGGTCTGGAGCATATCCTGATCAGGCAGGCTGTAAAACTGGAAAATAGTACTGTCGCTTTTGATGGTGATCAGCGTATCAACCTGCCCGTCTATATGCCGGTTAGGCACCGCTTCTCTTTTTGTGATTTTAGCCTCAGGCATCTTACGGAGCACCTCCTGTACCGTCCATTTGGGCATCAGCTTATCCATCAGGCTGTTGCTCTGTATACTGGTATCTGCCCCTGCCCTTACCTGCACGCTAAACTCTTCGCTGGATACACTATCATCCAGCATGGTATTAGGAGCGGGCGCATCAGTTTGTGAGTTACGCTCGGTATTTTCACAGGCCAGGCATAGCCCTATTACCATTGATATCAGGAAAGCCTGTATGATAGATCTGAAGATCATAGCAGTTTAACGTTAAGGTGACTGGGCATCATACTTGCATATTGCTGAGCCATTTCAGGAGCTGCCTGCAATCCAAGCGCTATTTCCTGCTCGGCTGTCATGCTGATACGCTGCTCCTCTTCGGTAAGCGGGTTATATTCCGAGATACTAAAGTAAGCGATAGGCGAACCTACTACCATTACCAGGCTGATGATCAAACGCATGCCCCCTCCCATTCGTAGTCTCATATAGAAAATTTCTGATAGTAGAAGCTAAACTACAAATGGGACAGATAGTTGCGGGGTATGAGGTATAGGGTATAAGGTATGAGCTTTTTGGTATGATTAGATACTGCAGCAGACAACAAAGCAACAGCAATGCATTCTGCTATGGAACAGTGAAGCCAGCAATGAACAATTATCGTATCTCCTGTACCTCATACCCCACCCCCCTTACAGCTTAAACCGGTAGAGCAGGTAGTAGCTAAAGCCGAACGTAGAGTTTCTGTTGGCGTTGCCAAAACCGGGTATTTCATAGATCTGCACCTGCTCATCGTCTCTGAAGTGAGGCAACAGCCGCAGGGTGAGGTTGTAGCCAACGTTCAGCTGCTTCCATACCCGTGCCTGCATACCGGCACTTAGCTCCACCCAGCCGGCCGTCAGTCCGGTTGAGCTTCTGTTGATGGGGAAAGTGCCATAAGGCACATCTTCTACAGTACCGCTAAGACTTTCGTCGAACCAGCTGCGACCATAGCCTAAGCCAATGCTTAGCAGGTTATTATCGGGATCGCCGGGCATGGCATTCAGGTACACGCCTGCTCTAACAGCTGTACCCTTGTTGTAGTAGGTGGCGCTATCGCCTGTAATGTTTGCCTGTGAGTGGGTCAGGTCTAGCATGGCACCATAGCGTACCACGTTGCCCGGGCCTGCATCCAGGCGCAGGTGCAGGTTATAGACATCCCTGTCGCTGCTGGCAATCCCCTGAATCCAGGATTTCACATCCACCCCCACGCGCAGGCCATTAATTCGCAAAGGCAAATTAGCTGCAGTATCAACATGTGCAGGCTGCTGCTGCCCTGCTGTGTTGTTTGTTGACTGCCCCATTCCCAATAGCGGCATCAGCAGCAGGCAAATACTAATCAAATACCTGTACATCTGTTGCATCACTGGGTTCAATAAGTTCTGTATTAACTACCTGGGCCGAATCGAAAGTTGTACGTACCAGCCTAAGATCACGGAAGGTGACCTCCAGCGGGCAATCGGGTGAAATAAGCCGGTAACGCCGCTGGTAAGTAAAAATAAGCGTATCTGCTACTGGCGGTTCCTCTCCTTCCTCTGCCGCTGTGTGTTCGAAAACAAAGGTAGTGGTGTCGCTATCAGGATTCATTACCAGCAAAAAGGTATTTTCAATTCTGGCTCTGGCAGTGTCTTCCCAGAATACATATCCTGTAAGGGTGTTTTCAGAGGTCTTTACCAGGCTGTATATGCGGCGAAAATAGCGGTCGTCGGTGGTGATATCCGGGTTATCTTCGGACAGAAACTCCACCACAAAGCGGTTGGTTGCTGACGAAATGCAGGCTTCTTCGGGCTGGCAAGCCCAGAAAAGTGCAGGAAAAACGATTAACAGGAGTAAATAGCGCATGCGTAGCTACAAAGTTATGAATAAGAGCGGCCTCCGGAAACCTACTGATACTTAAATTATGTTAATTTTGCGATTCGCAGAAAAAAAGAGGAAAGAGCCGTTGAAAACCAAAGCTAAGAATACCAGAAAGCATAAAGTAAATATTGTAACGCTGGGCTGCAGCAAAAACCTTGTTGATTCGGAGGTGCTGCTTACCCAGCTGCGTGGTAATAATGTAGATGCTACCCACGAGGCAGAGAACGACGATGCCAATGTGGTAGTCATCAATACCTGCGGCTTTATTGATAACGCCAAACAGGAAAGTATTGATACAATTCTGCGCTATGTGGATGCCAAAGGCGAAGGCCTGGTAGAAAAGGTGTATGTAACCGGCTGCCTAAGCCAGCGCTATGCAGGAGAACTGGAAAAGGAAATTCCCGAAGTAGATTCCTGGTTTGGTACCCGCGACCTGCCCCGCCTGCTGAAAACCCTTAAGGCCGATTATAAGCATGAGCTGGTGGGCGAGCGCCTGCTTACTACTCACAACCACTATGCTTACCTGAAAATAAGCGAAGGCTGCGACCGCCCCTGCTCCTTTTGCGCCATACCCCTGATGCGCGGGGGCCACACCAGCCGCCCCATGGAAGAGCTGGTAAAAGAAGCCACTCACCTGGTAAAGGGCGGCACCAAAGAACTGCTGCTCATTGCCCAGGACTCCACCTACTATGGCCTGGACCTGTACAAGAAACGTAACCTGGCAGAGCTGCTCAGCCGCCTGGCCGATGTAGATGGCGTTGACTGGATTCGCCTGCACTATGCCTTCCCGACAGGCTTCCCAATGGATGTGCTGGATGTAATGCGCGAGCGCCCAAATATTTGCAAGTACCTGGATATACCGCTGCAGCACGGCAGCACAGAAGTGCTGAAGCAAATGCGCCGTGGTACCACCCGCCAGAAGCAGGAAGAGCTGATCTATACCATCCGCGATAAAGTGCCCGGTATTGCCATACGCACCACCTTTATAGCCGGACACCCCGGCGAAGGCAGAGCAGAGTTTGAAGAAATGCTCGATTTTGCAGAGCGTATGCGCTTTGAACGCCTGGGTGTATTCACCTATTCGCACGAAGAAAGCACCCACGCCTACGGCATGGAAGACAGCCTACCCGATAAGGAGAAGCAGCAGCGTGCTGATGAGCTGATGGAATTGCAGGAAAGTATTAGTGCAGAACTGAACCAGCAAAAATTAGGGAAGACCTATAAAGTACTGATCGATAAAAAGGAGAGCGGTTACTATGTTGGCCGTACCGAGCATGATTCGCCAGAGGTAGATAATGAAGTGCTGATAGATGCCAGCCAGCACTATTTACGCGTAGGCGATTTTGCTGATATTACCATCACAGATGCCTCCGAGTTTGACCTGTACGGAACGCCACAGCTTAAGTAGTTCTATAAAAAACACTTTAAAAGCCAGCCTAAGGGTTGGCTTTTTTTGCTTCAAATTTGCCTGGACCAGCAGATTCAACTGCTTTATCGCTCAAAAAGCGGCATTAATAATAAGAAGCTAATTTCTAAAACATGTAATATCCCATAAATTTTCCTTCGATGCTGTGATGTAATAAACTGCTTAGAAGATTAGCTATCCTATATTTTCAAAAAATAGTAATACTATTCATAAGTATATTTGTATGCAGTTCAAACTTTACCTGAGGTTCCTGGGCATAATGGTTTATTTATCAGCTTTTTATAATTTTTAAATTTTTATTCTGTTGCAGAATACCAATTTTTTAGCTGATCAAGGGTGTTAATTGTTCCTGACTAGTTGATCCTGTAAACCTTCCACAGGCCTTTTTAGAGAGAAAAATTTTTCCATAGTAGGTTCTTAACAGGATTAAGGGTTTTCCCCGATGCCTAAGGGTAAACCCTTACGTGAGGTAAGCAGGAGGATTGGTTTTTTAACCAGCGTCTAAACAATGACTTTTGTCATAGTTATCTCAACCCTCTCCCTTATGCGCAGAAAACTAATCCTTTCTGTTATGCTATCCATTCTGCTACTAATGGTACTTACCATATTCTGGCAGCAGGAAATAAAGTATCTAAAGCCTACGCCCGTTCCTCATAATTACAAAGCCGTACCAGTTCAGGAGACAATAGACCTGCAGGAAGTAGTGGGTGGGGAACCGAAAAAACCTGTGCTGCTTCATTTCTTCAACCCTGACTGCCCCTGCTCCCGCTTTAACACCAGCCATTTTGTTTCGCTGGTAAAGGAGTATGAAAATGAAGCTAGTTTTTATGTAGTACTGCAATACAGCCAGGACAAAGTAGCGGCAGAAAAAATTATGGCGCCCTATGGTGTGAAGCTGCCCGTGCTAC
This sequence comes from Flammeovirgaceae bacterium 311, assembly GCA_000597885.1. Classification (NCBI taxonomy): domain Bacteria; kingdom Pseudomonadati; phylum Bacteroidota; class Cytophagia; order Cytophagales; family Flammeovirgaceae; species Flammeovirgaceae bacterium 311. The sequence goes on from CP004371.1 coordinate 2,834,631, forward strand.
TGGACGAAAACGAAGTCCTGGCCCAAAAATGCGGAGTTTACTCAAGTACGCAGGCCGTTATCATAGATCGCAATCAGCGGCTGTTCTATCGGGGCAACTACAACAGGTCCAGGTACTGTACCGATAAGCAAACCAGCTATGCCCGTCTTGCCCTGGAAGCCCTTAGAGCCGGGGCATCACCACCTAATTTATCAGCATTGGCTACAACTGCCTATGGTTGTGAGCTCAGAGACAATACTCCCTCAAACCTGAACTTTCTTACCTTCTAACCAAAGTATGAACATTTCTATTGCAGAAACCACGGCTATCAAAAGCAACGGGTACAAAAAATTTCTTTCTGAACGCTACCAGGAAGCTGATCGTAATACAAGCTATTTTATTTACGGTTTCTTAATACTGGGTATTTTAATTGCATCCTTTTATGATACCTGGCTGTTTGCTTTTGGGGTAGGCGGAGCCTGTCTGGCAGCTTACCTTTTGTGCAAATTCCTGATTCCCGGCACGCTGCTTTCGCGCATGGTGATCAGCGCTGTATTTTCCATTTTCATGCTACAGTTTATCGGGCAGATGCATGGCATGTACGAGATGCACTTTTTCTTCTTTATCAACATTGCTATCCTGATCATTTACCAGGACTGGCGGATCATGTTGCCCTACACCCTGATTGCGGCCGCCCATCATGGCACTTTATTTGGGTTGCAAATGAATGGCTATGATGTAAAAGATTACATTATTAACCAGGATGCCATCAGCCATACAACCATAGGTTTCCACCTGGGCCTGGTAGCCCTGATGGGTGTGGTCTGCGGATGGTGGAGTATTGTGCTGCAAAAAAGAACCAGGCAGGATTACATAAATAAGTATACCCTGGAGAGCCAGCTGGTAAACATGCAGAACAATATTGCCTTTGCCAGCCAGATCAGCAAGGGCAACTTAAACGCCAGTTATGAACTGCACAATGAAGACAAGCTGGGTAAATCACTGGTAGAGATGCGCAGCAGCCTGCTTGAAGCCTCGGAAAAAGAAGAGCAGGAAAAGTTTAAAAATGTAGGTCTCGCTGAAATCAGCGATATTCTTAGAAACAATACTACCCACCTGGAAGATTTAGCCAACCAGGTGCTTGCCAGGATTATAAAGTACATGAACATCAACCAGGGAGGCCTGTTCATTTTGCAAAAAGATGAGGACGGAAGCTACCTGGAACTCCTGTCCAGCTATGCCTACAACCGGAAAAAATACCTTATTAAAAAAATAGAAATAGGTGAAGGCTTATTAGGACAGGCTGCACTGGAAAAAGACACTGTTTATCTGACAGACATCCCGCAGGATTATATCAGTATTACCTCCGGCTTGGGTGAGGCCCGTCCAAATTGTGTATTGATCGTTCCCATAAAATCTAATGAAGAAGTGGTGGGTGTTATGGAATTTGCTTCTTTCCAGGTATTTCAGCCCTACCAGATCAAGTTCCTTGAGAAAGTTTCCGAGACCATTGCTTCTACCATTATTTCCGTACAGGTAAACCAGCAAACCAAATTGTTACTGGAGAAATCGCAACAACAGGCCGAGGAGCTTAGGGCACAGGAAGAAGAAATGCGCCAGAACATGGAGGAGATGGAGGCCACCCAGGAGGAAATGCAACGCAAGGAAATTGAAATGAGGGGGCAGCTGTCGGCGATAGACAACACCCTGGCCACCATAGAATTTGATATTAAAGGTAGCGTGCATACCGCCAATGATGCCTTCCTGAAGCTGATAGGCTACTCACTGGAAGAAATCAGGGGAAAACACCACCGCATGTTTTGCGAAAAAGAGTTTACCGAATCTGATGAGTATGTAGAATTCTGGAAACAGCTACAGCAAGGTATTAGCTTCAAGAACGACTATAAGCGTATTACCAGGCAGGGCAAAGAATTGTGGCTGCACGCCACCTATACCCCGGTGTTTGATAGCAAAGGATATCCCTACAAGATAATTAAACTGGCTTTCGATATCACCAATGAAAAGCAAAAGCAACTCGATCTGCAGGGACAGGTAGAGGCCATCAACAATTCAAGCGCTGTAATAGAATTTACACCCGAGGGGAAAATCTTAAGAGCCAACTGGATATTCCAGGATTTGATGAAATATTCTGAAAACGAGCTTGCCGGCAAACACCACAAGATCTTTATCGAGGAAGCAGAAGCCACCACTGCAGAATACCGCGAACACTGGTTAAAACTACAAAGCGGAGAGTCTGTACAGGGTGAGTTTAAAAGAATAGATAAGGAAGGCAAAACCATCTGGATCAGGGGAATTTACGGTCCGGTACTAGATATGAATAATAAGGTAGTGAAGGTGGTAAAGCTGGCTCAGAACATAACAGCAGAAAAACAGCTGCTAAACAAGGCCCAGCAGCAAATGGATACATTAGACCAGAAGGTGCGGGAAAATGAAGTAATGCAGAAAGATCTTGATGCTTACCTGAAAGCATTAGATGCCGCTGCGCTCATGAGCGAAGCAGATATTTATGGCAACATTACTTATGTAAACGACCGTTTCTGCGAAGTTGCCAAATACAACCGTGAAGAAGTTATTGGAAAACCCCACAGCATATTGCGGCATCCCGATAACTCTAAAAAACTATTCAAAGAAATGTGGGCCACAATCAAATCCGGAAAAGTATTTAAAGGACACTACCCGAACACTGCAAAAGACGGAAGCACTTATTGGGTAGATGCCACCATTGAGCCTGTGCTTGGGGAAGACGGTAAACCTGTAAAATACATTGGAATCCGTTTTGACATTACCGAGCAGGTTAAACGGGAAGAGGAAATAGCATCCTTACTGCAGCAAGCCAATGAGCACCTGAAGGAAATTCAGCAAAGTGAAGAAGAGCTTCGCCAGAACATGGAAGAAATGTCTGCCACCCAGGAGGAGCTAAGCAGAAAAGAGTAGGAGACGCTCTCCATAAAAGAAGAACTTGATGCCCGGGTAGGCAAAATGGCAGCAAAAGAGCTTGACAACACCAGCCAGCCCGGGTAAGGCAGCAGCAAGGATTAACAAAAACAAAAGAAGGCACAATAACCTGATCTTAATGGATAATAAGTCTGAAGCCATGACTGAGCTGATTAAAAGGCTCAAAGCGCTGAACAACCACTTAAGCCTGCACATTGAAAAGAGCCGGAAAGAGCTGCAGCTATACAGCCAGGAGTTAAAGCAATACCAAAATAATACCGCTGCGCCCTCCCGAAATGGAAAAGCTGATGTACAAAAGGTTGCCCTCCTGTGGCAGGAACATTTAAACTAAAAAAGCTTAAAGGTCAAAAGCTGCACTTCTGCGGAAACTTTATAAAGCTAAAATTTAACATCTCTGCTCCAATCTGTTATATGATGTACAGGCACTCTGCAGATAGCGGGGTGCCTTTTTTTATGCCTGAACACCCGTCCCCGCATATCTAAAGGCAATGTTTGTTATTCAGATATTTAGATCTTTAAGTGTATATTTCAGCCAATATCACGCAGAGATTTAAGATGAATTCTTTATTCGATACGCTGGATTCAGGCTTCATGCCTCATGGCCATTGTTACTATTGGGAGCCTTACATCATGTGGTCGCATGCGATTTCAGATAGTATTATTGCCCTGGCATACCTCACGATCCCCTTGAGCCTGATCAAGATTGTACGCAGCCGCAAGGAAGATGACTTTGCCTATATGTGGATGCTCCTGCTCTTTGCTGTGTTTATCCTGGGCTGCGGCGCTACCCATATCATGGATGTTGTTAACATCTGGGAGCCCTGGTACAGAACAGACTCTGCCATACGCATTATTACTGCCCTGGCCTCTATCGGCACGGCAGTACTACTGGTACGCATTACTCCACAGCTTATTATGGTACCCAGCGGGCGCCGCTGGAAAGAACTGAATGAAGAGCTAAAATCACTCAATGAGCAGCTGGAGCAAAATGTACAAACCCGTACCGAAGAACTGGAAAAGCTTGCAGCACGGTATAAGTTTTTGTCAGATGCAATTCCACAAATTATCTGGACGGCAAATCCCATCGGCAAAACAGAGTACCTGAATAAAACGTGGTTTACCTACACTGGACAAAAAGAAGAGGAATCAACTGCCAGTAACTGGAACAGTCGCGTTCATCCCGAAGACCTGGTACCGGCCAGAGCAGCCTGGCAGGAATCAGTGGAAAAAGGAGTTCCGTTTGAGGCTAAAATACGTATTGCGAGTAAATCTGGCGAATATTGCTGGCACCTGAGCCGGGCATTGCCTATGACAAACAGCCAGGGCCAGATAGAAAACTGGTTTGGCACAGCTACCAATATACATGATCAGGTAACAAAAAACCAACAGCTGGAACGTACCAATGAGGAGCTCGATAATTTTGTGTATACGGCCTCTCATGACCTTAAAACCCCGATCCTGAATATCGATGGCTTGCTACAGCTGATGAAAGCTAAAATACCGGCAAATGAAAATAAAGATCTGCAGAACATCTATGCGCGCATTGATAAATCGGTAAACCAACTGAGAGAAACTATTCACGACCTGGCAGATATTACCCGCATACAGCGCGAACCTGCAGAGGAATCTCACTGGATTAACCTGCCGGAGCTGATAGAAGAATTCAAGGTAAACCACCAGTTATTATACGAGAGTACGGCAGCCACCCTGGATGCGGACCTGGAAGAAGTAGAGATATGCTGCATCTCCCGAAAGCACATGCGCAGCCTGCTGGATAACCTGCTTAGCAATGCCCTGAAATACCGCCATCCCGAGCGTCCGCCACATGTACAGGTTAAAAGCGAGCTGGAAGACCAATACTATAAAATTTCCATCCATGACAATGGCATAGGTATTGCCCCTGAGCATCAGCCAAAGGTTTTTGATATGTTTAAGCGCTTTCACAGCCAAGCCCCCGGTACAGGTGTAGGTTTATATATTGTAAAGAAGATCATTGAAAAGTACGATGGCCGCATAAGCCTACAAAGTGCCCCCGAGATTGGCACTACCTTTACCGTATGGCTAAAGCAGAAAGGTTAAATCTGGCTGCTTCCTATTGTCATAAACATTTCAACTACTGGCACAGGACAATCCTGTGCTTTTTTTATGGATGTTCTGCCGGCTCTGGTACTCCCTCCTTTGTAAGAACAGAAATTTATTTCTATCGCTCCCTTTGAGTTTACCAACAAATTTATGTTACTTTGAAGTACAAAGTACTTTACATGAGCAAAACTGAAACCTACTTAAACGATCTGGCAGAGATCCGCTCCATGATGGAGCGCTCCAGCCGGTTCATTTCCCTCTCGGGGCTATCTGGTGTAGCAATGGGTATTTATGCACTGGCGGGTGCCGGTGCTGCCTGGTACCTGATGAACCAGGAGGGTATGCAGCTGGAGCATGGTCTGGCACGGGGTGCCGCCGGCGCAACACTTAGCCTGCAGCTCCTGTTCATTGGCCTGGTGGTGCTGCTGCTGGCGCTGGTTACCGGCTTGTGGTTAACCATTCGCAAAAGCAAAAAAACAGGACAGTCAATCTGGGATAAAACAGCCCGCAAGCTGCTGGTGAGTATGCTTATTCCGCTGGTAACAGGTGGTATCCTGTGCCTGATCTTTATGGCCCGGGGATTTGTAAGTGTTGTGGCCCCGCTCACCCTGATCTTCTATGGCCTGGCGCTGGTAAATGGCAGCAAATACACCCTTAGTGATATTCACACACTGGGGCTGCTGGAAATAGGACTGGGCCTGCTGGCTGCCATCTTCCTGGGCTATGGGCTTTTCTTTTGGGCAATTGGTTTCGGTGTTTTACATATTACTTATGGCTTCCTGATGTACCGGAAATACGAACGTGGATAATCTGCTAAAAAACTTAAATAAAGCCTTTGAGAGCAAGGTAAGGCTGGGGGTAATGTCACTGCTGATGATCCATGACGAACTGGAATTTACCCGCCTCAGGGAGCTGCTGCAGGTTACCGACGGCAATCTTGCCAGCCACTCCAGAGCGCTGGAAACAGCTGGCTATATCCAGGTGGAAAAAAGTTTTGTAGGCCGTAAACCAAATACCACCTACAAGGCAACCAGGGAAGGCAGCAAAGCTTTTCAGGAGCACCTGGGTGCCCTGGAAAACCTGATCAGGCATGGGAGGTGAATGTGCTAATGTGCTAATTGATCAATGTGCTAATCACATGCGCCTGTAGCATTAAACCTATAAACCGCATCGGCGGACCGCTAATTCACTCATAAAAAAACTACTTCTCTTTTTTTGCTAATGAACTTTGAAATACAAAGTACTTTATGAAAAACAAAGCTATCTCTTTACAGGCTACAGCCGCTCTTACAGGAACTTGGCTGCTATACCAGACCAGCTGGGGGCTTAACGCTTTTTTGCTGGCGCTGATGGTGCTGGGTTTACTGGTCTGGACAAAACGGCTGGCCCCGATCCCTGCAGTGTTGTTCGGTATTTCGGGTTTGTTTGTGGCATTAAGTGCCTCCATGCTTAGCCTGGTGCTGTTCTGGCTGCTCCTGTTTCTGCTTATTGGTAACCGGCAGAGCAGTGTTTCATGGCTTATAGCCATACCTGAAGGCATTTGCAGACTGGTAAGTAGTGGCTGGAAGGTGTTGCGGAGCGGGAATCAAACCGCACTGCCAGGTTTTAGCTTAAGCAAAAGCCTGCTCTTCACCCTGCCTCCCCTCGGCATCACGCTTATCTTTTACGCACTTTATGCAAACGCCAGTCCTGCTTTTGCCAGTAAAGCATCGCTGGCACAGCTCAACCTTCCCGATATAACATGGTTCCTGCTATTTTTCGGCCTGCTGTATGGCAGTTATGCGCTGGCATATGCTCATCCTGCCACCAGGCTGGAGGCATGGGATGCCCGCCAGCCAGATGTCCTGATTCGCCGCAGAAGAAAAATCATGCTGAACCCTTTCTGGCTCAAGTATGAATATAAAACAGCCCTGTTGGTACTGGGACTGCTGAACGCCCTGCTCCTGCTCTTTCATGGCATCGACATGACCACCCTCATGGAAGGCAAGCCAGGAGATGGCATTACCTATGCCGAATGGGTACACCAGGGAGTAGGTACCCTCATTGTTTCCATTATGATGGCCGTTGCCCTGCTGATCTATGTTTTCCGCGGAAACCTGAACTTCTTTAAGCAGAACAAACCACTCCTGCAGCTGGCAAAAGCCTGGATTATTCAGAACCTGCTGCTTGTCTTGACCACTACCCTGAAAAACAGCTGGTACATTGCCTCTTACGGCCTTACCTATAAGCGCATTGGCGTATGGGTTTACCTGGTACTGGTGCTCATTGGCCTGATCAGTACCTGGATCAAGATCAGCGAAAAACAAACGCTCTGGTGGATGATCAAGGGCAACTTCAGGGCGACCCTTGTGGTGCTGCTCCTGGTGGCTGCCCTTCCCTGGGCCCGCATCATCAGCTGGTATAACCTGGAAAAAGCCGCAGTACACGATACCGCTTACCTGCTGGAACTCCCCCTGCACAATACCGATCAGCTGATGCAATACAAATTTGCCTTCAGGCCGGAACAACAACGAAGGTTACACAACCGGCAGTCATCCCTCATACATTTAACAAAAACTGAAAACTGGAAAAGCTGGACGCTCCTGAACCATTATGCTGCACAAAATCTATAAATACCTCTCAAAGATCAAGAGACTGATCCGGGTGATCGTGCTCAGGATAACGAACCCCTGGGTGGCAGGGCCTCTGTTAGGACTGGCGGCTTTTTGCCCGCTCTACCTCTTTACCCTGGCCGGCTCCTGGCTGCCCCACCTGCTTGTATTATGCCTGCTGTGGACCGGCTGGCTCCTGCTAAAGCGTCAAAACCACAAAGCCGCCTGGCTGGCAGCGTGGGTAGTACTGGCAGCCTCAGCACTGGTCCCTCAGCAGGAAATTGCCGCCCCTGCTCCGGCAGCAGGCACAAGCCTGAAGGTGGCCCAGGTAAATGTACTGCAGTTTAACAGCCGACACGAGATGGTAACCCGGCAAATAGAAGCATTGGGTGCCGACATCCTGGCATTTCAGGAGGTAAACCAGCCGTGGGCGGATAGCCTGGTAAAGGTGCTGTCGGCAGAATACCCCTACTTTAGCCTGGCTCCACAGGATAATTGCTATGGCATGGCCCTCTTTTCCAAAAAGCCCCTTAAAGAGGTGCAGCTGCGCCTCTGGGAGGGTTATCCGGCCATCAGCGCCAGGATAGAAGAAAATGGGCAGGATACCCTGATCTTAAGCCTGCATGCTGCCTCTCCTGTTAGCCTTGAACGCTTCCGGGCCCGCAACAAACAGCTAAAAGCAGCCGCCCGCTTTATAGAAGAAGCAGGTGTCCCTACCCTGGTACTGGGCGACTTTAACACAGTACCCTGGGATCCTGCCCTGAAGCCCCTGCTGCAGGCGGCAAACCTTCAGGACAGCCGCTCCCTGCATTACACCGCCACCTGGCCCTCCTTCTTTGGCAAGTGGGGCATTCCCATCGATTATGTACTGCACAGCCCGCACTGGCAGCGCTTAAGCCACGGCAGCGTCAGCATTCCCGGCTCAGACCACAAAGCCATGGTCGCCACCCTGGCCATGAAAGCCTCCCCTGCACAGGAACAGAACAATATATTAGTAAGCGCACAGCCATGAAAGTTATGCATGTGCTCCTGAATCGCCCCACCATTCAGCTGATCCTGCTCTGGTGCCTGGTAATTGCTGCAAAGCTATGGTACCGGCAGGCAGAGGTAACAGAACTTGCTTTTCTGTTAACGCCTACAGCCAAAATAAGCGGACTGCTGATGAACTTAAGCTTTGAATGGCAGCCGCTGGGATATCATTGCCTGAAGGCCGGCATTCTGATTTCGCAGGATTGCTCTGGCTTTAATTTTTTACTTGTTGCCACACTGGCTGCTTTTTTTGCACTCTCGCCCCGTTGGTCACAAAGGTTATGGCTCATGCCTCTTTCGGTGCTCCTGGCTTTTGGACTTACCATACTGGCCAATGTGGCCCGCATTTGTTGCCTGGTGGTGGCAGGTACTTTAACACCGGTACCCGGCTGGCTCCACCTTAGCATCGGCATCATCGTTTACCTGTGCCTGCTAATTCCCTATTCACTTCTGCTTTCTAAAAATCCTATCCTTCTGCCCTATGCAAACCAAAACAACTAGCCCGGTACAATTGGTACCTGCACCCCGACAAGGGTCCGACGCCTCAGTTAAAACCTTTCATCCGCTGTCGGCCCTGCTGCTACACAGCCTGCCACAGCTGGGTCTGCTCGGGCTCTGGTCCCTGATGCTCCTAAGCTTTCAATCTTCGCTGCAGGAAAGTGCCAGGCCTTACTTTTATACTACCTTCTGTATTATTCTTACAGTTTGGCTCTGTAACCTGGGCTATGCCGTTTACTGCTACCGGCGCAGGCAGGGCCTGTCTGTTCGCTGGGCTGTTGCCTCCCTTGTAGCCTATGTTGTCCTGATTGTGCTGTATTACCAAAACCTGGATCTGTACCAGACACTGGGCGTACCCAGCTGGCAACAGCCGGGGGATATCCTGCACTATACAGGTTCCTTCATCATCCCTGCTGTATTACACCTGCTTACGCTGCTGGCTGTTTGGTTTAGCAACCGCAGCACAGAAAACCGGGGCTGGCGTACTGCCCTAATGGGATTACTCCCCCCACTGCTCTGCTACCTGATGGTGATGGGTGCTTTTGGCCTGCGGCTCCCGGTAAGCTTTGATAGTTACTGGTTTATCCTGTTGGTAGCCTGTGCCACTGTAGCCTCTGTTTTTTACCTGATCCTTGGAGTTGTAAGGCTAAACCTGTCAAGATTCGGATCCAGGGAGTTGGGGAGTGTAGTTAAATTTTTATTAACCGGCCTGTTGCCACTGGGCTGCCTGATGTTTAATAATGGATCGTTCTGGGGAGACCCCAGCAATAGCGAAGGCATGTTTGGCGATTTTAACCACCCGCTCTTCTATGTGCTGGCAGTGGTGAACGGTTTGCTGATCAGCCTTCCAGATCATACACCAGCCAAACGGCCCTGGATATTTATTGGCCGCTGCATGCTGCTGCCTTTTTCCCTTTATTTCTTTTTTGTGATGGCACCCTACATGCCATTCTCCATATTTCTGGTCATTTTCTTAGGCCTCGGGCTACTCCTGCTAACGCCCATTGTTGTTATTGTCTTTCACCTGAAAGCGCTGATCGGGGATATCAGGATGCTATCCAACACCTCTCCCCTTTTAAACCTGGCCCTGGCCGGTGCCATTGCTTTCATGGTACTGCCGGCAGGCATTTTCATAACCTACCAGCACGACCGTGTGGTGCTGCACCAGGCACTGGATTATCTGGATGATCCTGGTGCCACAGCAGTAGAAGTTTCTACCTTTAGCCTCCATCGTACCCTTAGTCATATACAGGGAAACAAAGTAAGAGGCGACCGGTGGTTTGACCAGCGCCACACGCCCCTGCTCTCTCCCTGGTTTACCTGGCAGGTACTCGATGGGCTTAGCCTCTCCGATACCAAAGTAAGCCAAATTCAACAGGTGTTCCTGAACAAACCCTTAAGCCGGCAGGAGCAGCCATTTAGCCGCTGGAGCCGGCCGGAAAGCGGAAGTGTTACCCTGGATTCACTCACCGGCAGCAGTTATTACAATGCAGAGGCGGGCCATTGGGTGAGCGAGGTGCAGCTGGAAATGCATAACCCCACCAACGGCTGGCAGGAGTACCTCACCCAGTTTGAGCTGCCTGCCGGCAGCTGGGTAAGCGATTATTACCTGTACCTGGGCGATCAAAAAGAACCAGGGTTGCTCGTGGAGAAAAAAGCTGCGCTGTGGGTGTATGATCAGATCACCCGTACGCGCAAAGATCCCGGCCTGCTGCGCTATCTTCCCGGTGGTGCCCTGGAGCTGCGTGTGTACCCCTTCACAGAAGAGCAAACCCGCCGCACGGGATTTACCCTGCTGCATAAAAGACCTTTTACGCTAGCCCTGGATGGAAAGCAACTTCAGCTGGGAGACCCCGATCAGTTAACAGCAGCGCCACAGTTGGCACAGACAAGCACAGGGGTATTTATACCCGCAGAACACAAAGTGGGGCTTCCTACTGTAGAGCGAGAGGGATACTGGCACTTTATAATAGATTGCTCCGAAAATAATGAAGCCCTGCTCCAAAATTACAAAGCAGCCATAGAGCAGCTGTTACAGGAGTATCCACTGCTGGCAGCAAAAGCAAAGATCTCCTTCACCGGCCATTCGGTTGCTACTTTTCCTCTTCAGGCCAGCGAGCTAGAGCAGCTTTGGCAGCAACAGACATTTGAAGGAGGCTTTTACCTGGAGCGTGCCCTCCAAAGCCTGTTGCTGGATCACTACAGGAGTAGCGAACAAGATTTTCCGGTGCCTGTGGTAATCACCAACAATTATGAAAACGCTATTTTAACTGCCAGCCTGCCGGATCTATCCTTTGCGATGTCGGGGCAGCAGCATTTCTACAGGCTAAAATCAAATGCTACCCTTGCTGCCTACGCTTATGGCACTCCAAAGGAAGAGCTGGATGCTGCTATAGAACCTCCACAACAGCTAAGCAGCCTTGCCTGGCCGGATGCAGCACAACCCAGGATCTTCCTGAAGCCTGACGGGAAAGATGCCCTGCTGCCACTGCCGGTACAAGTGCTATCTACAGAAGCAACGGCGGGTTCAGAATGGGATGAAGGCCTGAAGCTATGGACTGACTGGCAGGGGGCGCAGTTATATCCTGCAGCGGATAGCTGGAAAGCGCAGGTAAAAAGCAGTTTTGCAGCCCACATTCTTAGTCCGCACACTGCCTTTATGGTAGTAGAAGAAGCATGGCAAAAGGATATGCTGCTGCGCAAACAGGAGCAATACCTCAACGGCCATCCAGGCATTGACAGCGGCACTGAGCTGGTAGAAATGCCCGAACCGGAATTTTGGGTGCTGCTGATACTATTATTCCTGTGGCTTGGGTGGAGGAAGCGGGCAAAATGGCAGCAGCTCAGGCAGCAATTGCAGAAAGCCATAGCTTAAGTTACTTCTTTTCGGGCTGTAGCCGATATCCTTAAGTATCAGCTACAGCCTATTCTTCTGGTCTGTAGTGGTGTGGAAAATAGCGGATCATAGCCACCAGGTGCTCTGCTACCAGCGCCGGAGAGGTACTGGTGGGCAGGAAGCGCCCCAGGTAAAGCTGGTTTTGCGGATTGTGACGGGGTATTACATCTTCTGCCTGATTGATGATTTTGTAAGGCGGTACCAGGCTGATAAAGCCGGCCGACAGCCAGGAAGGGATCAGCATGTTAGACCCATGCACCCCTACCACCACGTGGCTGCTGCTGTACTGCCGGCACCATTCCAGTTCGGTTGCTTCTGTTACCTGGCCGTGGGCTGCGCGCATATCCCTGAAATCTGCAGGAAAGCTGCCTGTAGTTCCCAGCCCCACCACTGCAAAATCAACATCTCCAATTTGCTGCTTTAAGGCGCTGGCAAGCTGCTGAAAAAGCTTATTCTGCCGGTGAATAAAGTAAGCTTTTACTTTGGGCAGGAATTTAAACTTCTGGGCCGCCAGATAAAGATTTGCATCTGCCCTGCCTGTGAGCCAGAAACGGTCTTCGCGGTAAATAAATGTGATCAGGGGCCGCTCTTCCGTAAACCGCTGCATGGCAAAGGGCGACACCTTTACAAAGTGGGAGAAATCTATTTTGCTGTAGTCTACACTGGTGGATGCCGGGCTTAGAAAAACCTCCGAAAAGCGATAGAGCTCCTCCTTGATAAAAGCATCAAAGTTTTTCAGCACTCCCTTTAGCTCCCCCAAGGGGGCTTTTACCGACCAGACTTCTGCCACACCCTCAGGCACCAGCCAGATAAAAATTTGGGGCACGATTAGGATCAGGTCCAGTGCCGGATCTGCCAGGTAGTGCTGGGCGTTCATGAGTTTTACCAGCACATGGCCGTAGCAATCGTCAAGGCAGTTAAGAATTACCACCCGCCCGGAGGCTGGCTTCAATCTTTTTTTTTCTATGGAAACCGTACTGCCACTGCCCTGTACGACGCTATCGATCAGCGGTTTTGCCAGCCAGTCGGCTGCCTGCGGGTGGTACTGTGCCCCTGAACCATCGGCACAAAAAGAAACGGGGTAGAAGGAGGTGTAGCCCAATGGAAGGCTGTAGTAGTATTCTTTTCCGTCTTCTTCGTTGCGTTGCCTTAGCAGGGTATGTACGCCCAGAAAAAGTAAATCCTCCAGCTTTGGCTGCTGTAATGCTACAGTATGCCCAAGTGGAGGAAGTACAGGTTCTGGAAATATCTTGATCATGCAAACTGCCTATGTCTCTGATAGCATGTGAGGGTGTAACCTGAATTTTCAAACCGGAAGAATGCCGGGAGACCCATTGCTACCACCAAACATAAGCAATTATGCTATACACTGCTTAACCTAATCGGTAGGTCACCAGCTTATTGATTACCTCACAAAAGAGCTGCGGCTTCATGGTGCGCCAGTTTTGCACATCCAGCTGGCCACCCATATTGACGTAGGCATCGATGTTGTAGAGCTTCATTTCATGCTGTACAAAATCACGAAAGCCAATGCCGGCAATCCACCCATCCTCCACATCATCAAACCATTCCTCGTAGTAGCAATCGTCGGAGCCATGAAAGTTGAGTACATTTTCTCCGATCAGGATAAATTTATTAATGCCGATTGGGGTAAAATAATCAATAATGTTGCGCTTGAGGTGCATGATGTCGTTGTTAATGGCATCATTCCACTCTCCCAGGAATTCCATTACTACAAAACCACGGTCGTAATCGGCCCATAAGATTTTAAAATACAGGGTCTCGGAGCCCATAAAATCCCAGGCCGGATCTATGTAAAAATTGTAGATGGCATCGGTATACAGCTCATAATTGTACTCCTTCCCGAAGTACGGTGAGCGGGTATCTTCGGCTACGTTATAATATTTTAGCCAGTTGTAAAAAGGTTCAATCTCGTGCATGTTGCTGACGGTAAAAATCGACGGCCTTGCGAACCGACCCCTGCTGCAACAGCAGCTGCCGGGCTTCGGCTTCCTCGATAGTTAACTCGTCCATGATCATGCGGGTTCCGCGTTCTACCAGCTTTTTATTACTAAGCTGCATGTCTACCATTTTGTTGCCCTTTACCCTGCCCAGGCGCACCATGGTAGAGGTGGTAATCATGTTCAGCACCAGTTTTTGGGCCGTGCCGGCTTTCATGCGGGTGCTGCCTGTTACAAACTCGGGACCAACAACAGCTTCTATGGGATACTCACAGGCTGCCGCCACCGCTGAGCCGGGGTTGCACACCACACAACCTGTGAGCAGACCCCGCTTCCGGGCTTCCTGCAGGCCACCGATCACATAGGGGGTACGGCCAGAGGCGGCAATACCTACCACCGTATCCAGCTCGTTTGGCAGGTAAGGTGCCAGGTCATGCCAGGCAGCATCTCGGTCGTCTTCGGCAAACTCAACCGCTTTGCGAATGGCGCTGTCGCCGCCGGCAATCAGGCCAACCACCCAATCGTGGGGTACTCCATAGGTAGGCGGGCATTCTGAGGCATCTACAATACCGAGGCGGCCACTGGTGCCGGCGCCAATGTAAAACAGCCGGCCTCCCTGCTGCATGCGCGGCACCAGCTGCTCTACCAGTGCTTCTATCTGCGGAATCGCTTTTTCCACAGCCAGGGGTACTGTTTTATCTTCCTTATTGATATTGTCCAGCAGCTCCCGCACACTCATCTGCTCAAGGTGGTTGTAGTGGGAGCTTGATTCGGTGATGCTCATTTTTGATGTTTATGGACGCTAAATTATAAACTTGTTCTAACTGCCTTGCAGGCATATGGAAATTTACAATAAAGAATTTTTGTAATATATGACATCATCATACTTCACCAGCTCTATTTCCTGCCCTATCCTAAAAGGGGGCCTGTAACTATTTGCGTATTTCACAAAATCCCTTTTCATTTTTTGGTCCCTGTCCAGATACTCCACATACGGATACTTAATCCAGGTCCATTCACCACCAATTCTGGCAAACTTAGAGCGATATTCTATCACAAAACCTTTTGTATGATAGCCTTCTCTTAATATAGCTTGTGACTTCTTAAGCAAAAGCACCCAAACAAGTATGATAACAGCAATAAGGACAAACAGGAAGATTAACCACTCCATAGGATGCTATGCTAAAGCTTTGCTACCAATGTAAGGCTCTTATCTGAAATTTTCAGAACAAAAACCTCTATAAGAAGCAAGGCATCAGAAGCAAGCCTGCGCTGTCACTTAAATCTCTGCCTTGCGCAATCCTGTAGCCGGAGGGCCGGAGAGTTGATCGCCGGTAGCTGTGTAGCGGCCGCCATGGCAGGGGCAATCCCAGGTTTTTTCCATTTTGTTCCACTGCACCACGCAACCCATGTGAACGCAGGTGGGACTCATCACATGCAAGCCACCCTGATCATCGCGATACACCGCATACTGCTGAAGGCCCTGGCGCAGAATTTTGCCTTCGCCATTCTGGATTTCCTTTACATCAGAAGCATCGGAGCTAAAGCGGTCTGTGATAAATTCCTTGGCTACATTCAGGTTTTCCTTCAGGAATTCGCCTGCTTCTGCTTTGATATTGAGGCGCGACGGACTGAATAATTCAGCAAACTTGTTCTCCTTACCCAAAATTATATCAGACAGCAGATAGCCTGCAAAGGAGCCCCAAAGGGTACCATCACCAGAATAACCCGATCCGTAGTACACCCTTTTGTGGGTGATGCTTTTGCCTATGAAAGGCAGATTGTCGGCCGGCTCAAACACCTGTGCCGACCAGCTGGCCAGGTATTCTTTGATACCAAAACGCTCCTCTGCCCAAGCCTTGATGGATTGCAGGTGGTTGTTTTCATCTCCGGTCTGGCCGGTTTTGTGGTCGGCACCGCCAATGATCACCACATCATCTTCCTCCTTACGCACATAGTTATAAGGATCGCGCATGTCGTATATCAGGGCATCGGGCACCGGCTGGCGGGTGCGCACGGCGATGGCATACGAGCGGTAGGGTGCCATACGGGTATGTACCGGGTGCATAAAAATTGGGCTGTGTGTTGCCAGCACCAGGTGCTGTGCCCGCACGGTAGCACCAGTCGACAGGGTCACTTCCACATGATCGCCTTTATCATTATGCTTTTCTACGCGGGTCTGCTCATGGATCTGCACACCGGCATCTCGCAGGGTGTCGGCCAGTCCGTAAACAAACTTCAGGGGGTGGAAACGGGCATTCCGGTTAAAGCGTACCACCATCCCGGTTGGGAAATTGAGCCCTTCGATCTCCTCCACCTCTTCTACATCCAGGCCAGCTTCTTTTGCCGCTTTCAGCTCCTTTTGCAGCTCCAGGATTTGGTCGGTTGTTTCGGCATAGATATAAGCAGGCAGCTTTTTATAGTTAGCATTCAGGTTGTGCGCCTTGTCTACCTGCCCTACCAGCTCAATGCCCAACACTGCGGCTTCTGCCACCAATTTGGCAGTATCCTTACCAAAATTCCGGGTAACAATGTGGTAATCGCAATCTACAGATGAGTTAAGGTGGGCTGTGGTATTGCCGCTTACACCACTGCCGATGGTACGAGCTTCCACCACCACCGCTTTTTTCCCTGCCTGCATCAGGTTCCAGGCGGTCATCAGGCCGGTGATGCCTGCGCCTACAATAAGCACCTCTGTTTCCAGGTCTTTATCCAGTGGCGCAAATACTTCTTTTTTGGCCGTTCTTTCCCAATAAGATGTTGTCATAGGTTTTGTAGCTTTGGTTATAGGAGTAACTTTGAATGAGTTCCGATGTTTTTACAATATGGCGCATAATCATTCTCATCATGAAGGCGGGCATGGGCACCATCACGGGCATCACCACCACCATCATGCCGGCAGCAGCTCTAAAAATATTTTAACAGCCCTCCTGCTAAACCTAAGCTTCACTGTTGTTGAGATCGTTGGTGGCCTGCTAAGCAACAGCCTAGCCATCTTGTCTGATGCCGTCCACGACCTGGGAGACAGCCTGGCCCTGGGCATGAGCTACTATGCCGAAAAAAGATCCGGCCAGAAGGTAAAGGATGAGAATTATACCTTTGGACTGCGCCGGCTCCCACTCATGAGTGCTGCCCTCAATGCGCTGATCCTGCTGGGTGGTTCTGCCTGGGTTGTAGTAAATGCCCTGCCAAGACTGCAGGCGCCGGAACCTGTAAAATCCGGCTGGATGATAGTCCTGGCCGTGGTGGGTGTTGCCGTAAACGGCCTGGCTGTGCTACGGCTCAAAGGCAATAAAGGCATCAACAGCCGTGTGGTGGCCCTGCACCTCCTGGAAGATGCCCTGGGCTGGGTGGCTGTGCTGATCGGTGCGGTGGCGATCCATTATACCGGCTATTACATCATCGACCCCATTCTATCGCTGCTCATAGCCTGTTATATTTTTTACAATGCCTTTAAAAGCCTGCGGGAGGTTTATTTCCTTTTAGTACAGCGCTCTCCTGCCACCGTAGAGGTATCACAAATGAAACAACAACTGGAGGCACTCGAAGATATCCGGCAGATCACCGATCTGCACATCTGGTCCCTGGAGGGTACCCATCACATCTTAAGCCTGCACGCCCTGGTTACACCCAACTTACAGCCAGAACAGCAGCATGCCCTGAAAACCAGCATGCGCCGCATCATTAACAAACACGGCGAATTCCACAGCACCATAGAGCTGGAGTACAACCTGGATGAATGCGGGGATCATTGTTAATGTGCTAATTGGGACAGCAAACTTTATGAATTACTGTGGGTGTTCATATGCAGTACCCCGATCATTAGCACATTAGCACCCCAAAAAATTAGCACATTACCCAAATAGTCCCTTAAATTTGGGAATGAGCAAAAATAACTCCGCCAACTGGCGTACCGCCACACAGTGCGTACACAGTGGAACCCTACTTGACGAAACCGTAAAGGGCGTAAATACGCCTATTCATACCTCCTCTGCCTTTGGCTACGGAGACCCTGCCGATAATAAGTATCCACGCTATTACAACACCCCCAACCAAAAGGCGGTGGTGGATAAGTTGTGTGCCCTGGAAGGCGCCGAAGAAGGCATGCTGTTCAGCTCCGGCATGGCAGCCATCAGTGCCATGGTGCTGGGCCTGCTGCAAAGTGGAGACCACCTGGTGATCCCTAAAGAGATTTATGGAGGCAGCTACAGCTTTTTCCGTACCGAGCTGCCGCGCTTTGGCATTCAGTTCACCCTGATTGATGATACCACTCCGGAAGCCTATGCGGCTGCCATTACCCCGGCCACCAAAGCCCTGTACATGGAAACACCCAGCAATCCGCTGCTGAAGCTTACCGATGTTGCGGCGGTGGCACAGCTGGCAAAGGAGCATGGCCTGTTAAGCTTTATCGATAATACCTTTGCCTCTCCCATTAACCAGCTGCCCCTGCAAATGGGGGTAGATGTAGTAATGCACAGCGGCACTAAATATTTTGGCGGCCACAGTGATCTTTGCTTTGGCGTGCTGGTGGGCAAACGGGAGCCCCTGCAAAAACTACGCACCCATGCTGTTAACACAGGCGGAAGCCTCAATGCCCAAACCTGCGCCCTGATAGAGCGTAGCCTGAAAACCCTGGAGATACGTGTTGAACGCCAGACCCAAAATGCGCAGCGTATTGCAGAATTCCTGGAGCAGCATCCAAAAGTGGTAAATGTGAATTTCCCGGGGCTTTCCTCTCACCCACAGCACGAGCTGGCCAGAAAGCAGATGATAGGCTTTGGTGCCATGCTTTCTTTTGAGGTGGCTGGTGGTGGTGCTGCAGCTGATGCACTTACTGACCGATTGCAAATCATCATGCCGGCCCTAAGCCTGGGCGGTGTGGAAAGCCTGATCTGCTCGCCCCGAAAAACTTCTCACTTAAAAATGAGTGCGGCAGAACGGGAGGAAGCAGGTATTTCCGATGGACTACTGCGCCTCTCTGTTGGCATAGAAGCTGCAGAAGACCTGATAGCAGATCTGGACAGGGCGCTAAGGGCTGAATAAAGGGAGCATGCAGCTACACAGGGTGGTGATTACGGGGCTGGGTGTGCTGACCCCAATTGGCAATTCAGTTTCTTCTTTCTGGAAAGGTTTACTGGAAGGCAAGAGTGGGGCAGGGCCAATCACCCGCTTTGACAGCAGTGGCTACCGCTGCCGTATTGCCTGCGAGCTCAAAGACTTCAGGCCACAGGACCACCTGGACCATAAAACGCTGCGGCAGACCGACCGCTTTACCCAGTATGCCCTTGTTGCCGCCAATGAAGCAATGCAGGATGCAGGATTGGTCCTGCCAGCCATGCGGCCTGAACGTATGGGCGTCATTTGGGCTTCGGGCAACGGAGGGGTGGAGAGCTTTGAGCAGGAGGTGCTGGCAAATGCTGCCAGTAACCGCAGGCCACGCTACAGCCCCTACATAATCCCAAAGACGCTGCTCGATACGCCCAGCGGCATGCTGGCGCTGAGGTTTGGTTTCAGGGGCGTGAACTTTGGCACCGTTTCGGCCTGCGCCTCTGCTACCACTGCCCTTATAGAAGCTTTCAATTACCTGCGGCTTGGCAAGGCCGATGCCATTCTCTGCGGAGGCTCCGAAGCGCCCATCACGCCTGCCTGGGTGGGTGGTTTTGATGCCATGAAGGCCCTCTCTACCCGAAATGATGAACCCGCCAAAGCCTCCCGCCCTTTTGATGCTGAAAGAGATGGATTTGTGGTGGGCGAAGGGGCCGGCGCCCTGGTACTGGAGCGGCTGGAGCATGCGCTGGAGCGTAAAGCACACATTTGGGCCGAAGTGGCAGGCGGTGGCATGAGTGCCGATGCCTGGCATCCCACCGCCCCGGAACCCGGGGGCAGCGGTGCACTGCTAAGCATGCAAATGGCGCTGGAAGAAGCTGGGATTAGTCCTGAACAGCTGGGCTACATAAATGCACATGCCACCTCCACCCTGGCAGGCGATTTAGCCGAAGCAAAGGCCTTAGCCAGCCTGTTGGGCACTAAGCTGGCAGCTGTGGCAGTGAGCAGCACAAAAGGGCAAACAGGACACCTGCTGGGGGCCGCCGGGGCAATTGAAGCTGTTGCTACTACCCTGGCGCTCTTCCACAACACCCTGCCACCCACCGGAAACCTCAGTACACTCCACCCGGCACTGCCCCCGCAACTGCAGCTGATCTCCAGGAAACCCATGCACAAATCAATCAAATTCGCAATAAGTAATAGCTTTGGCTTTGGGGGACACAATGCCAGCCTGGTACTCTCCGGCCTATGAGGAGCCTTCCACAGGTTTAATCAGGAGTACGCTGCTAAAAAATGTGATTTTCCGGAAGAAAATAAGAAGATGATCAGAACGTTCTATACGCTGAAAACCCTAAACTATAGAGGCTTAGCAGGATACCCTTTATATTAAGTTGAATTTGATAATTATCATACATCAGACTGCAACAATATCTGTTAGTTTATAGATTTACATGAATTATATCCATGGCGGCATCCATTCTCTCTAATTCTCTTTTTTCTAATAAATGAAAAACAGCCACCTGATTCACCGCTTGCTGTTGGTTGCTGCAGCAGCCGCAGGTCTTCAAGCTCTTTGGGATGCTTATCAAAGTTCCATGGTCATTGCTATGCTTGATGCTGTTATCCTGCTTTGGTTGCTGGGTCTTATGCTCCTGAATAAGGTGAGCAGGCAATCTTTTGTGCCTTTCATCATACTCGCTTCCATTGCCGCTATTTTACTGGTTACGGGTTCGCTCATACCCCAGGAGAATGGGCTGCACCTGCTTTTTTTACCGCTGCTATGCGCCGTTTTTATACTTTTTGACTATAAACAACATTGGGAAAAAATTGTGGGCGGCGGTTTTGTACTTGGCTGTTATCTGCTGCTGGAGGCTACAAACTTCAGGCTGTTCGGAGATTTACCCATGCTGGAGGCTCCTGATCGTGTATCCTTTTCAGTTAACTTCTTAAGCTCGGGAGTAGGGCTCTTTACAATCTTTAGCTTTCTTACCAGGGCTAATTATAAAGCCCAGGAACACCTACAGGAAATGGCAGATGAGGCACAACGAAAAAATAATGAGCTTATCAAGGTAAATGAAGAGCTGGACCGCTTTGTATACAGCACCTCACATGATCTGCGGGCTCCGCTGCTTTCAGTCCTGGGCTTGGTTCAGCTGCTGGAAAAAAAGCCTGTCGATGAAACCCAGCAATCGTACCTGAAAATGATGCGAACGCGCATCAGCAACCTGGAGGCTTTTATCAATGACATTACCTCCTATGCCCGAAATGCCCGCCTGCCATTACAGCCGGAACCCCTCCAGCTTCAGGAGCTGGTAGATGAGGTTTTCAACAGCCATCTTTTTTTACACGAAAACAACCCAATTGCCCTTATTCAGCAAATCGATTTCCGGGAGATTCTCTCTGTTGACCGCCAGCGCCTGAATACGGTACTTAATAACCTTATTTCTAATGCCATTAAGTATCATCAGCTACAGCACCCACAACCCCACGTAACCGTAGGTGCCAGCCTGCAGGGCAAAGAACTACACCTATGGGTAGCAGATAACGGTCCGGGGATTTCTCCTAATGTACAGGCACGCATGTTTGAGATGTTTTACCGTGGCAATGAGCGCTCCGGCGGTTCCGGCCTGGGTCTTTATATTGTAAAGGAAGCGATAGAAAAGCTAGGTGGTCGCCTGGAAGTGGAGTCGGTTTATGGTGAAGGCAGCACCTTTCATGTATGGGTACCGGTACAAATAGTGGAACAGCAGCCTATACAGCATCTGCCCCTGGCTGATGGTTAGTAAACTTTAATACCAACAACTAAACAAGCTGGCCGTTAAAGGAAAGGACTGAAAAAAAATTAGTCTGTGTCTTTCATGCCGCCTGTTGCAGCAAAATTTCCGGAACCACTCTTAGTCTTATGGTATAGGACAATGGTTAATTGACTACACTGGCCGTTAACTCCTGCCACTTAGCCTCACGGGCAAAGTAAATAATACCTAAAAGAGTTTTGATAACCAGCACGTCCTTATTGAGGGATACAATCTGATATTGAAGCTTATTATTCAGCACCAGGTAAGTCTGTTTGTTACCATCCGCGTCAGATGCTGTTTTAAGGCACCATGTTCTATTTGAGGAAGCAGCACTACTATAGCCATCCCTGGTATTTTCCAGCAGTACTTTACCATCGTTCTTAAAATGAAACTCCTGGTAATTTGAAGGGCAGCTTATCTTAACCTTTCCATGTACCAGGGTTTTATACGATTTCCAACTACCTTCCAGACGTTCCTTCAAAATCATACTATGGAAATTTACCCTTATGGAATACAAACCTATACCAATAATGGTTTCCTTAGGCCAGCCTAATCTGCTGGAACACGGACATTTTAATAATAATTTAATGTGGGAACATAGCACAAGTGTGGGTATGCGCAGTCCAGCAGGTTAAAAATAATTGCTCTGCCCTGCTCATATCTACAGACCATAAAGTGCAACAATATATCTTTTTCTATTTCAGGAGAAGATCAGTAAATCCGCTTTATAAAGCGTCAACATAAGTGAGGGCTGCTCTAAACATTCTCATAGTTATTTTTATTTTATACTCATAATTTCATCATCATGAGATACAAAGGCCGCAGATCCAGTTCAAATGTAGATGACCGCAGAGGCATGTCCAGGGGTAAACTGGCTGTCGGGGGTGGTATTGGTGGAGCTATCATGATAGTTTTATACCTTCTGATGGGTGGAGATCCGGGTGCTGTGATGAACCAGGCAGGCCAGGGTCAAAATAACGCATCTGGTACTTACGAGCCTACCGCTGAAGAACAGGAATTGTATGAACTGGTAACGGTGACGCTTGCCGATACAGAGGAAGTTTGGCAGGAAATATTCAGAGCCAGGGGTTACACATACGATGAGCCCACAATGGTGGTATTTACGGATGCTGTGGAGTCCGCCTGCGGGAGCGCGGGCGCTGCTACGGGACCATTTTATTGCCCGGCCGATCGCAAAGTCTATATTGACCTAAGCTTCTATAATCAACTTAAGCAGTTAGAAGCCCCTGGTGATTTTGCCATGGCCTACGTGATAGCCCATGAAGTTGGTCATCATGTGCAGAACCTGATGGGTATATCGGAACAGGTGCAATCTCAACGCAGAAGCCTGTCAGAACAGGAATACAACCAGTTATCCGTGAGGCTGGAGTTGCAGGCTGATTTTTTTGCAGGTCTGTGGGCACATCATGCACAGGATAAATTCAATATTTTACAGGAAGGCGACATCGAAGAAGCCCTTAATGCCGCTAATGCTATTGGCGATGACCGGATGCAGAGACGTTCACAGGGATATGTGGTACCCGATGCCTTTACCCATGGCACCTCCGCACAGCGCGTACGCTGGTTTCGTAAAGGCTTTGAGACAGGTAGGCTGGAAGAAGGCGACACCTTCAATGCCACCAATCTGTAGTGTAAGCTCCCCTGAATATTGGGCCGGTTTAAAGCGGCAGCGGGGCTGCCCCAGCCCGGCTGTGGCAGCCCCGCTATTGATTTTTCAATGTAAAATTTCTTCTGATAAATCAGTAGGAGCTCTGTAATTAAGAGTTTGGTGAAGCCGGTGGTGGCGGTTTTACGCCGCTGCTGCCATGGCCGAACTTCATGTAGGCCTACATTTTCACTAGGATTTTGATGGATCTAATTAATTTCGAAAGCGTTTTTTAATGACAGTGGACTTATTGAGGTAAGATGGCTATAGAAATGCCTTTACGATCATCAGCCACTTCCCGTCTTATGGTTATCATAAACTTCATTGTACCGGATGCTTCAGGTGTGTTGCTACCGCTATTCTGTTCCATGCGTTAATGGCTACTATCTGTATGATGATTTCGGCGATCTCATTTTCAGAAAAATAGTCTTTCAATCTGGCATAGCTCTCTTTTGAAAGTCCACTGTCAGCAATTTTTGTGATTTGGTCCGTAGCAGCTAATGCCGTTTTTTCTTTTTCGGTAAACAGGGGAGACTCCCACCAGGCACTCAAGGCATAGATGCGCTGTTCGCTCTCTCCTGCTTTACGGGCATCGGTTGTGTGAATCTGAATACAGTAAGCACAACCGTTGATCTGGGAAGCCCTGATCTTGATAAGTTCCTTCAAGGAAAACGCTAAGCGTGTATCTTTTAGATACTTCTCCAAAGCATACATGGCTTTGTATGCCTGCGGTTCCACTTCTTTGATGATCACTCTTTCTTCCATTTTTTCTTTGATTTCATTACCTGATCCTGCACCCTTATAGAGCACAGGCTTGGCTTAAGCCCTTTCCCTTTATACATGGCAGGAAATGCGGTGGCCAGGCATGGACTCCAGCTAATTAAAAATTTTAGCTTTTAACTTCGTCAATTCTCCAAGCAGCAAGGTATCCTTTACCAGTTCCTCTTTACCAATCTTCGCGGCTGCTTGAACAATCTCAAAGTTCAGGGTATCTATCTCGGTTTCCCTGCCGTTTTTAATATCCTGCAGGGTAGAGATCAGTTGCCCCTCAGAAGACCTGCTGATCAGCAGCAGCTTTGCCAGAATTTCGTCCGGATCAAGCTTTATGGCATTTCCCTTTGCTATTTCCACACATTCCCCAATTACCCTTTTCGCTATGTTCAATGCATCTTTATTCCGGTAAAAAATGCCGTTATCCACATCCAGCAGGGGGCAAATGGAGTTAAAAACACAGTTGATAATGGTCTTTTCCCAGATGATTGGCTGAATGTCGGATTCCAACCTGAACTGAAAATATTTACTGCTAAGTTGCGCTACAACGGCCTGCAGCTTAGCTCCACCCCCCCGTATTACTCCTATGGGAGACTCAGCAACAGGTTTGAAGGAAAGCGTATGTGCTGAAGTTATTTGACTGGTCGCAAAGAGCACACAGCGGTAGATTTCAGGAAAACCTTCCTCAGCAAAGGGCTGCTCAACTCCCAGCCCGTTTTGCAGGATCACCAGAGGCGCATCCTTTATTTTACCCTTTAGTAAGCTGGATAACCTTTTATTCCCATAGGACTTGTTTGTTAGCACGATAAGGCCATCGAGTTCAGAAAAGCTGCCCAGGGTACTGGTCTGGAAGGTAGCCTCCAGGCTTTCCTGATTCATTAGCTCAACCCGGACCTGTGACCGATAGCTTTCGCCCTCATCCACACTCCCCCGAAGCATGACTACCTGCCTGTTATTCAGTGTGAGGAATACTGCAAGGGCTCTGCCAATTGCACCAGATCCCACAATAAATATTTTCTCATTATTCATAGTCATATGGTTAAAATGGCGTGTACCAGCCGCCAGCCTACGGTACATATGCATGCAACTGCAACATGCTTATCGAACAGCAAGTGAAGAAAGTTATACTGACTTATTTCCCTCCTGTAATGTCAATAAACGTCCCGGTGGAATAAGAGGCTTCGTCAGAAAGTAACCACAAAATCGCCCGGGCAACTTCTTCAGGCTTCCCGCCACGTTTCATCGGGACACTTTCTTTGACCCTGTCCACCCTGGCCGGCTCGCCGCCACTGGCATGAATATCGGTGTAAATAAAGGCAGGGCGTACTGCGTTAACCCGAATTCCTTCATCAGCGACTTCTTTTGACAGGCCGAGGGTGAAAGTATCAACCGCCCCTTTGGAGGCCGCATAATCAACATATTCCCCGGGAGCACCGGTACGTGCTGCTATGGAGGAAACATTTACAATGGCACCTCCCCTACCGCCTCTTTTTGTGGACATTCTTAATACTGCTTCCTGGGCACAGAGAAAACAGCTGACAACATTAGCACTGAAAATCCGGTACAGCCTGTCAGCACGCATTTCCTCTACCCGCTGCTGCGGTTCCAGAATACCTGCATTGTTGACTAATGCACTAAGATAGCTCCCCTGTTCATCAAGGGTAGCAAATAGCCTTTTTACTTCTGCCTCCGAGGATACATCTGCCTGAACTGCTTCGGCGCTGCCACCGTGCTGCTGAATATACTGCACAACACCCATGGCTGCAGCCTCATTCTTCAGGTAGTTTACCCAAACCCGGTAGCCCCTGGCAGCCGCTAACACAGCCGTAGCTGCGCCAATTCCACGACTTGCCCCGGTAATAAGTACAGCCTTCTTCATCTTGCGTGAACAGAAAGTTAAGTACGGATAAGAATTAAACTGCTTCTTACGGGTATCACCTGTTTCAGGATAAGTGATTGATGGGCTCGCTCCTTTCGCCTCCGGGGGGACCGTAGAATAAAACCCAGGTACTAAAATCATCGGTAAATTCAACAAACCTATGATTTGCCCCGGCCGGCACAAACAAAAAGTCTCCTGCTTTAAATGCTGTTAATTCCTCTTCCAGCATAAACTTACCGCTACCTGTTGCAATGATATATACTTCATCCCTGTCATGGGGCATTTGCTTGTCAGTTGCTATAGGTCGATAAAGTTCAACAGACAAGCTTCCATGCTCAAACATTATTTTAAATTCATGAGGGATTGCCTGAAGTGATTGTAGTGCCGAAGCAAGTGCTACTTTATTTCTCATATGTTTTTTTTTGATTTCATCCAGGGAGTAAGAGGTAAACTGGCAGCATGCAACTCATCTGTTGGGTGCGAGGTAAAGTTATGCTCAATTACCTGCCTGTAGGCGCCTCCCCTATGGGGAACAGTATCCTGAAAAAAACCTGCAGGCAAGCTTAATTCCACTTAACGGCAAATGCCAGCAGGAGCTTTATCATGTAGAGCAAAACCAGGAGCGTTACGATCGGATGAGAATAGTTTAGACAAAAAACAACACTTAGCCCCAGTACCAAGAAAAAGGCGGCATACACTCTTTGGTTCAGATAATCTGTCAGCCCATTGATCAGCAGCATGGCCACCAGGGTATAGGCAGTGATGGCCATGAGCGGAATAAAGTTGTCAGCTACTGAAAAAACATAGTAGATTAACAGGGGCTGCAACACATGCAGCGCAATAAAAAAATACCTTTTCCCCGCCCGATTCTTATAGTAAAGATTAGTGCCTTCGGTAAAATTTGCCACAATGCCTCCGGCCAGATCCAAAGTCAGGAACCCCAATACAACCTGTTTCCATCCGCCCATTTCCCGTGCATAATAAAGGACGGTTATGCACACCAAAACGCCCGTCAGATAGGTGAGCAGCAGATCGATAACCCGAGCCCTTTGCCCATGCAGCTCCTGCAGGAATCCCGGGATGTTCAGCTCTTTATTCAATGTGTTCATTATTTCATGATTGATGCTCTACGTGACAATGTTTATAAAAATATCTACCTCTTTGAATTGTTAAACAAGCAGGCCAGGCAGAATCTTTAACAGTCCATTCATACACAATGATGGGTGGCGCCGTTTCCGCAGGAGCAGCAGGGTTCGGTCGAATGTCTGGCTTAATGCTTACTATCAGGTGCGGGAAACCTTCTGAAGCTGTTCGGCACTAAGACCGAAGATAGGCGGCGTAGATACTCCCAGCATTCCCAGGTAGAGATACAGCTGTCCACGGTGGTGAATTTCATGTTCTGTCAGGGCCAGTAACCATTTCCAGGCAGAGATCTCTCCGCCAGTAGGTAACCGGCATTTCCGCTCTAAGCCCTCGTCCCCGATGCTTTGGAAAATCGCCACAGATTCGTTGTGCATGCTATGGAAATACTGCAGCACTCCCTCATAGCCATCGGCCAGCTCCTTTCCGCAGCCCCTGTAACGGCTTGGCCTCCCCAGGAGCGTTTCTGCATACAGGTCGCGCTCAATGGCCGCAATGTGTCGAATGAGGTCTGCCAGGGTAAATTTACCGGCTTTGTAAGTCCAGTCCAGCTGCTCGGGCGGAACCACGTTAATCACCTGATTGGTCCGGTAGCGGATTCGCTCGTAATAGCGAAGGAAGGAAGACATTGTATGAATCTCCATAAGCCAGGCCCTAGCAATAATGGTTTAAATATAGCAATCACACCGGCATTTCCCGCTTAAAGAAGATGTAATCCGTAAGCGGGGGTTCAGCAGCTGCCTGTCTTAACAGCAGGGCGACCTGCCCCCGGTGATAGGCCGAATGGTTCAGGATATGGAAATAGATCTCCTGGATGCTGTTGGTAAAGTCGACTCCCCTGCTATTCTGGTAATAGACCTGCTTGCCCAGTTGCAGACCGAACTTTGTGGACTGCAGAAAAAGAAGCGTGTTCGTGTAGTTCTGATCATTAAGCTTGGAAAAGACTTCCTTATCCAGCTTTTCCCAGGGATGGACCTGAAGCCCATCAACCGGATAGATGCGGTTTAGCCAGATGCGATGCGCATTGAGCAGATGGCTGAAAATCTCATAAGCCCTGGCCGGGAGCGAATCGACTGTTGTAAGTACCTCGACAATGCTTTCGTTGGCCCTATGGTTGTAGGCAAACCAATCTTTTAAAAAAGCTTCCATACTACCTCCCGTAATACAGGACCAAAGATGCCTTCTGAATAGTATTGGCATTCAGGTTAAACCCCACAAGGGCCGGATTAGCCTCTTCATCCAGCTCCAGCTTTTCGGTGTTTAGTGCATAAACGGTAAGGATGTATGTGTATACCCCTTGTCCTTCCGGCGGACAAGGTCCTCCATATCCCGGCCTGCCAAAATCTGTCAGGCTCTGAATACTACCCTTTGGAGCGATCGGCAGCTCCGGATTTCCGGCATTGGCCGAAAGCTCACGGGTTCCGGCAGGAAGATTAAACATGACCCAATGCCACCAGCCGCTGCCCGTGGGCGCATCCTGGTCGTACATCGTTACGGCAAAGCTTTTGGTACCGGCCGGCACATTTTCCCAGCTAAGCTGCGGCGAAATATTTGCACCGCTGCACCCAAAGCCGTTATACACCTGATCGGCAGTTGCCTGACCGCCGATATCCCGGCTTTTCAGCGTGAAGGTCTGTGCAATCACCCCATGGCTGAAGAGCAGCAGCATAGGGAGGTAAAGTATCTTTTTCATGCTTTCTTTGTGTTACTAATTCTGGTATCACAAAGGTAAAGCCGGGCGCCTGAGACAAGGTAACGCTGGTGGTCCAATAAATGTGGTACAAGGTTCAGTAGCTTAGGCAGAGACATCCTTTGCCTGTCCCGGGGTAAACCCCCACTTTTCCCTGAACACTTTCACGAAGTGGGATACATTTTCAAAGCCAACCTCCAGACACACCTCCGATACATTTTTATCGGTAGACTTTAACAGGAAATAAGCCTCCTGCAGGCGCCGCTCCTGTATCCATTTACGGGGGGAAGTGTGGTACAACTCCTCCACCCTCCGTTTGAAAGTAGAAAGGCTATAGCCCCCCAGGAATGCCAGTTGCTCTACAGAAATCTGCTCCCTATAGTGCTGCTCCAGCAAACGCTCCACCGCGTGCTGCCCGCGGTTCTGGAGCCGGGATAAGAAGGAGACAAAGGCAGCCCCTGATTCTGCATGTGCCAGCAACCAAAAAAGCTCCTGCAGCTTGATGGACAAAAGCGAGCCGACATTATTAGTCAAGTGTCGATCTGCTTTCAGGTAAGCCTTTACAGACTGGGCAAAAGGAAAACAATTAGCCGAGGCAGGAATTTTCAAAAGCTCGGTAAAAGCGCCGTCGCTCTTCTCAAGCTCCCGAAACATACCAGCAGATAACTTAATGGCCATCGCATCATCAAAGAAGATCATCAGGCTTTCATAACGCGTGGAAACAGCAAACTTCTCCGTCATGATGTAGTTGCCCTTCTTGAGGAAAAAACCTTCCCCTGCCCTGATGCTGATCTTGCCAGAAGGGCTAAAAACCTCCTTATAACCCTCCAGCAGGATTACCACCGCATTTGCGGTAAATTGAACATTGGCTCTTTGAGTTTCCTGTGCAGCCCTGTACAGGAAAACATCTATGCCATCTCCTGAGCTCAGGAAATCTTCCGAGCTTTCGAATACAAAGGGCAAACTCCATACTAGCATAGACTACAATTGGATTGTTAAGTAATATAGGTTGTTCCTGAGTAACGCGAGCTACTCCATAAATATACCTGTATCTTTCCGTCTGCCCCTTGCAATCCCGGAGCAGGTGAATTAACTATCATTTAAGCATGGGGTAGAGTATCATTTTCTGCAAGGAAGATTCTGTATCCTGTAGAGCCAAAAAAATTGCCCGTACATATTTTGAGACCGACCATAGCCCTGAGGTTTTGTAATCTTCTACATCCGCCTCAAAGTTTATTCATAGCTACTTTACCACTTTAAATATATTAAATAGGCGGAGGGTGTTACAATATACTAATATATGTATTTATGCCTGTTGAATTACACTGGCAGATGATGCCGGATTTTAGCTGGCCCTGTGCCAGATGGGCAGTAAATATAATCCAATGCACAACAGGTAGATCAGTTTTGAATCATTTCTGCCAATATTACTAAGCAGTAAACGCACAAAATCAGGTGTGAAATGATAACTAAACAGCTTTCTTTTTTGGTGGTCCATTAGTATGAGCTTACCATCCGGACAATATTGAATCTTCCAGGCATAGGTTTGCTTGTGCAGGCTGATAGTTCCTTCATTCAGTTTGTGGTTGCTTTTCTTTATATAACCGATGGACTGCCCGCTATCCCTGTTGGCTAAAAGTAAACAAGAAGAAAAAAATGAACTACAATCCTTAAATTCTACCAACATACTGTTAAGCTCGATTTGAACTAAACCATCTTGCTTTCTGGGTATGCAAAGGGTAGCAACTAAATGCGCCTCTTCATAAAGATGAAAGAACATAACCTCCTCACCTACATCTCCTTCCCAATAGAACTGTAGCTTATCAGAGGAAGAAGAAGTAGGTAAAAAAGTAGATTCATCTGGTGGTATTGGTAAAAAGAGCATGTGGAAAAACTTTCAAAGAACTGCACAAGCATATAGATGCCTGCAGCATCTATAACTATCAAGGTAGATTATGATAGAGCAGCCTTGACTAGGAAATATTTGAAAATAGCTAAGCGCCTGTGACTGTTGTATTGGGCTGAACAGCAGCATCATCAGAGGCTGATGCCTTTACGGAAGCCTTACTTTTTTTAGGTTTAGCAGCTGCATTTTCTCCTGTAACAACACCCCCCGACTTTCTCCCCTGCTTCTTTTTTGTAGGCTTTTGGGCTTGCCTGGTGCTCGTTGCCATGCCAGGCTCAACATTTCTCATGTTAGCCTCGGCAGCTTCCAGGGCCGCCTTAGCAGATTCAAAAGCAGCCTCCTGCTTGGCAGCCTCTTTGATGAGCTTCTTCCTTTTCTTCTCTTCAGATTTAATAAAAGCTTTTGCCGTTGTTATTTCAACATCATTACTGTCTAGGATTGCCATTACCACTTTGTGCGCGAGCGATGGCTTAATCTTCTCACCCTCCACCCTTAATTTGCTTACTGCGCAGGCATCTTGCACAACAGTGCAGGCATAGTTTAGGGATTTTGCAGCATGAACGGTGGCTATCAGGTATTTTTCTGCCGCCAATCCTGCAACAAGCAGATGAGTAGCCTCCAGGCTTTTTAGTGTTTCCGCCAGTTTCTGATCGGCAAAGGCATTCACCTCGGCTGTAACCAGCGTTGGTTCATCCTTTTTTGGTTCTAATAACTCATATGTTTGCAGGTTGTCAACAGATAGATCTTCAAGTTTACCCATGTGCATCACATGTATAACCGGAAGATGATGTTCCCTGAAATGTTCAAGCAGCTTAGCGGCAGCTTTAGCACTCATTTTAACATCTTTAGTATAGTGGCTGCCTTTCTTTTTGAAGAAACTATCCTGAAAAGCCACAAGAAGCAGTGCCGTTTGCATAAATGATACGGGTAAATGTAATGCTGATTATTAAAAATTGCGTTTCAATTTCCCCACTTGTTCAGCGCTTGCCAAGTTATCCATGTTATGATTTAATTAATAAATTCATGCGCAAATGACTATAATATTAACAGCATAACTGGCATATAGGAAATATGCAAATCATGTTAAAAAATTAGCATCAGCTTTCTGAATAAACCTTATCTTAAAATCCAATCTATAACTAATGGTTAACAGTAGGATACTTTAGAAGAATTTCTTGTTTGACCTACAAACGATCAACTCCTTTACAGCTACAACAGCACTGCTTAGCAGCCTAGTGCAGAGTAACAAAGAGTGCTGCCGGCTATTACATGGAGAAGAATGAAGACTGTTTTATTTGTACAGACAAAGCCAGCTCAAAAAGCTGGCTTTGTCTGTAATTTATTATTGTATGAAGAGGATACTAAAATGATACAGAGACAGTTAACAGATCCGAACAAGCGGACTTCTTAGTCAGAAAAGAAAAACTACAAATGAATTAACCAGTAGCACGATGAGTAAGGAAGCTCGGGGCTAGGGCTAATCAAGGGCTACATCATCCAGGGCTGTTTCTATGTTGTTTAAGGTAATATTTACATGTTTCAGCCGGCTCACCACATCGTCCATAGAATAGCCCTTCCATTTATCAGTGAGTTTACTTACTTCCTGCTTTACCACCTCAACGTTGCTGTATACCTCCTGTAACTGACCTTCCAGTGTGTTCAGTTTGGTGAGAATTTTCTCAAGCTTTTCTTCATGCATCTTTTTATAATTTAATCATGTCAGGAAATTCAATATAGATTGATCACTACTATTGCATTCGCTTAAAATACCGCTCGAAATGAAGGACTCTTATCGCCTCTTGCCACTCCAGGCCCGGTGCTGATGTACTCCCCTTCCTCTAGTTTGTAAGGCCGAGAATAGTGTTTGTTTCAGCCTTTACAAAGCTCCGGATTGGCAAACAGATTATCAAACCTGCCAGATTATGCTTTCAATATGTTCTATCAAAGGAAATAACAACTGCTTTACAATTGCAGAAAGAATACATAAAACAGCAGGGAATCCGGAGTTAGGCTGCTGGCAGTGGTTGGTTACCGGCCCCTCTGTAAGAGCAAATTTAACCTAAACTTTACAGCTAAATTTTTTAATGCTGCAGTGCAATGGCTTGCTTTGCCTTTTTAACGGTCTGTATATATGAATAAAATCTTCTCCAGCATCAGAGTCAAAATTCAGCTATCTTTTCTTAGCATCATCTTATTCTCAACCCTATCGGGCATATTATCATACAAAATACTCAGGACTGTTATTGAGCATGAAGAGCTGAAAAGCAAAGTAGATGAGATGGTAAGCTATTTTGCAGAGGCAAGAAAGCAGGAAAAGGATTTTATTCTCTATGATCGAAAAGAGTTGGCCTTTCTGGAAAATGGTAGCTGCGAAAGCATTAAAAAGCATGCTCAGGCTATAGAAAACATTCAGCAGCTCATACAGCAATGTAACGCATTAGAGGAGCAGGATGAACTGAACAACAACATGCTTGCGCTTGCCACGGCGCTTGCGCGTTACCAGCAAACATTTGCAGATTTAGTAAATGCATATAAAATTCGGGGCTTTAAAGACCATGGCATGGAGGGCCAGATGCGTGATGTGATCCATCAGCTGCAGGAATGCCAATCGAAAGAAGAGCAGTGGTTTGCCCTGATGCTACGCCGGCATGAAAAGGACTTTTTCATCAGGCATGACCCCAGTTATATTGAAACGCTGCATAAACGGGCGCAGGCTTTTATAGTGTTTGTTGAAACATCCGGCCTTCCGCACATGACTCCTGCCTACAGGGCCAAAACAACAGCAGCCATCCGGAACTACGTACGTTATTTTGACCGTATTGCTGCTGTTGAAAAACAGATTGGCCTTTCGAAAAAGGATGGGTTTATAGGAACACTTACCCATCATGCCGAAGCCACAGAACCATTACTTGCACAGCTACAACAGGCAATCAATCAAAAGAACCAGCGCCTGGCAGGAAATTCAGTGTTGTTAATGCTGATTTCTACATGCCTGATGTTTGCCTGTGGCTTAGGATTTAGCTATCTGCTGGCGAGAAAAATATCCGGCCCCATTATTCAATTAAGCAGGGTGGTAGAGCAGGCATCTGTAGGCGATGAAACTACCCTCAGCACTTTAGCTTCTATGAAAAGAGAAGACGAGGTGGGAACCCTGATTAACAGCATTGGAAGCATGTTTCGGGATATTAACCTGAAAGTGGATGAGATTAATGAAAAGAACACCCTTTTACAAGCTACCGCACTGCAGGAAAAAGAAAGAAACTGGATTACAGAAGGCGTTTCTTTGTTTGAAGGCATTCTGGCAAAACAAGCCAGTGATCTGGCTTTACTTTGTGAAGAATTTTTAAGGAGCCTGGTAAAGTACATTTCTGCCAACCAGGCAGCTTTATTTCTTAGAGAAGAAGATAGGTACGGGAACATCACTATGAAGATGATTAGCTGTTATGCCTGTAATAAGAAAAGATATGTTGATCAGGCCATTGAATTAGGCGAAGGACTGGTGGGTGCTGTTTGGCAGGAAAAGGAGTCATATTATATGACTGACATCCCTGCCAACTACAGTAAAATAAGGTCGGGTCTTGGCCAGGCTAAACCTACTGCTGTTTTTATTGTACCGGCAGTACAGGAAGAAGAGGTAGAAGCAATTGTAGAGATTGGTGCTTTCCGGGAGTTTTCAGAAAAAGAGAAAGAGCTTATACAGCAGGTATGCAAAGGGCTGGCCAATGCCATAGCCAGGGTGCGGCTACAGGAGCAAACCAACTTGCTGCTGGAAAGGGCAAATGCCTTGACCGAAGAGTTAAAACAACATGAAGAAGAAATGAGGCAGCAACTCGAAGAACTGACGGCTACACAGGAAAAGCTGGAGAGAAGGGGGTAATTTCTATTCAAATTCACACCCAGTACTGGCTGCTCCTTTTACCACCTGCAAGTTTGGCAGCGTATCTGAAAAAATATACGCAGCAGCAATTTCAATAAAAAAAAAAGACCAACTGTCATTAGGTACAACTACCCCTCCCAACTACAGGGTGTTTTTCATTGCCCTTGCAGGAGGAGGTGGCAGCCGCGCCGGGATCTTTCTACTGTACTAAATATAAATAAGTTTCTAAAATGTACTAACTAAAAACCAACAGGGGATATCATCCGGTTTACACATGTTATTCCTCTTGGAAAGAAGCCAGCTTAACCTGATCGGGTGTCTCAAGGGGTGCCTTGTCACTAAGGGTGTGTAGGAAAGCAATTATATCCTGGATCTCCTGCTTGTTGAGCAGCAGCGCATCCGGAGGAAGGGTTTGGTGCTCCAGTACAATTCCGATACCGGCACCCCCACCACGATTGTAAAAGTCCATTACCTCCTCCAGACTGCTGTATACACCATTGTGCATATAAGGTGCTGTTAACGCACTGTTGCGTACTGTTGGTGTTTTAAAGAAAAACTTCCGCACCTCTGTCTGATACAAATTATACCTGCCCAGGTCAGGGTCTATCTGTGCATTAGCAGTATCATTTGCTGCAGGAACCCCCAGTAGCTCCAGCTCTGTTTCTGCAAATTCCGGTGGTACTGTACCATTAAATACCGGTGCAAAGTGGCAGGTGGCACATTTGGCCTTGCCTGTAAACAGGTTAAATCCCTTTATTTCGCTCGGGCTAAGGCTCTGCTCCAGGCCGTTAATGTTGCGATCAAACTTTGAGTTGAAAGGTGCAAGACTTCTGATATAGCTGGCAATCGCATTGCGAATGGCTGCATCTGTAATTTCTTTTTTGTAGATCGTGGCAAAGGCCTGCTGGTAGTCGGGTTGTTGCTTTACCGTTTCAGTCATTGCCTCCAGGTTGCTGTGGAATTCTGTTTCATTGTTGACTACTGATACAATTTGCCCCTCCAGGCTACCAGTGCGCTTATCGTAGAAAAATCCTCGCTGCAAGCCGGCGTAGCTAAGGGTAGGACTGTTGCGCAGCTGGCCATCGGATATTTTTTTACCATCTGTAAAAGCAAGTGCTTCCTGGTGGCAGCTGGCACAGCTTATTTTTCCTGAAGCCGATAAGGAAGGGTCATTGAACAGCTTTTTGCCCAGCAGAACTTTTCCTGCAGATATTCCTCCTGTCTGCAGATCATCAAAATACTCCAGATTGAAGGTATTGCTGGAAAAGAGCGAAGTAGCATCATGCCTGATGGCAAGTGTAAAGGGAAACGTTACCCCCCAGTCTTCTTTGGTTTTTACCCAGAGGGCCAGCTGGGCGTGGGTGTGATTTTTGATGAAGGCATAGCGGTTGAAGGCGTTAAACTCACCCGCTAAATCTAGCTGTGCCTCTTTCAATTGCGCATGCCAGGCGATGTACAATGCCGGATCTTTGAATTCTTTTTTAAAGAATGACAGGTACTTTATTAAACGCTGATAAGCCCACCCACTTTCCTGGAGAGAATTTTCCAGCACAGGTGAATCAAAACCGGTAATACCAGTGAGCGCAATGCGGTTTATTTCATTGCGCAGCATCCACAGAAAATGGTAAGGCTTGTAAGGTTTCAGATTGGTGTTTTGCCTGATGAGCTTAAGCCTGTTGCTAACCTGCCCGGCATGCCTGCTAATTTCAGCAACATCAAAACTATCGGCCCATATCAGCTCCTCCAGCACCTGAAAACCGGAGGGCTCTTTGATTTTAATATCGGTGAAATCCTCTTCCTCAACCTTTAAAATGTTAGGCTGGTTGAGGTAGCGGTAATTCTCCTGATCAGTAAAAGAGAGCACCGGCTCTGCATATTTAAAGTACATTCTGGCCATTCGGTAATGTTCCTTTATTTCTGCTGCCGACTGGCTGTTTATAAGTCTGTCGAGCGCGGCAATACAAGTGGTTAGATCACTGCGGTAGAGATCTTCCATTTCCCGAAAGGCAGCTTTAGCATCGCTGTTGGTTTTATGCTTGCTGCAGGAGGCAAACAATACAAAGAGGCTTATAAAAAAATAAGCCTCTTTGCGTATAAATAGTAATTTTATAAAATTCATGAAAAACCAGTATCCTTATCTTTTCAGTCCTTTCAACAGGTAAAGCTGGCTGCCTTCTTTCTCACTACCGGCTACATTCGGGTTAGCTTTAGGGTCGGTAAAGGGAGTGCCATCAGCTTTAACCCAGCCATGGTTTTGGGTGATAACAAGGAAGGTACCCTCTACACCTATTACATCAGAAACATCGATCATCCCTGTGATTTCCCAATCATTGCTTTCGGTGCCGTAGCCCATAGCCGCAGCTGTCTTCTGGTCGCACTCCAGGACTACTTTCAGTTCGCCATTGTTAAGATTGTACTGATACAGGCGGGCAAAATGTGCTTTATCTGCGTTGTCTGCGTACCCGTTAGGATCTTCCTGAATGTATGCGTAGTTTTTAGTTACAACAATATTGTCGGGGCTGTGGAATGATTTTGCTTTGCCGTTTGGCAGGTCACCATCCAGTACACAGGTAATTTTACCTGCTTTGGTAGGATCATTATCATTGAGCTCCAGCTTGTAAACTCTGCCATAGGCGGTGCCTTTGCCCTGCAGCGCGCTGTTCTTTCTTCCGGTTACGGCAATGTATACCTCACGATTGTTTTTGGCATTACCTCTTCTCCAGTCAATATCCTCCAGCCTGGAGAAGCCCATCACACCTTTTGCTTTTGCTTCAGCATCCAGCAGGTCAATGTTGGTTTCATTGAGTTCTACAAACTCCATATCATAGGCTACGCCTTCCTGCATGTCCATTTCATAGGTAACACCGGGGGCAGTAACTTTCAAGCCATAGAGTTGGCCACCGTACAAATCGCCGGCATTGCCAACATACATACCTAACTGGCCGGAGGGTACTGAGTTATCGGAATGGTCATCACCAATAAAAACTACTGTTTTACCAGGATAGGCATCTTTACCGATAGGAACGGCATTTTCAGTAGACCACTGGCCCATAGCAGTCAGCATTTCAGGCACATCGGCACTGCCAGCTTCTTTGAAAGGGTTGGTTAAAAAAATACCCTTTGAGGAACCGCCCCACTCGCCGCCAGAAAGGTAGAGTGGACCAAATCCATGCTCATCTGGTGTAATAAGGGTGCCGGAGCATTGGGCCGTGTTGGCAGTAGCAGTGGCATTGAGTATATGCTCTCCCTTTACAGGCTTAAATTCCTGATCGAAGAAAATACGGGCGATGGCATAGTCTGCTTCAATGTTGTTGATCAGGGTAAAACCACCTTCGTTGTTTTTCATCAGGCCCATTCCATCGGCCATAGAGCCATACACAAATTCAGGAGATTCGGGCAGCTGATCTTCGGAAGACAACAGCGGAAGCACCTCTACATTTTTAAACTCTGATGTTAAGGCCAGGAAAGATGGTGTGATGGAGTGTGCTCGTAGGTCTTTCTTTTTTAGACGGTTAGCAGCAGCTGGGCTGTTTGGGCCGTCATGAGCAGCTGTTAGAGATTCCTGCTGTTCGCATGAAATGATAAAAAAGGCTCCAAGAGCCAGGGGCAGTACATTTTTAAAAGTCATGTTGCTCTAGATTGGTAAAATGATCTGCCTCAAAACTAGAGTATGATTGTTACTATATGTTTACCCCCAAATCAAAGAAAAGTAAAGGGTGAGGGGTCTTATATTAAGAATTCAATTCTTTCAGTGGGCCTGTCATGATGTACATATAACATGATTCAGCCTGAATTTTAAGAAGCTAGATTTTCTAATCAAAATGGCCTCTGGAGTACTCCAGAGGCCGTTTTAATTAGCAGTACAGTCTTTGCGAGACTTCGCGTCCCGACGCAACGAAGCGGAGAGTGACGGTCGCGGTTTCCCGCCGGGACCGCTGCCGCAACCTGGCTTCTATGCGTGTAGATGCAAAATGATCATTCCTTATCTGGTTTTGATCCTTTAGTTTCTTTCCAGGATTTGTCTAAAACAATCTTCATGAGCACCTTCGAAAGACCTACTCCCAAACCTACGGCTGCTCCCCATATAAATGCATTCCTCCAAATTACCCCTGGTTCATCTGGGTTCTCTGGCGGCTCACTCTTAGTGTAGCTTTCCCAAGCTTTCTTCAAAGCTGTACGAGTTCCTACAGCCACCCCAATGGTTGTTAATTTGTCAAGTGCTTTATATTGTGTTTCTCTTGAGATATCTAGTGTGCTCATTGTTAATCTTTTATGTAAGTAAATTTCTATTCAACCATACGAGAGCGTGTACTGAAGGTTTGGTGTGAAACCTAAGGTATCGGTGGTGGTTTTGCTGATTTCAGTGATTTTGTTCTTTCCCACCTCCTGCAAATTCTTTGAATTAAAGTTCAGCACCTCTTTTCTGTGAGTAATTCAAAACTTTACCTGAAAAGGGTATGATCTGTTCTCCTATGAATGCTTTGTTATGGGCATGTTTCACTGTTTCTTTCACCTAATTAGCTGTGTAAGCTGCCATAGAACCCACTGCTATTTTATATGAGCTAGCTTATCGCCACCCCTGATACCGGACCAGATATAGCTAGTAGTTAAAACAGATACCATTCCGAACAGTTTCTTCTTTACAGAAAGTGTAATATTCCTTTTGTTGTTGTTCCTGTACAAGATTAAGGCTCAGTACTCTCTCTTTATGAAAAAACTGCTATCTCTACTGTTCTTCTGTTCCTTCTTTGTCATTATTACCTTTTTACTCTTTCTTGATTTTGAACAACAGGTAGGAGAATGGCTTTCTTCTCCGGAATCTCTTGTGGGGTATGCAGCCTTAAGCTTTGTATTGTTAATGTCTGATATTCTTTTACCTGTGCCCTCCAGCCTTATCATGATCCTGAACGGCAAAGTTTTGGGCCTTCTCTGGGGTACGGTGTTGTCATTAGTATCAGGTATAGTATCTTCTACGATAGGCTTTTATGGGGGCAGAAAATCAGCAAAAGTGCTAAACAGTCTTTTTAGCAGCAAGGAGTTAGAGGCAGGTAACAAGCTTTTTATGCGTTTCGGCACTTTTGGCATAGCCCTTTCCAAAGCCTTGCCGGTACTTTCTGAATCACTCTCCTTTGTTGCAGGCACTACTGCAGTTAACTTCAGAACCTTTCTTACCTATTCCTTTATCGGGCAAAGCGTTGTTTCGTTCCTATATGCCTACACCGGAGGCCTTACAGTAGAGATGGATTCTAATTTTGTTGCTGCGGCTATCATAGGGTTAACACTGCTGCTTTCCTGGCTCCTGCAGTGGCTGGTAAAACCAGAAGATGCTTCTCCAACACCAAAAGGCAAACACTCAAAGCCATCTGTAGCAGCTGGCCATTCCAGCAAATGAGGTGCAGTACTGATAGTGCCTCTGTGTTAGTACAAACTTTAACCTATTATCAGCAACCACTTAAAATGGAGATTCGGTATTGAAGGGCATTAGAAAGGCTGCTTATACAGAATTGACTTGGAGCACATCTCCAGAGCACATTCCTGCAACAAGAGCTGACTAGTTGATTTCTGTGCCACTACATCAAAGGTTATGTCCAGGATTGCAGGTATTCCCAACGCCAGGCCAAGCTGCTCGGCCACGGCAAAAGCACTCATAGAGTTCAGGTTCGAAATATATAACTGCTGCAGGTCCTGCCAGGGCCCTTTGGCACCTCCGGCCAGGGCAATCAGGTCGGCCCATGCCTCGCGGCTTTTTCCCAGAAAGTCTCCAAGAAGTGTTCGGGTAGAAGAAGGCTTTCTGCCGATAACGGCAAATAATTCTTCTGCTTTTTGCTCATGCTCCCTGGCCTGCTGTAGCATGGTGTGCAGGTAGTCTTTTATGTGAGGCTCTTCTACTTTATCAACGGTATCCTCGAGCAACTGCCGAAAAGAAGCCTGGGTGAATTGTACATTTTTGAACCAGGCTTCAGCCCTGTCAAAATGTTCTTCCCTGGCTGCGGCATCCAGTTCAATGAGGACAGGCTGTGTTGTAGGGTTATTCTCCATGGATTGATTACTTTTTGCTGATTTTCCATAATACACCAGTATGAGCAAAGGCAAACATGCTGCCTTTGGTGAGGCGGACGTGACCAAAGTCCAGCACATACAAATTTGTGCCATCAGGACTGAATTTGCAGGATACCGGCCGCTCAATACCCCCAGTACCCCATGTGGAAGCTGGCCCCATATTTTGGTTGTGCATAAAAGGCTCGGCAGTACCCTGTTTTACATTTACCCGTATTACCCGAAAGCCATGGTTGAGGTCTTCGGGCCGCGGAGAGTTCAGGGGAGCCATGGAGCCCCACTCGGCCACAAATAATTCGCCCCTATGACCAAAAAAGTCAGATTTAGAAAAATCCATCCGGCACATGCAGGAGTGGGGCTGTTCCAGGAAAGCGGCCGGACCTGCCCATGGGGGTGGGTCCTGCAGGAATAACTCAGCTGCTTTGCCTTTGGCCGGCAGGTGACTTTCATGGTTTACAGGCAATCCATCACCACAGATATCAGGGAAGCCATACCAGTCGGGCTTGGTAACGGAGCCATAGGGCAGTTTTGCATTTTTGATGTGCCAGATACGATCGGGATCGTTGGCAATTGCGCGTTCTCCTTTTTCCTCAAAATCATTATCTGCTACATAAAGCTCTCCTTCTTCATTGATGGCCATGCCAAAAGGATTGCGGATTCCCCAGGCCAAAAGTTCTATATCGGTACCATCAGGTTTAGAGCGCCACACAGCAGAATTACAAAAAACAGAACCCTTTATCACTTCTCCTTTTTGGGCTGGTGTTCCAAATGGTTTAAAGGGACCTGTTTCTGTTAGGTATGGGTAAGGCATGCGTGGGTCCCGGCTCCAAACATTATTGCCGGTTAGGGTAACATCTTGTCCAGGCACATCATGGGCCAGCGGATGTTTGGCCATGTCGACGGTGAACCCTGCCGGCAATATTACGCCTTGCTGTGATACTGAGCCATTCCCAAAGTACATAAGGCCATCAGTACCAAAAAGTGGACCACCGGGTTCGTGCCATCCTCCGCTGGGAAGTTTGTCAATCAGTATCTCGAGCTTTTCTGTTTTAAGATCGTACCTGGCCACCTGCATATGATAGCCACCCTTGATGCACATATAAAGCCATCCTTCACGCCAGGCTATGCCCCGGGGACCGGCATGCACATTCATGTTAAGGGCCTCTGTTTCACCATTTGGGCGCAGCATAATAACCCTGGCAGGCATGTAGGGTCGCGTGGGCCAGGAGCTGCCGCCTTCACTAACAAACACCGTCCCATCATCGGCAAAGGCAATATCGGTGGGAAAAGAAAGTCCTGCCATTACTGGTTCTACATGGTATCCATCGGGTACTACAACATCACTGCTATCGATCACAGGACGTGCAGGAACACCTGTCCGCTGCAGTGCTTCTCCAGAAGTTATACTAGTCTTGATAGGACCTTTGCCTATTTTGAAGCCCCTGTTAAGGGGGGACACCTCTTGCTTATTTGACATTTGCTATGCGATTACTTTGCCTGTTATCAATCAACTTACCGGGGACTGGATGGTTCGCTAAAAAATGTTACCTACAGCAAAATTTCTACGTGGTACAGGATCTGTTTAGCAAAGGAGACAGGCTTCTTGTATCTCTTTTCACCTTGCGCTGTTCCAGTATGTAGTATAATCATCGGCACTACTGGCATGCTGTATTGGCTGAATGCCTGGCGTTATCTGGCGGGTGCATCTAACAGCACCTCATAGGGGGGCACCGCTGGCCTAGAAAAAGACCTATACTTTTATATCAGTTCTTCTAATAGCATACCTGACGGCAACCAAACTTTTTTTGTCAAAAAAATCCAATAGTGGGTACCCTTGTGACTATTTCTTACTGATTACTTACCAAAAAAATAACCCTTGACTCACATTAACTGTAAATCAAGGGTTTTTGGGGGCTTTTAACAGACCACTTTGTCGGGATGACAGGATTTGAACCTACTCCACAACCTTCTGTTTTTCAATATTTTACAGGGAGTCAATCTTATGACTCACCGGATAACTCACCTCGACCCGAATGTCAAAATGCATCATCCTGTATGGAAAAGAACTGGTAGCTTAATTTACGTAAAAAATAAATGAATTGCTGTAAACTTTTTAAAAACAGGCGAGACCCTTCATTCTTTCTCACAATTATATGCTGTATGATAGACTGACATTTTTTTCAGTCCCTTAAATTGTTGGCTCTGGTCTAAAATGTATGATAATTTCTATTGTATAGAATCAGCTTCATTTGTAGCTGATGATTCTTCAGTTTTTTAGAGAAGCAGGCCACCGTGGCGCGGTAGTTCTTCTGACAAGTCTTCTATTTCTGGCTCTAAGACTGGTATTGACTCCTTCTATGTGCTTAGTGCCTGCTTTTCCTGTTAGGTGTTTTTCAGCAGGCAGTACAGCTGCAAAAGCTTTCCAGTCATCGGCCGCCGTGGCACGGTGCAGAATAACTCAATTGGAAGGTCATCTAACTGCTTATAAAGCAATTCCACAGTTTGCCAGCTTCTGTCTCCCCACTGCCAGGCTGCGCGCCCCGAGCCAGCACTTCATCTGTTTCAGGAGCATAAGCATACAGGAGCCACCGCTTGTTTTCTTTGCTCTCAACAAAGCTGTAGAGTTCATCTATCTGCACCTGATCATAGCTGCTTTGCCAGTGTTTGAAGCTTAGCTGCTGCACCCTTTGCTCCAGTATCTTTATCGCTGTTTGCCTATGCACTCCAGTAATGAATGCTATATCTCTGAGCCCACAGTTCCTGATGAGCCTGCGCGGCCCGGCATCTTCAGTACTTGCCTTCGCTGCTGCTGGCAGCAGCCCTTGTAGGCATAGGCCTGTTGGAATTGCTTTCTACAGCTGGAGCATCGCAGCGGCTGGGCGCCCCCGGCGAACCGCAGAAAATTCTGCTTGCCATTGGCCTTAAGACCGTTCTTGCATCCACAGTGGAACTGACCTTACTACTACGGCAGACTACGCGCCCCGGTAGGGGCAGGTGATTGAGATTGTTATTTCGCACATAACCCTCT
Source organism: Flammeovirgaceae bacterium 311 (assembly GCA_000597885.1). Taxonomy (NCBI): domain Bacteria; kingdom Pseudomonadati; phylum Bacteroidota; class Cytophagia; order Cytophagales; family Flammeovirgaceae; species Flammeovirgaceae bacterium 311. The sequence goes on from CP004371.1 coordinate 2,878,498, forward strand.
CTAAACCAAACCCTACTGCTTTTTATTCACCTCTCATACATTCTGTACCACTACCCTAATCTAAATATTCCTATCAGGATGGATCTCTCGAAAACCTTTCTTCAACAATTGGCTAACTGCTCTAAAGACCTTACGTTTGTCTATGATTTAAACCTGCACTCCTTTGCCTTCTTAAGTGATTCTGCAAATGATTTTTTTGGGATACCCACTAAAGAAATTTACAACGACCCCGCTATACTAATGCCCCTGCTGCAGCTAGAAGATCGTCAGTATGTACTGGAGCAGATCGATAAGCTTAGAAATGGTGCTACTTATATAGATACCGAGTTCAGGCTTTTTATGCCTGATCAAACCATTAAATGGCTGCATGCCAAAGCCTATACACTTTATAATACCGAATCTGAGGGCTTTCATGTTGCTGGGATTGTAGAGGATATTACTAAGCGGAAGGAGCATGAAATCAGTCTGTATACCATCAAAGAGCAGAAGGATACGGTTTTGCAGATTTTGGGACATGATCTCCGCAATCCACTTAATACGATCTCGGCTGCAACAGAACTGATCAACAAGCAAATAAGTGAAGAATCCAAAGTCCAGGTAAAGAAGCTTCTGTACATCATTGCATCTACCAGTAATAATGCACTGAAACTCATAAATGATGTGCTCAATGTAGAGTACATTGAAACACAGAAAGTAGCCCTAAAAAAGTTACGGTTCGATTTGATAGACCGTATCCAGAACCAGATAGACACCTATCGGCTAATTGGTAACACTGAAAAAGATTTTATCCTACATGCCGGTCAGGATAAGATTTATGCCACCATGGATCCTACCCGCTACATGCTGATAGTAGAAAATCTGTTGTCTAATGCTTACAAATTCACCAAATCCAATGGTCGTATAGAAGTAACCGTAGAGGAAAAGGACAGTAAGGTATTGATAAGTGTAATGGATGATGGCATTGGGATTCCGGAAAAACTTAAGTCCTATATCTTTGATAAATTCTCAAAGGCCCGTAGAGCTGGACATTAGGGCGAAAAGCCTATTGGCTTGGGTATGCACATCGTTAGAACTATGGTGGAGCAGCTAGAAGGCAAGATATGGTTTGAAAGTCAGGAAGGGAAGGGCACTACTTTCTTTGTTGAACTTCCTAAAGAATAGCTTTTCAGACGGCACTATACCTGTGGTGGAAACGCCTCTCAACTTCTTCGTCCACAGAAGCACTAATGCTTCCCCTGAATCTTTCAATGCCAAAATCAAAGCCTTCAGAAGCCAGTTCAGAGGCGTAATAAACGTAGACTTCTTTTCAGACCTAAGTAAAATCTATGCCTGATGCTACACCCTCCCCAGATTTACCGCTTGGTCCAAGATTAGTCTGACTCAAAGTGCTGGAAAAGCCAGCATTACAATAAAAAAACCCAGGATGTATGGTTAACAACCCGGGCACTTATCGAGAGTAATCTAAAAAATGTCGTTAGCTAAAAAGGTTAAAAAACACCTTAACTTTCAGCTCTAACGTGATGTAAATAGAAAGGTTGTGGTTTTCCTAGGGCCAGCAAAACTTATCAGTGAGAGTGGCCCGTTCCTGTTTTTAGCTGTACTGAAATTAGTTTGCTGACAGTCTCTCTTATAAATTGTTCTTGCAAAGGCTTCTGTAAAATCCCTTCGGCTTGTCTTTATAATATTAAGATTAGCCTTTTTCTATACTCAGAGAGCAAAGAGGCAGTGTGCATCACAATGAAAACATCTTCATTCAAGGATATATCTTTAAATGCTAGCCTATCCAAACCTGAATGTCAGCGGTTTCGGGGGGCACCGCGACTGTCGCGACGGCTACGGGCCCCGGGCGGACTGTTCCATTTATTTCAGGTTCAACATCTAAAAAATAATGTCAGCGGCAGAAGGCTTATTTTGGTGATATCATAGTGCTTGTTGAGGATCAGTAATGCACTCTACCTCTTCAGCAACGTTCATTCCTTGCAGTGGTTGCTGATGTAGGAAAGCAGCTGATGCGTCATCATCGATGACTTAAGATCTTCTTTACTTTGTCCTTTAGGTCAAGAATAAAAATGATACAGACACTGCGCATCTATTATACCAAGAAAAAAAGGGAAGAGATCTAGCAGCCTTAACGAACCCAGGCTGGAGATGGCTTGGAAAATCACTACATAAAGGACTGCTTACCTGGATGTTTATGATTTCAAGCTGAAAATACATTACCAAATGAAAGACTGAAACACTTGTAGTACACTTAGCTGTTCTTTGTTTCCTTCTTGTTTTTAGCCTAGATCAAGATAGGTCTCTATTAGATTTTCTACCTTCTCTTTGGTTAATGGCTTCTGCACATAGTCCAGAATATCATACTGTTTAGCTCTTTCTAAATCCTTGGGGTGCTTTGAAGAGGTATACATAACAATCCGTTGGGAGCAGATTTCATTCAATAATTTTTCCTGTTTTACTTTTTCCAGAAATTCAAATCCATTCATCACAGGCATATTAATATCGAGAAAGATCAATTCAGGGCCTTGATCTCGAATAGAATCGTTTAGGTAGGCTTCCTTTAGAAAAGAGAAAGCTTCTTGTGGGTCTTGGAAGCAATCTACCTCTTCTGTTACCTGCAAATCTTCTAAAAAGATCTTATTCAAAAAGCAGGTGGTTTCATCATCATCGATGATCAATATTTTCCTTAGTCTTTTCATGGATACCAGTGCATTTCCATTAATTCCGCCAATCTATTTCCCACTCGAGTCATGCTGAAAAATGCAAAAAAAGAGCTAGCTTCTAGGCTAAGCTAGATTCATATGGTTTTGTTTACTTCTTCATAGCTGTCATTGTTCTGCTTACCCAATCATAACTACCTTTTTTATGGTTTAGCCAGCGCTTGTAACCTTAAGCTGTTAATAATCAGCTAGTAGATGAAAACATACATCGCGTCTGGGTAAGCTCAAACATTTACATTCAACCAAAACAGAAAACCCACGGGCAAATATTATCCGTGGGTTTTCTGTTTTTTTCCCCGCGCGGCTACTTTGATTAAGATCTTTGAAAAGCAAACTGCACTTTCAGATTTTACGTACTCAAAAAAGGCATTATACCAATTGGAGAAAGCCTTCAATTTTTTAATATTAATAAGAAAACTATGGCTACGACAAAAAAAGCCTCATCAACGAAAAGCAGTGCTAAGAAATCTTCATCAAAAAAAGAACCTGTAAAATCAGAAGCACTATTAGAGTTTTTTGAAGAAGGATTAAAAGATATTCTTTGGGCAGAGCAACATTTAGTAAAGACCCTACCTAAAATGGCCAAGGCGGCGACTTCCGAAGAATTAAAGGCTGCCTTTGAAGAACATGTGGAAGTAACCAAAACACAAATCAGCAGGCTTGAGGAAGTGTTTAAGCTTCTGGATAAAAAAGCAACGGCTAAAAAATGTGAGGCAATGGCCGGACTGATAAAAGAGGGCGAAGAACTTATCGAAGATACGGATAAGGATACCATGGTCAGAGATGTTGCTTTGATTTGTGGTGCTCAAAAGATAGAGCATTACGAAATTGCCTCTTACGGATCTTTAAGAACCATTGCCCAGGTACTGGGCTTACAAGAAGCGGCAGCGCTATTACAAGAGACTCTTGATGAAGAAGAGGAAACAGATCAGAAGCTAACTGATATAGCTGTAAATCATGTAAATGAAGAAGCCAGCGAAGAGTAATAAACAAAACTAATAACCAGCCCCTCTGGTATACCGGAGGGGCTTTTCTATGTTAATGTCGCTATACCGTTGCAACTGCTCCGATGCGCTTCATAGGATGGTACGGTACTGGCTATAGTAGCCCCTTCTATACTGGGCCTCCACATAAAATTCAAAGCAGCGCTCCCGGCAGCAGAACCCGAAGTGGGGAAAGGGCAAAGATTCGATGTAATCCCTTTTGTACTCCAGTTAGGATGGGGCCTTATGCTCCAGGCGGTACATCTCCAGGGGAAACACCACCTTGCGGACGTACGCCTTAAAGAACTCCCCTCTTACAAAGGACTAGGGCTTTCTGAACTCATCAGAAATGCCTTGAACATACGAATACCGATTTGAACAATTAGCAGCGAGAAACTTGTTATGCATTCATAACCACTCAAAGCTGGGTGTGGGAAAATAAATTCAGGGATGTTCGACACGCTAAAAGACTATTGCAGACAAACTATTCCCTTTACTGATAAAGAACTCGAGCTGATTGAAGCCTATTTTGAACCCAAAACATTGGAAAAAAAGGAGTTACTGCTTGAGAATGGAAATTCATGCAATTTCATAGCGTTCATTGTCGAAGGAGCTATCAGGCACTACCACATCAAAGACGGAGCAGAAAAAACATGTGATATATCACTGGAAAATACCTGGGTTACTGACTTCCAGAGCTTTACCAATGGCAGCCCGTGCGTGTTAAATCTTGAAACAGTCAATAAAACCACGGTATTAACTATACGCAGGCAAAACCTTTCTCATCTGTATCAGGTGTGTCCTAAATATGAAACCTTTGGACGAATAATGGCAGAGCGAGTGGCACAAAGAGCTACAAAAATAGCCATGTCTCTATCTTCCGACAGGCCTGAAGAAAGGTTTCAGAAACTAATTCGAGAGCAGCCAGGCTTACTGCAGCGTGTGCCGCAAAAATATCTTGCAAGCTTAATTGGCGTGAGCCCTGAGAGCTTGAGCCGGATCAGGCGCAGAATTCTGCAAAAATCAAAATCTTAACTTAAGTCATCGTTTTGAAGACACCGGGTGCTGCAACTTTGCCTCATATTTTAAAAAAATGAGACACTCATTCCTATTCTTAATCTTAAGTATCATGGCACTAACTCCCGGTACAGCAGCCCAACACAACCTTAGCCTCGCTGAAGTAAAAGCTGTTGAGCTTCAGCTAGATGATGTGATGGAGGTAATGGATACAATATTGTTGAAGGCCAAAATGCAGGAGACTGAGCGGCAGTTTGAAGAACAGCCTACTCTTCTTAATAAAGTCCGTCTGGGGATTATCTATCATGAAGCAGCTTTAAACCTATCTTTTTTATCCAGAACAGCCTACAAAGGATATGCAAAAAGGAGTTTTGAAATTTTATCTGATGTTTTCGATGCACCTTCCACTACTAAAGCAATAATGCCCTTTGTGGCTTCCTATAGAGCTTCTGCTCTATCATTGGTCGGAGCAGAAACAAAGAAACTGGGATTAGTAGGCGATTCCTTTCGGTTATTGAATGATGCTGTTGAAAAATATGCACACGTCTCCTATCTGCCTGAATTCCTAAGAGGTAGTGTCTCCGAGAATTTACCCTGGTTTTTCTTCTCTAAGCGCCACTATGCGAAAAGGGATTTTGAGTCTATTATCTCAAAGTATGAAAGCAATTCAGCATATGCGAATAAGAAGATTATGAGTTTTACGTACTGGGCCTGGTCAAATCAGCACCAGTCAAAAAAGTACAGAAAGCAAGCATTAGCCTACCTTGATGCAGCCATTGCGTTGGACCCGGCATACAAAGCAGGCAGACAGCGGGCAGAACAACTAAAAGCGAAACTGACAAAATAAATAAACATTGTCAAAAAGTGTCATTACCGCTTTAACAATAATACTTTTAAATAGCTGGAGAGAGCCGCTTTGTCAGGGCAGAAGGTGTGTTGTTCCAGGAAAGCTTTATCCAGGGCTGTCGCATGGATTTTACCTATGGGAATCAGGAAGAGCTCCTTTGGTTTGGAGGGACGGCTGCCAAGGCCCAGGCACAGAAATAGGGGCTTTTCTCTGTCAATGTCGCTATACCGTTGCAGCTGCTCCGGTGTGCACCATTCGATGCTATGGTCCCGGCTGTAGAAGCCTCTTCTGAACTTGGCTTCCAGCCAAAATCTGTAGCCGCTCTCCCGGCAGCGGAAGCCAAAATCAGGCAGGAGCGAAGATTCTATATAGTCCTTTTTATTCTCCAGATAAGATGGGGTTTTGTGCTCCATGCGGTACATCTCCGGGGAAACACCATTTTCCGAACGTATGCCTCAAAGGCCTCCCCCTTTACAAAGGATTCCGGCTTGCTGAACTCTGCGGCAAATGCTTGAAAGCTTCTTAGGAATTGCTTGACTATGGCCCTGCTTGCACATGTGCACTGGTGTGTGAAGCCAAGATAAAAAATGATTAGCCAGGCTCCTAACAACTTACACATACTATAAAAAGATTACCAGAGTTGACGTTATGAAGATTTTCACAGCGCGGCAATCGCTTCTTTATAACTTGGTAATCACCAGATTTCTGTAACTTGGAATGGTCTGGTTTATTGGAGGGAGGTCAGAGTCAATTTGAGCACAACGTATTGGACTTTGGTGCGTTTATGCATTATAATTCTTGTTGTAAAGTGTTTTCTAATAGAGTTTTAAACTCGTCTCTATTATCTACATGTAGAACTAGCGTTTTAAATGGCTTCTTTATCCCATAGAAGCCATTTAAAACGTTTTGCTTATTCAGCCTAATAATTATATTATGACTTTCTAGATCGCCTAAAGGAGAAAGCTTCCTGGTTTCCTTATCTAAAGCTATAGTTTTTGTTGAAGCTTCAATAGAGGCTATGTCCTTTATATCAATAATAACTTCGCTCACTACTCCATAATAGAGATAAAGCTTATTGTTCTCTATCGATATAGGTCTCTTGGTTATAGACTTTAAGACTCCAAAAATCTGGATAACGGAATAAACGCTAAGTACGGTTAGAACCCAAGCTGCTGTAGAACTCCACATCATCACTAGTAGATGTGTTACTGTTGCCTCTACAGTCACCAGTAAAATAATTACCATAAGCAATGCTACCGTGCCAGTGTCTTTGTGGTAGGTAAACTCATTTTGTCTGGGAGTGAGTTTTTTCCAATGAATAAAGCCATAGTAAACCAATGCGATTTCCGTTGCTAAGGCTACAGCTACTTTTGTAGGGAGTAGCTCCTGACAAGTATGCTTTAAGATTGTGAAAAAATCTAACGATAAAGCTTTATTTTCTCTGTAGCTGTGTAGGGCTTTATTGACTTTATAGATAACAAAAACCAAAACTGTGATTTCTACCAGAGGAAGGATCCATTTCTTCGCAAGGCTAAGAAAATGCTGATTTTCTGGTGGTAGAATAACTGATGCAATTGCAATACCCGCAATAAAAAATGAAACTATCGTAATCTTAGGAATATTTTTTTTCCTGATTAATAAATAATAAATAAAAGGCGTGGTTAATAATAGGTCGAATGTAACACCAAATGACACCATGTGCGGATTCAATTTGAATAATGCTGATTTGGTAATAATTATCATTATAAAGATTATCAATAACGGAGTGCCAAATGCGACTATATTGCTTTTTGAACTTATTGCTCTATACATGTTATTGATTTTAATACTTTACAATGGTTTTCAAACTGGATGTTGGGTATTTAAATGTACCACAACTTTCCATTGCTGTTTAGTTTATGTATGAGTGTATTGCTTAAAGTTACAAGTATATGCCCAATAGCCATTTTGTTTTGTTGGGCTTAGTCTTGTATCTTCCTATAATTCTGATGGTTTCTAAATCCTAATCCATTGCATCAGTTTCCACTTCAGCTTCCCAATCAGGTTTGTTTGATATGAATGACCTCACCTTGGAAATCAGACCATTGGAAAGCGCAGGGGAGCAACCCCAGCTGCGCTGCGGCAGTCGTACTGTAGAGAAATCGGGCATTTACTAACTTAAATAAAAGCAGATGGCCTCGAAGATCCAGATCGATAGCAATTAAAGTGCATCGGGCCGCGGCGGCAAAAAACGCATATCATTTTTGCCACCAACCCGTCCGAAATACGCCCACTTTGTAGCTTTTTTATCTCTAAATTTCCATATATTGTAATAGTCCGGTGATGAATAAATTTGCTTCAGGAGTACTAATATTGGTAATTTTCTTTTCGTAGCAGCTCATCGTTACACCAGGTTCAATCCAGCACGATTGTCTTTGTTTCAGCACTGTGGGTACTGAAATATCCTAAAGCACCTCCGCTAATGTTGGAGATTGGATTAGCAGGTGTCGCAGCTGCAAGGCTGATGGTTTGGTCTAAACTGGAGAAATAGGTGTATACCTCTTCAGGTATGGACTGTACCTCAACCTTAACAGTATCGCCGGGTTTTAACGCTCCATTTTCATTTGAGTAGCTAAGTGTCCTTATCAACTGGGCGCCGTCATTGCCTTCATCAGCACCGATAAAGATTGCCGGAATTCTGCTATTATTTACATACAGGAGGTGCCTGTAGAAGTTTCTGGTGCTGGAATTATCACGAAACCTGATGGTGATTGTTTTGATAGTGTCGCCGAAAATGACTGATTCTTCTATGTACAGACTATCAAAGCTCTCCAGCACAGGCATGGCAGCTGCTGCAGTATTGGTTTCTCCATCAATTCTCACAGTTAACGAATATGTTCTTCCCGGAATGCCTGCTAATGCTGTTGTTTTGTAAACGCCATCGCCGCTAGGGTTCAGGACTTCAGTATTGCCGCTATTGTCGCTTATCGTTACTACTGCATTGTCAATCCCGTTAAAGGTATTATCCTCATCGAAGCTTTTTGTTTGGGTGATTCTGACATAATGGGGGCCGGGGCCATCAGCAATATTCCCTTCAATCACATATTTTGGTGAAGCTGAATTCAAGTCCACATCTATTACTTTTTCGCACGAAGTGAGCAATAGAGCGTAGGTGAACAGAGGGAGTAAAAGGTATCCGGCACACTGCATATCGTTGAATCTAAAATCTGAAATTATAGGAAACAGAGGGCACCATTTTGAACAGGGCAATCTGGTATGCCTCTGTTCTGGCGGGGTCGTTTTTATTTTCTCTGAAATTGATGAGGTAGGCGTTGTCCCTTCCGTAGGCATTGTATAGGCTGAAGACCAGCTCTGAAGAAAAACGTTCTGTTTTAGATAGCTGCCAGGTGGCACCCACATCCAGCCGGTGATAATCGGGCATCCGGTACCCATTACGTTCAGTATAGTAAAACACTACCTGATCGTCTACCCTATATTTACCGCTGGGAAAAGTAACAGCATTGCCGGTACTGTAAACCCAGCTGGCCGATAAAGTCCATTTTGGGCTAAGCTCATAAAGGCCTACAACCGAAACGTCATGGGTCCTGTCCTGACGCGCCGGGTACCAGCTGCCGTTATTAATCCCCTCAATTAGCCTTTCGGTTCTGGAGAGGGTGTAGCCGAGCCAGCCATTAAACTTCCCATACTTCTTTTTGAGAAAAAGCTCCAGGCCATAGGCTCTTCCTGTTCCAAAAAGAAGCTCCGCTTCTACTGCATCACTATTGGTAACGTCGGCACCATCTTTAAAATCAATCTGGTTTTGCATGTGCTTATAATAAGCCTCGGCACTGAACTCATACCTGTTACTAGCAAAGTTCCTGAAATAACCTGCTGATAGCTGGTCGCCTATCTGGGGCTTAATGATGTTGGAACTTGGCACCCATTTATCGGTAGGGTTAGCGGTGGATGAATTGGCAAGAAGATGCATGTTCTGAGTGGTGCGGGCATAGGCAGCTTTCAAGGATGCTCTGCCGCTAAGCTGCCAGGCTGCCGAAAGGCGAGGTTCCAGGTTTAGATAGGTCTTCACAAACCTGCCGGCACCATAGCGGGTAGTGTCCACTACCTGTTGCTGGTTGTTGATGCTATAAAAATCTCCGGGCCCCAGTATACTGAAGGAAGAAAGCCGCATGCCGTAGATGATTTCCAGTTGATCATTGGGCTGCCAATTATTAGAAACATAGAAGCCGTTTTCCCATGAATATCTTTTTTGCAAGGCCGGCAAACCCAGCGCTAAAGAGCCTGTATAAGAAATTTCGCCCGGCAGAATGGTATGGTAGGTTGACTGTATGCCTGCTGTTACCGTATTTTCCGGATTGGGAAAGTACTGGAACTCCTGCTTCAGGTTCCAATCCCGGATGCGGGAAGTAATGGCTATTTCATTACCGCTCAGGTTGATCCCTACCCGGTAACTGTAGTCGCTAAAAATAAGGGCGGTATTGGAGAACAGCCGATCATTCACCAGGTGGTTCCAGCGCAGGGTAGCCGTTGCATTACCCCAATCAATACCGAACATATCCCTGAAGCCCAGCTTATCCCGCCCAAAGTAGCCCGAGAGAAACAGCCTGTCTTTATCTGATAACGTATAGTTGACCTTTGCATTGAGGTCATAGAAATAAAGGCTGCTCCTGGTGATGTCTTCGTTGCTGCTTAGCTTCAGGAAAAGATCTGCATACGTTCTGCGGCCACTTAGCAGGAAGGATGATTTCCCTTTCTGAATGGGTCCTTCCAGATTAAGTCTGGAGGAAATTACGCCGATGCCACCGCTTGCATGAAATTGCTGGTTGTTGCCTTCATTCATGCGGATATCCAGCACGGAAGATAACCTGCCGCCATATTCTGCAGGCATACCCCCCTTATAGATGGTTATATCTTTTATGGCATCGGAATTAAATGTAGAGAAGAAGCCCAGCAGGTGAGAAGCATTGTACACCAAGGCATTGTCTAACAGAATCAGGTTCTGGTCAGCTCCGCCCCCTCTCACGTATAAGCCAGTATTTCCTTCGCCTGCAGATTTTATACCTGGCAACAGCTGCAGGGTTTTGAGTAAATCCCGCTCGCCAAATAGCACAGGTACTTTACTAATCTCTGCTATTTCCAGCTTTGCTACACCCGGTAAAGGATTGCTAACATTTTCGTCTGGCCTGGTGGCACTGATCACTACTTCATTTAATTGTTGGGTATCTTCCTGGAGCGCAATTTCCAGTTTTACGTTGGTATTCAGCATAACGGAATGGGATTGCGGCTTGTATCCCAGGTAATTGAACAAGAGTGTATAGTTACCTTCCGGAAGGGTTAGTGAATAAAAACCATGTTCGTTAGTTACAGCTCCGGTAGCGGGCAACTCCTGCACTTTTATGGTGACCCCAATGAGTGTTTCACCTGTCTGTTTATCTTTTACTGATCCACTAATGGTATGCCTGGCTTGCTGAGCAAAAGCCTGGAGAGTACCTATGAGCAGGCAAAGCAAAAAGCTAATGAAAGAATGGAATTTCATTTACAGCACTTTGTTTGAAATTTGTTAGGAGATGGGGTTATGCCTCTTTGAATACTCTGAATTAGCAGGAGGTGAAGCTGCTGCTGCTGTAGGCCTTATGATTATCTGGTGTAGTATTCTCGGAATTTGTCGATTAACACTTGCCTAATAACTGTGATGATAGTTCTGAAAGAACTATATGGTATAATTTTAGCCAGAGCATCAGCACTAAATGCTGCTAATTATATATGGAGATCCTAAATTCATGCTTTTATGATGCAGGAATGGCATTCGGTACAAAGCAACTGCAGTAAAATTGGCTTCAATGGAACAGCGGACTTCTTCTTATTTTAATATCCATCTTTTTCCCATCACGCAATATTTTTAAACCAACTGTTTCGCCCTCCATTGTATACAAGGAGCTGCCTAAATACTTGTTACTGCAGTAGGTAGCATAATCTATAGTGCTAAGATCTGTTCCATTAATGGCCAGGATCTTATCGTTTACCTGTAGGCCCAGCCGTTCGGCTTCTGAATCTTTATATACTTTTCCAATGATAAATGAATTACTTTCTTTGTGGAAAATGGGATCGAAGCCATAGGTTATGGCAGCCGCAGCTTTGGCTTTTTTCTTATTGAAGTACACTGCCTGCTGTTTTGAAGTATTTTCTAAGGTGATGGTACCAAACTGTGCCAGGTACTCATTTCCCAATAAGGATGATTTAGTATTTACATGGATAATCGCATTATGGATTGTATCCATGGGCAGTGCGACATCCGTTTGAAGTACATGCGAAGTAATTAACTTTCTGCCGCCTGTACTCCCACTTGAATACCCATATGTTTCCACATAAACCACATGATCACCTGCTTCTTTAATATTCAGTTTTTCCATTGCAAGGTTGATAGATCCACCGTTACCCGTATCTAAAACAAAATCCTCCTCTTCTCCCAGTATTCGAACCTTGCCGATTATAATCTGACCTTGTGGTCTGGTCACTACCACATCCACCTTGGTTGCATCCTTGGGAATCTTCAGTTTTGATATATCAGAAGAAGCAATCAGCCGTTTGTTGTCATAATCGATTTGCCAGTTGTAGTGCATTAAAAAATTTCCGCCAATAATACCTCCGTTTGCATAACATCGTACTTCGCCTGCCAGGGTATTGGTGGAGGCCATATTCATGTTTTCAATTTTTAGGTTACCAACAGTCACTGCTTCAGTATGATAGAATTCCAGCTTCTGCTCAGTCCCGTTTGCATCTTTTGAAACAAATGAAGCCTTTGTCTTAGGGAGTTGCAGGTCCAGAGCTACTTCCTCCCAGATAACGGTGGGCGCACCTGTATCTAAGACAAAATCATATTCCCGACCATTAACCTTAGCCTTAATGATTAATTTATTGTTCCGATACTCAAAAGGAATAGTATCCCGTACTGAAATAGCAGTAACATCACCCGCTGTCATATCTCTGTATACCCGAATAAATTTACAGCCCTCGCAACAGACGGCTATCAGGCTTATTGCCAGCAGGGTGAATATTGGTATCCGAAATTTTTTCATTTCTACTGAATTTTCCGGAAATAACTAAGCACAGACTGGATACCAAAAAATATTATACGAAGCAGGAGTTTTGTGATACAAAGGTCCTATTCAAACGCTTGATCAGCCGAATGCACCTGTAAACCTAAATTAGTTTTTACATTAGCCAGGAAACAATAGCAAAAGCGCATTGAAAGGCATGAAATTTTTGAATACCCTTATGGTGTAGTTTAGGCAGAAAAGTAAAAGTAAGGGGAGCATCTAGCCCTCTGCTTCCAACCAACTGTAAGCACGATTTTGCGGGTTGGTATTGTAAAAGATGGGTTTTAAGGCCTGGAATCAGGACTTGGTATAATAAAAATTCAGGGAGGTATTTATTAGATTAGTTTTATGAGCGTCGTAGAGATATCAAAAAAAATGAAGGCAGCACTTATGAGCATCAACAAGCGATTTAGCTTCCGGAGAATTTTTGGAGTACTAGCCTTGATCTATCTTGCTATCACGCTTATAGTAGCTGGTGTATTTATAGTCTTATCGACAAAAAATAATGAGCTAAGCTCCGAAAATCTTATTACCGAAAAAGAATTTCTGGACCAGGGCATTAGCTTAGTATTCAATGCTTTCTTTTTTTATTTTACACTTAATGCCTTCTATTGGAGAATAGCGAATCGGGAAAAAGCTGCTAAATTTTTAAAGCCTGTTGGTTTAGGGGTGCTTGCACAATGCGCTTATCACTACCTTTTGTTTCTTCTGTTTAACGATGATAATGTTATCCTTTCTGTTGATGATGTTGAAAGGGGGGATCCTCTACCTGTTGGTATGATGGCGGCCTCCTACCTGATGATAGCTACCTTCTATGTAAGCATATCATTCCTGGTGGCTTACCTCACTTCCCTAAGAGATGCACGCAAACAAAACCAGGTGCTTAAGCAGCAGAAAATACAGCTTGAGCTGGAAAATGCACAAGCGAACTATAAGTTCCTGAAGTCACAGATCAACCCTCATTTTTTGCACAATACCCTTAGCTTTTTTTACGCCAGATCCCTGCCCCACTCGGCAGAATTATCAGAGGGCATACTCACCCTTAGTGCCATTATGCGGTATGCTTTAAGCGAAGGCAACGCAAAAGAAGGCAGAGCATCCCTGAAAGATGAGGTCGAACACCTGCAGAACGTTATCAGGATTAACCAGCTGCGGTTTAACAATAAGCTAAATGTGCAACTACAGGTAGAGGGGAATATCAATGGTGCCAGGATTGTACCATTTGTTTTAATTACGCTGGTGGAAAACGCTTTGAAACATGGAGATTTGAAAAGTGCTGAATGTCCAGTTGTTTTCAGCATTCATCTGCATGGTAAAAAGTTTTATTTCTATAGCCATAATAAAAAGAAAGCGGGGGCTAAAGAGCACTCCACCGGTATTGGCTTAGATAATATTAAAAAACGCCTGACCCTGGCCTATGGAAATAAATGTCTCTTGCAGGTAAAGGACAGCGCCGAATATTATACTACCGAATTAACCATTGACCCACTATGACCAGATGCCTAATTGTGGATGACGAACAGCATGCGATAGATCTATTGGCAAACTATATAAACCAGACCCCTTTTCTGGAGCTGGTGGGCCATACTACCAATCCTGTGGAAGCACTGCATCTGGTGAATACGCTAAAGGTTGAACTTATCTTACTTGATATACAGATGCCGGAACTGTCGGGGATTGAGTTCCTGAAGATTTGCGGTAACAAGTACAAAGTTATCCTGACCACAGCCTATTCGGAGTATGCGGTTGAAGGCTTTGAACACGATGTAATAGACTATCTGCTCAAACCCATTTCTTTCGACCGCTTTTTGAAGGCAGCACATAAGGCACAGGCCATGATGCAAAGCAGAGAACAGGATGCCAATCCTAATTCTCCCGCAGCGCAACAAGCAGTACCTGCACCTTTATCCGCTACTGCCCAAACATATATGTTTGTGAAGGGAGAAAGCAAAAACAAATTCCTGAAGGTGAATTATAGTGATATCCTTTTCGTGGAAGGCTTAAAGAACTATGTCTCTATCTATTCGTCAGGGCAGCGACTGGTCACCTATCAATCCCTGGCAGCGTTGGCAGAGGAGCTCCCACAGCCTCCATTTTACCGGGTGCACAGGTCCTACATCATCTCCATTGATAAAATTTCGATGATTGACGGGAATATCATTTACATTGGCGACAAGATGATACCCCTGGGGGAGACCTACCGCGATACGTTCCTGAACATGATCCGGGACAGGAAAAAGCTACAGTAGCATCTTATTAATCTCCCTATGGGCCAGAAAGACTACTTTCTTTAATGAACTTTTCATCTGGGAAAGAACCTTAAGCCTTGACACCCGCCACTGCTGTGTACATCCTGATTTTCCATTTAATTTCTCAATTATATTGGTGCCAGGCCGCAGGAGCGATGTAGATGATCATTCTCGATCACCAGCACCTTTCTACTTCACAGTAAGATATCCCAATTTTTTAATTTAAGTTGAATCCTGTTGCGTTGCACCAATCAGTATAGCTGGAATAAACGCATGTACATAGGTACTTTTGTGTTCTCAGGTGTATATAGCTCCTGCTTGTGTTTCTCATAATACCATAGAAATGAAATATATAATTGCGCTCTTAACCGTGGTGATTCTTATGGGTTGCCAAAACGATGCTACACTTGAAAAGCCAAAATTTAAAACCATCATGATCAAATCATTTGGTAAAGTTGAGACGCTGCCAGACCAGGCAACATTTCATATCAATTTGAATTGTTTGGATAAATCGGTCAGATCTTCTAAGCAATGTCTTGTTGAGAAATCTAATGAATTGATTAGTAAGCTTCTTTCATTTGGCATTAAGCAAGAAGATATACTTACGACTTCAGTTGGCATGAATAAGAGCTACAGCTGGCGAAGTAACTCCAGAGTATTTGAATCAGTCCCTAACCCAAATTTTTTAGATAAAGCTCCTATCCGGCTTCACTTATCAGTATTACTTTATTTTTCAGGGATGATTCCCGGATAATAATTTCCGGCTTCAAAACAACTTTTCGTGAAATAGTAGGAATATTGCTGTTGGAATTTAACTGCTCAAAAAAAAGTTCCGCTGCAATTGTGCCCATTGTTTTACTCTGTTGATCAACTGTAGTCAGGGGTGGATCCGTAAATTCCGTAAATGGATCATTACTAAATCCGGCAAGGGCTACCTCTTCCGGTATTCTTATCTTTCTTTACTTTAACACCTGCAGCGCCTGCAGACTCCTCCCCGACTCATCCTCGCCCAGGTAGCGTTGTTTGAGAGCCTCTGCAGTCAGCAGCCTGCGCTCCTTTTCCAGCGCCTGCTGGCAATCATAAAGACGATTACGCACCTGCTCCAGGTAAGTGGCCAGCGCACGGACCTCTTCTTTATTGCCCTTAGTGCTTCCCTTTCCCTCATCCCAGTTGCACTGGGGGACTTTTCTTTTCAGGGAGAGGTCCAGACTTTTGCCGTCAACGGTAATGCGAGCATAGACCGGTGCCAGAGCTGCTTTAAGCTTATACTTCTTGATAAAGAAAGAAATGCCGAAGGTGTTTTTTGCTTTCATACAATCCTATTTAGCGGTACTTGAATCACATTGCCTGTGCCCCTTGAAAAAAGGGCACGGAAAAAGGCTCAAAAAGCACTAAATCCAGCCATTCGCTATGCTCTAAATATTAGATGCAATCTTCTGTATTGCAGTCGATTACACCTGTTTTCAAGCCCCCAATTTAGAAAATAAAAAAGGGACCACGAATAGGGCATATTTTCATTGAGATTGTATGAATGATTTGAGGGGTAGAAAAACAAAAAACCCTCTAAATCTTGCGATTTAGAGGGTTTTGGGGGCTTTTAACAGACCACTTTGTCGGGATGACAGGATTTGAACCTGCGGCCTCCCGCCCCCCAGACGGACGCGCTACCGGGCTGCGCTACATCCCGAACGGGCTGCAATATTACGAATTTTTTTATTTCTTTTACAGTACTGTATGCCAATTTTTGGTTACAACTCCCAATATTGCCTGCTCATTACGTTATCGCTACATGAAGCTCAAGTTCTCTGTTTATAGTACACTCCTGCTTTTGGTGCTCGCCATGGGGGTGAGTAGCTGTTTTCTGCAATCCAGGCCCCGAAGAGCCCTGCGGCAGCTCGAAAAAGAGAAATTTGCCAGATCGGAAGAGCTCCTGCGCCGTGATCTGGAAAAAGACAGCCTAAACCCAGCCGCTTACTGGCTCCTGAGCAGGCTCTACCTGGACACCAGCTATCAACAACACATAGATACCGCTCATGGCTTTATTTTAAAAGCCCTGCAGCAGGTGCCACTGGAGGACGAAAAAGATAGAAAGCGCTGGCGCAGGCTTGGCCTCGACAGCACCTCCCTGACCCTGCAGCATGCACGGGTAGACAGTGCCGCTTTTACCCGTGCCGGCACCCAGCATACGGTAGAGGCTTACCAGTACTTCCTCAACAACTACCCGCTGGCCAGCCAGGTGGCAGAGGCTACCGAACAACGCAATGCACTAGCCTTTGCTGCGGCAGAGGAGGTAAATACCTGGCAGGCGTATCAGCAGTTTTTCCAGACCTACCCCCAGGCCCGCCAGATGGCCGAAGCACGAGAACGCTACGAAGAACTGCTCTTCAAGGAACGTACCCGCACCGGTACCCTGCAGGCCTATCGCCGCTTTCTGGCAGATTACCCCCAAACCCCCTACCGCGACCGACTGCTGCGCAACATCTACCGCCTTAGCACGGCCGGCCATGATCCATACAGCTACTATCAGTACATCCGCAAGTACCCAAACAGCCCCTATAACCAGCAGGCACTGGTACAGCTGTATTACCTGCACAGCGAGCCACAAACGCTGTGGCAGAAATACCCCGAGCTGCCCCGTCCGGATTCGCTGCAGCAGCTGGTAGCCCTGGCCAACCAGCAGGTGATTCCCATTCTGCAGGGAGGCCGCTGGGGCTTTGTTTCAGAAGATGGCACTACCGTACTCCCCCCCACTTTCGACGATGTGCATCCCGATTATGTATGTGAAAGCCTGGAACAGGATATCGCAGAAATATTTACCAGAGGACAACCGCAGCTGATTGCCTGGAATGGCCGCGTACTACTGGAGGGCGATTACGAAGCAGTAGAAAGTATTACACCTGCCCTGGTTCGGGTACAGGAAGTAGGGTTGCAGGGCCTGATGCTTAAAAACGGACTTTGGCTGCTGCAGCCCGATTACAGTGCTATTCGCAATATGGGCCGTGACTTGCTGCTGGTGAAAAGAGAAAATCAGCAGGGCCTGCTAACTCCTAATGGCCTGTGGCTGCTCAATCCCCAGCCCGATTCACTGGCCCGCCTGGCAGATTACATCCTGCGTATCCGTAATAACCGCATATCGGTGCACAGCCGCGAAAACCTGATCAGAGCCGCACAGGAAAATGAACCAGTAAAGCCTGACTATACCTACCAGTCGGTAAGGCTGTTAAATGATACCCTGCTCATGGCTGTAAGGCCCGATAGCAGCTGGCAGATATTCAGATCCGACCAAAGCAGCCTTACAAGCGGCCGCAAAGGAATGGTGCAGCCAATACCGGGGGCCCTGGTAGTGCAACAGGGTAATCATTATCAGATTCTCAATGCAGCAGGCAAACCAGCCATGCCGGGGAGCTACCAGCAGGTGCAGCTTAGGTTCGATAAGCTGGCGGCTAAGCAGGAGGGCCGCTGGATGCTTTGGCAGCTTCCGGAAATACAGCCTGTCACACAGGCTTACGATAGCTTATTTCTCCTGCATGAACAGCTGTTGTGGTATAGAAATGCCGGCCGTGATTCGCTGCTCTTTCTCAACAGGCAGCAGCGCGTGCCGTTGCAGATCAATGAAAACGTGAGGATTATGCGTGCTATGTATGTTCCGGACTCCCTTAGCGGAAAACGTGAGCAGTTTGATAAAGTGGTGGTCAGCTCCGGCAGAAGCCTCAGGGTATACAACCTGCAGGGCAGGCAGCTGGTACAGGGCCGGTACGAAGATGTGCAGGCACCTGATGCTTCCCTGCTCATCCTGAAAACCGACAGAGGTGTCTCCACCCTTGCAGACACCAGCGGCAAAACGCTCCTGAAGCAGAACTACGACGCTATAGGGAATTACCAGGCAGGCCACTTAGCGTTGTTGAAAGGAAATCGCTTTGGCACCTACAATCCCTACCATGACTTCCTGCTAAGTCCCCAGTTTGATGCCGCCCCACGCCCCTACAACCGGCAGCTGGTGGCAGCCTCTAAAAGCAAAAAATGGGGACTGGTAGATGCCGGAGGCAAAACATTTTTACCCCACCGTTTCCAGAGCATCCGTTACTGGACCGATTCCATTGCATTTGCACGGGAAGATGACCTGTGGCAAATGATCTTTATCCACAGCAACATCCCGCAGCTACAGGAGATACTGGAAATTCAGTGGCTCCGTGAGCCCGGCCATGTAAAAGGCGGACTCGTCATGATTGAAACCAATGCCGGCTATGGAATTGCCAGCACAAAAGGTGGGATTCTGGCAGTACCTGTGTATGACGATATCCGGAACCTGGGCAGCCGTGAGCTACCGCTCTTTTACCTGGAACGTAAGAATAGGGAACAGGACACCTTTGATGTGATCTACATGAACGACCAGGGCAAAATTATCTTTCAGAACACCTACAGCAGAGCCGAATGGGAAATGCTGCTGTGTGATTGATTTGTGAGAGAGTGATTTGGTGATTTAGAGAAGGAGTGAGTGACTGACGGAACGATGTGCTAATCGGATCAGCAGTTGATATATTCTGAAACAGGAAGTCTCCAGCAGAGATCGATAACACACTAAATCACGCCTTCACTCCCCCACAACTTATATCCCCGCTGGCAGGCTTAGTTTGATCTGGTCGGCATAGAATTTCAGGCGGGTGTGGCGGGGGTTGAAGAGCTCGATTTTTTCAATACAATCCAGCTTGTGGTTGTAAAACACCTCCACATAGTAATTCTGCATGAGGTAAAGGTTTATTTTATAGCCATAGTAGCGTATGGCTACTACAAAAGTACCCTTCTCATACAACACTTTTACCCGATCTCTGATGGGCAACTCCATAAATACTTCCGGCCTCATGCAAACAACTCTTTTCTTTTCTAATGCCTGGTACAATAGCGTAAATCCAATGCTCAACTAAGCAGTAATTTACAGAAAAAGTTTGTTTCTGGAGGCCCTTTAAACAAAAAACCCCTGCCGAAACCGGCAGGGGAAAAATATGGGTAAAAGACCGGGCTCGAACCGGCGACCTCCTGAACCACAATCAGGCGCTCTAACCAACTGAGCTACAATTACCATCAGTTTGGAATGCAAATGTAATACAGAGAGTAGTATCCCGCAATATTCTATCCCTACTATTTTTATTTTCTTCTGAAAAGAATTTAGAATGGAAGCGTCTGCGAACAACTACTCCTTATATATCCCTAAAATGGAAAGTATTTCAGGAGCAGTTTCTTTTAGCTTCTATCAAAAAGCAGGCGCCGGGCTGCTTTTTGCTCATGCAGGCGCTCTCCTTCCCACACCAATGATCCGTTCACCCAGGTGTGTGTAACCTTGTGCTGAAATTGCTGACCCTCCAGCGGCGACCAGCCACATTTATACAGAATATTTTCCCTGCTCACCGTCCAGGGCTGCTGCTCATCTACCAGCACCAGGTCTGCCCAGAAGCCTTCTTCGATAAAACCACGCTCCCTGATGCGAAAGAGGATGGCTGGGTTGTGGCACATTTTCTCTACCACCTGCGGCAGGCTTAGCACCCCCTGCTTTGCCAGCTCGAGGGCCGCTACCAGGCTGTGCTGTACCAGAGGGCCGCCGCTGGGAGCCTTAAAATAGCTCCCTCCTTTTTCTTCCAGGGTGTGTGGAGCATGGTCGGTTGCCAGCACATCCAGTACGCCTTCTGCCAGGGCCTTTCTTAGCGCCGCCCGGTCTGCAGCCGATTTCACTGCCGGATTCCACTTAATAAAATTGCCTTTTGTCTCATAATCCTCTTCTGAAAACCAGAGATGATGTATGCAGGCCTCTGCTGTAATTTTCTTTTCTGCCAGGGGGATGTCCCGATCAAACAGTTCCAGCTCTCTGGCAGTGCTGATGTGCAGCACATGCAGCTGCGCCCCCCATTTACGTGCAAGAGCCACGGCCATGCTGCTGCTCTTATAGCAGGCTTCGGCGCTGCGGATTTCGGGATGATAACGCACTGGCACCTCTTCGCCCCACTGCTGGCGGTAAAGTTCTATGTTATGGCGGATGGTGGCTTCATCCTCACAATGGGTGGCAATCAGCATCTCTACCCGGCTAAAAAGCCCTTCCAGGGTTTGTTCTCTGTCTACCAGCATATTGCCGGTAGAGGAACCCATAAACACTTTTATACCGCATACCCTTTCCGGATCTGTACGCAGCACCTCCTCCAGGTTGTCGTTAGAGGCACCCATGAAAAAGGAGTAATTGGCCAGGGAAGTTTGTTCTGCTATGCGATACTTTTCTTCCAGCAGTTCTTGTGTCAGGGTCTGTGGCTGCGTGTTGGGCATTTCCATAAAGGAAGTAACCCCACCGGCCACAGCAGCCCGGCTTTCGGTGGCAATGGTGGCTTTATGGGTAAGGCCTGGTTCCCGGAAATGTACCTGATCATCGATCACTCCTGGCAGCAGGTATTTTCCGGCAGCATCCACTACCTTATCGGCTGCCAGATGCTGCAGGTCTTTGCCTGTGCGTACAATGCGCCCATCTGAAATGAGTAAATCTCCTTCCAGTATTTTGCCCCTGTTAACCAGTTGTGCGTTGAGGATAAGCGTTGATGCTGCCATGATGATTTTTTTCTAAAGGTACATGCCCCTGACCTTTTACCCAAAGCAAAATTCAATCATGCGCTATATCTGGTACATTCAGGCATTTCCAAAACAAAAAAACCAGCCTCAACAGAAGCTGGTTTTTCAAAATATATAGTATGAAATAAAGATCAATGATCGGCCAGTGCAAGGCTCTTTAAAGAGTTTGCAAGCTGTATTTTAGCTTTGTTAAGCGCATTGGTATTCAGCTGAAAATGCAGCTTCTGATCGTCGGCAATGATAAAACTGATGGCAGCACCTTTACGGACCAGGTTATCGCGCTCGGTAACCACCAGCGTTGGTTTATCGCCCAAGGCTTTCAGCAACTCTGCCAACTTGCTGCTCTCATTATCAGCCACAAAAATAATATGGTAGTAACCTGCTGTTGCGGGATTCGCGATCTTCTCCACCTGGCATTTTTTGCCATTGATGGTTTTGACCTTCAGCACCTCATCCAGCTCTTTAAATACTTCGGTTTTTCCCATAATACCAAAGCGTATCACCTCATTATCTGGTGCAGAGGCCGGCCACTCGGCATAGCGGGCAAAGTTGAACAGAAACACACTTTGTGCTTTATGATTAACCGCCTGCGCCAGTAGCGAACTAACCGGCAACAGACATAGTGCAATCACTATGATCAGTTGTTTTTTTATGATTGCCTGCATTACTTTTTAAATTTAAGGTCATAAGATGCTTTCACTGTAAATTCTCTGCCGGGGCCGGGTACGGGATCGCTGCCTCCGTTATAGGCCTGAATAAACAGGTTTTCTTTGTTCAGCAGGTTATGGATACCTGCTCCCAGCGTAAGCCCCGGAAGCAGGTCTTTGTACTGCAGGTGCAGGTCTGCCAGCAGTACTGGAGCAAAGCGCTGCAGCTGCGGCTCTCCTTCGTCATCAAAGCCTGCATAGCCATAACGTTCGCCAATGCAGACCAGCGTAGGGTTAATGCTGAAACGGTTCGTTAGCCTGTAGCCACCATGCAGCGTTAATTTATGAGCGGCAATACCAATGTTCAGATGGTCTTTACCAGCTACCCTGTATTGTTCCACTGCGTTTTTATCAGAAGCCCTGCTGTAAGAATAAGTAAGGTTTGATGACCATTTTGGCCTGCGCACCTGGTACACAACCTCTATCCCCTGGCTGCTCACCTGCTCAAAATTTGTAAAGTTTTCTTCGGTCACGCCAAGTGAGCTAAAAACAATAATGTCATTCGTTCTGATCCTGAAGAAATTCACTGCCAGGAGCATATCTTTTGTAAACTGATAGCCTGTTTCAAGCTCATAAGAGCTGCTGCGTTCGGGCTTTATATCAGGATTCATGTTGATGTTTTCGATGCCCGGTGCGCGGTAAGCACCACTGGCCAGGCCCTTAAAATGCAGGCGGTTTACATGTTTGGTGATGGCAAAGCGTGGGGCCATGGCAGAACCAAATGCACTGTGGTGCTCAAACCGCATGCCTGCCGTAATATTGGCCAGCCGGTGTTTTAGCAGCACCTCGCCAAAAGCAGAGAAATTCTGGTATTGCACCTGCTGTACATCTCCAAAATTTCCCAGGTCCAGCAGATCTTTTGCCCGCTCTGCATACCATTCCATACCAGCAGTCAGGTATAAACGCTGGCTGGCCCGGTAGCCGGCGGTAAGGTTAGCCGTTGCACGCTCGGCCTTTATCTTGTATTCATAGAGGTAACCGTACTCCTCGGAGGTAAACAATGAATTTTTGTAGTACCAGGGAAGCTGGTTGGTATAGCTAAGCTGTGGTGTTAGAGTTAACTTACTGCCCACTTTTGCATCGTACTGCAGCAGGCCGGTTATAATTTTGTTCTGAAGGTCGTAATGATAGTTGCTCCAGGAGTAATCATCAAAAACAATGCGTGACTTAAGGCCCTTCCAGGCTACACCTGCACTAACAAAAGTTGGGTTTGTCTGTCCGCGGCCATTCGCCAGGTTTACATCTCCCACAAAATCATCAAATCCTGGGTTATACTGGCTATTGCTTCTGTTTGCCCTTCCTGTATGGGCGGAAACATCAATAACAACCTCGCCCACCTTTTTGCCAATACTTAAGCCAATGTTGCGGCGGGCCATATCGGAGCCGAAGGTGCCATAGCTGCCTGTAGCTGAAATGCCATTTAAGCCGGCAGCACCTTTTGTTGTAATGTTAATCACACCATATTCTGCCGTTCCGCCATACATGGCCGATCCCGGCCCCCGGATAATTTCAACCCGTTCTATCTGATCTACAGGCAGGTGATTGCCAAAGAATAAGTTCTGATACAGGAGCTCATTGTATTTAACTCCATCTATCATGAGCAGCATCTTGCCTTCCATAGCCCAGTTACCACGGATGGTAGGCCCAACGGCAAAATCAACGTCTGCCGCAAAATCGAAGCCAGGGACCACACGCATTACATCAATAAAATCGCGTGCGCCCATATTTTGAATATCCTGGGCAGTAATGACAGATACGATACCGGGTGTTTCACGGCTGCTTAAGCCTATGTGGCTGCCAACACCCATTTTCCCGTTTAGTTGTGCCTGCAGCGCACTGGCCTCTTCGTAGGCCGAGAGGCTGTTCAGCTCCAGTAAAAGACTATCGACCGACTGTTGTGCAGATGCAGCAACAGGCAGGCATAGCCCTCCAAGCACCAGGAGGTGATAAAGAGGGAACTTCATAAAACAATAGTGGTTATTTGATGAGGTAAAACAATTATGCAATGTTACAGCAATGCTCGTTTCTCCCTTCTTCTAATAGTACCATTCAAAGAGCGGTGTAATAAAAAGCATCAAAATCAACCATTATTAAATCAGACCCCAATCAATTACCTGAACCTCAAACAATTAACTCTGTTTTAATAAAGCGTTTAAACATTCAACAGAAATATAATAAAACAACTTTTACAATTTCCAGCCGACATTTTGCCCTGCGATGTATAACATTACACTTATGCATTTTGTGCAAAATAAAAGCCCTGGCTCATTTGCCAGGGCTTTTTATCTATTGGTGGTAGTATCTGCTACTACTTCTTATCATCTACTTCTTCATACTCAACATCAGATACGTCGCCTGCGGCTCCGCCACCTGCGTTCGCACCCGGACCGGCACCTGGTCCGCCCTGAGGGCCACCATCAGCACCTGGTTGTCCGCCAGTCTGCCCGCCGCCGGCTGCGTACATCTCCTGGGCAGCAGCCTGCCAGGTAGTGTTGAGCTCGTTCATGGCATTGTCGATGGCGGCAATATCCTGCTGCTGGTGAGCAGTTTTGAGCTGCTCCAGCGAAGCACTGATTTTGCTGCGGTTGCCTTCGCTAAGCTTATCGCCATACTCCTTCAGCTGCTTTTCAGTCTGGAAGATCAGCGAGTCGGCCTGGTTCAGCTTCTCAACCTTTTCTTTCGCCTGCTTATCAGATTCGGCATTGGCTTCGGCTTCGCGGCGCATCTTTTCGATCTCCTGATCGCTTAAGCCGCTGCTTGCCTCAATACGGATCTTTTGCTCCTTACCGGTGCCTTTATCTTTAGCAGATACGTGCAGAATACCGTTCGCATCAATATCGAAGGTTACCTCAACCTGCGGGATACCACGAGGTGCTGGCGGAATACCATCGAGGTGGAAACGGCCAATGGTGCGGTTATCGCGGGCCATGGGGCGCTCGCCCTGCAGTACGTGAATTTCCACGCTTGGCTGGTTGTCGCTTGCCGTAGAGAACACTTCTGATTTCTTGGTAGGAATCGTAGTGTTAGACTCAATCAGCCTGGTCATAACGCCACCCATGGTTTCGATACCCAGGGAAAGCGGCGTAACATCCAGCAGCAACACATCTTTCACCTCGCCGGTCAGTACACCCCCCTGAATGGCAGCACCAATGGCTACTACTTCGTCGGGGTTTACACCTTTGCTTGGTTTTTTACCAAAGAATTTCTCTACCTCTTCCTGAATTTTTGGAATACGGGTAGAACCACCTACCAGAATCACTTCGTCGATATCAGATGGCGACATATTGGCATCTTTCAGCGCCTGGCGTACAGGACCCATGGTACGCTGTACCAGGTCGTCTACCAGCTGCTCGAACTTAGCGCGGCTAAGTGAGCGCACCAGGTGCTTAGGAATACCATCTACCGGCATAATGTACGGCAGGTTAATTTCGGTTTGCTGCGAAGAAGAAAGCTCAATTTTTGCTTTTTCAGCTGCTTCCTTCAGGCGCTGCAGGGCCATTGGGTCTTTACGCAGGTCAATGCCCTCATCGTTCTTAAACTCATCAGCCAGCCAGTCAATGATTTTGGCATCAAAGTCATCACCACCCAGGTGCACATCACCATTGGTAGATTTTACTTCAAACACACCCTCACCCAGCTCCAGTACAGAAATATCGAAGGTACCACCACCAAGGTCAAATACCGCGATCTTCATGTCCTGGCTTTTCTTATCCAGTCCATAGGCCAGGGCTGCTGCCGTTGGCTCGTTGATGATACGTTTTACATCCAGACCGGCAATTTGGCCTGCTTCTTTAGTAGCCTGACGTTCTGCATCATTAAAGTATGCAGGTACGGTAATTACAGCTTCTTTGATCTCGGTTCCCAGGTAATCTTCGGCAGTAGACTTCATCTTTTGCAGAATCATGGCCGAAAGTTCCTGTGGAGTATATTGGCGGTCGCCTATTTTAACACGAAGCGTATCGTTAGAGCCCTGCTCCACTTCGTAAGAAACCCGCTTTGCTTCGTTCGAAACTTCAGAGTGCTTTTTACCCATGAAGCGTTTTACCGAGCTAATGGTGCGCCTAGGGTTTGTGATGGCTTGTCGCTTGGCAGGATCGCCTACTTTACGCTCGCCGTTTTCTAAAAAAGCTACAATGGACGGCGTAGTGCGTCGGCCTTCACTGTTTGGAATTACCACCGGCTCGTTACCCTCCATTACGGCAACGCAAGAGTTGGTAGTACCCAAGTCAATTCCTATTATTTTTCCCATAGTATATATAGATGTTTTGAAAATTCAACTTACGTTAATGCTCACGCAAAGAATTTAACAAGGGTTGTGCCAAGGCCGTTTTTAGCACCAAAAGCTGCCAACATGACAGTTACTTCTATAAATTGACAGTTTTACAACGGCGTAGCTTAGGTTTTTTGCAAAACGGGGAAAGTGGAGGCTCAGACGTGAATGAAGCTGCGGCCAGGGCCCATATGGAATACTGCCCACTGCCACTGTTTGCTGTGTGGCAGCCCCTGGCAAGCTTGTTTCAAATAAAAATTTAGTCACCAGGTGCATCTTCATCATTTACACCTTTTTCTATCAGCTTATCTGCTTTTTTTTCAGTGTCTTCGTCGGGCAGCGGCTGTGCCTGTTCTGTCTTTTCTTCAGGTTCATAGCTAAGCCTGATCATGATAGGAAAATGATCTGACCCGATATCGGGCAGGCGCTGCATACTGGACAGCTTAAAATGACGGGAGTGAAACACATGATCGAGGGGCCAGCGAAAGAGCGGGTACTGGGCATGAAAGGTATTGTAAAACCCTCTTCCAATACGCGGATCGAGCAGGCCACTAAGCTCCTGAAACAATTCTGTGGTGGGAGACCAGGCTACATCGTTAAAATCGCCTGCCACTACCACACCACCTGTTTTAGCTTTTTCTTTAGCCATTTTTCCGATCATCACAATCTCTGCATCGCGCTCGCGGCTATCGCCACTTTCGCCGGGTACAGGCGGACGCGGATGCACGGCATACAGCATAATTTGCTCTCCGGACAAGAGCTGCACTTTTGTTTGAATAGAGGGAATATCAGGCTCCAGCAGGTACATTACCTCGGTATCTTCCAGCGGCAGCCTGGAGTACAGGTGCATGCCATAGGTATTATCCAAAGGAATGCTTACCACATGCGGGTAACTTATTCTAATGCGGTCCAGTGCATTTTGCCAGACAGTATCAGACTCCAGCGTAAGTACAATATCGGGCGTATGTTCCTGGATTACCTTTAATAATGCCTGGTGATTGTAGTTTGACTGTAATACGTTTACCACCAGCAGGCTTAGAAAGGTGGTATCGTGCGGGTCTCCTTCCGATTCGTACACCTGTTTAGGCGCAAAAGGGGTATAGGGAAATGCCTTTACCGCCTGGTACACTACAACCCCTGTCAGCAGAAGCATGAGCAGCTTGCCGCGTTTACGCCGCCGGTAATAAAAAACAAAGAACAGGAGCATCGCTAATGTTGCCAGGAAAAAAGCCTGCAGCCGCGGGTAATCCCATATCCGTATATACCAGCGCGATGATGGCAAGAGTGGTAACAGGGTACCTGCCAGTACCAGCACAATCAGTGCCCAAAGCAGAAAATTCAAGAGGTAACGGAAAAAGCGCATGTTGCGCAAGTTATTGTAAATTTTGCAGATCTGCAGTTTCCGTTCTTAACTTAATCCTTAGAAAACTCCAGACTTATGATGGTTAAAATCAAAAAAGGCTCGTGCTGCCCTTGTGGCTATATATTCCTGCTAAGCTGTATCTTATAATGATGCTGCCCTTCTGTATCAGTGGCTGTGCGTGATTCTGCAGGCTTTCAGAATTTTTTCTTACTTTTGCAGGTTCTATATAATGGGATCATACTTTGCAGAATTGCCGGGCCAACCGGCACGGACAAGAGCATTGCTCCCCCAAAAGATGGCTCTTTTTTGATGGTCCTGCCTTACCACAGCGCTCCTCAATTAAGCAGCTAAATAAAAACCAATAAGCACACAAGCACCATGGCAGTTCCTGAAGAACTCATAAAATCTAAAGTAGTAACAGAAGAGATTAAAAAACGGCGCACTTTTGGCATTATCAGTCACCCGGATGCCGGTAAAACAACGCTTACTGAAAAGTTGCTGCTGTTTGGTGGTGCTATACAAAAAGCAGGCGCCGTAAAATCTAATAAAATAAAGCAGCATGCCCGCTCCGACTGGATGGAAATAGAAAAGCAACGGGGTATCTCCGTTGCTACCTCGGTAATGGGCTTTGAATACAAAGGCTGCAAAATTAACCTGCTGGACACCCCCGGCCACGAAGACTTTGCCGAAGACACCTACCGCACCCTTACAGCAGTGGATAGTGTGGTGATGGTGATTGACTGCGTAAAAGGTGTGGAGCGGCAAACTGAAAAACTGATGGAGGTGTGCCGCATGCGCAATACCCCTGTGATGGTGTTCATCAATAAAATGGACCGCGAAGGCCGCGATCCTTACGAGTTGCTGGATGAGATCGAGGAAAAGCTGGCCATACGGGTAAAACCACTTAGCTGGCCCATTGGCATGGGCAAAAGCTTTAAAGGAGTATATAACCTGTACCTGAACCGGCTGATGCTGTTTCAGCCCAGCCGGCCCGAGTTGCAAAGCGATGTTATTGAGATCAAGAGCCTGGATGATACCCAAATTGACAAAGAAGTAGGAGAAAATCCTGCAAAGCTTCTGCGTGAGGAGGTCTCGCTGGTAGAAGAGGTATATCCTGATTTTGATGTGCAGGAGTACCTGGATGGTAAGGTAGCGCCTGTATTCTTTGGCAGTGCTGTTAACAATTTTGGCGTGCGTGAGCTGCTGGATTGCTTTATTGAGCTAGCACCACCCCCAAGAGCACGCGCAACCGAAGAGCGGGTAATTACCCCCGACGAAAGAGATTTTACCGGTTTTATCTTTAAGATACACGCCAATATGGATCCCAAACACCGCAACCGCATTGCCTTTTTACGGGTGTGCAGCGGTAAGTTTGAGCGAAATGTTCCCTACCACCACGTGCGACTCGATAAGGCTTTCCGATTTGCCAACACCACAGCCTTTATGGCACAGGAAAAGGAAATTATTGACGAGGCCTGGCCTGGCGATATCGTAGGTCTTTACGATACCGGTAACCTGAAGATTGGCGATACCCTTTCTGCCGGCGATAAATCCCTTTACAAAGGCATCCCCAGCTTTTCTCCTGAAATATTCAGGGAAGTAGTGAATAAGGATGCCATGAAAACCAAACAGCTTGAAAAGGGACTAAGCCAGCTGATGGATGAGGGCGTTGCCCAGCTGTTTTCTTATGAAATGGGTAATCGTAAGGTGGTTGGCACAGTAGGTGCGCTGCAGTTTGAAGTTATTCAGTACCGACTGAAAAATGAATATGGTGCCTCCTGCGATTTTGTAGGCACCAATCTGTACAAAGCCTGCTGGATAACAGCCACCAGTAAAAAGAAGCTGGATGAGTTTGTAGACTCCAAATACCGTTACATAGCGCGTGACAAAGATGGTAAACTAGTCTTTATGGCAGAAACCCGCGCCTGGCTGCAAATGGTACAGGATAATTTCCCGGATATTACCTTCCATTTTACTTCTGAATTTTAAAGATAGTATTGCCTGCATAGCAGGATAGGTTTAAAACAAAGAGCTCCGGAAAAATCCGGAGCTCTTTGTTTTAGTACTGGACTTTACATGCGGAAGTTTCCCTCGCCCGCCTCCTGGCAGGTGTGAGTTTTCTGTCTGGCTTCCTGGCCAGTAGCATGTGTGCTGGAGCAGTAAAGCCTGGTATATAAAAACACAGTGAGGCCTGGAGGCCAGGGAAAAGTGCTGCACATTAATTACCCTCAATCGGGCCTTCGTTTATGAAGCTGCCCGACTGATCAAAATCAATGCGGTAGCGGCCGCCACTTTTGTCTTCTACGTCAATCTGGTAGCGCCTCCCATCAGCATCTTCATAACGGTAACCCTGCAGATACTTATAGCCAGGATGACTTTGCTCCATGTACTGACGCATGGTAGGCTCCCAGTCTTTTTTCTGGATTTTTGTTGTTGTGCCAAGCCAGCTTCCCTCTTCAGTATAGCGGCTAACAGTTTGTCTGCCCTTATCATTAAAAGTGGCCGTATAGCCATCTGATGTCTGCTGCCAGCTGGCTTTATCTGCAAACTTTGGATACTTGGCATTAAATTTTACATTTACCCTGCTGGGTGGCGTAGTTTGTTGCGCCTTTATTTCAGCACTGCTAAAAATAAACAGACCCAGCAGCAGCAGTGTGGTTAAATAAATTTTCATGATTTTATATTTTTTTGTTTGATCCCTTCCAGACTAGCCAAAGGCATTAAATAGCTTTAAACAATATACGCATTCAGGGAAGATTTTAATTGCCATTCTGTTACAAAATGTATAATCCATCTCTATATATGGATACAGTACATAAAAGGTTGCATCACATCTGTAAAGGGGAGCTGGGATTTATTTTGTAAATTCCGGCACTCTCCCTATTTTAGGGCCTGTTTATTTATTCGCAGAACGTGTTAACAATGCAAAATATCTCTCGCTACCTGGGGCTGGTTATTATAGTACTAGCAGCCATCATTTTGATCGTAGCCATGGCTATGGGCGAACCCAGTAATACTATACTTGCAACTGCTGCTATCCTAGCCGTTGTTGGTTTGCTGGTTCAGATCTTTATTGGGCGGGCTGTAGATTAAAAAGGCAGGAATAAGGCTATTACCGCCAGGGCACCAGCCACTATATGCTATTAAAAAGCATTCAGCGGCTGGTGCCCTGGCGATGCTTTGTTGGCAATTGATCATTTATTGATAGCGGGATTTGGTATCTGTAACTCATGCTGTACAGCTGGCGCAGTGCAGCTGGCGCCTGTGCAACAGGCGCTGTGCAACAGGCAATGCCTGGCAAATGTGCCGGGTAGTTAGTTAGCTGCTGGCAGCTCTCTTCTTAAAAACTGCCGGTGCAGGCGAAGTACCTGGGGCAGCACCAGGCTGTGTTCATCGTTCACTATCTTAAACTGAGAGCGTTCAATCCGCTCCTCTTCAGGCAGCTGGCGCTGCATTATTTCCTCTACCTGTTCACGGCTGCGATGTTCATCGCGCATAATGGTGCGGCGTAAACGAAGGGCTTGTGGCGCTGTTACCGTAATAACTGCATCCAGATTTTTGTAGGAGCCCGACTCGAATAAAAGGGCTGCTTCTTTCAGGATATAAGGCGCCTGCTGTTGCTGCTGATACCAGCTTTCGAAATCAAGCCCTACACGCGGGTGTACCAGGCTGTTAAGCAGCGCCAGCTCCTTAGGTTTACTGAATACCTGGGCTGCGAGCCATACCCGGTTAAGGCTTCCATCAGAAAAATAAGCCTCTGCGCCAAACTGATGCTGTATCTGCACCACCAGCTCCCTATCTTCCACCAGCAGGCGCTTTGCCCGGCTATCGGCATCGTACACCGGAATACCCAGGGCAGCAAACACCTTACAAACAGTACTTTTACCTGCTCCAATGCCTCCGGTAATACCTATTTTTAGCGGAAGATGATTAGCGGCGGTTTTGCTGCCGGGTTGTTGCTGGCTGGTCATAGCGTACTTTTACAGATTCAGGCTCTATCCGTAAAATATCTACCTGAGGAGGATAATTGCCTAGTCGTAATACAATCGTGGAGTCAGCACGGTTAAGCTCTGCATAATCGGCCACTACGGTAAAGCT
Source organism: Flammeovirgaceae bacterium 311 (assembly GCA_000597885.1). Classification (NCBI taxonomy): domain Bacteria; kingdom Pseudomonadati; phylum Bacteroidota; class Cytophagia; order Cytophagales; family Flammeovirgaceae; species Flammeovirgaceae bacterium 311. The sequence goes on from CP004371.1 coordinate 2,910,449, forward strand.
CCCGGATGGCAGCTTTTCTGCCTCTGACCTGTTCATCAGATAGCTGACTTTTGCTACGGTGTCACGCAGCTGCACCGGCCTGTTAAGCGGAAAATTCAGGGGGCGGATGTTTACAATTCTGCTATGCCGGCTAAATTCCCTTACATTAAAACCTACCTGCACCTGCTCGGGCTCTACCTCTACAATACGCGACTCCAGATTTGTTAGAGCAATAGATTGTGAAAAATCACTGTTAATCTGATTTACCGGTACGAAAAGTATAATGCTGTCGGCCAGGCCCCCGATAAAAGAAGTAGGCCCGGTAAAGTTTACAGAATCTGGTGTTACCTGTATGGGTGTAACAATGCGGTGACCATCTGTAAGCGAGATGGAGGTGCTGTCGATGTGTACCCTTACTTTTTTGGAGATCCTGCGTTCAATATCAATAAAAAGAGTATCGGTTACCACATAATTAAGCCGCACCTCATTGAGCTGGTCAGCAATAATGGCGCTAAGGGAAGCTTTGGTAATGTATTTCTGAGAGGCAGGATTCTCCAGCAGGATCTGAATAGGATTAACACTTACCAGAACGGTTTTTCGCAGCAGACTCCAGCCACCGCCGGAAACCACAATGCTCACCTTTTTTGGCAATTCGTTTACCACTACCACATCCTGCTCGTCGTAGAGAAACTCAATGGGGTAATTCAGGCGCGTGGCGTACTGTTTATTGAGGGCATTAAAAAACCAGAAAGTGGTAGCCCCCAATACACACAGGGCTACCACTCTCCATTTGCCTCTTTCCGTAGAAAAAAGCCTTTTTAAACCTCTGAACAGTACTTCACTCCGTTTCAAGCTTCTGCTTTGGTTTCTTTGGTTTGGGGGCTAAAACGCTTACTGGCTTCTACCGATATGGCCGACTTTTCGAAAGTAAGCTTGGTGCCTCTGTCTACATCAAGCACCACGGCATCGTCTACAATTTCTACTACACGGCCATGCATGCCACCAATGGTCACTACACGGTCGCCACGTTTAAGCGAATCTACAAAAGACTTATGCTGCTTTTGCTTACGCTGCTGTGGCCTCACCATAAAGAAATAAAAGATAATGATAATCCCGCCAATCAGGATTACGTTTCCCCACCAGGCCTGGGGCTGTGCATCTGCCTGTAAAAGAATTGTAGGTAGCATAATTAGTTTCTTACCGGACCTTCTGTATTAGCTGCAGCACTTGCTTTAGGCTCAACTGTTCCTTTGATGGCAAGTCTGGTAACGGCAGGGTCAGTATTGGCAGTAACAGTTACAGTTTTATTTTGAATGCCTGGTTTGTTCGAGCTATCAAAACGAACCTGAATTTCTCCTGTTGCTCCGGGAGCAATTGGTTGTTCAGGCTTTTTAGGCACTGTGCAGCCACATGAAGCACTCGCATTCTGGATTATCAAAGGCACATCACCTGTGTTTTTGAATGTAAAGGTGTGGGTAACGATCTCACCATCTTTAATGGTACCAAAATCGTGCTCTGTTTCCTTGTACTCAATTTTTGCAACAGGTCCTGTTGGGGCAGTACTTGCTGCATTTTGCTCCGTCAGTTGCTGAGGAGTTTCTTGTAAGGCAGTGTTTGTTGTAGATCCTTTTTCAGCTTCCAGGGCTGCTAAACGGTTCTCCAATTCCTTTACACGCGATTCTGAATCGGCATTGTTACAAGCAGTGAACATACCGGCCACTGCTAATGCAAGCAAGAAATTCTTTTTCATGGATGGATTAAAACTTGAATTGATTTTGCAAACTGCTCTACTAACACAGGGTTTTATTGTTTAGTTCTGGAGCTTCTGGATTACATAATCTGTAAACTGTTGTGTGGTAGCACTACCGCCCAGATCACCGGTACACTGCTCCTTTATCTTGAGGGTTTCGTCTATGGCATGGTTAATGCGTTTGGCATCGTCTACCATATCCAGGTGGTACAGCATCATGATGGCTGAACGCAGCAGTGCTGTTGGATTTGCTTTGCCCTGACCTGCAATATCGGGAGCCGTACCATGTACCGCTTCAAAGATTGCTACTTCGTCGCCAATGTTGGCACCGGCCACTACGCCTAAACCACCTACCAGGCCTGCACACAGATCCGAGAGGATATCACCAAACAGGTTGGTGGTTACCACAACATCAAACTGCTGGGGCTTTAGCACCAGCTGCATGCACATATTATCAACAATTACATTCTCGTAAGTAATACCCGGAAATTCTTTGGCAACAGTTTCTCCGGCCTGCAGCATGAGCCTTCCGGCATTTTTAAGGATGTTGGCCTTGTGCACCAGGGTTACTTTTTTACAGCCGCGGCGGCGGGCATAATCAAAAGCAGCCTTAACAATACGATAGCAGCCATCTTTGGTAACACGGCTAATAGAGTCGGCTATTTGCAGGCGTTCATCGAAAAACTCGAGGCCGGCATAAAGGCCTTCGGTATTTTCACGAAAGATCACCATGTTCACATCTGTAAACCTGGAGCTGATACCTTCGGTGGTAACGCAGGGCCGGACGTTCTGATAAAGATCGAACAGCTGCCTAAGCTGCACGTTTACACTTTTAAAGCCTTTGCCTACCGGGGTGGTAAGCGGCCCTTTCAGGGCTACTTTATTTTTTTTGATAGACTCTATCAGCGAAGCAGGAATCAACTCTCCTACTGATTCCAGGGTGGTTTGTCCCGCATTTTCCTCTTCCCACTGTATGGGTACGCCTGCTGCTGCAAAAATGCGTTTTACAGAGGCGGTAATTTCCGGCCCTATGCCATCACCTTCAATCAGCGTAACTGTTGTAGCCATGATTATTTGTAGTCTTTTTTGATTTGGCCGATCAGCGTCTCCACGTCCTTCAGCAACTCTTCGGCTTTTACTTTTGCATCGGTAATAACACGCTCGCTTTCGGAACGGGCGCTGCTGTCTGGCAAATCTTCTGCCTGCAGCTCTGTCAGGAGATCTTCCAGCGCTGATTTAAAACGGTACAGGTTATATGAAACACGGCCGCGTGTATTAGATCCTTTATCAGGAGCAAACAATACTCCTACTGCCAACCCTACAGCCGCTCCCGTTATCAGCGAGAGGATTCCTATAGTACCTTTATTCATAAAACTGCTCTTATTTATTATCAATCAATCCTCTACCACTCTTTCGGATTATTCCTTTCTCTTGTAACTCTACTGAAAGAACATCTAGTATACCATTTACAAATATTTTGCTTTTAGGCGTACTATAGCGTTTTGAGAGCTCAATATACTCGTTTATCGTTACTTTTACAGGGATGCTTGTAAAATTAATCATTTCACAAAGTGCCATCATCAGGATAATTTTATCCAGTAAGGCAAGCCGCTCCACATCCCAGTTTTTACTTTTTGAGGCTATTAATTCCTCAAATTCAGGCTCTTTCTGTATGGTTAGCTTGTAGAGGTCTATAAAAAATTCACGATCGTCTTCCCAGTTCACTGAGAGTACTGCCAGCTCCACATTGCTGTCGCTCTCGGGGGTTAGCTCTTTTACCGTACGCTGCACCATGCTCTTGAGCACCTCGCGGTTTTCGCTCCAGTAAATATCCAGACGCTCCATAAACGACTCCACCAGCTCATGTTTAAAGAAAATTTTCTTGATTACATGAAGCACAATCTTCTGGTCGGCCTCAAAATCGGGCTGTTCCATTTTCAGGTACTCCTGGTAGGCTTCGTCGCGCTGCAGCACATCGCGGTACAGCTCGCGTACAAAATCCTGCTCTTCGCGCCAGTTCAGGTTCTGCCTGATGGCTTCGGTCTGCAGGGTTTTATTTTGCTCCAGGATCTTCAGTACACGGTTATTGAGCCAGTTTTCCTCATCTGTTCCTGCCGCGCTTGTACGTCCCTTCTCCAGCCTTGTTTCACGCTCGCGATTAGCAAAGCGCTGCAATTCCAGCAGGAGTATTAAAAAAAGCAGGTAACGTCCGGCTATTTTTTCGGCTTCGGCCACCATACTTTTACGCAGGTGGTCAAAGTCCTGCTGCACCAGCTTATTATAATAGCTAAGGGCATCGCTGGCAGCCGAGGCCTGCTCGGGGGTATAACCATGTGTAGGCTGCAGCCTGCGCTCTTCATGGCTTTTGATAAAAAGATCGGAGGCAGCTTTGCGGTTTTCTTCCAGTTTTACCGGATCCTGCACCTCCATAGAGTTAAGATCAGGAGCAAACTGCTCCCGGATCAGGTCCAAAGTCAGGTGGTAATCGGACTGGCGGCACTGCAAATATGCGAAGATATTTTGCATGGCCTTTATACGCAGGTACCTACGGTTCAGCATTGAGCAGAATCAGCGTTTAAACAAAAAAACAAAGAAGCTTGCTGCAAAGATGCAGCATAGCTTCTTTAGTAAAAAGGTTGTGTACCTAATTTGTTTTAAGTAAAGGGTATTAAGTACTAACTATATGGTACAAGGTAGATGGAAGAAGCGCACTGCCTCCTGCTATTATATCATATACGCTTAGCTCATACCCGACACCCCATACCCGATACCTTAATAAGACAGCTTTACACGGCCTACTTCCTGAATGCGTTTCAGGGCCATTTGCATGGCAGCTTCCTGCGGACCTACATTTTTGGCTTCTGCCTCATTTAAGATATTCAGGCAGATATCGTACACTTTTTCAGCTTTCTGATATGCACGCTCACGCTGGTAATTGCCCTCGTACTCGGCAGCTACATTGATAACGCCTCCGGAGTTGATCAGGAAATCTGGTGCATAGATAATACCTCTTTCCATCAGCAGCTGGCCATGCTTTTTCTCATCCTTCAGCTGGTTGTTGGCTGCACCGGCAATCACCTGGCATTTCAGGCGGGAAACGGTGTCGTCGTTAAGGGTGGCACCCAGGGCGCAGGGAGAGTAAATATCCAGGTCCAGGTCATAAATAGCATCGCCCATGACTACCTCGGCACCAAAGCGGTTGGCTACCTGCCGCAGGCGCTCCTCGCTAATGTCGCTGATGTATACCTGTGCATCTTCGTGGCGCAGGCGTTCTACCAGGTGAGAACCAACCTGTCCTACCCCCTGTACCAGCACTTTTTTACCCTGCAGGCTATCAATGCCCCAGGCTTTTTTGGCCGCGGCTTTCATGCCCAGGTACGTGCTGTAGGCCGTAACAGGAGAAGGATCGCCACCACCGCCCATTATCTCCGGCAGCCCCGAAACATAGCGGGTTTCCATGGCAATGTACTCGATATCGGAGGTGCGGATGTTTACATCCTCGGCGGTAACATAACGGCCGCCCAGGCTGTTAATAAAACGGCCAAAGCGACGCATAAAGGGTTCTGTTTTCTGGGTTTGGGCATCGCCGATAATCACGGCCTTGCCGCCGCCCAGGTTCAGGCCGGAGATGGCATTTTTAAAAGTCATGCCGCGACTCAGGCGAAGCACATCTGTAATGGCCTCCTGTTCGTTCTTATACTGCCACATGCGGGTACCGCCAAGCGCAGGGCCCAGTGTGGTATTGTGTACAGCAATGATGGCCTTCAGACCGGTTGCTTTGTCGTAGCATATAACCAGTTGCTCGTGCTCCATTGCTTCAATTTGATCGAAGACACCCATTTTTTCGCGTGGCATTACTTCGTTTACTTCCACCATGTACGTATGTTTATGTTTGAGTTACCTTTACAACCCGGATAGTTCCGTATAGAAATGTGCTTTTCTGCTATGACTTTTTGAAAAATCATGCAAAGCTATACCTTTTATATCTTTATTTCAAACGTTGTAGTAAGGTAAAACCAATTTATAATATCATCGTTCCAGTGTAGCGTGAAAGCTCTCAGTTATATCAATAAATACCTCTTCCAGTACAAGCGTTACCTGCTTTTGGGCACGCTCTTTCTGGTGATCTCAAATATTTTTGCCATCATTCCGGCGCAGGTAGTTCGCTATGCTTTCGACATAGTAAAAGAAAATATTGACCTCTACCGGCTTTACGAGGGCTATGCCCTGCAGGAGTCGATCTACGAGCTGTTTACCAGCGCTATTTTTATATATGGTATTATTATCCTGGCAATGGCCCTGCTGCGGGGTGTGTTCCTGTTTCTGGTGCGGCAAACCATTATTGCCATGTCGCGCTACATAGAGTATGATCTTAAAAACGAGATTTACGCCCACTACCAGACCCTGCCCCTAAGCTTTTACCGCAGCCACAATACCGGCGATTTAATGGCGCGCATCAGCGAAGATGTAAGCAAGGTGCGCATGTACCTGGGTCCGGCCATTATGTACGGCATCAACCTGGTAACGCTTTTCATGATCCTGATCCCCTACATGTTTACCATCAATGCCCGCTTAACCATGTATGTGCTGCTGCCCCTGCCGGTACTTTCGCTTAGCATTTACTATGTAAATAACCTGATAGAGCAGCGCAGCACCGAAATACAGAAAGCACTTAGCGGCCTCTCTACCTACACCCAGGAGGCCTTTAGCGGCATCAGGGTATTAAAAGCCTTTGCGCGCGAAACCGATTCTGCCAATAAATTCGATGTGCTAAGCAATGAGTACAAAGACAAAGCCCTGCGCCTGACTTTTGTAAATGCACTGTTCTTCCCGCTTATTCTGGCGCTTATTGGCCTGTCGATTATCCTGACGATATACATTGGTGGTTTGGAGGTAATGAGCGGGGCCATCACCACTGGTAACATTGCAGAATTCATCATCTATGTAAACCTGCTTACCTGGCCGGTAACCTCACTGGGCTGGATCACCAGTATTGTGCAGCAGGCAGCTGCTTCGCAGCAGCGCATCAATGAGTTTTTACAGACCAAAACCGATATTGTTTCCACCCAGAACCTGGCGCAGGAAATAGAAGGGCGGGTGCATTTCGAAAATGTAAGCTTTGTGTATCCTGATTCGGGTATAAAGGCGCTCTACAACATCAGCTTTAAGGTAGATCCAGGTCAGTCGCTGGCCATTATCGGTACTACCGGTTCCGGCAAAAGCACGGTTGCCAACATTCTGCTGCGCCTCTACGACCCTACTGAAGGCAAGGTTTATATTGATGATACCGAAATACAGGCCTACGACCTGCAAAGCCTGCGCAGCCAGACAGGCTATGTACCGCAGGATGTATTCCTATTCTCCGAAACCATCCGCAACAACATAGCCTGGGGAGAGCCCGGTCTGCCTGAAGAAACCATAGAGCAGGCTGCCTCCGATGCCGACCTGCTGGAAAATATAGAGCGTTTCCCCAATAGGTTTGAAACCCGTGTGGGAGAACGGGGCATTACCCTAAGCGGTGGCCAGAAGCAACGGGTAAGCATTGCCCGGGCCATTGTGCGCGATCCCAAGATCCTGATCATGGACGATGCCCTCTCTGCGGTGGATACCAAGACAGAAAACACCATTCTGAACAACCTCAAGCGCATCATGCAGGGGCGCACGAGCATCATCATCAGCCACCGGGTAAGCTCCGCCAAGCTGGCCGATCACATACTGGTACTGGACAATGGCCACATAGTAGAAAAAGGCAGCCACGAAGAGCTGCTGGCACAGGCAGGCATCTACAAAACCCTTTACGACAAGCAGCTGCAGGAAGAAGCAGTGGAGTGATGTAAGGAAAATAGCCAGACGATGCGGGAAAAGTTCTGCCTGCTTGCTAACTTCGTGCTTCCCAATCACATAACAGCCTTGACTACTCTTCTACGTCTTTTCCTGCTTTGTGCGCTGGCGGGCCTGTTTTCTGCCTGTGCCAGGTCTTTCCACAAGCCTGATCTCACAACGGCAAACTACTCGCCTGCAGGCACTACTGAAAGCAGGCTTGACTTTGATATTACGCAGCAGCCGCTCCTCTTTTCGGAGCCTTTTGCCAAAAAACTGCATAAGCGTAATCTTAGCCTGTATGCTGTCAGGGCAACCAATTATACAAGCGATACCGTGTGGCTGCAACCTAATGATGTGTTATTGTCTACGGCTGGAAAAACCCTCAATGTAAGTTCCTCCCGGGAAGTGTACAGGGCCCTACGCCAGCCTGTAGCCGTGCACGCACTGTGGTTTCTGCTTGGCCCGTTTATCCGCACTGAGGGAGAAGAAAAAAAGCTCGACTACCACCCGCTGGGTTTAGCGCCAGCAGCCTGGGGCATTCTGAACGTGCTTGTTGCCTACCGTTCTAATCAGGAAGCAAAGCAGCTGGTACAGCATACCATGCCAGGCGGAGCAACACCTGTTGCCCCCAATACCACACGCTACCTGCTGATGCCTTTGCCTGCTAACACCGTGCCCACTGCTACTCCCATAGACCTTTTGTATATTGAAACAGAAAGGACTTCCGGCACGGGTGGGCGGTAATAAAAGAGAACCAATGTAAAAACTATTGCTGCGCGCTCACAGAAACCAGTGGCAGCTCTACCTCGAGGCGTCCGGGGCCATAGTATTTCTCCAGCAGCATGCGGGGCTGAATTTTAATATTATTTTCCCTGGCATAGTCTTCTGCTTTCTGGCGCAACTTGTCTGGTGTGGGCCAAACCGAGGAATGTGCATCCAGGCTGACTCTGATAGCCTTTTGCGCCTCTACCTGCATAATCTCATAGCCCTGGGGCAATTGCTTTAAACTTTCTGCCGCAGGCAGCAGCACGCCTATGAACTGTTCTACCGTATCTTTATCTGTAACAGGTTCTTGGATCACTGCCACCGTCAGCACGCCCGGCAGCTCTCCCCTTTCCCATCGCTGGCCTACCTCATCCAGAATCTCCTGCAGGGAAGGATGTTGCAGGGTGCCCAGATAATGTTTTCCCACCAGGGTATAGCCGCCTTCCACTTCTACCAGCTCTGCCTGCGCCTCCCTGAAACCACCCAGCTGCCAGTATATAAGCGTGGCAACAACCAGAACAATGGGAATAACGATGAGTAGAATTTTGCGGAAGGACATGGGATGTTAATATGCTAATGTGACGGATCGCCCGGGGCGCGCAGCCGCTGCGACTAATTCTTTAATGTGCTAATTTTTGAGCCGCCTGAACTCATCCAGAGTAGGCTTGAAAGTATTACCCACCCACCACTTCTTTGTACTGCATGCGGTAGAGCTGCGCATACCAGCCGCCTTTGGCGAGCAGCTCTTCGTGGGTGCCTTCTTCTTTTATTTCGCCCTGATCCAGTACAATAATCTTATCGGCTTTCTGAATGGTGCTTAAGCGGTGGGCAATTACAAGGGAAGTACGGCCGCTCATCAGTTTATCAATGGCCGCCTGGATCATTTCTTCGGTTTCAGTATCTACCGAAGAGGTAGCCTCATCCAGGATGATGATGCGGGGATCATACACCAGGGCCCGCACAAAGGAGATGAGCTGCCGCTGCCCTACGGATAGGGTTGCACCACGCTCCATCACGTTGTATTCAAAACCACCGGGCAGGCGCTCAATAAACTTATCTGCTCCTACCAGGCGCGCGGCTTCTTTCATTCTTTCCAGACTTATATCCGGGTTGTTCAGGGAGATGTTATTATCGATGGTATCGGAAAACAGGAATACATCCTGCAGCACCACACCAATGCTCTGACGCAGACTGGCCAGGTCGAATTCCCTGATGTGCCGCCCGTCGATGCAGATCTCGCCCCGCTGATACTCATAAAAGCGGTTCAGCAGGTTAATGATAGATGATTTGCCTGCTCCCGTTGCACCTACCAGCGCAATCATTTCACCTGGACGGGCGCTGAAGCTCACGTCTTTCAGCACCCATTCCGGCTCGTTGTAGGCAAACCATACGCCTTTAAAATCTACAGCACCCTGTAACTGCGCCGGCACATAATCTCCGGTGTCGGAGAGATGCTCTTTGCTGTCCAGCAGGTTCATGATACGCTCCGAGCTTACCACCCCCATCTGCAGGGTATTGAAGCGATCGGCAATCTGGCGGATAGGGCGGAAAAACATCTGGATATACAGAATAAAGGCCACCAATACCCCCAGGGCAATTTCGGCATGAATTACCTGGCGGGCGCCATACCACACCAGCAAACCAATGCCCATGGCCTGAATAACCTCTGCCACCGGAAAGTAAATGCTGTAATACAGGACAGACCGCAGGTTAGCCCTACGGTGTTCCTTATTGATATCCTTAAATTTTTCAAACTCCCGCTTTTCGCTGCCAAAGATCTGCACAATGCTCATGCCCGTGATATGCTCCTGCACAAAAGAGTTCAGGTTCGCCACTGCATTACGCACATCATTAAAAGTAACTTTAATTTTCTCTTTAAAAACATAGGTGCTGATGAGCAGCAGCGGCAGGGTGGAGAGGCAAACAAGGGTAAGGCGCCAGTCGGTGTACAGCATAAAGCCTATGATGAAAAACAGCTGCAGCAGGTCGCCTACAATGGCGGCCACCCCTTCGCTGAATACGGAAGCCAGCGTTTCAATATCAGATACACTACGGGTCACCAGCCTGCCTATGGGGGTGCGGTCGTAAAATTTAAGGCGTAGGCTTAGCAGGTGGCGGTACAGACTGGTACGGATATCGCGAATGATTACCTGCCCCAGCCAGTCGCTCATGTAGGTATGGAAATACTGCACCACCGACTGCAGCAGCAAAAGTCCAAGCAACAGCAGCATCATATATTGCAGGCCGGCAAAATCGCCTACCGCAATATTGTTATCTATTGCTTTTTGGATGAGCCACGGGCGCAGGGGCGCCAGCACCGCCATGCCGATTGTTAAAAAAACCAACAGCCAGAACCTGCTAATATAAGGACGTGCGAAACCAAACAGCCTCCGCAGCACCTTCCAGTCCATTATATTCCCACTTTTAATATCGCCTTCTGCCATGCGTACGCCAAAAGTAAAGTATTAACACATACTCTAAAAAATATTATATGTTCCAACATTGAGTCCGGAACAATTGCTGCAAGTTACTCTTTTCCTGCGTAAGGTGGTCCGGACAAGCCATAAAGATGTGCTGCAGCGGTTACTACAACTGATAACGCTAAAAAGTTTTCCCGAGTGCCTCTGCCGCACGCTAGTTTATCTTTTTCAGCGCTTCTGCCCTGTAGCCCCAACTGCCGGAATGTAGCAGATAAAAGTACATTTAGATTATAGATAAATATCATCGGGATACTTTACCTCCACCAGAAACAGTCCATCGGCTGGAGCCGAGCGGCCTGCTTTGCTGCGATCGCGGCTTTCCAGTACTTCCTGAAACTCCTGCACCGTCATGCGGCCCTGGCCTACCTGCAGCAGGGTACCTACAATAGCCCTAACCATATTACGCAAAAACCGGTTTGCCGCCACGTAAAAAACCAGGTCATCACCCGTATCAACCCAGCGGGCCTCCCATACCTGGCAGCGGAAGTGTTTTACATTGGTGTGTATTTTACTGAAGCACTCAAAATCTTCCCACTGCAGCATCAGGGCTGCAGCCTCGTTCATTTTCCCCACATCCAGTGGCCTGTGAAAGTAGTAGACCTGCTTTTGCCTGAAAGGATCTTTGTGCCTGCAAATGTAGTACTCATAGCGGCGGCTTAAGGCGCTGTAGCGGGCATGCACCTCCGGCTTTACGGGACGCAGGCTTTTAGCCCAGATATCAGGTGGCAGCACGGCATTGATCTTATAGAGCCAGGCTTCCAGCTCCTGTTCCAGCTCCAGGTCTACATCAAAGTGCACCAGCTGCTGCCTGGCATGTACGCCGGTATCGGTACGGCCGCTGCCTGTAATGCGCATAGGCTGCCGGAAAAGCTTGCTTAAGCCATCCTCTACCTCGGCCTGCAGCGTATGCGCATTATTTTGCAGCTGCCAGCCATGGTAGCGGGCTCCATTATAGGCTATGTCAAGAAAGTATCTCAAAAGGGTATTTAGTATTGGGTATATGGTACATTGACGGCAGCACTCACTACTCAATACCATCCTACATCAGCTCAAAAATAACTGCGGCGCCCTGGCCTACGCCTACGCACATGGTTGCAAGGCCATAGCGGGTGTTGCGGCGTTTCATTTCGTGCAGCAGGGTGGCAGAGATGCGGGTACCGCTCGCCCCCAGCGGATGACCTATGGCAATAGAACCGCCATTTACATTGACAATGGCAGGGTCCAGTTCCAGATCGCGCATGCAGGCAATGGCCTGGGCAGCAAAAGCTTCGTTCAGCTCTACCAGCCCGATATCTTTGATGCTCAGGCCCGCACGCTGCAGGGCTTTTTGCGTGGCGGGTACCGGGCCTATGCCCATGTGTGCAGGATCTACACCCGCCACAGCTGCGGACACTATCCTGGCCATTGGCTTCAGGTCATATTGTTTCAAGGTAGCTTCATTTACCAGCAGTGCCGCTGCAGCACCATCGTTAATACCAGAGGCATTGCCAGCTGTAACCGAGCCCCCTGCTTTGAAGGCTGGCTTGAGTGTGGCTAATTTTTCCAGGCTCGAGAAGCGTGGGTGTTCGTCGGTATCGAAAGTTAAAGTGGTGTTTTTTGGCTGGGGTACCTCAACGGCTACAATTTCATCGCTGAATTTACCGGCTTCATGAGCATCTTTCCATTTGCGCTGGCTTTCATGTGCAAATGCATCCTGCTCCTCACGGCTGATCCCCCAGCGTTCGGCTACATTTTCGGCTGTTTCGCCCATGGTGAAGGGGTGGTACTCTTCTGAAAGTTTAGGATTGGTAAAACGCCAGCCAATGGTGGTGTCATACAATTCCTGGCTGCGGCCCCAGGCAGCATCGGCCTTGCTCAGCACAAAGGGAGCCCGGGTCATGCTTTCCACACCACCAGCCACATAGGCAGCCCCTTCGCCAATCTTCAGGGCGCGGGAGGCATCTATGATCGATTGCAGGCCGGAGGCACACAGGCGGTTAACTGTTACACCGCAAACTTCTACGGGCAGGCCTGCCATGAGTGCAGCCATGCGAGCTACATTGCGGTTATCTTCGCCGGCCTGGTTGGCGGCGCCCAGAATCACCTCTTCCAGTGCCTCTTTGGGTAAGTTTTTATTGCGGTCCAGCAGCCTGCGAATGGCATCGGCAGCCAAGTCGTCGGGACGAACAGTGGATAAAGTACCGCCGAATTTTCCTACCGGTGTACGGATGATATCTACAACGAATGCGCTTTCCATGATAAAAAAGTGATTTTTGACGGGTTTCCTATATCCTAAAAACTGCTTACCTTCGCGCAAGTTAACCAGTTACAAAAGATGATACAACGGATACAAACCATATTTCTACTCCTGACGGCCCTGTGTATGGGCCTTATGTTTGGTTTTCCGGTATGGGAAAAAATTAGCCTCGCCCAGAGCCAGGCCGTGCAGGTAGATGCCTACCAGCTGACACATTACAGCTTTACCGGCACCGATGTCAGTGTACAGACTGAAGTTCTCTCCACCAGCAGCCTCTGGTATATTTCTGTATTAGCTGGTCTTTCGGTGGTGGTGGCCTTGTTTGCTATTTTCAAATACCGCAACCGCCTGATTCAAATGAAACTGGGTGCGCTTAATGCACTGCTCATAGGCGGTACGCTCATTGCCTGCACCATCGCCACCTTCCAGGGCGATAAAATGATCACGGATGCCGAAGGCGAAGGCCATTATATGACTGGCTTCTGGCTGCCGGCAGTAGCCCTGGTATTCAACCTGCTGGCCAACCGCTTTATTCGCCGCGACGAGCTGCTCGTTCGCTCCGCCGACAGGTTTAGGTAGGGTTAGATGATAGAGGTTAGAAGTAAGAAGATAGACTACAGACAAAAAGCAGCCGATGGGCTGCTTTTTGTCATTCTACATATAGATAAGATGCAATTATTTTAATCAGCTGGCTTTGCCCACCAAACCCTATATCTGATACCCGATACCCGACACCTCATACCCCATCCCCCACCTCCATCAATTAAACCTCGACACTGATTGGGATTGCATGCGTTCTTCCAGCTCTGTAATCTGCCGCATGTACTCGCGTTCCTTGCGCTGCAGCTCCTCCTGGGTGGCAGATAGTTCTTCCATGTTCTGTCGCATTTCTTCTTCCTGCGCCCGCATCTGCTCTGTTTGCTCCTGCGCCTGCTCCAGCAGCTGCCGCGTTAGCTGATTGATCCTGTTGGTGTGCACGGTGGCTGCAATATCATGGCCAAGCCGCATCAGAAATTCAATTACATGCTTTGGAAATGGTTTAAAGGAAGCCAGCTCCAGCACACCCATTACCCCTTCCTCATTCATGAGGGGCACCAGCAAAAGCGCCGTTGGCGTTGCATCACCCAGTCCCGAAGTAATCGACACATAATTTGGGGGATTTTGGTGAGGTAGGTATAGTCACGCTCCAGGTAACACTGCCCCAGTAGCCCCTGGCCGGGCGCAACCTGGTGGTTTCGAAATTTTTTGCGGTCATAAGCATAGGAACTGCTCAGCACCAGCTGCAACTCCCTGCCCTCGCCTTCTGCCAGGTAAAGTCCGATCAATGGAATTACAATCAATTCCGGGTTAAAAATTCCGGTGATAACCAAATACGTCAGGGCAATAAACAGTAGGGTGACACCAACGATATTACTTGTCTGAATCTTGTTTTTCAGGTATTGAGGCATTTCAGACTGAACCCCCATCCGCCAGAAATAGCTTAGATTTATATGCATTGCAGTAGCTTATTATTGTATAATAACACTATTAAAGTAACTACCCGATCTGCTACAAAAAGCATAGATGTTCAGCCATTTACATGCCCGGGTAAGATTTTAATTAAAAAATGACACTACCAATCAGTACTCTATAAAAAAGCTAACAGCAGTATGACAGACCCTCCCATTGTTGATGCCCAATTATAATTTACCCGGTGCCAACCCGGCTGGAAACAGACACAAAATGCCTGCACAGATAACCTCATCTGCTCCTGGCTCCATACAATTCTCTCCGAACTTTTACCGATACTTCTGTGCACTTACTAACCACAGCACAGCTGCTTTCGTACCTTTACAGGAGCAAATAGTAAATACAGTAATAAGAAGTTCAAAAAAAATGACAGTACAGGGCCATTCAGAGAATTATTTTGGAGAGTACCGCAATTTTTGGTGGAACAAGGGTTTTCTGAACCTGATGGCCAAACGCCTGAACCTTTCGCAGCATCACAGCCTGCTGGATGTTGGCTGCGGCCAGTGCCACTGGAGCAAGCTGCTTGTGCCCTACTTGGGTAAGCCTGCTTATGTTACCGGTGTGGACAATGATGCTAAATGGGCGGCCGAAGATCCAGAAATCCGCGCCTACTTTCACTACCACCAGGCGGCTTTTGAGGCAGTGGAGGGCAATGCACAAACCCTGCCCTTTGCCGATAACAGCTTCGATATGGTTACCTGCCAAACCCTGCTCATTCATGTACCCAACCCCAAGCGGGCTATTGCAGAAATGAAGCGGGTGTTAAAACCGGGAGGTATCTTATTATGTGCCGAACCAAACAACCTGGTGCAAACACTTATTAAAAATTCTCTCTCGGCCACAGATGATATTGACGAGGTGCTGGACCATGTGAAATACGCCCTGATCTGTGAGCGCGGCAAAAAACGACTGGGGCAGGGAGATAATTCAGTGGGCGACCTGGTGCCCGGCATGATGGCCGAAGCCGGCCTGCAGGATATTGAAGTACGTATTTCGGATAAGGCCATTCCCATGTACCCGCCTTACAACACCAGGGAGCAGCAGGCAGCCCTGAAGCAGTGGAGCAGCGGCAGCGCGTGGCAGGGTACCCAGTACAGCGACTATGACTTTTTCCGGGCATTCGGTGAGGAGTACATGCACTTTTATGAGGAGTACAGAGCCCACTATGGCAGCAGCGGAGATCGTATGCAGGAGGCCATAGAGGAGAAAGAATACCATTCGGCCGGTGGCGCCATTATGTATCTGATATCAGGGGTTAAGTAATAAATGATAAACAGCCATGGATAAGCAAGCAGATAAAAAGTTAAGGGAGCAGCTGGTAAAGCACCTCAGGGGTGGCGAAGCTTTCATGACGGTAGATGAGGCCGTAAAAACGATAAGCTTTGAGCAGCTGGGTACAGTAACCCAGGGCCTTCCCTATTCTTTTTACCAGTTGTTTTACCACATGCGCCTGGCGCAGCACGATATTATTGAGTTTTCTCAAGATCCGGAGTACGAATCGCCTCAATGGCCGGAAGGCTACTGGCCCGACGAAAGGGCTCCGCACAGTGAAGAGGAATGGCAACAGCTAAAAGACAGCTTTTTTTCGGAAAGAGAAAAATTCTGCCAATACATCATGGATCCTACCAATGATTTACATGAGCCTTTTTCTTTTGGCTCCGGACAAACGCTGCTGCGCGAAACCCTGCTCATCATAGAACATAATGCTTACCACAACGGACAGCTGCTGGCAGTGCTCCGGCTGCTGGGGCTGCATGGGTGAACAAGTAAAGCCTAAATTATTGCCTGTCTCAGCAATAAAAAAAGCCTGTCACCGGCAGCACTGGGCTTATGATGACAGGCCGCTAATTGTAAGTTTACTGCTGCGCCACGGTGGTTTTTACCTTTTTAGGCTTTAGCTCTTCAAAGAAGATATCGTCGTTAGGCACCTCAAATTCCAGTCCGTTAACTTCCATGTTGTTATCTGTAGTAAACTTAAGGGTGCCAAAGGTAAACCAGGCATGGGGCTGGTCCCACTTAATCTCCCACACATCGTAATGCCAGTGCGAGAGGCTTGCTGATAAATCAGGTGAGTGCTCAAACTTCAGTTTTAATTCGTCGTTCTCCTGCTGCACCTCTATGTTGCCATACATATCGGCATGATAGGTACCGGTGTATGCCTGCAGCGGCAGCGAAGGTTTTGTATTGGCAATACGCTTCTTTTTGATGTCTTCGATCCTTGTATCTTCCTGCATACCCTTATTAACCTTAGGAAGTATTTCTGCCGACCAATCTTTTCCCCTAATGCCCAGCAGTGCATCCAGGGTTTGCAGGGTAACGGCTCCGATCGGGCTCTTGGGACCGTTGGTCAGTACCACCACACCCCCATTGTTATCGGGCAGGAGGGTTACTGCGGTAATCATGCCATCGTAGCCCCCGGTGTGCGATACCCGAAAGTTTCCGTGATAGTCATTCATAAACCAGCCAAGCCCGTATGCATGGAAATTCTGGTTAAAGAGCCCCCTGCTGGTATGGTCTACAGTAAAACTGTTATGCGGGGTCCACATCAGGTTTCTGGATGCTTTGGTCAGCAGGGTATCGTCCTGCCAGATGCCGTGGTTAAGGTTAAAAATCATCCATTTGGCAACATCGTTCACACTGGAAATAATGCCACCCGTTGCGCCTACTGTTTCCCAGTCTACCCAGGGGATGGGCACATTGGTTTTGCCGTCGGGCAGGGCATGTGGAATTGCGTAGTTACCTGTTTTCTCCAGCTCATTAATATTGGTAATGCTGCGGTCCATGCCCAGGGGTTCAAATATCCGCTCTTTTACATTTTCGCCCCAGCTTTTACCCGTTACTTTTGCAATGATCTCTCCTGCAGTAATATACATTAAATTGGAGTAGCCAAAGCCGGCCCTGAAATCATAGGACTGCGGCAGGTATTTCACTCTTTTGATGATTTCTTCGGCAGAAAGTCCTGATTTGTACCAGATCAGGTCTCCACTGAAAGTACCTAGACCCACGCGGTGGCTAAGCAGATCGCGGATGGTTACCTGCTGGCTTATGTAGGGATCATACAGCTCAAAGTAGGGCAGGTATTGCTGCACCTTATCGTTCCAGGAGAGTTTGCCCTCCTGCACCAGCATGGCGATAATGGCTGAGGTAAATGCTTTTGAGTTGGAGGCAATGGCATAAAGGGTGTTGGCATCGGGGCTTTCAGCCTTACCTGCTTCCTTTACACCATAGCCTTTGCTGAAGATCAGCTGGCCATCCTGTACAATGCCTACGGTCATGCCGGGTATTTCCCAGTCCCGGACTACCTGCTCGAAGTACTTATCAAGCTTTTTAAGATCTACTTTAACAGGCTTGCTTTGGGCATGCAGCGAGGCCTGAACCAGGAGTAGCACTGGTAGAAGCAGAAGAACTATTTTTTTCATAAAATGGGATATTTGCTGATCCTGATTATTGAATAATTGCCAGAGGTGCTGACCAGAAAGATGCTATAGCAGATTAAAAAACTAATGTAAAATATTTTTAACAGCCTGGCAATGTTCAGGGGCAATGCTCCACAAATTCTGCGGGGCTGCACTACGGAATAAGCTGCATTTCCCTTAACACTGCTTTGGTAATTTCTTTACGGCAGGGAGCAAAATCGGGGCTGTTATACCTGCGGTCCTGCATTAATCTGGTGGCAAAGAAGTAAAGCTGCTGCTCCCGCTCCACATAACCCACCCACCAGCCTACATTTATGCCACCCTCCCGGGTCCAGCCTGTTTTGGCGCTGATCGAATACGCATCTGCTGTTTCGGTAAGCATTACCCGCTTTAGGATGTCGATGTTGCGTTTGGAGAAGGGGGTTTTCCCCTCATACACATTTTTCATGAACTGAACCTGGTTAACAGGACTGATGCCGAAGGTTCCGAAATTCCAGAAATCCTCGCCTGCTTCCCGGATATTCCCGTTCCCATAGCCGCTTGCTCTTAAATACTGAGCATACTTGTCTTTTCCTATCCTGTTGGCCAAATCCAGAAACGCCCATACGGCCGATACCTCAAAGGCTTCCTTTACTGTCATATCCCGGTAAATATCGGGGCGGTAGCCGTAAAGTGTGGTATCTGTTTTACCCGGCCAGCGCATTATTTCATTTTCATCCCTGATCACACCTTCCTCTAAAGCAATCAGCAGGTTTATGATTTTAAAGGTCGATGCCGGGAGTGTTTCCTTGTAGGCATCTGCAGAATCGCTCAATATCCAGACTCCCTTATTGTGATCGTAAACTGTAATGCTGCCTTCCACATGCGCATTACAGGCGCTAAAGTGGGAGGAGAGTTCTTCTCTGACAATAAGTGTATCTGCTGCATTGCCTGCCTCAGCCAGGGCAGGAAACTGCACTGCCGGAGTTGAGGAATGATTAGTGGTACACCGGGAAAACAAGACTAAAACCAGGAACAAAAAAGGTGTTTTGTACATCATCATAGCTGCCTGCCAAATAGTTTTTGTAATGTAGCAGGGCGCTAAAATAGAACAGCCCGCTCAGTTAAATAGAGGATAGATTGAAATTTATTTGGAGAAAAATAAAATATTGTAAAAAGCGAACCAACCTTTTGTTAAAACCTCCTGTCTCTCCAGGTATAGAGGAAATCTTTTTTCACACAATCAAAAAAAGCCCGGCGCATGAATAGTATATACACCCCTGCAAACAAGTCCTGGAGCCTCCTGATGGCTGTTATGGTATTTTTTATAACAGCCTGCAACGACCAGGTGGAATACACCCAAACCTATACAGTTTACGAACCTGTTTTTATGAGTCCTGATGAGATAAGGGCCTCTTTTGCCGTTGAAGAAACCGGCAGAATACTGCATGATCCGGGAAAGATTTACGTGTATGGAGATTACCTGTTCATCAATGAACCGGGAGCGGGTATTCATGTGGTGAACAATACTGATAAATCAAATCCCCTGAATATCAAATTCATCAACATACCCGGTAATTACGATATGGCGGCAAAAGACGGCGCACTATACGTTGATAGTTATATGGATTTGCTGGTGCTGGATATCAGGGACATTCACAACATCAGCATTACCAGCCGCTCGGAAAATATATTTGCCGGGGCAATAAATACCGGATTATACGATCCCGTGAGAGGCATTGTAACAGATTGGGTGGAAAAAGAGAAGATTGAGGTATCATCAAACGACTTCCATGGCAATCTCCCTTATTACTTTCCCTATGGCGGAGGATTCTATGCCGCTAGGGATGCAGCTAGTTTAACCCAATCATTTAATGCTGCTCCCTCGCAGGGCACTACAGGCGTGGGCGGATCAATGGCCAGGTTTACCATTACAGGCGACTACCTCTACACCATCGATAACAGCTCATTATATGTATTTAACATACAAAATCCTGAAACGCCAACCCAGGGCACTACAGTTCAGGTAGGCTGGGGTATCGAAACAATATTTCCAAGCAATGGCAACCTGTTTATCGGCGCCCAGAACGGCATGCACATCTATAGCCTGCAAAACCCGCTAACGCCCAGCAGGCTCTCTACCTTTGCGCATGTGGTGAGCTGCGACCCGGTAGTGGTACATGATACACTGGCCTATGTAACCCTTAGAGGAGGCACCGCCTGCGGCGGTTTTACCAACCAGCTCGATATTATCAACATCAAAAACCCCCAATCGCCGGAGCTGCTGATTTCCCACCCCATGAGCAGCCCCTACGGCCTGGCTTACGACGACGGCCTGCTGTTTATCTGCGAAGGCGAGCATGGCCTGAAAGTGTTTGATGTTACCAACATCCACACCATGAGCTCACGCCTGCTGGATCATGAAGAGGGCATCGATGCTTTTGATGTAATTCCTTATGAGGAGGTGCTGATTATGATTGGCCGCGAGGGTTTGTATCAATATGATTACAGCGATCCTACTGATCTGAAACTGCTTAGCCGCCTCACCATAGAAAGAACAAAACCAATCAACTAATGAAAAATTGCTTCAGGACTACTGTTTTGTCTATTCTCCTGCTCTTTACTGCAGTTACCTTTGCCTCGGCACAGGATTACAGGTACAAAGCAAAGGTAGTACTCATGAATGGTGATGTAATCAACGGACGGCTCTCGGAGCCCTGGTCGGGCGGCAATTTATACCTGTACGTATCTGAAAATACGCTTCTGGAGATTAACTCTTCAGATATCAGGAAGCTGAAACAGGAACAGCTGAATGGTAAAAAGAGCTCCCATAGCTTAAACAAGTTAAGCGACAGAGGCGCATACGGCAGGCAGGAAGGTTTTTACCACCACGCCTTTGCCGGACTCTCTTTTGGAGAACATGATACAAATGCCAGCCTGGGAATGGTGAACGGTTACCGCTTCAATAAGCTGGTTTCACTGGGACTGGGCGTTAATTACGACAGATTTGATCAGGCTTCCGCACTGCCCATTTATCTTCAGCCCAGGCTGCATCTGAAAAATGATAAATTAAGTCTGTACTGTTTTACCGACCTGGGCTATAGCCCTGCCTGGCAAAATAAAGGAGTAGGACACGATATGTATGTGGTCAATACAACAGGAGGCCTGATGGGCCAGGCGGGTATGGGCTATCAGCTTAATTTTGCAAAATCGGCCCTGAATTTTACGCTGGGCTATAAACTGCAAAAAATAGAGGTGCATTCTGAAGTGTACAACTATTATTATACTGAACCGGGGGGCATTCTACCCTCAAAAATAATTGACATTCAGGAGAAAAGACTCATCAGGCGGGTAGCATTTACAGTTGGCTTAATGCTGTAACGCTTGCTCTGGAGTGATCTCAGCTCTGATTATTGAATGGCACAGCACTAACGGGCTGTGCCATTTTTAATTTATTACTGTTAAGGGCTGCGCTGTAAAATCTGCAGAAAATTTTAAAACGCACTTTAGTCTCCCTGTTACATGCTCGCAGAGCATATGATTTCTACCGTGGGCTTCCGCAGCAACAGTTTACCTCAACTATTTGTTATTCAGTCTTTTTTTTGGTAGATTCATTACCTGTTAAATCAGAATCTTCTGTTTTCTGAAAACAAGGACCACGTTTTTCATGAGGTCATTCAACTTATTTACATATACCCGCACTTTTGCATGGGCACTATTAGCCTGGTTAGCAGCAGTAGGTGTGGGTTGTCCCGTAAATCTTTATGCCCAGGATAATGAAATCAAATTCAAGTCGCTTACATCCAGGGAGGGTCTCTCCAGTAGTCTGGTATGGAGCATGGCACAGGATCAGCATGGGTTTATCTGGATAGGAACTAATGATGGGCTGAATGTATACAATGGATACGAATTCAAGACCTACCGGCACCTGGAAACAGATACAACCTCCATCACGCATAATTACACCTCTTCCCTGCTTTACGACAGCAACAACCGTTTGTGGGTGGGAACTCCCCATGGCCTTGACCTCTACAATGCAGAAAAAGATAATTTTACCCATTACAAACCTGGCAGCAAAACCGATAACAGGCATAATAATATTTTGTGGGTATATGAAGACCGGCAGCAAAACATCTGGACGGGTACCAACAGCGGCATGAGCTTCTATGATGAAGCAACAAAAAAATTTGAAACCTCCCCCATGCCTGCCAGCATGGGCATCACCACTCAGGTAACGGCTCTGCTGCAGGATAAAAAAGGCCGCTACTGGCTGGGAACCGAGGAGGGCCTTTATGCCTATTCTCCCCAGCAGAAAAGCTTCACTGTATACAGATCCAATAAAAGTGATCCTGCTTCCATTGCCACCGATCACATCTATACCCTATACGAAGACAGCCGGGGAGATATCTGGGTGGGAACATCCGAAGGACTTAGCCTGTATAAGCCAGAAGAAAAGGGATTTACGCATTTCAGGCTCGAGCATCCTTATTATTACACTAAAAATTTCAGTGCGGTCCGCTGTATGGTAGAAGGCCGTGATGGCAATCTCTGGGTGGGTACTTATGAAGGAGGCGTCAAAAAATTTAATGTTACTTCGCAAACGTTTACGACTTATTTAAATGATCCCCGAGACCCCTACAGCCTGGTAGATAATGCTGTAAAAGATATCCTGATTGACCAAACTGGTGGTTTATGGATCTCTACCTTTAGGGGAATAGGGTTTGCCGATCATTACCAGCTGCAGTTTGATCATCTGGAACACCATGAGTACGATCCAAACAGCCTGACAGATAACTATATCACCTCTCTTTTTAAAGACAGCAAAGACAACCTTTGGTCGGGTAACCGCAATGGAATCTCCCGCTTTGACCCTAACACCCAAAAATTCACTCATTACAAACACGATCCTGCCGATCAATCTTCCATAGCCGATGGCGCCGTTATCCATATGAGCGAAGATACCGAAGGCAATCTGTGGAGTATCACGCATATAGGCATTGTAAACAGCTTCGATCCCGGAACTAAAACCTTCAGACGGTATGAGGCAGATCCTGGAGACAGCAGCAGCATTCAGGAACATTCTAACTTTGTACTTTGCACACAGGATGGAGGAGTTTGGGTAAGCTTCCGGCAGGGCATTAGCCTCAAGGATAAAGACGGAAAAGGTTTTACCCACTTTTATTTACCTGATTCCATTTCACTAGGTGGAATCAAATTTATGTTCGAAGACTCCCGGGAAAACCTGTTAGCCGTGGGCGGAGGAACTATCTATAAGTTTGACCGGAGCAGCGGTGCTTTTTCTTTCTATCAGGCAATTCCTGATTCTTTGATCCCCTTTCAGACCACTGATATTCTGGAAGACAGGAATAACAATTTATGGATAGGAAGTGCTTATTCAGGGCTTATTTTTTATAATCCCGATAAGGATTCTTTAAGACTCTACACCAACAAAGGAGATTTACCGGATCTGTACATCAAAGGCATACTGGAAGACCGGCTTGGGAACCTCTGGCTCAGTACAAACAATAGCCTGTGCAAGTTTAACCCAACCTCGGGGCAATATACCATCTACGATCAGGCTGACGGGCTAAAAAACTCCGAATTCAACATGTGGGACTGCGTAAGAGCGGCAGATGGCAGGATGTACTTTGGTGGCAATTATGGTATAAGCGCCTTTTATCCCGGGCAGATCCTTAAAAACCCGAACAAACCCAAAGTAGTGGTTACCAACTTTCAGTTATTTAACAAAGCAGTACCTATCGGAGAAAATTCTCCACTGAAAAAGTCTATCACTGAAACATCTTACCTTGAGCTGGATTATAAGCAAAGTGTGCTTTCATTCGAGTTTGTGGCGCTAAATTTCAATTCTCCTGAAAAAAATCAGTATGCCTACCGCATGCTTGGGTTTGATAATGACTGGAATTACTCCGGCACACGCCGGTATGCTACCTACACTAATTTACCTCCGGGTAAAACCTATATCTTTCAGGTAAAAGCCTCTAACAATGCCGGTGTCTGGAATGAGGAGGGAACTTCTATCCAGATCTATATCCAGCCGCCTTTCTGGATTACCTGGTGGTTCTACACCCTGCTGGCAAGTTTCATAATTGCCTGTCTCTGGCTGTTCTACCACTGGCGTAGCCGTCAGCATTATCTTCAGCGCAGGGAACTGGAGGTAAAGGTAAAGGAAAGAACAGAAGAGGTAGAAGCACAGAAGGAGGTACTGGAAGCACACGCCAACCACCTGAAATCTGCCAATCAAGAAATCAAGCGGAAAAACAAAAAGATAATCAGGCAGTCGAACAAGCTGAAGGCCCTGGACCAGCTAAAATCGCAATTCCTGCAAAATATTTCGCATGAGTTTCGCACGCCGCTCACGCTTATTCTCGTGCCGCTGGAAGAAATGCTCTCCGCATCCCAGTCTAATGCAGATACAAAAGGGCAGCTGTCTGTTATGAACCGGAATGCCCGGCGGCTCCTGCAGCTGATTAACCAGCTACTTGACCTATCAAAGCTGGAAAACGGCAGCGTTCCCATGGAGTTATCGCCTAAAAACATCATCCAATTTATAAAGTCTGCCGCTTTATCGTTTGAGTCCCTGGCTAAAAAACACAGGATCGATTACAGTTTCTTTTGCCATGAAGCAGAGATTATCACGCCTTTCGATGCAGACAAGCTGGAAAAGATCATGTACAACCTGATCTCCAATGCCTTTAAATTTACGCCTGAAGGGGGAAGCATAAAAGTAGGTGTAAAATCGCTGGAGCTAACCGAAAGCGGCGATTCTAACAGGCAGGTAAAACAGCAGCAGTACGTACAAATTACCGTGAGCGATACAGGCGCCGGAATTTCTGCAGAACACCTGCCCTATATTTTTGACAGGTTTTACCAGGCAGAACCATCGCTGGTCCGAAAAAGCGACGGCACCGGTATTGGACTGGCCCTAACCAGAGAGTTGGTAAAGCTACATGGCGGAAAAATAAAAGTAAGCAGCGAACCCGGGCAAGGCACCTGTTTTACAGTACTGCTACCCCTGATGGAACAGACTGTCGAACAATCCACTCCAGCAGACATAACAGCGCCAGAAGTAACATTAGCAGCATTGGGGGAAGAAAGTGCAGATTACAGCAACGATACGCCAGCTGTTTTGCCCAACAAGGCAGCGCCTCTATTGCTGATCGTTGAGGATAATCCGGATTTGCGGCAGCAGATAAAAAGAATTTTCTCTGCTGACTTCAAGGTGGAAGAAGCCTCCGATGGTACGGAGGGGTGGCAGAAAGCAGTTGAATGCATGCCTGACTTTATTATATCGGATGTAATGATGCCCGGAAAAGATGGACTGGCGCTGTGTAATCAGCTAAAAAACAGCCCCGATACCAGCCACATTCCCACCATTCTGCTATCGGCCCGGATAGACGGCGAAGAAGCCGGCCTGCGCATAGGTGCCGATGATTACATTACCAAACCTTTCAATGCCAAAACCCTGGTGTTGAAAGTAAAAAATCTGCTTAAAACACGCCAGAAATTCAGAGAAGCCTTATGCAGAGAATTAGGCGTGCAGCCGCTGGCCACGGCTCCTGAAACAGCTGCCATTAATCCACAGGACAAACAGTTCCTGGAGCAGGCTTCTGAAATTGCCCTGAATCACCTGACCGATGCTGATTTTGATATGGAGCTGTTTTACCGCGAACTGGGCATGAGCAGAACCCTGGTGTACAAGAAGCTGAAGTCATTAACCGGTCTGGGTCCTAATGAGTTTATCCGCCGTATTCGCCTGAACAAAGCTTCCAGTCTGCTGCTGAAGGGCAAGTATTCCATATCAGAAGTGATGTTCGAGACTGGCTTTAACCATCGCTCTTATTTTATTAAATGCTTCAGAGGCGAATTCGGGCATTTACCTTCCGAACATGCCTCCAGCCAGAAAGCACTGCCCGCTCTTCAGCAGGAGTAACGACAGGCAAAAAGACAAGCAAAAAACCCTTGCCTGAAAGCACCCCCCCCTGCTGCATCGTTCATTCCTTAAGTCTGCTATAGCTTCTCCTATCACTAAAGATCCTGTTTCCATCAGAAGCTATTTCTGCTGTTAAAGCAGACTGGCGGCATTCTGCCTTCAGGCATACAGCCTGTTAATTTCCCCTGGTTTGGAAGTTACTTTCCTGGCATATTATGCTGCACCAAAAGGCCTCCGCACCATTCCACCACTCTCACTAATTGCATTTTTTTAATCAAATGGTGGCAGGCAATCCTTTTCTGCTTTTCGCTTTTTCTTATGCAAGCGAAAATAACCCGCTATGCCGCATTAAAATGAAAAAGCTTTGTTTTTAAGCTCCTGAAGCCGATGTGCACATATTGCTCATCCAAAAAAAGCAATATGTGCTCCCCCTCGCCGGCAAAAAAATATTAGTTTGATCACAGTAATTCACAGGATTACTTAGCAATCGACAGAAACCAACAATTGTTTTTTTCCAACCCAACCCCAACTGACTATGTTTACTACTAAATGCAAACCCGACATTTTTAAGGACTTTCTGGAAATTGATGAAGATTCTAAAATTCCAAAATACCAGCAACTGGTAGATACCTTCATCAACGACATTGAAATAGGCATGGTAAAGATCGGAGAGAAGATGCCTTCCATCAATGAAACCAGCGAAGAGTTTTACCTGTCGCGCGATACTGTTATTAAGGCATACGAATTACTACGCAACAGGGGAATTATCACTGCTGTAAAAGGCAAGGGATTTTATGTGAGCAGCACCGCCAAAAACAAGGGGAAAAGAATACTCCTGTTATTCAACAAGCTTAGCGATCATAAAAAAACGATCTACAATTCCTTTGTCAGCAATTTGCCCGAAGATTCAATAGTAGATTTACAGGTACATAATTGTGATTCGGCAGTACTGGAAAAAATAATCATCGAAAACCTGGGCAAGTATGACTACTATGTAATTATGCCGCACCTGAAAACAGAAACAGAAAGTGTTAAAGCGGCTATCAATAAAATTCCGAAAGATAAACTAGTGCTCGTTAACAAAGATCTGGACCATATTGACGGAGACTATGCCTGTGTTTACGAAGATTTTGAGCAGGATATTTATGAAGGTTTAACTTTTGGACTGAATCAGATAAAAAATTACTCCAAGCTCTACCTGGTTTTTCCCAGCTCAAATTATTACTGCTCCGGCATCAAGAATGGCTTTATTAAATTCTGCGCCAGGAATAATTTTGACTGGGACATCACCAATGATTCAACCCAGATAAATATTAAGCCCGGTGAGTTGTTTATAGTGATCGAGGAAACCGACCTGGTGGATGTAATCAAACAAACCACTACCAAAGAACTGAAACTGGGAGTGGATGTTGGTTTGATCTCTTATAACAGCACCCCTTTCAAAGAAATTTTAGCAGGCGGGATCAGTGTTTTAAGTACTGATTTTGAAAGAATGGGAAGCACCATTGCCCAGATGATCATGAATAAAACTAAAAGCAAGGTTAAGAATCCTTTTTCTTTTACAAGAAGAAATTCGATTTAGAATAATGACATACATGCTGCCCGCTTTCCGGGCCTACAGGTCTCTTCCATAAAAAGTTTTTTCCAAGACAGAGACTGTTTGTAAAGTTTAACCCTAAAAAAGGCTGGCGCAGCGCCAGTCTTTTTGCTTTTATCACATATTGGCAACAGAAGCAAAGGCAGCTCTTTAAAAGCTTGGAAGCATATAAACTACCTCTATCCCACTCTGGCCAAAACTCCTGAAGTAGGTGACTGGTACAGAGGCACACAGCACAGTATGCATCATTAAAAATAGTACCTTAGATTTCATTCCCTAAGACCCTATTTGCCTGAAACCCAGACTTACCAGAACATAACAGAAGGGATCATGAATCTGAAATTTTACACCCTGATCGTATTGCTCACATGCAGCCTTCAATTGCAGGCCATGGTTGACTGGCAGGCACAATGGATAAGCTTTCCCAATCTTAATCCAGATTCGTATGCTGTGCTGCATTTCCGCAACAGCTTTGAGTTAAGCGAAATTCCGGCACGGCTTCCCCTGCTCATTTCTGCCGACATTCGCTATAAGCTCTACATTAACGGAAAGTACCTGGGCCAGGGGCCTGCCAATAACGATCAGCGGCACTATGTGTATGATGAACATGATATTGCAACATCGCTCCGAAAAGGGAAAAATACGATAGCGGTTACCGTTTTCAGCCTGGCGGAAATGACTCCGCTCCGCTACGAAACCAGTGGGGCAAAGTTAATTGTACAGGCCAGCAATGATGCGCTGAGCAAGGTATTGAATACTGGCAGCGGAAACTGGCGTGTGAAACTGAATGAAGCGTACTCGCCCACCCGCAGAGGCAGAGAATTTGAGGTAATAAGCTACTTTGCCATGGGGGGAGGAGAAAAAATAAAAGCCGACCAATACCCCTGGGGCTGGAAGGAGCAGGGATTTGATGATGCTGGCTGGCCGGTTGCCATGGCAATAGCAAAGGGCGCTAATTACGGACACAAATATGAGTACGGCGCAGCAGATCTAAGCCTGCAGGCCCGCAGCATTCCCTTCATGGACGAAAGCTTTGAGCAACGGCCGGTTATGAGAAATACACCGGGCCCTTTAACCAAAGGTTTTGTGACTGCATGGCAAAAAAACAAGCCACTGACGATTCCTGCCAATACCGAAGCCACTCTTTTACTTGACCAGACCTACCTGACAAAAGGCCATCCTTATTATACCTTTTCCGGAGGCAGAAATGCCGTGGTAAAGGTTGGTTATGCAGAAACATTATTCGTGGATGTTGAAGAGCATCAGCAGGGCCACAGAGATGTAGTAGATGGAAAAGAGTTTATTGGCCTTTCTGATATTTACCTACTGGACGGCGGGAAAGACAGAGAATTCTCTACCCTTATTCCACGGGTATGGCGCTATATACAGGTAAAAGTTAAAACGGCCGATGAACCTTTAAGCTGGAACAGCTATCAGGCTACAAAATTTATTTATCCTTTCCGGGAAAATGCATCCTTTGCCTCAAATTTGCCTGTGCATAAGAGCATCTGGAATGTAGGCTGGCGAACAGCCCGCCTTTGTGCTGACGAAACCTATATGGATTGCCCCTATTATGAGCAGCTGCAATATGTGGGCGATACCCGTATCCAGGCCCTGATCTCCCTGTACGTATCGGGCGATGACCGGCTGATGAAGAATGCCATTAACCAATTTGCCAACTCCATCACCGACGAAGGTATTACCCAAAGCCGTTTCCCCTCCAGCTCGCTTCAGTACATTCCGCCCTATTCGCTCTTCTGGGTAAACATGGTGCACGATTACCACATGCACCGGAAAGATGATGCTTTTACTGCTCAATACCTCCATCAGATAACTTCTGTTTTATTATGGTTCGAAACCAGGCTGCGTGAGGATAAGCTGCTGGGGCCTATGCCCTGGTGGTCGTATGTGGATGTTGTAGATGGCTGGACAAAAGCAAGCCCTCCGGGCTCATGGGAAGGTGGCTCTTTAATGCTGACTCTACAGTATGTATATGCGCTGCAGGATGCCATTGCCCTGCTTGAGCACCATCAGAAAGACGCCCTGGCAAAGTATTTCTCAGATCTGAAAAATAGTATTCAGCAGGCTGTGGTGGCAAAAGGCTATAATGCCGACAGCAGGTTATTTGCCGATACGCCCGATCAGGCATCCTACAGCCAGCACACAAACATTATGGCCATCCTTACCGACACTGCCCCCATAAACCAGCAAGCTGCCATCTTTGAAAAGATAACCACTGATCCATCAGTAGCCAGAACGAACATCTATTTTTCCTTTTACCTGCACAGGGCCGCCCAAAAAACGGGTAATGGCGCTTATTTTTTAAACAACCTGGACATATGGAAAAAGATGCTGAAACAAGGCTTAACCACCTTTTCTGAAACCATGCAGCAGACCCGCTCCGACTGCCATGCCTGGAGCGCCAGCCCCAATTACGAATTCCTGAACCTAGTGTGTGGGATCCAGCCTGCTTCTGCCCATTTCGAATCAATAAGAATTGAGCCTAATCCAGGCAGCCTTCGTAAACTATCGGGCAAAATGCCTCACCCCAAAGGAAGCATAGGAGTAGATTTCTCCTTTGATAAGAATTCTGTAGCCGGAGAGATAGTGATTCCAGAAAATACACAGGCTACTTTTTACTGGAAAGGAAAAGAGGTGCCGCTGGTACAGGGAAAAAATAGTATCAAAATTTCTAATTCCCTGCCCTAGGGTTCTATCCTGGCAGAGGCAGAAAACCCCTGCTGCTGCACGCATAGATGCCAGGTTGCTTCACTACGGTAGCAAATAAGGCCGGCGGAAATATAAAACTGCCTAGAATTATTACCCAGAGCAGTTTTATTTTCCGCCGGCCTTACATAAACCGGAATGAATCATATTTAAGGCATTTCCGACTACTAATGCAGTAGCATTACATTACCTGAATGTTTTTATACCAGCAAGATAAAAGAAGCTAAAGGTATGCACACTTATACCACAGGCTCCCAGCCCGGGGCATATTCACGTCTCCACATTTTCATGGCTTCTGCGTCATTTAAAATATGCCCGTTCTTCTGGTCTATATGGAGGGTTCTGCCAACTTCCTGGGAAATATTTCCATAATGACACAGCAGGCTGGTAATGGCTGCTTCATCTATCGGAGAATTAAGTTTTTCAGAATTCCGGATCGCATTCACAAAATTGGTCATGTGATAATTATCCAAAGCGCCCTCGCCTGCGGTATTGGTGGTGGCACTGCTGTGCTCTTCCTTTATCTCTTTTACCAGCGTTCCCTTCTGATCAAAGACCTGGTAAACATTCCGGTCTACCAATACGGTGCCGTCAGTGCCGTGTATGGTAGCACCCCTGCCCCTATCGTAATAATTAAATCCGTTGCAGCTCTTTCCTTCCCAGGTGATCATTTTATTGTCGGCATATTCATAGCTCACTACCTGGGTATCGTAGAACTCCCAGTCATCATTATAGTGGAACCTGCCGCCTGATGATTTTACCCGCTCGGGAATATCTACCCCCAGCGCCCAGCGGCAAATATCTATCTCGTGGGTACCGTTGTTATGTATCTCGCCGGTGCCGTAATTCCAGAACCAGTGCCAGTTGTAGTGCACCAGGTTATCCTGGTAGTCCTGCCTTGGTGCCGGCCCCTGCCACAGCTCCCAGTTGAGCCAGTCTGGCACAGCCACTTTTTTGCCTATACCAATAGAGCCCCGGTTATTGCTGTACCAGGCTTTGCCAAAATAAGGCGTGCCAATAATGCCCTCCCGGATTTCTTTTACGGCCTGAATGGAAGTAGGGGCAGAGCGCTGCTGATTACCCATTTGTATCACCCTGCCTGTTTTTTTCTGCACTGCCACCAGCAGTTCCCCTTCATAGGGATTATGGCTGCAGGGTTTCTCTACATACACATGCTTTCCTGCTTGGGCAGCCATAATAGCCATGGGAGCATGCCAGTGCTCCGGGGTGGCAATGGCTACAGCATCAAAATCTTTTTTTTCGATCAGGGAGCGAAAATCTACAATGGCTTTAGGCTTTTTCCCGCCTCCATCCTGCACCATTTTACTTACCCCGTTCAACACCCTGGAATCTACATCGCAGATGTAGCCAATGCTGGTATTAGGCGATGCCATGGCAGATTTCACGAGGGCTTTTCCCCTGTTGTTGATACCGGCCACAGCAAAATTAACCCTATCGTTTGCACCAATGATACGGGCATAGCTGCTTGCCGGAAAAGCCATAGCACCTAAAGAGATGCCTGCAGTTCCTAAGACTGCTTTTCTGAGAAAATCCCGGCGGGAATTATTAGCTTTCATATTCGTTTACTTATTGGCTTGTTGCTTATCCAGTTCCTTGATTTTAATGCTTCTGAAAGCCACGGTATTGCCATGGTCCTGGAGCAGTATATGGCCCTTTTCGGCCATGCCGAAATTCTTCCAGTCTTTGTACTTACTGATTGCCACCAGATCCTTAAACTCCTGCGAGCCTCTATCATATTCCAGTACCTTCACCCCGTTTAGCCAGTGTTCTACTGTATTATCTGGATTAACAACCAGGCGGGCCCTGTTCCATTCTCCGATGGGCTTCAGGAAGCGGTCCTGCTTTTCGGCAGTTTTCAGATCATATAAGGAGGCCAGGGTACGGTTGCCGTCGCGGCCCATCTTAGCATCGGGATGATTCTTATCATCCAGGATTTGATATTCCAGGCCTATGGCGGATGCATTTTTCACCTCTTCCTCTTCGGTTACAAAATACTTGATGCCACTGTTGGCACCTTCGGTTAGCTTAAACTCTAGCTGCAGGTCAAAGGCACCATATTCTTTTTCTGTTACAATGTCGCCACCGTTCACTGATTCTCCTCCGCCCGATTCCAGCACCCTTAGCTCTCCGTTCTGGATTTCCCAGCCACCTTCAGGAAAACTGGCTTTGTGTGCTCCTCTCCATCCAATGGTAGTTTTGCCATCCCACAGCAAACTCCAGCCCTGTTCCTTTTCCTTTTCGGTGAGGGAGTTGGGAATCAGGTTTACTACAAAAGCATCATGCCCCTGCTGGTGGGCAAGCCCTTCTGTTTTGATGCGGATGTTGCGCCATTTTATCTCTTTGCCTGCATCTTTATCGTCATAGATAGAATGTACCTGCAGGGCAATGATCCCGGATGGGGTCATATCATCTACCAGGTGTGCCACTGGCACACCATTCACCCATGTTCTGATGTCATTTCCGAGGGCCTCTATCCTGGCTTTGTTCCATTCTCCTATTTTTAGAGCAGACTTGGCCTCTTCATTCAGAGAAAGCGGATAAAGCCACATGCGTCTGGCCTCATCGTAGATACCACCGGTCCAGTTTCTTTCAGAAGGATCAAGCTCAAACTGATAGCCATGCACCCTTCCCTCCATGATGGCAGGATCGGAAATACTCCGGAATTGCATACCGCTGTTAATATCCGGATGCATCATAAACTCCAGCTCCAGAATAAAATCGCCATAGGGCTGATCGGTGGCTAAAAAACTGTTTGGCGAACCGGAAACAGTGGTTCCAACAATTGCGCCATCTTCCACTTTATAAGGAGCTGTTCCGTTTACCTGATTCCATCCTGTAAGGTCTGTGCCATTGAACAGCGGGGTCCAGCCTTCTTCTTCGGCACCAGCCTGCTCCTGACTCACCTGGCATGCCTGGAAAGAGAAGAAAAGGCTGAAAAGCACTAAAGAAAGGGGTAAAGCGGGTAAGTGTAATTTTTTATTCATTGCGCTGATTCTGGTATAGATGAATTATATAATCTGCAAAAACTGTGGCCGGTAGCTTTGGCTTCACCCCCCGCAGGGAACCACTCCGGATGGAGCCGCTCCGGATGGAGCCGCTCCGGATGGAGCCGCTCCGGATGGAGTTGTTACGGTGAAGCCTGTCAAAGCAGTAAAAAAAGCTAATGGGAAGCATGCCATACTGTAAGCCTACAATCCTGATCAAGGTACATTATGCTTTATTACGCTGGTTGCAAACCTGCTATTCTTTAATTTAAAAAGTAATAAACTTCATCGGGAATACCTATCCACATTCTAAAATTCAGCTGTATTCTTCATAAAGATGCCTCACCAATAAATTCGGTGAGGCATTTTTGAAATACTACACTTAACCAAACCAATCAACTTTAAACTTCTGCCTCTGCACCAAAACAGGTTTCAGAGAAATATCTTTCATCCTATATAGAATGTGTAAAACAGTACTTAATAAACTTTTATTGAATATAGGGGATCTCTGTTTTTAATCTGTTCTGTACTGTATGGTATGCTTGTGATTCTTTTTCAGCATCAACAGTTAAGTACTTTTTTTATCTGTGCTCCCTAATCTTTCAAAGATAAAAACCACTTCATCAGTGCTTCCTGGTAGTCGCCTTTATAAGAATGTCCTACTCCAGCCTGCTCCTCCCAGCGAACATTTACTCCCTCCTGCTGCAGGTGGTCTCTTAGTGTTCGGTTATTTTCTGCCCACCTTTCCGTTTCTCCCCAAGTCATCCAGACTGGCAGGTTTTTCAGCTTTTTAACCTCTTCAGGCGTAGATTTCATAATGCCGGAGTAAATCCCCAGGGCTGTCCACCGATCCGGGGTCTCCAGTGCCATAAGGTAAGCTCCCTTTCCTCCCATGGAAAAGCCATATACATACTGCCTGTCAGGGTCGGTGGTAAACAGCGCATCAAAATCTGCAAGGCTTTCCTTAATATCGGTAAAGGCTATGCCATTATATCCTTTGTCCCCTCTTCCCCAGGGATAGATCATGAACCCATCCCTGCGGTACATTTGTGCAGTACCCGCAGCCTCTTCAGGTTTCAGGTAATGGTACAGCATTTTCCAGGGCGGGTTGTTTGAGCCTCCTCCACTGCCATGCAATTCCATATAAAGGGGATAATCTTTTTTTTCAGAGCTAAAATCCCGGGGCAGGAATAACCAATAATAACTGTTTTTACCATCGGCAGGAGACTGGTAAGCCATAATCAGGGGTCGTGGCTTTTGTAAATAAGTTTGCCAGTTTTTCCCGTCGCCTTTAAAAAATTCCAGCACCTCAGCCACCGACTGCAAATCCTTTTCCTCCATTGAAAATCCATGGGTGGTATCCAGTGTCATCAGGGCCAGGGACTCAAAATGCCTTTTCAGCAGTGGGTTCTGCTCTTTTTTTGCAAGCTGCCGCAGCTGCGCAACAAGTGTGGCAACCACTTTTTCCCGGGGTGTTGCCTGGGCTGCCCCGGCAGGAGGCTGGCAACTAAAACAACAGAAGATAATTATCAAAAACAGGCTTTGCCTGAATGTATGATGGGTCATAAGGGTGGATCTTTTTTTTTCCAAAGCCAAAACAATTTTTCTATGAAGGCGCCTCACAAAAGCCTGGTGCTAAAGTACAGTACGTGCTTTAGCTGCCTATTCCAAACGTTGCTTACCGGCTAATAAAACTTGCTTCAGCCTGTCATAGGGAAGCGCCTGAAGGGGGATCTTCTGGTCGATGGCAAGAGAGGCAGCTGTGGCAGCAGATTGCCCCAGCACCATAAAAACGGGTTCCATGCGGATAGAGCCAAAGGCCATGTGGGTAGAACTTAAGCATACCGGAACCAGCAAATTAGTGCACTCCGTTGCTTTTGGAATAATGGAGCGGTAGCTGATGGGATAAGGACCTGCCACTCCTGCCTGAACATTTCCCTCGTTTTGTACATAACCGTTGGCATCTATGTAGCGCTGTACATGGTGTGAGTCCATTCCGTATGCCGCTAACCCTACCGGGTCTTCTGCCACCTCCAGGCGTTCGCCGTGTTTTTGTGTCATCACATAATCACTGATCATGCGTCTGGCCTCCCGAATGTAAAGTTGCTGCTGCCAGCCATCAGCCCGCTCATACTCATCCTTACTG
The DNA here is from genome assembly GCA_000597885.1 of Flammeovirgaceae bacterium 311. Classification (NCBI taxonomy): domain Bacteria; kingdom Pseudomonadati; phylum Bacteroidota; class Cytophagia; order Cytophagales; family Flammeovirgaceae; species Flammeovirgaceae bacterium 311. The sequence continues at coordinate 2,945,812 of CP004371.1, forward strand.
GTTCCCCAGCGCGAAACCTCCTGCCTTATCTGTTCTGGAATTCTTGGATGATAGGCCAGAGACCACATCAGGCCCTTCTGATAGTTTCTGTGTGCTTCAATAATTTTTTCCCTTTCCTCGTAAGAGCCTTCGGGATAATTGTAATTCTGGCCTATAAAATCGGTGGAAAAGCCATGATTGTTGTTGGTATCTGTTTTGCGGTTAGGCATACTGGAATTGATCCACGGAATTTTCGTCTCCCCTGCCTCGTAATTTCTGAAAAGCAGCTCATAATTCTGCTCGTTATAATCTGCAGGTTTTTCAAACGGAATGCGGTTTTCAGGATGATCTGTAAGCGTCATACGGAAACCGTATGCCTGTATCCTTTTATCCCCGTTCCCTTCTAATCCCGGCCCATCAGTGTCTATATAAGGCAGTACTCCACTTGATTTATCACCTTTCACCACATAAGGATCCACAGCCTGCACAAAATTATGGTTACGTGCATTATGAGATATTCCATTCCTTAAAGTCAGGTTTATATTATTAGCCTGAACGCCATTCAGGGATTCGCCATACTGCTCATTAGACTCACGTCCGTACGTATAGCTAACCCCTGCTGCTGCCATCAGGTCTCCTTCGTAGGTGGCATCTATGAACATCTTAGCCCTGTACACTTCTCCACTTTCCATCTCTATCTGTGTGATAGCAGTGCCATTTTTAATAACGCCCTCTTCCCGGTTCAGCCGTTTTCCATACACAAGCTTAACTTTTTCAGCGGCCAGCATATCATGAAACACTTTCAGGGCTGCCGATGGCTCAAAGGTCCACATGGTGCTTTCGCCTTCTTCGGTACGGGTTTGCCCGCCATCTTTATATTCCTCTTTTTTTTGCCATTTCCAGTTGGCCGGGTCGTCGTAGTATTTTTTAATGTTCTGGTAAAACTCCCTGGAAATTCCTCCAACAGCCTGTTTGTTGCCAATATCTGTCTGACCCAGCCCGCCGGTGCTTAAGCCCCCAATTCTTTGCGAAGGCTCAATCAGCAATACACTTTTACCCATTCTGGAACTTTGAATGGCTGCTACAATGCCAGCTGAAGTACCGCCATAAATAACAATATCATATTTAGATGTTTTTGCCCGTTGTGCAAACACAGAAGAGGCAAAGGCAAACAGGCATGCCATCAAAAGCATAGATTTTCTCATATATCTGCAAGTAATAATTTTTGGGTGCTGCCCAGTAAAAATGAAGAATCGTATTCTCCAGAGGCTTTACTCAATTAAGTGTATTTATATTTTTTCCGCCCGAAAGCGGATATGATTGATTTTTGTACTTTAAGACTCCTGTCAGGTTATGGGGCAATACTACCTCATACCTTAACCTTTCCTTTTTATCCTTTGTAAAAGACACTGCAATTTCACCCATGTAATGCGGAATGGTGCCTGATGCTTTAGTCAGCTCCCCTAGTTGAGGTTCAATTTTAACAGTTTTAAAGCCCGGGGAGGAAGAAGTTACGCCGCAGACAATACTTAAAAAGTCGTACATCGGGTGGGCCGACCAGGCATGGCAATCCGAACGGCTTTCAATACCATGCTCTGGAAAGGTTGTGAGTCCATAATCGAGGAATGTCTGCCATTTCTCCATCAAAGCGGTTACTTCACCGCCTAAACCTGCTTTTTTCAGGGCCTGAAAAACATAGAAATCAAAGTAGAGCGAAGTTTGAATCAAGCTGCCGTCATCAATGATTTTCCTTGCTACTGCCTTTTCGGTTTGCGCATCGAACATGCCGGCCAGAATGGCAAAGCTGTTGGTGTGCCTGGAATATAATTGCTGATCGGGCGTCTCGGCCAGCAGTCCTTTATCTCTGTTCAAACAGAGCTTAAGTGTGTTTTCCTTCAGCTTTGCTGAAACAGGCAGAAGATTTTCCGCATCGCAGGCATACCCATAATAGGTGAGCATTTCCGCTGCCCTGTCAATAGTGTAGGCTAATAAAACAGACATATGGGCAGAGCCGCCATCGCTGATCCCCGGAGGCGACCCATTCACAAATTTTGTTCCTCCATCAATATGATTCCAGTACGGCAAAGGGCCCAGCATTCCACTATCATCAATCCTGCTTATAAACCAATCCAGGATAAACTTTACGCCTGGCATGTACTGCTTTACAAACCCACTGTCTTTGCCCAGCATGTGGTAATCGTGCAGCATGGAAATGTACAGGAGCGAAAAAGGAGGTATAATTTGTGTACCTGCTGCCGGGTGGTTGCTTTTTGTAAGGCCCATGGGTTGCATGGAAGCATAAAACTGTTCCAATGCATTTTTTACCAGCCGCTCGTCGCCTCCCACATACATAGAAATCAGGGCCTGGATGCGGGTATCGCCTATATACTGCAGCTGTTCGTAATAGGGGCAGTCCATATAGGTTTCCAGGGCACATAGCTGTGCGGTGCGCCAGGACACATCCCATATTTTCTCAAAGTCTTTTTTGCTGGATGTAAAAGTAGCTTTTTGCTCCAGGGGATAAGCGGTGTATAAATTTTTAAAACCATTGATGCTTAAGGGCTCATTCCCGGTGCTGACTGTTATTTTAACATAGCGGAAAACACGTATCCATAGGGGCTCAAATAATCTATTACCGCCATCAGGCAAAAAAACATCGTAATAGCCTTTCATTACTTTTCCCCTCCACTCATCCCGGTTTCCTTTGCCACCCTCCTCATTAAATAAAGCCTCCTGATACTGTATTTTTATTTTACTGCCCCTTCCTCCTGATACTAAAAGTTGCGGAAATCCCATTGTCAGCACCCCATTATCCAGTAAAATTTCAGCTTGTGTATTGGGTGGAATTTGGGTTTGCAGCGAGCCCTTATAGGCTGATAGAGGATAAGAAAATCCCTTTACATCCAGGAGTTGGGGTATAGTTTCTAACTTTTGCTCCATCAGGGGAATCTTTCTGGCCTGGAGCATCCAGGGCGTTCCAACCCAGGTATCCAGTCCCTGGTGATTTCCCTTTCCTAATTTCCTGGCAGCCTGCCAGGCAGCATCATCATATGATAACAAATTCCAGCCCCAGGGATGCTTAAAACCATCAACACTGTCGGTGCCGCCTGCTATGTAGCCACCGCCAGCAATTCTTCTATTAATGGCAATACCATGGTAGCCTCTATCTTTTATAATCTTCCATGAATTATTGGTATTTGCTACCTGCTCTGCTGGTGAATTGCCCTGCAGGATAAAAGCAGTTTTGTGAGAGATCTGCCGGGCACCTCTCAGACTTCCCATATTCCAGACCTGTGAGGCAATGATATTTTTACCTTCCTTCAGGTAAGGGGCAATATCGGTGGTTTCGTAGTTCCAGTTAAACATATCGCCCACGGCAGGACCCCAAATAACCAGTTTCTCATTCACCCATAAGCGATACCGGTTATCGGCAGAAACGTGTATGATGAAGCTTTTAGGTACCTCCTTCAGCTCCACTGCTTTCCTGAAGTAAAACACTCCATAATCTGAATCTCCAGGCCCTATCCAATCTGCAAAAGAGCTGTCATTAAGCTGCGCGGGCAGGCTAACAAATGGCTTCGACTGCCCGAACAATGCTAATTGGAAGAGTAGCAGCGGGATAATAAGGACAGATGTTTTGATAGCTCCCATGGTCATAACTTAATTCTTTACTCCATAAAAGGTGGTAACTGATTTCTGGGGTATCTCTATGGTTAAGGTGTTATTCTCAAATTTATAATCCCCTGCTTTACTCCATTTGGTATGAAAATGAGTTTCGAAAGCTTCGAAGTCTCTGGATTCAGCCCCTTTTAATGTGATGGTAATCTTTGCCGGGTTTTGGGTGTTATTGTTGATGATGGTGAAGGCGTCGGGATTATTTGATCCGTTAGCAGAAAAAGCAATAACTTTCACCTGATCATGATCTGATAAAACATTTGCCACTGCCATTCCCGACTGTCCTGCCCTGCTAACGTGCTTGTAGAGGTAATATCCGGGCTCCAGAAAATAGATGTTCTTGTCTTCCCTTATTCTGATGGCCGTACCTACATTAGGGCTGTTGTACCACCACCTCTCCGTATTCACCGTAGCCCAGGGAATAAGGGCATTTACCTTGGCATCGTAAATCTGCCTGCGCACATCTTCCAGGAAATTCAGGTTCATAGAGCCCCAGGTCATCGAGGTAACCCAGGAGTGCATCTGGGGCTTTTTTAAACGGATCAGGTCATTCCCGTCGCTGCGCCAATCACCAAACCAGTCTTTATGATCGCCAATAAAGCCATGGCTGGTGAGGATGGCTAAATTATTCAGGGCTTCTTCATCTTCATACAGGGCTGGTGCATAGCCATACCCGATAAATTTGTACCAGTCAGAACATTCACCAGGGGTTAAACCTACATCGCTCAACCCCATTTTATTCATCATGGGCCGCATAAACTTCACAAAATCTACTACCTGAGCCGGAGACCAGTACATATTATGATCGTGCTGGTTATGATAGCCAGTTTGCGCATCCATAGGCCACCTTACGTAGTGATCGCCTTCATTATGGATAGACAAGTACATGAGCGGCAATTTCTGATCTTCCTTCAGAAACTTTGCCCAGGCAATCATATACTCTGCCAGTTCATATTTATAAGCAGGATCAAGGTCGCGCCCCCTGAATATCTTCTGCCTGGTCATCCAGCCCGGCGGGCCATAAAGTGTGGTAATGATCTGAATATCTGCTCCTCTGGCCCTTGAGGTTTTTACACCATTGCGGGCAAAATAAAGCATGTTTTCATTTGTAGTAAAATGGTCAAACCCTTTTTTATTGATCTTGAAGGGGTCTTTATTATCATTAGCCTGCTCAGTGTAGCCTTCCTGAAAAGGATCCAGAAACATTTTAAGGATAGAGGGTTTAAGACCATCCTCCCCAAAAATCAGCTCAATAATTTCCTGCCGTTGTGGTTCATCAATATAGCTGAAGCCGCTGTAATCTTCTTTCAGTTCACGGTAATCATGGGTTCTGGATGTTTCAACATAGTTCACCCCAAAGCCATCCCAGTCTCTAAGCTTATCAGAAAAATCTACGGTTACCCTGGCTTCGAAAGGGTGTAACTGTTGGGAATAAGCCTTTGGTGTTATAATTACCGGAAGAACCAAAATGGTTATTAGCAGGTAAAACTTCATTATTACATTCTTTAGGTTTTGTAGAACTGGGTATTTAGCGATTTTGAGTGATGGTTACCCAGTCATCTGTCCGGAAAGGAGATGCCGGCAGGCCTTCCTGGTTGTACAGGTTGGCATCATCAGGATTGTCTGCCCAGCCGTACCGCACCGCCACCGGGTTTTTAACCGTATCGCTGTACACCACTACTTTATCACCATCCAAATAGGCTTTTGCCCACACAAACTTCTGGTCGGCGCCTGCAATGGCAAAGCTTTTCAGGTACCCATACTTATCTTTTACCAGCAAGCCACTGCCCTGATTACTGAAACTTAAGATCGCCCTGTTACCCTCTACCTTCATTGACTCAAACACCGGCCCTGAGTATACCAGTTCTTTGCCATAAGCTGTTTTCAGGGCAGCCAGCGCCAGCCGGTGCCCTACATCCTTTTTATTGCGGGGGTGTATATCATTGGCTTCTCCAATATCGATGATAACCGCCTGGGCTGTATTGGGCAAGGCCAGCGTTTTGCTTTGCGCTTCCCGCAAATCTGCCCAATCACTCTCGGCAGGCTGCTCCACCGGCTTTTTGTAATTGGCCAGCTGCACCCAAATAAAGGGGAAATCCTTCCCCCACTTTTCTCTCCAGCCCTTAATCATGGTAGGAAACAAAGTTCTGTAGCGATATCCTTGCGGAGCATTGGTTTCGCCCTGGTACCAGATAGCACCCTTGATGGCAAAATTATGCAGCGGGGCAATCATGGCATTGTATAATTCAGATGGATACTGGTTGGGGCTAAAGTTCTGAATGTTAAAATCTGTGGACAGGGCCGCAGGCTTGTACTTCCATTGGCCATTTAGGGGTATTTTCTGCCCATCGGCTCTTAGATAAAGTTGGTCGGGTGTACCTCTGATACCTCCCAGAGAGGCTCTGTCAGTCACTTTTATGGTAATTCTGTTTTTTCCTGCCACCAAAACACCGGGGGCAAGCTCGTACAACCTGTCAACGTTCCATACATCTGTAGACCCTACCAGCTTTCCGTTCACATAGGTTTCATCAGCATCGTCTATTACACCCAAACTCAGCTGGGCTTCTTCGCCAGCTAAAGAAGCAGGCACCTCAACATCCCTGCTGAACCACACAATCCCATCTGCTTTGCCAAGCTCTGTATCACCAAATTCAACCGGCAGCTCCATACTTTTCCAGGCTGTTATATCCGTTGCGGGGCTAAACCATTTCTCTGCCATGCCCTGATCGCTCTCCAGCGCCTTTCTGTACCTGCTCCAGCTTTGCTCTCTTTCTGCTTCTGTTTGTGTTTGCACCCTCGGCTTCACCCCCCTGAACTCTTCAAACTGTTTTAAATCCTCCATATTGGTCCAGGCTTCTATGTTGGTCCCACCCCAGGAGGTATTGATCAGCCCGATGGGCACATCCAGCTCTTTCTGAAGATCTCTTCCAAAGAAATAAGCCACTGCCGAAAACTCTTTTACATTTTCTGGTGTGCAAACCAGCCACTCACCTCCTTTAAGGTCTTCTTGGGGCGTTGGCAGCATCTGTTTGTCAACCTTAAAAAGCCTTATTTTAGGATGATTGGCTCTGGCAATCTCTACTTCTGCATTGTCCGTATTTTTGAGTATCCACTCCATATTGGACTGACCACTGCAAATCCAGACATCGCCAATTAAAATATTGGAAAGCCTGACAGTATTATTTTTGCCGGAGACCTGCATTTCGTAGGGGCCGCCATAAGCCATAGGTTTTAGATTAACCACCCATCTGCCCTTTCTGTCGGCTTTGGTACGGAGCTGCTGCCCGTTAAAGGAAACTTTTACCCCTTCTCCGGCATCTGCCCAGCCCCAGACTTTCAGGGGCTCATCCCGCTGCAAAACAATGTTATCAGAAAAAATATAGGGAAGTTTAACTTCTGCCAGCACATTATTAACCCCGAACAGCAGAATGATTAAGAAGTACAGCGAGAGCCTTATTTTTATCATTTGTGAGATGGTATGGTAGTGTAACTGTTGCTTGATGGACGGCTTAGTAAAAGATCCTCATGAAAATCAGACCAGCTGTTATTCAGCTCTTAAAATATAAGCTATATAAGGCTTTAAATACAGCTTTCTATACTGTACTGTTAGGTGTTTGGTAATGCATAGCTGTTTTAATACCTTCCCGGCATTATACTGGCTTCAGCAGGGATACAGAAAATCATTTACAACGGGCAGCCTATATACCCAAACCACGGCAACTTTCTGGAACGTAGATACAGGGTACACTGGCAGGCAGTGCACAGCCTTAATAATTGAATTCCTAATTGGCTGGAAATAAGTAACTGTAGCAAAATGCTGCAGTGCCTCCGGTCCATCCCATCATGGTGTTAGCAGTGTACTCATGGTCATTGATGGTGCCATCAATCCTGTATTTTTCGTAAAGGTGCCCCGGCTCTCTTGTGATATTTACGCCTTTTTTAACGGCCTCTGCAGGCGTTGGAGTCAGGTAGTTTCTGGCCAGAAGATCCAGGTATTTAGAAGCGATACGTTTTGCTTCCTTTTTATATCCGTACTTATCGAGGCCTGCCACCGTAAGCATTTGCATGGGGGCCCACACCGATGTTTCACCCCATTGGTGAGGTTTTATCTCACCGGCTTTTTCTGTTGTTGCCATACCCCATTCGCTTTCAAACAGGGGCATGTTGCTCACTACTCTTGCGGCCTGTTCTTTAGAAGCCATGCCTGCCCACAGGGGCTGAAAGGTGGTTACGGCCGCTACTTTACTGCTCCGTTTATTCACAAAGTCATAATCCAGAAAGAGGCCTCTTTCTTCATTCCAGCAATACTGATTTACCAGCCTTTTTCTTCTTTCAGCTATTGTATTCCAGTCTGGTTCGCCCTTTAGCTTTAACAAATCAACCATCCAGCTGAAATTTTTCTCATAAACATAAAGCAGTGTATTTAGCTCCACCGCTATAAAATCAGGCGCCCGCTGCTCGAAGCGGGTGGTAAAATCCATACCGGAGGCCGCCTCTACCAGGTAAGGAATGGTGACTTTTATTTTTTCTGCATCACTGATATCTTTTGAAATGGAAAATCTAGTGGCAAGCTCTTCGAACAGGGTAAGAATTTCATCTTCCTTGGCATGATGATAAAAGCGTTGCAGACCCTGAATTGGGGTATTGTGCTGTTCTATGGCATTTAGAGAGGTGTCTGTCCAGAACAGATACTCCTTTTTCAGGATGGGGTAAGCCTTTTTGAGAAATGCAGTATCTTTTGCCCCTGTGCTTTCGAACATATTCCTGACCATTGCCGAAAGGTAAGGCGGCTGCGAGCGATTCATCCCCCAGCTGGTAACAGCTGCATTGCCCATGTATCCATACTGATCTACTACATAGAGCAGGTTTTCTGTATTTCCTGCAGCCATTGCATCCATTTCATGAATGTTAAGGCCCACATTCGTAAAGTAAGTATCCCAGTAAAACATAAAGGGCAGCCCTGGAAATGCCCCTACATAAATATGTGGAAGATTATCAGATTTATTCAGCTCGTTATCCCAGCGCGAACGCACATAACTGTTGATCTCACTCCATTTAGCAGCATATTTTGGTTTATAGGTTTCTGTTTTATGCTGAGCACTCAAAATCAGGGAGCTGAACAGAAACAAAAGAATGAGCCTGGTTTTCATGGTTAGGTCACAATTTGGTAAGGATAAAAAGCCGGGTGCCTGGTCTATCTTTATTCCTGACCCAGAAGACTTCATTCTGCCAATGCCTTTTCTACTTTTTAACCAGATCGGGATAGCTTATCAGCTGTATTCCCAATCTCCTGATAGTTTCCTTCACCCGCTGGTCGGTCCAGCAGTCGGTAACCCCCTGCCTGTCTACGGCAACATTATCGTAACCTGCATGGTGTATGGCTTTTAGTTCAGGAGTATTAAGCCCCGGATGGTCTACAAAAAAATAGGTTTCTCCTGCCTCCAGGCTTTCCAACATTTTAATAAAGCTCTGCACCTTTTCTTCTGCAGTTTCTTTTGGTCCTGCATACCTCACTTTGTGTGCCTTGTAGTCTGCCGGATCAATATCAATTCCATACTCCCGGGCCAGCTTCTTTGTCATTGCCTGCACCTCAGGCGTCATATCATAGCAGCCCATGTGAGCGGTAATATGGCTGATATGCGGAATCTTTTTCAGCGCCAGCTCTATCTGAGCCCGGAATTCCCGCTCTATATCCTCCAGTTTCCACCCATGTTCCATTAATGCCTGTCCGGGTCTGTTTTTATTTGGATGGATGATTGGGTAAAAATAGCCCCCCTCATCTGTAATGCTGGAGGGACCAGATACCGGTCTGAACTTCATATTATCCCATTCACTGGTAAGGGTAAGGTGCACTCCCACATCGATGGAGGGATTATCCTTTAAAATTTTAACCGCCTCCGGAAACCAGGGCGATGGCACCAAAACCTCTATAGAAGTGGCAACCCCCTCTTTTACAGTCTGCATAATCGCATCGTTGGCAGCATGAGAGAAGCCCATATCATCTGCCCGCACAATCAGGCGCGGAGGCTGCTTCTGCTGACCGCAGGCAGGCACCACCAGCAACAGGCAGTTCAGGATAAGCAGGCTCAGAAACAAGTGTAAATTTTTCATATCATTTTTTAAAATTCATAAAGCGGCACTACTTACAACCCCAGCAGCCGCTCAACATTGCCACCCATCAACGGTCCTTTCTGATTCCCAGGCAGACAGGAACAAGATTTACAGCCATTCCCGGTAAATCCTGGTAATGGGGCAGGCTGGTATTCCAGAGCAGCTTCACCAGCCCTGCCGATTTAAAGCCTGTCAGCAACAAAAACTATGGTAAGTCCATAAACCAACAGGTTCAGGAGCATTTCTGCATAGCATCAGCCCCTGAAGCGGCTTTTCTTCCTGCAAACCATCGCTTATTCCAACACAATCTCTGTGGGATCTTTCCAGATGATGGAAGAGTAAACTTCCTCATCGGTGAGCTTACGGGGAGGTGCAGTGAAGCCCGAAGCAATAAACTTCTCCTTCAGCTCATTCAGGGTTTTGAAATCCGACCCCCAGAACACATTATTCATTACTTTGTAATAGCCTTTCAGTTCTTTGATTGCCCGCTGCCACTGGTTAGGGTGTTTCTGGCTAAGTTCGTCCTGCATATCCAGGCATATGGCCAGGTAAACAGCCTTTGCTGAACTGGCCCTATCTTCGCTAAGCAGGTCTCTTTCAATACTGCTGTTCAGGGCTGCGAGTAGGATCTTCTGCTGGCTGTCTTTGGTTCTGAGGGGCACCACTGCTCTGGGCTTTTCTGCTGGTATCTTATAGACTATCCGTTGGTTTGAAACTATTTTAGCACCCCCATTTTCTTCGTTCAGCAGCTCAAAGAGTTCAATGACCCTGTCGGCAAAGCTGGTAATGGTTTCATCTTCCGGCATATTGTCGCGGGTGGTATTCTGGTATCGGTCTACGATTTGCCAGCCCTGGCTCATCATCCATTTATAGCCTTTTACAGTACCCAGAATAGTGCCGGCAGTTGCGGCATTACAATCCGCATCCCAGCCAAAGTTATAGGCAAACTCCATGGTGCGGGCATAATCTCCTTCACCATACAGCAGTGCTGCCACCACGCCTGCAGAATTCAGCTCATAGCCGTTGTTAGATCTGATCCAGCTTGTTTTAGGTGAGTACTTTTCTTCAATCAGCTTGCGGGTGTGTTTCCAGTCCTGAGGATACTGGCGGTGCCATTCTTTTAAATCGGCCACCAGCATGGGCAATATGCTGCTGGTATCTGTTGCCTGCACACCTGCATCAAGAATTTTGATAATATCGCTTTCCACAAATGCTGTGGCAATCATACTGGTAAAAAACTGTGTGGTTTGTGCCGGCTCATAATCTATAGCAACATTGGTATAGTGCAGGCCTATTTTAGATGCCGATTGAGGCATGGCAGGAGCAATCAATCCAAAGGTTTCGCATAAGAACTGACCCGAAATGTTGAATTCAGCCCAGGGATTTAAAGCAATGTTTCCGGTATGGGGTGGATCAATGTCAATATCCATCAGTGATCTTGCATAACGGTTTGAACACCAGATGTTCTTATTGATTCTCTCCTTCCACAAGGTGGCAATATTCTGGTAAGGTATTTTTAACTGCCTTTGCTGCTGCATGGTGTATATGTATACCCACTCAAAATCAGTATCATCATCTGTAATGGCACCTTCCGGAAGAGCGGGTACATATCCACTTACATTTCCGGGCTCTTCAATAAATTTAAACTCATACTGAAGCCCGTTTTGCACCCCTATCATCTGACCCAGCAAACCGCCTCTTATCTTATCGGTAATGGTTTCTGCAGGAATCTCTATAAAGCTAAGGCTTCTATCTTCAACCCTTATTCCTTCACGTGCTGCTTGTTCGTTGCAGGCTGTTGTAAGGCCTAAACCTACCAGCAGTAATAGACCAGGCTTGATCAGGGATAATTTCTTTGCATTCATATTGTATTACTTCTGCTCCCTTCAGGTACCGTGCTTTTTATGCGGCAGAAATGGACCTGCCAACAAGTTTAATTTTCTAAAATTTAAAAAAGATGCCCGAGAGTCTCATGCTGTACTGTTAGGGACCACAATGGACAATGGATTATAGACACTGGACAGGATCTGTCTGGTTGGGCACCAGCATCTATATCTATATTCCTTATACCCTAAATTTTGTACTGCACCAGTGGCCTACAAGGTGCCGCACCAGCCACCATTCACTAACCACAGGCATACCAGTGCAGGATGAAAGCCTGCTCCTTTTTTTGATTATTTCCCGTTTACCATATCATTCAGCACCATGACTCTTAAAACCAATCTCCTCCTGCTTTCCCTGCTCTCCTGTTTACCGGGAGCGGCACATGCTCAAGCCGATAACTTCACAGCCATAGCGGCTGAAGTTGACTTTTCAAAAAAAGTACGGGATTGGGATGGTTTTGGCTTTAATTATGTAGAAACAGCCCAAACTCTGGATTATACCAATGCACCACAGGAATACGGTGGCTTTAGCCTGCTGAACGAAGGGCAGAAGCAGGAAATAATTGAACTGGTTTTTGGAAACGAGGGCCTGAAGGTAGGCCTGGTAAAAATGTTCCTGGACCCATACCACCAGGAGCAGCCCGGCGGAGCCTTTGACCACACCCGTACCACCCAACACATGCGCTACTTTGTGAAGCAGGGGTATGCCAAAACCAAAGAAAGCGGCAGAGACCTGACCATCATCACCACCATGTACGGTCCGCCTGCCTGGGCTACGAAGCAAAAGGAGATTCGGGGGCGCGATCTGGATCCGGTCCAGAAAGAAAACCTGGCCAGGTACATGATCGACTGGGCTAAATTTTTACGCCAGCAGGAAGGCCTGCCGGTAAAGTATATATCCCTGCACAACGAGGGTGAGGACTGGATGCGCTGGGAAACAGACGGCATCACCCACGAAGCGCTTAACTATGGCCATGATTACAATCTTTTCTGGCCACCCCAGCAGGTTGTGGATTTTTTAAGCTTTATGCCCGACATGCTTAATAAAGAAGGACTGAACGATGTGAAATTAACTCCGGGAGAAACCTATAGCTGGGACAAATTCTTTAAATGGGGATATCCTTATGCCATTACTGATAATAACAGGGCGCTGAACAACCTGGGCCTGATTACCTCTCATGGCTTTTTACATTTTGGCTATGGCCGCTGGAACAGCTATCACCTGAGCACCGGCACCGATATTATCAGGGAAAAACGCCCGGAGCTGCATGCATGGGTAACCTCCACCAGCTGGAAAAACATGGATGCTGAGTTTGTTACTGAAATCTATAATAACATCTATTACTCTAAAGTAAACGGGCTGATTCCCTGGGCTGGCATTCAGCAACCTAATAAGTGGTATGGAAAAGAGGGCGATCCGAACCCCGGCTGTGCCATCTGGGTTAAGCCCGACGGCAGCTACGAGGTCAGGAGGGGCTACTATTACTACAAGCAGGTATCTGCCGCAGGCCTGCCCGGCATGGCAGTTGTCAGAACCCAGGCGCAGGAATCAGAAGTATCCATCATTGGTTTTGGTGCAAACGGCACCCCCAATCCGGATGCAATGGTGCTGATCAATGTAGGGCCTGCTGCCCGTGTTGTACACCTTAGTGTGAAGGGAAGCAAGGCTAAAAATTTCCTGGCCTACAGAACATCAGAGGGAGAAAGAAGGCTGAATATCCCTGTAGAAAGGTTTACCCCTATTGGTGATTTTCCTGTTCAGCAGGGAAAAATTGTTGTGGAAGTACCTGCCAGATCGGTTACGACCTTTTACGGTCAGTAATAAGTCATCAGCACAAAACTTAGATAACACACCGCTATGATCAACCTTGATCCTTAAAATGAAAACAGCCCCGGCACACACCAGGGCTGTTTTTTCATGAATCATGCAATGTTAAAGTTCTAAACCATAAGTTTTGAAATACCCGGGGTGCTTGTGGCTATTTATTATTTACTCAAGCTTCACAAAGGTGATAATCTCTACAGGATCATTACTCCTATAAAAATTACCGATTTTCATCTTACCTTTTTCCACTCTAAAAAAGTAATTATGATACCTGCTGTTACTGGAAAGTGCCCAATTGAGTGACACTGAATCTTTTCCCAGCAGAGGTTTATAATTCCAGTTGCCGGAGCCGCTTTTGGGCAATAAATTTCCATTACTATTTTCTTTACCCCTTAAAAGCCAGAACCAGTCTGTATCGGGTAAATCAGAAAAAGCAATTGTGTCTGTCCGCTCCTCCTCTTCTACCCATACTCCCTCTAATTCAAGGATTGTGATTTTATCACTACTTTCCTCTGTCTTATCGATGATATCTTCCTGGCAGCTGCCCAGCATCCATACAGATGCTAGCAGGTAGAAAAATGGCACGAAAGTTTTCATGAGTCTGCGTTAACGGTGAAAAACATCCTTTTATATATGTGAGCTATGCAATGATACAGCGTATAAGTTCTGAATTAAACATCAATACAACAACTTTCATATGTACTTAAGAAGTAAAAAAGGGGAGTCATCCCGAATTATCTAGTAACTAAGATTTCTATAAAAACGGCCTCTACAGATCTGCAGAGGCCGTTTTTATTAGCAGTACAGCCTTTGCAAACGTAGCGAAGCGGAGTGCGGGGGCCGCCCCGCGGCAATCTGGCTTCTTTACGTGTAGATGCCAGATTGCCGCTTCGGCGGTCCGATTCGTCGTACCTCCCGGGCCTCGGTGGCTCGCAAATGCAGACCCTTGAATACAAAAAAGGCTCTGGATATTCTTCCAGAGCCTTTTTTGTTAAAGAACAACCCCAGATAAAATTTGGGATGAATTGTGTTTATCTAAAAACCATGTCTCAACTTAAAGGCTATTGCTGCAAATGACAGCTTAATAACCAGGGTTATTTTGCATAATGGCACGATTCCTGTCAATTTCAACCTGTGGAATTGGAAAGAGCAGGTTAGTACTTACATCGAATTCAACAGGTGAAGACAATTCGGTACTGAAATGTTCATCACTACCATCCCAGCCAGACAAGTCGATATCGCCGGCCACGTGCCATCTTTTAAGGTCCCACCAGCGCTGTCCTTCACCGGCAAGCTCTACAAAACGCTCATTCATGATCCACTCCATGATCATGTCCTCATCGGTTACGGCCAGATCATAATCTTCAAGGCCAGTACCATCGCTTAAACCATACTCAATAGCCCACTCTCTGGTACGTGCTCTTATCTTATTCAATTCTTCTATGGCCAGTTGCGGCTGATTGGTTTTCAGATAAGCTTCAGCGGCTATCAACACTAAATCTGCCATGCGTAACACTCTTTCGTTGTTTACAGAGCCTCCGCCACCACGTACATCCACAACACCTGCTCCAGTAGCCTCGTCAGCAACATCAACATTGCCAAGCCAGTATTTCTGAAAGATCCTACCCTCTTCGCCGTCGTCAGGGTTGATAAACACCATCAATCTTGGGTCATTGCCAAAATTATTTTTTATTTTATCGGTCAGCAGAAATCTGGTGGTGGCACCGGCATTAGCCCAGCCGGGAGTTCCTGGCTGCATCATAAAGCCGCGGTAAATACTCATGTTTTCCACTCCTCGCCAGGCACCATCGTTATATAGGGCCAGGTTGTTCAGGTTTGGATTATCAGCCTGTATCTCAAACAATGATTCCTGGTTATTCTCGTGGTATGCGCTAAAGTTATGGACAAAGTTTGGCACAAGCTGCGCAGTAATTTCGTTGTACACCTGGAGTGCTGCTGAATGATCGGACATGCTTCCGAAATGGTTAGCGCGAAAAACCAAAGCCTTTGCCATCAGTCCACGGGCAGAGTTCTTGGTTGCTCTACCGGAAAATTCTGAAGCCCAGGTGTCTGGTAAAATTGGTAAAGCTGCCTCTAAGTCAGCAATTACCTGGTCAAGCACTACGGCTGGTTCGCTTAGGGGCTTGTTCATATCGTCCCCGGGTGCAAATCTATCCTCAATTACTACGGCCCGGCCAAAGACATTGAATAAGATCCAATGTGCATAAGCGCGTAGAAAGAGTGCTTCACCCTCCATCAGGCGAATTTCATCTGCTCCTCTTACGGTAGTTAAATCGTCATTTCTAACGTGATCAATGATTACGTTGGCCCGGGCAATCATTTTATAAGAGGCTCCCCAAACCCTTTCCATTTGCTCGTTATTCGGATTTAAAGAATCGTCGAATAATTCGACAGCCCTTCTGTTCCCATTTGTTTCTGTAAGATCGTCGCCGGGCAACAGCCAGGTACTATGGGCCCACTGGTTTGACCCGGATGTGAAGGAAAGATTGCCATAATGGTAATAATCATACAGGGCCGCATAAGCACTTGCCAAAGCCGCTCTGTAGTTCACATCCTGGTTAAATAAGCTTTGTTCGGTTAGCCCTAGCGGATCTTCGTCGATAAGCTTTGGATCGCAGCCAAAAACAGCGGTAGCTGCCAGGCCCATGAAAATATTTTTTATATAATTTTTCATATTGATTACACTAATTTCAGATCTGGAGATTAAAATCTAACATTCAGGCCGGCACTTACTGTTTTTTGCAGCGGATATCTGTCGTTCACCGGATCCAGACCAGACCAGCTGAACATATAAAGGTTATTCTGGCCGCCTACGTACACCCGCACTGAGCTTATGAGATTGGTTTTGCTTAACAAAGAAGCAGGTAAGGAATAACCCAGCTGCCAGTTATTCAGGCGGAAGAAAGCAGCACTCTCTACCCAGCGATCTGATAAACGGTTGTTTTGAGCAGGGTCGTTAATAACTGCACGCGGCATGGTGGTGCTTGGATTTTCAGGAGTCCATCTGTTAAGGGTACTGGCAGAATAGTTAACCCCTGCACCAGACATGCCTTCGAGTGCTCTTCTAACTTCATTGTACCGATCTACATCGCCCTCGCCATAAAAGTTAAAGGAAACATCAAATCCTTTCCAGCCACCATTCAGGTTAATTCCGTAGGTATGGCCCGGGATGGTATTGCCTATCTGGGTCTGGTCGTAATTATTCAGAACGCCATCGGGTGTTTCGCTATAAAATGGTTCTTCATCTGTTGGGGGGCCACCAATATCGCGGAACCATATATCGCCAGGTCCTACAAAACTTTCATTACTTACAATCCGGTCGTCTATTTGTTCATTGTAGTAGTTGGTAACCTCCTGCTGCGACTGGAAAATACCACCCATCTGGTAACCCCAGATGTGGCCTACGGGTCTGCCAATTTCAACCCTGCCGGCACCAGTGGTTAAGGGCTGATTGAGATACAGGGCTGTTACTTCGTTTTTCAGGAAGCTGATGTTACCAGAAATACCATAGGTGAATTCACCCAGCCTGTCGTTGAATCCCAACTGAAGATCTATTCCTTTATTATCCAGGGAGCCAATATTTTGCAGTGGGTTTAACAAACCAACTGATAGTGGTATATCTACAGTTTGTAAAATATCATCAGTTGTTCTTTTAAATACCTCAAAGGTTAAGTTAAGCCTGTTCTTGAACATGTAAGCATCGAAACCGGCATAGGATGTTGTTACCACCTCCCAGGATAATTCTCTGGTAGGATAACCCTGAACCCGCCTGCCTGTAGTGTAGTTACCTTCGCCAGGTACGTTGCTGGAACCCCATGCGTATGATGAAACGCCAGTGGCACCTGATAAGAATGCATATTGTCCTACAGCAGCCTGGTCATTACCTGCCTGGCCCCATCCACCTCTTATCTTCAGGTCATCCAGGAAAGGAATGGAACCTTGCATAAATGGCTCAGCACTAATCCTCCAGGCACCGGATAAGGAGTAGAAGTTACCCCATTGGTAGTCATCATCAAAACCATTACTACCGTCTCTTCTGTAAGAGCCATCGATATAATACTTGTTATTGTAAGAATAACTTGCCCTGCCAACTAAACCAAACCAGTATCTGCGATCCCAGCCATAAAAAGAGCCGTTAGCACCTACTGCCGGGTCCCATCCCTGCCGGTATGGATCCTCGGTAATGTTTTCAATGCTATTGGCAGAAAGGTTTTGATTTTCTCTGGTATGCCGCTGGTCCTGCACACCGGCAGTCAGAATCATATTATGCTTACTGGCAAAAGTACGATTGTAAATGGCTGTAAAATCTGCCTGGTAGTTAAAGATGTTATTGATACGATGCTCTGCTCTGGCCAGTGTATTCGGAAAACCAGGAATTTCTGCCTGAGGGTTATTTCCTGCTATTCTGAAAATATTTACCCTTGAAATCGTATTCAGGTTGTACCTGTCCTGTGTGCCGTAATCAAGGTTCAGACTACCTCTTAAACTTAAACCTTCAATTGGAGTCAGTTCTGCATATAGCTGACCAATCTGTCTGCTAAGCTTAAAACTGTTGGTATTCAAATCGGTTATTGCCAGATAATTGTCATTTGTTCCCTGACCGTATATTCTGTGAGGGCGCCAGGTTGAAACGGTACCACCCAGATAAGGATCTATAACTTCCTGATAGCCATAAACATTATTTGGGTCACGCAGTGGCTGCCAGGGTGCTACATCGGCCATTTCCTCCAGGTTAAGCCCAATCAGGGAGGTTTGGTTGGTATATTTATAATTAACCCCAACCTTAAGCCAATCAGTAACGTTGGTATTAAGATTTATGGCTGCATTATAACGTTTAAGGTCGTTGCCGTACATCATGCCTTCCTGCTGAAAAAAGCCAATGGAAGCATAGTAGTCAACTGCATCGGTACCGCCGGAAACCTTCACATCATGCTGCTGATTAACAGCATTTTTGATAACTAGTTCGTCCTGCCAGTTATAGGTAGTGCGGTCGCTGATATAATAGGGACTTGTAGGATCAAACTGCGGACTCCTGCTTTGCAGCCTTTCCGAATCGGTACCCAGAGTTCTGCCATACAGCTGATTTTCGATGGTAACATCCGGATTCTGATTGTTAGCAAACATCTCCTCGGTTATATCCACAAACTGCTGCGTATTCAGCATATCGAAGGTAGGGATGTTTTGCACTCCATATCTGGAGTTAAGTTCTACAGTAGGAGTCCCTTTTTTACCTTTTTTAGTTGTGATAAGAATTACGCCATTGGCACCACGGCTACCATAAACGGCTGCAGCAGAGGCATCTTTCAATACTGTGATTGACTCAATATCATTTGGGTTAATCAGGTTAAACATGTTTGGAGGAGTGGCCAGACCAAAACCTGCAATAACATCCTGATTACCAGCACGGGGAGGCTCAAAGATCTGACCGTCGATTACATACAGCGGCTGAGAATCGCCATTCCAGGTACCTATACCCCTTACAAAAATTCTGGGCGCTTCGTTTGGGTTACCACTGGAGTTTATAACGCGAACACCGGCAGCGTTACCCTGCAGGGCAAACTGAGGCGAAGCTGACTGTATTTTTGAAATTTCGGCCTCTCCTACGGTTGAGATGGAGCCAGTAAGGTCTTTTCTTTTTCTTTCTCCAAAACCAATCACAACCACCTCATCCAGCTGGTCAATATCTGTCTCCAGGGCAATGTTGATGGTTGTTTGATTTCCAACAGTAACTTCTCTGGTTTGGTAACCTATAAAGTTAAACTGCAGCACTGCCTCCCGGGAAGGCACCTGTACGCTGTAGTTACCCTCATTATCTGTGGTGGTACCTGTGCCGGTACCTTTCACCAGTACGGTTACACCGGGTAGTCCCGAATTGTCTTCTGCATCCGTTACCCTACCGGATATTCTTTGTTGTTGCTGTGCATGGACCTGCAGAACAAACAGGCTCAACAGCACACACCAGGCGGATAGAAATGTTCTCATAGAGTGGTGGTTTAATTTGATCAGTTATTTTAGACCAACTTAGCCATAAGATTTCCCCTCTGTATACTGTACTGTATGGGCTTTGTGCATTTTGTGCCATAAAATATTATATTCCCTTACCATTTATAGTATAACATTCTCCCTTTCCCCTCCATGAGGCCCTTTTACCATCGGTATTATTAAGTTTTCTGTAAAATCAGCCAAAAAAATCGATTGCGGAAAGGTAAAAAGTGCGCTGCTACGGCAGGCACTTTGGCAATCATTATGTGTTAAAGGGAGCTGTTACTGCTTATTAGCACTTGGATGTGTTTTCCAAAAGCAGCCGGATTCATCGGACTTGCTTTCAGGGCAGGAAGGAGGGTAAAGCAGCTATCGGTGCAGTAATTTATTATGGCCGGCAGCTAGTATATCTAGTAAATACCATGCTATACTGATTTGGTCTTCTTTTGCCGGCTTCCCCAGCAGGTGCAGGGAAGGCAGCAGGCGTACAGGCAGAAAGGCACGAGTTTTCTTTATCTAGAATTTTACTTCTACTGGTGAAGCGATGCGTTTGGCAAAGTTTGCCAGGTACTGATCCCATTCTTGGGGAGTCTTAAATTGCCCGCTTTTATTCCAGCCAAAGCCTGCCCAGTAGGTAAGCTTATTTTGTTGCGGATTGGCCAGCACCAGCAGGTGGCTCTGGTCTTTGGTTGTAACTTTATGCTCTTTGTATTCCGCTACTCTGGCAGGATCTATCACAAGCCCCACACCCAGCTCAGAACCATCCATAGGCTCCCAATACCTGAACCATCCTTCGTCCGGATTAGCATTTATAGTCCCCTCCTGCTCGTGCAGGGTCAAGCCAACGGCCGCATTAGGCAATGGCTGATCGCTCTCCAGCACTACTTCGTAGCGGCTTAGGTTGCTGCCCAGGTCCAGGCTAATGCGCTTGGTTTCCCTGATGGTGCGTTCTCCGGCCTGCCAGGGTGCATAGCTTAGCTCAAATATGGTTCTGATTGGGCCGGTGGCAATAGTTTGATGACTGATAAAGTTTTTTGAAACATACAGCGAATCATTCTCCCATACTCCTATACCGCCAACACCCCTGCTATCGCCTACATGGTAAGGATCATAGCCTTCGCCGGAATCGATATGATAAGCACCGGGAGATTTAAGATGATTTGCATACCACTTATCGATAATGGGATACTCCACCCTCTTTAGCCAGGCATCCATACCGCTGGTAAGGGTGCCGCCCGGCTCACCAGATTCTGTGATCCGCTGCGCTTCCGGACCATAGGTGCGGAAGGCCACCCGGTCGTTCTCCCAGGTATAATCATCGATTCTTTCGGGCACAAACCTGGAGTAGGTGCTGATTTCACTGCCGGGCTGCAACGCTTTTCCCCCTGCTCTTCCTTCAATGGTAAACTTTTTTTCGGCATTTGGTGCCAGGTCTGTCTGAAACAGGATTTCATCTATGCTTCCATCGCCATCCATATCTACCGCCTGGCTAAGCAATACTTCCTCCCCGCCTTCTTCTTGGATCAGCAGGTTTTCAACACCAAACTTCCCTATCAGCGCCTCTAACTCTTTTGCCGGAATACTGATGGTTTCCCGCTGCCGCTCCTGATCAAGTGTATTTTTTACAGTGAAATTTTTCTGGTTTTCTTCCTCCTGGCAGGCAAACAGCAGGGGGAGCATTAGGATGATTACAGCAAACCGGTTATTTTCTTTCAGTAATGTAAACATAAACCTAAGGTAAAAGGCAGGTGGTAAAATTATTCTCTCTTTGCAGAAAGGCATAAGGCCCGCTAAGAAAGGGAAAATAACAAGCACCCCTTTAGAAAACAAACCAGTTTCTGAACAATTTGGCAAACTCCGGCTAAGCTTGTGCCCTGTAGTATCCTGACTCCTATAGGGAGTGTGTATAAAGGAATGAGGATGTTAAGCTATTTTAAAAAAACGGACTGATAACTCGCAGGATCAATCCGGTTAAACCAGATTTTATATTTTCTTAGGCTTCCTGCCCTAAAGGCTTGTTTGCTCCTTTTTCTCCCTGTAGCGAAGCATTGCTTCCAGGTAATAGTAATCGGCATAGTTCAGGGGCTTATCCACTTCGGAATTTACAGGTTTGTAGCCCGTGCTGTGTTTTAAGATAAAGCCCTGATTAGAGCCGGGCGTGGCCAGATAGGCGGGAGAAGAAAGGCTCTTCAGCATAGCTTCGGCAGCCTGCAGGTACTCCTCCCGATGGGTGTTGGTATAATCACTTAGCTCCAGCAGAGCAGATGCTACCAACGCAGCAGCAGAGGCATCGCGTGGTTCATCGGGAATACCGGGGGCATCAAAATCCCAGTAAGGCACTTTATCCTCCGGCAGGTTAGGGTGGTTCAGATAATAAAGTGCGATTGCCTCTGCCTGCTCCAGAAAACGCGGATCTCTTGTTTCCCTGAAACAAAATTTATATCCATACAAACCCCAGGCTTGGCCTCTTGCCCAGGCAGATTCATCCGCATGGCCCTGAAAGGTCTCCTGCTTACGCACAGCTCCGCTGATGGTATCATAATCAACCACATGGAAAGAGCTGAAATCGTTGCGAAAATGATTGTTCATGGTGGTAAGCGCGTGGTTATACGCAATGTCATAAAAAGACTGATCACCACTTTCCCTTGCCGCCCAGAAGAGCAGTTCCAGGTTCATCATATTATCAATGATTACAGGGAAGCTCCAGCGGTTTCTGGCCCAGTCCCAGGAGCGGATTGCTTTTACCCGCGGATTATAGCGTGAAGCAAGCGAACGGGCTCCCTCCAGCAATATGGCACGATATTCCTGATCGCCGGTAAGGCGGTAGCCGTTCCCAAAGCTGCAGTAGAGCATAAAACCAATGTCATGGGTACCCCGGTTATGCTGCTGCTCTGCCAGGCCTGCAGACCATCTTCTTGCCTGATCTTCCCATTTCGGATCTCTGGTGTACTCGTACATATACCATAAAGAACCAGGAAAAAACCCACTGGTCCAGTCAGAGGCCTCTACCAGGTGCAGGCTGCCGTCGGGGTTAACAGAGCGTGGGTAGCTGAGGGTGTCATCCAGCATCTGTACAGCATATGCCAGCTGCTCCCTGGCCTGGTTCAGGCTGTTGGTCACCCAGTCATCCTGCTGCGGTTTGGATTGGCAGGCACTAAAAATAATGAGCACAAGTATAGATAGAGAATACTGCTTCATAAGGTAACTAAGCATCAGTAAGCAAAATATGTAAAGCAGGCAAAGCCTGAGCAATTGGAGAAATTGCCTGTCAGAAGTGTGGCAGAAAACAGTTTAATCCTTGCGGGCAGTATCCATGTAGGGCTCCAGCACGGTTTTCCAGATAGCATAGCCTTCTGAATTCATGTGCAAATTATCTTTCAGGAAAATATTGTCATACACTACCCCGTTTTCATCCAGCATGGCCGTCCATACATCGGCATACATGGTGTTTTTTGTTTTATCAGCGTAGGCTTTCAGCTCCCTGTTCAGCGCCTCATATTTATCTTTCATGGCCCAGCGTGCTACACTTGGTTTCGGAGAAATAAAAACCACCGGCACTCCCGGAAGGGCTTTGGCAATTTCCTCACGCAGCTGAATGGCCTTCTTTAATATTTCTTTTGCATCTTCTCCTGAAGCCACGTCATTATCACCCTCGTAAATAAAGATTTTTGAAGGTTTATAGGGGTAGATCACCCTGGGGGCATAATGGAGCAGGTCGGTAAAGTTTGACCCTCCAAAGCCTCTGTTCAGCACCTGATGCTCCGGAAAATGGTTTGCCAGATCTTTGTACATCACAATGGAAGAGCTTCCTGTAAACAAAATCGCCCCTTTCTCCGGAGGGTTGGCCTGATCCTGCTTTTCAAAATTTCGGATAGTTTCCTCCCAGCGCAGCGGACCTTTTTTCTCCTGTGCAAATAAGGAGACAGAGGTGCCAAGCATCAGAAAGATGCCAAGGAAGATGCATAAGAGGGTTCTGTTATACTTCATACAGAAAATAAATAGTTTATTGATGATTCTGCTTAACGTGCCACTGCCAGTCGCACTGCTTAGAATCTTACTTATTACTTATTCTTATATCAGCCTTATTAAGGGCAGCTGTATCCAACAGAATTTGCTGCTCAAATAAAGGAGAACAGGAAAAAAACAGAATATACAAAAACCATTATTAGTACGCCGGCATTTTGCTATTCTTTCAGGTACTACTCAAAAATAATCAAAGTTAGCATGGCTGGCATCCTGCACTGTACCGTATAGCATCCATAACAGCTAAAACCTGTTCCGGACAGGCATCAGCCAGTATCACCAGGCAGAAACACATCACCTTTTACCCCTTTAGCTAAATTAACCTGTCCGGATTCCGGTTGCTTTCGTAGGAAAAGGTATGGATATAGAAGCGCAGTATTATCAGGTAAATGGTATTCGTTTGCATGTAATAGAGGCTGGCAGGCAGGATGGCGAGATCCTGCTCTTTCTGCATGGTTTTCCCGAATACTGGTGGGGCTGGCGCCACCAGATCTCTTACTTTGCCCAGCTGGGTTACCGGGTTGTGGCACCCGCCCAGCGGGGCTACCATCTTAGCAGCAAACCAGCGCAAACGAAGGCTTATGGCATGAAGCACCTCACCGATGATGTTGCTGCACTGATCAGGCAGCTGCCAAAGCAAAAGGTAAATCTGGTAGGGCACGACTGGGGCGGTGCCGTAGCCTGGGCAATGGCACTACGCTACCCGGAGCTGCTGCATAAACTGATTGTACTGAACCTGCCCCACCCGCAGGTAATGCGCCGTTCTTTTGTGAAATGGCCTAAACAGCTGCTCAAAAGTTGGTACATAGGTTTTTTTCAGCTCCCGTTGCTGCCCGAAAAACTGCTTAGTCGGCATAATTTTAAACTGCTGACCAAAACCATGATGGCCTCATCTAAAGAAGGTACTTTCAGCCAGGAAGATATGCTCCGCTATAAACAAGCCTGGCAACAGCCGGGAGCCCTGAAAGCCATGATCAACTGGTACCGCGCTGCCCTTTCCGGCACCCTGAAACTGAACCACCTTGTTACTACTCCCACCCTGCTCATCTGGGGCAAACAAGATCAGTTCCTAAGCCATGAAATGGCGCCTGCCAGCATTGAGAAGTGCGAAAAGGGCCGGCTGGAAATGATTCCGGATGCCACCCACTGGGTACAGCACGAAAAGTCAGAACTGGTCAATAAACTGATACTGGAATTTATCAGCTGATTTCAACAGGTGTAACCTAAGGTGGCAGATCATCTTCCTCCCATGTCTTTCCGCCTGCAGGCCATTTTTACAAAGTGATAGACCACAATATTTGCCCCGGCCACCACAAAGCCTAACAGTGGTCCATATCTGCCCGGAATCAAATCGGCTATGATCAGCCCGCCTCCCATGCCTGCTGCTATCAGAGCCACAATTACCCAAAAGTCGCTGTTGGCCAGATTAGGATCCATGCCCTGCTCTATCAGAGCCATGCGCTCCCGGTTACGGGTGGTGAAGTAGAGGTAAAAAATTCCGAAAATGGTGGCCAGTACCAGCACTACCAGCAGAAAGAAAAGCGTGGAGCTAAAAAATGAGTTTTCCATAGTCTTGGGGTTTAATGGTGTTCGTCTAAATGCTTTGACAGGCAGAAGCATGCAGGTGGTTACAATATAATTCCTTATTTTTTGTTGTAACCGGTTTTACCCTGGCCTTGTCAAAAGCAGTAATGGGCACCACAGATATTACTATTCAGATCCAAAAGGTACTTGCAGGCGATGTTGCTGCTTACAGCAACATTGTGAGCCTGTATCGGGATCTGGCCCACACCCTTGCCTACAACATACTGCTCAACCACGAAGACGCAGAAGAAGCAGTACAGGATGCTTTTGTTAAGGCTTACCTGAAGCTCAGTACCTTTAAGGGGGAGGCTAAGTTCTCCACCTGGCTCTACCGCATTGTGTTTACCACGGCCATCAATAAAAGCAAAAAGAAAAAGCTCCCCCTCATCAGCCTGGAAGATCAGCTGAACGATGAGGAGCTTTCGCCGCAGCTAAACAGCCAGCTGGCTGCCTATGCGCTGGCAGAGCAACAGAAATTTATTCAGCAGGCCATGGTGGCACTCAAGGAAGATGAGCGTGTGTGCATTACCCTGTTTTACCTCCAGGAGTTTTCGGTAAGCGAGGTGGAGGAGCTAACCCAGTACACAGCCTCCAACATAAAAGTACTGTTGCACCGGGGCCGGAAAAAGCTGCTCGTAAGCCTGCAGCAAATCCTGAAAAATGATATACACTCCTTAATCTGATCCTTTATGCAGGAAGATAAACACTTAAAAGAGATATTGACCAGAGGCGGTACCATAGCGGCATCGCCAGCGCTTGATGAAGCCATCATGAAGCGGGTACAGAAAATTGCTGCAGCCAGAAAAAAGGCCAGGCATCCGCTCCTGAACATCCGGCTGATGGCCGGGCTGGTGCTATCCTACACCCTGGTATCCCTGCTGGTACTGCTGATCAGCTATATGCTCGACCAGGGTTTTACCTTTACCACCAGAGCCATACCACAGCTTTTTGCCCTGGATGCAGGTAGGGCTGGCACACTGGTATTTTCCCTGCTGGCTTTTTGGGTGCTGATGTTTTTTAACCTTTGGCTGAAAAAATATTTTAAGAAATTCCAGCAAAAATAAGCCCTGGTCCTAATTTGCTGCGCCAGATCGCTCCCTGCCACTTCAATATAATATTGAAATCTTTAAAGCTTTAATGCAAGGGGTTGGTGCAGAAAGCAGGATACCTTATCTTCGTAATCTATAATTCTGTTTGTACTATCGCTAAGGCCGATTTTGTGATGAAGGTGATTACTGCTGCGCGAACGTATTGTTTACTGTTCTTCATGCTATGTGCATGTACGACCCTCTATGCTCAAAACGAGCCCAAGAAAGTAGTGGCCGAAAATGGCGATGGTATTTATGTACTGCTGCGTAAAAACGGGCTTGACCCCAGCAAATACTTTCAGGCTTTCCTGGATCTGAATGCTGCCAACATTGGCAAAGACAACAGCCTCTACATTGGCAGAACTTACGTCCTGCCCACTGCAGCCCCTGCCAGCCCGGAAACGCTGCTGGCTTCTACCGCAGCAGAGGCAAAACCTGCCCCTGCAGAAAAACCGGCAGCCGCAACCGCTAAAGCAGAACTGGGCGTGTTGGATGTGCCCCTTTTTGGCAAAAAGTACAGCCGCGTAGAAGTTAAGGACCTGCAGCTAAAGGGAGCTGTTTATTACCTGATAGCAGGGCATGGCGGCCCCGACCCCGGGGCTATTGGCAAGTACGGATCCTATGATCTTGCCGAAGATGAGTATGCTTATGATGTAACCATCCGGCTTGCCCGCCGCCTGATGGAACACGGCGCTATCGTGTACATGATTATTCAGGACGGAGACGATGGCATACGCGATGATAGTGTACTACCCATGGACCGTGACGAATCTTGCTACCCGAACGAACCCATCCCCTACAGCCAGAAAGAACGTTTACGGCAGCGCACAAATGCCGTAAATGCGCTGTACCTAAAGCACAGGGGTGCTTACCAGCGTATGCTGTCTATCCATGTAGACAGCCGCAGCAAGGGCCAGAATATTGATGTATTCTTTTATCATCATGAAAACAGCCCCCAGGGCAAGCGCCTTGCCGAAACTGTTCTGCAGACATTTACTGCTAAATACAACCAGCACCAGCCTAACCGAAATTACCACGGCAGCGTCTCTACCCGCAGTAGCCTTTATGTGATCAAATACAGCCATCCACCGGCTGTATTCATAGAGTTGGGCAACATCAAAAATGATCTGGACCAGCGCCGTTTTGTGCTGTTCGAAAACAGGTGGGCCCTGGCAAACTGGATTGCAGATGGCATGATAAGCGATTACAAAGCCCGCTAGCAGCAAATTGATGGATGCTAAAATACTGAAAGAAGCATGGCTGGTGTTAAACAGGCGCTACACCAATGATATAACTCTTTCAGAACAGCTATGGCAGGAGCTGGAAACAGCCTATACGGCCAAAGGACGCTACTACCATACGCTGCAGCACATTAACGAAATGTTGCTCCTTGTTGCCACCCATAGCACCTCCCTGCAGGATACTGATTCTTTAAGCTTTGCCATTTTCTACCACGATATTATCTATAGCCCCCTAAGCAAGGATAATGAAGAAAAAAGTGCGGCTCTGGCAGTAAAACGACTGCAGCGGTTAGGCCTCCCTGCTCAACAGCAGGCACATATCCGGCAGATGATCCTGGCTACCAAAGCCCATGTCTCATCATCAGACCCGGACACCAACCTGCTGCTGGACTTTGATTTATCGATCCTGGCCAGTGCATGGGACCATTATCTTACCTACACCCGGCAAATTCGGAAAGAATATAGCATAGTGCCTTACCTCCTCTACAAAAAGGGCCGAAAAAAAGTATTGCAGCATTTTTTAGCAATGCCCCGCATTTACAAGACACAGCAGTTTTATGAACAATATGAGGAGGTCGCAAAGCAAAATATGGAATGGGAGCTTCAGCAACTGCTTGCCTGATCCCATACTTTTAATGAAAAATATTAAAAGGTTATAATATATACTTCAACTGCCCATAAAATGCCAGGGTAGCACTAAGCCAATGGCAAAAGCTGCCGAACATAATGCCGCCGCTCAAAAGACTTTTTCTTCCGAAAATCATTTTTATTTGCCACCAATAATATGCCTGCTTCATGCATTAGCAAAATGGTTCCACTGGCACAGATGTTGCTCCAGTTTATGCAACGGGCTAAGTTAGTTAAAGTACCCTTTAGCTTACAGTCTGCCCCTATTCCTAAACCTTTTTTACCCATGAAACGCACATTTTTTGTTCTGGCACTCGTGCTGGCAGCCTGCACCACTCCGCAAATGCTGGTAGATCAGCAACTTACAAACCAAAGCACCCCTATGCCGGTATCTGGCCGCCAGGGCCTGCTTATCAACCAAAAGATTCGCTTTGGCCACTACGAATCTGAAAAGGTTCAGCGCAGCTGGACCAGGAGCTATAGCATGGATGCATTTCTGGCCAAACTTCAAGACGCCAGAGACAAGTACAGCTTTACTCTTTTCGATAATGACCGCGGTGCCTACACCATAGATGCCGTAAATCACATTAAAGGCGCAGAGCTGCCTGTTGGCCGCTTTCTGGGCAGCAACACCTCTGATGCTTTACGGGAGTTAGCTTCTTTTACCGTACAAACCAAAGACTTGTTTGCAGCAACCATGTACAGCAACAGCCGGCAGGAAGAATGGCACCTGATGCTGATGAACCGCGACGACATCAGGAGAAATGGCCGCTATGCAGGCCTGCTCATAAACAATCAGCAGCAACAACAAATAGAAGTGCTGCCTGTACGCAAACTGCAGGGGGCTAAAACCTGGGGTACCGATATTATTGGTTATGAATTCAGGCAGGAAGACAAATCCCTTGCTGCCGTAGAATTGATCAACAAAGGCAGGGTGTGGATAGATCCAACACTGGACCCTAACATGCAGCTGGTGCTGGCCTCTGCCAGTGCCACCTTGCTCCTGCAGCAGGAGCTTGAGTTACCTTCAGAGCAAATTCATTAAAAACCTTAGTCCCGGGTGTTACAGCCCGGGACTAAGGCTTCTTTCCACCGACCGCTCAATCAATTAAGGCTGCAGTACCACTTTTAGGCAATCGTCTTCTTTGTTGTTGAAGATCTCATATGCATGCGGAGCCTCGCTTAGCGGCATTTTGTGCGTGATAATATCATCGAGCGTTACCTTGCCCTCTTCTACCAGTGCAATAAGCTTTTCGATGTACGCCTGCACCGGCGCCTGGCCCATGCGCATGGTCAAACCTTTATCAAAAGCCTGGCCCAGCGGGAAGTTATTATAATAACTGCCGTACACCCCTACAATAGAGACCACACCACCACGGCGCACCGAGCTGAAGCAATCATCCAGCACATTGAGCGTGCCTGCCTGCAGCCGCAGGGTATTCATGAATTTCTCCAGCACACTGCGGTCGGCCTCCATGCCAACGGCATCGATGCAGGCATCGGCACCACGGCCGCCCGTCATGCTGCGCACTACTTGTTTTACATCCTGCTCTGCCGAATTGATCACTTCTGAATTAGCCGTCAGCCTGGCTCTCTCCAGCCGGTAGGGCAGGATATCTACACCTATAACCCGGCCAGCTCCCTGAATCCAGGCAGCTTTTTGTGCCATAATACCCACAGGCCCACAACCAAAAACCACCACTGTTTCGCCACCTTTCAGGTTGCACCAGTCTACCGCTGCCCAGCCGGTGGGGAAAATATCTGTCAGGAATAACACCTTGTCATCGGGCATGCCATTTGGTACTTTGCGCGGTCCAAAGTCCCCGTAAGGCACCCGTACAAATTCGGCCTGCCCTCCGGAATAGCCGCCATACAGGTTGGTATATCCAAATAAGGCAGCCCCTTTTTCTTTCAACAGGCCGCCTTCCGGTCCGTAGTTATCGTTTGAGTTTTCGCAGTGGGTGTGCAGGTCGTGCTGGCAGAAATAGCAATTGCCACAGCTGATGGGAAAGGGCACCACTACCCGGTCTCCTTTTTTCAGGTTCTGAACCGCACTGCCGGTTTCTACCACCTCCCCCATAAATTCATGGCCAACAATCATATTTTCCACCTGAGGAATTTTGCCATTGTAGATGTGCAGGTCGGAGCCACAAATAGCAGTGGCAGTTACTTTTAAGATAATATCCCTGTTATCTTCAATAGTGGGATCAGGTACATTATCCACCTTCATGACTTTTGGCATGTGATATCGTACTGCTTTCATAAAAAAATGTGTTACAATTGATGAAATTTTCTCTTTAAAAAAGCAACCTGATTAAGATCAGAAGGTTGGCATTCAACAAAGCAACTTCTAATATAAATAGCGTTAATACATTGGCAGCGAGCAGCATGTCCAACATGAGATCTGCTGAGGCAAACCCAATTTTATCTAGCCAGAACGACACATATGCTATATCGTTTTTTATTAATCACAACACTACTGATCTCCTTCAGCAGCACTGCTCAGGTATACAAAAACCTTGTATTTGAAGGAGCCGGCATTAGAGGGCTTGCCTATGCAGGGGCTTTGAAGGAGCTGGAAAAGCAGGGCTTACTCCTTCCTGTAGAAAAAGTAGGTGGTACATCTGCCGGTGCCATTACCGCCCTTGCCGTATCCCTGGGGTACAGCAGCCATGAGCTGGAGGAGCTGATTTACAACACAGACTTTCAGCAATTCAATGACGGCCGGTTTATCTTTATTGGTGGCATTAGCAGAACAACAAAGCGCTTTGGCTGGTATCGTGGAGAAAAAATTACCCGATGGATTGGCAATATCATTGAAAAGAAAACGGGCAATGCTGACATTACTTTTCTGGAGCTGCACCAGCAGGGATATAAAGAGCTCTACATTACCGGCACAAGCCTCAACCAGCAGAAGCTGCTGGTTTTTTCGCACCACAACTATCCTCATATGAAGGTGAAAGATGCCGTTAGAATAAGCATTTCCATTCCTCTTTACTACGGCGCTGTGTGCATAGATAAAGACGGAAGGGTACTTAAACAGAAAAACAATACAAGCTGCGATAATGTGATGGTAGACGGGGGCATCGTAGGTAACTTTCCCATACATATCTTCGACAGCACCAGGCAGCAAAATGGGGAAACTGCCAGAGTAGCAAACCAGCAGACGCTGGGGTTCAGAATTGATTCTGATGCCCAGATTCAGTCTGATGCAGAAGGCCAGGGGCTGGCCCCGGTTGATATTCAAAACTTCATGGATTACACTGGCGCCTTTTATATATACGTACTGGAAAGCCTAAACAGAACCCCTCTTACAGAAGAAGACTGGGACAGAACAGTATCCATCAGCTCTGCTGATATCGGTCCGCGGGTAAAGCGCCTGAACAAAGAGCAAAAAGAGCTCCTGATTGAAAACGGGAGAATGGCAGTAGTGCGGTTTATGGAGGCAGGAGAAGACCCGACAGGGCTCTAAAAAATGATACGCCCACATCTGTTTTCCAGGATGATGGGTAAGTGTACAGCAGCTCCGATATCCTTTACTGCCAAATGCCGGCACCAGATGTGCCATACACATAAGTCTGGAGAACATCCTGAAGGCACTATCATACTCCAGGCACGATAGTATCCGGAAAAAACCCATCCCTCAATTCCATGCCCTCAGCAGCAACCTGCCCGGTCCTGCTTTTCAGAGATCTTTCATTCAATTAAAATTATACAATTAAGCGCAAAGCAATTTTTCTTTTTGCTTTTGCCTGTAAAGCAGTATAGAACAGCATACAATCCTTTGCGGCAGATGTGATCTTACACCTATAAATCTATCTGCCAAAAATTTATCTATGATAAAGTTATATTTTTTAAAGGATCATATCGGGTGGCACCTTGCACACAATCCTTGTCAGCCACCTGCGTACCAGCGTGCCCCGACAGTATGCTGCTGGTGTACAATAGCTGTTACTGCCACATGCTAATCTAAAATATTCTTTAGGATATAGTTTTCTAAAGGCCTCCGGAGCATTTTATAAAATACGGCTCCCTGCGTTTTTCACTCCTGGCTTATTTTCGAGGCTGCTGCCAATGACTGGCAAAGAGTAATGCCTGCCCCATACCATCTTAAGAGGGAGAGAGCCCTGCACTCAATTTTCCGGAACTGAATTTTAACAAGCCTGGGCACCTGCAGCATCATTTGCAACTACCAATAATCCATCAAGAACCTGAATATTTTTTAACAACCTTCAAAATTAAATTATTTATGAAAAAACGTTTTACAAGAAGTTTTTCATCATGGGGTATCCTATCCCATGGACCCGGCAGGAAAACCAGTACGGCTCTGCTGTTTCTTTTCTGTACTTTCTTACTTGCTTTTACCGCTTCTGCCCAGTCTGAAGCAGAAGGTATAAGCCCTACCTCCTACAGATACCTGAGACTAACAGTTTTGGGTGGTGTGAGCCACCAAAAAGTAACGATCAATGAAATAAACTGGCTGGTAGGAGCCGACGTTTATCCTGATATACGTACTACTTCCGGCTCTACCAATGTTACTGCGCCAGAAACAGATAACAGCGCAACAGCCTGGAGGGCTTATGATGGCATCACAGATTCTCCTTCTTCAGTCTGGAGACCTAACAGCCCAACCTACCCTTATTCAATTGTAATTGATTTGGGAACAGATGGAGCTATTGATCCCACAGGCATACAAATTGGTATTGAAGCCACCGAAAGAGCACTGGCTTCATTTTCAATTGAAGGTTCGAATGACAATGCTTCCTGGACAACCATCTATTCCCAAAGTGGATTAGCTGTATCTGACTGGACGGCTAACACTTTTAAAACCTTTGAATTTCCGGATACCCAGGCCCCCACAGTTCCTGCCGGATTGAGCGCGTCAGCCATCAGAGCGGATGCTTTCATTTTGTCGTGGAATGCCTCTACAGATAATCGTGGCGAGGTCTCCTATGAGGTTTTTGCAGGCTCTGAATCAAAAGGAATCACTACCGCCACCTCCATGGCGCTTACAGCACTAAGCTGCAACACAACCTACGAAATGACGGTGAAGGCCCTGGATCCTGCAGGTAACCAGTCTGCTGCAAGTCAGCCTTTATCTGTTAAAACGCTAACCTGCATTACTCCGAACCTGATCAGCAATGGAGAGTTTAACGATGGCACCAATGGCTGGAGATCCATCTTTCACAGTCCGGCCGAGGGCAGTTTAGGAGTAGATACAGATGCAGATTTAAGTGGCTCCAATGCCGGTAAATTAACGATCAGCAATGGTGGGGCAGGCTGGCAAATAGAGCTTTTTACGGTATTAAACCTGGAAGAGGGTAAAACCTATGATATCTCTTTCAAAGCAAAAGCAGCAGAAGGCAGAACAGCCCAGGTAACTTTTCAGAGAGGATCCAACCCTTTTAATAACTATTGGTCGCAAACTGTAAACCTTACCACTACTACCCGGGAGTTTGGGCCATTCAGATGGACCTCTAACATCACCGATCCGGTGGCAAGGCTTAATTTCAGGGCCGGAGGTAGCGAAGCAGACGTTTGGCTGGATGCTATCGTGGTAAAAGAGGTGATCCTGACGGGTGATAACGAAGCACCAACAGCTCCCACCAATCTAACCGCCTCTAAAATCACAGAAAACGGGCTTGCCTTATCCTGGGATGCCTCTACAGATAATGAGGCGGTTGCCCTGTATGAGGTATTTGCCGGTGTTACCTCCAAAGGCACTACTACGGCTACCTCCATGGAATTATCAGACCTGAACTGTGGCACCAACTACTCCTTTACAGTATTAGCCAGGGATGTAGAAGGAAACGTTTCTGAGCCAAGTGATAGCAAAAGCGTTGCCACCAGCGCCTGTTCCGTACCCACAGATCCTAATACTGCGCAACTCGGCATGAACATGTCGTCGCCAAGACCGTGGAATTCAGAATTTATCTTTACCAACCTGGCCCACTACTCCATGACCTGGATGCCGGTAGAAACAGCTCCTGCTTTTAATGTAAGGATACCGAGCAGTGAATTAACAGCCGAAAGGTATTTGCAACCTGGCGCTACCGGCAGGCTAAATGTTTTCTGGGATTTAAACCCGGCCTTTATCACTACCGGCGAATATGTGTTCACCTATGAAGGCACTGCCGATGTGGCACTTTCTACCTATAGCAGTAATGGGTTCACTGAGGTATCCAATGAGCCTGGCAGAATCGTGATAAATGTAGCTGCAGCTACTTCAAACAGGTTCTTGTATTTTGATGTGACCAGCAACAGCGAAACAGATCCCATCAAAAACATCCGGTTCACTGAAATAGACCGGGAGCATGTTACAGAAATCTTCAGGCCCGAGATTGTAAATGATTATGCGAGCTTAAAAGCCTTCAGGTTTATGGACTGGATGAAGGTAAACAACAGTACAATCAGCCGCTGGGAAGAATATCCTGCCGACAATGCACTGCTCCAGACAGAAAATGTGAGCATCAACTACATGATAGCCCTTGCTAACCAGACCGGTATGGATGCCTGGTTCTGTGCCCCTCTCCTGGCAGATGATGACTTCTTACGGCAGCTGGCGGTTAGGCTGAGAGATGAGCTAAATCCTGATTTAAGGGTTTACATTGAGCTTTCCAACGAAGTATGGAACGGAAGTTTTGCCGCTACAGGCCAGGCCGCCGCAAAAGCCAGGGAACTTGGCCTTACTGATAACACCAACAACAAGCAGGCGGCAGGTATATACTATGGCTACAGAACTGCCCAAATGGAAAATCTATTTGAAGAAGTATTTGGTATGGCAGCTACAAAGCCTGCGCTTACCACGGTTGTTTCATGGCAGGCAGTAGATACCTGGTCTTTTGAAAATATGGTGATACCCGGTTACAGAATAGTGATGGGAAGCAGTGCGGCTCCGGAAGCGGTTGCAATAGCCCCCTACTTTGGCGGTAGTATTGGTTCTGCAGCCAATGAAGCTGAAGTTGTAACCTGGTCATCAGATATGATTCTTGACCAACTGTTGTACAATACCTATGGTGATAGAATTACAGGCAGCTCTATTACTGTTGCGCAGTCCATAAACAATATGGCAACCTATAAGACAGTGCTGGACAAATATAATGTTCCTGAATTTCTGGCGTATGAAGGCGGCCAGCACATGGTAGCAGCCAACAATAACTCAACCCTGGTAGCCCTGCTGGCAGATGCCAACAGAAACAGAAAGATGTTTGATGCCTACATGGCCTACTTTGATGCTTGGAGAGACCTGGGAGGCGATTTGTTTGCCACCTTTGCCTCTACCTCCACTTACGGCAGAAGCGGCTCATGGGGCTGGAAAGAGCGGCCCTCGCAAACCAGGGAGCAGGCACCAAAATACGATGCCATCCTTACCTGGAACAGCAATAATCCGCTGACAACAGATGGTACTGTTTTAAGGGTAATTGCCGGAGATGAGGCTGCAGCCGCTTCTTTAAGAGATCTTAGGGTTTACCCAAATCCGGTAAAGCACGGATCTGTTACTGTTAAGTTTGATCAACCAACAGCAAACAGCCTGGTAATTTACAATAGCAACGGAAAGGTGTATGTAAATGAAAGAATAGACCAGGAGTCAAAAACGATTGAACTCAAAGGATTTAATCCCGGATTGTACTTCTTTAAAATCAACGGTGTTTCTAAAAAGGTACTGATTCAGGAGTAGGCCCTGCTCGTGGAGCAAATAAGAATGGCCCCGGCAGGTAATACCGGGGCCATTCTTTTTTTCTGCGCATACCTGATCAAAATGCAAAGCTCTGTGCTGAAGAAACTAAACTGCACCTTGGCATGCGCTATACACTTCTCCCAAAATGTATGCCGTACTAACTTCCTACCTGCGCCAGATCGGCACCTATAAGGGAGTATATCTTCTGTTTTAACTCTTCCGGGTTAAAGGGCTTCACTACAAAATCCTGCATGCCGGAGGCAAAGGCCTGTGCCTGTACATGCGGCTCTACTGAAGCCGACATGGCCACTACCGGAATCCGGGCATTGCTGAACCCGGAGGCCCTTAAGCGCTCCACCACCTCAAAACCATCAATATCTGGCAGCTGAAGGTCCATCAGCACCAGCTTATAGCTGTGCTGCTGCAGTAGCTCCAGCGCTTCAGCTCCTGTTTCCGCCATATCGAGCTGCATACCCCAGCGGATCAGGAATTTCTCTGCTACAAAACGGTTCAGGGGATTGTCTTCTACCAGCAGTATACGTACGTTTTCAAGGTTGTCTTCGGGCTCAATAATAATCGTGTGCATAGGAACAGTCGTTTGGGAGAGTTTCTCGAACAGCAGTACAAAAGTAAAAACAGACCCCTCTCCGGGGGTACTTTCAACAGTAATCTGGCTATCCTGCAACTCCAGCAGGCGTTTGGTAATGGCGAGCCCAAGACCAGTACCGCCAAAACGGCGGGTGGTATCGGCCTCGGCCTGGGCAAAACTTTCAAAGATCAGGTGTAACTTATCGGCTGCTATACCAATGCCGGTATCTTCCACCTTGAAAGCAATGTGGCATTTGCCAGCCTCTTCTTTCAGCAGGCTGGTTTGGATGCGCACACTACCCTGTGCGGTAAACTTAACGGCATTGCTAAGCAGGTTGGTTAATACCTGCGACAGGCGCACCGGATCGCCCAGAACCATCTGTGGCAATTCGGCATCGTGCAAAACCTCCAGCAGAAGCCCTTTTTCGCGGGCGCTGGTCTGCATGGAGTTTTTCAGGTCTGATACCAGCTGGGGCAAATCGAATGGTGTGTTTTCGAACACCACCTTACCGGCCTCTATTTTATTAAAATCAAGTACATCGTTGATGAGGGCCAGCAGGTTTTCGGCAGAAAAGCGCAGTATGCGCAGGTTTTCCTGCTGATCGGGCCTGGGGTTTTCCTGCAGCAGCACGTGCGTCATGCCAATAACGGCATTCATGGGCGTGCGGATCTCGTGGCTCATGGTGCTCAGGAACTGCGTTTTAATGCGGGTGGCTTCCTCTGCTTTTTCCTTGGCATCTATCAGCGCCAGCTCGGCCTGCTTCTGAATGGTAATATCTTCGGCAAATACCGTAAAACGGTCTGCTTCGCCATCTTTCATGATCGGGTGCACCCACACTTTAAAGGTGCATGCACGGCCTGCAATGTACCTGTTGTCCAGGTATTCTTCCATTTTTCCAGCACGGGCTATCTCTACGCGTTCTAACCAGCTCAGTCGCTCCTTTTCCGGCACAGATGCCATCAGGTTCATACCACGGAAAGGTTCTTTCTGATAGAGCAGCTGAAGCAGGTTGATAAAGGCTTTGTTATAATCGAGCAGCTTAAAGTTTCTGTCTACCATCCAGATGGCGGTAGGGCTGTTGTCCAGAATACTGCGGATGTTCTTTTCCTTGCGGATCAGCTCCTGCTCGTAATGCACCCTTTCGGTAATATCCCTGGCGGTTATTACAATGCCGTTTACAGCCTGATTGGTTAGCAAATTGGATCCGTTGGCTTGCAGGTACATATATTCTCCGTTTGCCTTACGGTAACGGAACATAAAGGTTTGCCCCATGCCGCCATCATGCACCCTCCGGAAGAAACGTTCCTGGCATTCCGCCACGTCATCAGGGTGTACAAGATCAAAGATCATCATGTTCCGGATATCGTCCTGTGAGTAACCGGTAAGCCGGTAAAACGAAGGTGTCAGGTATTTTACCAGGCCCTTGTTTCCGGTAACGCAAATAATATCAGATGCATTTTGAATAACAGACTTGAAATAGTCTTTGCTGGCTTTCAGGTTCTCCAGCAGCAGGTCGGAATATTGCAGATTACTCTCCAGGCTCCGCTCTTTCTCGGTTAATGCAACATTCAGATCTCCAAGCTGCTGTATGGCACCCGATAGTTGCGTTTGCTGCTGATTGGTGATGCGGAAATACAGAAAGGCCAGTAAAAAAGAGATCAGAATAGTTACTAAATAGTTAATAACATACGCCTGCCGCAACACTTCCTCATCTACAAAAGTATTGATCACAAAGCTGTCTCCGGCCAGCCAGAGAAGTGAAATGGTAAAAAGCGGCACCAGGAGCACCAGCATTCTCTGCCATTTCCGGCGCATATCAAACACCAGGGCAGAGCCGAAAATAACCGGTATGAAGAATAAATGAGCACCACTGACTAAGCCTACAAAAGCTGCCAGGGTAAAGCAGTAAATATTAATCTCCAGGTAAAGTGCAATTTTTGCGAGCTTACAATAGCCCAGCCTGTTGATCAGGGGCGTTAGCAGCATTATAACCGGGGCTGAGATCATAATTGACCGTAACAGCAGCCCTATGTTGGGGTAGGGTATAAAGTTGACTAACAGTATAACTCCCGCAATCAGCATGCTTAGCTGATTTACCAGTTTTATATACTTGGATTTTCCCATAGAGTATTCCGGCCTTACGCCCTGCTCGGAAACCCGGGAAAGAAAACTGGTAATTTTACGGATCATTATGCTTTTTCGCCCCTTTAACAGAAAGCTAAATAATACTATTGGCAGCGTAAAAAAAATGCATAAACAGCCCAGAAGTTACACCTCTGCCAAAGTGTCATTATTTATGCTTTTGCCCCGCTGTGGAACAGTTTTTGAAATGGAGCAGGCAGAACAATAAACTAAACTATTATAGGCTATGCAGGAAAAAGGAACCATTTCCATCCATACCGAGAACATTTTTCCAATCATAAAAAAGTTCTTGTACTCCGACCACGAGATCTTTTTACGTGAGCTGGTAAGTAACGGCGTAGATGCCTGCCAGAAATTACAGAAGCTGTCGCAGCTGGGCGAATACAGCGGTGAAACAGGAGAACTGAAGGTAACGGTAAAGCTGGATAAAGAGGCAAAAACCATCACCGTTAGCGACAACGGCATTGGTATGACTGCCGAGGAGATCAAAAAATACATCAACCAGATCGCTTTTAGCGGCGCCACTGAATTTATCGAGAAATATAAGGAAGAGGGCGATGCCAAAAACATCATAGGCCGCTTTGGCCTTGGCTTCTACTCCTCCTTTATGGTGGCCGATAAGGTAGATATTATTACCCGCTCTTATAAAGCCGATGCAGAACCAGCCCGCTGGGAGTGTACCGGTAATACCGAGTTTGAAATAAGCACTGCCGACAAGGCCGAGCGTGGTACAGATGTGGTGCTGCACATTAACAAAGACAGCGAGGAGTTCCTGGAGTCCTTCCGCCTGCGCGGCATCCTGGAGAAATATGGCAAATTCCTGCCCGTGCCTGTATACTTCGACAGCGGCGAAAAAGCCGAAGCAGAAAAAGAAGGTGAAGAAGCAGCTCCTAAGGCTGAGCAGATCAACGAAACCAAACCCCTCTGGACCAAGCAGCCCAGCGAGCTGAAGGACGAGGACTACCAGAACTTCTACAAAGAGCTGTATCCCTTTGCGCCAGACCCGCTCTTCTGGATCCACCTGAACGTAGACTACCCCTTTAACCTGACCGGTGTTCTGTACTTCCCCAAGCTGAAGAACGAGCTGGAGCTGCAGAAAAACAAAATTCAGCTCTACAGCCGCCAGGTGTTTATTACCGACGAGGTAAAAGACGTGGTGCCCGAGTTTCTGCAGCTGCTGCATGGTGTGATCGACTCACCGGATATACCGCTGAACGTAAGCCGCAGCTTTTTGCAGAGCGACAGCAACGTTAAGAAAATCAACAGCCACATTACCAAAAAAGTGGCCGACAAGCTGCAGGAACTGTATAAGAAAGACCGCGAAGCCTACGAGAAAAAGTGGGACGACATCGGCCTGTTCGTGAAGTATGGCATGATTACCGACGATAAGTTCTACGACCGTGCCAAAGACTTTGCCCTGCTCAAAAATACCGAAGGCAAATATTTTACCCTGGCAGAATACCCCGAGCATGTAAAGGCCAACCAGGTAGACAAAAGCGAGCAGCAGGTGTGGCTCTACACCACCCACCCCGGCCAGCAGGATGCCTATGTGCAGTCGGCCAAACGCCGCAGCTACGATGTGCTGGAGCTGGGCTCTCCGCTCGACAGCCACTTTGTAAACCTGCTGGAGCGCAAGCTGGAAAAAACCAACCTCAAGCGTGTAGATGCCGATACCATCGATAAGCTGATCGAAAAAGACGAAAAGCTGGAGAGTGTATTGAGCAAAGAGCAGGAAGAAAAGGTAAAGAACGTTTTTGAAGAAACCGTGGGCGACAAGAGCAAAACCGTGCAGGTTAGCCCTATGGCACCAGACGAGCTCCCGGTAACCCTCACCATGCCCGAGTTTATGCGCCGCATGAAGGACATGAGCATGATGCAGGGCATGGGCTTTGGCCAGATGCCCGACAGCTACCAGCTAACGGTAAACGCCAACCACCCGCTCATCAACAAGCTAGCCGGCGAGAGCGATGCCGACAAGCAGAAAGCGCTGGCCCGTCAGGCTTACGACCTGGCCCTCTTGAGCCAGGACATGCTGCAGGGCGCCGCCCTCACCGACTTCATCCGCCGCAGTACGGAAATGCTGGTGAAGTAACTATATTCTGATTGTATTTATAAAAGCGAGGGATAGATTTCTCTCGCTTTTATTCTTTTTGGGGCTTCTGTTTTAAATGATAGGTTACACTTAACTGGGATCCCAGACTTGATTTGGGGCTGTATGTTGTATTAGGATTATCTTTGAAGATCCTGTCGTTGCGCCAGCGGGTATGTAGTGGCGCAAGAATATGCACGCCTAAGGAGAGCCTAGTTCCAAATTTCCTGTTAATGCCAGCTGAAAAGTTGAGCATGTTGCCAAAATCTTTGAAGTCCTTATTGACCTGGGTAAGCTTGCCGTAGCCATGATTAGAGCTAGGCGTATATTCCTGCCGAAATGTGTAGAGCCAGTTATAAGATAAATTACCAGAGAGAAACCAGTTTTTCCCAATAGAATGGTTATAAGTTACCCCCAGGATACCCTGTAAGCTATAATAAGAATAATGATGCGTATAGAAAATTGGCAATAAGATTGATACATAATCAAATGGCCTAATTATATCAAAACGTTGCTTAAAGTAGCCGCCGCCAATAACGAACTGGAGATGTTCACTTTTAATAAGGATAGGTGCTTTGAACGAGTAGGTTATGTTAACGCCATGTCCTGCTGCAGTTCCATTAAATTCATTTTGACGATGAACAGCGGTGGGTGGGCTCCAGTTGTTTGG
This sequence comes from Flammeovirgaceae bacterium 311, assembly GCA_000597885.1. Taxonomy (NCBI): domain Bacteria; kingdom Pseudomonadati; phylum Bacteroidota; class Cytophagia; order Cytophagales; family Flammeovirgaceae; species Flammeovirgaceae bacterium 311. Next base: position 2,987,019 of record CP004371.1, read on the forward strand.
TACCTGAAAAGTGCTCCAGATGACTGGCGTTGAGATAGAAATATTTTTCTGTCCATAGACAGCACTATAAGAAAGTATTAGCAGGATGAATGCAAATAAGTATCTCACGATGGCAACTTTTGATGTATCATATTTTATGGTTTGTATTACCTGCTACGCCCTTCCTGTAAAAGAGTAGCTGCAGCTTCATACAGAAGTATACAATCATTTTACCATTGCCTGTGAAATAAATTATTGATTCACAAGGTCCATTCTTTCAACAGCCGTAACCTCAAATTTACAGCCGAAGCTGGTTCTGAATTCAGGTCTGGTTAGCAGTCCACAGCAGCTCTTTTTCGTGCCACTGGTAAAAACTTTATATAACTATCGGCTTGTTTACCCAATGGTGTATTATAAAAAAAGCGTATTATAATTGCTACGCCTCACATATCAAAGGTGAAGCTTCAAATCCTATCACTGTAATTAAACTCAAGCTTAGGAATGTTATCGAGTGATCGGTATTATATAATTTAGTTCAACCCATTCAACAAAATCATAAGCTTCAAACCTTTTTTTCCATTCCTTTTCCTGTCCTTCTGGAACTTTGAAGAAAATATTGAACCCTTCTCCTTTTTCTCTTAATTGCAAAATTTGCATAGACTCTAACCAATCAGCTTGATTCTCCTGATTCTTTATGTTAAAAAGTTTAGGGAATATTGTTATGGCATCTGTTGCATAATGGCGATAGCCTGTCACAGACCAAACTTCATCATTAGTATATGATTTAGCATTCAGATATTCCAGTACATAATTTAAGCTGTCGGAGGGTAATTCAGATAGGTATACCTCATTGTTCACACGCTCTACTTCTACTTCATCAAATGAATTGATGAAGTCAAAAACCTCCCTGGCACTAACAGTACCATCTGTATGAAGGAGTACTTCTCCTGGTACGAAATCATACTCAGGTGTTATCTCTTCATCTTCTTTGCATGAAATAAACAACAATAAGATGATTGCTGGTATAAGCAAACTTTTCATGATAGTTAAAATGGATTAGGAGTACCCCTTTCTTTCATGACATTAAATTTAACAGGATGGTTGGGTAGTGTTTGGATTTTTAGATACCGATAAACACACTGGAAAATACGATACAATGTGCAAAAAATATACCCTCATGGAACAGAAAAGCAGAACTTAGTTGTTAAGCACCTGAAGCGATACAGGCATCCTATTTATAAATTATATAAAAACCGGTATTTTGCATCTTTGGTACATTGCATACCAAGAGCCATTGCCTTTGCGTTACCACATTTGTATGAATAGATTTCTAGCATCCGTATGTTCGCTTAGTCTGCTGCTGCTCCTGCAACAGCCGCTGCTGGCCCAGACTGAAGAGGCACCTCAACAGGAAGCCACGGCCACTGCCGCTACGGAAGAAAGCTTTACCACCGATAAGCCCCTCACCATCGATTTTGAGGAAGAAAAGGAGGAAGAGGAGGAAATTCCGGAAAAGAAGCGGAAAAAGAATGTATTCTTCGATCTGAAAACCCGTAAGGGCTTTACCAAAAGCGGCTATGGTACTGCAGAAAAAATCCAGCTGTTCCACCTGCTGCGCGAATGGCAGGACCCCGACCCTTATGTGCGCGACATCCACTGGTATGAGTACAAAAGCAAAACCGTTAAGGTAGGCGGCACCCCCACCCCCGATAAAGGCATGCTGCTGCACGGCCCTTATAAAGTGCTGAAGGATGACCAGGTAGTGGAGGAAGGAATTTTTTACCTGGGAGCCAAGCATGGCCGCTGGACCACCTACCGCAAAATGTACGATTACTATGTGCTCGATAACAAAGAGAAATACTTTAAAGGCTGGCCAAAAGAATCAGAAGTTGCTTATTACAGCGATAAAGCCAAAAGCCTGCAGGAGGTTATTCCCGTAGAGTACGGCAAAAAAGAAGGCAACTACTTTTACTTTTTTGAAGACGGTCGCCTGGCAGTGAAGGGCGAGTACCGCTTTAATGAAAAAGTAGGCCCCTGGACGGAGTATTACCCCGGACCAAAAATGCGCCGCAAGCGGGTGGTACAATACCCTCCTACACCCTGGGATAAAAACCAGAACCCCTATATCCTGCAGGAGTGGGATAAAGACGGCAAGCTTATTTATGAGGCACGGAAAAAGTAAGCCTCCACTTCTTCCACTATCTCCCCATCAACCCCCGGTACAACCGCCTGATCCGGGCGTAATCCCGATGCAACTATAGCAACAGACTTGAATATTGTCTTTTCTGTCTATATTATGTACAATAATCGTTGGATTTAATCCTGATTTACCGAACAAAACAAGCTGTCAAATCCTTAGTTGTTACTGTTACATCCATGCTGGTTAACCAAAAGCGAAAGCATCGTTAATGGCTGCAGACCAAATTACGAACAGTATTTATGCGAGCTTTATAAACTCGTCTTCTTTTTACCTGATATGCGTGGATAGTCAGGGGCATTATACCTATGTTAACCCCTGTTTTGCAAGGAGATTTTCCTTTATCAACCCCAATTTTGTAGGCTCTCACATGAGTGCATCAGTACATCCCCCCGATCTGGCCAAAGCCTGGGATGTAGTGGCTGCCTGCATGGCCAGTCCCGGCAAAACCTTTACCCTCCGAATCCGCATGACGGATGGCAAGGGGAGCATGGCCTGGTCGCAATGGGAAACCTCTGCCCTGAAAGATCAGGAAGACCGGGTGCAGGGTATTATATGCCTGGGCTATGATATTACAGAAGGCCAGCATGCCCAAAGAGAAGCTTTGCAGTATGCCATGAAACTGGAAAACATCATTGAAAATATTGCAGATGGCTTTTTGATCATCAACAGAAACTGGGAGTTTGTTAAAGCAAATAAGGTTTTTGAAGAAATTGTAGGCGTGGAGCGCCAGCAGGTACTGGGTAAATCCTTATGGGATGTTTTTCCCGACAATGGTACTTACCAGTACCCAAAAGCATACCGCAGGGCTATGCTGGAGCATGCAACCTCATACTTTATTGACTATAATGTAGAAGCCCAGCGCTGGTACGAAGGCACTGCCTACCCCTCTGAAGAAGGGCTAACTGTGCTGTTCCGGGATATTACTGAAAAGAAACAGGCAGAAGAAAAGATACGCGAATCCAGAAATAAGCTCTCTGCCATCCTGAACAGCACCTCAGATATTAATATCCTGGTCGATCCGCAATACAAGATACTCTCGTTCAATAAAACTGCCCTGGAGAGCATGCGGGTACTGTACGATAATAAAAGCATTGAAGTGGGGCAGAATATACTGGATTATATTTTGCCGGGTACCGTAGAAGATTTTATTAAATATTTTGGGTCTGCATTGAAGGGAGAGCCTGTTGAAGTAAAAATAAAGCTTTTTTTTAAGCCAGGGCTGGCCTTATGGTTTTTAGTAAAATACTTTCCTGTTTACGATTCAGACAATAATATCATGGGTGTTGCCTTTAGCTCTACTAACATAAACCAGCAGCAGCGGCAGTACGAAAAACTGGAAGAAATTGCCAACCTGTATTCTCATGACATACGACGGCCAGTGGCTACTATTCTGGGCATTACCCAGCTTATTGAGCAGGAAGACCTGACTTTCGAAAACAAAGAATGGTTTGGCCATCTAAGGAAAACTACCCAGGAGCTGGACCGTGTTATTCATCAGATTGTAATCAAAACAAGCGAAATTGGTTAAACAGCAATACACGGCCGCTGCTCAACCTGGCAGAAATGATAACCTGGCAGCACCTTACGATAGCCAGCCAGTTCTCGCCTGGCACCTATCAACCGGTGTCAAAACAATAAAAATCATTAATATATTAAAGATCTGTAAAGGCAAAAGCACCTATGAACAATTCATAAATAGTACCTTAAGGCACCACCTGGCAGTTCAGCACAAATAATTGTCAGCAAAAAAACAAACATAACAGTACACATACCCATCAATGGCGGACCCTAATTTACCGGCTGGTTTATATGCACACCTGGAGAGTTCCGACACTTTCTACCTGATAAGGGTTGATATGGAGGGCAGGTATACTTATGTTAATCAGACATTTGCCAGAAAATTCAGCTTTATTGCGCCAGATCTTGTAGGTCTGCCTTTCGAATCGACCATCTATCCCGATGACCTGGAAACCTGCAGGAATGCCGCCATGATGAGCATTGCCAACCCGAGTAAGGCCATCCCGGTACAGTTACGCAAGACCGATGGCTACGGAGGCTGGTTTCTGTCTTTTTATGAATTCTCTGCCCTTCTGAATACATCGGGCGAGGTAGCAGAAATAATGTGCATTGGCTACGATATTACTGAAAGTGAAGCTGCACAGGCCGAACTCAAAAAAAATACCGATAAACTCGATATTGTAATTGATAACATCACTGATGGATTTTATATCCTTGACAGGGAGTGGAGATTTATCAAGGCCAATAAGGTCTTTTCTGAAATTGTAGGCTTTCCAACCGAACAGATCCTGGGCAGCCTCATCTGGGAGGTGCTGCCCAAAATCAAAGGCGATGAGTTATTCGCCTATTACCAGAAGGCAGTAGAAGAAAATATCACGCTTCGGTTTGAGGAATACTGGTATAAAACCAACACCTGGTTTGAACGTACCATATACCCCTCCGAAGATGGGCTTTCTGTACTGTTAAAAGACATCACTGAAAGAAAGCAGGTAGAGGAAAATATACAGGAAGCCAATAACAAGCTAATTGCCATCCTAAATAGCACCTCCGACCTTAACATCCTCATCAGCACCGATTTCAAAGTTATATCCTTCAACCGGGTTGCTGCAGAATTTGCCAGTACCTTTTTTAACAGAGAAATTGCCGAGGGAGACTCTTTCTGGCTTTATTCACCTCCTGGTACCGAAGAGCTTTTCCGCATGCATATTCAGCAGGCTTTATCAGAAGAGGGCTCTGAGCTGATACAAAAGCTTAAGTTCTCCCCGGGTGTTGAGCTATGGTACAGGCTACGGTTTTTTAAGGTGCACGATGCCGATGAAAACCTTATTGGCATTGCCCTTAATGCAACAAATATTGATAAAGAGCAACAGCAGTACGAAAAGCTGGAAGAAATTGCCAGCCTTTACGTAAGGGAAGTTCGTAAACCTGTAGCCACCATTATGGGCATTACCCAGCTGATCAGGGAGGATGAGCTTAACCCTGAAAACAAGGAATGGCTTGGTTATCTGATTACGACTACCCATGAGCTGAACCGGGTAATCAACAGGATTATGAAAAAAACCAACGAGTTTAGTTAGCAGTCAGCCCCTTTTATACGCCTGTATCTTTTCTTTTTATATTTTTAGTGCAGAAACTTTAAGCTCTTCCATGGGACCACACCTGAATGCCATTATCATTTTACTGCTTGCTGTTTTGCTGCTGATCCTGAACGAAACCGTGCTGCCCGGCCAGATTCCGGCCTGGGTATTTATACTCCTGCTGGTGGTGTGGGTAATCGTACGGTTTGGCCCGCGCTTCAGGCGATAAAAAAACCGGCTGCATTTGCACAGGCGGTTTTCAGGTGTATGAAGAGGTAATAAAATACTATTCAAGCATAATGCGGCGGCTGTAGGTTTTGCCTTCCTGCTGAATCTGCAGCACCATTGTGCCTTTTATGCCCTGCGGAATCTTAACAGTTCTTTCAATGGTGCTGCCGGCAGCAGGTAGTTTTTCTTCGTAAACCAGCTTACCACTTAAATCGATGAGCCTAAGCATGGCAGCGCCCCTTTCACTTGTTTTAAAGCTTATCTGTACCTGATCATCTGCCGGGTTGGGATAAATCCTAAGTTCATCCAGCCAGGCCGGAGCTTCAGCAGGTGCGGCAGGCAGCTCCGGCTCTGCATCAGGTGCTTCGGGAACCTGCTCTGGCAGAGGAGCCAGCCCGGGTACTTCGGCAGGTACAGGTGGCACGGGCGGAACCGGGGGGACAGGTACTGAATCTGAAAGACTGAAGCATATTACCTGATGCCCGCTCCCCAAAGCCAGGCCTCTTGCCTGCAGCATTTTCTGAAGATCTTCGGGCGTTTCCTTCAGGTAAGGCATTTCATCATCAGAAAAAGGCACCCCCTGAAACCTGAATACCTTCATATCCCGGTGAAGCCGCTCCATATCTGCACTATCCGGCCTCCGGAGCATATCCGGGAAACCACCATCTCTTTCCCGGATGATAGAAAAGCTGGTCCTGTCTATCTGGTTTAACAGGCTGCTATCAATGGAAAACCTGAACTGCCTGCCCCTGAGCGAGTCTGCCATCAGCCTTAAGCGGTCGGCATCTACCATAAAGCGGTCCCTGGCAATTGCATCAGCATACTCCATACCAAAGCTGTCTTCCGGGAACAAAGGCACGTTCAGCGCTTTCAGGCGTTCATCGTTATGCATTTCTTCCCGGCTGTCATATTCATAAACAGTCGTTTCACCGTTTTTCTGGTGTATGGTGATCCTGACTTTAGGTTCGGAGGCATTCTCCTGTTCCTGCGCCTGTACTTGCTGGCTACCCCACCCACATACCAGGCCCAGTATTAAAAATAAGGTTACTTTTTTCATGGCTAAAAATTATAGATTGTTACATGATCAAAAGTATGGATTAGCCCCTTTCGCAGGTGTTAACGTATTCTTAATTAATGTTAAAGTATGTTAAAAGGGGAATTTTAAGTGCTTTTGAACGTATTTTAGTAGAAGCATGACACGTACCAAAATTTACATCCTGAGCATTTTGATGAGCCTGGCGGTACTGGGACTCATCTTCTTTCAGCTCTACTGGATAAAAACCGCCGTGCACCTGAAGGAAGATGAACTTTCCCGTAACATTCAGGAGGCGCTGGTGGAGGTTAGCCGCAAGCTGGAAAAGCAGGAAGTAGTAAAATTCAACTATCAGCACAACCGCTTTACCTACTACACCCAGATAACCGATGTGCCGGGGGCTCCCTTTCCACCTGCCCCGGAGATGGCTCCTGTTCCGCTGGATTCCCTGGGTAAAAAAGTGCGCATCGAGAATGGCCAGATCGTGGTAGACCTCCCGGCTGCCAGCAGAAGCACCCCAAAAATGCAGGAAGACAACCCATACCAGGATGCAGTTGCCAAAGCCCTGCAGGAGCGAATGCGACACCGGCATCAGGTAGACCAGCTCTACCTCAGGCAGTTTATGGCCGAAGAACTCTCGCTAAAAAAACGCATAGACTCTGTGCAGATAGATACCCTGTTGCAACAGGCGCTGAAAAACAGAGGTGTAGATGCCGATTATCACTGGGCTGTACTGCAGGGACCGCGCCGGCAGCTGGTGTACCAAAGCACCCGTACCCTGCCCGATACGGCCAACCTGTATCAGGCAGCTCTCTTTCCAAACGATATTTTCAGGGCCCATAGTTATCTGAGCGTGTACCTGCCCAACCAGACAGGCTACCTGCTTAGCCGCATGAGCAGCACCCTGGCCTCCTCTGCCCTGCTGATGCTGATTGTGATGGGTTGTTTTGCTTATGCGGTACAAACCATTCTTCGCCAGAAGAAACTAAGCGAAATAAAGAATGACTTTATCAACAACATGACGCATGAGCTGAAAACGCCTATTGCTACCATCAGCATGGCCTGCGAAGCGCTGCATGATCCCGACCTGAACCGGCAACCCGGCATACAGGATCGATACCTGGGCATTATAAACCAGGAAAACCGCCGCCTGGGGCAGCAGGTAGAAAAGGTGCTGCAAATAGCACGCCTGGAGAAACAAAAGCCTGTGCTAAAGCTGGAGACGGTAGCTGTGCATGAGCTGATAGAGGGCATTGCCGATATCTACAGGCTACAGCTGCCAGCAGAAGGCAGCATAAAGCTGCAGCTCGATGCCCTGGATCAAACCATACAGGCAGACCGACTGCACCTGACGGGAATTTTAAACAACTTGCTGGAAAATGCCATTAAGTACTCTGAAGGAGCACCCCATATTGACGTGTATACCACTAATACGCTATTGAATGATAAAGCAGCCATTGCCATAACGGTGGCTGATAAAGGCATTGGCATCAGCCGCGAAAATCAGGAGAAAATATTTGATAAATTTTACCGGGTGCCCACCGGAAATGTGCATAATGTAAAAGGATTTGGTTTGGGCCTGGCCTTTGTACGCTACAGCACCGAAGCCCACGGCGGCCAGATAAAGCTGCAGAGCAAACCGGAAGCAGGCAGCCGTTTTACTGTAACCTTACCCCTAACTCAGCCCCTGCATGCAAAAAGCTAATATTCTGGTAGTGGAAGATGACCCCAACCTGGGGCAAATTCTGCAGGAGTACCTGCAGGTAAAAGGCTACACCACCAGGCTGGCCGTAAACGGCCTGCTTGGCCTGCACGCTTTTGAGCAGGAAAGCTTTGACCTCTGCCTGCTGGATGTAATGCTCCCGCAAATGGATGGTTTTACCCTGGCGGAAAAAATAAGAGCCCGTAACCAGCAGGTGCCTATTATTTTTCTGACTGCCAAAAGTCTGAAAGAAGATACGCTGAATGGCTTTCGCCTGGGTGCTGACGATTATATTACCAAGCCCTTTAGCCTGGAAGAGCTGCTGTTGCGCATACAGGCCATACTGCGGCGCAGCAGCTCTGCTATTAGCGCCACTCCGGAAGGACCCCTGCAAATTGGCCGCTATGTATTTATGCCACAGCAGCAGGAATTGAAAATAGAAGGAGGAGAAAGCACCTCGCTTACTGCCAAGGAGGCTGCACTTTTAAAAATGCTGGCCGAAAGAAAGGGACAGACCCTGGATCGTACCGAAGCACTTAATGCTATCTGGCACAACGACAGTTACTTCAATGCCCGCAGCATGGATGTGTATATTACTAAGCTGCGCAAGCTGCTGCGGCAAGACCCGCGCCTGCAGATCCTTAGTGTGCGCGGAGAAGGATTCAAGCTTGTAGAGTTAGATGATTTTGTGTAATTTGTAGGTGCCTGCCAGGGCAAAATAGCGGAAAATTGAGATTTGTGCATTACTTTGCGTTTAAGCAGGCACAGTTTGCAGCTGCCGTTTAGCTGGCGGCATTGTTCTATTTTTCAGATTCTATTTTATATGATAAAGATCGTACCATCAATTGCGGTGATCAAAGGTCAGTGTGTTCATGTTGACAAAGCCAATTTCAACAAGGTTACCAAATATGATGTGAACCCACTGGAGGTAGCACAAAAGTTTGAAGCACATGGTATTGACCAGATACACATGGTAGATCTGGAGGGTGCGAAAA